>JBBIGQ010000006.1:0-162175 GCA_037447455.1 Sphingobacteriaceae bacterium | reverse complement strand
CCCGAAACAGACAGAGTTAAAGTACTGCCACTACAAATAGGATTAGGCGAAGCATTCAATGAAAGATTAGGCGAAGGATTAACCGTTACTGTAACAGGCGTACGAGTAGCGCTGATACACGATGGATTGGACTGTGATTGAACTTCGATATAGTAAGTTGTAGTATTAACAGGTGAAACAGACAAAGGTGCTGAACCAATTGAAGTTCCTCCTGAAGAAGATGTGTATACATTATAATTGTATCCGCTTACTGTGTTTGTAATACTTATCGTAGCACTTTGCCCTGCACAAATCGGATTGGGAGTTGCTGTAGGGGATGGAACAATAGTGATATTACAATTTAAACAATGTGTATTATTAGTTGGAGATAAATTGGTAACTATCGGGGAAAATGAGCCCTCCGTGGCATTGTTATAGGTGGATGTTGTAATTGCTTGAAAAGTAATATTGTAAGCGTTAGTAGAGGGATTAACCGAGGTATTGGTACATCCTGAAACAGATAGTCCAATATCCCCATTGTTATCTGTCCTGATAACATTATAATTAAATCCCGAAACTTGTTGATCCGTACAAACAAAGAAATAACCCTGGTCAGAGGGCACAATTCCTCCTTCTGGTAAAATTGAAGATAATCCTATCGGAGCATACGTTTTTCCTAACATAATTGCTCCTGTGCTACTATTCATTTTAATAATTGCAGAATTCAAGGTTGGGAACAAACCAGCAATACGCCATCCAATAAAAGAATAATTTCCGTCAGAATTTTCCATTAAATCTTGAATAACATATTGTGAAAGAGGAAAAGATGCCCCATTTATTCTCCTACCAAATAACTGCGTAGCAGATGTCCCAGTGCCTTGTAAACGAGCCACAAAAGCATGTATATCATCATAACCACCCATTAGAAAATGTCCGGATGAAAGTGTAATAACCCCATTTATACCTTGAGATGTAGTATTCCCGTTTCCAAATCGGTTGATGTATACATTAGCGCCTGTGGTTTTGTTCACTTTAACAAAAAAGGCATCTGAAGGATAATCTCCATTACTCATAGTTTGAGAGCCGTCAGCAGATTGTCCAACTAATAAATAACCATCTGATGACTCAGCACAATCCATAAAATAACTTTCGTCGGGCTGGGGTGTACTGATGGTCCATACCCTACTCCATTGCAAATTACCGGTTGAATTTACTTTTATAGCAAAAAAACTAGTTGTATCAACAGTAACAGGACTCCAACCATCCCAGAAATAATCTACTCCACCAACCGCTAAGAATCCCCCATCACTTGTTTCAATCATTGAATTGAAAAATTCATTTGAAGTTTTACTACCGCTAAAATCTGGCAATAAATATCTTTTCGCCCAAATAACATTCCCATTATTATCTACCCTTACAAGGATTGCGCCCCCACTAGAAGATTGTCCACAGGCAATAAATCCACCAGTGCTAACATACTTCAAATCGTTAAAAGTCGTGGCAATACCTCCTGTATAGGCCTTTGCCCATAACACACTTCCGGTATTATCTAATTTCACAATATTCCCATAATATGGTATAAAGGAAGCATTTGTACCAGCAAATACATATTCATTGGCTGGTGTAACAACCATTCCACCAGCTAAATCAAAACTTGCTACATCATAACTAATACGAAATGTAGATTGAGCACTTATTTTAATAGACAACAAAACAATAAAAACGACGAATAGTTTTCTCATAATTTTTTTTTACAAATTGCAAAATTATAAAATAATTCTTACTGAAACATAAAATAAATTTAATGAACAAGTAATTTATTATATTTGCGGCAAAATTTTGTGATAATCGGGGCATTAGCTCAGCTGGCTAGAGCGCTACAATGGCATTGTAGAGGTCATCGGTTCGAGTCCGATATGCTCCACTTGCTAAGTGTGTAAGTTCTTTATTTCTCTTGTAATATCTGTAAGGATGTGTTTAATTTCTTCTTCTGTATTAAATTTTGAAAACGAAAACCTAAAACTTAAATCTATCTCATTCTTGGAAACTCCCATTGCTGTTAATACGTGCGAAGGTTTACCTGACCCGTCTGAACAAGCCGACGCACGGGAAAAGCAAAATTTTTTCATTAGTTTTAATACTATTTCTTTGTGTATGTCCTGAAACAGAACATTGCTTGTGTTACAAATTCTGTTGATTTCCCATCCGTGAATTCTTACAGCACAGGCCCTTATTAAATTTTCTTCAAAAATATCTCTCAATATTTTGATTTTAGAAACAATGTCTTGATTTTGTGTTACAACTAATTCCAATGCTTTTGAAAGTGCAGCAATTAAAGGTAATGGCAATGTCCCCGAACGATATTCCTGTTGATTGCCTCCGTGCAGTAATGGATGTAAAAAAACTTTTCTGCCCAGATTTCTTACTACTAAAAATCCTATGCCTTTTGGTCCGTGGAATTTATGAGCACTTCCACAAAATATATCTGCCGGTATATCTTTAATAATCATTTTTCCAAATGCCTGTGTTGCATCACAAAAAAAGAATACTTTATGTTTTTGAGTAATCTTGTAAAGTTCTTCAACAGGATGAATGATCCCCGTCTCATTATTTGCCATCATTAAACATACCATTAAGGTATTCTCTTTAATATTTTTTTCTAATTCATCCAGATTTATTTGTCCATTTTTATCTACATTCAATAATGTTATTTCAGCATTAAAATTATTTTGAAGGTATTCTAATGTATTCAAAACAGCAGAGTGTTCGGTTTTACAGGAAATGATGTGATTTTTCTTTTTATGATATTGCAAGTAAATTCCTTTTATGGCAGTATTTATGGATTCCGTGGCGCCACTTGTAATTATCAACTCTTTTTCGGAAACATTTAGTAAATCAGCAATTTTTTGAATGTGCTGCTGGTAAAGTATATTACAAATCATCCCTGCAGGATGCGCTGTAGACGAGGGATTGGCATAATAATATGTCTGATATTCATTTAAAACTTCAAGAACCTGCGGGGCAATTTCCGTTGTAGCATTGTTATCAAAGTATGGGTACTGTTTTATATTCACACATTCGTTCTTTTAGTTTCTTGAATGTTTTTCGCAATTTGTTCTATTACTTTTGGATAATACTCGTATTCTAATTGATGTATCTTTTTAGCCAATGATTCTATTGTATCATCAGGATATACAGGGCATTTTACTTGCAATATAATTTGTCCAGCATCATATTCTTCGTTGACATAATGAATGGTAATGCCGCTTTCTTTTTCTTTACTTTCAAGCACCGCACGATGTACCTTATCTCCATAAAATCCTTTTCCACCATATTTAGGTAATAAGGCAGGATGAATATTAATTATTCTATTGGGGAAGTGTTGAATAATTTTTTCTGGTACTTTTAATAAAAAACCTGCTAATACGATTAAATCAATTTGCTCTTCTTGCAGCAATTCTATTACTCTATCTACTTTTTCATACAAGACCTTTTTAGGGATAATGTGTACTGTTTTTCTCAATCTATCTGCCCTTTGAATGACGCCCGCATCTGAATTATTGGTAACAATCATCTTTACTTTAATAAACGAATGGTTCTTGAACTTTAATATAATGTTTTCAGCATTTGTTCCACTGCCCGATGCCCAAATGGATATGTTTATTGCCATAAAATTTTTTCTAAAATTATAGTGAATTAATTGACATACTTATCTACCATCATCACAAATGCACTAATGGCGGCCCCGCCTAACTCAAGTTCTCTTTTGTGCACGTTTTCAAACACATCTTCTTTTGTATGATGAATATCAAAATACCGTTGGTTATCTGGTTCATATTCACATAGCGGAATACCTAACAATTCTTTTAATGGGCTAATATCTGCGCCTCCCCCACCTTTTTTGATTTGAATATAATAGGGCTCAAATAAGGCATTCCATTTTTGACACAACGAATACAAACCATTAGTTGTATCTACACTAATGTATCTTGGCGTAAATCCCCCTGCATCTGACTCTAGTGCTGTGATATGTTTTTCATTCTTTCTCTTTGCTTCAGAAGCATAAGTTTTTCCACCCATCAAACCATTTTCCTCGTTCATAAAAGCGACAATCCTAATCGTATTTTGGGGCTTATAGATATTTTTGAAAACTCGTATGGCTTCAATAGTTTGCACAATACCTGCCCCATCATCGTGGGCACCTTCTCCCACATCCCAACTATCCAAATGTCCCCCGATAGTGATAAATCTATCAGGATACTTGCTCCCTTTCACTTCCGCAATTACATTGTAAGATTCCACACTATCCAAAGTAACATTTTCTGTAAACAATTCTATCTTCGCATCTGGATGGATCTTTAATAATAGTGAAATGGTATCTGCATCCCTGTAACTCAACGCCAATGCAGGGATTTTTATTTTTGAAACTTTTTCATCATAAGACATATTTCCTGTGTGTGGTGATCGATTATTACATAAGGTCATACTTCTTACCAAACAGGCCTTGGCACCGTACTTTGCTGCATAAGAAGCACCAATATATCTGTATTTTACGCATTCTCCATAAGATTTAGAAGTAGATACATTTTGGGGATTAAACTTTACATTAAAAAATACAATTTTGTTTTTTACTTTTTCTTCACCTAATTGTGCCAATTCCAATTCATTGCTTACTTCAACAATTTCAGCCACCACATTTCCTTCACTGCTTACAGAATTTCCAAGTGCAAGGGCGTTTAAGGGAATGGCTTTATCATTTACTATCAGTTTGCATTCTGTTTTGCCACGTTTCCACACAGGTACTTTGACGCTTTGTAAATACACCGTATCTGCTCCTGCTTGCTTCATCGTTTGAAATGTCCATTCTACCGCTTTTTGAGCATTTGCCGAACCACTGATTCTATTACCAATTTTTTTACACAAGTGTTTTATGTTATCATAACATTTTGATTCACTTAAAAAATAATCATAAATTTTTTTAATACTTATACTATCTTCTTTATCTTGCGATGAAACAAGCAAAGGCAAACACCATAAACCAATCAATATCTTTTTCATATTTAGATTTTAGTAAAAAAGAATATCTTCAATAAATTCTTTCTGCACCGCCTGATGCAGATTTTGAATAATCTGATGCTTCATAAACATCAATTCATTTCTCAATGCATCTGAATGCACGTGAACAAGTAATTTATTATCCTGAAATCGTAATTTACTGGTATTCTTTGCTATATGCGGGCCTACAATGTCCTTCCACATTGAAACAACTTTGGCTTTTAAAATTTTATCTTCCAATCCTTCATTTTTCAATAAATCCTTAAATACTTCCGACAATTTTTTCACATTATCTTCTTCATTCATATTTATTTTTTATGGCTAAAATTAATACATCTTTTTTACTTCCCCAATGATATCCTAAATGAAAAGGTAATTTCGGAATATGCATGCTATCTTCTTTCATTCGCTTGGCAAGATCGGGCTGATAGCCCATTTTCCCAAAATCTTTCACTGGCTTATCATACACACCATATAATTTTATCTGCCATTGCGTACTATCGCTCAAATATCTATACGGCACTCCTGTATCGTCCTGCAAAATGGTCACAGAATGTTGTATTATCATATTCCGCATATTAGTCATAAATGAATTGTGTAACAAATACGATGCGCTTTTAATATACGTTACATAATTTTTAAAGGAAAACAAAAATCTGTAAAATGCACTGCTATCATTGAAAAGTTTATCCATTACATTGTAACGAAAATAATAAATGGTCTTGGCACAAGAATCCTTAATGGCTATAATTTTCACACCCATTGGCTTTATTTTCTCTTTGGTATAATATTCTATCTCTTTGATTTGTTGCAAACTGTCTTTGTAAATGTATTGCACATTTGCTATTTCATAATTTAATTGCTTAATAAAAAATCCCAAAACAGGTAGTAAACCATTAACTTTTTGTGATTGAAAATCCTGTAACATTTTTCGTGTGATAAAATAACTTTTGTCAAAAATATCTCCTAATGCATTTGAGAAATTAGATAAATAACTTTGTTGTTGTTCGGCTGTCATTTTTGAAAAATCAGGTAAAGCGCCTACTGGTTCAAGTCCCAATAAAACAAAAGTATCTGCTTTTGGGAATAACACAGAAGCCGTCAGAAAATCAGGACCAGAGAATGGATAAAAAATAGTATGCGTCAATGTATCAACGGTTGTCAATTCTTTTTCTCGCCACAATTTTATTTTATTCAATCTCCTTTTTTCTAATTTATCCCACGATAGTTCAATAAATTCGTGATATATTTCCCAATAACTGGAATCGTACAACGCTTTGTATCTAAACTTATTTCTATCTCCTGTTAGTAATGCAATTGTGTTATTCCATTCGTTGTTAGGATTATATTGAATTTTGATACATAAATCTTTAAATTTTGATTTTGTGCTATTATGTTTTTGTTCAACCGAATCTTTATCGTCCTTTTTAATAGATTTTATTTCCTGCGTTTTATCATTATTACCACAAGAATAAAGTATAATCAAACAAACACCAATTACGTAATTACTTTTTTTGAAACAAATTTTCATAAAATTGAAATTTATCTTTTGGTTTAAAAAATTGTTTTTCATACTCGTAAATCAAGTGGCTAATGTGATAAAATAATTCGTATGCTTCTTCATAATCATATTTATTATTCATCAAATTATCAGGATTAACATAAACCGATGCGCTTAAAATAAAATCTATATTGTTCTTAAAGTCCACAATATAAGCGGTTTCAGATAAAAAACCATACGCCCGGCCGATGATATTTATACTTCGCAAACTGTCTATTTCTACTTTCTTGTATTTTGCTTCATACATAAAAAATTTTTTCCACGTATCGTAATAATCATTTGTATTAACTGCTAATTCTGTGTATTCACTTGGATAACCTCCCATAAATTTAATCAACGAATCCCGATGCATTTTATGTAAAGATAAAACGTTTAATGCTTCATCAAAAATCAAATACTTCAGCAATTGATGCGAGTATTCCAATGGCCAATCATTATGATGTGCAAAGGATTTTGGAGCTTTTGTCCGAACAATTTTCTTTTTTACTCTCTGCTTTAAAATGCTATAACCAATTTGATAATTTTTCGGCAAACTATCCATCCAACAAACATAATCCTGATATTGTATAAAAATTGTATCACCATTCTGATTCAGAATATACACATTAGGCGTGAAATACATCGTATCATTCTGACATTTAGAAATAAATTTATTTTTCAACTGAGCCTTTGAAAATCCCCAATCTTTCAGCCATTCGTGTAGTGTTTTACAATTGACAAAATCATAAGTGCGTGTATAAGCAGTGTTATCACTCAATATCAGCATTCGTTTAATCCACTTTTTCAAATGCGGATAATAAGGCCTGCCAATGGAATCACTCTTCAAACTCTTTTGACAATGCAATGAACCTATCAGAATCACACTTTCCCAATTCGCCTCAATATTATTTAATACTTCCAACTTTTTCAATGCTACTAAGGAAACAGGCAACTTCACCATACTGGCAGGATAATTGTACATCGTATCAGAATAATGAAAATAATAATCTTGAAAACTCGGAGATCCATTCTTGTCATAATCAATTTTTGTATAAATACATTGAAATCTAAATTTATTGGGTTCTTCAACATATTTCTTAAAACGCAAGGGCAATTGTTTTAATAAAGAATCTAAAATATTTTGCTGGGCAATTAATACTTTACAAAAAACTACCGCTATTATCAACAATAATCTAATTTTCATTTTTGCTCAAAATACTTTACAAGTCCATATAACATTCCGCTTACAATAATTGTTACAACTGACATTATTAACGCCGACATTTCCTGCTTTCCAACATAGATTAAAATCCAAGCATTCATCACAATAAAAAAAATAACAGGTAATGGATAAAGCGGCACCTTAAAAACAGAACAATAATTTTCCTTTTTTCTCAATACAAATAATCCAACTGATGTTATTAATGTAAACATAATCAAAGTCATACCAATGTAATTAATCAACCATTGAAAAGTAGAAGAAACAATCATTATCGTTGAAATGCCCGCAATAGCAAGTAGCGCAATGTAAGGTGACCGAAACTTATTGTGTTGATTAAAAAATGACAACGCAGAAAAATCTTCTCCCATACTAGCTAATACTCTTGGTGCAGCCATCAACATTGAACTGATGGTAGATATTAATAAACTTGCTATTAAAACACCAATCAAATTACCTACGGACTTTCCAAAAATGTATTGTGCACTGATAATTCCCACTTCTACATTGCCTTTTAAGACCTTAACCGGCGTAGAATATAAAAAACAAAAATTTAAGCACACATACAACATCATTACCAGAAATGTGCCAGTAATCAACGCTTTTGAGAGATTCTTTTCAGGTTTTTCAATTTCTGCTGTAAGATACGCTGCTGCATTCCATCCTGAATAGGCATAACTGACATAAATTAAACTCACCGCAAAAGAAGAAGAAAACACTTCGCTCAAAAAACTTTTGTCATTCCACTTAAAAATTTCCGGATTAGCATTAGGTAAAAATAATGCCAACAGAAATATTAATATCACGATGATCTTTACAAGCGTAACATATTTTTGAAACAAAGCACTTACTTTAATACTCAATAAATGAATACAAGTAATACACACCAATACTGCAATGGATAATAACAATGCTAATTTATGATGCTGTGTTGAAATTATGGTATACGACAGGTATTTTCCAAAAGCCACACAAGCCGCTGCAATGGGCGCCGCAAATCCCACAACAACTGACACCACACCCGCTATAAACCCTAACATCGGATGAAATAAATGACTCAAATAAGCATACTCACCGCCATTCTTTATTAAATACGAACCTATCTCTGCGTACGTTAATGCCCCCGAAAGAGCAATGATTCCACCCAGTACCCATAAAAAAAGTATACTCCATACATTATGCATTTCAACTAACTGAAATCCCAAACTCGTGAATACACCAGTACCCACCATATTTGCCACCACCAGTGCAACAGCCGTCCATTTATCAATTT
Source organism: Sphingobacteriaceae bacterium (assembly GCA_037447455.1). Taxonomy (GTDB): domain Bacteria; phylum Bacteroidota; class Bacteroidia; order B-17B0; family Aurantibacillaceae; genus BPGX01. The sequence goes on along the minus strand of JBBIGQ010000006.1, from coordinate 153,109 downwards.
TATGCAACGACATTATTATTAATCAAAACTTTGTGTAGATTGATTCGCACGTTCCACCAATATCGCATAATCCTCCTCTGACAGCCCACTGAACATATAATTAATCGGATTTACCTTTTCATTATTTTTAATGACCTCATAATGCAAATGCGGTGCAGTGCTTAATCCCGTAGATCCAACATACCCAATCAATTGTCCTCGTTTGACTTTCTCACCCACACGCACCACCACCTTACTCAAATGCCCATACAAGGTTTGATAGTTAAACCCGTGATTCACGATAATATGCAATCCATAACCACTATTATCCATTCCTGCAAATTCCACTTTTCCATCTCCCGTAGCATACACAGGCGTGCCCTGATGCGCAGGGAAATCTAATCCCGGATGAAATTCCTGTGTTTTGTAAATAGGATGAATACGCCAACCAAAACCACTCGTCACTTGCCTTTTCAAATCTTTTATCTGAATCGGAATAATCGCAGGAATAGATGCCAGCATCGCCGATTTATTCTTTGCCAATTCGGCAATTTCATCCAATGACTTAGATTGAATATAAAATTGCTTACTGATTTGTTGTAACTTTAATTGCGTTTGACGAATAATATCACCATTGCTTAGGTCTGCCCATTCATTAAACGCTTGCCCGCCAAACCCCGCATTGCGAATATCATCCGAAAGTGGATCCGCTTCTAATATCACTCTGTAAATGTTTTTATCCCGTTCTTGCAACTCATTCAAAACCAGTTGTAATTTATTCATTTTATTTTGCAACAACTCATATTGATTTCTCAAAACTTCAATTTCTCTTTTCAACATTTTTTCTTTTGGTGAATCAAAAAAATTATACGCTACATATATTGTCAATACTGCAAATCCCAAGCCCGTCAACAAATAAGAAAAAATATTTGCAATAATAGATAACACCGATGCCTTTGCTAACTCATATCGCAGCGTTTGTGGATTAAAAACATATTTTTTCTTTTTCCAGAATAACATATTCCTCTCGCAAAGATGCTAATTATTACGCATTGAATTTATTTTTTCTACTAATTTTTTTCTACTAATAAAAATCTATCATTCCCGCTCCAATCTTTAATAATTTCACATTTCAATGGTAACTTCAAATTCTCACACGCCTCCATTACTAAATGCGAATAAAATTGATTCAATTCCAAAAAGGCAAAACCTTGTAAGTCCAAATGTTGCATGCATTCTGCCAATATTCGTTCATAAAACTCTGTGGCATTTTTGCTAAATAAGGCAATGAATGGATCATATTTCTTCACTCTGTCAGCAAGTGTGTTACCATCACTTATAGGAATATACGGCGGATTACTCACTATAACATCAAAAACTCCATTTAATGATGCACTTAATATATCTTTGAATTCAAAAAACACCTCTACTTTATTCAATTGCGCATTTTTTTTAGCCACTTCCAGCGCCTCTTCAGAAATATCAATTGCCCACACTTCTGCCTGCGGCAATAAATGCTTTAGAGTAACAGATATACACCCGCTTCCTGTGCCAATATCTACTATTCTTAATGCTTTTTTATCAAAAAATTTTTTATCAATATAATTCTTCACATTCCACACCAATTCTTCTGTTTCAGGACGAGGAATTAAAACATTTGGATTCACTAAAAATTTTAAATTGTAAAAATAAGTATATCCTAAAATATACTGCAATGGTTTACCCTTTTTTAACTCATCAATAATTTCGGATAGTTGAATTAACTCACTCTGATTGAAATATCGCACCGAATTAAACTCATACCCCAATGACTCTACTATTCTAGTAAACAAAATAGACAATTCATCTTTTGAATAAATATCACTCAATTCCTTAAAAAATAAATTGCTTACACTTTCTACTGCATTCGTTGAAAAATGATAAACGTTCATAATAAAATTTTATCTTGCATAAAAAGCATCTTCTATATGATGCACCACATACTCACCACGCTTTCTGGAAATAGCAATAATATCAAACCGCACTTCTTTGTCAATATTATTTTGTGAAATATACTGATTAATGGCTTCTATTAAAAACCTTTGCTTCTGACGATTTACAAACAACTCTGGTTCTCCCATACTTGTATAGGTTCTGTATTTCACCTCCACCACCACCAATAAATCTGATTTTTCCACAATAATATCAATTTCCAGATGCTTATATCGCCAGTTCCGTTCTAAAATTTTAAAACCTTTTTCAATCAAATAATTACACGCTAATTCTTCAGCATAATCACCAATTTCCTTAAAGCTTGCATTCTCCATATCAATATTATCAACTCACAAAACTAATCAAAATATCTCTTGTAAAATTCCCTCTCATTCCATACATTAGCCACTTAATTATTTTACAAAAACTTCAACATTAATCATTATGGAAAATAAAGAAACCATCATTCCTATCAATATTGAAGATGAAATGAAAACCGCGTACATTGACTATTCAATGTCTGTTATTGTATCACGCGCTTTGCCCGATGTACGCGACGGTCTAAAACCCGTGCACAGACGCGTTCTTTATGGAATGTTAGAACTGGGACTTCAACATAATAAACCCTATAAAAAATCCGCCCGTATTGTCGGTGAAGTACTTGGGAAATACCACCCACACGGCGATGCCAGCGTTTACGACACAATGGTCAGAATGGCGCAAGAGTGGAGTTTGCGCTACACACTCGTTGACGGACAAGGAAACTTCGGAAGTATGGATGGTGATCCACCAGCCGCTATGCGTTATACCGAAGCACGACTTACCAAACTCGCCGAAGAATTGCTTACAGATATTGACAAAAACACAGTTGATTTCAAACCCAACTTTGACGACTCATTGCAAGAACCAACGGTCTTACCCGCACGTTTCCCCAATCTATTAGTCAATGGCGCCTCCGGCATTGCCGTCGGAATGGCTACCAACATGGCTCCCCACAATTTATCCGAATGTATTGACGCTATCACCGCTTACATCCAAAACGAATCTATCAGCGACGAAGAACCGATGCAGTTTATCAAGTGCCCAGATTTTCCAACCGGCGGTATTATTTACGGATACGAAGGCATCAAAGAAGCGTACCTTACCGGACGTGGCAGAGTGGTCATTCGCGGAAAAGCAGAAGTAGAAGAACTCAAAGACCGCTTCAGAATTGTTGTAACAGAAGTGCCTTACCAAATCAACAAAGCCGAAATGATTGAAGCACAATGGAAACTTGTTGAAGAGAAAAAAATTGAAGGCATCAGCGAAATCCGAGACGAAAGTAACCGCGAAGGTATTCGCATTGTTTATGAATTAAAACGTGACGCCAATCCTCAAGTTGTCTTAAATAATCTTTACAAATATTCAGCGCTTCAATCGTATTTCAATATCAATAACGTTGTTTTAGTAAATGGCAGACCTAAATTATTACCCTTAAAAGAACTCATCAAATATTTTGTATTGCACCGCATTGAAGTAGTAGTCAGAAGAACCAAATACGAATTAGAACAATCCGAAAAACGCGCACACATTTTACAAGGATTACTTATTGCCATTGACCATTTAGATGAAGTGATTAAAATAATCAGAGAAAGCGAAACCCCCGATATCGCCAAAGACCAATTGATGAGTCAATTTAATCTGACCGAAGTACAAGCACGTGCCATCTTAGATATGCGTCTCCGCACGCTGACCGGCTTGGAAAGAGATAAACTCAAAGAAGAATACGATGAACTGATGAAGAAAATTGAATACTATAAGGAAATTTTAGCCAGTGAAAATCTTCAAAAGCAAATCGTATCCGACGAACTCAAAGAAATCAAAGAAAAATACGGCGATCCCAGAAGAACAGAACTCGTATATGCGGCAGATGAAATTCGTATGGAAGATATTATTCCTGATGAAACCGTAGTGATTACCATTTCCCATCTTGGTTATATCAAAAGAACCAATTTAGACGAATACCGCAAACAAAACCGTGGTGGCAAGGGCAGCAAAGGAGTTGCTACAAGGGAAGAAGATTTTGTGGAACATTTGTTTATTGCTACAAACCATAATTATTTATTACTCTTTACTGAAAAAGGCAAATGCTATTGGCTGAGAGTATTTGACATTCCAGAAGGCAATAAACAAAGTAAAGGTCGCCCCATTCAAAATTTAATTGCTATCGAACAGGATGACAAAATTCGTGCTTACATCAATGTAGAAACTTTAAGTGATGAACAGTACATCAATAATCATTATATTGTATTCTGTACCAAACAAGGCATCATTAAGAAAACCTTGCTGGAAGAATTTTCTCGTCCAAGAACCAATGGTATTATTGCGGTAAATATCAAAGAAGGCGACCAATTAATTGATGCGGCACTTACCAACGGACAATGTGAAATTATGATGGCCTCAAAATTTGGAAAAGTATGCCGCTTCACAGAAGATAAAGTTCGTGCAATGGGCAGAAGCGCCAGTGGTGTGATTGGTATTGATCTGGAAGACGGTGCTTTTCCGGGCAGTCAAAATGAAGTCATTGGAATGATTGCGATTGATGATAAAAACAAAACCGTACTAGTAGTCAGTGAAAAAGGCTACGGTAAACGTTCTGAAATTGATGAATACCGCATCACCAATCGAGGCGGAAAAGGTGTGAAAACCATCAACATTACTGACAAAACCGGAATGCTTGTCGGCACCAAATTAGTAACCGATAACGACGATTTAATGATAATAACCAAAAATGGCATCACCATTCGTTTGAGTATCAAAGACATTCGCGTAATGGGGCGAAATACACAAGGCGTACGATTAATCAACTTAGACGACAATGACGATATTGCCGCCGTAACAGTAGTAGAACATGAAGATGAAAATGAAAACAATGAAGATAACGAAGTAAATGGTAATTAATAATTAATTCAACTAATTTATAATAATCTTTCAAGTTCATCTGTCCTATACGCATAACTCCACTCTTCTATTGGAAAGTTTTCGTATGAAAACGCTTCTGGATGTTGCAAGGCATAGAGAAATTTTTCATTAAAATCATTCTCTGAAAGATGAATGCCAATTTTATGTTGTTCAATAAACCCGCTTACATACCCTTTTTTGCAATAAAATAGAATTCGCTTTTTCATATAAAATATCTCAGGAAATTTTGAAGTGAAAAAATCCTTTGCTCTATCGGTTGTTACAACCAAAATGTAATCTGAATATAAAATATTTTCAAACAACTTTTTAGCACTATAATTGTAATAAAAACGGATTGTGTCGGATAATTCTTTATGTATTTCAAGAGGAATAGGATTTAATAAATAAAAATTTAATTTTATTCTATTAAAAAACAATTCATCTTTTGTTTTCAACTCCATTAAAAAATCACATATTTTGTTCAGTTTATCTCTACCCTCCAAAGTACCGAAAACAGCCACAACAATCCGGTGATAATCGTTTAATGCATTATTATTTTTATTTTTTTCAAAAGTAAAATCTTCTTTATCATACGAATGCATAATGAGTTCATAACTATTAATGTTATAACTCGTTTTCAAGTATGCTAAAATAGTTTTATCGCAAGTTATTACCATATCCCCCCTTTCACATACATACTTTTCTTTTTCTAATTCTTTCTGTTTACGCTTTTTACCAATAATATCAATGCCGTGTACTCCATTAAATGTCCATTCATCTCTATAATCCACAATAAATTTTATGTTAGGATACTTTTCTTTTAGTTGAATAGTATAATATACATAATGAAAAGGCGGCCCTGTTACAATAATCGTTTGAATGTTTTTACTTTGTATCAATTCTTCTATCTTATTTTGTAATTGCTTTTTCCAAAACATACTCCTATCATAATAATTTCCATCTGTAAACAATGGAAGCACTCTATACCAAAACTGATACTTTAATTTATCCCACCCGCTCTTTAATGGACTAATCATTATTTTGGGATACAATGATGGTAAGTAAAATAAATTCTCTTTTGGCAACTCTTTTATATCTTCTATAAATGTGGATTCGTAATCAAAAGGATTTTTCGCAGCAATGACATATACCTTATGTCCCCTTCTGTGTAAGTATTTGGCAAACTTTGCCCACCGCCTGCCGCCAATCCCCGGATACGGCGGAAAAACATAATTTATTATCAATACATTCTTTTTTTCCATATCGCACAAGTATAAGGAATTAAGCGTTTTTGATAAGAATAACTATAATTGACATTCCAAAATACCCACTTTTAGGTATTGTTTAGAATGGCTCTAAATAAACATCTTTGCAGCCAAAATTATTGTTATGAGACACATTGTATTGCTAAGCAGTTTTTATACAAGCATAATTCTTGCTCAAAACAGCGTATCGACGGTTCAAGACACTACTAAAAAAGTTATTGAATTGCAAGAAATAGAAATCAGTGGTAAACACAATCGTAATAAAATCCAACGCTTAGCCGATATTGATGGAGTTCATTTAAATACAGCCAAAAAGAACGAGGTAATTAACCTGGTTAATGCTGATGCAGATTTAACGACTAATAACGCCCGACAAGTATTTGCAAAAGTTCCCGGTGTAAATGTTTGGGAAAATGATGGGTCTGGTATTCAAGTAGGTGTAGCAACCCGAGGGCTCAGTCCTAACCGTTCTTGGGAATTTAATGTTCGCCAAAATGGATACGATATTGCCGCTGAAATTTTTGGATATCCCGAAGCATATTATAATCCCCCTATGGAAGCAGTAGAAAAAATAATTTTAATTCGCGGCTCTGCTGCTTTACAATATGGTCCACAATTCGGCGGCTTACTAAATTATCAAATTAAAAGAGGGTCCACACAAAAAACTATTGAAGTTGAATCACAACAAACTTATGGATCTTATAATTTATTCAACTCATACAATGCTGTGGGTGGAACGTATAAAAACTTTAATTACTACGGGTATTTTCATCACAGATCAGCAGATGGATGGCGGCAAAATAGTCGCTATTATACCAACACTGGATATGTTTCTCTTAATTATAATATAACATCAAAACTCTCAGTAGGCATTGAATACACGAGAATGAATTATTTAAGTCAGCAAGCAGGCGGGCTTACTGACTCTTTGTTCAAAATCAACCCTCAATTATCTTTAAGGTCAAGGAACTGGTTTAATGTACCCTGGAACATTATGGCTATCAATACTACATATAAAATTAATGAAGATGCTCAACTCAATGTAAAGATATTTGGAATAATTGCCGAAAGAAATAGCGTTGGTTTTACTAAAGACATTACGGTAAAAGATACATTTAATGTTACTAAAAATTCTTTCAATCCAAGACAAGTCGATAGGGATAAGTACAATAATATTGGCTCAGAAGTAAGATACTTACAAGGATACAATTTATTTAATGTAAAACACTATTTAGCAGCAGGGATTAGAGCATACTTTGGAAATACTAAAAGAAATCAATCTGGAATTGGAAATGGAAACACGGACTTTGACTTAAATATTTACCAACTTCAAAATGGCAAAGAGTGGGGAAAAAGTTTAGCCCTTTCTACTACGAATTACGCAGTTTTTATTGAAAACACTTTTAATATCGGAAAAAGATGGTCAATTGTGCCCGGTATTCGTTATGAATTCATTCAATCATCCGTTAATGGTTACATTAATACAAATCCTACCGATATAGTTAATTTATCAAGAACCAGACAAATTATTTTGGCAGGAATTGGCTCTGAATTCAAAGTAACATCAACTACGAACTTTTATGCAAATTATTCTCAGGCATATCGACCTGTGCTCTTTTCTGACGTCACGCCACCTGCAACAAATGCTATCATTGACCCTGACCTTAAAGACGCATCAGGATATAATATTGATGGTGGTTATAGAGGTAATATAAAAGATTTCTTATCTTTCGATATTGGGGGATTTTATTTGTACTACAACAACCGGATAGGTACTATCACAAAAGAAGGTGTACTATATAGAACAAATATCGGTACATCCGTAAGCAAAGGAATTGAAGCTTTTATTGAAATAGACCCTATTCGAATGTTTACCAAAAATTCTAAAATAGGTTACATCACATTTTATGCTGCATACACCTATATGAATGCAGAATATACACGATGGGATAATCCAGTTATCATCAATGATCCTAATAAAACCATTGTTGGTAAAAAAGTGGAGTACGCTCCGGAAAACATCGGTCGTTATGGAATCAATTATTATCTAAATGGCTTTTCAGTATCTGCTCAACTTAGCCAAGTAAGCGATGTTTACACCGATGCACAAAATACAGTAAGCCCGTCTCCTAATGCAACTGTTGGGCTTATTAAAGGATATCAGATCATTGACCTCAACAGTAGCTGGACACTCCATAACAAATACATTATCAAATGGGGAATTAATAATGTTACCAATGAAAAATATGCTACAAGAAGAGCAGGGGGATATCCTGGTCCAGGTTTATTACCTGGAAATGGAAGAACCTACTATGTGTCTTTTGGAATAAAAATATAGTTATTAAAAAATCAGAGAAACATAACAATAACCCATTAAAATATATCTAATGGGTTATTGTTTTTTAAAGATTAAAGTCATTCCATCCCGAATAGGTAAAAGCGTATAAATAATTTCTTTTTCAAACGACTTCAAAAACTCATTAAACTCTTGTATTTTCCGGGTTACGGGTTCTTTCGCTTCTTCTGCAACAAGACCTTTCCATAAAGTATTATCTATAATTAAGAGCCCTCTTTCTTTCAATAAAGGTAAAAGATGAATAAAATATTCTTCGTAACGTTCTTTATCTGCATCTAAGTAAATTAAATCGTATGATTCCTTACATTGTTTGACAAATTCAAGCCCATCAGAGTGTACTACCTGAATATTTTTATATTGATATTTTTCAAAAAAAATCTGAGCAATGGTAACAAACTCCGGATGTTTTTCTACTGAAATAATTTTTCCATTTTTTTTAAGCCCTTGTGCTAAACATATTGCTGAATACCCTGTGAATGTCCCTATTTCCAGCACTTTTTCAGGACGCATTAAATAAGAAAGTGTAATTAAAAAATGGGCTTGAATATGATTGCTCAACATTCTGTGAGCTAAAATATTTTTTTGTGTAAAATTTTCTATATCACTTAATTCTTTTGGAAGATTAAAAGAATGACTCAAACAATATTCTTCGACAACAGGATTAGTGATTGTTATTGGAAATATTCTGGGATTTTTAGGCATAATACTCTTTAAAATAAAAAAGCCCTTCTAAATTAGAAGGACTTTTGTATCATTTTCATTTTTATTTCTTACCTTTACTGGCACTTCGTTTAGATTTCGTTTCTTCCAAAACCTGCTCCACTGTCGGTGGGACATAATTTGGATCTATAGAAGCATCTACCAATATCCTTCCACAATGTTCACACACAATAATTTTATTATGGGCTCGAATATCTAATATTCTTTGCGGCGGAATCTTACTAAAGCATCCGCCGCAGGCATCTCTTTCTACCACCGCCACAGCAATACCATTTTTTACATTCTCACGAATTTTTTTATAGGCATTTAATAAACGTTGTTCTATAGACGCTGATGATTTTTCTGATTCTTTCAATAGTTTTTTTTCTTCTTCTTCTGTTTCAGAAATAATTTCCTCCAATTCTTTCTTCTTAACTTCCAGATCTTTTAAACGCTCCTGATATTCGTTTTCTGCTACTTCCAGATATTGCTGCTTAGTTTCAATCTTTGTTTTGGACTCCTTTATCTTTTTTTCAGCCAATTGAATCTCAAGATTTTCATATTCTATTTCTTTAGCCAAGGCCTCATATTCTCTATTATTTCTTACTTTATTCTGTTGTTGCTCATACTTCTTTATATTCGCTTGCCGTTCCTTAATAGAATTTTTCAAATCATTTATAGTTCTATCGTGCTCCTGAATTTCATTCTGAAGTCGTTGCACACGGGTTTGTAAGCCGGCCACTGTATCTTCTAAATCTTTCACCTCCAAAGGCAGTTCACCTCTGATAAAACGAATTTTATCAATTTTTGAATCAATTTGCTGAAGATAAAAAAGTGCTCTTAATTTGGCTTCTACTGAGGCATCTAATTTTTCTTTAAAGGTGGTCATAACTAAAAGTATTTAATTGGATTGGTATTTATTTTTGATAAAAAGACGGCAAAGTTAGGAAATTTATTTTTAATAATCCTATAAAAAATTTCAGGTGTAAATTGCTCAGATTCATAATGCCCAATATCCACAATCATAATTTTACCTTCTGCATCAAAAAACTGATGGTATTTAAAATCTGCGGTTACAAAAGCATCTGCCCCCTGCTGAATAGCGTTGGATAATAAAAATGCCCCACTTCCCCCGCACCACGCTACTTTTTGAATGGGCTTGTCATAAGCTGTATACCTAATCATTGGCTGACCAAACACGTCTTTTATTTTGAATAAAAATGTTTTGACATCCATCGCTGCTTCCAATGCTCCAATCATTCCACTACCCACTTTGGGGTGATAATTTTCTAACAAATACACATCATAAGCCACTTCTTCATAAGGATGTGCCTTCAACAAGGCAGCAATTACCTGTTTTTCTTGATGGACTTCAAAAATGGTTTCTAACCTGATCTCAGGTTCAATACTCAACTTTCCTCGTTCACCAATAAAAGGATTGGTCGTTTCATTACCTCTGAAAGTACCTTTTCCATCGGTAAAAAAACTGCAACTATCATAATTTCCTATATGCCCACAACCCACTTCAAACAAGGCATTTTGAACTGATTCCAAATGACTGGCAGGAACGAATGTGACGAGTTTTTTCAAAACATTTTTCTTTGTCAATAAAACTCTTGTATTAAGGAGTCCTAACCGGTTAGCAATTTCCTGATTGACTCCATCATAAACATTATCAACATTCGTGTGAGCCGCGTAAATACTAATGTTATGACGAATGACCTTAATAATGCATCGTTCTATGAATGATTTCCCTGTGATTCGCTTAATAGGGCTAAAAATCAACGGGTGATGTGCTACTACAAGATTACAATTATTTTCAATCGCCTCGTTAATTACTTCCTCCGTTACATCCAGTGTTAAAAGAACGCCCGTACAAGGCTCTGCACTACTTCCAATAATCAGCCCGGCATTGTCGTAGCTTTCCTGAAAACTAAGTGGAGCGAATTGTTCAATACTATGAATAATATCCGCAACGAGGATAGCCATATTATTTTGCCAATAGTTCTTTTACAATGGCAGAAATTCTGGAATTATCGGCTTTTCCGGCTAATGCTTTTGTTGCTTTACCCATTACTTTTCCCATATCCGCCGGAGAAGATGCTCCCAGTTCCTGAATTATTTTTTGCAATTCGGTTTTTAATTCATCATCACTTAATTGTTTTGGTAAAAATTCTTCCATTACCGATGCCTGATAGAGTTCTACTTCTGCTAAATCCGGACGATTTTGTTGTGTGTAAATTTCAGCACTATCTTTTCTTTTCTTGACTTCTTTTTGAAGGGTTTTAATTACATTTTCTTCTGTAAATCCTTCTGGTGATGTTTTGACGTGAATAATCACATTTTTAATTGCTCTTAATGCTTCCAGCCGTTTGCTATCTTTAACAAGCATCGCCTTTTTGATTTCTCCCATGATAATTTCTTCAAATTGCATAATAAAAATTTTGCTGTAAATATAATTAAAAGACCCTGAGATTTTTTTATTCGTTCAATGGTTTTATATACCAGAAAATCAAACGCAACTATAAGAAATAAAACGTTGCAACTTACAACCGTGCATTAATTTTTGCAATGGCATTAATGCGATCTTCTGCTAATTTATTAGCGGCAAGATAAGTAGGTATTTTTTCTCTTTCGGCTATTTCAAAAATTTTTGTAGTAGTATCATAAATGTTTTGGGCGTGCGCTAGTGCTCTTTCTCGGTTATATCCTTCTAATTCATAATACACATTAATAATGCCGCCTGCATTTACCACAAAATCCGGTGCATATAAAATACCTTTCTCTTCTACCATTCTACCGTGCAGTGCTTCATCGGCTAATTGATTGTTTGCCGAACCGCAAATAATTTTAACTTTCAGTTGATCTAATGTTTCAGTATTCACAGTAGCACCCAAAGCACACGGCGCATAAATATCAGCATCTACAGAGTATAACTCTTCTTTTGACAACACTTTCACTTTAAAGTGTTGGCTAACACTTTTCACTTTTTCTTCGTCAATATCAAACACTAATAATTCAGCCCCTTCTTTAGCAAGATATTCTATCAAATGTTTGCCTACATTTCCTAATCCCTGCACTATCACTTTTTTCCCGGATAAGGCATCTCTCCCATATACTTTTTTAGCGGACGCTTTCATGCCCATCCACACACCCATTGCTGTTACAGGTGAAGGATCACCACTGCCACCCATTGATCCAGGAAGTCCTGTTACATAATCTGTTTCCATGTGAATAATTTCCATATCTTTGCTGTTCATGGAAACATCTTCTGCCGTGATGTATTTTCCTCCCAGATTATCAATAAATTTACCAAAACTTCTGAGAAGGGCTTCTGTCTTTATTTTTTTGGGGTCTCCGATAATAACGGCTTTTCCCCCTCCAAGGTTGATTCCTGCCACTGCTGATTTGTAAGTCATTCCTCTGGAAAGCCGTAAAACATCGATGAGCGCCTCTTGTTCACTAGCATAATTCCACATACGTGTCCCCCCAAGTGCAGGACCTAAGACAGTGTTATGAATACCAATAATGGCTTTAAGCCCTACATTATTATCGTTACAAAAAACGATTTGTTCATGGTTAAACAAGGTCATCTGAGACAGAACATCAGAATCTTTCTGTTGTGCTTTTTCTTTAATAGTTGAGACAGACATAGAAGTAAATGAATTTTTATAAAACATCAGTTTGGTAGGTGATTCCGTCAATTGTAACCTTTACATTATAGTCACAATTACCTTCACCTACATTGACTACTTGTGTATTTTTTCCATTCGGTTTTAAATAAAGCAATCCTTTGGTAAACGGATGCTTTCCTGGTTTTAAGAACCCTTCTGGCGCACAATCCCTTAAGTTGCGATAAAGATAATCTGTAGAAGGCGTATTAAACGTCACTTCAAAAGAACCTTTTGGATTAGATCCTGTAGAATTGCCTGTTACAGAAATGATGGCATTTTGCCACTGGATAGGTATATTGCCTGTATTATTGTACACAGTAGAAGTATTGGTGTTCAGCAATTGAATAGATTGAGTGCCGCTGAAAACAACAGATTTGGTGCCATCATTCGTTGTAAAGTTGGTAAAAGTGGCTGACCATGATAAATTGGTAGTATTGGGATTAAAGCCATTCGGTGTTGTGTTGGAAATCTGAATAGAGGAGGCCGAAACAGAAGTAGTGTTAATGGTGTAATTGTATAATTCAACCAAACATTTGAAACCGGGCTGACGAATATACTTGGCATTTAAAGTAGAGGCGGCATATTTAATTACAATTTTTCCATTTCTTAAATAACCATCTGTACCTTGTGCATTGTTGAGTAGGAGTGTATCAATTTTTGCAATAGTGTCTGAAACAATCGTAACTCCAGACGAACCAAAAAACGGCGTAGTGGTATAAGTATCCCGGGTCAATGCTGCCATTAAAAACACATCGTTAGACACTTCATACGATTTTACAGCATCCTTAGCAGTAGTTACATTACTATCTGGAGTCGCCGGCTCCGGAGATTTTTTATTACATGCTGTTAGTATGATTCCTGCTAGACCAAGTAAAAAAAATGTTTTTTTCATACAATTTAATTTTGGGCTTAATAATAAGAAATTTATTATAGATAAAATAAAAAAATAGTGACTGAAAGTTGAACAATGTTAATTGGCTTTTTTGGCTGGATGGACTCTTTTTTTTAACTTATACATCTTTTTTTCAGCATATTCTTTTGTAACATTGTAATGAAGGGGTGATTTATTTTCTTTTGGAAGTTCATACATCAAATCTGTAAAAATCGTTTCACAAATGCTTCTGAGGCCTCTTGCACCAAGTTTTAATTCCAAAGCCGTCTCTACAATATTATCAATGACTTCCGGCTCAATATTTAAATGGATATTATCTAAACTAAAAAGATAAGTATATTGTTTCAACATTGCATTTTTGGGTTCCACTAAAATTTTCTTTAAGGCCCCTTTGTTTAATGGTTGTAAGGTCGCTATTACCGGCAATCTTCCGATTAATTCAGGAATAAGCCCAAAGGTTTTCAAATCATGTGAAGTAACGTATTGCAAGATATTGGCTTTATCTAATTCTTCCTGTCTCTTACCCTTAAAACCAATGACATTAAAATTAACCCGCGACGATATAATTTTATCCAGCCCTACAAATGCCCCACCACAAATAAAAAGGATATTTTTAGTATTAATTTTAATCATTTGTTGTTCAGGGTGTTTTCTTCCGCCTTGTGGTGGAACAAACACATCGGCACCTTCTAAAATTTTTAATAATGCTTGCTGCACCCCTTCTCCGCCAACATCCTTTGTTATGGAAGGATTATCACCTGATTTCCGGGCGATTTTATCAATTTCATCAATGAACACGATGCCTTTTTCTGCTGCTTTCACATCGTAATCAGCGGCTTGTAATAAGCGAGTAAGTATGGTTTCAACATCTTCACCAACATACCCTGCTTCTGTTATAGCCGTAGCATCTGCAATACAAAAAGGTACGTTTAAAAACCTTGCTATGGAACGTGCTAATAAAGTTTTACCGGTACCTGTTTCTCCAATCAATAAAATATTGGACTTTTCTAATTCTACACTATTGTCTTTTTTATGAGTTGGATTTGTATTTAAAATGCGCTTGTAATGATTGTAAACCGCCACACTCAAGATTTTTTTGGCATCATCCTGCCCAATAACGTATTCATCTAAAAATTGTTTAAGTTCTTTAGGCGTCAGTATATTGGCAGTTTCCAATTCAGAATAAGAACGTTTGCTGTTGGATTGTTTGTCGGTCAAAATAATTTCATGTGCTTTTTCAACACAGGTTTCGCATATATATGCATTGTGTCCTGCTAATAACAAAATGTTATCATTCTGTGGCAAGCCACAAAAAGAGCATACAGGAACTTTATTTGTTTTAGCCATAATCCAATAATTAAAAATTCAACGGTCGTTTTTCAAACGCATCCAAACATGCTTCTTTAAAGGCCTCGCTGAATGTAGGGTGTGGATGACAAATTCTGCCAATATCTTCCGCAGTGGCTTTGTATTCCATGGCTACAGCTGCTTCTGCAATTAAATCAGCCGCTCTTGGGGCTATCATGTGTACACCTAACAATTCATCTGTATCTTTATGTGCCAATACCTTAATAAATCCATCGGTATCCATACTGGCTTTGGCACGGCCGCTTGCTTTAAATGGGAATTGACCAACTTTGTATGAAATGTTTTTCTCTTTTAATTGTTCTTCTGTATATCCCACCGATGCTACTTCTGGCCATGTATACACCACGCCGGGAATTAAATTGTAATCAATATGCGGTTTTTGACCAGCTATTATTTCGGCTACAAAAACCCCTTCTTCTTCGGCTTTATGAGCTAACATAGCCCCTCTGATAACATCGCCAATAGCATATATGTGTGGTTGGGACGTTTGAAGTTTTTCATTGACAACTATTCTGCCTTTCTCATCCTGTTGCACACCGGCTTTTTCCAATCCCAAGCCATCTGTATAAGGCCTTCTGCCAACGGCTACTAAAACATAATCTCCTTTCAATTGAATATTTTCTCCGTTTTTATTTTGAGCAGATACAATGACCTCTTTGGATTTTTTTTCAGCTGACAAAACTTTATGTTGTAAGTAAAATTCAAATCCTAAATTTTTCTTGAGCAATCGTTGAAGTTCTTTGGATAAAGCCCCATCCATTGAAGGGATAATTCTATCTAAAAATTCGACAACAGACACTTTACTTCCTAAACGTGCAAAGACACTTCCGAGTTCCAACCCAATCACTCCACCACCAATTACAATCAATTGTTTGGGAATAGTTTCTAATTCCAATGCTTCCGTAGAAGTAATAATTTGCTTCTTATCTATCTCAATGCCGGGCAAAGTAGAAGGTTTTGATCCTGTCGCAATAATAAATTTCTCAGCAGATAATTTTGTGGATTGATTTTCGGAGATTATCTGAATGTTATGAGCATCTATAAATGAAGCTACCCCATAAAAAACAGTTACTTTATTTTTTTTCATCAAATAAGCCACGCCATCGCTGTTTTCTTTTATCACTTGTCTTTTGCGGGCAATCATTTGCTTAATATCTGGTTTAATGTCTTTTATCTTAATACCGTGTGTTTCAAACTGATGAACCGCATTAAAATAATGTTCGGAAGAATCTAATAAGGCCTTGGACGGAATACATCCCACATTCAGGCAAGTCCCACCAAGAGATGAATATTTTTCTACAATTGCTACCTTGAAACCTAACTGGGCAGCACGAATGGCCGAAATGTACCCACCCGGTCCTGAGCCAATTACTATAATGTCAAATTTTGCCATAATTACATTTTATTTAAAAACAAAAAAAGGGCTCGTGGCATCTTTATTCGGATGAGACGAGCCGTTAAAAAGAGGCATACACAAACTTATTTGCTGTTAGCTACCTTCTTTTTCTTTCTTGGTCTGGTTTTGCCATAAGTACCAAGGTGAATTTTTCCTCTTTTGGATCTTTTATCGCCTTTTCCCATATTTTTTGCTGCAAATATGCGTAAAATGTTACAATTAAAAAAATTTTTTACCTTGATATAAGTAACATTTGGAGCATATTCATGAACTCCTTAATCAAAAAAAACAACGCGTGAATAAATATGCGTAAAATGTTACAATTAAAAAAATTTTTTACCTTGATATAAGTAACATTTGGAGCATATTCATGAACTCCTTAATCAAAACTATGTGTATGTAAAGTTACTTTAAAATTTTTTGATTTACTTAAAACATTTTTAGTAAAAAAATTATGCCTCCAAAAGGCAGATTAAAATTTTTAAGTTATATAGTTCGGATATATGCGTTTGAGTATAAATGTATACGAGTCGTGATTTTCATTATACATTATACTGCTGTATGTTTTCTACCTTATCACAAAAAGAAACAAAAAGTCGGGCTGACTGGACTTGAACCAGCGACCTCTCCCACCCCAAAGGAGTGCGCTACCAACTGCGCCACAGCCCGCACCAACACTTTACAACTATGAAAACAGCGGCAAATATAAGAAAATCTTATTCTACTTTACAAATCTATTCCGAACTATTCTTTAATAAACTTTTCATATTCCTCACCACATTGCACAAAATACAAAATAAAGACCACTATTTAGAGAAGATATATCTCAATATACTTCTTTTACATTTTCATTTTTTTTTCGCAAAAATATACTGTAATGCAATATCCTGCTTTATTAATTATTTGTTTTTTTTCAAAGGATAAATTTTTTTATGAAAGGCAACTATTCAAAATAAAAATTGTAATTTATAATTCCCTACTTTCGCAGCCATAAATACTCAAATGAGCCAAAATTCTGATAATACGGAAATGTCTTTTTTAGAGCATCTGGAAGAGTTGAGAAAACATCTTGTAAGAAGTGCTATCACAGTTCTGATTGTCTCTATTGTAGTTTTTATGTATGCTCCGTTGATTTTTGATAACGTTATTTTTGCACCGCTGCGTACGGACTTTTTATCTTACCGGGCTCTTTGTAAAATCAGCAATTGGCTGCATATTCCGGAACTTTGTTTTTCTTTCAAAACTCGCCCATTACAGGCCTTATCTGCCTCCGAACAATTTTTCAATCACATCTGGGTTTCCATTGTTTTAGGCATCATTTTAGCATCTCCTTATATTTTGTTTGAATTATGGAAATTTATACAACCTGCACTAAAAGATAATGAAGCACAACCTGTTAAGAGTTTCGTTAGCATTTCTACTTTTTTATTTTTGCTGGGCATCTGTTTTGGTTATTTTATTTTATTTCCGATGTCCTACAATTTTTTAATCAATTATAAAATTTCAAAAGCGGGTTTAGTTGAAACACACAATACCCTGGAAAATTACATTTCATTGTTGAGCACAATGGTACTGGTTTCCGGTTTGATTTTTGAACTACCCATACTCGTGTATTTGTTAGCCAAATTGGGTTTAATAACGGATATCTTTATGAAACACTATCGCAAACATGCCGTAGTCGTTATTCTTATTGTAGCGGCTGTTATTACCCCTTCTCCCGATGTCGCATCACAATTGATTGTGGCATTACCAATTTATATTTTATACGAATTAAGTATTTTCATTGCCAAAGCAGTTAATAAATCTGCTTAAGGATTATCCCCATTGAATGATTTACAAAAAATAATATCGTAACTTTGTTAGCCAATACACTATCGTGTATGCGAAAGAAAATTATCCTTTTTATTTTTTTATATTTGAATTTTTTATCCATAGCCCAAATTTTAGATTCTATTCAAATTGTCCGTTCCTTTCAGATAGGGGCGGGCAGAATTATTAACATATTAGCATTACAGGAAAATTTTGACGATGTAGAAAATATATTGGGCTGGAATTACAATGCTAATTTTTTATTTCACAATTTATCAAGAATTGAGTTTTCTTATTGTACTTTTGAACCCACGGATGTACGTCCTTTTTGGAAAAACATACATTTTCAGAATTTTAACCTGAATTATCAGCACATAATAAGTTCGGAAGATGGCGTTTTTTTCATTTATCCATACTTTGGTGCAGCATATACCCTATTTTCAGGATTTCAGATAATTGACAAAAACTTTCAAACCATTCAAACCAATAAAAAGTATTATCAACTTGGCTTCAATGCGGGATTAGGTGCAGAAGTCCACATTCGTTTTTTCAGTATTTTCGTGGACTATAATATGCGGGTTACAAAAATTACACCAGATAATGCCATTAATTTAAGGAATGTAGGGTTTTCAGCCGGCATTCGTTTATTTTACTTTCAACTCCACTGGCACAAAGAACAGCCCAACGACAAAAAACCCCCATTTAAAAAACATAAAAAAAGAAAAAAATTATTTGACATTCTACACGACCGCTACCATTGGTTTTAATTTTTTTTCTAAACTTAATTTACAGATATTTGCCAAAATAGTATTCCAATATGCATTCTCCCTACGGAATATGTAAGCTCTCCGTTATTCCCGGACGCTCAGAACCTTCCAGTAAAAGTGAATTGGTAACGCAAATTCTTTTTGGTGAAATCTATTCTGTTCTTGAAGAACAACGCGACTGGTTAAAAATAAAAATAGACACCGACGGTTATGAATGTTGGATAAACAACTTACAACATTTTCCTATTTCAGAACAAAGTTATTACCAGATAAAATCCAGCGCTATTGCTATGAGCTCAGAATTATTGCAAATCGTTCAATCCGGAAAAAATCATTTCATAGTTCCCCTTGCTGCTCACTTTCCGAATTATGAAAATAAACAATTCAGAATTGAAGCAACGATTTATGAAGTTTATGGTAAAGTTGTACAACACACAGAAACAACCTCCTATAATGGCCAAATGTGTGTAGATTTTGCAACAATGTTTTTAAATGTTCCCTATTTGTGGGGCGGAAAAACCTTAATGGGTATTGATTGCTCGGGCTTAGTGCAAATATGCTGTGCTTTAGCAGGTTATCAGTTGCCAAGAGACGCTAAGAATCAAGCCCAACACGGCTCACCACTTACATTTTTAGACGAAGTTCAACCCGGTGATCTAGCTTTTTTTCACAATGAAGAAGGAAATATTGTACATACAGGTATTTTAATTAACAAAGAATATATTATTCACGCCTCCGGAAAAGTGCGTGTTGATAAAATAGATCACTATGGTATTTTTTCTCCGGAGTTAAAAGCTCATTCACATCATCTTCGCGTTATTAAACGACTAAATAAATGCTGACATCATTGAATGATAGTCCTGTACTTACTCTCTATCAACTCAGCCAATTAGTCAAAAGAACTATTGAAAATCATTTTTATCGGAAATACTTTTGGATAAAAGCAGAAATTCATAAACTAAACGTGTACAAGTATTCCGGACACGCCTATCCCGAATTATTAGAAAAACAAGAAAACGAAGTGATATGCCAGATGCGTGGTATTATCTGGAAAAATGATTTGTTACAAATTAATCAAAAATTTATAGACACCATCGGCGAACCCTTAAAGGAAAACATTACTGCACTTCTATTAGTGGAGGTAAAATACGAATCAAAATATGGATTAAGTTTACAAATCAAAGACATTGACCCCAACTATACACTCGGTGAACTGGAAAAACAAAAAAAACAAACCATTGAACAATTAAAAAAAGAAGGAATATCAGAACACAATAAACAATTAGAACTTTCAATGGTACCTCAACACTTGGCCATCATCTCAGTAGAAACCAGTAAGGGATTCAATGATTTAATCACCACCTTTCAAAAATATGCGCCTCTCTATCAAATTACTTACGATTTATATCCTTCCTTGCTCCAAGGCGAAAACGCCGCAGTACAAATCCGAACGCAATTAGCAAACATCAAAGAAAAACAAATACCTTATGATGCCGTCTTAATCATTCGGGGAGGCGGCGGTGAAATTGGACTCAGTTGCTATAATGATTATGATTTGTGTAAAACTATAGCCACCTTCCCCATACCGGTAATTACAGGAATAGGACATTCCACCAATTATACTGTAGCCGAAATGGTCGCATATCAAAACGGCATTACACCTACCGATACGGCTATGATTATCATTCAGCGGTTTGAAGAGTTTAATAACCAATTAAACAACATTCAGAAAGCAGTCATTCAATCTTCTCAAAATTTTTTATCTCTTCAAAAACAAATCATTTTTAATACAAGTAACCACTCGCTTCTCTTAATCAAAGAAATTTTCCATCAACAAAAAATTGCCTTGCAGGAATATGAACAATGGTTAAAAAATTTTCCTGTTCATCATCACACAAGGCAGGAAAAAAATCTTATTCAAAAGGCCTATCAAATCAAACACTCCATTCAGCATCTACTAAACAATGCAGATAAAAAATTGAACAATATAAAACAAACATTTAAATATTCAGTCAACCATCATATCAAAAGACATAATGACTCTTTAAATCAGCTTCAGGAACATGTTTTAGCCGGCACACACAGCTACTTACAAGAACAGCAAAATCAAATTCAAAACATTGAAAAAAACATACAACTTTTACATCCTCAAAATATATTAAAAAGAGGTTTTTGTATGGCATTTACCCCTCAAAATAAAATAATTAAAAACGCCTCACAAGTGGCTATAAATGATGTAGTGAAAATTAAATTTGAAACATCTGAATTAATAACTCAAGTACAAACTATAAAAACTGAAACCCATGAATCAGAATCCTACCAATGAAATGACATATAAACAAGCCGTTGAAGAGTTAGAAGAAATAGTCCGCGAAATAGAAAGCGGCGAACTGGATTTGGACGACCTGCTTAAAAAGGTAGACAGAGCAGCGGTACTAATTATATTTTGCAGAGAAAAACTCAAAAATTCAGAAGTAAAATTTAACGAAGTAATAAAAAAAATGGAAAATAATCAAGAGTAACCCCATCTCATTTCTCACACTCTATCATTTATATTTCCTTAAATTACCGCTCAAAAACCATTGCAAATCTTTTCTGAACATAGTTGGGGCTGGTTACTATTAATCTTTCCTTTGACGCTTAGTATTGCCTACCTTAAATATTTATACAACAATAAAAAGCAGGCCGCCTTTTCAAAATCTCAAAAACGAATTTTATTTCTACTGCATTTTTTATTACTTTCCATATTAGGTATTTTATTACTTGATATTTATTCCCGTTTCTACAAAAATGAATACATCAAACCAGTATTGATAGTAGCTATAGACAACAGTCGCTCCATGATAAGCGCCCAAGATTCCAATGAGGTGAAAAACTTTTTCAAAAACACATTTGCTCATTACATACAACCATTTAAAGACAAAATGGATGTACAAATTTTAACCTTCGGCGATAATCTTCAATTTAATCCAGACAGCATACGCTTCCAGGACTTTAAAACCAATGCTGAAAATATATTCTCCTATCCTACCACTATTTTAGGCAATAAGCCCATAAACGCCATGCTGCTTATCAGCGATGGAATTTTTAACGATGGTATTCATCCGCTTTCATTGGCTGAAAACATTGATTTTCCAGTATACATCCTTGGGACGGGCGATACAATAGAGTACAGAGACCTTGCTATTAAAAATGTGTTACACAATAAACAAGTATACATCGGTAATGACTTTATTATAGAAGTTCTTCTGCAATCTAAAGAGATAAAAAATGAAAAAATTAAAATAAGCATCTCTGAAAACAATCAGGAAATAAGCGCAAAAGAAATTATTGTAAACAGCGAAGCCCGGAACTTAACATCCGTTCTGTTTCAACTACCCGCCAATAAAGCCGGAACTCATACCTATAAGATTCAATCTACCATTCTAAAGGATGAAAAAAATACTAAAAACAACGAATTTTATTTTACCATTAACGTCGTTGAAAACAAAATAAAAGTAGCAATTCTATACACAGCGCCTCACCCCGATATTTCGGCGATTCGTCAAACATTAAATACCTCCCTACAATACGATGTAGAGGTATTTCAGGAAAACACTTTTAATAAAAACATAAAAGAATACGATGTCGTTTTATACCATTCCCCCACCA
This sequence comes from Sphingobacteriaceae bacterium, assembly GCA_037447455.1. Taxonomy (GTDB): domain Bacteria; phylum Bacteroidota; class Bacteroidia; order B-17B0; family Aurantibacillaceae; genus BPGX01. The sequence continues at coordinate 130,342 of JBBIGQ010000006.1, read as the reverse complement.
ACAATTCGGTCTGGTTCAATAAATGCATTCAACTCAATATACCCATGATGATTATAACTACTCACCTTAACACCCTACAAAACACGTTACTCAAAATCAATCAATATATCCCGCAACAAATGAATGAAATTGAAACACAATTCAAAAAAACATTTTCAAGTTTTTCTTTAAATGAGGAATATACTACTATAGAATCACAACTTCCTATCATTCTTGCACCTTATGGTAATTACAGCCCACTGGGCGAATACGAGATATTATGCTATCAAAAAATCAATACAATTTTTACGGAACTGCCATTATTTTATTTTACTCAAACATCAGCAAACAAATATGCTGTATTCTTAGGAGATGGTTTATGGCGATGGAAAATGCTCAATTATCAAAAAAATCAAAATACAGAATGGTTCAATCATCTTATTCACAGCACCTTTCACTATTTATCCTTGAAAAAAGATAAAAGACCATTTAAAGTGTTTGCCCCCGCCAATATTCACGAAAATGAACCATTGCAAATAACGGCTGAACTATTAAACGAAACAAGGCAACCCATTACAGACCCTGATGTACTTTTTACCCTCAAAGACAGTACTAAAAAAGAATATAAATTTGTCTTTAATAAATCTTCCTCTAATTATTTTCTCAACACCGGCAACCTTCCTGCTGGTGAATATGCTTACAAAGCATCCACTCAATATAAAGGCAAGAAACTTACTCAATCCGGAAAAATTCACATACTCCCCTACTCCATTGAACAAAATAATCTGACCGCTCAACACAACGGATTGAAAATACTTGCCAACAAAACAAAAGGAAAATTTTACCGCCTTCATCAAAACAAACAACTTAAAAACGATATACTCAACAACCCCGAAATAAAAACAATTGTTGTAGAAAACGAAACCTTTCAATATTGGATAGAACAGAAATATTGGTTGACTCTTTTAATTATTCTATCTTTGACCGAATGGATTATTCGTCGTTGGAATGGCATTATTTAATTTTTATCTATGAAATTTCAATTAGTTTCCCCCTATCAACCCACCGGCGACCAGCCAGAAGCCATAGAACAATTGACACAAAATATTCTGAATAACGTCAAACAGCAGGTCTTATTAGGCGTGACGGGCTCTGGCAAAACATTTACCATGGCCAATGTCATCCAGAATATCAACCGCCCAACCTTAGTACTGAGCCACAACAAAACGTTAGCCGCCCAATTATACAGCGAATTCAAACAGTTTTTTCCGCACAACGCCGTTGAATACTTCGTAAGTTATTACGATTACTATCAACCCGAAGCATACATTCCGACCACAGATACCTATATTAAAAAAGACTTATCCATTAATGCAGAAATTGAAAAACTACGGCTAAGTGCCACCTCTGCTTTACTCTCCGGAAGAAACGATGTAATCATTGTCAGCTCTGTGTCTTGTATTTATGGAATTGGCAACCCACAAGATTTCAGAAACAACATCATTCCCATCAAAGTAGGACAAAAAATTTCCAGAAATAAATTCCTTCACTTATTAGTTACTTCTCTTTACAGCCGTTCGCACGATAAATTTGAACGTGGTAACCTCCGTGTCGCCGGCGATACTATTGATATTAATCTGGCCTATGCCGACTATAACCTTCGCGTATCTTTTTTTGGCGATGAAATAGAAGAAATATATACTTTTGATTCAGACCCTAAACATGTTATTGAATCCTTTGATGCCTACAACATCTATCCGGCTAACATCTTTGTTACTTCACCAGAAAACATTCACCGTGCCATCTTTGAAATCAATAAAGATTTAGAAACACAGGTCAATAAATTTTTAGCCGAAGGAAAAACAACAGAAGCCAAACGGCTTGATGAACGCGTGAAACACGATGTAGAAATGCTCACCGAACTCGGTTATTGTAGCGGCATTGAAAATTATTCCCGTTACTTTGATGGCAGACCACCAGGCTCCCGCCCCTTCTGCTTATTAGATTACTTCCCAAAAGATTATCTTATGTTTATTGATGAAAGCCACGTTACTATTCCACAAATCCGCGGCATGTATAATGGCGACAGAATGCGTAAAACCAATCTTGTAGAATACGGTTTCCGCTTACCCGCAGCATTGGACAACAGGCCCCTAAAGTTCGAGGAGTTTGAAACATTAATAAATCAAGTCGTTTATATCAGCGCTACACCCGCCGAATACGAACTCAAAAAATCAGAAGGTATTATTGTAGAACAACTCATTCGCCCAACCGGCGTGTTAGACCCAATTATTGAAGTCAGACCTTCACACAATCAACTAGATGACCTGATAGAAGAAATCCGAAAAACAACTGAAAAAGATGAACGTGTCTTAATCACGGTGCTTACCAAAAGAATGGCCGAAGAATTAGACAAATATCTGTTGAAACTTAACATCCGCTCTGCTTACATTCACTCTGACATTGATACACTTGAACGCGTGGAAATTTTAAGACAACTTCGGAAAGGGCTTATCAGCGTTTTAGTAGGCGTCAATTTATTAAGAGAAGGATTGGATCTGCCGGAAGTTTCTCTGGTAGCTATTTTAGATGCCGACAAAGAAGGATTTTTGAGAGACGCTCGTTCATTAGTACAAACGGTAGGCCGTGCCGCCCGAAACATTAACGGAAGAGTGATTATGTATGCAGATAAAATAACCGAAAGCATGCAAAGAACAATAGATGAAACACAAAGAAGAAGACACAAGCAAATTGAATACAATATAAAGCACGGTATTACTCCCAAACAAGCCGGCAAAAAAACATTCTTACAACCTTCTCCTACTTATGAAAAGCCACTTTCTTATCATTATTACACAGAACCCGAAGAAATAGACATTGCGGCCGATCCGGTGATTCAATATATGACCACCGAACAACTTCTGAAATTCATCCACGAACTTGAACATAAGATGCAACAAGCCGTTGAAGAAGAGAATTATATGCTCGCGGCTAAATTCAGAGACGAAATCCAAAAATTGAAAGAAAAAGCCATTACCCACAAACCTCTTCATTAGTTCATAATTATTTCCTTAAGATGTATCTATGTATCTTCTGTGTGCCAAGTTCTCTCAAAAGAATTTAACCCGTCAAAACAACATAATAAAAATAGAATTAGCGGCAACACTAAGCAGTGTCCACAAGATACATGAATTTTAATTCTGTTGACTTTCCTGATTCTGCTTTTTAAAAGCATCAAAATCAAAGGAAATCGTAAACCGCCACGTGTTCTGTAAAGGATGGTTTCGATTAGCCACTGTAGGAATAAGATACGAAGCATCCAATCCAAATACAGAATAACGAATGCCAAAACCAAACGTTAAAAATTGTCGACCTCCCTTGGTTTTATGCTCATAAAAATACCCCATTCTAAAAGCAAACATATTAGAATACCAATATTCAAATCCGGTATTGATATTAATCTCTCTCAACTCTTCTCTAAACCCACCCGGCGCATCACCAAATGATTGCAAAGCAGCTTGGATCACCGGTACATCTGGATCTTTACCTGCTATAATAATTTTTTTACCACTGGCCAAATCAGTTGAATCACCCGTACCATCTGCTTTTTTCAAATAAACAGGTGGCGTTGGTACTAATAATTTATTAAAATCTAAATAAAGCCCGATTGTATTATAGTCATCTAAAATCGTTTTTAAGCCACCGCCCAATCTCAAATTAGTGGGAATAAAATTTTTGCTGCCTGTACCATACGATATTTTCCCTCCCAAATTCGTTATACTTAATCCTCCGGTTGCAATGGCTTTTTTATCTCCCATATCCAGTTTTTTACTGCTATAATACAATCCAACATCTACCGCCACTGTTTGACCGACTTTTGTAGGTTGTCCATTTACCGCATAACCACCTGTAAGATTAGAATTAATATAGCGAAATGCCATGCCCAGTGAAAAATACGGTGATAATTTTTGAGCATACGCCAAATCAATTGCAAATTCATTAGGTTTAAATTGACCCACAGTATTTCCCATAATATCTGTAAATGTAATATTACCCAGTGAAAAATATCTCATAGATGCTCCCACTGTGCTCATCTTATTGACTTTTTTGTAAAAACTCACATAAGACAAACTAATATCTGGTACTAAGTTTCTCAACCAAGGCGAATAAGAAATACCGAACCCCACGTCCTTTTCCTGCATGGCTAATTTTGCCACATTCCAATGAATAGAACTAAGATCTGGCTCTGTAGCCACCCCTACTTCTCCCATACCGCCTTGTTTGGAATCCGGCCCTATAATTAAAAACGGAACAGCGGTAGTAATGGGATTGATGGAACCCAATAACTGCTGAGTCGTCAATGTTTTATTATTGGAAGAACTCTGCGCTATAAATAGTTCCGGTAAAAAAAGAATAAAAATCAACAAACTGAATACTTTGTACATTATTACTTTTTTAATTTGCCGCAATAATACAAATAATATATAATAATCAAGCATCTTATTTTGAGATTAGGAAAACTAATAAACGAAAATGTTTGTGATTTATTGTTATACCATCAATTAAAAATATTCTCTCATATTAAATAACCACACTTCCATGACTTCAACTCCATATTCACTCCCCCTTATCTAACTCTTTTTTGACTTCTTCTATTTCTCGCTTCACCTGATGCGTAATTTCACCGGTGCTTGACAAAATATCTTTCTGAACCGTATCAGATGCCCGTTTAAACTCATTAATACCTTTTCCAAATGTTCTTGCAATATTAGGCAATCCCTTGCTGCCAAATAATAACAAAATTACAAATAAAATCATTAACACTTCACTCATTCCCAAATTCAAAAACAAATCTATCATTTTAATATTTTTTTGTTGATAAACTTATACAAAACAATTGCACCGGTAATAAAAACTACTCCAATGAAAAAAAGAATGAAAAAATCAGACAAACTTAAGTACTGTGCCATATCATTTTACTATAAATTAGTTTCCGCTAAATCATTGGTATCAATTTCTTTAAATACCCCCATAGATGTAAATTTCTCAATTCTTTGACCAATTCTTTTTTCTGGAGATAATCCCTTTAACTCAGAAAGTGATCTTACGATTACTTCTTTTACAAACATGGCTGCTTGTTCTGGATTTCTATGTGCTCCACCTAATGGTTCTGGTATTATTCCATCAATTAGTTTCAGTTCTAACATGTCTTTCGCTGTAAGTTTTAATGCTTCCGAGGCTTTTTCTTTGTATTGCCAACCTCTCCATAAAATAGACGAACAGGACTCCGGTGATATAACCGAATACCATGTATACTGCAACATATACACTCTATCTCCTACACCAATTCCCAATGCCCCACCACTGGCACCTTCTCCGATAATAATACAAATTACCGGAACTTTTAAAGAAAACATTTCCTGAATATTCCTCGCAATTGCCTCTCCTTGCCCTCTTTCTTCTGCTTCTAACCCAGGATAAGCACCCGGCGTATCAATTAAAGTTACAATAGGTTTGTTAAACTTTTCTGCTAATCGCATCAACCGTAGGGCTTTTCTGTACCCTTCTGGATTAGCCATACCAAACCTTCTTAATTGGCGCATTTTAGTATTAATGCCTTTCTGATGACCAATAAACATCACAGTTTCGCCATCCAAAGAACCCAAACCGCCCACTATTGCTTTATCATCTGCAACATGCCTGTCTCCATGTAATTCTAAAAAATTTCCACCTGTAAGATATTCAATGTATTGTAAAGTATAAGGTCTGTTGGGATGCCTACTAACCTGAACAGTTTGCCATGGAGTTATATTTGAATATATTTCTTTTATTTTTTCCTGAATTTTTGCTTCTATGTCAGAAATGGAAGAACTTAAATCTACTTTACTTTTTTCTTGTACTTCTTTTAATTTTTCCAATTGGTGCTCTAACGCTTCTATTGGCTTCTCAAAGTCAAGATATTGCATATTTTTTTTCTGCAAAAGTATTGAATATTTCTTATTAATTATTCGTTTAATTTTTGGGGCGTTTTTAAAGTAATTCTTAAATCTGTTCATATTTTTTTTATTTTTTAGACCAATCCACATTTTTATACAGCAATTTTTAACTTTTAAAAGTTAATTATTCATTTTTATTGTTGATAAAAATTTTTTGTTTTCACTCTCTATATATTACCTTTGTATCAAATATTTCGTATAATAAAAAAATAAAAACAATAACACTAAACTACTATGAAAATATCTTTATGTCATTATCTATTTGTAATTCTATTTTTTAATGCTCTAATGAGCCAAAATGATTACATTCACACTATTGCTAATTATAAATTCACTTTTGATTCGTTAATTGGCTTTGATGAACAAACCGCTCATAATGAAGCCCTACAAACCAATTGCTTGGGTGAAGAATACAAAGTTTTTATGTATTATGCCAAAAGGGAATTCATCAAACAAAAATATAATTTACACTCTGAAGAAAATATTTGGGAAATCACCATGACATGGAAAGGAATTGGAGACAATAATAGCCCCGTTCCAACCGGGACGCCATGTGTAAATGAGGATTTTGAAACAGGAACTCTTTCTGGGTGGACTAATACCACAGGAAATAATAATAACTCCTGCACAATGGCCGGCTGCTGTGGGGGTGGTGCAGGACTTGTATGGATAATGACCACACCTTTCACTGACCCTGTTGTAGGAACAATTCCTGCCTCACCATTTGGCGGAACAAAAGTAGCAAAAATAAATGACAATGCAGTTGGTGCAAAAGTTGCACGATTAACTCAAATAGTCCCTGTTACATCCTCTAATGCGCTTTTTCAATTTGCTTACATTGCCGTACTCCAAAACCCCGGTCATTCATGCTGCAATCAACCTTATATCAAGATAGATATTTCAACCTGCAGTAGTTGTAATGCTTCCAATTGCAGTAACACGCCACTCACTTGTCCAAAAGTAGATATTTCTCCCCCCTCTTCAGGTTGCCTTGCCTTACCCGGTGGCTGGACTCAATCGGGAGGAGTGGCTTACACACCAACCTGGCAAATTGGCTCTGTTGACCTTACCCAATACATTGGCCAATGCGTAATGATCCGTGTAACGGTAGGTGATTGTGCATTCGGAGCTCACTATGGATATTGCTATTTTGATGCTATCTGTAAGCCAATGACTCTAAACGTAAATGGAATAGATTTTCCTGCTGGTTCTTCCAACGTTTATGCCAATTCTTGTGGAATTTCAACCGCTACTCTTACAGCGCCTGCGGGACTTGCACCTTATACATGGAACGGGCCTCCCGGTAGTGGTATCGTCAATAATAATAACCAATCTATTACAACATCCGTAAGTGGCACGTATACCGTCAGTATGAACCCTCCGGGCGTTTGTGCTCCCATTACCAAAACTATTCAAATTTCCATTGCTCCAAGTCCAAACGCGGGCTTTACATTTGTCAATTCTTGTAATACATTTACCATAACCAACACAGGAAGTCCTTCTCCTGCGGTTCAATCCTATTCCCTTATAGGCACTTCACCACCGCCTTCCTTTACAACTTCTGCTACAACATCCACCGTTATATTTCCTAATCCAGGAACTTATACTATTATCCAAACCGTCGTTAATACTGCTTCTTGTACAGCCACCTATTCCACCGTTGTCAATGTCCCTTCCCCACCTAATCCAGCATTTACCATTAATAATATTACTCAATGTTTAAATAATAATTCTTTTATATTTACATCTTCCTATTCAGGTGGTATCCATCAATATACCTTCTCACCCACGTCTGGTGCACCACCTGCTTCAAATAGTCAAAATTATGGCCCGGTATCGTTCTCTTCAGTAGGTACTTACACCGTAACTCACACTGTAACAGATTTAGGATGTGCTCTTTCTACACAAAGTATTATTACTATTAATCCACTATCTATTATTTCTGCTTCTTACACAAATGCCACATGCGGAAATAGCAATGGAATAATAGTAATCAACAATCTTTCACCACCCGGTCAATTTGTTTCATTTTATCAATATGATGGAAATAACGTCCCAACGCCCACCATTGTGAATGTTTCTTCTGGTACCCATACCGTAGGCATTACTAATAATTTTGGTTGTTCAACAACTACAGTTGTAAACATCTCTAATACACCACCTATTACAAGCATAAGTTACACCAATTATCCTGCTACCTGCGGAAACAACAATGGTTTCGTCAACGTTACGAATGTAATAGGAGGCACTCCCGGTTTTCAATATGCATTAAGTAGTAGTACATACACAAGTTCACCCAGTTTTACAGGTCTTCCACCAGGAAATTATACTTTGTATGTAAAAGATGTTATTGGTTGTACGTATAGTACAAATGTTGTTATCAACGCTGCACCAGCTCCATCAGGCGTAAATTATCAAACTGCTCCAAGCGCTTGTCTAGGAAGCACTGGTTCCTTTACCTTAAACACAGTCATTGGAGGCACTCCCCCCTACTCTTATCAGGTAGATGGAGTGGGTTCTAATACTCTTGTAACTTCACTATCGGCAGGCATTCATACTTTAATCGTAACAGATGCTAATAACTGCGTATACACTACTACTTTTAATATCAGTACGATTCCGGGTCCATCTTCTGCAACCGTTAATGTCATCAATGCTGCTTGTGGTAATAGCAATGGTGGTGCAACAGTTATCAATGTTTCAGGCGGTGCAAGTCCTTACCAGTATTCCTTTAATGGCGGACCATTCAGTACTAATAATGCTATCAGCAGTTTACCAGCTGGTATTCATAATGTTATTATTAAAGATATCAATTCCTGTACTTTGTCTGTAAATTTTAATGTATCCAACATTGGCGGACCAACGGCATTGAACTTTACGGCTACTAATGTGTCGTGTAATGGCGGCAATAATGGTAGTATCAATGTTAGCACAACAAGTGGTACAGCCCCTTTCACTTATACTTTGATGCCCAATAACATCTCTAATGGATTAGGTATATTTAATAACTTACAAGCAGGGAACTATACCATTACTGTAAAGGATGCTAATAATTGCAGTTATAGTTCTACAATTTCAATCAACCAACCGGCACCAATAAGTTTAAGTTTTAATGTTACAAATGTCTCTTGTTATGGAGGAAATAATGGGGTTATCAATTGTATTGGAAGCGGTGGTACATCGCCCTATCAATTTGCATTGAATGGTGGGAGTTATCAGTCTTCTTCTTCTTTTAATAATTTATTTGCAGGATATTATAACATTACTATTAAAGATAACAACAATTGCACATTAACTCAAACAGTTCAGATAACACAACCTACTGATTTACAACTTTCTGTAACAACGCAAAATGCCAATTGTACTGCTGCAAACGGAGCCGCTACAGTAAATGTTACAGGTGGCATTCCATCCTACGCCTATGTTTGGAGTAGCATCGGTGGAAATGCGTCCATTTCCAATAGTTTAACTGCTGGAAATTATTCTGTAACTGTTACAGATTTTAATGGTTGTTCTAAAACTATTATACTGACGATTAATTCAATCCCCGATGGTACTGCTGTTGTTACAGCAGGCGCTAATGTAACTTGCAAAGGATACAATAATGGCTGGGCTACTGTAAGTTATGTCGGAAATATGACACCACCGATAACTTATTCTTGGTCAAACGGACAAAATACTCAAACAGCAACTAATCTCGGACCCGGCTCATACAACTGTACAATTCAAGATGTATATGGCTGTACTTCTTCAATAGGTATTGGAATTACAGAACCGGATTCCTTGCATTTCAATATATCTTCTAATCCTGCTTTATGTTTTAATCAAAACTCCGGTTCTGCTTCTGTCAGCTATATTAGTGGAGGAACTCCCCCTTTTACCTACTCCTGGACACCCAGCGGACAAACAGGAGCTACAGCCACAAATTTAATGGCAGGAACATATTCTTGTATCATCACTGATTCTAAAGGATGTACAAAAACATATTCCATTACTATCACCCAACCGTCTTCTATTAACATTACTTCTACGGTAAATACTGCTTATTGTATGCAAACAAATGGTTCTGCAACAATTTCTGCTACAGGCGGTTTCCCCGCATATAACTACACATGGAGCACCGGTACAACCGGAAATGTGCTTTCAAATGTGGCGGCCGGAACGTACACTGCCTTAGTAAAAGATGCTAATAATTGTACCAATATATTTGGTATCACAATACCCAACACGAATGGGCCTACTTTAACCATAACCGGATATACAAACGTTTCCTGCTATGGTGGAAATAATGGTGTAGCAACTACCTCCATTACTGGTGGGGTGCCACCCTATACCTATATGTGGAGTAATGGCCAAAATCTTGCAACCGCTATCAATCTGTCCGCTGGCATATATACAGTTTCAGTTTCTGATGCAGTAGGTTGTGTCGCCTCTGCCAGTGTGCAAATAACCCAACCGCCCGCATTGTCTTTAAACATAATTCATCAAAATCCTCTTTGCTATAATGCTAATAACGGAACTGCCAATGCCATTGTAAACGGTGGTACTCCTCCTTACTCTTATACATGGTCGCCCATCGGAGGTAATGGATCTCAGGCCAATAACTTAACCGCTGGTACTTACATTGTGAATGTGAAAGATAACATGGGATGTGCAATCAGTGGAACTACTCAACTAACTAACCCACCTCAAATGCAGGCCAACGTAAATTATACTAACGTTACCTGTAACGGCGCTTGTAACGGGATAGCCACTGCTAATGCCATTAACGCCAATGGAACAATCACTTACTATTGGATAGGAGGAGTTTCACCGCAAACGACTCCTATTTTCAATAATCTTTGTCCAGGAAACTATACTGTTATATTAACAGATCAAAACAATTGCATCGCCTCTGCGGTATTCAATATTACTGAACCGCCTGCATTAAATATTGCCATTACGAATTCTGCTAATGTTACTTGTTTTGGTGCTAATAATGGTTTTGCTTCTGTATTAGCCAATGGTGGTACACCCTCTTATTCATATCAATGGTTACCTTCTGGTGGTAATGCCCCCACTGCTACTAATCTTGCACCCGGAACATACACTATAAAAGTAACCGATTCTAAAAACTGTCAAGACCAGCAAATTGTCAATATTACACAACCAACTCCGTTACAGGTTTCTGTTAGTATCTCCAATGTTTCTTGTTATGGTTTAAACGACGGAAGTGGAATCGCTGCAGTGAATGGCGGTACAGGCCCATATAGCATTTTATGGTATCCCACTCTGCACAACACTTTTAATGCTACCAACTTACCTGCTGGAACACATACTATTCAAGTAACAGATGCCAATAATTGCATTTCAACAATTACAACGGTTGTCAATCAACCACCTCAATTATTAGCCAATGTTACAACCACAAATTCCAATTGTAATATGAGTAATGGAAATGCTTGTGTAACCGCATCCGGCGGGGCAGGTGGCTATTCTTATCAGTGGAGCGGAAGTCCAACCAATATCAACTCTTGTTTGAATAACATATCTGCTGGAATATACACAGTTATGGTAAAAGACGCAAATAATTGTACTGTTTATGCCAATGCAGTTATCAATGATATTTCCGGACCTGTAGTAGCTATATCTAATTATACCAATGTTTCCTGTTATGGACAAAGCAATGGTGCTGCTCAGGCCAACTTAAGCGGAGGCACTCCACCCTACAATGTCACTTGGACGTATCAAGGACAAAGCAGTTTAACAATAACCAATTTGCCTGCAGGTAATTATGGCCTCACTGTGGTGGATGCGGCAGGGTGTGTGGGCAGTGCAACTGTATCTATATCTCAACCCTCTCCATTAAATAGTGCAATTGTCAATGTAGGACATGTTTCCTGCTTTGGGTTAAATGACGGTAGCGCTACGATGCTTGTAAATGGCGGTACGCCAGCTTATACATACACATGGACAGGTGGAAGCGGTACCCAAAATTCTCAAACAGCAGTGAGTTTAATAGCCGGAAATTATACTTGCACTGTAAAAGATGCAAATGGCTGTGCCTCCACTCAAACGGTACAAATTCTCCAACCTAATCCTATTGCAATTGGTAGTTACACAATACAAAATGTTTTGTGCAACGGAGGAAACAATGGCCAAATTGCAGCTAATATTTTAGGTGGAAGCCCTCCTTATACTTTCACATGGAATCCATCCAATGTAAATGCTCCGGTTATTTCTAATCTTAGCGGTGGTAGTTATACTCTCAACATCAATGATGGAAAATCCTGTCTGGCTACCTTTATTTTCACTGTTACCGAACCCGCACCATTAGTAGCAAACATTAATTCCTCACCTGCCTATTGTGGAAATGCTGTAGGCACGGCTACTATTAATGTGAATGGTGGAACACCACCCTATCAATACTTATGGAATACCCCCACTCCACAAAATACCAGTATTGCAACCAATTTACCTCCCAATACATGGACCTGCCAGGTTACCGATGCTAATGGATGTATTATGAATCCAACAGTTCAAATTTTACCAACACCTAATCCAACAGTCACAAGTACTTCTTACACCCCACCCGTTTGTTATGGTCAACAAAATGGTGCCGCTGGTATTCAAGTAGTAGGTGGTACTCCGCCTTATACCTATACATGGAGCGCTCCATCGGGTGGTAATACTGCCACTCTTATCGGATTAGGAGCAGGAGTTTATCAGGTAGTTATTACGGATAATGTAAGTTGTAGCACCTTTACCACCGTTACGGTTAACCAACCTAATCAAGTAGTTATAAATGCTACTCCTGATCATACCATTTGCTATGGGACTAACACACAAATTTATGCTGCCGGCACCGGCGGAATTGCCCCTTATACTTATACCTGGATTCCATCTATTTACAATGGTTCAGGACCTTATGTAGTGCAACCTTCTGTAACCACCTCTTATACAGTAATGGCCAGCGATGCCAACGGATGCATTGCTCCTCCAAGAGTTATTACTATTTTTGTTAATCCACCACTGGCAGCCGTTGGAAAAACACTGGATGTTTGTGATGCACATGTAGCCGTTTTAAGCCCTACCATCACAAGTTTGGGTAATGGTGGACCTTATCAGTTTTTCTGGAGCGATGGAACTACCAATTCTTATGATAGTATTACAGTTAATCTTTCATTAGGAAGTACTTATTCTTATTCTGTAATTATTAAAGATGGATGTAGTATACCGGATGCAGTGGCAAATTTTGTTATCAATGTAAAACCACTTCCTTCACCAACATTCAGTATTATTCCATCTAAAGGTTGTAGTCCAGCTAAAATTACTTTTACTGCCACCGAAACGAATACCAATAGTATCAATACTTATAATTGGCATATTGAATATAATGCGGGATTTATTGATACAACAGGCAACGTGTATGATTATGATGCAGTTGGTAATCCCGCCAACATTGTATTAACTACCAATGGCAGTTATGCAGTAGGTGTTCTAGTAGGGAATCAATACGGATGTTATGTGAATTATCCATTTATAGATAGCTTAAAGGTTTATCCAAAGCCGGTAGCAGCATTTACATACAGTCCTTTTTATACAGATCTTGTAAATCCGGAAATCAGTTTTACGAATCAATCGCAACAAGCAGATTTTTATATGTGGAATTTTGGAGATTATTCTTCACCCGATAATATTTCGTATGATACGAATACGGTACACTATTATCCATACGAAGGTACTTACATGGTCAACTTACTTTCTACGAATATTTATGGTTGTAAAGATACGGCAAGTGCTGTAATTGAAATCAGACCTCAATTTGCTGTTTATATTCCTAACACTTTCACCCCTGATGGCAACGATTTAAACGATATCTTTTATCCTGTTGGTATAGGCATTATGGAAGATGAATATGAAATGTTGATTTATGATAGATGGGGTAATTTAGTATTTAGTTCCAATAACCTCAAAGTGGGTTGGGATGGAAGTATTAAAGGCGATCCTAATCCAAAGGATGGTATTTACTCATATAAAATCACTTTATTAGATATTTTTGGAAATAAACATCAGTATGTGGGTCATGTGTATTGTCAGGTTGTTGATAGAAATAGGGGCAAATAGCAAAAGTATAAGCAAGTGTAAAACTCATTTTTTGAATTAGACAAAGAATGCAAAAGATGAAATTCTAAACATCGCTTCTTAAATAATTTGATTAAACCAACTTTTGAGATTATCAAACTTTATTATCTTTAATCAGATTTTTCACGTTCAAAATTATTTTTATTACATTTGTAGAAGTTATGAATTACTCAGGTATTAAGTATAACTTTATAATTGGGCACGGTAGAGGAGGAACTACATTATTACTCTATATTTTAAACGCGCATCCACAAATTTATGGATTGCCAGAATTTAAAAACATTCTTTTGACGAAAGACATTCATTCATCACAAGCGTTTCAAAACATCACTGAAAAGTACCTGAAACGTATAGAACATCGTTCATTTTTAAATCAATTGCCAGACCAATTTAAGGAAAATAAAATAGACAAAGAATTATTTTATTCTGCATTTAATTCTCAATATGCCTTACGCGAAAAATACATTCGCATCGCATTATCAGTCAATAAGTTTTTTGACAAACCCAACAGAAATAAAAAAGAAGTTACACATATTATTCACAAAATCCCTTACTATACTTTTTTTGTCAAAGAACTATTAGAAATTTTTCCAGAAGCAAAATTTATAATCAACATACGAGATCCAAGAGCCCAAAATTATTCGCATATCAAACGGGCTTCTACTGAAAAATTATTTTTAGGTAAAAGTAATCCGGAAGGAAGAAGTGTTTTATGGAACTTTTATGCTGAAGAAACTTTGCAATTATTAAAAAACTACCCGGACAAATGTTATTTATTCCAATACGAAAAATTTGTAGAAAACCCTGAAAAGATAATTAAAGAGATATTAGATTTTTTGAATTTACCTTATTCTGATACTATCTGGCAATTTCATCAATATGTAAAGGATTTTCTAAAACAAGTTCAACCCTATCTATCAGAAAATAAAATTAAGAAATACATTCCTTTATCTAAACCCGTCAGTACTACATACATAGATGACTGGAAGAAAATGAATAAAAAAGATATTGAATTAATTGAATACATCTGCAGAGATAATATGGAAAAGTTTAATTATACATTGACTACCGAAAAACAATTGGTTTCTATTCTATCAAAGTTAAAAATACTTTTCTATAAAAGTTGGTATTGGTTGGCCATCCGTTCTCAACTATCCATTCAAATACATAAAATTTATCAACTCTATTTTTTTTTAACTGTTACTTATTCCATCAATTAAAATTTCTTCATTTGTTCATTAACACTGATTTTGAATAGCCGTAAAAATTTCTTCAATAAAAAACAGGTTTGTTATCAGAATATAAAAAGATAAACTACTTCTTAACCAACAGATACCTTGCAAACAAAATTTAGTATAATTGCCGCTATGCTTCGTAATTTAAAAAATTTTAAATGGGATAATGTGTGGTTAGGATTTTTCTTAGGACTCTTAACACCATTTTTTGCCTTTGTATTATATTGGTTGTTTAAGTACCACTATATTAGTTTTCCATCTCGTTTTATATGGTTTCTTAAATTAGGTGATATGTGGGACGCCGTTGTAAAATTATGTGTACTCACCAATTTATTACCATTTTATTTATTTATTAATAAACACAAAAATAAAAATGCCGCAGGCATCATTGCTGCTACAATGCTCTTTGTGTTCTATATTATCTATTTAATGTATTTCGCTTCAGATGAATAACTTAATTTTAATAAGAGTACAATGAGATATTTCATTATCGCAGGGGATCCATCAGGTGATTTACATGCTTCTAATTTTGTTAAAGAATTATTAATCCTGGACAAACAAGCCGAAATCAATTTTGTTGGTGGCAGTAAAATAGCAAACATATTAAATAAATCACCCCTTATACCATTAGAAAGGACTGCTTTTATGGGCTTTGTAGATGTTCTTAAAAACTTAAAGACAATACTTGAAAATTTTCGCATTGTAAAACACCATCTGCTTTCTAATTCATACGATGTTGTGATATTGGTAGATTACCCCGGTTTTAATTTAAAGATGGCAAAATGGTGCAAAATGCATAATATCAAAACATATTATTATATCTCACCCACTGTGTGGGCATGGAAAGAAAAAAGAGTACAAACAATCATTCAATGTGTTGACAAATTGTTTACCATCTTACCTTTTGAAACAGAATTTTACAAGAAGTATCATTACGATGTGGAATTTGTAGGTCACCCATTATTAGATGTAATTAATAAAGATACCGTAACAATTACCAGAGAAGAATTTTTAAAAAAATATCAACTACCAGACAAAAAATTTATTGCTGTATTACCCGGTAGCCGTGAACAGGAATTAAAATACATCTTGCCAGAAATGATTAAAGTAAGTAAGCATTTCAAAGATTATTACTTTGTCATTGCAGGCATTTCCAGAATACATAAATCATTATATAAACCATACATTAATGAAAACGTTGGTGTTATTTATGACAACACCTATTCTATTTTGAAGTTTTCAGAAGCAGGTATCATAAAATCCGGCACTTCTACAATGGAAGCAGCATTATTTGGTTTACCACAAGTCGTTTGTTACAAAGGCGGGCAAATTTCCTATTGGATAGCCAAAATGCTGGTAAAAAATATTCGGTATATCAGCATGGTAAATTTAATCATGGAAAAAGAAATTGTAAAAGAATTAATACAAAATGAACTGAATGAAAAAAACTTAAAACTTGAACTGGAAAAACTACTGTTTGATAAACAAAATAATTTGGCTATAAAGCACAACTATTCTCTGATGCTTGAAAAATTAGGCGGACCTGGCGCCTCTAAACGATTAGCCCAAAAAATTTTTTATTCTTTGAATGAAAAGAAATTTGAAAAATGAACAACAACAAAACGGTTGCTTATATATTTATACTTTTTGTGTATTATGGAGTACTATATGGTCAAAATATCGTAAACATTGGCATTTACACTTCTTCAAAAATCACTCAATCTAAATTTTTTTTTCAGGATGACTATTCTATTCAGATAGAGAATGATAAAGAACTAATAAAACTAAACAAACATCAGTTTTACAGTATAGAAGTTACGAAAGATAGCTTAATCGTATTGAATCTAAATGGCAAAATCATTACCGCTAAAAAAATTACCTTCTATTCACCCAATCTTCGCATAGCAGAATTTTCTATTCAGGTTCCGCAAAGCAAAAAAGAACGTACCTACAAAGGTCATTTGTTCGTTACAGCAGAAAATGGGAAATTAAAATTTATCAATGTTTTGGATTTAGAAGATTATGTCTGTGGCGTAGTGTATGCAGAAGTTGGAAAGGGGCGACACCCGGAGTTCTATAAAGCACAAGCATTATTAGTCAGAACATACGCACTTTCACATTTATATAAACATCTTTCCGAAGGATTTAATTTATGTGATCAGGTACACTGTCAGGTGTATTATGGGAATTGCTTTTCATCTACCATTAGCAGTGCCGTCAATGCCACACAAAATATAGTAATTGTAGATAGTAATCTGGACTTAATAGTGGCGGCATTTCATAGCAACAGCGGTGGAGAAACCATAAATTCTGAGGATGTGTGGGGAAGTAAAAAAGATTATTTAAGAAGTGTTCAAGATACATTTAGCATTGGAATGCCAAGTTATAGATGGACAAAAAAAATGGAACTGAAAGAATGGATAAATTACCTGAAAAAAAATAAATATCCGGTAGAAGACAGTAATGCCTTGAAACACGCTTTAAACTTCAAACAATATCACCGTCAGATATACTTGCAATATAACACTACAAAACTTCCACTTAAAAATATACGAGATGAATTAAAGTTTATGTCCACTTTTTTTGATATTCAACTCAATGCCACCAAAGATAGTGTAATTTTTTATGGGCGTGGATTTGGGCACGGCGTAGGACTTTCACAGGAAGGCGCTATGCGAATGGCAAAATTAGGGTTAAATTTTCAAGAAATTATCCGATTTTATTATCAAAACGTTCAATTTATTGATTTAAAGAAACTTAATTTTTTTAGAGAAGAGTAAAGCAAATAATTACTCTCTGTCTATCACATCCTTGTATACATGTAGTTTAATAAGTTCAATTAAAATGCTTCTTTCCTTTTTTCGAACCGCTTTAAGAGATATTGAAATAATATCATAATCGTTGTAAATTAAAAATATCGTATGTTCCTTTTCATGTACTTCAACCTTTAAAACATCTCTGTAAACAAACTTTTTATGTGAAAAAAGTCTGGAATTAATTTCAAAATAATCCTGATGAATAATACAAAAAGGATTGAAATAAACCCAGGATAAATACACTAATGAAACTGCAAAAATAAAAGCCGAATAAATATGATATACCGTATATGCTTTGAAACTATAATAGGTAATAGTGCCGGATATAAAGACCAACATTAACAACAATACTATTAACCATTTTCGTCTTTCAAAATAAACAGGATAGTTATCTGGTAATGGCATTCGATTTTTCATGTATTGCTTTTATAAAATCACAAGTCAGGTAAGCCAGAAGTTTCCCGGTCTTGTAATCGGCTCTTAAATGAGCCGTTTCCGGTGCTGCTTCTGTCAAATGTAAATATACACAATTTAATTTATTTGAACAAAAATAAATGTATTTTCTTGCATCAATCGGCGAAATACCAGAACTCGTCCGTGCACTGGCAGGAACATTAGTAATAGAATCCATATCTAATTCTATTCCACAAGGGCTTTGACCTAATAGGTCCACACTATTCAAAAGTGCTTCCTTAAACGATAATTTTTCCCGAATAAACATATCTTCATACGAATAATATGTAACCGGCTTTTGTTGAATGTACTCCCACACACTTTGAGATGTGTATTGCTCGTGAAAGCCAAGTATGTGGTAACGTTGTATTCTGCCCTCTTCCATCGCATACCGAAAAGCATTCCCACTGTGTCGCCCCTCCATAGGTCTTAAATCACTGTGCGCATCACAATTGATAATGTTGATAGGTACTGAATAAAGTTCTGTATATGCCCGAATGATAGGGTAAGAATTGTTATGCCCTCCCCCAATAATAATCGGTATTTTATTATACTTAAAAATTACTTTAAGCACGGCAACTACACGTCTATCCAGTTCTTCTACAAATGTTCGGAGCGTTTGAATATCTTGCTTATTTTTCGTATCCAGTTTTTTGCTGTTTTCCATTAAATCCGACACTTCTATCTCGCCTAACAATAAAATATTGTCGGACTTCAAAAAATCATTGTCCTGCATAGACAAAAAACTCCGCAGCATGGCCTTAAAAGCCGAATGGGCACCAGCCCTACCCAGATTCGCCCGTACGCCAATATCTTCAGGCACCCCTAAAATAACAAACCGGGCAGTAGAATGTTTCAGTTCATCTTCCCAGTTTTTCACATCAGAAATACATTGAATGACTTGTCCTATCTTGGTTTCATACGGTCGGGCTGTATAAAACGTTTTTATCATTTTTCCATCTATTGGTATTAACCATTTTTTCATTTTATGTCTTTGTTTTAGTAAATAAAAATTATGTAAATTTGAATGTGCAAATTAAGAATATGAATCCTGTATTTTCAAAACATTCTGTTTCAAATAATACTTGCGCTCTTATGAAAGAACTCATACAATTACACTATCATAGAAACGATGATGAACGTATTATTCAGGAAGTGAAAGACATTGTAAAACGAAGTATGCTTAATACTTCCAATATTCTGAGCCATTTAAATCAGTATCAAGAACAGGACTTTCTATTAGACGACGATGCTTTAGACCCCGATGCTGTTTTTACAATACAAGAAATTGAGAAAATATGTGTAAACTATCGTATGAATTTTCTAGATGCCGCCTACTACAAAAAAGAAATTCCTACTGTCGCTGAAATTAAAGTAGAATATCTGAACGATACATTTAATAAGAAACTCAATGGATTTAAGATTTTATCGTACCGTGAATGTTTTTTAAATTCAAAAACAAATTATGATTATGGAATTTTATTTGCACCCACCATAAATGGCCATTATTATTTAATACATTCGTGGGGCAATCCTGTAAAAAAGTCCAGAAAATGGTTGTATCTTCCGCTTCGCTCTTTTGAAACATTAGCATTATCACTACTCCTATTTACTTTAATTGTAGACCTGAGTTTACCAACCCAACTCATTACTCTGGACAAAACAGCAAATTATTGGTGTGGTTATCGTTTAGGTGTTTACTTTCACCTACTCATATTTTTTGGTGGCATCACTATGTTTTTAGTAGTCGGATTTTTTAGAAATGTCAGTAAAAACATCTGGAATACACCATAGAAAATAACCTTATTTTATATTAGCTTTCTTCCATTTGTAAAGAGATAGCGAATTCCCCACTACTACTACATCAGACAAGGCCATAGACAAAGATGCAATAATCGGCCGGAGCCAGCCCACCGCCGCAACAGGTATTGCCACGACATTATAAAAAAACGCCCAAAAATAATTCTGCTTTATTTTCCTAATCGTGTGTTCACTCAATTGAATTGCTACCCATAATTTTTCAAAAACATTTTGATGCGAAATAATCACTTGCGCACTATCTATAGCGATGGACGCTGAATGATTAAACGATATAGAAACATCGGCTTTTGCCATAGCAGGTGCATCGTTTATACCATCTCCTATCATACATACAATCCCTTTCTTTTTAAGCGCCTCTATTCTTTTCAATTTCTCATCCGGCAACATTTCATAATAAATATTTTCAACCGGCAAATTTAATTCACTGGCCATTGATAGACATTTCTCTTTCTTGTCGCCACTCAAAATATAAATTTCTTTAGATTGCTTTTTCAGGTATTCAAACGTTTCTTTTACGCCTGACCGCAGCTCATCTTTAATCTTAAACGCGGCAAGCAACACATCATTCGCTGTAAAAAAAACATCAAACTCTTTTGATAAATCAAAATAATTACTCGTAAGAATTCTGTTGGACCCGATTCGGAATACAGTTTTATCTTCATCTTTCAACTCTTTAAATGCTACTCCCTTACCCTTTTCTTCTATAAAATCAATAATTAAAGTCCCTTTGGCTTCCAAATCCTTACAAAATTTAGCAATAGATTTTGCAACCGGATGCAACGAACGACTTTCGGCAGAATACACCAACGATATGATTCTGTTTTTTGAATACTTATCTGAAAATAGTTCAAACTTCTCAACTTTGAACTGACCTGTAGTAATAGTACCGGTTTTATCAAATACAAACACTTTTGTTTTTTGAATCAACTCAAAAGCAGAAGATGCTTTGAATAAAACTCTATGCTTTGCCGCCACCCCTAATGCTACTGCAATAGCCGTTGGTGCGGCCAAACCCATTGCACAAGGACATGAAATAACAAGCACCGCAATGGCTCGTAATATACTTTCCGACACGCCCCCTACCATCCAATAATTCAAAACAGCCGTGAGTATTGCTATTACAAGAACAGCAGGAACAAAAACTGCCGATATTTTATCACCAAGTTTTTGGATCTCTGTTTTGTCCCGTTGTGCCTTCTTAACTGTTTCTACAATTTGTGCCAGTATCGTTTCAGATTGTCGCCTTATGACGTATGCTTCCACACTACCCTTCAGTAGCGTCGTTCCGGCTATAATTTCATCGTTCTCTTTTTTATAAACAGGAATACTTTCACCCGTAATCAAGGACTCATTCAATTCAGCTTCACCAGACAGTATTTTACAATCCAACGGAACCTGCTCGCCTTCTTTAATCAACAACACATCGCCTATTGCAATCTCTTCCACATCAACCGTTTGATACTCTATTGTATGATTCTGTTCTACTTTTTTGGTGGCTGTTTTAATCGCACTTCCTTTTTGAAGTTTTTTTATCTCTAATGTTGTTTTTGCTACACTGTACTGCTCAATAAAATTTCCCAACATAACAAAAGTAATAATGGCGGCCGCCGTTTCAAAAAACATGTATATGTGAGAAGAATAAAGATACCACCCCATTATGCTATATACGTATGCCGCTAATGCACCCGTTAAAATTAGCACATCCATATTTGGACTTTTATGCAAAATGGATTGAACCGCACCTTTTCCAAATTGAATTATACCCAACAGTACTACCGGTGTAGCCAATAAGCACTGTAGCACCGGATTATGCAACAGATGCCAATCCACCACCATACTCAAAAGCAACGGAACAGTAAGTAGTGAAGACAAAACAAAATAAGTTTTCACCTTCTGATCATGACGATGAACATTTTTTTCATCTTCATCTTTTACAATATATCCGCTTTTTTCAATCACCTTGATAAACCTTTCCAATGGAATATTTTCCGGTTTTTGAAACACTGCTTCGCCCATTGAAAAATCAACCGACACCTGCATCGCTCCTTCTCTTTCCAGCGCATTCTTGATAGTATTCGCACAACCTGTGCACGTCATTCCACCAATCTTTAAACTTGTTTTAGATTCAGCCATTTTACAATTTATTATTCCCCACAAAAATAGACAATTTTACCCTACTTACTTTTTAAAGTAAAAACAACATTGCTTTCCGACTTGGTGAGGAAGTCAATACTTTTTCAGTTAAATATACATTTCCCTTGTCTGCAAAAAATAAAAAAGCCATTCTTCCGAACAGAAGAATGGCGCAATAACACACTCATTATTAAAAATTATTTTTGTGCTTTCTTTTGATAACGTTGTCTGAATTTATCCACACGACCTGCTGTGTCTACCAATACTTGCTTACCAGTATAATATGGATGAGAAGCCATAGAAATATCCAATTTTACCAATGGATACTCGTTTCCATCTTCCCAAACAATAGTATCTTTGGTTTCAGCACAACTTCTGGTTAAAAATGCATAACCATTACCCATGTCTTTAAAGACACATAAACGATAATTCGATGGATGAATATCTTTTTTCATGCTTTTAATTTTAGGGGGCAAGTATACAAAAAAAAACTCATATTCACCAAATTTATTTTCAACACATTTTTTGTACCACAAACAAATAATTATGAGTATTTTTGGGGGAAATTTTTTCTATGTACAACTACTTCTTCTCATTTTTGTTGTTCCTATGCACCTACTCATTCACTTATTCACAACAGCCCGCCAATAATGAAGAATCTAAAAGCAAAAACGAACTTAACTGCTACAATAAGTGGGCAGCAAAATTTGAAGAACGCGGAGCCGAGGAAGTTAAAGACGGCCTTTATACCGATGTCATTATAACATTTAGATACAAAGGAAATGCCACCTGTTATAGTGGAAAAGTGGAAGTAATTGATGGCAAAATCAACAAACTTTACATCTTATTAGAAAACGGCACTTATGATGAGGTAAAAAAAACATGGAAAAACAATTCCAACAAAGATCGCAAAATTATTGACGGTATCAGCGAAACCATGATCACCATTCACAACGAACTTATCAACGTCATATTCCCCTCTAAACTAAAACCTAAAAAGCCCAAAGCTGTATTAGCCCCAGAACCTTCAGACGATTAAGTGGTTTACTTTTTTCTAAAGCCCTAAACATCCTATGAACACAAAGGAACATTTTTTGATTAATGAATTCATTATTCTACTAAAACAATTAAAAGGCAATGAGTCACCAAGGTGGGGAAAACTCTCTGCACAAGGAATGATAGAACACATGACCGATTCTGTTGGTATTGGTTGGGAAAGAATAAAGTTCCCACTTTACACAACACCAGACCATCTCCCAAAAGCAAAAAGTTTTATATTGAGCGATAAACCTTTCAAAGAAAACACGCCCAATCCTTACATGAACGATATACCCCCACCACTCCGAAACAAAACTATCAACGATGCCGTTCTTGAATTAGAAAATGAACTGAAAAATTTTATTGATTTTCACAAAACTAATCCCGGCAAAGTAGTCCAAAATCCGTTTTTCGGCGATTTGAATTACGAAGAATGGTTACATCTGCTATATAAACACGCCCGCCATCATCTAAAACAGTTTAGTTTAATTGACTATTAAATTCATGAAAACATTATCCGAAGAAATGGTGTACGGCACTCGCTCTGTAGAAGAGTTATTGAAAGACACTGCCAACATCCATCGCATTGAAAAGATCTTGGTAGACGAAAAAAAAACACCGTACCTTAAGTTACCTCTTAAACAAAGCAAGAGAACACAGAATTTCTGTACAATACGTCCCATCTGAAAAAATTGAGAAACTGGCCAAAGGCAAAAACCATCAAGGTATTCTGGCACATCTCATTCACATACCTTACACCTCAACAAAAGACCTTCTCAATCGTTCAGATAATCGTTTACTGCTTTTTTTAGACCGTATCACCGACGTCAGAAATTTTGGCGCCATTGCCCGCAGTGCTTATGCTATGGGCGTAGACGCCTTAATAATTCCTTCTAAAGATACCGCTTCTATTAACTCAGATGCCATCAAAGCATCCGCCGGTGCATTATTGAAAATTCCGGTTTGCAAAGAACAAAACATCACGCAACTCCTCACCGAATTCAAAGCAAAAGGATTTCAAATCATTGCCTGCCACGAAAAAACAAGTAAACGTATCTATGAAATACATTACAACCGCCCAACCGTTCTCATCCTCGGATCCGAACACAACGGAATACGAAAAGAATATCTAAAACTCTGCGATAACGAAGTCAAAATTCCAATGTCCTCCACATTAGATTCCTTAAATGTATCCGTTGCTACCGGCATTATCCTTTATGAAATTCGAAGACAGCAAGAAATGTACAACGGCTCTTGATAGTTCTGACAATATAACTCACCACCATTTACCCAAACACCTTCGTACCAAATAAGTTTAGAATCATTTTTGCTCTAAACAAAACGAACGATTCTATAATATCTTTTTATTAAATAATAGGATTTAAAAAAACAAAACCTTCCTATTACAGGAAGGTCGAGTAGCCCGTACGGGAATCGAACCCGTGTTTCATCCGTGAAAGGGATGCGTCCTAACCCCTAGACGAACGGGCCATTTGACTTTGGAGCCGCAAATATAGATAATATATTTTCAACTTTCCAAATTTAAAATAAATTTTTCTATGTGAAATTTGTAAAAAAACTCTCATCATTATTTATCAATTTACCTATTTCTCATCTTCATCTAAAATATCACGAAAAACTTTCTTCAAAAGATAAACTTATTAAAAACTATATTTGTCAAAAAAATGAAACTGGCTTTAATCCAAACTCATCTACACTGGGAAAATAAAGAAAAAAACATCCAACATTTTTCAGAAATCATTGATAATTCTCAGCCCGCTGATGTTTACATTTTACCAGAAATGTTTACTACCAGCTTTACAATGAACAGTAATGTACTTGCTGAACCGATTGATGGCTTTACTACCCAATGGATGTTGCAAAAAGCTGCTTCTAAACATTCTTGTCTCGTTGGTAGTATTATTACCAAAGAACATTCTCACTATTATAATACCTTAATATGGGCTTATCCGGATGGAAACTTTCAATTTTATCATAAAAGGCATTTATTCAGAATGGCCGAAGAAGATCAACACTATTCCCCCGGTCAACACAAAATAATATGTGAATACAAAGGTTTTCGTTTTTTGCCGCTGATATGTTACGATCTGCGCTTCCCAGTTTGGAGTAGAAATCAATTTGGCACAAAATACGAATACGATGTGTTGATTTACGTTGCCAATTGGCCCGCTGTGAGAATTGATGCTTGGAAAAAACTACTTTTTGCACGGGCTATTGAAAACCTTTCATATTGTATTGGTGTCAACAGAATCGGCACCGACGGCACACAAAAAGAATACAACGGACAAAGTATGGCCATAAACTTTAAAGGAGAAATATTATGCAATTTGGCTAGTCAAAACGGCGTTGCTTACGTTGAACTAAACAAATCACTATTAGAAGAATTTCGCCAAAAGTTTCCAGCCCACTTAGACGCTGATAACTTTAAAATCATTTCTTAATGTTATCATTACCATTACTACTAAATTATTTTGTACATTCGCCTCAAATTTTTAAAAATGAACCAACAGATTGGACTTCGTTCAAGTGACAATACATTAAACGAAATAGGTTTAAAGAATTACAAAACGGCTTACTGGAACTTAGACGTTCCCCATTTGGTCACAGAAAGTTTGATCCGTCAGCAAGCCGTGCTAACAGATACCGGTGCATTGATGGTAGATACTGGCGAATTTACAGGTCGTTCTCCCAAAGATAAATTTATCGTGAAAGATTCAATAACAGAAAATACTATTTGGTGGGGCGATATTAATATCCCTTTTGATCCAGAGAAGTTTGATAGATTACATCAAAAAGTTTTAAACTATTTTGAAGGAAAAGATGTATTTATCAGAGACGCTTACGCCTGTGCACATCCGGACTATCGATTAAATTTGAGAGTAATTACCGAAACCCCTTGGGCAAATTTGTTTAGTTACAATTTATTTTTAAGACCAACAAAAGAAGAAATTCAAAACTTCAAACACGATTGGCTCATCATTAATACACCTGGTTTCCGTGCTAACCCAAAGGAAGATAGGACCAGACAACATAATTTTGCTATTATCAACTTTACCCAAAAAATCATTCTCATTGGTGGAACAGGATATACAGGTGAAATTAAAAAATCTGTATTCACAATCTTAAATTATTTACTTCCGGAAGAAAAAAATGTACTTTCCATGCACTGTTCAGCCAATATCGGTAAAAATGGCGATACTGCTATATTTTTCGGTTTGTCCGGTACAGGAAAAACTACGCTTTCTTCAGACCCTCAAAGAAAGCTCATTGGCGATGATGAACACGGATGGAGCAAAGATATAATTTTTAACTTTGAAGGCGGATGTTATGCCAAGTGTGTGAATCTTTCCAAAGAAAACGAACCTCAAATTTTCAACGCTATAAAATTTGGTGCTTTGTTAGAAAACACCAGATTCTATCCTGACACTTCCACTGTTAATTACAAAGATATTACTGTTACAGAAAATACGAGAGTAAGTTATCCTGCTCATTATATTGAAAATGCTGTATCCCCCGCAATTGGAAATGCACCTAAAAATATCTTCTTTTTAACCTGTGATGCGTATGGAATTTTTCCACCCATTTCCAGGTTAACTATTCCTCAAGCTATGTATTACTTCATTTCTGGATATACTGCAAAAGTTGCTGGTACAGAAATGGGAATTACAGAACCCACTACGACCTTTTCCGCTTGTTTTGGAAAAGCATTCTTGCCATTACATCCCGCAAAATACGCTCAGTTATTAGGTGAAAAATTGCAATCGGATAAAATTAATGTGTGGCTC
This sequence comes from Sphingobacteriaceae bacterium, assembly GCA_037447455.1. Classification (GTDB taxonomy): domain Bacteria; phylum Bacteroidota; class Bacteroidia; order B-17B0; family Aurantibacillaceae; genus BPGX01. The sequence continues at coordinate 102,941 of JBBIGQ010000006.1, read as the reverse complement.
ATTAATACTGGATGGATTGCCGGTGGTGTGAAAAAAAGTAAACGAATGCAACTTTCTTATACACGAGCCATGATCCATGCGGTATTGAATGGAGAACTGGACCGTGTAGAATACGAAAAAATACCTTTCTTTAATCTAGAATTTCCCAAAACATGTAGAGACATTTCTTACAATGTGCTCAACCCCAAAGCATCATGGGATAACGCCCAAGAATATGATCAAACAGCATTGGAATTATCGAAAAAATTCATTGAAAACTTTAAAGAATTTGAAGATTTAGCAAGTCTGGAAATAATTTCTGCTGGACCTGTAATTGAAAATTCTATTGTTTCTTAAAATACTCTTGCAAAAAATTATAGTTTATTCTACTTTTGCAGCGTTTTTTTACGGAGGGTGTAGCTCAGTTGGTTAGAGCGTCAGATTGTGGCTCTGAAGGTCGTGGGTTCGAGTCCCATCATCCTCCCTTCATTAAAAGTTTCTATTCAAGTTTTTTCAAATCGTCCTTGAAATTTTATCAATGTGCATTTTAATAAACAAAAATTAATAATGATAAAATTTAATTAAGTTTCAAAGTATTTATTAATCAATACAATTCCAATCAGTATGCAACGCAAAATTCAATCCGCTCTTATCTCAGTATTTAATAAAGATGGTCTCGAACCTATCGTCAAAAAACTATATCAACAAAATGTAAAAATTATTTCTACCGGCGGAACGTATGATTTTATCAAAAAACTTGGAATACCAGTCACATCAGTAGATAGCATTACTCATTTCCCAGAAATTTTAGCTGGTCGTGTAAAAACTTTACATCCAAAAATTTTTGGTGGAATACTCGCCAGAAGACAAAACAAAACCGACATTCAACAAGTAAACGAACATCAAATACCCCTCATGGATTGTGTCATTGTAGATTTATATCCTTTTGAAGAAACGGTACAATCTACAACAGATGAGACCACTATCATTGAAAAAATTGACATTGGCGGTATTGCTCTCATCAGAGCAGCAGCGAAAAACTTTAATGACACTATCGTTGTACCCGACAAAAGATATTATAGGGAATTTTTAGAATTACTTGAAAATCAACAGGGCATCACCCATCTTCAAGACAGAAAAAAATTTGCTAGCTATGCTTTTGCCATCTCTTCTCATTACGATACAATGATTTTTCATTATTTTAATCAATTCTATCAACTTCCCTATTTTAAAGAAAGTTATTTAAACACTCAAATCCTCCGTTATGGAGAAAACCCCCATCAAAAAGCATGGTATTTTGGTAATTTAGAATCTCCATTAGAAAAATTAAACGGTAAAGAAATCTCATACAACAACCTTCTGGATATAGAAGCCGCTGTTCAACTTATTTCTGATTTTGAAGAACCTACTTTTGCTATTATTAAACACAACAATGCCTGTGGTGTGGCCAGTCGAGATACAATTCATGATGCTTACATTACGGCTCTCTCTTCTGACCCGCTTTCAGCATTCGGTGGTATTTTAATTGCAAATAGATCAATTGATACTCAAACAGCTGTTGAAATCAATAAATTGTTTTTTGAAGTAATCATCGCGCCCAATTATGACGCAGAAGCATTGGAAATACTTAAATCCAAACCTAATAGAATTATTTTAGTTAATAAGATTCAACAACTTCCGCGATATATTTACAGAAGTATTTTGAATGGAGTGATTCAACAAGAACGAGACACAAAAATTGAAACCCCAGATGATTTAAAAGTTGTTACTGAAAAAACTCCGACACAGACAAAAATAAGTGATTTATTATTTGCTAATAAAATAGTAAAACACACGAAAAGTAATGCTATTGTGATTGTGAAAAATAAACAACTCATAGGTAGTGGAACCGGTCAAACATCCCGGGTAGATGCCGTGCGTCATGCTATTGAAAAAGCCCGTCATTTCAAATTGGATACACAGGGGGCTGTACTAGCCAGCGACGCATTCTTTCCATTTCCCGATAGTGTAGAATTAGCCCATTCTGCGGGAATTACATCTATTATCCAACCCGGTGGTTCTATAAAAGATAAGGACAGCATTGACGCTTGCAATAAATACGGTATCAGCATGGCATTCACAGGATACAGGCATTTCAAACATTAAATCTAATAATTAAGTTTCTTTATATTTGAGCACAAAAGAAAAGTTTATGACTACTCCAATAAAATTTGGAACCGATGGATGGCGGGCTATCATAGCAGATGAGTTTACTGTTGAAAATGTAGCCAGAGTGACAAAAGGCGTCGCATTATGGTTGCATAAAAATTTCTCTAATCCCTCTGTTGTAGTGGGCTATGATTGTCGATTTGGTGGGAAATTATTTACTCAAACCATTGCTAAAGTGTTAGTTCAGCATCAAATAAAAGTCATTTTGGATAAAAATTTTGTCTCCACACCGATGGTCTCTCTGGCAACATTAAATAATAAGGCATCACTGGGCATCATTATCACTGCCAGTCATAATCCCCCGGAATATAACGGTTACAAACTTAAAGGATATTATGGCGGACCGCTCTTACCCGATAAAATTAATGAAGTAGAACAACTTATTCCGGATACTATAAATGATGATTATCGCTCAATTTCTCTTGAAAATGCCGAACAGCAAGGACTTTTGGAATATCAAAATTTTGAAGATATTTATTACCATCATGTAGTAAAGCATTTTGATCTAAAAGCCATTGAAAAATCAGGATTAAAATTTGCCTATGATAGTATGTACGGCGCTGGTCAAAATATCATGTACCGTTTGTTCCCTTACATTGTTCATCTTCACAAACAACACAATCCAATGTTTTATGGGCAAGCACCAGAACCTATCGTAAGAAATTTACAAACCTTTCAAAAATTTATTCAACAACACGGGAAAATAAATTGCGGCCTTTGTACCGATGGAGATGCAGACAGAATAGGACTATTTGATAGCAAAGGTAATTTTGTGGACTCACATCACATTATTTTATTGCTCATTAAATATCTTGCCGAAGTTAAAAAACTAAAAGGAAAAATTGTTACCGCTACTTCCACCACTCCAAGAGTGCATAAGTTAGCCAAACACTTAGGATTGGAAATGATTACGGTACCTATTGGATTTAAACACATTGCCGGATACATGATTTCTGACGATGTTTTATTAGGCGGTGAAGAAAGTGGAGGCATTGCCATTAAAGGACATATTCCCGAAAGAGACGGCATCTGGATGGGACTTACAATATGGGAATACATGGCTAAAAATAAAAAAACGCTGGAAGAATTAATTGAAGATGTTTACAAGATAATCGGCCGATTTGCTTATTACAGATATGATTTACATATTGAGGAAAGTTTGAAACAAAGAATTATTCAAAATTGTAAGGATAACAAATATTCTTCTTTTGGAAAATATAAAGTTTTAGGTGTGGATACTTTGGATGGTTACAAATATTTTCTAAATGATGAACAATGGATAATGCTTCGTGCCAGCGGAACAGAACCCCTACTCAGAATTTATGGTGAAAGCAGTACTCACGAACAAGTCATACAATTACTGGATACAGTGAAAGAAATTGTACTAAACTCTTAATACATGCGCCGTTACTTTTTCTGGTTGCCTAATTTTATTACACTTCTCAATTTGTTTTTTGGAAGCTGTGCTATCGTGGAGTTATTCAAAGAACAATATACGAAGACGATTTTATTTGTCGTATTAAGTTTAATTGCAGATTTTTTGGATGGGCTGATGGCACGGGTATTAAAAGCTCAATCGCTTATCGGAAAGGACTTAGACAGTTTAGCAGATTTAATTTCTTTTGGATTAGCACCTTCGTATATTTTGTTTCATCTGGCAGAACAACAAGAACATTCATACTGGAATTATTTATGTTTTAGTGTGGTAATTTTTTCGGCTTTACGGCTTGCTAAATTCAACTATGATTCAAGGCAAACTTATCATTTCATTGGACTTCCCACACCTGCCAATACTTTGTTAACGTTATCGTTGCTCATATTTTTAATATATGAAAATCCTGAAATCAGTGAACACAATTTCTTTCTCAAATGGAATAGTATCTTTTTTTCAAACATTCTTTATTCTAATAAATTACTAAGAATCTGGGCTGTAATATCTTCATTATTATTAATACTCCCTATTCATTTACTTTCGCTTAAATCTCCAAAATTCAAATTTAGTGAGATAAAACACCAAATTATTTTTATTGCAGGAAGCATTTTACTTATTGCTTTGTTAGGTCCAATGAGTGTTTTTTGGATAATGCTCTGGTATTTACTTTGGTCAATAATTTGGTATTATATTATTTTGTAACATTTCTTTATTTTTTGTAACATTGATATTATGCCACCTCCATCCAGGCCAAACTACACGTCAATCAGCTTTTATTAGCCCCCAACCTTGCCACCGATGGCTTACTATTTAGAACCGATGGGAATCAAAATACGGCTAATTACTGGCAATTTTTTACCGGTACTTCAGCCACGGCTCAAACATTACGATTCCATATTGGTATTTTACCAGCGACTAATTGGGTACAAATACAGTCCGCTTCCAATAGAATAATTTTTAATACCGAAGGTGCTAACCAAAGAATGTTTATTGGCTCTAACCCTGCCACCAATGAACCAAGGATAGGTATAGGTACTACCTTTCCTGCCGCTTCCACATATTTGCATTTAGGTAGCACAGGAGGTGGTGGCTACCGTAGCTGGATGAATGTAGGAACCTATTACAATATCACAGGCAATCATATGTATGTAGGTATGCGAAATATTTCTACCAATGCGAATGAAGAAATTATTAACTTTGGAGACGATGGGTATAACCCGTCAGCCCCAGCCCTTTTACAGATTTATTAAGGTTTGTATTCACAGCACATCCTTCTGCTGGTGTATTTGGAAGCGATTCTTTAGGTAGAGAAGCCGCACGCATGGTTAACTCATTTAATCATGTGTACACTGGATTTGGAGGCGATATTAACTCTAATTTTAATAATTCATATACTTCACCAGATCCCTTTAAGAATGGAGAACCTGGTAATACTGTAGAAATTAACTCGTTTTTAGGAAATAACCTTGGTGGTCCTCTATACTCAAATGCACAAGGAGGTACAGGGGCTAGTGGTTTACGTTTTACAGACCTTAATGCTACGAGTACTCCCGTTAATGCATTAGCCAATAATATTGACAGCACTAAGGTCCTCAGTGTAGATCAAAATGGTGATATCGTATTAGTAAGAGCAGGCGGAGGGGAAAGTGGAGATAATGGATTCTCTTTGAGTGGCCCATCATTAAATAAAATTCACTTAGGACAAAGCATTGGTGCTGCTGGGAATCCAGCCAGATTATTAGATGATAGAGAAATACCAATGAACAACTTTAATATCGTTTTTAGAGACCCGTCTATCTATCTATATACCCGGTGCCAAAAACAGAATTGAAGTTGGGAATGTTAGCCCTTATCCATCTTTTTTTAACGCAAAGTTTTCGGTAACCAATATTGACAATAGCACATTTAGAACGGCAGGCTATTTTAGCACTATCTATAATGTATCTCCTTATAGTAGTTTATTTTCTAATCCTTTTTACTTTAATACTTTAATTGGAATTAAGAAAATGGGAATCGTTGGAATTGGAGTTGATACTACCTCATTGAGTGGTAAAGCAATTGGTATTTCTGGATTTGCATATACTTCCTCAAATATACAAGGTAACCTTGCCATCGGTGTCTCTGGGAAAGCATTTAGTAACAATGGCACATTTAATACAATTGGATTATATGGATACGTTGATGGTAATGGAGTAATAAGTTCAGGTGTCCGAGTTTATAATTCTTCTATTTCAAATATCAATAATGGTGTCGAAACAATCATTCCGATTGGTAACAATTCTGTCATGAAATATGCTCTTTATGCCAGCGCTCCACCACCCACTACAAACTTCACAATCACTAATACAAGTTATGCAGGATTTTTCAACGGAGGTGTGTATAGCGCAGTAATTATTACTCCAAGCGACAAAATGTTGAAAAAAAATATTAATCCTATTCATTCCGTCTTAAATAAGATTTTATCTTTACATCCTATTCAATTTGATTTTGATACAAGTTTTACAACTTCACATCATTTATCTCTTCCATTGGGAAGTCAATATGGTATCACAGCAGATGAAATTGTCAATGTTTATCCTGAACTATTACAAATAGTACATAAACCGGAAGAACATTCATTAGGTAATATTTCCATTCCTTCTATTGACTTCAAAGGGGTCAATTACATAGGATTCATCCCTATTTTAATCAGAGCTATTCAAGAACAACAATCGCTTATTGATAGTTTAACTTATAAAGATAGCATTCTAACTTCTCAAATTAATCAATTATTAAGCACTGTTAATAGTTTACTTTCCACAATAAATTCCTGCTGTAATGCCAATTCTAAAATGAATTCTTCTAATGTTAGTACCATTGAACTATCCGATGAAACTATTATCGTTCTCAATCAAAATGCACCTAATCCTTTCAAAGAACGTACAGTGATAAGCTATCAAGTACCTGAAAAATATAAAAATGTTCAAATTATATTCACAACTATCAAAGGAGAAGTAATTAAAACAATAGATATTTCCAACAAAAAAGGGAAATCTGAACTTATTGTTTATGCCCCGGATCTGAGCAGCGGAACTTACATGTATAGTTTAATAGTAGATGGCAATGTGATAGATACCAAAAAAATGACAAAGGAATAATTCGCCCACAAAAACATAAGAACGATAACATTATCAGGGCCGTTAAAAAATTTTGTGGATTTTCAGTTTACAACCCAATTAAGAGCACTACTCTTAAAATCTAAAAGTATCAATCGTTTCAAAGAATATTTCACGGTGTATAACCATTGAAAATATTAATTCTACCCCTCATAACATATTTTCATTTTTAATCTATCGATATTAAAAATTATTTTTTGCAAAATTTGCCTACTCATTCAGACGTTGATTAAAAAACAGGGGGGCTTTCTAATTCTTTTATCGCATCTTTCAAAAATTTCACCCATTCTTCATTGACATTCAAAGACGGAATAAGTTTTAAACTTTCTCCACCATGTTGTTTGAAAATTTCTTCGTATTCTATTTGAATTTCAAATAAGGTTTCTAAGCAATCTATTACAAAAGCCGGCGAAACTACTACTAAATGCTTAATACCTTTTTGAGCCAATTCTATAATAGTATCTGACGAATACGGCTTTAGCCATTCTGCTTGTCCTAAGCGAGATTGAAAGGATGAACTATATTTTTCAGGAGATAATTTTAATTTCTCTGCAATTTTTTTGGTAGTGAGTAAACAATTTTTTCTGTAACAAAAATCTCCGCCTTCTTTTTTTTCATCACAACAATCATTCAAATGACAAAACTTTTTGTGAAACTGTTGATCTGCTTTAAAAATTTGCCGAACAGGCAATCCATGATAACTGAATAAAATAAAATCATACTTTTCAGGTAAATGAGCGACTATCTGTTGAGCCCATAATTCAATAAAATCAGGACGATTGTAAAATGTATGAAAAGTTCTTATATTAGGAATCACCTGCCAATGTTTTATTTCATTAAATGCCATTTCCAGTGCCGAACCTGTAGTAGAAGATGCATATTGTGGATACAAAGGAAGCAAGATAATTTCTTCTATACTTTGTTTTTGCAGATCTTTCAAAATGTCTTTAAGATAGGGCTTGCCATACATCATCGCAATTTTGACAACATAATCCGCACCTAATTGTTTTTGTAACCGTTCTTCTAATTGATAAGAATAATAAATCAAAGGGGATTGGCCTTGGATCAATATCTTTTTGTAAGCAGTCAAACTTTTAGAAGCACGAAAAGGTGCAATGATAGCATTCACCAACAAAAACCTTGAAATAAGAGGAATATCAATCACCCGTTTATCCATTAAGAAATAGCGTAAATACTGACGAGTAGTCGATACAGTCATTTCATCAGGGCTACCGATATTTATGAGTATAACGGCTTTTTTCATCAAAGTAAAGTGCTATCTTGTTGTTCTTGTTTTTTTCTTTCGGAATAATCGTAAATTTTCTTTTGAAAAATCAATAAAATGCACGCACCAATGGTGATGGAAGAATCAGCAAAGTTAAAGATGGGACGAAAAAATAAAAAATCTTCTCCGCCCCATATTGGCATCCAATCGGGGAATGTGCCGCTAAACAATGGAAAGTAAAACATATCCACTACTTTTCCATGCAACAAAGGTGCATAGCCATTGCCAAGTGTCAGTTGTGCAATTTGATATTCTGTGCTTTCAGTGAATATTACGCCGTAAAAAACACTATCAATGATATTCCCCACTGCTCCCGCTAAAATCAAAGAAATACCGGCAATGTAATAAACACTTTCATCCTTACGAATGAGTTCTCTGACAAACCAGCCCCCAAATCCACAAGCCAATAATCTGAATATAGTCAATAATAATTTGCCGTATTCTCCTCCCCATTCTATTCCAAAAGCCATACCCGGATTTTCGGTAAAATACAAATAAGCCCAGTCAGAAAATTCTTTTACTATTCCTAACGGATAATTTAATTTGATGTATATTTTTATACTTTGATCAATAATTAATACGCTGAAAACAATCAGCAGGGCAATTTTTGATTTCAACTTCATAGTAAAAAATAAGCGGTGAATATAGAGAAATGAATGCGAATATACTATTTACGAAACATCTGTTCTTATAGTAATAAATTGACTGCTAATGAAACATAAGGAATATTGAAATGTTACATTGTTTTCAGCATCTTTGCAGAAAAAAATGTCAAAATATTTAATTGCCGGATTAGGGAATATCGGTGAAGAGTATCAACACACCCGACATAATATTGGCTTTGATATTGCAAATTATTTAGCAGATAAAATGAATATAAAATTTTCCACGAATAGATTGGCCGATGTAGCAGAATTTAAGTACAAAGGAAAAATGGTTTATGTTCTAAAACCTAACACATATATGAATCTGAGTGGAAAAGCCATTTTATATTGGAAAACCACTTTGAAAATTGATCTTCAACATATCCTTGTTATTGTTGATGAAATGGCTTTTCCATTAGGACAATTTAAAATTCACCCCAAAGGAAGTAATGGCGGACATAATGGATTAAGAAACATTGAAGAATGCTTACAGACAACCGAATATCCACGATTGAGATTTGGTATTGATAATCATTTTCCAAAAGGGAAACAAGTAGAATATGTCTTAGGAAAATGGAAAGAAGAAGAATGGAAAATAGTTCAGGAAAAAATTCCTGTTTGTGTGGATGCCGTGCTGTGCTTTATTTTTGAAGGTATTCAAAATGCTATGAATAAATATAATAGTTTAAAATAAAAACAGGGTTAGAAAAAAACTCTAACCCTGTTAACCAACTATCAGGAATAACTTTAGTTTTTAATTAATTGCTTTGAAATAATACCTTTTTCAGTATTAATTTTGATAATATAAAATCCAGAATTTAAATCACTAAGATTAATTGAAGAATATTTATCATTTACTTCTTTTCTTAAAACATTTTGTCCGGTTAATGAATAAACTTCTACGAGAGTAATTTTTTCATTAGCTTGAATATTAACTCCCTCCTTGGTAGGATTAGGAAACACAAGAATGGATGGTTCATTAGAATTTAAGTTATTTACACTGGTTACTATATTATTGAATACAGGATCGTTGAAATCTGCACCAGAGTTAGCCATTCCTATTGAAACGGGTCTATAATCAGGATTGTAGAAATCATAAGGATTAACCAAAATACCAGATGTAGAAACCAATGAGTCATTGTTGTTAGTGCCAAACCAAGCCGGTGTATTGAACGTGCTTCCACCTACTACTTCTGTTACTTTTCCTGTTTGATTACCAGCTACGATATTATATTTGAACTTAAGCAATCCTGTAGTAGCATTATTTTCACAAGCCGTACCATCAATCATCACACCACGTGGGTGGTCCATAAAAATAGAATTGAAAATTTTAAGTTCTGAGTTTCTGCGAATTCTTGCCCCTCTTCTAAAGCCCGATGCAATTGGATTGGAAGTATTTCCTCTGTAAGGCCCTATAATGGTAACATTAGAAAAAATAGCTGATGTTTTAGGTGTAGCAGTACTTCCGGTAGGGTCGTTGTCTGATTCAAAACCCTCACTGGTTGAAACAGACGGATTATCCGCAATTTGAGGGTCTCTTACCGCTAAAGCAAACTGAACATATCCTCTGTACCCTTCATCATTATCAAAATCGTCATCCAAATTTCTGTATGAAACCAGATGTTTGCAATTTACTGTGCCTCCAAACCATTCAAAGCCATCGTCATTTGCAAAAGAAATTTGTACATAATCTACAACAGTTTTTCTACCAACAGCACCAAAAGTTAAACCATTTATTTCTTTATTAGGTTGGTAAGCATATCCTCCAAATTCAATTCGTACATATTTGAGAATTCCCGAACTATCATCATCATTAGGTGAAGAGCCACCACCATATTGTGTATCAGGACTTGGCGCCAATCCTTCAATGTAGTTTGTTCCTCCAGATGCATTAATGGAAGCATTACCCAAAATAACTACTCCTCCCCAATCACCGATATTTCTTTGTCCGGGAGCTTGATCTGATGTAAACACAATTGGTTGATTGAGTGTTCCCTGAGCAATAATTTTTGAACCTCTCGTAATGAACAATCCCGCACCCGTTACACTTTTATCTCCTCTGATAATCACACCAGGTTGAATGGTAAGTACTGCATTATTTTTTACGAAAATTTGACCACTCAATAAAATCACTTGTCCGGTTGACCACGTGGTATTTGCTGTAATGTTAGATGTTACAGTATCATTTGGTGCCGGGTACACTTTGTTTTGCGGATCCCATTCACACCACGTATCTGTCCACATTGGTGTAGGTGCCGCAGCAAAAGCGCCTCGGTAAGTGGTTGGTTGAAAAAACGGCTGTTGTGCCGTGTTAGTTTGAAGCATTGCAACAAGTGCAATGGCAGGTAGAATTGATTTTTTCATAGATTTTTATTTTTAATTTTGTGCTACAAATTTGAGTAGTTTGTATTTACTAATTATTAACTTCTATTTGTTTATACATTAATTTTCAGTTAAACTAACGTTCAATTATTTTCACGGGTTCAATGTTTAATTTATAGCCAACACCCTTTATAGTTTTAATAACATTTTGTCCGAGTTTTTTACGAATGCTCACAATGTGCACATCCACCGTTCTTTCTTTGATAGACGTTTTTCTGGGCCAAATGGCTTTAAAGATATCTGTTCTGCTGTATACTTTTCCGGGTATAAGAGATAATAACTTGATTATTTCTAATTCTGTTTTAGACATATCAACAATAATCCCATTTTTATTTACAACATACTTTTCACAATCTACAATAAACATACTCCTTAAAATTTATAAGATATATTGAACTGATAAGTTGTAGGATAAGATATTTTCAAAATTGTAAAATCCGTTGACTTGTTATATTTCGTTTTATTATCTGCATTTTGATAAACATATTGATACTGATGTAAAATATCTCTGATGTTGAACTTAAGTTCTAATTTGTTTTTAAAAAATGACTTGGCAATTTGAAAATCTATGATATCCCTGCCTGTTTCGTATCTATCCGGATCTCTTTGATTACCTGCAAATACAATTCTGCGACCAATTCTATTATATGCAATTGTAATACGCCAGTTTGTTTTTTTATCAAAATAAGTTATCCCTGTATTAATCAGAAATGGCGACTGCCCCTGTAAAGGTCTCTTATTAGAGGCAGAATGAATATTTTGTGGCAGTATTACCTCGGATTGAATAATCGCTATATTATTAAACACCGAAAATTTCTCAAGTATTGAGTTACTATCTTTTTTTGATTTAAATATACTGGATAATTCTATTCTGAACTCTGTTTCAATGCCATACACTTTTGCATAAGATGCATTAGCCCATGTGATTTCATTGGCATAACCAGGAGACATGACTTGTTCAATCGGATTAACAAAGTACTTATAAAATGGTGTAAAAGTGAACATTTGTCCTTTACCCGGATAAATTTCATAACGCAAATCAACATTATGAATACTGGCCGGTAATAAGGTATCATTGCCATAATAAACTAATCTATTAACAGGATTATACCAACTCACAGGCGCTAGTTCTCTAAACTCAGGTCTGTTAAGCGTTTTAGAATAACAAATACGAATAGCATTTTTATCATTGATATTAAAAATTAAATTGGCACTCGGTAAGAGATTTTTGTAAGTATTATTTATTGAAATGGTATCTTGTTGATTACGTTTAGCAAAAAGTTGTTGATTAAAAAATTCATAACGCACGCCTGCTATTATTTTGATAACCTTATATTCTGCTGTAGTCATAAAGTATGTAGCGTGATTATTAGATTGGGCTGAATACTTATCGCTTGGTTTGGTAACTTCTATTAACTTGAAACCCGTGTTATTATTGGGTAAAACCCCTATGTTTTGCTCGGAAAAAATTTGCTCAGGTGGTAAGTACAATAAGCTGTCTTCAAAGAATTTCCCCATTTGGATATATTTCGCATAACCAAATTGCCTTATATCAAACGTTCTTTGTCGTTGTTGAAAATAATACCCCGTTTGAAAGACCAACTTAATTGAAGCGATATTTACACTTTTTTCAATATCCCATTTTATAGAACGAATATCTTCATTCATTTTAGAATAAAATCTATATCCGGCATAATCGGGACCAGTAGACGCATTGGATATGTTGGCTGCATACATCGTATCTTTAATGTAAGGTGGTGGTGGTTCGGATGGGTCAGGAAAATTTTGAATGCGAACGAATTTGGAATAACTCATGTATCGAACATTAGGCGTTAGAATGTTTATGTTACTATATCCAAAATTCAAATGAGATTTAATACCTAATTTTTCTATTTCATTATCAGATGAAATTTGTGTAGAATAGATCTTAGAATGTGTATAGAATAGGGCAATGTTTTTATCGACTGTTCTGTTTGAATCTAAAGGTGCTGTTGTACCGTATTGTTCAATAGTGGATTGATTAGAATTAAGGACCAATAAATTTTTTATACTCAATTGATGAAAATTATTAAACTTGTATCCAATATTTAATAAACTGGTGTTGATAACCACGTTTTGTGTATTTACAATGTTGTAGTAATCATCTAACATTACATCTGCATCATTATTCGGATTATTAGTATAATTTGTTCGCAAGACAGAATATTTATTGTATGAATTATTGTAATTCTGCGCAAATATGATCCCTACTTTATGATTATTTTTAAAAGTATGCGCCCAGCCACCATTAATATTAAAGCTTAAATTAGGTAACATCTTAATTGCTTTTGTTCCAAAATCATTTTTAAAGTTTCTCGCCATTTCCATTTGTTGCTGATTGGTGATCCAACTTTTAGGATTTTCAGGGATGGCAGAGGGTATATTTTGTGAATTATCATATATTCCTAATGTATGCCACTTACCAACAGAGTAGGTATTGAATACTTTATTTGTAGCTAATGAATTATATCCAATAGACGATGATAGTTGTATAAAAGATTTATCAGGAATAGATTTAGTAGTTATAAAAATACTCCCTCCTCCAAAGTCGGCTGGTAAATCAGGTGTAGTGGTCTTGTTGATAATAATATTATCTATGATTTGAGATGGTATCAAGTCAAAGGCAAACGCCCTTTTATCACTTTCTGTGCTTGGCAATGGGGCATTATTCAAAAAAGAAATATTATATCTCTCATTCAATCCTCTTACAACTACAAACTTATTATTTTGCACACTCACACCACTTACTCGTTTTAACACATCAGAAGTAGTTCTATCAGCGGTCTTTTTAATTAATTCTGCTGAAATACCATCGCTCAAACTTTTGTTTTCCTTTTGAATCATGACCAAACCGGCATCATTATTTAAAACTTTATCTGCTACTATTTGTACTTCGTTTAATACTGAGTTTTGTTCTGGTTTTAAATTAATTGAAATGAAAGTACTATCGCTTCTAACTGTAACTTCGGTGGTATAAGTGTTGTAAGTAATGTAAGAACAAACTAACTTATGTTTACCGGGATAAAGTTTTAATTTAAAGTTCCCATCAAAATCGGAGGTCGTAGAATTATTTGTCCCTTCAATGTATATTATTGCGCCGGGAATAACCTCATTGGTTATTGAATCTTTTACATTTCCATATAAAACATTTTGCTGAGCATAAATTTCACACGTAATCATTAACAATAAACTAACAATCGTAAGGTAAACCGCTTTCATGGTTTTTTGGTTGCAAATTTACCTTACAGGTATCAGCTATTTTTTAAGGATAAGTTATATTAGTTTAAACTTAAATTAAACGCATTGTTAAGTAAAATTAAAAACAAAGTTAAACATCTTGTTTATTACAAAAAACCTAATTCCAATTGTGCTATTTCACTCATACGATTTTTATCCCAAGGCGGGTCAAAAGTCAAACGTATTTCTACTTTTTTCAGTTCTGGTAATTCTTTCAACTTGTTTTCAACTTCCATTGGTAAGTGCTCTGCTGCCGGACAATTTGGCGAAGTCAAAGTCATCACTACCAATAATTCGTTTTGCTCATTCAAATGCAGTTCATATATCAAACCTAATTCCCAAATGTCAACAGGTATTTCAGGATCATAACAGGTCTTTATTGTGTCAATTACTTTTTGCATCAGTTCAGTGTTGTTGGTAATAATTATTGCCGCCATATCTTCAAGATTTATTGTCTGATGCTAATGTTTTAATGGTGTTAATCATACTTACCAAGCCATTTGCACGAGTAGGTGATAAATGTTGTTGTAATCCAATTTTATTAATCACATCAAAATCATATTGTTGAATGTCTTCGGCTTTTTGATGATTGACAAGTTTTAATAATAATGCGATAATTCCTTTTGGTATCAGAGCATCGCTATCTGCCATAAATTCAATACAATCGTTCTTTTTTTCTGCCTTCAACCACACCCTGCTTTGACACCCCTTAATCAAATACTCTTCTTTTTTATATTCTTCTGGAATAGGGGGCAATTCTTTTCCTAATTCAATAAGGTAATTATATTTTGCTTCCCAATCGTCTCCAAAAAGATTAAATTCATCCATAATTTCCGCTTCTATTTGCTTAATCGGATTCATTTAAGATAAAAGTTTTATAGATTTTTGTAATGCCGTAATAAATTTATCAATTTCTTCAAAAGTATTGTAAACTGCCAGCGAAACTCTAACAGTACCTTGAATTTTCAAGTGTTTCATCAAGGGCTGTGTGCAATGATGTCCTGTCCGCACCGCAATACCATAGTTATTCAATAATGTACCCACATCATAAGGATGTGCATTTTTTACATTAAAAGAAATCAATGAAACAGAATTTGTCTGCGGTGTTGTATAAATTTCAAGTAATTCTTTCATTTGAAACAACTTATCATAAAGATAATTTTTTAACTCTTCTTCCCATAAATAAAATTGATGAATACCGCCATTTAGATTGATAAAATCTATTGCAGCATTCAATCCTATAACAGCTTCAATGTTAGGCGTTCCAGCTTCCAAACGCAAGGGCACATTGGCATATTGAGTATCATATAAATCCACATCAATAATTGTTCCGCCTCCACTACTCAAAGGCATTAAATACTCGTGAAATTTTTCTTTTGCATACAATACTCCATTGCCTGTAGGAGCATACACTTTATGTCCGCTAAATACTAAAAAATCCACATCTAACTTCTGTACATCGATAGGCAAATGTGCAATAGATTGCGCTGCATCCATCATTACTGGTATCCCATGAAAGTGAGCAAACTGAATAATTTCTTCTATGTTATTAATACTTCCCAATGTATTTGAAACGTGAGATATAGCAATTAATTTCGTTTTTCCATTTACCAAAGATTTTAAGTGCTGGATGTCTATTTGAAATTGTTCATTAATCGTAGCAAATTGTAACTTGACTTTGTTTTTTTTACTTCTATTTTGCCAAGATAAAATGTTTGAATGATGTTCTAATACAGATAAAATAATTTCATCGTTTTCTTGAAAGTAGGTGTTGAACAAACATTCGGACAATAAATTTATACTATGAGTAGTACCTGATGTAAAAATGATTTCAGATGGCTTGGATGCGTTAATAAACTTGGCTACCTTTTTTCTGGATTCTTCAAACAATTCGGTTGCTTGTATGCTAAATGTGTGTACCCCCCTGTGAATGTTAGCATTAAGTTGTGTATAATAATTTTGGATGGCGTCTATTACATACTGTGGCTTTTGTGTAGTAGCGGCGTTGTCAAAATAAATAGAATTTTGATGAAGTTTAATAAAAGGAAATTCATTGCGAATATGTTGTGTAATAGTACTCATCTAAATAGATATTAAAGGTTCAATAAATTCTTTTATTTTTACATTATCTATGCTTTCTAAAATATCGCTGTAAAACGCCTGTAATAATAATTTTTGTGCTTCTGATTCTTCAATTCCACGAGCTTTCAGGTAAAATAAAGCATCTTCATTCAAAGCACCCATGGACGAACCATGCGAACATTTGACATCATCGGCATAAATTTCTAATTGAGGCTTTGCAAATATGGTAGCATTATCATTCAATAAAATATTTTTGCTGTTTTGATAGGCATCTGTTTTTTGAGCGTTTTTATCTACCAATATAAAGCCATTAAAGAGCACGGTACTTTTATCTTCTGCGATATTTTTATACAATTGATACGAATGTGAATAGCCCGAATGATGATAAACAGACGTATTTTGACTGATAATGTTTTGCTGTTTACCAATGGATAATCCTTTTAATTCACAATTTATATCTGTGTTATGGATATGAAAATTTAAATTATTCCTCCATAATGAACCTTCTAAAGAAAATTGATAGTGTTTTAAAGAGGCGTTCTTTTGTAAAGAAAAAGAAGCATTATGTATACAAAATACATTGTTCGTAATATTTTTTTGAATGGAATGCCATTCTACCGATGCCTCTTCATCAATAAAAACTTCTGTTACAAAATTGTACAAATAAGAATGCTGAACGTTCGCATCATCCAGCGATTCAAGAATTTTTACAGAAACACCTTTGTCAACAATCACCAACAAACGATGTTGAGAAAAATTCAGAAACGGTTCTAATGCATGAAGAATATGCAATGGCTGTTCAATATTCTTGTGAATGCGAATAACTGTAAGACGATGATTATACGCTGTATTCAAAGCAGCAAAAAAATCTTTTTGATGCATTTGTGTTTGCCCCAGTCGTTCAAGGTATTGCGACTCTATGCTTAAAGGCGTAGACACTACCGAAAGTCCTTCGTGAAAACCATTAGTCACGGTATAACTCGGCGAAAGAATGACATGAAGAGAAAAAATTGAAGTAATTGAAGTAGATGTATTTACTTCGGATGATAAATTATATTCAATTTTTCTAAAATATCTTTTAAGAATACTTTCAATCGGAATATTTCTGTATGCTTCGTTTTTGAGATTAGGAATACCATTTTCTTCAATGTATTTTAAACTTTCTACTAAAACATTATCTGGAATAAAATCAACTTTTGTTGAACTAATTTGATTTATCCAATCATTCAAAAAAACATTAGATGTTGTTGTAATTTCCATTGCATCAATTTTTGATTAAACTTTGAATGTTTCATAACCGCTCTTTTCTAACTCTAATGCTAATGATTTATCGCCGCTTTTTATGATTTTTCCTTTGTAAAGAATATGAACAAAATCAGGTACAATATAATCTAACAAACGTTGATAATGAGTAATAATCAAAACGGCGTTCTCTTCATTGTGAAATTGATTAACACCATTGGCTACAATTTTTAAGGCATCAATGTCCAGTCCAGAATCAGTTTCATCTAAAATGGCTAACAATGGATTAAGAATGGACAATTGAAAAATTTCATTTTTCTTTTTCTCACCTCCACTGAAACCGTCATTTAATGAACGATTGATAAGATTGGCAGGTAAATCAAGTGCTTTTTGTTTTTCTCTTACTAACTTCAAAAACTCTGAAGATTCAATAGGTTCAAGCCCTTTATGTTGACGAATAGTGTTTAATGCTGTTCGTAGAAACTGAATAGTATTTACACCCAGAATCTCCACAGGATACTGAAATGAAAGAAAAATTCCTTCTCTCGCTCTTTCTTCTGGTTTTAAATCCAAAAGATTTTTACCATTAAAAATTATTTCTCCTTTGGTAACTTCATATCCTTCTTTACCAGCTAAAACATACGAAAGAGTAGATTTTCCGGAACCATTTGGTCCCATAATGGCGTGTATTTCACCTTTTTTGATTTCTAAGTCAATTCCTTTCAAAATTTCATTTCCATCTACGGAAACATGTAAATTTTTAATACTTAATAAACTGGGCATATTATATTTATTTTATTTTTATTTAATTTATTCATCCCACGCTTCCTTCCAAACTGACTTCCAAAAGCTTTTGTGCTTCCACAGCAAATTCCATTGGCAGTTTATTCAAAATATCTTTGCAATAACCATTCACAATAATAGATACGGCTTTTTCTTTATCAATGCATCTTTGCATACAATAAAACAATTGCTCTTCAGAAATTTTTCCAGTCGTAGCTTCGTGTTCTACAATCGCAGAAGTATCCTTGACTTCAATGTAAGGAAAAGTGTGTGCTCCGCAAGTGTCTGAAAGTAATAAACTATCGCATTGAGAGAAATTCCGTGCGTTTTTTGCGCCCTTACGAATTTGTACCAATCCTCTGTAATTATTTTCACTGCGACCTGCCGCAATGCCTTTTGAAATAATAGTAGATCGTGTATTTTTCCCGATGTGTATCATCTTTGTGCCTGTATCGGCTTGTTGAAAATTGTTGGTTAACGCAATAGAATAAAATTCTCCTACGCTGTTGTCTCCTTTGAGTATGACAGAAGGATATTTCCATGTAATAGCAGATCCAGTTTCTACCTGTGTCCAACTGATTTTAGAATTTTCTTCTAAACAAATTCCTCGCTTTGTTACAAAATTATACACACCACCTTTTCCTTCTTTATCGCCGGGATACCAGTTTTGCACCGTGCTGTATTTGACTTCTGCGTTGCGATGTGCAATGATTTCAACCACTGCAGCGTGCAATTGATTTTCGTCTCTCCGTGGTGCTGTACATCCTTCCAGATAACTAACATAACTCCCTTCATCGGCAATAATCAAAGTTCTTTCAAATTGGCCAGTTCCGGCGGTATTGATTCTAAAATACGTAGACAATTCCATTGGACATCTCACACCTTTTGGAATGTAACAAAAAGAACCATCCGAAAACACTGCAGAATTTAAGGCAGCATAAAAATTATCCGTATAAGGCACCACACTGCCCAGATACTTTTTCACTAAGTCCGGATGATTTTGAACCGCTTCACTAAATGAACAAAAGATAATACCTTTTTCGGCCAATACTTCCTTAAAAGTTGTTTTCACCGAAACACTGTCTAATACCGCATCAATAGCGACATTGGGCGTTACACCGGCTAACACTTTTTGTTCTTCTAATGGAATACCAAGTCGTTCAAACATTTTCAAAATCTCCGGATCGACTTCGTCCAAACTATTAACTGTTTTTTTCTTTGGCGCAGCGTAGTAAATAATGTCTTGAAAAAACGGTGTTTCAATGTGCAGATGTGCCCAATTGGGATGAGAAAGTTCTTTCCAATAACGAAATGCTTTCAAACGAAAATCTAACAACCAATCTGGTTCATTTTTTTTGTAAGAAATAAAGCGAATAATTTCTTCGTTTAGTCCTTTTGGTGCGGTTTCGGCATCAATATCAAAACTCCATCCCCATTCGTATTCTTTGTTTATTTTTTCGTGTAAAATATCGTTGGACATACTCAAAATTTTAATTTACACAGCAAAACTTTCTCCACAACCACAAGTTCTTGACGCATTGGGATTATGGAATACAAAGCCCTTACCATTTAAACCATCGGTATAATCTAATTCCGTTCCTACTAAGTATAGAAAACTTTTTTTATCTACTACAATTTTAACGCCTTTATCTTCAAACACTTTGTCATTTTCTTTTAATTGATTGTCAAATTCTAATTTGTAAGTCAATCCCGAACAGCCACCGCCTTCTACTGACACACGAATAAAAGTATCAGCAGGCCTGTTTTCTTTTTGCATCAATTCAAGGGCTTTATTTTTAGCATTTTCGGTAATTGTAATCATAGTGGTAAATTTTATTTAGATTTATTCTAAATTATTTTTTGGGACAAATATACCTATTTTTAGGTATTGATAGAAAAATTATTTATGTTAAGAGTTGTGAAGAACTTTAATGTTGTTGATTTAATTTTAGCCAGAAGTGAATATAGTAGTTTTGTCCTATTAAATTTGTGGAGGGCTATGAATTACCTTTGTAACAAAATCTTAAAAATCAAATCTATGAAAAAGAAAGATGCCGAAGTAAAATGCAATGAAGGAGATGGTTCTGCCGGTGGTATTACTGTTGATTGTAAAATTAAGTAATCAGATAAAAGGGGGGGCATAAGCCCCTTTTTTTGTTTTAATGCTGATTTAGAAATTGAGATATTAGAAAAAGAATTGATTTTTTAAACAATAGAAATAGTTTCTAATGTATAATTTAGGTTTTAGGTTTGGTTTAAAGAATTGTACATTCAAACTCCAAATTTGATACTTTTTTAACTGAGTTTTTTCAAACCAATTGGGATAAATGTATATGCTTACACCCTACAAGAGAAACACTTATCAATCAAGGGAAAGTAGGAAAAACTTATTCGCTTCATGTCCTTGTCCCTTCCCTCTCTTTCTTCCACAAAAGAAGAAAAGAGAGTAGGTTTTCATGTTTTTTAGAGTGTAACACTTATATTTAATTTGTATTTTTGCAAGAAAAAAATATGAGAACTAAAAAAATAATTTTAGGGTTAACAATAATATTATCATTAGCTTCATTAAGTTTCATTGTCTTAAACTCCAGTGGGATTGCTGGAAAAACAGGTAGTCCAGGTGAAACGACTTGCTCACAATGTCACAGCGGTGGTACTGGCACTACAACAGTTTTAATTGGCTCTGTACCAGAATTTACGACCAACCAGTTCGTTCCAGGACAATCTTACCAGATTACAGTGTATGTTAGCAATACTAATTATACCAAATTTGGATTTGGCTGTGAAATTTTAGACCAAGCCACAAGTACAAACACTGGTACCATGAATATTAGTGGTCCTAATGTTCAATTCATTACCGCCAGCAATGGCCGAAAAAATGCAGTACATACTGCACCATATTCAGCACCAAGTGGTGCTGCTGCATTTACTTTTTATTGGACCGCCCCCAATACTACCAATAATATCGTCATATATGCAGCTGGTAACGCCGTGAATGGTAATGGCACCACAATAGGAGATGCTGTTGGAACAACCTCTCTTTTATTAACACCGAGCACTAGTTCCATCAAGGAAAATAATGCTAATAACTCAATGTTAATTTTCCCCAACCCCGCGTCTGATTTTATTTCTATACATATTGATTACTTTAACTCACCAACTATTGCAACTATTGAATTATCCGACTTAAAAGGCAGCCAATATTTTACGCTTCTAAATACAAAATTAAATTATGGCCAAAATGAAATCAAAACATTTCTACCCACTGAACTATCAAATGGCATATATTTACTTAAAGTCAGAAACAACAAGCAAATCATTGCTTCACAAATCGTTTTAATAAAAAAATAAACAAATATAAGGTTGAAAACTAAAATCATCAGATTAGTTTTTATTTTCTGGATTACTATTATCTTTTTTATATATTCGTGTAGGAAAGATAAATATGTTGAGCCAGTTTGTTACGATACCGATATACAACCCATTCTAACTTCTAAGTGTACAATGAGTGGTTGCCATAACGGAATAGATAAGGCCAAAGGATTAGATCTAACTTCGTACAATGCTTTCTTAACCAGTAAAGAAAAAGATGAAATCTTAGAAGTCATTAACAAAGGTAAAATGCCCCCCGCAGGATACCAACCTTTGACCAAAGAAGAAAAAGTAAAAATAAAACGATGGGCTGCCCTAAATTATGGAAAAGGCGATTGTAGTTCAAATACATCCATTGCTTGCGATACCGCCAACATTACTTATACTAATACAATTAAACCAATTTTTGACACTTATTGTGTCGGTTGTCATAATATGGGCAATATGAGTGGTGGCTACACATTAGATACATATATGGGCTGTGTCAATTGTGCTAACAGTGGTCGTCTGATGGGCTCTATTCAATGGTTAACCGGATACTCTGCCATGCCAAAAGGCGGTGCTAAATTATCCGACTGCAACATCGCTAAAATTCAAAAGTGGATAAACAGCGGTAAGCCCAATTAATTCTCTAAAAATTTGAAATAATGATAAAAAAAATCCTCTCCATATTCTTTATTATTTTGCAACAATTAGCATTTTCACAAATATTTATCGGCAAAGAAAAATCCACATTGATCACTTTTTTTTCAGATGCTCCTTTAGAAAAAATTGAAGCCAAAAATACCACCGCAACACCCGTATTTAATACCTCTACCGGTGATTTTCAAATTCGTGTAAGCATGCAAGCATTTCAATTTAAAAACGATTTAATGAAAGAACATTTCAATGAAAATTATGTAGAAAGTGAAAAATATCCTTATGCTACTTTTAAAGGAAAATGCAATATCACTAATTTTGAAGAAGATAAAGAATACGATGTAATTATGAAAGGTATAATGGACTTACACGGCGTCAGTAAAGAAATAGAAGTCAAAGGAAAAATAAAAAAACAAAACAATGAACTTCTATTACTTGCAGAATTCTTCATTAAACCAGCCGATTACAAAATAAAAATCCCTACCATGCTCACTGAAAAAATTGCCGAAGAAGTTAAAGTAACTTTCTCAAGTACTTTAATCCCTTATGTAAAAAAATAATTCTATGAAAAAACTTTTGTTACTTAGTTTCTTACTTAGTCAAATGCTTTTTGCACAAGATGATTTATTAAACCTTGTCAATACTACCAATGAAAAGCAATATGTTTTTGCCACCTGGAAAACTTACCGCCTTGGCAATGTCCAAACCACTGAAACAGTGAAAAAAAATCATCTGGAATACAGAATTCTACACCGTTTTGGGAACATCGCTGATGCCAACAAAACTTTAAATCAAATAGCCCACACCGCCTTTGGATTAGACAATCCCACTGATATTCGTATCTCTCTCGAATACGGCATTACCAATGATTTAAGTGTAGGATTAGGTCGTAGTCGGGTGAATGAACTTATAGACCTATCTGCAAAATGGCGGTTTTTAAAGCAAACAACGGACTTTAAAACGCCCGTAAGTATTGCTTTTTTTGAAAGTGTGGGCTATACCACTATGTCCACCGACCAACTATACAGCAATGTAGCCATAAAAAACTTTCCAACCCGCGAAGCGCATCGTTTTAACTATGTTACTCAACTCATTATTGCCAGCAAGATCAATTCTTGGTTTTCCTTAGAGATTTTACCCACCTGGTTACATAGAAATTTTATTGTGCAAACATTTAACCCCAATACCGCTGCAGAAGATGGTAACGACTACTTCATTTTAGGCGCCGCCGCCCGATTTAAATTGACTAACCGCCTTACATTTTTTGCGGACTACTTTTACAATTTTCATCCTTATTTCAAAGATAATCCGAATACTGCCATGCCGCTATCTGTTGGGTTTGAAATAGAAACAGGTGGGCATGTGTTTACATTATTTTTTGCCAATAATTCTGCGATTATTGAAAACAACTTTCTTGTAAACACCGTTGATTCCTGGGCTAAATCGCAAATTAAATTTAGTTTTTGTATATCCAGAACTTTTAGTTTGAGAAAAGAGAATGATTAAAAATATAAAAAGAATCTTTTACCCACATCTTCAAATTCTGCTCTATTCAGCAATAATTTCATAAAAAATTTGTTTGTACAAATAAATTTATTTACTTTTGCACCCCTTAAATTTTATCTTATGGCACGAGTTTGTGAATTAACTGGTAAAAAGCCCATAAAAGGACATAATGTATCGCACTCTAACAAAAAAACCAAAAGAGAGTTTGGTGTTAATCTAAAAGTAAAAAAAATTTTTGTTCCGGAATTAAACAAGTGGGTTACTTTAAAACTATCCACTCAGGCAATTAAAACTATCAATAAAAAAGGGGCTTTTGCGGCTATCAAAGAAGCCGTAGAAAAAGGTTATTTACATAAATCTATTTTAACTCCTGCAAAATAATACTACTATGGCTAAGAAAAAAGGCAACAGAGTACAAGTAATTTTAGAATGTACCGAACATAAAAACAGTGGGTTACCTGGCACATCACGTTACATTACCACTAAAAACAAAAAAAACACTACTGAAAGATTAGAATTGAAAAAATACAATCCTATCTTAAAAAAATATACTATTCATAAAGAAATTAAATAAACCCTAAAATTATGGCAAAAAAAAACGTTGCAACACTTAGAACCGGTAAAGGAAAAGAATTTGCAAAAGTTATTAGACCCATTAAAACTTCCAAAGGCACTTATTCTTTCAAAGAAGCCGTAGTACACATTGACCATATTCAGGACTTCCTGAAAGAAAAAGAAAGCGACAAAAAATAAGATTTTTTACACCTATCAACCCGTTTTTGTTTTTTTTACAAAAACATTCTTTTCTATAAAAAGAAAAATCCCGATGTTTGTCGGGTTTTTCTATTTTTAAGGATCTGCTTATTTTAAGAATCGACCGCCAACCATGCTAAAGTTTATAAAAAATTTATTTGGAAAGTCCGAACAACAAGAAAAAGAAGAACTCAAATCTTCCTTACAAAAAACGAAATCCGGTTTATTAGATAAAATTTCCAGAGCCATTGCCGGTAAATCAAAAATAGATGATACCGTGCTGGACGAATTAGAAATGGCTTTAATATCCGCCGATGTTGGTGTGCATACCACCGTAGAAATCATCGAACAACTACAAAAAAAAGTCAAAGAACAAAAATATCTCAACACAGAAGAATTGTACCAGATTTTGCAGGATGAAATTCAGCAAATGATAGTAATGCCCAAGCAAGAAATTTTCGTTTCTACAGCCAGGCCTTATGTCATAATGGTCGTAGGTGTAAATGGGGTCGGAAAAACAACAACAATTGGAAAGTTAGCCAATATGTTTAAACAAAGCGGATACTCTGTTGTATTAGGCGCAGCAGACACGTTCAGAGCCGCCGCTATCGACCAATTGAAAATATGGGCAGATCGGGTAGGAGTACCCGTCATAGCACAGCAACAAGGCGCTGATCCGGCAAGCGTAGCTTTTGACACATTACAATCTGCCCAATCAAAACATGCCGATGTAGTAATCATTGATACTGCCGGGCGGCTCCACAATAAAGTCAACTTAATGAACGAATTAAGCAAGGTCAAAAATGTGATGAAAAAAATTGTGCCCGATGCCCCGCATGAAGTTATTTTAGTATTAGATGCAACCACTGGTCAAAATGCCTTTGAGCAATGCAAACAATTCACCAATGCCACTCAGGTCAACTCTATAGCCCTCACCAAATTAGATGGAACGGCTAAAGGGGGCGTTGCCATTGGTTTATCTCATCAATTTAAAATTCCAATCAAATACATAGGCACAGGCGAAAAAATAACAGATATACAACTATTCAATTCTAAAGCATACATAGAATCTTTATTTGAAAAATAACACAACTATGAAGCCATCATTCAAAATTGTCCTTTACACAAGCATTGGGGTAATTATTTTTTTCATACTTTATTTTATTATTCAGTTTGAAGTAGAAAGAAAATTATCCATGCATACCGCATCCTCTCCTACTACCTCACCAACAAAAGAGAACAGCGTTCAACCTTTATTGCTCCCGGATGCCAAAATAGCATTTGTAAACATTGATACAATTAACGAAAAATATCTTTACATATCCGATTATGTGAAGTCCATGAAAAAAAGAAAAGAAGCCATAGAAGCACAATTACAATCTATGATGAATCAATTTCAACAGGATTATGAAACATTTCAACAATCTGTACAGGCCGGCATAGCACCGCAAGCAGAGTTAGAAAAACAAAAACGAAAATTAGAACAACAACAAAAAGATATTCAGAATAAACAATTGCAAATGGACAATCTGGCTGTTGAATTGCAGGAAAAAAATGAACAACTGCAAAAGGATATGAAAGCGTTTATGAAACGGTTCAATAACGGGAAATACGATTATATTTTATCCTATTCAGACGCATTACCCAATGTCTTATTTGCCAATCCGCAACACGATATAACCAATGAAGTCCTACAAGCACTGAACAAAGAATATTTAGAAAGCAAGAATAAGGGGAAATAAAAGATTGTTTTTTAATTTCTACATTACTTAATTTTTTACGACCTTTGCCGTTCAAAACAACACATCATGAATAATTTATTGGTTTTAGGTTTTTTGGGAGGACTGGGAGCACCTGAAATTATCGTCATACTCCTCATCATCTTATTACTTTTTGGGGGTAAAAAAATTCCTGAATTAATGAGAGGGCTGGGCAGGGGCGTAAAAGAATTTAAAGACGCAGCCAAAGGAGAAACAAAGGAAGAGGATAAATAATTTACCCCATTCCCTGCAAAAAAGTAAACATCTCGTATGTATCAATATACCAATCTTGAACAATTGCATCTGGATTTTAAAAACAAAAAAATTAGTTGTGTTGGACTGGTACAGGATTACATTCAGAAAATTAAAAAGAACGAGCATTTAAATATCTTTCTTGAAGTTTTTGAGTCGTATTCCATAGAACAAGCTAAAAAAGTAGATGAAGAGATTGAAAACGGTGTTTTGAAACCATTATCAGGACTCGTTGTTTCTATAAAAGATAATTTGTGTTTAGAAGGTTTTGAATGCAATGCCGCATCAAAAATTCTGAAAGGATTTCGCTCTACTTATACAGCTACTGCGGTACAACGCTTGATAAATGCCGGCGCTATCATTATCGGAAGAACCAACTGTGATGAATTTGCAATGGGAAGCAGTAATGAAAATTCGGCTTATGGTGTCGTGAAAAATCCTTTGAATACTGAACATGTTGCAGGCGGTTCATCCGGAGGTTCTGCCGCTTCTCTTGCCGCCGGACTTTGTATGGCTTCATTAGGAACGGATACAGGTGGCTCTGTACGTCAACCGGCTTCGTTTTGCGGGGTGGTAGGATTAAAACCAACCTACGGAAGAATTTCCCGTTGGGGGCTCATTGCTTACGCTTCCTCTTTTGACCAAATTGGCACGTTTACTTATACTGTATCGGACGCAGCCCACATCTTATCTGTTATTGCAGGAGCAGATGAATTGGATGCTACCTGTGCTGAATTACCGGTTCCAAATTATTTTTCAGAATATCCTCCATTAAAAAACAATACCTTCAAAATAGCATATTTCCCTGAAATTATTAACTCAGAAGGTTTAAATCCGGAAATTAAACAATCTATTGAACACACCATTTCTCTATTAAAACAGCAGGGGCATTGTGTAGAACCTGTCCACTTTAAATATTTAAACTATTTAATTCCTGCTTATTATGTTCTCACCACTGCCGAGGCATCTTCTAATTTGTCACGTTATGATGGTGTAAAATATGGGTATCGTTATCCGGAAGCAAAAGACCTGGAAGAAATGTATAAAAAAACACGAAGCATTGGATTTGGAACAGAAGTCAAAAGAAGAATTTTATTGGGCACATTTGTATTAAGTGTAGGATATTACGATGCTTATTATACCAAAGCACAAAAAGTCAGAAGAGTTCTGTATAATACTATGAAAGAATTATTTCAAAATTACGACGCTGTGATAATGCCTACCACACCCTCTACATCTTTCAAAATTGGTCAAAAAACAGACGACCCTTTAAAGTTATATTTAGAAGATATTTATACTGTCCTCGCCAATATAACCGGTATTCCTGCGATTTCTATACCGTTAGGAAAATTATCAGAAAATAATTTGCCTTTTGGGCTACAAATTTTAACCGATCACTTTCAGGAATGTAAATTGTTTGCCGTGTCAGAGAGTATTCAATCTTGTTTAATTCAGTAAGTATGCAACTAGACACCTTACTCAGCATTGCGCCCATTGACGGAAGATACTACAACAAAGTCAACACCTTAAGCAATTTTTTTTCAGAATATGCTTTGATGAAGTATCGTGTAGAAGTAGAGATTAAATATCTACTGGCACTTTCCCATTTAAAACTAAAAAACCTTCCTACACTTACGCCGCAACAGGTAAATTATCTTCATAGTATTTATCAGAATTTTACATTAGAAAACGCTCAACAAATAAAAGAAATTGAAAAAAATATTAATCACGATGTAAAAGCAGTAGAGTATTTTATCAAAGAAAAAATTAATTCTCCGGAATATGATGTTCTGAAAGAATTTATTCATTTTGGTTTAACTTCGCAAGACATTAATAACACTGCTATTCCCCTCTTGTTAAAAGAATTTTTCATACACGAATACATTCCATTGCTGGAAAACCTGATTACCACTTTAAAGAAACTATCACAAGCATATAAATCTGTTCCATTACTTGCTCGTACACACGGACAGCCAGCAAGTCCAACCAATTTAGGAAAAGAACTGTTTGTCTTTGTATACAGATTAGAAAACCAATTCAATATCTTAAAAGCCACACCAATTATGACTAAGTTTGGTGGTGCTACCGGTAATTTTAATGCACATTATGTGGCCTATCCGGATGTAAATTGGCTTCAATTTGCTGATAATTTTATTGCTTCTCTTGGACTGGAACGCTACACCTACACAACACAAATAGAAAACTATGATTTACTTTCAGCACTACTGGATACCTGTAAGAGAATAAATACAATACTCATTGATTTTTGTGTGGATATATGGATGTATATTTCCATCAATTATTTTAATCAAAAAGCCAATCCTAATGAAGTAGGATCTTCTGCTATGCCACATAAAGTCAATCCGATTGATTTTGAAAACGCAGAAGGCAACCTCAAATTTGCTAATGCCATATTTGAATTTTTATCCGGCAAATTACCCATTTCTCGCTGGCAAAGAGACCTGACCGATAGCACTGTCATCCGAAACATGGGCATACCATTTGCCCATACTTTGTTAAGTTTTAAAAGTATATTAAACGGACTCTCAAAGATAGAACCTAATACAAAAGTCATATTAAATGATTTAGAAAATAATTGGCAAGTAATAGCAGAAGCCATTCAAACCATACTAAGGCGAGAAAATTACCCTCAGCCATACGAAACTCTTAAGCAATTAACCCGAGGGAATACAACCATCCACAAAGAAGATATACATAAGTTCATTGATCAGTTAAACATATCCGATGAAATAAAAAAAGAATTAAAAGCCATTACCCCCTTGAATTATCTTGGGGAAAATGCAGATTTTGAAAATACCCAATAAATTTGTATTTTTGTAAAAACAGAGATAAACATACCAAGTTATGAAAAGAACAAGTAACAACAAGGATTTAAGTTTTGAAAAAGTATTTTCAGAATACAAAAAAAGAAAAGTATACGGTGCCATAGCATTTTTACAGGCCCTCAGAGATACAACTATGTATGCCTACAGAAAAGGATTGTTCGTAATAAAAACCACAGGCGATAGTGCCATCATTTTAAATGATGCAAAATTCAAAACAAAAGCGTTTTAATTATGAAGCAAAATAGAAATATAAACCAAAAAATTTGGATTTTTATAATTGAGCAAAATCCTTCTGATATTCCATTAAAACAAATTGAAGATGAATGCCTTCATTTTATTCAGCAATGGACTTCACACAATCATCCCTTAAATGCCGAATTTGAACTGTTTAAAGAACGTTTATTAATCTTCAAAAACAATGAAGAAGTGAACCCTATTGGGGGCTGTGCCACCGATCAATTATTTCACTTCATCCAAGACCTTGAAAAAAAATACAATCTGAACTTGCTTAACAGACAATTAGTAGTGTATGAAAACAATAATGAATTAAATGTTTGTTCATTAAATGATGTAGAGCATTTACTTCAAAATAACAGCATACATCCTCATACGATTATTTACGACACTTCCATTATTCATTCGTCCGAATGGGATAAGTTTAGGAAAGTACTTACTGAAAGTTGGTTAAATAAAGTATTACAACTTCACTAAATGAAGGATTTACCCAAAAGAAGCATTACAGCACTTTTATTTGCTGCCGTTTTATTAGCTCTGATTTTTCATTCGTTTTATTCTTTCCTGTTATTATTGTTGATTGTAACAACAGGCGGTCTGATGGAACTCATACAACTCTTTAAAAAAGCACACTTCTATTTTGACAACAACTTCTTATGGGTAAAATATCTATTATCCATTTTATTTATTATTTATTCTTGTTTTGATAGATCCATTACTTACTATAAAATCTATTTTTTAATACTAATCATATTCAGCACCATTTTGTTTATAGAATTTTTACTTAGAAAAAACTTTTCTAATGCCATTGCAGAATTTTTAATACTCACTTATCTGACAATATTTTTAATGAGCGCCTTAGATGTATTTTATTTTTCTTTTCAATATCAGTACATTTATTATTTTCCATTGTCTATTGTACTAATCATTTGGGCAAACGACACATTTGCCTATTTTACGGGCGTTTACTTAGGTAAACACAAACTCATGCCGGAAGTTTCTCCCCAAAAATCAATAGAAGGATGGATAGGTGGTTTTATCTTTTCCTTAATCACCGGCTTTTTACTGTATCGTATATTCTTATCGGATTACCCCAACTGGTCCATAATAGACCTCCTTATCATGAGTAGTATCATTAGCAGTGTTGGAACAGTAGGTGATTTAGTAGGGTCCAAACTCAAGCGATTAGCCAATGTAAAAGACAGTGGAACTATTTTACCCGGACATGGTGGTATTTTAGACCGCTTTGACGCATGGTATTTGTCGATTCCTGCTATTGAAATATATTTGTTACTAAAAAACTGGATACTCTAAGCCAGTCAGAGAGAGAATTAGATTATTACATCATTTTTATTTGACAGATTCATCTACACGGTTTTCGGTGCTTTCTTTTTTAGAAATCCATTGCGCCAATTCATTCACTTTCAGCATTAAGCCAATCGTATGATTGTTTCCACCAACAGCCAATTTTGAATAAGCATATACAATTCTAAATCGGCTGACCTTTACTTCAAAACCCAAACATAATCCATTAGCCGGTCTTGCTTCGGGCAATCGCATTTCTTGTGCCCTTCTGAAATTATATCCTACTCTCAAATAAAAATTTTTGGATAAAATAATCTCATTGCTTAATACTAAATGCTTCACCAGAATTGTTCCAAAACTTTTTTTATCATTAATTGTAATACCTTCACCGGTAAGTGTATTGTTCTGAATATCAAATAAAGGACTGATATAATCCAGATGCCAGTTCAACAAATCATTGTATACTAATTGTAAGCGAAACGGCGCCTTAGGTAATTTGTATGAAACAGCAATACTTGTATTTTGCGGTAAGGATGAATTATATCCTTTCAGATAGGGCTTCCATATTTTTCCAATATTCGTAGCAAGTATAGAAGCCGAAAAAAACTTTTTATGATAATTAATTCCAAAGTCAATAACATTCCCCAAAGCATACGCATCAATATAATTAGAGTAAATTGTTTTTAAAGTAATTCCATAAGAAAAAGCCGTGTCTTTGAACAAATCTGTATAGGAAAAATTTAAAGAAATATCCTGAGCATAAAACTTTCCCGTTTCCTGTTCATATTCATCATAACCATAAAATTTTCCATAATTAAAGTACTGCAAGGCACCGGTCAAAACAGATTTATTGGGAAGCACATAAGCATAAGCCAGATTACCAAAATTCATATCTGCCACATAATTATTATAAGTAAGAGACAATTGATTGTGTACATACGGGTTTACAGAAGCAGGATTAGAAAAAATTAAATTCACATCGTTATCGTAAAATGCAGAAGTAGAACCACCCAATGCAACAGCACGACCCGGCACTGCAATATCTAAAAAGCGAAATGACTTCACCCCTACTCCATTAGATTGCGTCCACACCAATTCGGACAAAAAACAAGAAAGTAAAACTATAAGGAAATACTTCATAAATACTTTTAAGATTTAAACAACGAAAAATGGCTCATTTTATTGTACCTTTAAATTTGTTTTCTCAATCTGGCAACAGGAATGTCCAACTGTTCACGATATTTGGCCACTGTCCGGCGGGCAATATTATATCCCTTTTTATTCAAGAGTTCACATAATTCATCATCTGTAAAGGGCTTTCTTTTATCTTCATACTGAATAGCTTCCCAGATAAAATGCTTGATTTCTTTATTACTCACTTCTTCACCACGTTCCGTTTGCATAGATTCAGAAAAGAAAAATTTAAGGGGAAATGTTCCATACGGCGTCATAACATATTTACTGTTAACAATTCTTGAAACAGTAGAAATATCGGCATCAATTTTTTCGGCTATATCTTTGAGTAATAAAGGTTTTAATTTACTTTGATCGCCGGTTACAAAAAACTCCTTTTGTTCCTGCATAATCTGATACATTGCTGTTAATAAGATGCGCTCTCTTTGCTGCAAAGCATCAATAAACCATTTGGCTTCGTCAATTTTTGTTTTTATAAACTTACCGGCTTCTTTAAGCGTCTTATTTTTTTGCTTGCTATATTCTTTCAGCATATCTATGTATTCCTTGCTGATAGTGAGTTCAGGAATCAATGCATTGTTTATATTGAGTTCTGGTTTGCCGTCCATAATAGTTACGATAAAGTCAGGAATAATCGTCATTACTTTTTGAGAGGATTGAAGATAACCCGGTTTAGGATTAAGATGTGTAATGATATCTGCTGCTTTTTTTAATTTATCTTCTGTAGAGTTTAATTTAAACAATAATTTATCATAATGCTTTTTAGAGTATTCTTCAAAATACTTCTCAATAATAGTTTTAGCAAGTAGCAAATTTATATCCTCCGGATGCAATTGCAATTTTCTATGGATTTGAAGTAATAAGGATTCCTGAATACTTCGGGCGGCTATCCCCGGCGGATCAAAGGATTGGATAATCTTTAAAACTTTTTCAATCGCCTCAACCGATGCAGAAATATTATTTAAAAACAATAAATCATTAGAAATACTTTGTAAATCCCTTCTCAAATAACCATCATCATCTAAACAGCCAATAAGATATTCACCTATTTCGCGTTGCTTTTCATCAATGTCTTGCATTTCTAATTGCTCCATCAATTGTTCACTCAAATTTTTTTCAACCTCTGATGATACTGCAATGTTATTAGAAAAAAAATCCGTTTCTTTTTGATATTGATTGTTGGCCTCATACTTATAAGAATCCAGTTCTTCATCGTCCATATAATCCTCTATGTTTATTTCTTCATTTTTATTGGCTGCCAACTCCTCATTTTCAGCAAGTGTATTTTCTTCTTCTACATTGTCAGTAGTGTAGTCCAGTTCATCATCTGATTTTTCAGCCAAATCTACTGTTGCTAATGCCGGGTTATTTTCTAATTCCTCCTGTATTTTTTGTTCTAGGGCAGTTAAAGGCAATTGAATGAGTTTAAGCAATTGTATTTGCTGTGGCGTGAGTTTGAGTTGTTGTTTAAGCGATTGAATTTGTTTAAGTGCCATGGTAGTTTATTTTTCTATGTAACAAAGATAGTAATTTTTTTTGCCTTTTTGAATTAAAATAAATCGACCCATCATTACATCAGAAAGCGTTATTATGTGTTTAATGTCCGAAATTTTTTCTTTGTTAATAGATATAGCATTGGATTGCAACATCTTTCTGGCTTCAGTTTTACTCGGAAAAATCTGCGTATGAGTAGTGAGAAACTCAACAATATCTACACCAGATTGTAAAACCGACGCATTAACATGAGAAACAGGAACGCCTTCCATAATATCTTTGAATAAGGATTCAGGCAGATGCGCTATATCTTCTATAGTGCCATTAAATAATAGGACCGATGCCTTCTGTGCTTCTTCGTAATCTTGCTTGCTATGAACCAAGGTAGCAATTTCTTTGGCCAATGTTTTCTGTAAAACGCGTTCATGCGGCATTGCATCATGTGTTTGAAGTAAATGTTCAATTTCTTCTTTTGACAAAAATGTAAATATTTTGATATAACGTTTAGCATCTTCATCACTGGTATTTATCCAAAATTGGTAAAATTTATACGGCGACGTTTTGTTTTTGTCCAGCCAAACATTGCCACTTTCAGTTTTACCAAACTTTGTGCCATCAGATTTTGTAATTAAATGCGTCGTAATACCATACGCTTCTTTGCCCGTCATTTTCCGGATAAGTTCAATACCCGAAGTAATATTGCCCCATTGATCAGAACCACCCATTTGCAACTTGCAGTTTTTATGAGTAAATAACCAATAAAAATCGTAGGCCTGTAAGATCTGATAAGTAAACTCTGTAAAGCTAATTTCAGATTCTAAGCGAGATTTGACAGAGTCCTTTGCCAGCATATAATTTACTGTAAATCGCTTCCCAATATCACGAAGGAAATCTATGATGGTAAGATTTTTTGTCCAATCGATATTATTCACCATTTCAATACTTTTGTCTTCTGAATTTTTTGAAAATATTGTATTGAGTTGCTCCTGTATTTTCTGAGCATTGTAACGAATTTCTTCTTCTGACAAAAGTTTCCGTTCTTCTTTTTTACCGCTCGGATCACCAATCATACCGGTGGCGCCACCCACTAATGCAATAGATTTATGACCGGCCTGCTGAAAGCGCAGTAAAGTGATTATTTGAGCCAAACTCCCTACATGCAAAGAATCCGATGTAGGATCAAAGCCAATATAGCCCGTTGTCTTTTCCTGATTCAAAATTGTCTCAACATGGGCAGTAGCATTATTAAATTGATCTCTCCATTTAAGTTCATCTATAAAATTTACAGACCG
The DNA here is from genome assembly GCA_037447455.1 of Sphingobacteriaceae bacterium. Lineage (GTDB taxonomy): Bacteria > Bacteroidota > Bacteroidia > B-17B0 > Aurantibacillaceae > BPGX01. Next base: position 67,826 of record JBBIGQ010000006.1, on the reverse strand, counting down.
CATTGTTTTTATCATAATCGTTTATACTTTTCTTATGGCTGCAAATTAAATAATTTATCCATATTTATTAAAAAAATCCTTCCTGCTATTTTTTACTGCTTTCATCTAATAACTAATCATTATTAAATTTTGTTAAAAATAATACCTTGTATTACATAATACTATTTAATGTAAATATATTTGCAACACAAAATAAAATGTTATACAATGAACTTAAAAAATGAAAACATTCAATCACAAATGCGGAAAGGGATTTTAGAACTATGTATTCTTTCTATATTAGAAAAGGAAGACGCCTATCCTACTGAAATATTGGAACAATTGAAAGAGGCAAAACTGATAGTAGTGGAGGGAACGTTGTATCCATTATTAAATCGTTTAAAGGACGCTGGCTATTTGACCTACAATTGGCAGGAATCTAATCAGGGACCGCCAAGAAAATATTATCACTTAACAGCAGATGGCAAGAAATTTTTAAAAGAACTCATTGAAAACTGGGAAGACATGGTCAAATCCGTCAATAAAATAATTAAATAACTCAACACTCAAAACTTAAAACTATGAAAAAAACAAGCACCATTCATTTATCAGGACTTCTTTTCAATATTGAAGAAGATGCCTACGAAAAATTTTCTCAATACATTCAAAGTGTTGAAAAATATTTTGAAAACCATGCTGGTAAAAAAGAAATACTGGAAGATATTGAAAACCAAATAGCTGAAATCCTTTCCGGCAAAATCAATGACCATAAAAAAGTTATCACCATGGAAGATGTACAATCCTTAATTCAAACAATGGGACACCCGGATGAATTTTGGGAATCTTCGGAAAAACTATGGCAGAAGACCTCAGCCAATTTGCTAAAAATACTTCCAAACAATTTTTCAATTTTTCGAGCAATTCTTTCGTATTATTCATTCAAAATCTTATTCAACACATTTTATCCTTTGGAGTAAATCTATTAAAATGTAAAATGGATCATTAAGGCCTTTGCAGTTTTTGTTTTGTTAGTATGCGTTTTTGTAATAGTGATTTTATTGTCTTCTTTATTTAATGAAAATTTTATTTCAATACAAACACAACATTTTAATGTATGGGCACATCTATCAGAGTTTTTTAATTCTTCGTATAATTATTTCTTATTTATCACTTCTTTGTTTTTATTAGTTGGAATACCAATACTAGCAATGAAATGTAGATGCTGAAGAATACGAAATAGTAGGAAAGCGATGGCTGATGAGTATTGAAGAATTACAATGTATAGAGCATTGTGAAGAACGGAACAACGTGCATAAACTCAGAAAAAATAACAAAGATAACTATCAAGACGAAGAGGAAAATAGTGTTGAATAAAAACACAATAAAAACATTTTGAAAATAAAAAAACTTTGCCGTATCTTTGCCCCCGGAGAGATGGCAGAGCGGTCGAATGCGGCGGTCTTGAAAACCGTTGTGCCTTAACAGGCACCGGGGGTTCGAATCCCTCTCTCTCCGCTTGTTTTAACACAAACCCACTATCTGTTGATAAATGTTATCCGTTCTTACTTTCTTAACAACGTGTCTTTATGGTTGCTATACAATAAAATTTCATCTCACAATCAAAAAATACTTGCCGACATCCCTTATTTTTGAGAAAAAACTTCTCCCTAAAAATATTCTCTATTAAATAAATTACAATGCACTCTATCTACAATCCTGTACTCAAAAATCATTTTTAAGAAAAAACAAAAAAATAAAAATTTTTATTTGGAAATTTAAGATATTATTTTGTATACTTGCACCCTCAAATTTTAAAAAGAACATTGAAAAAACATTGCCGAAGTAGCTCAGCTGGTAGAGCAGCTGACTTGTAATCAGCTGGTCGGGGGTTCGAGTCCCTTCTTCGGCTCTCTTATGGGTGGTTACCAGAGTGGCCAAATGGGGCAGACTGTAAATCTGCTGGCTTTACGCCTTCGGTGGTTCGAATCCATCACCACCCACACAGGCGGAAGTAGCTCAATTGGTAGAGCTTTAGCCTTCCAAGCTAAAGGTTGCGGGTTCGAGCCCCGTCTTCCGCTCCATAATAACACCGTACATTGCTATAAAAACATTTACATCAGCAATAAATGTGGCTGTTGTAGCTCAGTGGTAGAGCACTTCCTTGGTAAGGAAGAGGTCGGCAGTTCAATCCTGCTCAACAGCTCTAATACTGAAACAACTAAAATCAACATCCTGATCATACATCAGGAAAAAACAAAAAAATAACCATTAAACAAAACAACTATGGCAAAAGAAAAATTTGACCGTTCCAAACCACACGTAAACATCGGTACAATTGGTCACGTAGACCACGGAAAAACAACATTAACAGCCGCTATTACGCAAGTATTAGCAGAAAAAGGACTCGCCGAAGCCAAATCGTTCGACCAAATCGACAACGCTCCGGAAGAAAAAGAAAGAGGTATTACCATCAATACATCCCATGTAGAATATCAAACCGAAAACAGACACTATGCACACGTTGACTGCCCCGGCCACGCTGACTATGTAAAAAACATGGTTACCGGTGCCGCTCAAATGGACGGTGCTATATTAGTAGTAGCCGCTACTGACGGACCAATGCCTCAAACAAGAGAACACATCCTATTAGCACGTCAGGTAGGTGTACCACGTATCGTTGTATTCTTAAATAAAGTGGACATGGTCGATGACCCTGAACTCCTTGACCTCGTTGAAATGGAAGTAAGAGACCTGCTCTCTTTCTATGGTTACGATGGCGTTAACGTGCCTGTTATACGCGGTTCCGCTCTGGGTGCCTTAAACAGAGAACCAAAATGGGTAGAGAAAGTAGTAGAACTGATGAAAGCTGTTGATGAATACATCCCTCTCCCTCTGCGTGATAAAGATAAACCCTTCCTGATGCCCGTAGAAGACGTTTTCACCATCACTGGTCGTGGTACAGTAGCAACCGGTAGAATTGAAACAGGAATTATCAATACCGGCGACGAAGTTGAAATCATTGGATTCAATGCAGATAAACTTAAAACAACTGTAACAGGTGTAGAAATGTTTAGAAAAATATTAGATTACGGTGAAGCAGGTGATAATGTTGGACTTTTATTAAGAGGTATTGAAAAGAAAGACATTCGCAGAGGAATGGTAATTGCTAAGCCAGGTTCTATCACACCTCATACCAAATTCAAAGCAGAGGTTTATATCCTCAAAAAAGAAGAAGGTGGAAGACATACCCCTTTCCATAATAAATACAGACCTCAGTTTTACTTCCGTACAACCGACGTAACCGGGGAAATTCAATTAGAACCCGGAAGAGAAATGGTAATGCCCGGCGATAATGTAACCATTACCGTAGAACTAATAGCACCAGTAGCAATGGATAAAGGATTACGCTTCGCTATTCGTGAAGGCGGTAGAACAGTAGGTGCAGGACAAGTTACCGAAATTTTGAACTAATTTTTTAGATACCCATATAAACCACAAACTCACCCATTCTCCTGCAAATAAACAGTAGAATGGGCTTTGTGTTTAATATACGGGCATAGTTCAATGGTAGAATAGCGGTCTCCAAAACCGTTGATGGGAGTTCGAATCTCTCTGCCCGTGCATAATTTAATTAAAAAAATTAAGATAATTTTCATAGCACCAAAAAATATTTAAAAACATTTTTTTGGTAATGAAAATTTATTTACATTTGCACCCCCAAAATTTATTACATGTCTTCCATCTCTTCCTTTGTTAAAGACGCCTATAACGAACTCATCAATAAAGTAAGTTGGCCAACCGGGGCTGAATTACAGGAGAGTTCGCTCATTGTACTTATTTCTTCTGTGATTATCGCCCTGGTCGTTTTTGCAATGGACAGCGCTTTTTCAAAAATCATGGAACTTTTGTACCAACTCGTCAATAGCATCTAAAAACAATTTTTATCTATAACGAAATGAGTGAAAATATCAACAATAATAATGCCATTACGGATTTACAAAAACCATCAACAGAAATGAAATGGTATGTTATTAAAGCAATTAGCGGGCAAGAAAAAAAAGTAAAATCTTATATTGAATCCGAATTAACAAGATTAAATCTCAACAACTTTGTAGCACAAATACTTATTCCTACTGAAAAAATTATTCAAATACGAGGCGGAAAAAAAATTACCAAAGAAAGAAACTATTTTCCTGGATATATCTTAATTGAAGCTAATTTAAACGGAGAAGTGAAGCACAGCATTCGGAATACACCGGGTGTATTAGGATTTTTAACCGAAACGAAAGGTGGAGTTCCAATTCCCTTACGAACTACAGAAATTAACCGCATCCTTGGAAAAGTAGATGAATTAAGCGAATCAGAAGGAATGGTAGAAACAAATTTTTCGTTAGGTGAATCCGTAAAAATCATCAATGGCCCATTCAACGGATTTACAGGCATTATTGAAGAAGTAAATACTGAAAAGAAAAAATTAAAAGTAACCGTAAAGATTTTCGGAAGAAAAACACCCGTTGAATTAAACTTTGGAGAAGTTGAAAAAGAATAAAAAAAATTGAGGTACATTAAGCAGAAATCCGCTTGCTGCTTCCAATTTCTGACTTAATTACTCTCAACAACCTAAACAACAAACATATATGGCAAAGCAACTATTCGCAATCGTAAAACTTCAGATTAAAGGTGGCGCAGCCAACCCAGCCCCCCCTATCGGACCTGCATTAGGTGCAAAAGGAGTCAATATTATGGAGTTCTGTAAGCAGTTTAATGCCCGTACACAGGAAATGAAAGACAAACTTCTGCCTGTGATTATCAACGTGTATTCCGACAAAACCTTTGACTTTATAATTAAAAGACCTCCAGTCGCAGCACAAATAAAAGAACTTGCAAAAGTTCAAAAAGGTTCCGATCAAAGTAATCGTAAGAAAGTGGGTAATATTACATGGGAACAGATTAGAAAAATTGCTGAAGACAAACTTCCAGATATGAATTGCTTCACTGTAGAAAGTGCTATGAAAATGATCGCAGGAACAGCCAGAAGCATGGGGGTTAATGTCGTTGGCGAATCACCTTTTCAAAACTAATTATCCATTAACAAACCCGTTTTACCGCAAACGCGGGAGGGAAAATCTAAACCTATGGCAAAGTTAACAAAAAAAAGAAAAGAAGTACTTAAAAAAATCGATCCAAACAAAACCTACTCTTTGGAAGAGGCAGCTGCACTCGCTAAAGAAACAAGCACCACAAAATTTGATGCGACCATTGATATTGCCATTCGCTTGGGAATTGACCCTAAAAAGTCCAACCAACTCGTAAGAGGTACCACCATGCTTCCTCATGGAACAGGAAAAAGTGTAAGAATACTTGCACTGGTTCCTGCAGACAAAGAAGAAGAAGCCAAAAAGGCCAGCGCCGATTATGTCGGACTAGATGATTACATAGAAAAAATCAAAGGCGGATGGATAGATGTAGATGTTATTATCACAACGCCCAACGTAATGGGTAAGGTGGGAGCATTGGGTAAAATCCTCGGTCCTCGAGGTTTAATGCCTAACCCTAAAACCGGTACCGTTACTATGGAAGTGGGAAAAGCCATACAGGAAGCCAAAGCCGGGAAAGTTGAATTTAAAACAGACAAATCCGGTATTGTACATTCCGTTGCAGGAAAAGTTTCCTTTGATGCCAAAAAAATTACAGAAAATGCCAATGAAATCATACAAACCATACTAAAACTCAAGCCGGCGGCTTCAAAAGGCACCTACATCAAATCTATCACATTAAGCAGTACAATGGGACCAGGAATAAAAGTAGACACAAAAAACCTCAATTAAACCAATTCTTATGAACAAACAAGAAAAAGCACAAATCATAAATGATTTAGTAGAACTTATCAATTCAAGTGATAAGATCTACATGGTGGACTGCTCAACTATCAATGGCATCAATACTAACTTAATTCGTCGTGCCTGCTTTGAGAAAAAAATAACAATGAAGGTTGCAAAAAATACATTGATTGAAAAAGCCATTGAACAGTCCGAAAGAAAAGATGTGCTAAAAGACATGATCCCCTACCTGAAAGGAGAAACCGCACTACTCTTCTCTTATGAAACACCGAATGCACCCGCTAAAATCATTAAAGAATTCAAAGAAAAATGCAACGGTAAACCCATCTTAAAAGCAGCATTCGTTGAAGAAACATTATACATTGGAGATGAAAACGTGAATACCCTTGCACAATTAAAATCTAAAAACGAACTCATCGCAGATATTATCGGCTTGTTACAATCACCTATTCGCCGCGTAATTTCTGCTTTAGAAAACAAAAAAGGCGAAGAAACCGCCGCTTAAAAATAAACAACTAATACAAAAAAAGTAAATTAACTAACCTTAAAAAACAAACAATTATGGTCGATGTTAAAGCAATTGCAGAATCATTAGTAAACTTAACAGTAAAAGAAGTACAAGAATTATCTAAAATCTTAAAAGATGAATATGGCATTGAACCTGCCGCCGCTGCTGTGGTTGTAGCAGGAGGAACCGGTGCCGGAGACGCTGCTGCAGCAAAAACAACTTTTGATGTTATCCTGACCGATGCAGGCGCTCAAAAATTAGGTGTTGTCAAAGTAGTAAAAGAACTCACCGGATTAGGACTAAAAGAAGCAAAAGATCTTGTTGACCAAGCCCCCAAACCTGTTAAACAAGGTATTTCAAAAGAAGAAGCAGAATCTATTAAAAAGGCACTTGAAGAAGCAGGCGCGAAAGTTGAAGTTAAATAATGCTATTTTCTAAAACTAATACAAAGGCAGAAAAGATGCTTTTAAAAAAGCCATCTTTTCTGTTCTTTGTGTTTTATTTTTTATCCTAATTAACTTCAAATCAATAACTTAAAATTTACGGCCTTGGCAACATCTAAACATCAATCAGCGTCAAAAACAGAAACAAAAACCACCAAAACCGGTAGAATTGACTTTTCTACCAACCCATTTAAAACTGAATACCCCGACTTTCTGGAAATACAACTACAATCGTTCAAAGATTTTTTCCAACTAGAAACAACGCCGGAAAATAGAAAAAATGAAGGACTTTATAAAGTATTTCAAGAAAATTTTCCGATTGTAGATGCACGCGGGGTTTTTGTTCTAGAATTTAAAGATTATTACATCGACCCGCCACGATACACGATAGAAGAATGCCTTGAAAGGGGCTTAACCTATAGCGTCCCTCTCAAAGCAAAATTATATTTATATTGTACAGACCCCCAGCACGAAGATTTTGAACCCATCATGCAAGATGTTTACTTAGGAAACATTCCCTACATGACACCAAGAGGTTCTTTTATTTTTAACGGCGCAGAAAGAGTCATAGTTTCTCAAATTCACCGTTCACCTGGTGTATTTTTTGGACTAAGCAGACACGCCAGTGGCGCCAGATTATATAGTGCAAGAGTAATACCATTCAAAGGCGCATGGATTGAATTTGCTACAGACGTCAATAACACCATGTATGCCTATATTGATAGAAAGAAAAAATTACCTGTTACCACTCTGCTTAGAGCAATAGGATTTGGAACAGATAAAGATATACTTGAAATATTTAAACTCGCCGAAGAAATTCCTGTTACTAAAAATGTTCTTAAAAAAGCTGTAGGAAGAAAACTGGCCGCTCGAATCTTAAAAACATGGTTCGAAGATTTTGTGGACGAAGGTACTGGTGAAGTAGTGTCTATAGAAAGAAATGAAGTATTGCTTGAAAGAGAAACCATTATTCAGGAAGAACATATTGATGTTATTTTAGAATCACAGGCAAAAACAATTGTCGTACATAGAGAAGGCGCAGATGCCAGCCAATACGCAATCATATACAACACACTTCAAAAAGATTTAACCAACTCAGAAAAAGATGCCATTTACCACATATACAGATTATTAAGAAACAGCGAGCCAACCGATGAAGAAACAGCGCGTTCCACCATTGATAAATTATTTTTCTCAGATAAACGATACGATTTAGGTGAAGTAGGAAGATATCGCTTGAATAAAAAACTAGGCATTGATACCCCTATTGATATTCGTGTACTTACAAAAGAAGACATTGTCTTAATCATAAAATACCTCATCGACTTAGTAAATTCAAAATCAGACGTAGATGATATTGACCATTTAAGCAACCGAAGAATTAAAACCGTGGGCGAACAACTTGCTGCACAGTTTGGTGTAGGGCTTGCAAGAATGGCACGCACCATTCGTGAAAGAATGAATGTTCGGGATAATGAAGTATTTACACCTACCGATTTAATTAATGCTAAAACACTTTCGGCCGTTATCAACTCCTTCTTTGGCACCAATCAGTTGTCTCAATTCATGGATCAAACCAATCCGCTTTCCGAAGTTACCCATAAAAGAAGATTATCGGCATTAGGACCAGGCGGCTTAACAAGAGAAAGAGCAGGATTTGAAGTTCGTGACGTACACTACACCCATTATGGGCGCCTTTGTCCTATTGAAACTCCCGAAGGACCTAATATCGGTTTAATTTCATCTTTGACCGTTTACGCTAAAATCAATAGATTAGGTTTTATTGAAACCCCTTACAGACCAGTTAAGAATGGAAAAGTTGACCTGGAAAATATCGTTTATTTAAGCCCGGAAGAAGATGACAATAAAATCATTGCTCAATCAACAGAACCCATAAATGAAAAAGGAGACATCCTTAAATCTCAACTTGTTGCCAGAAAAGAAGGGGACTTCCCCATAGTAAATAAAGAAGAGGTGCAATACATGGATGTGGCTTCTAATCAAATTGCCTCCATTGCTGCATCACTCATCCCTTTCCTGGAGCACGACGACGCCAACCGTGCTTTGATGGGTTCAAACATGCAAAGACAATCCGTTCCATTACTTCAGGCAGAAGCACCAATAGTAGGAACCGGTATCGAAGCACAGGTCGCAAAAGATTCAAGAGTGCTTATTAACGCAGAAGCAGACGGTACCATTGAATATGTAGATGCCAACGAAATTCATGTTAAATACAACCGCTCCGAAAAAGAAAAATTGGTAAGCTTTGAAGACGATGTAAAAGTTTACAAACTAACCAAATATAGAAAAACCAACCAAAGTACTTGTATCAATCTTAAACCAATTGTTACAAAAGGTCAAAAAGTTACAAAAGGTCAAGTTCTTTGCGAAGGTTATGCCACCCAAAACGGAGAACTTGCTCTAGGTAAAAATTTATTAGTGGCATTCATGCCATGGAAAGGATACAATTTCGAAGATGCTATTGTCATCTCTGAAAGAATAGTCCATGAAGATATATTCACCTCCATACACATTGACGAATATACTCTGGAAGTAAGAGAAACAAAATTAGGTTCAGAAGAACTAACGTCTGAAATTCCTAACGTCAATGAAGAAGCCACAAAAGAATTAGATGAAAATGGACTTATTAGAATAGGTACCGAAGTAAAAGAAGGCGATATTCTCGTTGGTAAAATTACCCCAAAAGGCGAATCTGACCCAACACCGGAAGAAAAACTATTAAGAGCTATCTTTGGAGACAAAGCCGGCGACGTAAAAGACGCCTCTTTAAGAGTACCCCCTTCCGTTAAAGGAGTCGTTATTGACCGCAAGCTCTTTTCTAAAATTATTAAAGATAAAAAAGCACGAGCAGAAGAAAAAACTATTCTGGACAAATTAGAAGCAGAATTTAACGAAAAAATTAAAGAATTAAAATCTCAGTTAGTTCAAAAACTCTTCCAATTAGTAAAAGATAAAACCTCGGCAGGTGTTACAAATATCCTCGGAGAAGAAGTTATTCCAAAAGGAGGAAAATTCTTACTAAAAACATTAGAAAGAATTGATTATCCTGAAATCAACTCAGGTCATTGGACAAACGATAAAGAAACAAACAAATTAATAGAAACCCTATTACATAATTATTCTATTAAATACAACGAATATCTTGGCGCATACAAAAGAGAACGCTATCAAATAAGTTCCGGAGATGACCTGCCACCGGGCATTATTAAATTAGCAAAAGTATACATTGCAGAAAAAAGAAAACTTAAAGTAGGCGACAAACTTGCCGGACGACACGGAAACAAAGGGGTTGTTGCAAAAATTGTAAAAGAAGAAGATATGCCGTTTTTAGAAAACGGCACACCCGTTGACATTGTTCTTAATCCACTTGGGGTACCCTCTCGGATGAATATCGGACAAATCTATGAAACAGTGCTAGGATGGGCAGGTAAAAAATTGGGTGTAAAATTTGCAACCCCTATTTTTGACGGTGCAAGCCCTGAACAAATTAATGAATGGACAGATAATGCGGGATTACCAAGATTCGGCAGAACCTACTTATACGATGGTGGCACGGGAGAAAAATTCAGTCAGCCCGCCACTGTAGGTGTCATCTATATGCTCAAACTGCATCACCTCGTGGATGACAAAATGCATGCACGTTCTGTAGGACCATACTCTTTGATTACTCAACAACCATTAGGCGGAAAAGCACAATTTGGTGGACAACGATTTGGCGAAATGGAAGTATGGGCTATTGAAGCATACGGTGCCGCCAATGTACTCCAAGAACTTTTAACCATAAAATCTGATGACGTTACCGGACGTGCCAAAACTTACGAAGCCATCGTTAAAGGTGATAACATTCCTACACCCGGTATTCCTGAATCGTTCAACGTATTGATGCATGAATTAAAAGGTTTAGCTCTGGACGTAAACCTTGAATAATACTTTTCATAAAAATGACCTGCTTTATTAAAACTCCATTTCACAACACTCTTAAATAAAAAACCCAATATGGCACTCAAAGCAAATGTAAAACAAAAAGCCAATTTTTCAAAAGTTATCATTAGTTTAGCTTCTCCCGAAACTATCTTACGCCGTTCTTCTGGAGAAGTACTAAAACCTGAAACCATCAATTACAGAACCTACAAGCCCGAAAGAGATGGATTATTTTGTGAAAGAATATTTGGTCCAATAAAAGATTACGAATGTCATTGTGGTAAATACAAAAGAATACGATACAAAGGTATTGTGTGCGATCGTTGTGGGGTTGAAGTTACTGAAAAAAAGGTAAGAAGGGAACGCGTTGGACACATTAATTTAGTGGTGCCCGTAGTACACATTTGGTATTTTCGCTCTTTACCCAATAAAATCGGCTATTTATTAGGTTTAAGCGGTAAAAAATTAGAATCCATCATTTATTATGAAAAATACGTCGTTATTCAACCAGGCGCTGCTGCTAATATACCCATGGCAGACAAGCCCGGTATTGAATACATGGACTTCTTAAGCGAAGAAGAATACTACCACGTTTTAGAACAATTACCCAAAGAGAATCAATTATTAGATGACAAAGACCCCAATAAATTTATAGCCAAAATGGGGGCTGAAGCCATTCATGATTTATTAACACGAATTGATTTAGACACCCTTTCATTTGAACTAAGAGACAAAGCATCCAAAGAAACCTCCCAACAAAGAAAACAAGAAGCATTAAAACGGCTCCAAGTCATTGAAGCATTTCGTCAGGCCAACCAAAGAATAGAAAATAAACCAGAATGGATGGTCATCAAAGTTTTACCCGTCATTCCGCCTGAATTAAGACCTCTGGTACCTTTAGATGGAGGGCGCTTTGCCACAGCTGACTTAAATGACTTATACAGAAGAGTAATTATTCGTAATAATCGATTAAAACGGCTCATTGAAATCAAAGCACCTGAAGTTATCTTACGTAATGAAAAAAGAATGCTCCAAGAAGCCGTTGATGCTTTATTCGATAATTCCAGAAAAACAACCGCTGTTAAAACAGATAATAACAGACCCTTAAAATCTTTATCAGACGCCTTAAAAGGTAAACAAGGAAGATTTAGACAAAACCTATTAGGAAAACGTGTAGATTATTCCGGACGTTCTGTTATTGTAGTCGGACCAGAATTAAAATTACACGAGTGTGGATTACCTAAAGACATGGCGGCTGAATTATTCAAGCCATTTATCATCCGCCGTTTGATTGAAAGAGGTGTTGTAAAAACTGTAAAATCAGCCAAAAAAGTAGTAGAAAGAAAAGACCCTGTGATATGGGATATTTTAGAAAACATTCTGAAAGGGCATCCGGTGTTATTAAACCGTGCCCCTACCCTACACCGCTTGGGTATTCAGGCCTTTCAACCCAAATTAGTAGAAGGTAAAGCCATACAACTGCATCCTTTGGTTTGTACCGCTTTTAATGCAGATTTTGATGGCGACCAAATGGCTGTGCACGTCCCATTGAGCAACGCCGCTATTATTGAAGCACAAATTTTAATGATATCTTCTCATAATATCTTAAACCCTTCCAATGGAACCCCTATTGCTGTTCCATCACAAGACATGGTACTCGGACTCTATTATTTGACAAAAGAAAAAACAAGCACTAAAGAGGAGCCCGTAAAAGGAGAAGGTAAAATATTTTATAGCCCGGAAGAAGTAGAAATTGCTTACAATGAAAAAAAAGTGGATTTGCATGCCAAAATTAAACTTACCATTGATAACGCTCTGGAAAATGGAAAACTGGTATCCAAACTTATTGAAACAACAGTAGGTCGTGTTCTTTTTAATCAAAAAGTGCCTAAAGAAGTAGGTTATATCAACGAACTTCTTACTAAAAAATCACTCCGGGATATTATTTCCAATGTATTGAAAACAGTTGGCATGGCTAGAACAGCCCAGTTTTTGGATGATATAAAAGAATTGGGCTTTATGACAGCATTTCGTGGCGGTTTATCCTTTACACTCAGTGATATTACAACGCCTGAAAGGAAAAAAGAAATCATCGAAGACGCCAGAAAAAAAGTGGAAGAAGTGCTCAACAACTATAATATGGGTTTTATCACCAGTAAAGAAAGATACAATCAAATTATTGATATATGGACACATGCCAATGTTAAAATTACAAAGACCGTGATAGAAGCGCTAAAAACAGACCGACAAGGATTTAACCCTGTCTATATGATGCTGGATTCAGGCGCTCGTGGTTCAAACGAACAGATAAAACAGTTGAGCGGATGGAGAGGATTGATGGCCAAACCGCAAAAATCCGGAAGTACAAGCTCTGAATTTATTGAAAACCCAATTATCAGTAACTTCCGTGAGGGATTAACTGTACACGAATATTTTATCTCAACACACGGGGCACGTAAAGGGCTGGCCGATACCGCACTTAAAACTGCTGACGCCGGCTACCTAACAAGAAGATTAGTAGACGTAGCACAAGATGTCATTATTACTGAAAACGATTGTGGTACATTAAGAGGCATTACCATGACGGCTTTAAAACAAGGTGATGAAATCATTGAAAGTTTATATGACCGCATTTTAGGTCGTTTTGCACTTAACAATGTTTACCACCCTCATACCGGTGAACTTATTATGGAAGGTGGAGAAATGATCACAGAAGCAATTGCTCAAAAAATAGCCGACTCACCGATTGAAAGTGTAGAAATTCGTTCGGTGCTTACCTGTGAGTCAAAAATTGGTGTTTGTGCCAAATGCTATGGACGTAACTTAGGTAATGGTCGTATGGTACAGTTAGGTGAAGCAGTAGGCGTAATTGCTGCACAATCTATTGGTGAGCCCGGTACTCAGCTCACGCTTCGTACTTTCCACGCCGGTGGTGCGGCTTCTGTTGTGATGGCTGAAAACGCCCTTCGTACCAAATACGACGGTATCGTAGAAATTGATGAAGTAAAAACAGTAGAAACCGAAGACCAAAGTGGTGAAAAAATAAACGTTGTTGTTGGACGTTCCTCTGAATTAAGAGTAGTTGATCCAAATACGGGCTTAGTATTGTTTACAGGCAATGTGCCTTATGGCTCTACCTTAAGAGTTAAAAACGGACAAAAAGTAAAAAAAGACCAATTGCTGTGTGAATGGGACCCCTATAATGCCGTTATAGTAGCAGAATTCAGTGGAAAAGTAGAATACGAAAACATTATTGAAAATATTACCTATCACGAAGAAGTGGATGAAAATACGGGATTCAGAGACAAAGTAATCATTGATAGCAAAGATAAGTCCATCAACCCTGTGATTAAAATCGTGGATGCCGCTGGCAATGAATTAAAACGTTACAACATACCCGTGGGGGCTCATATCATTGTCAACAATAATGAAAAAATTAAAGCCGGTAAAATCCTTGTGAAAATCCCGAGAGTATCTGCTAAATCAGGTGATATTACAGGTGGTTTACCGAGAGTAACGGAGCTCTTCGAAGCAAGAAACCCATCTGACCCGGCCGTAGTGAGCGAAATAGATGGCTCTATAAGTTTTGGAAAAGTAAAAAGAGGAAGTCGTGAAATTATTGTAGAATCAAAAACCGGTGAAAGAAGAACCTACTTAATACCATTGACGAAACATATTCTGGTACAGGAAAATGATTATGTAAGAGCTGGTGATCCTCTGTGCGATGGTGCAATTAGTTTGAATGATATACTCAATATCAAAGGACCTACTGCTGTTCAAGAATACATCGTCAATGAAATTCAGGAAGTGTACAGAAGACAAGGACAGAGATTGAATGATAAGCACTTTGAAGTGATTGTAAGGCAGATGATGCGTAAAGTTGAAATAGTAGAACCCGGCGACACTAACTTTTTGGAACAGCAAATCGTAAGTAAAATTGAGTTTATGATGGGAAACGACAGAATATACGGAAATAAGGTGGTTATTGACCCGGGCGATTCGAACGAAGTAAAACGCGGACAAATCATCACCGCCAGAAAACTAAGAGAAATTAACTCCGTATTAAAGAGAAAAGACATGAAACTAATAGAAGCCAGAGATGCTCAACCCGCCACTGCTAAACCCATTTTACAAGGTATCACCAAAGCATCCTTGCAAACTATGAGTTGGATTTCAGCGGCCTCTTTCCAAGAAACAACAAAAGTATTAAACGAAGCAGCTGTAAGTGGTAAAGAAGACCCCTTGTTAGGATTGAAAGAAAATGTGATAGTGGGACATTTAATACCTGCCGGAACAGGACTAAGAAAATATGACAAACTGGTAGTTGGTTCTCTGGAAGAGTACGAGCAATTAATGGCTAGTAAACAAGAAGTAGAAGAAGAAGAAAGAGTAAAGTAAAGTAAAATAATTCATAACGCACCTTATTAAGCCCCTTCCTAAGGAAGGGGCTTAATTTTTTAATATAAGTTCAAATAAACCCTCTATTGAAATTGGTTTCCGTAGAGTTTATTTTATATCCCAATAAAAAACTAACCTCTTAATAATCAAAACTATTGATTAAATCGCTTACTTCAGTATTATCTACCTTAAATGTTTCTTTTCTCTTAAAATTATCCGTTGGTTGATACACTTGTGTATTATTATCTCCCACTCCCATCTCATTATTCAAGTGTTTCATTTCATCAATAGAATATCTGTTGTAATAACTTTTTGTTTTACCTAAATAAAGAGTTAATCCAAAATTTATAAACGGTGTTTTTCCTTGTTCATTCCTGAAAAATGGACGATATTCAAATTGTCTGTTTCTATTAAATTGCAAAGAATACATCGCTAAAAAATTATTAATTGTGCTGCCTCCTGCAATATAAAAATTAAAATGTTTTCCAATTTTTACATCTATTCTTAAACCGCTTAAAAACTCGTATCTACCTAAATACACTACTTTGTTTTCATTCAAAAATGCTGGATAAATAGTATCTTTATTACTGATGCTAAACAATCCTCCTTGTGGTTTTGTAAATAGTGAAATTTGAAAATAATTTTTTATCGGAATATTTAAACTCATAATTCTTGGGAACTGAAAACTAAAATTGACTTTGTTCAACTGCCCCACTCTAATGCCTACGAATAGCAAATAATACCGATTGCCCCACATAAATGACTTTGTAAGTCCTAATCGCAAATTGAATTTGTTTGAAGGACTATAACTCCACAACAATAAACTGGCC
The DNA here is from genome assembly GCA_037447455.1 of Sphingobacteriaceae bacterium. Classification (GTDB taxonomy): domain Bacteria; phylum Bacteroidota; class Bacteroidia; order B-17B0; family Aurantibacillaceae; genus BPGX01. Next base: position 51,886 of record JBBIGQ010000006.1, on the reverse strand, counting down.
ATTCTCAATACTCTGGTATGCATTCTATCATTTTTATCAAACGTAGAAAATGGTGAGAAATCTGCGAAAAAAATGGACTTCTTACCATTGTTGTATATCATACGAATACCTACTCCACTTTTCTTCAAAATGTGCCTTTCAAATAATCCAGAAAAATTAGGATTGTATGACAGAAAATAACCGGTGAGTAATAAATTAAAATTTGCCCAACTTGAATCGGATTGGATAATCTCTTTTGTCCATACTGGAATGCTGCATGCAAATGTTGTTTGCTGAATCTGATAGGATTTTAATTTCTGATGCACATAATCTATTAGTGGCAAATCTACTCTTGGCTTTTGATAATAATCTAAAACTAAAATGGTATTAAAATAATGTTTAGGCAACTTCATCTTTAAAGAATCGTTTTGTGCAACTAAGTAGTTACACAGGAAGAGCATTAGCCAGTATTTATTCTTTTGCCAGACATTCATCTAATCCGATTTGAGGATTTTCACTAATTCTAATCTAAACTCTTCTTCTGCTTTGATAAAATATGCTGTTTTGACAATGCCTATCACCTGTTTGAATTTTTGAACATATTCCTGTTTTATTTGTGTTTCTGCGCTTTCAAATTGAATATACTTTTTTGTAAATTCTTCTGCCTCTGCTGGATTTAGAGAATATTGATATTGTATAAAAAGTTTTTTTCGTTCTTTACGAATGTATTTGATTTTATCAATGTATTCATTGTATAATGGCCAAAATTTTTGACTTTTGGCTTCTGTCAATTGTAATTTTTGCGCAATAAAATTGGCTCTTGCTTGATCTACTTTAGGATTTTGAGAAATACTTTTCAAGACCAAGACAAAAATAAATATTACAATATTATGTAGATTAAAACGACTCATGTAAGGCATTCGTATTGGTATCTTTGGGAGAAGGTTTAGAAGTTTCAAGATATTTTTCAAGCGATTCATCTGAAATACTTTCTTCTAATAATTCATCGTCCAATATTTGCTCTTTTGATAAAATATCTTTTTTAGTAAGACAGGCAATGGTTTGGCAAGGTTTAATCGGAGTTGGTGCGTTTTCGGATACTTGTAGATATAGCCATGTGCCCCACACTGCAATCAGCAAGGCAGCCGCAGCAGAGAAATATACTGCCAAACGAATAATTTTTCTTTTTGAATAAGCAGTAGTATTGATTTTTTTAATGATATTTTGTTTACTTTGTTCAAAATAATCTTGCGGAATATCAAAAGTGTTTTGATTATCTGATAAAATTTTCTCTTTTAATTTCAAAGCATTGGTTTCAAAATAATCTTCTGGGACTTGGAATGCTATAGAATGATTAGAAGAAAGTTTTTCCAGTAATTTTAATTTGTTGGATTCAAAATAATCTTCTGGCACATCAAATGGATTGGACTTGAACTCTGGTTTGTCAACTATGTTTTTGTTTTCAATCATATCTGTTAGTTAGATGTTTAATTTTCAATTTGGTTTAATAAATACTCTTCAATTCTTTTAACGGCATGATGATAAGATGCTTTAAGTGCTCCTACAGAGGTTTCCAATATCTCCGCTATTTCTTCATAACTCAATTCATCATAATAACGCATATTAAATACCAATCGTTGTTTTTCAGGTAAAGATAAAATGGCTTGTTGTAATTTTTTTTGAATTTCATCGCCCTTAAAGTATGGATCACTCATCAGAGAATTGTTTAAGTGTTGAGCAACATTTTCATAAGGTATATGATTTTGTTGGGCTTTTTTTCTCAATATCTGCAATGCTTCATTGGTAGCGATTCTATAAAGCCATGTGAATAACTGCTGTTTTGATTGAAATTCTTCAATCCTTGCCATGCTTTGATGAATGTGTTTTGCAAGGCATCATCTGCATCTTCGTGATGAATGACTATTCTTCGTATTTGCCAGTACAATCTTTTTTGATAGGAGTCAATCAATAATTTTAAGGCCTGATTTTGTTTGTCAGATTGTGCAATAAATTCTAATATCCTTTTATCTATTTCAGAGGTGGTCATAAATATAAAAGGGGACATAGCGTTGTCCCCTTTGATTTCACAACGTAATAAAAATTATGGTAAAGTGATATTTGCACAGAAGTTGTATGCAGGAATACATACTTGTGCCAGAAAATCACAACCGCCACCATAACTAAAATCAATCACTCTTGCGGGCTTACCAGATGGCGTAAAGGTAATAGTACCAGATGTAAAGGGATGGCGGAAAGGTCTTAATGGATCAGGAGTACATTGTGTGTCCCATAACAAATTACTTGATGTAGAAGAGTATGATACGCCGTTGGCAGTTGTACCGTTTGTAGATCCATTGATTTTGAGTTTTACTTTATTCCATGCAATCGGCACGTTACCAGATGGATCATATACTGTTGTATCATTAGTGTTCATCAATTCTATTGTTCTGTTACTATTCCATGAGATTGTGCCGCCACCAGCACTAGCAGGTTTAATCACTTGAATGTTTGCAGATATTGTCCATGTTAAATTAGTAGTAGAAGGATTAAATCCAACAGGCGTCGTGTTGGTATGGGTACGGTTAATAATGTTTACCGTATAAGAATCAGCAGGGGATGAAGAATTGGATACCAGATAATTTTGAGAAGTACATGTGATAGAATAACCCGGTTGTCTTGGCCAAACAGCACCATTGGTGGAAGCAGAATAATTGTAGATTAATTTTCCGGAACGATATCTGCCGTCTTTACATAAACACAAAGTAGGACCAAAATCAACCGTAAATTGTTTAGCAGATAAATCTAATGTTACTGTAGCACAAGGGGCTGATTCAATTCCGTAAACAGCATTTCCGTTTTCCAGTCGGTAATTATTCACACTACCTGTTTCGCCGGCTTCCGAACCAATGTTTCCAACATCGTTGTTGTGGGTTTCTGCCAGATTGTGGTCGTTTACATAAGAATAATTGGTATCTGGCTGTTCTTCGTTTTTATCTTTCTTCTTGCAAGATGTAATGGTAAGAGCAGCAATTATGCTCAAGCTTGCAGCGCTGATTAAAATGTGTTTTGTTTTCATAAGTTTATTTTTTGAGTTTTCATTCTTTTGATGCAAAATAAAGGAAAAGGTTTAAAAAAATAAAAAAATTATTGAACAAAAGATATTTTATACATTTTTGCCAATTCAAAAAACGTCAAAATGGGCAATGTCATATTTCTAGTTCTCACTTTTTTTTCCTTTTTTGGTATTGCAAAAATCTTTAAAGTACTTCAAATTCCCGTATGGAATGCGCTTATTCCTATACATAATTTTTATAAATTAGCTCAAGCTCTTAAAAAACCATGGTGGTGGTCATTGATTATGATAGTGCCCGGTGTAAATTTAATCATGTGGGGGGTTTATGGTTTTAATACTGCCCGTGCTTTGGATAAAACAAAAACTTCTGAATTATTATTAGCATCTTTATTACCGCCTTTGTTTTTCATCTCTCTTATTTTTGATAAAAATATAAAATTTGTCGGATTAGAGAAGTACACACCAGAACCTTCTAAATTTGTCAAGGAATGGGTAGATCCTATTGTATTTGCAACCATTGCAGCTTCTATTATTCGCACGTTTTTTATTGAAGCATTTACCATTCCAACTTCTTCTCTTGAAAAAACATTATTAGTAGGTGATTTTTTGTTTGTCAATAAACTAGCATATGGTCCGCGTATTCCACAAACTGTGATAGCATTTCCATTTTCACACCATACATTAATTGGCACCAATTCTATTCCTGCTTATGTCAATTGGGTAAAATTACCTTATATGAGAATACCCATTGGCGGAAAAGTAGAACGTAATGAAATTGTGGTATTCAACTATCCGGACGGAGATACTGTGATTCAAAACATGCAGGACATCAGTTATTATCAAGCCGTACGATTAATTGCCATGATGATGAAAAACGAAGACATACAAGCCGGCAAGACGTTGGCCTCTGATGATGCTTATCACCGAATGGCTTGGGAATATGTACACCAACCTAACAACATAAATCCTTTGAATGAAAAAACTTTTGGAAAAATTGTGGCAAGGCCTGTAGATAAAAGAGAACATTATGTAAAACGCTGTGTAACCATAGCCGGCGATACTTTTGAAATTCGGAATGGTATCATTTACATCAATGGGAAAAAACAACCCACCCCCGAACATGCTCAATTTAAATATTATGTAACTACCAAAGGGGCGTTGTTTGGAGAACGAATGGAAAGAAATGGAAGAATTGTGCTGAGTAACTTTCAACTTTTAGATGCGTTAGACATTTATGTTGGAGAAGGTGATTTAATACAAACCCGAAAAGATACTTGTGTGTACTTACTTACGATGCCTAAATATACGGCAGAAAAAGTAAAGCAAATGGATGGTGTTCTTTCAGTAGAACGAAAAATAGATCCAAAAGGACAAAAAGATATGACTATTTTTCCTCATCATGAAAAGTTTCCATGGAATAATGATAATTTTGGTCCGCTTGTTATTCCTCATAAAGGCATGACTATTAAAATGGATAGTACTAATTTTATTTTATACAGAAAAATTATGGATACGTATGATGATTTTGGTAAAACACATCAAGTTGAGATAAAAAACGGTACAGTATTTTATGATGGTAAACCCATTGAAACCTATACTTTTAAACAAGATTATTTCTGGATGATGGGAGATAATCGTCATAATAGTGCTGATTCCAGAAGCTGGGGATTTGTGCCATTTGATCATATTGTAGGTGAACCATTTTTCATCTGGTTAAGCGTTAAATATGAAGACAATAACCCAATTAGTGGGAAATCTTTTATTACTTCTTTATTCAAAAACTCGAAAGATGGCAAATATAGATGGGAAAGATTTTTATGTTATGTTGGCCACAATGGATTAGTTTCTTTGAAAGTCCCGATTATTGCATTAGTTGTCGGTATATGGGGATATAATAAGTGGAAAAGAAGAAGGAAAAAAATTAAACCTACCACTTAATCACCTAACACTTCAAATATCTCACAATCAAATTGTTGATTACTCAAACTCATCAATGGCATTAAATTGAATTTCCGGATATTTCTCTTGTGCCATTTGTAATAACCATGCTGACTCCACCAGAAATACCGGACGATCACTTTTGTCGTAAGCAATGTATAGTGAACGTTCCTGAAGAAATTCGTGTAATTTTTTTTCATCTTTTGATGAAAGCCACAATGCTTTGTAAATAGGCAAACTATCAAAATCACATTTTGCCGAATACTCATGTGCCAAACGATGTTGTAATACTTCAAATTGCAATTGCCCCACAGTCCCCACAATTTTTCTATTATCCGTTTTCTTGTAAAACAATTGTGCTACACCTTCTTCAGTTAATTGTTCAAGTCCTTTTTGAAGTTGTTTGGTCTTCATCGGATCTTTATTCACTACATATTTGAAAATCTCTGGTGAAAAAGCCGGAATACCCTTGAATTGTAGTTTATCTCCTTCTGTCAATGTATCTCCAATCTTAAAATTTCCAGAATCATATAATCCAATCACATCTCCCGGATGTGATTCATCAATGACATTTTTTTGTTGTGCCATAAAAGCCGTTGGGTTGCTAAACTTAAGCCACTTATCCTGGCGAACATGATAGTAATTTTTATTTCGTTCAAATTTACCAGATACTATTCTTAAAAACGCTATTCTATCTCTATGCTTCGGATCTAAATTCGCATGAATCTTAAAAACAAAACCTGTAAATTTTGGATAATCCGATGGAATCCATTTTTCATTACTTTCTCTACCTTTGGGTGCAGGTGCAATTTCTACAAATGTGTCCAACAACTCTTGTATACCAAAGTTATTGACTGCACTACCAAAAAATACTGGACTTAAATTACCTTTTAAGTATTCTTCTTTTTCAAACACATCATAAACGCCTTGAATAATCTCCACATCTTCACGCAATTTATTTGCAAAATTTTCTCCGATATTTTCATTTAACTCTTTTGCATGAATATTCGTTATTGAAACATAATTATCTGTCTTTACAAACTTATTTTCACTATTAAATAAATTTAATCTTCTTTCCTGCAAATGATAAACGCCTTTAAATAATTTACCTATCCCAATAGGCCAGGTCATCGGGAATACCTTAATTTTTAATTCCTTTTCAATTTCGTCCAATAAATCAAAAGGATCTCTTCCTTCTCTGTCTAATTTATTAATAAACACAATTACCGGCGTATTGCGCATTCTACATACTTCCAGCAATTTTCGTGTTTGACTTTCCACACCCTTCACACAATCTATTACAAGTATTACGCTATCAACAGCCGTAAGTGTCCTGTAAGTATCTTCTGCAAAATCTTCGTGGCCGGGAGTATCAAGGATATTAACTTTATAACCTTTGTATTCAAAAGCCATTACTGAAGTGGAAACCGAAATACCTCTTTGTTTTTCAATTTCCATAAAATCAGATGTAGTTGTTTTGTTGATTTTATTAGATTTTACAGCACCTGCAATTTGAATAGCACCACCAAAGAGCAATAACTTTTCTGTCAAAGTTGTTTTTCCGGCATCGGGGTGAGCAATAATAGCAAATGTGCGTCTTCTCTGAATTTCAGATAACCAGTTCACCATGTTTTTGAAAAATTACAGAATAACATTTTGACGAATAGAAGCTGCAATGGCTTCAAACTCTTCTTTTGACAATTGCAATTTGGTATTAGCAAAATTACAATCGCTCATAGTATTAATTGGGATTAAATGCACATGAGCGTGTGGCACTTCCAGACCAATGACTTGCATAGAGAGGCGATTACAAGGTATTGCTTTTTTGATGGCAATAGCCACTTTTTTAGAAAAATCCATTAATCCCAAATAAGTTGCATCATCTAAATCAAAAATGTAATCGACTTCTTTTTTAGGAATAACTAAAGTATGCCCTTTTGTTAATGGAAATATATCTAAAAATGCAAGGAATTGATCATTTTCGGCCACCTTGTAAGAAGGTATTTCTCCTGTAACAATTTTTGAAAAAATGCTTGGCATAATTATATGCTTATTTCTAATATTTCAAGCTTTAAAGTGCCGGCGGGTACTTTCACTTCAACAATTTCCCCAACACTTCTGCCTATCAAACATTTTCCAATAGGTGAAGTTATAGACATTTTGCCTTGTGTAATGTTTGCCTCATTTTCAGCCACTAAATAATATTCTACTACCGTTTTGGTAGTATGATTTTTCAATTTTACTTTTGTAAACATTGAAACTTTCTCTGTATTAAGCTGACTTTGATCCACCACCCGGGCGTTTTGAAGCAATTGCTCTAATTCTCCAATCCTTGCTTCCAGGTGAGCTTGCGCCTCGAGGGCTGCATCGTATTCTGCATTTTCACTTAAATCACCTTTTTCTCTGGCTTCTGCTATTTGTTGAGCCACTTTTTTTCTTTCTTCAGTTTTTAAGCGATGCAATTCTTCTTTTAATTTTTGCAAACCTTCTTCCGTATAAAACACAAAATTACTCATAGATTTTTATTTTTTAATAAAAAAGCAAAATCCCGAAATATTCGGGATTTGCACTGCAAAGATAATTAAATTATTAGAAAATTACAAGTTGACTCTTATTCCAAAAGTATGAACGCCACCAAACGGATTGGTAAAGCGATAAGAATAATCCAGTCCAACTGTGCTGTTTTTTTCTTTATTAAAAGGCCATTCAATAGTTATTCCAGCAGTAGGACCTGTAAGTGCCGTCATTCGTTTGGTACTATCCAAAATGTATTTCTCTCCTTGAAAACCAGCACGCAACATAACTCTTTCTTTCCATGCGTACTCTAAGCCCAATAAATAATTATCGTATGTAAAGGAATTTGACAAATAATTGGCTGCAACCGTCAAACGATGTTCACGGATACCATTAATAATTGTATCGCCTGTCAAATTAAAATCATAAGAAGCACCAATATTCATAGCCAGTGGAATTTCAAAATAAGCAGAGCGATTCTGCACAGTTCTTTGATATTCTGGTGGCACCTTAGTAAATGCTTGAAATGTCAAGGCATCGCCTCTATATTGCATTTTAGGTCCCCAGTTTTTGATAGATACCCCAAAGTGTACCTGTTTATATTTTCCGGTGTGGTATTGAATTCCCCCATCTACAGCAATGCCTGTCGCTTGAATACCGGGTATTCTTTCATTAATTAATTTAATGTTGATGCCTCCATAAATATCGTCTGAAAACATTCTTGCATAAGATACGCTCAAATTTAAAAAGTTAGGGGAAAACGTACCCATACCACCTTCTGGCTGGTCCTCAGTAGTACGAATTAAATTGCCGCCATTAATATTCACCAATCCAAAACCCAATACCCCTACTTCACCTACTTTTTGAGTAAAACCAAGCGTATTAACATTAATGCCACTTCCGACTAACCAATCTGCTCTTGAAAAATATAATTCGGTTTTTTTAGTAAACACAGTGCCGGCTACATTCCAGAACTGTGCTTCAATACCACGCGTATTGGCTTGATTAGCACCTGCCCAACCGGAAGAACGGGCAAAAGGATTAATTAATAATTGAGTAGCGCCTGCCTGACCAGCACGTTCAGGATTACCTGCTTCTGCCTCATTGAACACTAATAAAAGCAGAGATAAAGCAATAATAAATGAGTATTTCATTTTAATCATAATTTAAAGTTTGATTATATTAGAAGTTTTGTAAATCATAGGGACGCATGATTCCAAACCACTTGATGATTTTCTCACCAAATTTTGGAGATTCTACATGAATGATGTACATGCCGCTTGCTACAAGTATTCCATTTTGATTTTTCAAATCCCACTCAATATAAGGTAACCATTTTGCTTGTTTGAAATCATTGGTATAAGTGAATTGATCTTCCGTATTTTCCATATTTCGATTCAATGTGCGAATAAGGGTTCCATTCAATGTGTAAATTTTTACTATGCAGTCGCTTGGAAGGTTCGTTATTTTTACTTTTGTTTCAAGGCGATTACCTTCATAAGTGGAATAGCCATAGTAAGGATTAGGAACAACACGGATAATATCTAATGCATTTTTGGCAATCTCATCTTTATTGGTAATTGTATAAATATCACTGGTAGAAAATTGATACATTGGGAAGTTATTATTTTGTGGAGAAGCAGAAACATTGGTCAATGTTCCGACATTGGCAGGCAATAAACTTGCAAAAGGCGGGAACCTCCATGTTAATAATTCAGCATAATAGGGAGATGGACCTGGAATGGTATCTGTATAAAATGTAGAATAACCGTATCTGTATGGTTTTTTCACTCTTATTCTGACCTTTACACCCGTAGGTATTTGAGTCGGATTTTTGAAATTATATTTACTGCTTGTAAGTACTGGCATGTTTACCCACATCATATCATTCAAGATGGATCGGAATAATCTGGCCACCTGATTTCTATTGGTTCCTGTAACATTTGAGTAAACGGCTTTCCATTGCGGATAAAGTTGTTTACACCCATCATACCTACCTGCCCCAACTGGTGTTCCATTAAGAGCTGCTACTTCCGGGATAGAAGATGTACTTGTATTGTACACTTCATACCTGTTATTTCCTAAAATATAAATGTTATGCCTTCCCCCAAAAGTATAAAGATATGCAGACCCTGTAATGTTGGATGTTGGGTTCCAAATCAAATCATTACCATTATCGGTATAGTTCCAGCTATCTTCACCAAATATAATATTTAACCTTTCGCCCGTTTCAACATTAATAGCATAACCGGGGAACCAACTCATACCTTCGGCAGCAATATAGTCCGCATCGTTAGGGTCATTGGTTACAATTCCGTCGCCGGGGTTGCCATTTTTATCAACAGAAGGATGTTTTCGTATTTGGAATTTCAAAGCTCCCCCTTCTGCTAAATTAGGATCATCTTGCATTTCAATAACCATACATCTTGACCATTTACTTTTATCAGATGTAATCACCAAATCAATGCTGGAAAGGTATGCGGGCTCAACTCTTGATGGATTAACATCTGAAACCGTGCTAAACCGAATTCTGGAATCGTATCCCGGACCTGCATATATTTCACATCCACCACTAAATTTACCGGAGTAAGCAGTAATACAATAAGGTGCCCAGGTTCCACCTAATATATCAGCCATTACATTATTTTTGTCTGTCCACTCTGTACATCCTATATAACCAGAAATGGCGCCCCCACAATCTGCTTTTTCATTCGTTGGGCATCCTATACCTATTGCTATTGCAGAAACCCCACTTCTTATCCAGTTAAATGGTGAAGGATTAGTAGAGGTGATACCATCTGTAACTCCTGATAACCATGCTTTGTGCGGTTCTGAAAAAGTCATAGTAGCTTCCAGAAAATCGCCATCCGTATAAGTGTTTCTATCCACAGTATAGGTGCTTGTTCCTTTTAATTGAGAACCTGGGTCATAAACCTGTTCCATCGTAATAGACAAACCTATTTCAGGCATAACATATTCTTTACCCATCCTAATAGTGGTATCCAACTGGTATGTTTCACCACTATTATTATCAATTAATACCCAGGTTGATCTGTCAGGATTCACCACGCCCATATTTAATACATCACCATCCGTAGGGGTTAATGGTACAGCGGCATTGCCCAAGCCATTCCATTTCATTAATTTAAGAGTGTAGGTAGTATTTTTTACTTTTAATGGATCTATCACTTTTATATTAACTGGTCCCCTACCGTTAACATAAGTAGGATTAGGATCAAAGTTATTAGCAAGTATTTTATTGATACTTTCATCGGTCATATCGAGAATATTCCCACCGTTGCCTTGCCCTTCTATACGAGTAATTTTAGGACCATATCCATAATAAGACTGCAGGACTGTGCCATCTTTTTCCAGGGAACTAATGTGAGGAATACCAGATGCTTTTTTCACCTTTCTACCTTCCAAATAGGGTCTTTTCTGACCTAAATAATTCGCATCAGGGCTACTTACAGGATCTGTGTCGGGCTTATAGGTTAAGAAATTATTATATGCGTAAGCAACGCCCATGAAATAATACTTCTTATGGTTCACTAGTTTATTACTAGCTATACCACCTGCCGTAGAAACAGCAAAAGCATCGGTCGTTACCTTAAAAGATTTAATAATACCTTTATCCGCACCATCCACCTTAACTTTTGGCACAAGTTGACCAGATTCATTATCTGTTTCATAATTAATCAACCTTGCTACCCCATCTTTAATATCGCACTGGAATATCAACTTTGCCTTTGTTTGATCCTCTAAATCTGTTTGCGTAACCGTTTCATCACGTAATTGGTATATTTTATACCCTTGAAATCTATATTTTTTATCTGGATTAGCTAATGCAGCAATAGTGCTTCCCGGCACAGGAAGAATTGTTACATCTGTTTCTTCATATCTTTCTGCAAAATTATTGGAAGTTGGCGGATTAGTTAAATAAATAATCAATTCCTGATCCAATTCTTGTATGGTTAATTCAGGTGCATCCGGTCCGTTTAAGATTTTGAAGCAATTGTCAAACAATGCTTGCGCCTTATCATCCGCTGCTTTCATCAGAGGAATAGAATACAATTGCTGATTTTTTATAGGAGTTTGAGCCCATGGTAAACCAAATGTAATGTTATTAACTGCACCCGGCTTTAGAGAAAAAGGTCCGGCAGTTTGTAAAAATCTTCTATCACCTGCTGTGTTGCCTGCAGAATATTCTGTCCACCCTGTTCCTGTATAAGGATCACCAGTATAAACAAGTACTCTTCCTTCAGGATTAGTGGTATTTAAAGGGGTTGAGCCGCCGTAGGCATTACCGCCGAATGTAAATGGAGAACCGTCTTTCCATTTACCTATCATATACCCGTAATAATGAGCAGCAATTTCAGGATTAGTGGTTTGGGGGGGGAATGATCCTATATTATTATTGTAATATGTAAAATTCGTCATTCCTATTGTTTCACAGGACTCATCAATAACCCCATTAAAATTATTATCTATCCCATCATTAGGATCGGCCAATGGTCCTCTAAAAAAATCAGCCCCAATAGCTGGCGGATAATCACCATATCCCGGTGTTCCCCCAATTGATAAATCATAACTGTCTGAATTATAAATATATCCTAACCCTCTTGCCACATCACAGCCTACATAATCATCCTGATAATCACCCAAATCTGCATCCGTCCAAACTGTAAAATAAGTGTTTTTTAATTCAAAAGTAGAGCGATTAATAACCTGATAGCTATAAAATATCATGTTGTTAATTTCATCGGAAGTTTGAAAAGCAAAGGCCTGCGCTCTGATTTCCAGACCGATATCCAATCCTTGTGTTTCGGTATGAGCATTACCTTTATCATTAAATACCCACCACAAACAAAAATCACCAAATAATCTTGCCTTACAGTTGCCACAATTATCTTTTTCGGCTTTATTATAAATATCAAAAGCTGGGTAATCGCCTTTTGACGGATCATAATAACCATCTCCATCTACATCTTCAAAGGGTGCAAGATACTGATCCTGATTATAAGTAGGATCTCCATTCCCTGGCCATATTTGTGCATTGTAAGGAATTGGATTACCGGGGTTTAATACATAACTTTCTACTTCTGCTCTACTTATTGAAAAGAGTTTATCATACTTTTGACACACTGCGTCGGTAACGGATGCATTAGTGATATCCAAAGGACCTGGCCAATAATCATAGCCACTTTGACGATAGGTCATAGCAGCCACACGTAATTGTCCTCCTACATCGTATCCCCCAATCCAAATAGAGCCAGCAAATAAAGAAGAGGGGGCTTTACTTCTGTCCTTTTGTGCCGGAACAACATAATAAGCATTCCCACTACCAAATAAATCCCACCACATATCACCAGCCGTAAATATTATTGTTCTAACATTATTCACCCATAATTCTTTTGACCCATTTGCCCCTACACATTGTGCTGCTACTTTGAAAGCATTGCTATTCGTAGAAGTGTTCTTAAATCCATTGGCTTTATTAATTTCTCTTCCGTATATAAAGAAGAAGGAAATAGTCAAAGAAATACTGAAAAATAGTTTGGTATTCATTTTCATACATTTAAGTTTTAAATATTTATATTAAAAATCTAATTGAATGCCTAATCTGATTTGTCGTGGTTGGGCGTAATTTGAAAATCTATTTATAAAGATATTATATTGATCCACAAAAGCGGTTGGGCTGTTAGTAAGCTGAATAGTGGATTGAGCCAATGGTGAAGAAAGGAAGCCATCATCATCGGGCAATCCAGTAAAGCTATATACATTTAAGATGTTTCTTTGATTTAATACATTTAATACTTGTAAATAAACATTTAAATTCGCCTTTCTTCTATTTTCGGAATCTTTTGAACCAAAAGTAAGTTCAAAGTTTTTATCAATTCTTAAATTACCCCGGATGGTCCATGGTTTGTATGAACTGTTTATACCACCAACGATGCTGGCTCTTTGACTACCATTGGCTGCTACAGGGAATGCCCATCTTGTATAAGGCGTACCTGATCCAATAAAAAACTGGATATTAAATCCTAAATCTTTAAAAATTTGTATTGTTTTTTCTTCAGATTTTTTCCATACAGGGCCTTTGTAATCAGATCCAGAACCAAAACGATAATCATAGGTTAATACAATAGTATGTCTTTGGTCATAATCCAATGGTTGAAGGATTCTCAGGTTGGGTTGACCAGATAAAGCGAGATTAGCACCTGAATTAGCGTTCGAGCCAGAACCTTCGGCAAATTGTAAGGTGTAATTGGCTTTTAAACTGGAACCACCCGTTCTTCTCAAGTCAAATTCAAGTGTTAAACCTTTTACTGTTCCAAAATCTTGATTAACATACGTCATATAGTTTCGTGGGAAAGCGCCAACAATACTTTTGAGTGTCAGCATATCTCTTAATTCTCTGTAGAAAAATTCTATTTTCAAAACAGAATTTTTTCTTTCATTCAAAATTTGAGCAAATCCTAACGAATAATCAATTGTTTTTTCTGGTTTCAAACTTGGGTTTGCTAAGAAAGGCAAAGAACTTTCATTGGGTAAAAAGTAATAATCCAGTGGACTAAATCTATTTCCGCCATCAAAGGAAGTGCTTCCGGGTCTTTTGGTGAGAATATCATAGTGAGCAAAAAAGTTGGCCATATCGGATATTGGGAATGAGAAAGCAATTCTTGGCATCACATTCACTTGTGCTTTGTAGTTAGTAAATGCATCCGGCGAAAAGGGTTGGCCGTTTTGATATTCTTGTGGATTTTTAAGATATGGGGTTAATTTACCAGTTACACCAGCAAGTGCATTGGGATCAGACACTTCGTTGCCTTGTGCATCGTACCACTTATCACCATCTCTATATCCCACCACACTTCCACCGTTAATATCGGTAGTATACACGACATAATTATCCCCCATATTACCAGGATGGGTAAATTCATTTCTTGTTTCTGCTACTGTTTTTGCCGGATGCACTAAATAAGGGTCTTTTAATGTTTTTTGATTCGCATCGTATCTATCTACTCTCACCCCTACATTAAACTTTAAATCTTTGTAATCAAATCTATCCTGAATGTAGCCAGCCATATAAATTGGTCTGAAAGCACCTACTAAAAAGGGTTTCTTGCCGTATTCATTAGTTTTTGTAAGAAAATCTGATAAATTGGTGGCACCATTGTATTTTTTACCAGTATGGTCATAGCCAAAATAATCGACAAGAGCGTTTCCACTATTATTACCTAATAGGTCTTCTGCACTAAACATATCTATTGAAAATACAGATGGATCTAAAGCGTCGATATTGATTTGTTCAGTAGAATTAACGGGCTTACCTAATGCTTGTAACAATTTGATAGAAAATTCAGTTTGTTGAGCTGGATTATAGAGATTTTCATAGTAATAAGCGGGATAGGTATAGGATAAATCTGGGTTGTAAATAGGATTGGATTTAGCTAACTGAGATAAGTGCTGGTTAACTATCTGACGCATTCTTGTCCACAAAGAAGCCGGACTAATACTCCACGCTCTTTGTTCTCTTTGGTCAAACTCAAAGCCGGCAGTGATAGCATGAGTGGTATGGTTGATGTTTAAATCGGTATTAATGGTAGCGGCTACTCTAAATTGTCGGTAATTTACTTTTGAATAACCATTATAAACTATACCGGGGAAGGTCCACATGCCATATACTGTACCGCCTCCTGCAAAATTACCACCAGTATTATCCCCGTTTCTCATGCCTCCAAAAGCAGGCAAAAAGTTAATAGTTGGAAGTGTAAAAGGTGAGTTGTTGATTATGTACTGGGTGAATGCCACTGCTTCAGGGTTTTGAGTGCCTGGAGTAAAATCAAATCCTATTGGGCTTTGTCCTTGATACTCATAGGCTTTAATAGTATCATTACCTACGATAAGTTTAGGATTAAATACATAATTGTTAATGTTTTCTTTTCCGGAATATTTTTGATTAAATTTTCCTATGTATCCGTAATCAAATAGTTTGTCCTTGAATTGTGGTGCTTGTGTGGTGTTATCTACGCCCTCATAACTTGCTAATATGTTAAAGAAGGTGTTGGTTAATAATTGATTGGATTTTTCTTTTTCATCCTGAGAAGTAATATGTTTTCCGAATTTTTGAGTTACTCTTAAAGATACTCTCCAAGTATTTGAAATGGTCTGGGAGTTAGATTCGGGGGTAAAAAGTGAACGAGAGAATGAGAAATTTCTATTATTATTTAATTCATAAGCCCCACCTACCGAAATATTGGTATTTTCTGCCGGTTTAATGTCAATTTTACCATTTAAAGCCAAATAATAAGAAGCGACATTCACATGGGATTTTCTTGTTTCCAATTGATCTTTTGTTATGTAATCGTATCTTTTTACAAAGCCGCTTCCACTAGGTGATGGTTGCAGTGGATTAGCAATTAAATCATTTTTTACATCTTCTTTGAGCACATACACTGGTAAAAAAGATGGCAGCGGATCTTTTACATAATTTCCTTGACCAGCTAAAAAGTAACCGACAATTGTTTTTTTGTTACCGTTTGTATCTACTTTGTTCCAAATAGGTCCACCGATGCTAAAACCAAGAGAATTGAACCCATAGGGATCTAATCCGAGCGCCTTTCCTTTTTTGTTTTCGCCTAAACCAGAAGAATAAAATTCAATACCGCCAAAAAATTTGGATTGAGGTCCTCTGGTTGAAACTGAAATAACCCCCGAAGTAACATCACCATACATAGCCGGAACGCCCCCAGTAATGACGTTAATTTGTTCTACGGCTTGTTGCGGCAATGCAAGACCACCAATAACCTTTACACCGTCTACAAAATAGGTATTTTGAGTATTTCTACCACCTCTTACGTTGAGAGATTGTCCTTCGTCTGCCTGAAAAATACCGGCATTACTGGCGGCTGCTGTATTGATACTTTTAGTGGCCATATTTTGAAATTCTTCACGGGTTACTGTACCGCCCGATTTTGTATCCGGATCCACCAACGGTACCTGGTAGGTTTCAATAACGACTTCGTCTAATTTAATCCCCTCTCCTGTTTCCATCAAGATAGTAATATAGGCCGTTTTGCCTTCTCCTACTAAAATGCCTTTCATTTCTTTTGGTTGATACCCTACATAGACAGCTTTTACATCATAAGTGCCCGGTGGTAAGGGTTTAAGGAAACATTCTCCGTTCATATCGGTTGTTGTTCCAGCTACCTGTACACCTTTCATATAAGCTACAACGCTGGCAAAGGGAAGTGTTTCACCAGTTGTTTTATCTTTGAGTGTTACTTTAATAGCGCCTGTATTGTTTTGTGCATAGAAAGCAATAAAAGTAAAAACAAGCAGCGTGGAAAATAAACTTTTTATCATAGTGTTAAGGTTATATGAATATTTTGGGCGTAAATTTATGTAAATTTTTATTAAACATAAAAAATATTTTTTCAACATTTTTAGTATTAGTAGTTGACACTCATTCATTCTCAATAAAAATGATGGGATTATATTATTTCAAAATTGTTCAAAAAAATGCTCTTCGAGATCAAAAGTAGAGTTAGAACCAATTTTGTGGAAATTTTTATCCAACCACTCATCGGCCACTTTTCTGCCTTCTTCTTTGAGTGTTTTGAGGAATTGATAGGAGGTGTTTAGCTTGCTGCTATACCCTAATTTATTCAAAACATTATAGCCGGATATAACATGGATAAAAATTTCTCTGTTGAGTTTGCCATCGGGCTTAATGATACCGTTACGAATGAGTTCATTGCGGTAATGAATAAATCGCATTTCATTGATTAAACTGCTGTTGAAAGAAATTTCGTTTACTCTATCGGCAATATCACGGGCAGAAGTGGGGAGACGATGTATGTTAATAGAATTGATTTTAATTAAAACAATATCTTGTGAGGTAGTATTATTAATCATTGGCGAAAGCGGAGGGTTGCCCATATAACCACCATCCCAATAATATTCTCCGTCAATTTCTACTGCCTGAAACAAAAAAGGCAGGCAGGAAGAAGCTAGTACCGCATCAACGGTGATTTCTTTATTTGTAAAAATTTTTGCCCGATTGGTTTTGACATTGGTAGCGCATATGAACAATTTTTTATTGCTGTATTTGTGAAGTTCTTCAAAATCAACTAGTTCATTTAGAATACTGCGTAAGGGGTTGTAATTTAAAGGATTAAAGGTGTAAGGAGATACATGTTGTGTTAAAGCATTAAATAAGATATAGCCGGGTGAGTTGTAAATATCTCCTCCACCCACAAAAGCATCCAATGGAGATGGTTTTAGGAAGAAAGTGCCATTAAGAGCTATTTTTTCCCAAAGTTTATTAAGTAATTCTTTTGCTTTTTGAGGGCCTCCGATGTGGAGCCCATAAGCACAAACAACGGTATTAATAGCGCCGGCGCTTGTTCCGGACATAGTTTCTACTTCAATTTCATCAACCTCCAAAAGACGATCTAAAACGCCCCATGTAAATGCGCCGTGTGCTCCTCCGCCTTGCAGAGCGAGTGTTATTTTTTTTGTAGTTGTTAGAGACATATTGAAAAAAATAAAAAATTTAGCCACAAATTAAACCAAATAAACCGAAGTAATGTGCCTGAATTTAGACCAATATACCGTTGTTATGCATAAGATTTTTTCTAGTGTCGCTTAATTGTGTACAATTCCTATTACTAAAACATCGTCGGTTTGGTCTCCGTTGCCTTTCCATTGTTCAAAATAATACTTTAGGAGGTCTTTTTGTTCCTGTGTTGGTTTTAAATGAATTTCAGACAAGAGGTTAAACATTCGTTTGAGCATCATTTTTTTTCCTTTTTCACCACCAAATTGGTCTGCATAGCCATCTGAAAAGATATATATTGTATCGCCTTTTTGTAAAGATAAGGTGTGCAGGGAATAATGCCTATCTGTATCTTGTTGTACACCGCCAATTGGATATTTATCACCTTCTATTTTTTCTATTTGTCCGTTTACTCTAATAATTAGGAGTGGCCGATAAGCACCTGCCCATTGAATTTTCCCTTCAGCAGGGAAGTAATGTAAGAGAGAGGCATCCATCCCATCGTTGGTTGGCATATCACTTTGTCCTTGTTTTAAGGCGTTTTGTACGCCTTTGTTCATTTCATAAAGGATTTTATCAGGGCTTATGATGTTTTTTTCAATTACAATTTGATTTAATAAGTTGTTACCAATCATGCTCATTAAGGCCCCTGGTACGCTGTGTCCGGTACAATCTACTGCCGCAATTAATATAGAAGGTGCAGATGAATGTTGGGAGTGTATTTCATAAACCCAGTAAAAATCTCCGCTTACAATGTCTTTGGGCATAATAAAGAATAAAGGTATTCGGTAAAATAGTTTGAACATATTTGTCAGTGGGTAAAATGGCCTGCTGAATACGTTTGGCATATTCTATGCTGCTCAGAATTTCTTTATTTTTAGTGGCTAATTCCTTTGTTCTCTCTTTTACTTTTTGTTCCAGTTCTTTGTTTCGTTTTTTAACCTGATAAGTTCTGTATTGATTAAATCCAAAAATGCCGCCAAATAAAAATATAGAGGAGGTAATAATAAACCAGGGGGTTTTCCAGAAAGGTGGAATGACTTTAATGTAAATGTAATAGGGTTCTGTACTCCATTCTCCATCTGGATTAGTAGATAATATCTGTAATTTATAAGTACCACCGGGTAATCCTGTATAAGATATGTATCGAATATTGGTTGGTTCAGAATAATCATCGTCATATCCCACCAGTTTATATTTATACAATACTTTTTCAGATGACAATGGATTGATGGCTGTTAGTTCTAATTGAATATTATTCTGACGCCAATCTACTTCAAAGTATCTTTTCAAATAAGTGACTGTATCAAAGAAATATTCTTTTCCATTTTTTTTGAATGAGGTTACATAAATAGGTATTTTATTAAAAGTTGATCGAAGTTTTAAAGGACTAATAATATCTAAACCATTTGTACCAGCATATAATAAATAACCATTTTTCAGTTTTAAGTAGGCATTTTGACAATATTCATAATTAATTAATCCGTCCAGAAGAGAATAATTGTAAAACAATCTATTATTATGCTTGTTCAGATTTTCCGGCAACATTTTTGAAATCCCCTTCATGGTACCAAGCCAGATTTTACCAGTATTATCTTTCATTACCGAAAGTATATTAGAATTCATTAAACCATCGGCTTCATAATAGTACTGAGATGAATTTTGTTTTCTATTATACACGCTCAGTCCGTTATCAGTAGCAATATATAAATAATTGGAGTCCATCTCTACACTGTAAACCGTATTATTTGAAAGCAACTTGTTTTCACTATTGAATACTTTAATAATATTACCTTTTGTATCTAACTGATAAAGTCCCTTTTCTAATGTTCCTATCCAATAATAATTTTCTTTTTTATGGATGTAATTAATTGTCAATCCTTCAAAACCTTTAACCTGTAACCATTTATTAGTTTTTATGTTGTACTTATAAAGCCCTTCCATGACTGAACCGCACCACAAAGTATCGTTATCATCCGGATATAACGATAAATAATCTCTGGCATCGTGATTGAGTGTATTGGTGATTGTTTTGATTGATTTTTTTCTTAGATCAAATAAAAGAATATACGAACCATAAGTAGCCAAATAAAGCTTATTCCTATCGTACGCGGGTTGAATAAACAATACAAAATAATCCGAAAATATGGAATGGAAATTTTCTTCAATTTTTTGCTCTATAAAGTTGTATAAAAAACATTTACTTTGTCCGGCAAGTATAATTTTGCCCGGTAAATATTCATATAAGGCAAAACAATTTGAAAATAAATTATTAATTTCTTTTGGTACTGGATTATTTATCTTTTTAATCGATAATGGAACGAGAAAAACTCCACTGATGTTTGAAACTGCTATTAAGTTGTTATCAATAGCGTACAAACTTGTTATGTACAAGTCATTATCTTTTTCATCTAATTCTAATTGAGCAATAGATTGATTTAATGGATTGTATTCAAAAACCCCTTTTTTACTACCTATGTAAACCTTGTTTTTTAATACAGTCAAACTTCTAATTTCTTCAAGATTCGCAAAATTTTTCAACAGCAAAGGTTCGTCAATTTTTTCAACGTTATTTGTATCAAAACGAATAATCCCATATCTGGAATACGATGCATAAAAACTATTGGCATAATGTACTATATCAGTGGGGTGCGCATTTTTTACTTTAATGCCTAATACAGTGTCGCTCATAGTACAATTTATGGTGTCTATTTGTCTGATAGATAAATTAGGGTCAAGAATTAAAAACCATTTTTTTAATAATTTTATTTTAGTACCGTTGCTTAATGTGTACTTTTCTGAACTATCAGCTTTAAGACGATATTTTCTTAATACCTGTTTTTTAAATGAGAACTCATAAAATCCGTTTTGAGATGCTATATAAAACTTATCTCCCAGAATTTCAAGATCATAGACACTACTCATATTACTTACGCCAGACCATTCAAATAATCTTCCTTTAATAATATCGTAAAATTTTACCCCATTATCACATCCAAAAATTATGTAATGACGATACTGTTTTATGACATGTATGTTTGAACAATTTAAAAATAACGTGTCTTTCTTCTTGTTATTAAATAAATTTTCAATTTTATATCCATCATACCTACAAACTCCTGACTGAGTGCCAATCCAATAATAGCCATACGAATCTTTAAATATACAATTTACAGCATTCGTCGGTAAACCGCTTTTTTTTGAATTAATATGTATAATCCCCGCCTCATTTTGAGCAAAAGCAAACACACGAATAAAAACAATAATACTTACACCTACCCAATAGTTTTTTTTGAAAAATAAAAGCTCAAATAAATTCAATTTTTTTCTAACAAACAACATCTTATCTTGTAAATCAGTACAAAAATACATTTTATTTTTAATAATGCCTTCTCTGCATCAAATAATTCTGCACATAATCTTTCACCGCTTCTTCTAATTCATAAAATTTTTCTGTGTACCCCCCATTTCTTAATTTATCCATTTTGGCTTCTGTAAAATACTGATATTTATCTCTGATATCTTCTGGTGTATCAATGAATTCACTGTTTTCATTGAGATGAAGTGCATGAAATACGGCTTTTGCTAAATCTAAAAATGTTCTTGCTTTCCCTGTTCCTACATTGTAAATACCATTCTTAACTCTATTTGTATACAAATAATAAATAATTTTCACCACATCCTTCACATAAATAAAATCTCTCAATTGTTCACCATCTTTGTAATCTGGTCGGTGCGAACGAAATAATTTGACTTTCCCTGTTTCTTTTATCTGACGAAATGAATGAAATACTACCGATGCCATTCTACCCTTGTGATATTCATTAGGACCAAACACATTAAAAAATTTCAATCCAACCCAATACGGCGGTTGTTCTTTTTGTTCCATCACCCACAAATCAAATTTATGCTTACTCCAACCATAAGGATTCAATGGTTTTAATAAATGCCATTTGCTTTCGTCATCATCATAGCCGTGTTCTCCCGCTCCATAAGTGGCGGCAGATGAAGCATAAATCAATGGTATAGAATATTTTACACACAACTCCCAAACTCTCTTAGAATATTCAAAATTCAACTCATTCAACACTTTTTCATCAAACTCTGTTGTATCCGTTCTTGCTCCTAAATGTATGACAAACTTAATATACTCATGTCCGTGATAATTCAACCAATTGATAAACTCATCTCTGTGTAGTAAATCCACATACTTCTTACCATAAAAATTATCATCCTTTATGGTCCCGTATCTATCAACTAAAAAAATATCCTTTAAACCTTTTTGATTAAAATAAGATAAAACACAACTCCCTATAAATCCCGCAGCGCCCGTAATTGCAATCATATTTTTTTGTGGCTAATATACTATTTAATCTTCCACACTACTCAATAACTTACTAAAATATTCTTTTTCTCTACTAAAATTCAAAAATGGATAATTCTTTTCTAACCTGTCGCATTCACTCAAAATATTCATTGCAAACTTTCTGCTACTCTCTGAACGAGTATTTTGAATCTTATGATTTAAGCCATTCAAAACTTTTTCAATGTCTTTTACCGCATTTCGTGTTTCCTTTGAAAGCATACTTTCTGAAAATTTTTCCATGACATACTTCACTGCTATTTCATTAGGATGTGCTAAATCTTCTTTGAAAAATCTATAATCCCTCAAATCCTCCGTCACCAACTCATAAGCAGGAAAATAATAAACATCTTTTAGTTCCTGACACAACTTATGAACCGACAAAATTAAAGTGGACTTACTAATAGTATTTTCAACAATCCCATAACTCAAATATTTTACAGGTGATACAGAAAATACAACTTTCAAATCAGGATTGACAACTCGTACTTGCTGTATCCATTCTCTATATCTCTTCACAATTTCATCCACTTCTAATAATCTTCTTTCAAAAATACTTTGTGGAAATTTATGACAATTCGCCACTACTTCACTCAACTCTTTATGCACATACACATACGCCGAACCAAAAGTAATAAATAAATAATCGACTGATTTCAGATATTCGTTGGCTTCCTTCTGTGTTTCAATAATAATTTTCAGTAACCCTTCTTTATCTTCTGAAAAAATATGCCTTTGATGTAAAAAAGATTTATAGAAATTTCCATCATGAAACAAATATCTCTCTTCAAAAAAGTTAGGTTTATCTAAAATATTTTTTAGATTTATCAAAATACTAATTGGATTAAATAAAATACCATTGGGATTTGCAAAAACTTGAAACTTTCGTGCTCTTAACCATTCCGATAAATTGTCTGCGAAACAAGAACCCATCAAAAATATCTTATCTGTAAAATGAATTTCAAAAGGATATTTCTTTACTTCAAAATTTAAATGCCATTTCATAAATCACAAAACTAATAAAATTCATATACTTGCAGAAATCCTAAATGTATGAAACACTTTTTTTTACATCTTTTGTTTTCTACTTGCTTTTTATGTTACAAAATTTTCTCTCAATCTTCTTTTCCTGTTGTACTCATCTCCGACCAATATGATGCCGAAGAATTAAGCATTGCCATCAATCCACGAAATCCTGCACAAATCGTAGCAGGTGCCAACATCAGCAAACTCTTTGTCAGTAACGATACTGGAAGAACATGGCAATCCAGCATTATCAAATGCGATTCTTTTGGTGTTTACGGCGACCCAGTGCTAATTTGGGATACTTCCAATACCTTCTACTATTTTCATTTATCCATGCCCAATAGGCGATTGGTAAAAGATGCCAATTGGATAGACCGCATTGTAGTGCAAGCATCTTCAGATATGGGGAAATCGTTTAAATTCTGCACAGGTATAGGGAAAAACGGCTCTAAAAATCAAGATAAACATTGGGCTTATTACAATCCCAAAACTAACACACTATTAGTTTCATGGACACAGTTCGATAAATACGAAAGCAAGGATCCAAAAGATAGTTCTATCATTCTTTTTTCTATGTCAAAAGATAATGGCAGGACTTGGAGTAAGCCATTACGATTATCCCATTATGCAGGCGATTGTTTAGACAGTGATAATACAGTAGAAGGTGCTACACCTTACACAGGTTTGAATGGCGAAATCTACATAGCATGGGCAGGACCCAAAGGCATTATGCTTACATACTCTACCGATGGCGGAAAAACTTTTCTTCAACCTGAACGAAGATTAGACACCATTATCGGCGGATGGGATATTGATGTAAAAGATCTCTTTCGGGCTAATAACCTTCCTTTTTTAGTATGCGATAACAATCCTCAAAGTCCATTTGCAGGGAATATCTACATTTGCTTTGGTGATGAAAAAGATGGAGATAAAAACATCTGGTTGCTTAAATCTTCAGATGGCGGAACAACATGGTCCAATCGCATCAAAGTTAATAATGACAACACAAAAAGAGACCAATTCATGCCCATGATGACTATTGACCCAATAACGGGCTATTTATACATCGTATTCTACGACCGAAGAAATTACAATGACACGCAAACCGATGTATACCTTGCTGTTTCAAAAGACGGGGGGCAAAGTTTTCAGAACATCAAACTCAATGCTCAACCCTTCCAACCCAATCCATTTATTTTCTTTGGAGATTACATTGGTGTATCTGCCTATAACAACATCGTTCGTCCAATATGGATGGAAATGCATAACAACAATATTTCTGCATACACTGCTATCATAAACGGCGCAAACCTGAAATAAAAGACAAAATAGCATTACCTTTTCAAAAAATTGTATTAATCGTCTTTAAGTCCCATCGCTTCAAAATACCCTACTCATAGAATTTTCAAGCTTACTCCTCTTAGACAATAAATTCAGTACACAAATTAGAATAAATAAAAATGAGCATAATCATCTGTCCAACATTTAAAATTTAAAAGATATTTTTACTATCTTTGTGCCTCAAAATTTTAAAAAAACTTACTTAATATGAAAATTTTAGTAGCGATTGCACAAGTTCCTGATACAACTGCCAAAATATCCTTTACAGACAATAACAAAAAACTGAATACCGCCGGTGTTCAGTTTATTATCAACCCTTACGATGAATGGTATGCACTTGTCCGCGCCCTTGAAATAAAAGAAGCCGGACTGGCTGAAAAAGTTTCCGTTATTCATATCGGGTTTGCAGAGTCCGATGCCACTATTCGTAAAGCATTGGCTTTAGGAGTCGATGACAGTTACAGAATAGATACCGAGCCATCCGATCCGCACTTTGTAGCTCAACAACTCGCCCAATTCATCAAAGCCAATCCATACGATTTAATTTTACTCGGAAAAGAAACCATTAGTTACAACAGCGGTGTTACAGCAGGTATATTAGCTGGCCTCTTGGATTACCCGTTTATTTCAAATGCCAGCAAATTAGAAATTAACGGAAATACTGTAACAGCGCATCAGGACATAGAAGGGGGGTATCAAATCGTAGAATGTCCTATGCCGGTAGTGATTAGCGCCAACAAAGGCATGGCCGAACAACGAATTCCTAACATGAAAGGCATCATGGCAGCCAGAACCAAACCCCTAAATGTTGTACCAGCATTCCCTTCTGAAATCACTACTCAATATGAAACTTTTGAACTGGCACCTGGCCGTTCGGCCTGCAAGTTAATTGACCCCAATAATGTGGAAGAACTCGTAAACCTATTACATACCGAAGCGAAAGTAATTTAATAAATTATACTCAAAACTTAATTAAATCTAAAAATATGGCTCTTTTAGTATATGCAGATGCCTCTCAAAATGGAAAAATCAAAAAAGCATCATTAGAAGCTACCTGTTTTGCACATCACATCGCATCAAAAAATAACAATAAAAAAGTAATTGTACTTCTCTATAAAGGCAATGAAGAAAGCAAACAAAAATTAGTACAAGCCGGTGCGCATAAAATCTTAAATATTACCAACGAACTGCCAGCATTAAGTGATTACTCTGTTTTAGCCAAACTCATCCAAAAATTCTTTCTTTCTGAAAACGCCGATACCGTTGTATTGCCTTATGACACACAAGGAAAAGCAGTGGGCGCCTATTTAGCAGGACTTCTGAACTGTGGCATTGCTCCCGCTGTAACAGAATTATTAGATATAAACAATTCGGTTTACACATTCCGAAAAAACGTTTTTTCAGGAAAAGCATACGCCACCATTCGCATCAGCAGTCCTAAAAAAATAATCTGCTTGCTTCCTAATTCTTTTCCGATTCAAAACTTATCCGACAACTCGGCTGAAATAAGAGATATAACAGAAGACCCTTCTTTAACTCCCAAAATTACCATCCGATCTGTTGAAAAAAATACAACAGGTGATACTATCCCGCTCCCCGAAGCAGAACTTGTAGTCAGTGGTGGCAGAGGATTAAAAGGTCCTGAAAACTGGGGAATGATTGAAGAACTGGCTAAAGCATTAGGGGCTGCCACGGCCTGTTCAAGACCGGTAACAGATGCACACTGGCGACCACACCATGAACATGTTGGACAAACCGGTTTAGCCATTCGTCCCAATCTCTACATTGCTATAGGCATATCCGGGGCCATACAACATTTAGCCGGTGTCAGCGGCAGCAAAACTATTGTCGTTATCAATACAGATAAAGAAGCCCCGTTCTTCAAAGCCGCAGATTATGGCATCGTGGGCGATGCTTTTGAAGTAGTGCCTAAACTAACAGCCGCTATCAAAAAATTCAAAGAATCACACCAACATTAATATGAAGAATTGAACAAGGTTTAGATTTATTAGCATGGAAAAGAAAATTTTAATGAACATTATTGGTATTTCAACAGGACAAAGCGGTCACGGTAACAATAATTATTTATTACTACTGGAAGAAATAAACAGTAATCGCCGTTTACCCATTGTTATTGGAGTGTTTGAAGCACAATCCATTGCTATTGCATTAGAAAAAGTAAAAATTCAACGCCCTATTTCGCACGATCTGTTTAAAAATTTTGCAGATGCCTTTCATATCTCAGTAAAAGAAGTGATTATTTACAATCTGGTGGAGGGTGTTTTTTATTCAAAACTTATTTGTACAGATGCCAACGGCGAAGTAGAACATGAAATAGATGCCCGAACAAGTGATGCCATTGCCATTGCTGTACGGTTCGAAGCCCCTATTTATATGTATGAATTCATCTTAAATGAAGCAGGATACATTGTAGATGAAAATGATAACATTACCCCCATTCAATCGCATACTACCGAAGAAGAAGTATCTGAGAAAACCGCTCATAGCGGTGCCGAAGAAATTCAAAATACTCTAAAAAAACTCTCTTTAGAAGAATTGCAACAACAATTACAAAAAGCCATCAGTGAAGAAAAATATGAACTGGCTTCACAAATACATCAGGAAATAGAACGAAGAAAATCCTGATAACCCGACGTGCTTAATTCCTCTATGAAATGAAAAAAATTCCTTTTTTAAAAACGTATTTATGGCATTTCGTAGCAGCCGTATTTTCCTTGATTTTATTTTTATGGGGTATTTCTGTGTATCTGGATAATTATACCAGACATGGCGAGTACATCACAACACCCAATGTTTTGAAATTACCACTCAAAAAAGCAGAACAAAGTATCCTCTCTGAAAAATTGAACTATACCATTGTGGATAGCATTTATAAACCCGAAGAACCAGCCGGAATCGTATTATCACAAAATCCGGAACCCAATGTTCCCGTAAAAGAAAACCGTACCATTTATTTGACCATTACGAGTTTTCAACCACCCAGCATAGAAATGCCCAAACTTGTTGACCTAAGTGAAAGGCAAGCCATTATGATTTTAAAAAGTTACGATTTAAAACCGGGTAAAATAATTTACGAACATTCTTACTGTAATGGCTGTGTTGTAAAACAACTGTATGAAAACAAAGAAATTCAACCGGGTCAACGCATCAAAAAAGGAAGCACCATTCAGCTTGTTGTTGGACAAAAAGATAATACCTTCAATAAAACAAGTGCCGACACAATAAATACCCATACTTCTTCGTTGGAACCTTCATTTGAATGATTGGGAATGATGACTCAATTAAAAAATAATATTTTAATTCTGTTTCTCCTGAGTAAATCTATTCTTGCACAGGAGTTCACTCTACCATTGCCTGTTAACGTCAACTATTACACCTTTAACCCGCTGTTGAGAAATCAGAATTTTCCTACCTTCAAAACAAGTTCAGCCAGTTTAAACCTTCCTTTCTTTGATGATTTTTATTACGCCTATAAACAAACCTATCCGGATGCATCCAAATGGAAGGACTCGTCTGTATATGTTAATTATGGATACGCGAAATATCCCATTTCTTTTGGCGTAGCAAGTTTTGATGGCTTAAATAAAAAAGGATTACCCTATTCCACCGCCTTATCTTCTACCGCTTCTGAACCTGCCGATACACTTACCTCTCAACCTATCAATTTGTTTACCAACGGGACTTACACCTACAATCCATCCGATAGCATTGCTTTAGTATTTTACTATCAACGAATGGGCAATGGTGATAACCCGGAAATAAATGACTCTTTAATTCTGGATTTTTACAAACCTGCCCAAAAAGCATGGCAAAATGTAATATGGGCTACATCAGGCAGTAACATCGCCCCTGTAAACGACAGCACATTCACAAAAATACACATATACATTACCGACACCGCTTATTTTCATGACGGCTTTCAGTTTCGGTTCAGAAATAAAGCAACACCGGTAGGTTCAGTAGATCATTGGCATCTGGATTATATTTTATTAGATAAAACTATTTTTAAAACGGATACTATCATTGATGATGCAGCATTTTATTATCAAAGTTCTCCCCTCTTAAAAAACTATTCTGCCATGCCTTTCAAACATTTTGTTTCATCTGAAATGGCTACACAAATTAATAATTTTATTAAAAACAATAATAAGTATGTTATCAAAAATGTGAATTATCAGTTCAACATTTACGACGGCAATGGTAATTTTTTATACAACTATAATGGCGGAAGTGCCAATGTAGCACCGGGCACCAATACCGTACCCGTTCATCAAAAACCCAATTTTTCGTACACCATTTCTCCTACCGATACAACACGTTTTTACACCAAACACTTTATCAACACTATGCCAGACACATGGGCCTACAACGACACAATTGTACAATGTACCCCACTTACCAATTATTTTGCCTACGACGATGGGCAGGCAGAATTGGGCTATTACCTGAAATTTTATGGAACACAGGTAGCACAACGATATACTCTTAATGTAGTAGACACCTTAAGAGCTATGGATATTTTTTTCATTCCTGTAAACAGTTACAACATTGCTAACAAAGAATTATTTCGTATTTGTGTGTGGGCGAACATGGGCGGACAACCCGGTAATTTAATCTACAGAGATAGTTTAATGAAACCTAAATTTCTGGACTGGGGCTATAACTATATCCCCCGTTATTACCTGACAACACCTTTGATTTTAGCCCCCGGCACCTATTTTTTTGGAATACAGACCTTTCCGCCTTCATCACAGTATTCTGTTACTATTGGATTAGACGTCAACTATAACCATTCCAATGATACCTACTACAACACATCGGGCATCTGGGCAGCTTCTTCGGTAAAAGGTTCTTTGATGATGCACCCGATTTTAGGCGATAGTTTAAAAGCCGTAGGGATAACTGCTTTATCTGGCGAGGAACCAAGCTTTCATGTTTTCCCTAATCCTGTTGACCAGCCACCAAACACCTTAAATATTCAAACAACAACCGAGCATCCTTACTCTATCACCATTTTTTCTCTTTTAGGCCAAACTATCTTATATCAAACAAACATAAAGGGCTCTGCAACGATTGATTTACCGACGCTTCCAAAAGGAATTTATATTTTACAAATAATTTTATCCAATACTATCCGCATTAATAAAAAGTTGATAGTAAATTAAAGTATCTTTGCAACAATTTATTGGTAATTAATGCTATTTCTAAAAAAACTAGTAGTTGTTCTTTTTACAGTTACTAAACAACTTTTAAATTACAGTTTTTTCATCTCATCTATTGCATTAGTTGTAAGTTATTACGCCAGCTATATTCGTCCAGATGCTTTTATATTACTACCACTATTAACGCTTTTATTTCCTGCTTTACTTATCCTGAATGTATTCTGGATAATTTTTTTTGCAGTAGGTCTGCAATATAAAAAACTATTTTTTTCTGTTTTAATCCAACTCTTTTTCTTGCCTCAAATCAAAAATTATTATGGCCTACATTGGTCTGCTCCGCTTCAGGAAAACCCATCCGACCTTTCTCTTCTTACCTATAACATTCGGCTTTTTGACTTGTACAATTGGCAAAGTAATTACCAAACACGGGAAAAAATTTTTCAATATCTGGAAAAACACCCGGCAGATATTATGTGTTTTCAGGAATTCTATACATCAGAAGATAGCAATGATTTTAATAATTTAAATGAACTAAAAAAACGATTTCCGGATTATTACTTCCACACAGAATATCTGGTAACGCTGAGAAAAAACGATCATTGGGGATTATTAACAATGTCCAAATATCCCATTCTGGAAAAAACAATGATTCATTTTAATAATGCTAAAAACAATGGCTGCTTAATAACAAAAATTCTTTATCAGCAGGATACTATTCAGATAGCTAACTTACATTTACAATCCTATAGTTTTTTCAAAAAGAAAAAATGGCGACCTCATCAACCTCCGGATAATGATAGTTTTATAGAGGCATTGGATACCTCCGCAAAAGGGTTCAACTTCATTCAAAAAATATATTACACCAACGCTTTAAAATTACAACAATTTGAAAGCATCTTTAAAATAATATGTCAATCCCGCTACCCTACTCTACTACTAGGCGACTTCAATGACATACCCAATTCGTATATTATACGACAAATAAGGGAAAAAGGATTTACAGATGCCTTTACCATAAAAGGACAAGGATTTGGATTCACCTATCACGATAAATTAAAATTACGCATTGATTATATTTTTTATGACCAACATTTTAAAATACAAAATTTCTCTACTGAAGATAAAAACAATACCCAACATTTAAGCGATCATTTTCCTGTACGTGCTGTGCTGCAATACCTTCATAAAGATACAATGGCTTTATGAATGAACATACCTCCATTCATTGACCTATAAAAATGATTATTTGTTCGTTAATAAATTAAAACTGAATTGACTAATCTATCTTCTGACATATTAATTCTCCATACTTAGCATATAAAAGATAGTTTTGTTGTGTTTTGTTCAAATTAAATACTCTCGGCAAAATCGTACTATATAGATCATTCGCCACTACAATAAATTGATTATTGATAGTTTGTTTAATAAGCAAATAATTAGAATCATTTTTCAGTACATAATATATAGAATTTGGTGTAACATCTACCTGAATATCGGTATACCTTTTATTCAAAGCAACACGTCCCATCTCTTCCCCTTTCAATGAACTTACTACAAAACTGGCAGAATCTAATAACGCAACATAATTTTTATTTTGAAGTTCATACCTGACAAACAAGGCATCTATTATACTAAACGACCACTGATGAATAATTTTTAATTGATTGGTAAAAGCGATTCGTCCTATTTCCTGCTGTGTACAATAATATAAATAAGAATCGGACAATGTGTTAGACACATCATAAAAAACGTCCAAACTATTTTCCGGAACACTCGTTTTTAATTTAAATCTTCCTTCTCCTTTTCTACTGATACCAACTATCTTGCCTGTTTGAGAAATCAAAACAATATAATCGGATACGCCAACAGATGCAAAGTATACCGGCCGAGTAATCATTTCATCAAAATAAACCGGTCTGAATTGCTCCGCCATTTTGCCATCCAATGTGTAATTGTACGTGTAATGATTTTTCGTTGAAAACCATATTCTGTAATTTTTATTTTTGCCATAGTCAAACACCTGAACAGGTGATGTAATCTCAGATGAAAAATTCAACGGGAACCTGCCAACATCCTTACCATTTCTATCCAATAAATAAATAGTTTTATCTGTGTTAAATACCACCTGATGCTTATTATTTTTAAAAATATCCACTACAAACACATCCGATCTTACAGGATTTTTCAGATGATACGTCCACAACCATTCACCATTGGGTTCTAAACACAGCAAGTGATTTGCACTATCCTGTACCAATACAAAGTAACTGTTTGTTTTATGGTCATCCAATACACCAATAATTTTTTGAAAAGATGAATTATGATGGTAGGTCCATAAGTAAGAGACATCTTTATGAGATAAATTTAAAGACAACTCAAAAGCAAAATAGCGTCCACTCAACGAAGATGAAACATCTGCATAAAAATCATAATAAACAGTATCTCTTGGCATCATCATCGCAATAGGAATATAATTAAAATAACCGGATGTTGTTATATATTCAGAAGTAATATGCTTGGCTGAAAATGTATAATAACTGCTTTTTGAAACATCCAGATTCAGCCAATAATTATAAGTTTGCAATGCATCTTTTGACTTCAAAAAAAGTAATTGATTTTCTGTTACAGCAAGTAGCAAAGTACTATCTGAGAATATCGGAAAATATCTTGCCAATATTGGAATATACGATTTTTTTAATTGGTATACCTTCATATAGGCGTGCGGCATCACCGAATCAGAAAGGGATTCCAGCAAGAAGTGTAGTTTTTCACTACTTTTTAACGGTAAAATAGTCATCGCATCGGTTTGTATCATTTTATGTAAATAATTGGTATGTAGTACATCTAAAAAATTATTTACATACTCGTTAGTGTCTTTTACATTTTCAAATTGAAATGACTTGAGTAAAAATAAATCAGATTCTGAAAACAAATGGCTTTTAGGATAATGAAGATAGTTGGATATGTTTTTATAATAAATAAAGCCATTGTATTTCAATTGTTGCAATTCAAAGAACACCTGATACGCAAGCTCCACCGTGTCTTTTAATTCATAAATATGAAGCGGGGAAGGATGTTTAGAAAAAATGGACAGCCAATTTCTCCAACGTTCAGAGGTAAACGTTCTCTTAGACCAATTGAGATTGTGAGACGAATTAAAAACCCAAAAATTACCTTCTCTTTCTTCAAAATATAAAGAGGAGTGGAGCAGAACCTCTTTCACTTTTTTTATATCTCTATATTTTTTTACAGCAAATCCTATCAGCCAATCCACATCATTATACAAAGCAAAATAAAATGAATATTCCTGAATAGAAACCTGATTTTGAAGCAACAATACATACACAGAATCTATTTGTTTTATCAGTTGTAATAATGACAGCTTCTCATTGGAATACATTTTTTTAAAAATACTATTTTGAGTCAAATAATGGTGATACAATTCATCAGGATTCTTAAAATTAAGTACTAATCTGGGCTTATCCGGAAAAGCAGATAATACATTATTTTCTACAATGCTCTGTAATTGGAGAGTACGCACCAAATACAGCAAAACAACAGAGATAACGAATATAGCAATACCTGTAATATATAAATACTTATTTTTCATTTAATCAAACAAATTGCGTTGTAAAATCTGTTGACAAATGCTAAAACTTTTACGATGATACTTAGAAATACCGTACTGTTGAATAGCAAGACGGTGCTCGCGTGTCGGGTATCCTTTATTTTTTCCCCATAGGTAACAGGGAAATTCTTTGTCAATTTTTTGCATATACAAATCCCGTTCTGTTTTCGCAAGAATAGACGCTGCTGCAATGGCATAAAATTTACCATCTCCTTTCACAATACATTCGTGTGGAATTTGCCGAAACGGATGAAATCTGTTTCCATCCACAATAATTTTATCAAACGAGTAATGGAGTTGTTCTAGTGCCTTGTGCATTGCCAAAATAGAAGCATTCAGAATATTTATAGCGTCAATTTCTTCCACCGTACATTCTGCTATAGCATAATCCATTGCGGTCTCTAAAATAATTTCCCGGGCTTTCATCCTTTGTGCAAAATTGAGTTGCTTTGAATCATTTATCATCGGATGCTCAAAATCAGAAGGCAAAATAACTGCGGCTGCAAACACTGAACCGGCTAAACAACCGCGTCCGGCCTCATCACATCCCGCAATAATTTTCGCTTTGTCATAGCGCTGCAACATGCACTAAAAGTATTTTTTACTGAACTCGTAAATATCCAAAAGTGGCAACAGAAATGCTTCCAGATCATACACACACATCTGTGAAGCCGCATCACACAAGGCCTTTTCAGGTTCCGGATGCGTCTCTATAAAAAGTCCATCTACACCCGCTCCAATAGCCGCCTTTGCCAAAGTAAATGCATATTCTCGTGCCCCACCTTTGGCATCGGCACTTGGTATGCCATATTTACGAATAGAATGTGTAACATCAAATACCAAGGGATAGCCCAACTGCTGCATGTGATAAAAACTCCTTGGGTCGACCACTAAATCATTATACCCAAACGTATACCCCCGTTCAGTCAGGATTAACTGGTCATTCCCGCTTTCTACAGATTTTTGAACAGGATACTTCATATTCTCAGGGGCCAGAAACTGTCCATGTTTGATATTCACTACCTTTCCTGTTTGGGCGGCTGCTACCACCAATGAGGTCTGCATACATAAATACGCCGGTATTTGAAGAACATCCACTACTCTCGCTGCTATTGCTGCATGATCGGGCTCGTGAATATCCGTTAACACAGGAAAACCAAACTCCTTTTTAATTTTAGCCAACATTTCAAGTCCCTTTTCAATACCAGGTCCATCATAGTATTTCAAACTGCTTCTATTATCTTTTCTAAACGATGATTTATAGATAATCGGCAAGCCCAACCGTTCCGAAATATCTTTTAATTTTTCTGCTGTTTGAAACATCACCTTTTCATCCTCAATCACACAAGGCCCAGAAATTAAAAATAAACGTTTATTTCCACATTCAATATCGCCCAGTTTCACAATCTTTTTAGACATAATTTTTTAGCACAATTTTACACAGTAGTTTAATGTTTAGCAAGTTTTTTATACCTAAATAATACCTTTGGAAAAAAAATCACCACCAGGCAAGTCAACAAAAGTTCTGATTTAAATCATTTTTTTAAACGCTGTATGACACGAACTTTGTATCGTAAAATTTAATAACTATGTTACAGAAATTAGACGAATTTGCAGAAAAAGGATATTATGGAATGTTGAGTGTGGCTATCTTAGTAGGTAGTGTGATGGGGGGTATTATGGCGATGTTTGCTTTAGAAAAAGAAAGTTTGTTTTTAATGGCATTAGGTTTAGCATTTACAATGGCCAATCTGGTAACAAGCATTGCCCAATCGCCTCCAAGATGGATAGTACGGGTGTTTGTATTATCTGTGCTGGTAAATGTGCTGATTATACTCATTACTGCCTTCATGTAATGTACAGCACTATTTCAAATGATAAAAATTGTCTATTCCTATCAATCTATTGGCTATAAATCCTTCTGCAAACGCTGTTGAAATGTAGCGTCCCCAGATTCGGGCTTTGCTTTCAATGATCCTGAAAAAATCTTTATTGCTAATAGGTGTTTCGGGCTCTGTGCTTTCCGGATTATAAAATTGAGTAGCATAACATTTCAGCACTTCTATTTTTCTGTCAAAATAACTTGTAATGTCCACTACAAAAGTAGGTTCTAAATAATAATCCTGAATATAATGATACACGGCAATAGGTCGCCATGCTTTTTGCTCCTGTCCATTTAATTCAGTTTTTATTTTAACAAGACCACTGAGAAACGCGGCTTCTTTTACTAACTGAGCGGCTCTTCCGTGATCATTGTGCCTATCGGTTGGTGCATTTGCTAAAATAATATCGGGCTGGTAGTGTCGGATTTTTTTAATAATTTCCAGCTGATGCATCTCATCATTTTTAAAGAATCCGTCTTGCATGTGCAAATTTTCTCTTACTGACACACCAAGCAATTGAGCCGCTTTTTCGGCTTCCTTTAGCCGAATGGACTTACTGCCTCTCGTTCCTAACTCGCCGCCCGTTAAATCAATAATACCCACTTTATAGCCCAATTTCACATGCTTTAATATCGTCCCTGCACAAGATATTTCCACATCATCCGGATGTGCTCCAAAAGCCAAAATGTGTAACTTCATACTTATTTTTTTCCTTCAATCCAATTAACAATTTTATCCGAAAGGGGATTGACCGTAGAATTGTAATAATCTACTAAATACCCACTTTCATCAATCAAATATTTCTGAAAGTTCCACATCACCGTAGAACTTTTTACCCCATTCTTTTCTTTTTGTGTCAGCCATTGATAAATGGGATGCACCTCTTCTCCTTTTATTTTTACTTTTTCCATTACCAAAAAACTGACCCCATAATTTTTCTGACAAAAGGATTTAATTTGAGATGCATCACCTGGTTCCTGTCCTCCAAAATCATTGCACGGAAACGCTATTATTAAAAAATTTTTATCTTTATACTTTTGATAGAGCGTCTCCAGATTCTTGTACTGTGGCGTAAAACCGCATTCAGATGCCGTGTTCACAATCAACAATTTTTTACCCTTGAAAGTAGAAAAATCAATCACATGACCATCTATATCTTTTGCCTTAAATTGATGAATAGATGTTTTCTCAGCCGGTTTATTCTGAAAAAAACTTCCAATAAAAGGTATTGCTACAAGAAAATAAAGTACTTTCATATTTTTTAAGTGCAAAAATAATTCAATTATCTAAACTTATTCTAAAGTAGATACTAATTATAAATAAATAAGTATTTTTAACAATTAAAGTTCAATAAATTTTATCTATATTTGCATCAATAAAATTAAAAACCTAAATCTATGAAAAAGTTATTAATGCTTGTAACCATCAGCGGTTTTATCGCCGGAACTAACTTAATGGCCACTAATGCAAAATGTGGTGATGACAAAAACAAAAAATGCAGTAAAGAGTGCTGCAAAAAAGGCGCTAAAGAAGGCAAAGAATGCTGCAAAAAAAATGCAGATAAAAAAGAATGCTCCACTGCCTCAAACGGCGAAAAAAAGGCCTGCTGTAAAAAAGCTGTAAAACACGAAGAAACTCAACCAACTAACACACAACCAACAAAGTAATATGCCTTCGTCCTTAATGAACCTGAAAATGACTATCCACACACCTGGATAGTCATTTTTATTTTAAATCAAAGCATTGCATAAAAAACAAAACAAATTTTATTAAAAACGTTGCTGCCTGTAAAACTCATATTTGTTTCATTCTGATTAAGAGAAATATCTGTTCTTTATTAACTTATTTTCAACCTAAAATTTATCAGTATCCTAAAATTGGCGACAACCACTTTTCCATTTCTTCAATTGATTTATTTTTTCTTCTGGCATAATCTGCTACCTGATCTTTATTAATTTTTCCTACACTAAAATAATGTGCTTGTGGATGAGCAAAGTATAAACCACTGACAGATGCAGTAGGGAACATAGCCATATTTTCTGTGAGGTGAATACCTGCATGATTTTCTACTTGTAATAATTCCCAAATAATGGCTTTTTCGGTATGATCGGGCTGAGCAGGGTAGCCGGGGGCCGGACGAATGCCCCTGTATTTTTCTTGTATTAACTCATCATTTGAAAAATTTTCATCGGGTGCATAGGTCCAGTATTTCTTACGCACTTGAAGATGTAAGTACTCTGCCAATGCCTCTGCTAATCTGTCGGCCATTACTTTTATCATAATGGCTTTGTAATCGTCGTGTTTTTTTTCAAAGTGTTGGACAATTTCCTGTTGTCCAATGCCTGTTGTAACGGCAAAAGCACCGATATAATCAGTATTCGTCGGATGCAGGAAGTCCGCCAATGCGATGTTGTATTGACCTTCCGGCTTTTTAGTTTGTTGCCTTAAAGTATGCAGAATGAAGGTGCGTTGTAGGTAATTGATTTCTATATCATCGTTATTAACAACTTTTGCAGGAAAAATTCCAAATACTGCATTGGCCGTCAGCCATTTTTTTCGGATAATTTCATCAAGAATTTTTTGTCCATCTTCCAATAATTTTTGGGCTTCCGGACCTTTTTTAGAATCTTCTAAAATTTTCGGATAAACTCCTTTTATTTCCCACGCGTGAAAAAATGGTGTCCAATCAATGTATTCGGCAATGGTTGATAAATCAATATTTTTCAAAGTATAGATTCCTAAGTGTTTAGGTACTGGTATGATGTACTCTTCCCAATTTATCTTAAATTTATTCTCTCTGGCTTTTTCCAATGATAGAAAGATATTAGGATTTTTATCTTTTTGAAAACTGTTTCTGATTGTGTCATATTCTACTTTAATTTTCTGAATAAACTCTAATTTTTGCTCTTTTGATAAAAGTGCAGAAACAACCGGAACAGATTTTGACGCATCATTTACATGTATTACCGGATTGGAATAATGAGGGGTAATTTTGACAGCGGTGTGAATTTTGGATGTGGTGGCACCACCAATGAGTAAGGGCTTGTTCAAGCCAATTCGCTCCATTTCTTTGGCGACATGAATCATTTCATCTAAAGAAGGAGTAATTAAACCACTCAATCCAATAATATCCGCATCTTCTTCTATTGCTCTTTGAATAATTTTTTCAGCAGGCACCATCACGCCCAAATCTACAATCTCATAGTTATTGCACGCTAATACCACTCCTACAATATTTTTTCCAATATCGTGTACATCCCCTTTCACAGTGGCTAATAAAATTTTGCCTTTTTTTTCGCCGCTTTTTTGCTGGGCTAATAAAAACGGTTGTAAATAGGCCACTGCTTTTTTCATCACACGGGCGCTTTTTACGACTTGTGGTAAAAACATTTTTCCACTACCAAACAAATCGCCTACTACATTCATTCCATCCATGAGCGGTCCTTCTATTACTTTAAGGGGCTCATCATATTTAACTCGTGCTTCTTCGGTATCTTTTTCAATATACTCGTCAATGCCTTTAATTAAGGCATGTTTCAATCGCTCTTCCACAGGAAGCTGTCGCCATTCAAAATCAGCAGATTTAGATTTTTTATTGCCAGTGTCTCCTTTTTCGGACAACTTAATTTCTTCAGCTTTGGCAATGAGTTTTTCAGCGGCATCATCGCTTCGGTCAAACAAAACATCTTCAATTAATTGTAATAATTCTTTGTCTATCTCTTCGTATACGACCAGTTGAGAAGGATTTACAATGCCCATGTCCATTCCATAACGAATGCCGTGATATAGAAAAGCCGCATGAATGGACTCTCTCACGGTATCATTACCTCGGAATGAAAATGAAACATTACTGATACCGCCGCTCACTTTTGCATAAGGTAAATTTTCTTTAATCCATTTCGTAGCTTCAAAAAAATCCAAAGCGTTTCTTCTATGTTCTTCCATTCCGGTAGCTACAGGAAATATGTTTGGATCAAAAATTATATCCTCCGGTGGGAAGTGAACTTTATTGACTAATATATTGTAAGCTCTTTGGCAGATCTCAATTCTTCTTTGCAATGTATCGGCTTGTCCCTGTTCATCAAATGCCATGACAATGACAGCTGCACCATATTTTCTTATTATTTTGACCTGACGCATAAATTCTTCTTCACCATTTTTTAAGGATATAGAATTTACAATACATTTTCCTTGAATGTGTTTTAGAGCTGCTTCAATGATTTCAAATTTGGAAGAATCTACCATGATGGGGACACGGGCAATATCGGGCTCAGAAGCAATAAATTTAAGAAACGTCGTTATGGCTTCTACACCATCAATCATGGCTTCATCCATGCATATATCTATTAATTGAGCACCGTTTTCAACTTGTTCTCTGGCGATTGAAAGTGCTTCTACATAATTTTTTTCTTTGATGAGTCGCAGGAATTTTCTTGAACCGGTAACATTCGTTCGTTCGCCTATATTCATGAAATTACTATCTGGTCTTAGTGTTGTAGCTTCAAGTCCTGAAATTCTGAGATATTTTGGCTGTTTTTGAGGTTTTCTTGGAACAGATTTTTTTGCGTGCTCGGCAATGTGGTGAATATGCTCGGGAGTAGTGCCGCAGCATCCACCCACTATATTGACCAATCCACTTTCAATGAACTCGCAGATATAATGTGACATGGTTTCAGGTGTCTCATCGTATTCACCAAATTGATTAGGTAATCCTGCATTGGGGTAAGCACTGATGTAAAATTCTGATTTATTTGCTAATTCTTCAATGTAGGGGCGCATTTCTTTTGCTCCTAAAGCACAATTCAAGCCAATGCTCAATATAGGAGCGTGAGAAACAGAAATTAAAAAAGCTTCTACCGTTTGTCCTGAAAGAGTTCTACCGCTGGCATCTGTGATGGTGCCGGAAATCATGATAGGTAATTGAATACCGCGTTTTTCAAAGATATTCAGTGCGGCATAAATAGCGGCTTTGGCATTAAGGGTATCAAAGATGGTTTCAATCAAAAGTATATCTACGCCGCCATCTATCAAGCCAAGGATTTGTTCAGCGTAAGCATCAGATAGTTCGTCAAAAGTAATAGACCGGTACTCCGGACGAGACACATCTGGTGAAATTGATAATGTTTTATTAGTAGGTCCAATGGCTCCAGCCACAAATTTGGGAGAAGAATTAAAATCAGTTTGAGTTTCCAGATAAAATTGTTGTACAGCTTTACGGGCTATTTGTGCAGCATTGTAGTTAATTTCATAAGCGAACTCTTGCATGTCGTAATCTGCCTGAGATATTTTTTGAGCATTAAAAGTATTTGTCTCAATAATATCTGCTCCGGCGTATAGATATTGTAAGTGAATGTTTTGAATAATGTCTGGTTGAGTGAGTACTAAAATATCGTTATTACCTTTGATTTCTTTGTGCCAATTTTGGAATTTCTCTCCACGATAATCTTGTTCAGACAATCGGTGTTTTTGGATCATGGTCCCCATTGCACCATCAATTACGAAAATGCGACGATCCAATTCTTTTTTAATAAGCTCAATAGTTTTTGGAAAAGTAGTTGTATTTGTCATAATCTTTTAAATGGAGAACGCTAAAGAAGATTCAATAATGCTTTGAAAAATGAAGATACCGTCTGTATTTCTAAGTTCTTCATCGGCGGCTCTTTCAGGATGTGGCATCATTCCAAAAACATTTTTTTGTTGATTGCAAATACCGGCTATATTTAACAGAGAACCATTGGGGTTGCTTTCTTGTGAAACAATTCCATTTTCATCACAATATTGGAAAATAATTTGTTCATTGTCTTGCATAGATTTTAAGGTATCAGCGTCAGCATAATAATTTCCTTCTCCGTGTGCTATCGGGATTTTATATGCTTTTTTATCTTTTGGTAGATGTTGAGTAAGCAATGAAGAATAATTAGCCGGTTTAATGAAAACATTTTTGCAGATAAACTTTCGGTTGGTATTGTGCAATAAAGCGCCCGGAAGCAAGTGTGCTTCACAAAGTATTTGAAATCCGTTGCATATACCAAGTACAAAGCCACCTTTATTGGCATGTTCTATCACGCTTTTCACAATGGGGGAAAAGCGGGCAATAGCGCCACTTCTGAGATAATCACCATAAGAAAAACCGCCCGGTAAGATGAGATGTGTACACGCTTCAAGACCTGATTGTTTGTGCCATAGTTTTACAACCTTTTGATTTAATTTTTGAGAAAGCACATAAACGGCATCATCATCACAATTTGAACCAGGAAATACAATTACTCCAAATTTTACACACATAATTTTTTTTGCGAAAGTACGAAAAAGTAAGTAAAGAAAATTCAAGCTTCGGCTTCCATGAGATATTGAATACTAATTTATTTGAATAGTTAGAAGTTCTTTGTCTTTTGATGTATTTATGATTTTAATGGCAAAATCAAGAATAAGCATAGGTACTTACAATAAATTTTAAAGTAAAAAAAGGGGAGATTTTCTCCTCTTTTGATTTAATACCTACATCAAATAATATCAAAACTTCAAAGCCAATCCAAGATTTAAGAATGAACCTAAGTTATACCCTAATTCACCATACACCCCAAAAGAAGATGAGAAATAATAACGTGCACCCACATTCAATCCATAATATGCACCACTACCAGAGATTGCTGGCTGTGTAGTATTATCGGGAGCTGTGGATTGCCATTTAATAGACACGATTCCTGCACCCCTTCCACACCACCGTACACATCTAGATTGTCTTTATTTACAAAATGATAAGTTCCTCTAACAGCAATAATGATTGCAGAAAGTTTCCATGTGTCTGTGTATGTTTCTTTTTTAGTATAAGGAGGAGTTGGAATTACAACAGTACTTTCATAAGTATACTCATGCTTCATTCTTCCATATCCTATTACTCCACCTACCCCAATTTTGTCGCTGATACCATAATCACCTTTTATCAATAAGGGACCAAATGCAGATGCTTTACTGGTGCCAGTTCCACCTGCATATGTTGCATCAATTAATCTTTTCCATTTGCCAAAAATGGCTGAGATGCCATAACCTACTGTTCCGACAAATTTTCCTTTGTCAAAACTTTGAGCTTGAATTTTGTTTTCATTGATTGAAACTAGCACTGTAGAAAGTGCGATTGCGAGGGTTGTGATTTTTTTCATAGTTTTTTATTTTTATTTTCCCCTACTCTATTTTCTCCGCTTTTCGGGTACCGCGGTTGCAACAAAACCCGTTGCAAGGGGACTGGTTTTTTGATAAGGTCAAAACCGGCAAAAAACTTTTAATTAGTTGACTACATGTGCCATGTAAGTGGTTGATGATGTTTTAACTAAGGTTATTGTTTTCGTGCCGACAACTTGATTATAGTACTTTAAGCCAACATGTGTTACCTGTCCCATTGGTCCTGTTGCAGGATTAGAAGTAGTAGGTTGCACGCCAGATAATTGGGAGGGGGTAACTGTATAATTTGTAATTGTATTGAATCGTAAGCGGAGTTATAGATATTATAGAAAACAAAACCATTGGATAAACTTACAGTTGGAGTTGGATTGCTTGATGTAGTCAATGTCCAGGAGGGATTAGGAACTCCACCACCTGGTACAGTTAAATTAACCGCGTTGATACCTTCAGAACTATTGCCTGTAAGACTCCATGTAATTGTAGAGTTAAAAAAACTCGTAAAATTGGATGTACTATTAGGATTTTTCTTAGTAAACACGTACACATTATTAGAATACTTGGTGAGCGTAGAGTCATTTATCTTAATTGTTCCTGCATCCACAAGATTATTGGAAGATGATGCTTTGAAAGCTGCAGAAGCCGATTCAGAAAATACGGTTGTAGTAATTGGACCCGTTCTCGGATTTATACTTGTAATAACTTTTGATTTTACCATCGCCAAAACGCCATCTTTGTATATGGTGGGAGCGGCTGGATTGTTATTGTTTGGATTATTAGTTGAAGTTGAATTGTTATTGTTATTTGAACTTACTTCTTCTTTTTTGCAAGAAGTTATTAAAAAAGAGCTGGTAAGAGTAATGATGGATAATGTTTTTAATAAATTAAAAGTTTTTACAAAAAGATTGTTTAATAATAAAAGCACTAAAATAACTTTTGAAGAAAAAATACAAGATGACAAAAATATAAATTCTCTGTTAGTATTGAATATTTTTAGAATTTGCCAGGAAATATTGAACAATGCCTATAAACATTCCAACGCGCAAGAAATTAAAATAAATATTCAACAAGATAACAATATACTTAATATTACCATCTCGGATGACGGTTATGGATTAAAAAATATTCTAGCTCGGGCAAAAGAGTTTAACATTGATATACAAAGAGAATCAGAAGTAGGAAAAGGAACCATGTACAAATTAAAATTAATAGTATAATAATACTATTTACATGAACATCAGATTTTATTTAACATTACACAAAAAAATGATATACATAGGTATTGTTGATGATAACTTAAAAATTTTAAATACTTTAAGCAACCGTCTTAATAATTTACCAAATTTTGAAGTATTATTCACGGAGTCTAACGGCGTAGATTTTTTAGAAAAAAATGAAAGAAGCCCAAAACAACATCTTACCTGATGTTGTTTTAATGGATCTAGATATGCCTGAAATGAATGGTATTACTGC
Source organism: Sphingobacteriaceae bacterium (assembly GCA_037447455.1). Taxonomy (GTDB): domain Bacteria; phylum Bacteroidota; class Bacteroidia; order B-17B0; family Aurantibacillaceae; genus BPGX01. The sequence goes on along the minus strand of JBBIGQ010000006.1, from coordinate 7,745 downwards.
TATTTCGGAATCTACTAAAAGAAATTACAACACCAAATTCATCGTGCTTACTGTTTTTGATGAAGATGATAAAATATTTGAAGCTATAAAAGTTGGTGCAGACGGTTATTTACTAAAAGACGAACCTATTGAAAAAATTAAAGAAGCTATTGAAAATTTAATTCACGATGAAGGTACACCGATGTCTCCTGCTATTGCTAGAAAAGTTTTAAACTTATTAAAATGTACTGAAAAAATTATTGATAACAAAATGCTTTCTGAAAAATACAATAATATTGATGAATTCAAACTAACCAATCGAGAAAAAGAAATTTTGGATCTTCTCATTAAGGGTTTGGAATACAAAGAAATTGCAGAAAAACTAAATATCAGCCCCAACACTATTCGAAATATTATCTCTAAGATCTATAAAAAATTGCACGTTAACTCTGCCATTAAAGCCGCTAATCTTATTAAAAATTTAAACTATAAGTCATAGATTATTTTTCATTCCTGCCTCTATGCTCTTCAAAACAATTATTTTAGAATGCAGTAATGATTTATTTATTATCTTTTTTCTTTTTTCTTTGCAGAATCTCTTTTTGAGTTAATACCTCCTGATGTACTCGCTGAGCAAAACTTTTACTCGTTGTTAGCAACATCACTTGACTATCAGTACCGTGTTCAGATTGAGATAACAAATCAGCTGCAACAAATTTTGGATTGGCTTCATCATCAGTAATTATCAATAATTCACTGGGTCCAGCAGGCATATCTATTGCTACTCCAAAATTCTGTGCATACTGCTTTGCTGCTGTCACATATTGATTTCCGGGTCCAAAAATTTTATATACACTCGGAATGCTTTGAGTTCCAAATGTCAATGCTGCAATGGCTTGTACACCGCCTATTGAGAATATTTTATCAATGCCAATTTTCTGTGCAGAATAAAGAATGGCAGAATGTATCTGTCCATCTTTTTGAGGAGGAGTGCACAGTACAATTTCCTTACATCCAGCAATTTTTGCTGGTATACCCAACATTAATACTGTTGAAAACAAAGGTGCTGGTCCGCCAGGAACATAAATACCAATTTTCTCAATAGGTCTAAGTTCACGCCAGCATTTTATTCCTTTGGTAGTTTCAATCTTTTTGCTTTTTTCAATATACGCTTTATGAAATGTATAAATATTTTTATATGCAACATCAATGGCTTTTCTTAAATCATTTGTAATTTGACTTGCTGATTGCTGAACAACTCTTTTATTAACATTAAACTGCTTCAAATTTATTTTATCAAATTTCAATGTGTATTCTTGAATGGCTAAATCTCCCCTTGTTCGCACTTCCTCAAATATTTCTTGTATAATAGAAATAATAACTTTTTTATCATTAGAAGACCGTAAAGAAAGAGTTTTCCAATCAGATTTTGGTGGATAAATAACAATTTCCATAAATAAAAGTTTATACAATCATTTTTTCAATAGGGACAACTAATATGCCTTGTGCCCCTAATTCTTTTAATTTATCAATGACATCCCAAAATTCATCCTCTTTCACTACTGAATGTAAGCTGCTCCATCCTTCAATAGCAAGTGGTAAAATGGTAGGTGATTTCATTCCCGGTAAAATTTTAGCAATTTTATCATTAGGCGTATTAAGTAAAATATATTTATGTTCCGAAGCACTTTTAACTGCCCGAATTCTAAATACTAATTTATCAAGGATATTTCTTTTATTCTCGTTCAAATCTTTATTAGCAATCAACAGCGCTTCACTTCTCATAACTATCTCTACCTCTTTTAATCCATTCATAAATAAAGTACTACCAGTACTAACTATGTCAAAAATTGCATCAGTAAGCCCTATACCTGTAAATATTTCGACACTTCCCCCAATTTCTTCAATAACAACTTCAATATTTTTTTCATTAAAAAATTTCTTCAATATAAAAGGATAACTGGTAGCAATTCTCTTATTTCTAAAATAATCAATTCCAGTATATTTTTCATCCTTAGGTATAGCTAAAGACAGACGACAATTGGCAAAACCTAATCGTTCGTATAAAACCACATCCTTGTTTTTTTTCAATCAACACGTTCTCTCCAATTATTCCAACATCTACAACCCCTTTCTCCACATACTGAGGAATATCATCGTCCCTTAAAAATAAAATTTCAACAGAAAAGTTGGAGGATTCTGATCTTAATTTTCTGTCTTCATTGAGCATCTTAATTCCACATTCTTTTATCAATTTCAACGAACTTTCACTTAACCTTCCACTTTTTTGAATACCTATTTTTAGTTTATCATTCATTTTTAGTATATTTTATTAGTAGTTAAAAAAAAGCCCGACTGATTTTTTCTCAGACGGGCTAAAAAATTTATTAATAAAATTACATCATCATCACCTCGTCTGAGTGACTAAATACAACGAATGATGATGATGCAAACTAATAATCATATTTTGGGGGCAAATGTACAAACATTCATTTTAGTTTTCAAAATAAATCTTTAACCTGAATTATTCAATAACTTTTTAAAATGTTTGAGAATTATTAAAAGAGGTAACTCCATCAAGACAAGAATGGAACGTATCTGCTACCAAAGATAAAAAATTTTTAAGCGGGCTTTTTGTCCATTAAAAGTATTAGTCACGAAAATTGTTCGTATTGTTCAACGAACTTACTATAATTGTTAAAAGTCAGTTTTGCAAAGGACCTATCAAATAAAAATAAAAAACATTGTTTAATATCATAATGAGTAGAAAAAAAATAATTTAAATGCGACACCTTATCAAAGGTGTATACGTTGGAATATGGTTTTGATATTAGTTGAAATATCATCTTTTAATTTTAAATTTTCTGATTTAGAATAAATGCTTACTAATTTAATTAAAAATTAAAGAAAATATTTGAATATTTGAATAGTTTTTAATAACTTTGCCAAAAAAATATGAAGTATCTTTTTAGGTTCTTTAAAGTAAGTTGCTATGTGTTAGTAACTTCAATAAGTGCTCAAAATGTGGGGGTCAATAGTACCGGCGCTCTGCCACATGCTTCGGCAGGACTGGATGTAGATTATTCTAACAGGGGTGTTTTGATCCCAAGAGTTTCATTAGTAGCAGTAAATAATCCCGCACCCATTACAGGGCCTGCTAACTCTTTGTTGGTATTTAATACAAACGCAAGTATTACAGGCGGATGTGGAGTAGGATATTATTATTGGAATGGTACACAATGGGTATGTTTATTGAGCTCCACAGGTAGCGTTGGAGGTAGTTCTCCGGCATGGCTTACAAACGGAAATGCGGGGACAAATGCAGCCATAAATTTTTTGGGAACTACAGACAACAATGATTTGGTATTCCGAACAAATAATTTGGAAAGAATTCGTATCGGCACTAACGGGGCAGTTCAGGTAGGGGTGGCCAATCCAATTGTTGGTGTTAGAGGATTAGAAGTTACTGGTGGTGGAAATACTATTCACACGGCCCTTTTTCGTAACACTTCTACTAACATAGAACTTGGAATTGGTGCTTTATCCAATGCACCTTTTAACAACGTTGCTTCTATACAAGCCCGAAATTTCAGCACAGGTAATCCTGCCACGTTGATTTTACAAACCACATTAGGCGGAGCTGTTTGCATTGGAACGACAACACCGATTATGGCGGGAACAAGAATGCACATTGAAGGTACTACCATTGGTCTATATTCGCATGTGCCAAGTGGCGCCGGAATAAGAGGTGAAACAAATGGAAGCGGCAGTGGGAATAATGGTGTAGAAGGGTACGCGTGGAATTCAGGATCATCATCCGCTACTACCGGTATGCTAGGATATAGCGACGGCTTAAACGGAAACGGGGTTTACGGCGAATGTAGTAATGGAACCGCTTTTCCATTAGGTATTTGGGGAGTAAGTATGAGAGGAAGTCCCAACATTGATGGTTATACCAATACGAATGGTTATGCCGGATATTTTGGATCAGCAAGCACACCTAATGCGGGGCATGTCAGAGTTCTCAATGATATTTCTATTGTAGGAAACATGTCAGCTGGGACTAAGTCTTTCAAAATTGATCATCCGCTGGATCCGGAAAATAAATACCTTTCGCACAGTTGTGTAGAGAGCCCAGATATGATGAACATATATAATGGAATTGTAGTAACGGATGCAAATGGTGAAGCCATTGTAAAATTACCAGAGTATTTTCAAGCATTAAATAAAGATTATCGTTATCAACTAACTCCGATTGGACAATTTGCACAATGTATTATTCTGAAAGAAATTGAAAATAATCAATTTATCGTTAAAACGGATAAGCCTAATGTAAAAGTGAGCTGGCAGGTAACAGGGGTTAGAAACGATGCTGTAGCCAATATGTATAGAATCAAGGTAGAAGAAGAAAAAACAGCACAAGAGAAAGGATATTATATACACCCCGAATGTTATGGACAATCAAGAAGTAAGTTTGTAGACAATGTATATAAGTGGGAAAAACCAAAGTTGAGTAAGTTTGTATTTTCAGATAAAAAAGAGAAATAAGTCCTTTAAAAACAATTTACTGAACCTCCTTATAGATGCTAATCACACTTGAATCGGCATTTATACCAATACCTTTCAATTTCTATAAACATCTATTTACTTTTCAAAATTGGATATAGCAAATAAATGCTTTATCTTTGCGAAAAAATTGAATATGAGTACTCTTTATGCAACTTCTGTAAATATTGAAAAAGTATTGCAAAATCTGAATATTAAAAGCACTAATTATGGCGTAAGCACAGGCAATCAATGGTTTGGTAACGGACCCCATATTGAATCGCATAGTCCGGTAGATGGTAAATTGATCAGCAAAGTAACAACAAGCAGTATTGAGGATTACAATAAAGTAATAAAAACAGCATTAGAAGCTTTTATATTTTGGAGAAATATACCGGCACCCAAAAGAGGAGACATCATTCGTCAATTTGGAAATAAATTGAGAGAAAAGAAAAATGATTTAGGCAAGTTAGTATCAAACGAACTTTCACTTAACCTTCCACTTTTTTGAATACCTATTTTTAGTTTATCATTCATTTTTAGTATATTTTATTAGTAGTTAAAAAAAAGCCCGACTGATTTTTTCTCAGACGGGCTAAAAAATTTATTAATAAAATTACATCATCATCACCTCGTCTGAGTGACTAAATACAACGAATGATGATGATGCAAACTAATAATCATATTTTGGGGGCAAATGTACAAACATTCATTTTAGTTTTCAAAATAAATCTTTAACCTGAATTATTCAATAACTTTTTAAAATGTTTGAGAATTATTAAAAGAGGTAACTCCATCAAGACAAGAATGGAACGTATCTGCTACCAAAGATAAAAAATTTTTAAGCGGGCTTTTTGTCCATTAAAAGTATTAGTCACGAAAATTGTTCGTATTGTTCAACGAACTTACTATAATTGTTAAAAGTCAGTTTTGCAAAGGACCTATCAAATAAAAATAAAAAACATTGTTTAATATCATAATGAGTAGAAAAAAAATAATTTAAATGCGACACCTTATCAAAGGTGTATACGTTGGAATATGGTTTTGATATTAGTTGAAATATCATCTTTTAATTTTAAATTTTCTGATTTAGAATAAATGCTTACTAATTTAATTAAAAATTAAAGAAAATATTTGAATATTTGAATAGTTTTTAATAACTTTGCCAAAAAAATATGAAGTATCTTTTTAGGTTCTTTAAAGTAAGTTGCTATGTGTTAGTAACTTCAATAAGTGCTCAAAATGTGGGGGTCAATAGTACCGGCGCTCTGCCACATGCTTCGGCAGGACTGGATGTAGATTATTCTAACAGGGGTGTTTTGATCCCAAGAGTTTCATTAGTAGCAGTAAATAATCCCGCACCCATTACAGGGCCTGCTAACTCTTTGTTGGTATTTAATACAAACGCAAGTATTACAGGCGGATGTGGAGTAGGATATTATTATTGGAATGGTACACAATGGGTATGTTTATTGAGCTCCACAGGTAGCGTTGGAGGTAGTTCTCCGGCATGGCTTACAAACGGAAATGCGGGGACAAATGCAGCCATAAATTTTTTGGGAACTACAGACAACAATGATTTGGTATTCCGAACAAATAATTTGGAAAGAATTCGTATCGGCACTAACGGGGCAGTTCAGGTAGGGGTGGCCAATCCAATTGTTGGTGTTAGAGGATTAGAAGTTACTGGTGGTGGAAATACTATTCACACGGCCCTTTTTCGTAACACTTCTACTAACATAGAACTTGGAATTGGTGCTTTATCCAATGCACCTTTTAACAACGTTGCTTCTATACAAGCCCGAAATTTCAGCACAGGTAATCCTGCCACGTTGATTTTACAAACCACATTAGGCGGAGCTGTTTGCATTGGAACGACAACACCGATTATGGCGGGAACAAGAATGCACATTGAAGGTACTACCATTGGTCTATATTCGCATGTGCCAAGTGGCGCCGGAATAAGAGGTGAAACAAATGGAAGCGGCAGTGGGAATAATGGTGTAGAAGGGTACGCGTGGAATTCAGGATCATCATCCGCTACTACCGGTATGCTAGGATATAGCGACGGCTTAAACGGAAACGGGGTTTACGGCGAATGTAGTAATGGAACCGCTTTTCCATTAGGTATTTGGGGAGTAAGTATGAGAGGAAGTCCCAACATTGATGGTTATACCAATACGAATGGTTATGCCGGATATTTTGGATCAGCAAGCACACCTAATGCGGGGCATGTCAGAGTTCTCAATGATATTTCTATTGTAGGAAACATGTCAGCTGGGACTAAGTCTTTCAAAATTGATCATCCGCTGGATCCGGAAAATAAATACCTTTCGCACAGTTGTGTAGAGAGCCCAGATATGATGAACATATATAATGGAATTGTAGTAACGGATGCAAATGGTGAAGCCATTGTAAAATTACCAGAGTATTTTCAAGCATTAAATAAAGATTATCGTTATCAACTAACTCCGATTGGACAATTTGCACAATGTATTATTCTGAAAGAAATTGAAAATAATCAATTTATCGTTAAAACGGATAAGCCTAATGTAAAAGTGAGCTGGCAGGTAACAGGGGTTAGAAACGATGCTGTAGCCAATATGTATAGAATCAAGGTAGAAGAAGAAAAAACAGCACAAGAGAAAGGATATTATATACACCCCGAATGTTATGGACAATCAAGAAGTAAGTTTGTAGACAATGTATATAAGTGGGAAAAACCAAAGTTGAGTAAGTTTGTATTTTCAGATAAAAAAGAGAAATAAGTCCTTTAAAAACAATTTACTGAACCTCCTTATAGATGCTAATCACACTTGAATCGGCATTTATACCAATACCTTTCAATTTCTATAAACATCTATTTACTTTTCAAAATTGGATATAGCAAATAAATGCTTTATCTTTGCGAAAAAATTGAATATGAGTACTCTTTATGCAACTTCTGTAAATATTGAAAAAGTATTGCAAAATCTGAATATTAAAAGCACTAATTATGGCGTAAGCACAGGCAATCAATGGTTTGGTAACGGACCCCATATTGAATCGCATAGTCCGGTAGATGGTAAATTGATCAGCAAAGTAACAACAAGCAGTATTGAGGATTACAATAAAGTAATAAAAACAGCATTAGAAGCTTTTATATTTTGGAGAAATATACCGGCACCCAAAAGAGGAGACATCATTCGTCAATTTGGAAATAAATTGAGAGAAAAGAAAAA
>JBBIGQ010000005.1:0-163905 GCA_037447455.1 Sphingobacteriaceae bacterium | reverse complement strand
ATATACATAAAAATATATGTTGTTGCAAATATACATAAAAATATATGTTGTTGCAAATATACATAAAAATATATGTTGTTGCAAATATACATAAAAATATATGTTGTTGCAAATATATCCCCTTCCACTTGTAGAAGGGTTGAAAGCCAATCACAACGAAGAAACACAGCGACCCCTCCATTTATCATTGTTACAAACACGGACTCTTCCACAAAATGAAGAATTAAAAATCCTATACTCTAACTCTCAAAAATTATCACTTCTAAATTCAAACTCTAAGATCATCACCAACAAAAACTTTTCCTTACCTTGCCCCCAAAAAGTATGAAAAAAACGCTGACTTTATTAATTTTGTCTCTTATCATTCAACAAATTTTTGCACAATACAATCAACTTACTTGCCATTATATTGACCATGGAAAAACGTTTAGAGAGCACCTTGTAGATTTTCAACATTTAGAACTGCATCTTAATTTTGATACCATTCATTCAAAAGTCATCGGAAAGGTCATTCATGCTTTCATACCTCTACGAAATAATTTAGATTCATTAGTTTTAGACGCAGTAAACATTAAAATCAACAACATTAGTTTTCAAAATAAATCTCTCTCATTCAAACTAAACAATAATTTGCTCTACATCTATTTCCCACAAAAAATTAATAAAAATCAACTCACCAGCATAACGATTGACTATGAATGTACGCCCAAAAGAGGCCTTTATTTCATCGGTTGGAACGATACGCTCAAAGTTTCAAAAAGACAAATATGGACTCAGGGCCAAGGCATAGACAATCGCCATTGGATTCCTATGTTTGATGATATGTCCGACAAAATCACCACTGATATTTTCATTACCTTCAATAAAAAAAACAAAGTCGTTTCCAATGGTGTTTTGATAGAACAAAAAGATTTAAAAAACGATCTAACAGAATATCATTTCAAAATGAATAAGCCACATGCCCCCTACTTGATAATGCTGGCCATTGGCGATTATAAAATTAAAAAAATCAAAAGCAAAAGTGGCATAGAAATTAATGCTTACTACTATCCCGACTTAGAATATACCGCCGATACTACTTTTCGTTATTCTGCTCAAATGATGGATTTTCTAGAACAAGAAACCGGATTTAAATATCCTTGGGAAAAATACAGCATAATACCTGTGCAAGAATATATGTACGGCGCAATGGAAAATACTACAGCCACCATTTTCGGCGATTTCTTTCTCATAGATGAATATTCCATTAACGATCGCGACTTTCTACCGGTAGCTGCTCACGAGCTCGCTCATCAGTGGTTTGGTGATTATGTTACAGCTTATTCCAATGCCCATACATGGTTGCAAGAAAGCTTTGCTACGCATTACAATTGGCTGGTTGAAAAGGCCTACTTCGGTAATGACCACTATGATTGGAACAGAAAATCGTCTATTCCCGGCATTCTCAAAGAATCCAAAAAAAACTTAAATCCAATTACACATTCTAATGCAGGTACTGTGCGAATTTATCCCAAAGGGGCTTTTGTCCTACACATGTTGAAATATGTAATAGGCAAGGAACTCTACGATGCTTCTATCAAGCGCTATTTACAGGAACATCCCTATCAAAATGTTGAAACAAATGATTTATTAGTTGCTATTTACAAAGAAACGGGCTATTATCTGGATTGGTTCTTTGATGAATGGATTTACAGAGGCGGCGAGCCACATTATGAAGTAAAATTTGAACGGCTGGAAAACGAAAAAGAGAGCACGGGCGTGTTTTATGTAAAACAAACACAGGAATTCAAAGACAACGTTTATTTGTTCAAAATGCCTATAGAATTTGAAATACATTTCACAGATGGAAGTTTCATTCATAAAAGAATAATGATTGAAAACAAAGACGAAGTGGTGAAAATTCCATTTGATAAAAACAAAACAATTGCATTCACTCTCTTTGACCCTAATTCTAATATACTTAAAAAAATAACTTTTGAAAAAGATTTTGAAACCCTTAAAAATCAAGCCAGTTCAGCCAAATATATGCTTGACCGATACGATGCTATTGCGGCAATGGAAAACATTGACATCAACAAAAAAAGAGAATTTTTGCAAGAAAGATTTTACAAAGAAAACTTTCACGCCATTCAATCTGAAATAATTAAACAACTTGTCAACGATACTACCAACGCTCTCTCTATTCAAATATTAAAGCTCATACTCACAAAAGGGCATCCTCTTGTTCAAAGAACTTTAATAGACCATACCAAAAAAATTCCATCTCAGTTAAAACAAGAATATTTTCAACTTCTTTACAACACAAAATCTTATATCAACATTGAAAAAACTATGTGGCTGTTGTACGAAAATTATCCCGATGAATACGAAAAAATCATTGCTATAAAAAATAAATTTAAACCTTTAGATAGAAATATTGAGATAACTGCTTTAACTATTGAATACCTCAAAACAAAAAATAAATCAGCATTAGAAAAGATTATTTTGTACGCTTCTCCATCCTTTGAATTTCGTACAAAAATCAATGCCTTTAATGCTTTAGTAAAACTTTCCTACATAGATGATAGAATCATGAACAACTTAAAAATTGCCTCTGAAAGCGCCAATTACCGCTTGGCAAACGCCGCAAAAGAAACCATCAAATATTTTGAAAGACAAGAAAGATAAACACCAAACTATCAAATTATGATAGACCTTCGAAGCGATACTGTTACTAAACCTTCCAGAGAAATGCTGGAATACATGATGCAAGCTAATGTAGGCGATGATGTATTTGGTGAAGATCCCACAGTGAATGAGTTAGAATCGTATGCTGCTCAACTATTCGGAAAAGAAGCCGCACTCTTTTGTCCAAGTGGAACTATGAGCAATCAAATCGCTTTGCGTCTACACACTCAGCCCGGAGATGAAGTCATATGCGATATTCACTCGCATATCTATCATTATGAAACTGGCGGAATGGCCGTTCACTCCGGCTTACAGCCCAAACTAATACACACTACAGATGGTATTCTCTCTCCTGAAATGATTGAACCCAACATCAATCCTTATGCCGATTGGCTGACAAGAACATCTCTTATAGTGCTTGAAAATACCTGCAATAGAGCCGGTGGAACTTATTATTCTCTTGACAACATTAGAACTATTTACAAACTATCAAGAAAACATCATCTAAAACTACACATTGATGGAGCACGAATTTTTAATGCCATTGTAGAAAACAACTACACCCCAAAAGAAATTGGACAGTATTGTGATACAATTTCAGTTTGTTTATCCAAAGGATTAGGTGCTCCGGCAGGTACACTGCTCATCGGAAACAAAGAGGATATTAAAAAGGCTAGAAGAATTCGTAAGCAAATGGGCGGCGGAATGCGACAAGTGGGAATACTCGCAGCCGCTGGTCTCTACGCTTTAAAACACCATATCAACGATTTGAAAAAAGATCATCAAAAAGCCAAACTCATTGAAGCTATTCTGCAACAAACAAACTTTGTGGAATTTGTAAAACCCGTCTATACAAATATTATCATCTTTGAATTAAAGAAAAACATTGAACCTTTGCATTTTGAACAAAAATTATCAGAAAATAACATTCGCATCTCAACCTTCGGAAAACATACCATTCGCATGGTTACACACAGAGATATAACAGAGGAAATGATAGAAAATCTTATTCAAACACTCCGAAATGTTTTTTGACCTAAATTTAGTATTAAAGTTTTAGTATTCATCAACAAATAAACTTTCTGAAATATACTTTTTATAATTAAAAATTTTGGTTTATTTTTGCAGAAAATGAGAATACTCTTTTTTTTAATATTATTTTTTTTACTGTTTGAAAATCTATTTTCGACCCATATTGTGGGTGGAGAAATTTTTTATGATCATTTGGGTGGAGGCCAATATAAAATTACATTAAAAGTATATAGAGATTGTTACAATGGTATTCCACCATTAGATAATCCCGCTCATATAGATATTTTTGATGCCTCCGGAAATATCGTAATATCCAGAAATGTAAATCTTCTCAGTGTGAATCAAATTCCACCGAGTATCAATAATTCGTGCATACTTCCACCCAACAATGTGTGTGTAGAAGAAGGTATTTATGAATTTTACGAAACGCTTCCACCACTCACAGGTGGATACTATATTGTTTATCAAAGGTGTTGCCGCAATCAAACCATTCTCAATTTAATATCACCTGGTGGAATAGGCGCCACCTATTGGGAACACATTCCTGGACCAGAAGCATTTCCCAATAGTTCACCCCGCTTTAAAAACTTTCCGCCCATATTTATTTGCAACAGCTTAAATCTGAACTTTGACCACTCCGCCATTGACCCGGACGGTGATGTATTGGTTTATTCTTTATGTAATGCCTATAACGGATTAGATGGTTGCTGTCCGGTTGTTACTGTTACGCCGTTTAGCCCATCGCAAGGCAACTACTGTAATACTCCACCACCCACGTGTCCGAATAATTATGCTCCCCCGCCCTATGTCAGTGTGCCATACTTATCCCCATACAATGGCACGTACCCAATGTCTGCTAATCCGGCTTTAGCCATTCATCCTAATACAGGCATTTTAACCGGCAAGCCCAATCTGAATGGTCAATGGGTAGTGAGCGTGTGTGTCAGTGAATACAGAAACGGCCAACTCATCGGTATTCATCAAAGAGAATTTCAGTTTAACGTAGTAACATGTTCGGTAGCAGTAATCAGTGCCATTCAGGATCAAACACAAAAATGCAATGGACTTACGGTGAACTTCAGCAATCAAAGTATTGGAGCCACTTCTTATTTCTGGAACTTTGGAGATCCCACGACCTTATCAGACACTTCCCATTTGCCCAATCCTTCATACGCTTATCCAGACACCGGAACGTATCAGGTAATGCTGATAGCCAATCCCAACAAACCCTGTGCCGATACAAGCGTAAAAACATTTTATGTTTATCCAAAATTTAACCCACAATTTATACCACCATCTGAACAATGCCTGACCAATAATTCATTTACATTTGAAGTAACAGGAAACTACGCCAATTACACACAATTTCAATGGAATTTTGGAAACAACGCCATTCCAACTACTGCCACCACTTCTACCGTAAATAATGTACAATTTACAACTTCCGGAGTATTTCCCATTACTGTAACCATTACACAACAACCCTGCGATACCATTTTGTATGGAAATGTGAGCGTCATTGCTCCGCCACAAATAAATGCCACCCCTATTTCAATGACCACATGCGTCCATCAAAACATTACTCTGTTTGTGAACGGAGAAAATCTGGAAAACCCCACTTATCAATGGTATTTCAACAATGGCCTACTAAGCACCGATAGCACACCGGTGGTTTCTTTTTCAAATGCGGGCGTATATAGTTATTCTGTACATATTCAGAACAATGCCGTATGTAACACATCGCTCAATGTAACAGCCGTCAATAGTATAACAGTTTACCCGACACCTTTTGCTGACTTTGTTTTTTCACCCACACTCACTACTATTTTTGATCCAGACATTAGCTTTATGGATATGAGCTGGGGGGGCAATTATGAAAATATAGCGGCTTACAATACTCAATGGCATTGGAATTTAGGCGACGGACATACTTTAGATAATGTTCTGCAGTTCATTCATAGCTATGCAGAATACGGAGAATATACAGCACAGTTAATTGTAACCAATAATTACGGGTGTAAAAATTCTATTTCTAAAACCATCCGTATTCTTCCGGAATTTCGATTTTGGGTACCCAATGCATTTAGCCCCAATAATGATAATCTGAATGATATTTTTTTACCAATTGTAATAGGCGTTGAAGATTATTTGCTGGAAATATATGACCGATGGGGTGAAAAACTTTTTTCAACCCAAAATACCAAACAGGGCTGGGATGGTTATTACAAAAATACATTATGCAAAGACGATGTTTACATATGGAAAATTAGTTTTAAAAATGTGGTAAGCAGGCGATACGAAGAACACGTCGGGCACGTTACACTATTAAAATAAATCAACAAAAAATTTATTTTTTCTTCTTTTTACTTTTTCTGTTAAATAAACTATTAAATTCGTATTTATAACCAATTCCAAGCCCCTGAGTATAGGGACCTCCGCTGATAGTCATTTGTGTATTATTATTGGTACGATTAAATCCTTTAATAACCCAATGCCCCGACTCATCTAATTTATACTCAATATTAATATCTCCGATAATTTGAGAAGCATTTTGTGCTTGATTATTATTTACACCAAAATTGCCATCAATAGATAATCGGTTATTAAACATTTGTTTAGACATGGTAAGTTCCATTTGCTGGCTACTGGATTGAGAGCCCGGATTGTAGTTCACTCCAATGTCCACAAAATCAGATATACCTTTTAAGGCATTGCTTAAACGATTGGATAACATTTCACTACTATTGGCAGCTAATGCAGAACCGGCTGAAACACCACCTGCACTGGCGTATTGTAAGGGAGTTACAAAACTTTTAAGCAACAATAGTGAAAAAAACTGACGATTGAGTTCATTTTCATCAGAAAGCAATAATTGTACTTTGGACTTTGTGGCTACATCTACTTGTGGCACGTCTATATTAAAAATAATTTCCGGTTGAATCATTTTACCTTGAAGAGTAAGTTGCGCAATAACAGGATACCGTCTTTTATAGGTACCTGTTGAGTCATACGGAAATAAAGGTGCCAAAGATGCTTTTTGTATATAATTGGCATTGACATCAATTACCGTATTGTAAGGATTGCCAATAAAATTTATGGTACTTCCTTCTTGTATCTCAAATTTCTTATTAAGAATGCTTTCTAAGGTAAATAAATACGTACCGGAACGAATAGTGTATTCACCATTCATTTCAAATTTTCCAAATGAGTTGATATTCATTTCTATGACGCCTTCTCCTTTCACCTTTACTCCATCACCGGTTTTATCATTAAATATCACTTCTGCCTGTAAATCAGGCGTTGTGTTTAAAATGAATTTCATTTGGAGTCCTGTTATTGTAGTTGTCGTTTTTTTCTTAACCATCGTATCATTGGGGTTGATAAATCGTACAAAGCTATTTTCTCCTACTTCTTCTGCGCGGCTAAACGATAAAGTAAATCTAGAATTTTTCTTTGGTGTAAGGTTGGCTTCAATATTCATATTATTAATAAAGCCGTAAACTCCAATCGTTCCGGCAGCATAAATTTTTCCATAATAGTCCTTGTTTAAAAGTGGATTGGTGTTCAGCACTAGCAGGTTTTTAGCTGTAATATCAAAATCCAGACGCATATTAGAAAAGTTGTTGTGGAAGATATTCCCATTCAGATAACCTGCCGTTTCTTTATCCCCATAATTATACAATGTTAATTCATCAAAACGAATTTGATCTGGCATAACGTCAATTGTACCGATTATTTTATGATACGTATTCAGGTAATCCGTTTTAATTTTTGAGCCCGTTAATTTAAATTTTCCTGAAATGAGTGGATGAGAGGGTGTTCCTTGAATTTGTCCTTTACCATATACAAAAGCATAATCAATGGTCATAATATCTTTAAGTATTGGATTGAGCATAGCAAGGTTAAATGGTTTTGCTTCAATCTCAATATCCAAAGCACTATCTTTTTTATCTGTAAAATAAACTCCTTCAAATAAAAGATATTTGAGTTGTGTTTCATTTTCTTCACCAAGTATAACATTGGAATAATCATAAGATAAATTCCCTTGTAAAAAAAGAGATTGGTTGAGTGGTTGGTAAGCCGTGTAGATTTTTATGTTTCCTATAAAATGGTTATTTAGATATAAGTTCTTTATTTTAACATTAGAGGAAACAATAGATTTTTTAAATGTTTGATGCCATACAGCGGTACCATTCAGTGTACCTTTCAAATGAGTGCCATAGTCCGCCAATAAAGGATTTAATTGATGTAATTCAAAATTTTCAAACGCTATCTTTAAAACATCTTGTTCATTATTGTGCAATGAACCGGCTATCACAATTTTTTGATTTTGCCGTGTCAGTTCTATTGGGAAGACATCCACATTGAGCGCCGTGTCAATGACAATAGGGTTCAATTGACTAGCCAACCACACATCTTTACCAACCGGTATTTCAAAAGCATCCGGAATAATATAGATAGCGTGTGGATAGAATATAGTACTAAAACCTAACTGCCCGTTATACGTATATTTCACAGTGTCTTTGAATGTTTTCCATTCAACATTGGTTCGTGCCGCTTTGTCTCTTGAATGCGAACAAATTGAAATATCCTGCATCGATAAACTATCTGATAAATGTAATTTGCTAATTTTAAATACAGAACTTAATTGTTGATGAGCGGAATTGACTAACAAGTCATTATGAATGAATTGTATTTTTTCGTAAGCAATTAAATCAGATTTAAAGTTTAATAACAGTTCCTGATATTTAGGGTGGTAATTGAGCTTCAAATAAGAATCGGCACTAATAAATAATTTTTTATTCGTGAGCAAATCGCTGATGGGTTCAAAGTTTTTAATTCTAAAAATTAACTGAAAAGTATCTTTGCTGATTTCTTTATAGTTGTGCTTTCCCTTCACAAAAGAAGGATAAAATGTATTCATAAAATGATTTATATAGAAATCAGATTTCGTTAAATCAAATCTGCCTTCTATGTCCAGATCAATAAAATCAGAGTGTAAATAAAAGGTTTTGTGATGATCGTTGTCTTGTTTTAATTTTATTTTAGGATTTGAGAAATAATATATTTTGTCTTTTGTATCATACTGAATATTATTTAAATCAATTTCTCCGGAAACATCGTCAATGGTTTCACCGGATAGTTTAATGACGGCTGTGCCGGATAAAGCACCGTCTTTAGTATCTTTTATCAAATGTAATTGATTAAGATTAAGTTTTTCTATAGAAGTAATAAAATTCATATCCGGTATTTTGTTGTCAAAATTGATTTGTCCTGTAAATGAAAATTGAGCGTTTTTATCCGATGATAACAAATCGCCTGTAAATTTTTTCTTATCCAAATTTAAATCAGCAATAATGTTTTGGTAGGTATAATTATTAAACTCAAGTTTTTTGATGTTGGCCTTTATATTTGTTTTCATTGTTTTAAAGATAGTACCCTCTCCATTTAACATCACTTCAGCGGTAAATCGTCCTACATTTTTTTGTTTAAAAAACTTTCCGAAGTGGAACTCATTAAACTTAAAATTACCGTTGTAGTTTAAATCATTAGTAGCACTATCAATAGATAAGAACGTGTTAAGCACTATATCTCCAATTTCTGTAACCAATATCCCTTTTATATTCATCTGATAGTAATACCCCCGAATATCCCCCTTAAAGGTTACTAAACCCGTATTATGAAACTGTTTGGGTAATTCAATAAATTCTTTTTTATCAAAAGGATATAATGGTATCTGTTGTATAGACGAAGCCGTGGTAATCATTGCACGGCTTTGAATATCAAAAAAAGTGCTGTCAATATCCGGTAATCCTTTTAATACAATATCGCCTTCTATTATTGTTCCTGCATAATTTAAATGTGCCTGCGAGATATTTAAATCTGGTATTTTGCCTTTTACGTGCCCACTTAATTCAACAAAATTATTCCAGCCCTTCAGTTCTTTTGCAAAGTGATGCAAATCCGCAAAGTGTATTTTGGTCGGGGAATGTATATCAGCATCTATGTATAAATTTTTGATAGGAGCGTCTATAAACTCATCAAAGGATGGATAACTCAGCATCAAATGACCTGTATACGAGCTTCGGGAAGTAGTTAAAACCAGATCTTTCAATAAAATATGTTCTTTTGTAATCCGCACATTAGAATGCCATTTCTTTAAAGTCAAACCACTTTGCTCTGTTGCAGATAAATGTTTTATCTGAAAATACAGTGTATCGTTCTTTTGTTGCAAATGATCTATTAATAAATTAAGTTGTGTTAGCTTAATATGATCAAAGTTAATTTGCGATGAAACTTTGGTATTATATTTTTCATCTTTGTAAGAAAATTGTGCGTTTCTTAATTCAATAGATTTTAATTTAAACTCAAACTCTGATGTGTTCCTGGATGGCATTGTATCATCAGAAGTAAAATAATCAAGTAATTTTTCATAATTAAATGTTTTTTGATTTTTATAACGAACGATATGAATGACCGGTTCATTCAAAAGAATTTTTCTTACAATAAGTTTTTGATGCACAATAGAACTATATTGAATATCCACATCCAGATCTTTCAAATAAATCATAGTATCCTTTTTGTTATCCTTAATCGCCAGATTCACTAAGTGCACATTGTGAAAAAGATCAATGGAAACTTTATCAATTTTAATTTCTAATCCTACTTCTTTTGATAAATATCTGGTCAATAATTTGGCTATTAAAGTTTGAAAAAACGGTGCATACATTAAAAGTACTATCGTAATGAAAAGTAATAAAATCAGATTGAAAATCAATACTAGTGTTCGCCTTAATACTACTTTGCTAAACAATTTATTTTTTATCCAATACAATACAAGAATAAAGAATGGAATTTTATTGTGTTTTTTATTTTCCATATTATTGAGTGCTAAAAATAAGTAAAACAAAGGATTAGTAATTTGATGAACAGAAATTTTTGAATAATTTTGCAAAACTTATGCCTGTATATATTCTCGCCATAGAAAGTAGTTGTGATGATACATCGGTGGCTGTATTGAAAAATGACGAGGTACTCAGTAATGTAACATGTAATCAATTGATACACGAACAATATGGCGGTGTTGTGCCAGAACTAGCAAGTCGGGATCATCTGAAAAACATAATACCTACCATTGATAGCGCACTCACCAAAGCAAATATACAATTGAATCAATTAAAGGCAATTGCTGTTACAAAAGGACCAGGGCTAATAGGCAGTTTGCTGGTGGGTGTATCTACGGCTAAAACACTTGCCTTAACGCTAAATATACCACTCATTGAAGTGAATCATTTACAAGCCCATGTTTTAGCTCATTTCATTAAAAATGTACATCCCCATAAAAAACTTGATTTTCCTTTTATTGGATTTATTGTAAGTGGCGGGCATACTCAATTGTTACTTGTAAATGATTTTTTTAACTATAAGTTATTAGGTGAAACATTAGACGACGCAGCAGGAGAAGCGTTAGATAAAGGTGCGAAACTATTAGGGCTTGGATTCCCGGGCGGGCCCCTCATAGACAAAATAGCAAAAAATGCCAATCCTAATGCCTTTCCATTTCCTCTTGCCACCGTCCAACCGACGCATTTTAGTTTCAGTGGAATAAAAACAGCACTTTTATATTTAATTCAAAAAGAGCAAAATTCAAACCCGGATTTCATTACAAGCAATTTAGCCGATCTTTGCGCTTCCTATCAGGCCACCATAGTTAAAATGCTGATTAATGGTTTAAAGCAAGCTATTGACCAAACCAATGTTCGTAAAGTAGCCATCGCAGGCGGTGTATCCGCTAATTCTAAACTGAGAGAGGAATTAGTTCTATTCAGCCAAAAACACAATGTAGAATTTTTTATGTTACCCATGGAATATTGTACAGATAATGCCGCCATGATAGGAATAGTTGGTTATCATAAATATTTAAAACAAGAATTTGCTTCGCTTGACATAATGCCGGTAGCAAAATGGGAAGATTTTATCAATACGTCTAAGCATGCCTGAAATTATTTATCAGTTACAAACACAGGATTTTTTGATTGTAGCATGGGCATTTCATGAGCTTGACACCACATTGAGTAACAAAGAAAAAAGCAATTACTATAAAAATTTTTTAAGAACAGAACTTCAACATATTACCCATAACCCCAGTTGTAAATTGTATTACAACGATAATAACAAACCCTTTATTAATGACCCCATCTATCAAAGTATATCTATCTCACACACCCAACATTATTTGGCAATACAATTACACCGATTACCTATTGCAGGCATAGATATTGAATCAGAAAGACCCGCATTGCTAAAAATTCAACATAAATTTTTGACAAACGAAGAAATACCATTAGCGCAACATACTCTATCTGGTTTATGCATTCTGTGGACAGCCAAAGAAGCTCTGTTCAAAATTCACGGAATAGCCAATATATCATTAAAAAAAAATATCAGAATACTTGAAGTAAATCATAATACCATTCACGCTGTATTGATACACAATCGTATTAAGGAACATTATCTTTTACAACGCCATTCTTTCAATGAATATTTAATGCACTTAACTTATGTGGTCAAAAAAAATTAAACACCTGCTGAGTAGAAAAAAACACAGACCTAAAATTATTGTTCTTATTGACCCGGATAAATTCAATAAAGATGTATTACATTTGGCTAACCGCTTAAAGTTTGTCGATCTTTTTTTTGTTGGCGGAAGTCAATTAAACGGCACCAGTGTACACTCTACTATCAAAACTATAAAACAACATTCTAAAAAACCAGTCATTATTTTTCCCGGAGATGAAAGCCAGATTAGTCCGATGGCAGATGGTATTTTATTTTTATCCCTTGTCTCTGGCAGAAACCCTGAATATCTTATTGAAAAGCAAATCACAGCAGCACCCATCATTCAAAAATACCAATTAGCCTTTTTACCGACTGCCTACTTACTGATTGATGGAAAAAATACATCCACTACCCAAAAAATAACTCAAACAAAAGCATTACCACAAAATAAAACTATCATTTTTCAAACCTCTCTAGCAGCCGCTATGTTGGGAATGCAAGCCATTTATCTGGAAGCCGGGAGTGGCGCAAAAAAAACAATTCATCCTAAAATCATCCAACATATCAAATCAAAATTACCTCTTCCTTTGATTGTGGGCGGCGGTATTCATTCTATCCAACATATTCAACAATACACTACAACACCAGCCGACGCACTGGTTATTGGTAATGTATTAGAAAAAAATCCGTTATTTTTGACTGAAATTAAAAACCACTTTCAATGGAAATAATGCTATTATCCCCCCAAACAACAAAAGAAAAAGAAATTGACATTATTATACAACTTTTTGAACACGGACTCAACACATTACATCTTAACAAACCGGAAATGAGCACCCAAAGAATGAAAGAGTATATTTCTCATATTCCGAATACTTTTCACAATAGAATCATTATCCACTCGCACCATCACTTAGCGTTCAGATTTTCCTTAAAAGGTGTTCATTTCACTCAGCAACATCTTAAAAGAACCTTTAGAAACTGGTGCTTTTTTCAAAAAGAAAAATTATTCAATAAAAAATTCATTCACACACGTTCCTACAGAAAATTATCCGATGTGTTTAATCAGGAAAAATATCCTTTTGACTATTATATCATCAAAAACGTTTTTAATCCGATTACAAAAGATTTTAACATCGGTTTTCATCCCTTACGAATTGAAGAAATGCTTAAAACAAACAAAAAGATTGTAGCCAGAGGTGGAATTGATCTACAAACAGCAGAGAAATCCCGTGAGTTTAAATTTTATGGGGTCTGTTTATATTCCTATATATGGAAAAGCAACAACCCAATACAGAATTTTATTGAACTAAAACAAACGTTGAATAGCAATTAATAATTGTAAATCCAATATTGCAATCCCAATTCTCACAAGTCAACACAATCTTTTATCCCAAAATCCGTAATAAACTCTGTTTGAATTAAGAAACGATGAAAAGCAATAAGAATAAAAAAATAATTTAAATCATTGACCTAAATTAAAAAATGCAGTATAATTGCAAAAAAATAGAATATGAGCACTTTAACTTTAAAGAGAATTATGGTATTTGTAACAAGTAAAGAAGCCAAACTTTATTACAAAGACAATGGGAAAATACAATCTGAAACAATTGAATCTCCCATCACGCATAAAGATGATAAAATCCCGGGAGAAGGAAAAGATACTTACAAATTTTCTGCCATACACGCTTCCAATAATGAACACAAAAAGCACAATCAATATCAAAACGAAGAAGCACAATTTATTAAGACATTAGAAAACAAACTTGAACCATACGACATCATTTACATTACCGGACCTGGCACCTTGAAAAACAAACTCAATAACCACCTATCCGAAATTAAAAAATTTTCAGATAAGTCCATTTTTGTAGAACCTGCCAATAATCATCTTACTGAAAATCAAATGATGGCAAAAGCACGCTCTGTCTTATATTAAAATTATTAGACCCATGATGGATAAATTTAATCGATCCACACATCCCCTCAAAAAATTTGGTGTTTATAATAACATATTGGAAACCATTGGAAACACGCCCTTAGTAAAAGTAAATAAAATTACAAAGGACTTACCGGGTGAATATTATATTAAGTTAGAAACCGTCAATCCCGGTAATTCTATAAAAGACCGCATGGCATTAAAGATGATTGAAGAGGCCGAAAAACAAGGTTTATTAAAACCCGGCGGTACTATCATAGAAGGGACAAGCGGAAATACAGGAATGGGGCTGGCTATCGCTGCCGTACTGAAAGGTTACAAATGCATCTTCACTACTACCGACAAGCAAAGTAAAGAAAAAATAGATGCCTTAAGAGCATTGGGTGCCGAAGTCATCGTATGCCCCACCGATGTAGAACCTGAAGATCCTAAATCCTATTATTCTGTTTCTTCACGACTTACCCAAGAAATACCCAACGCATGGAAGCCCAATCAATACGATAATTTAAGCAATACTCAGGCACACTATGAACAAACAGGTCCCGAAATATGGGAACAAACACAAGGTAAAATCACGCATTTAGTAGTGGGCGTCGGCACCGGCGGTACTATTAGCGGAACAGGCAAATATCTGAAAGAACAAAATTCCAACATCAAAGTTCTAGGAATTGATACCTACGGTTCTGTATTTAAGAAGTACAAAGAAACCGGCATATTTGACAAAAATGAAATTTATCCTTATATCACTGAAGGAATTGGTGAAGATTTTTTACCCAAAAATGTAGATTTTGACATCATTGACCATTTTGAAAAAGTAACTGATAAAGACGCCGCCATTATGACCAGAAGGATTGCACGGGAAGAAGGTATTTTTGCCGGAAATAGTGCCGGTGCCGCAATGGCAGGCGTATTGCAGATGAAAACATTTTTTGATAAAAATAGTTTTGTAGTCATCATTTTTCACGACCATGGTTCAAGGTATTTGGCAAAAATGTTTAACGACGATTGGATGCGTGAAAGGAGCTTTCTGTCTTTTTCAAAACCAAAAGCAATAGATATAATTCAACATCATATTCAGAAAAAACTCATTACGGTGGATGAAAACCAATCCATCAAAGATGCCCTGTTATTATTTCAACAATACGATATATCACAAATTCCTGTAAAAACTAACAATACATTTGTCGGCTCCTTAAATGACAATTTTGTATATCAAAAAATAATAGAAAATCCGGAGTTGAAAAATGCCCGTGTTAAAGAGACTATGCAAGAGTCCTTTCCAATTGTAGATTTATATGCTACAATAGATGATATTGCAAAACTCATCACAAAAGATAATCCCGCAGTGCTGACAAAAGATATGTTAGGCGAATATCACATCATTACTAAGTATGACATTATTCAAAGCGTGGGCGGCATGTAATCTTTCCTTGTTTTTTAATAACGTTTTTTCAGGTACTTTCGCATTTATTATTTTTCTGTAATGTTATATTTTGTTTTGTTGTCTATATTTTATATTCGGTCTTTATGTCCCCAATACAACAATTACTAAAAAATAAAGATTTTGTGTACTTTGTATTCTTACGTTTGTTTCTGACATTAGGAATACAAATGCAAATGAGCACCATCAGCTTACAAATCTATTATGAATATACAAAAGAAGAACTCATGTTAGGACTCATCGGGCTGGCAGAAGCCATACCATTTATAACCACGTCTTTTTATTCAGGTTATGTAGCCGATAAGTTAAACAGGAAATGGATCATTTTTGTTGGCACGATCACTTTATTGAGTACTGCTGTATTTTTAATACTTTTTACAGAAACTTCATTTTATCTTTTTGAAAGTAAACCTATGTGGGTGTTATATGCTGTCGTTGTGATGTTTGGTGTAAACAGAGCTTTCATGGCCGCTGCCATGCAACCTTTTCTTACGGAGTTTATTCCAAGAGAATTATATACTTACTCCTCTTCTATCAACAGTGGTGCATGGCATTTAGGTGCTATCTTAGGTCCTGTTTTGGCTGGCATTGTTTATTCGTCGGCACCCCATGCGGCTTTAATCAATTATTTTATAGTTGGTGTTTTATATCTTTTAAGCTGGATATGCCTGCTCATGATAAAACATAAAGGGAAGAAAAACTTAGAATGGACGCAGCAAAACAACATTCTGGGAAGTATCAAAGAAGGCATCTCATTTGTCCGAAAAAGTAAAATGCTTTTTAGTGCCATTACTTTAGATTTATTCGCTGTATTATTTGGGGGAGTGAGTGCTATCATTCCGGCATTTACAGATAAACTATTGCACTTAGGTCCCGAATATTATGGCTTACTAAGAACTTCGCCGGCCTTAGGCGCCTTGATAATGTCTTTACTACTCACCTTCTATCTGCCAACAAAATCTGCCGGTCGGGTGTTATTGTATTCTGTTGCTCTTTTTGGCTTTTTTACTATATTATTTGGTTTATCAAGAAACTATTGGTTGGCTTTCTGGATGCTCTTTTTTACAGGTGTTTTTGATAGCGTTAGCGTGGTCATTCGGCACAGCATTCTTCAATTATATACTCCTGATCATTTGAGAGGACGCGTAACCGCCATTAATGGCATCTTTATTGGTTCAAGCAATGAAATAGGTGCTTTTGAATCTGGCCTGGCAGCCAGTATAATGGGATTAACCACTTCCATTATTTTTGGAGGCGGGATGACCATTCTCATCGTATATTGGATACACAAAACAAACCCTGATTTAATAAAACTAGATTTAAGTAAATGCTAATACTCTCTTTTTACCATTTTAAAGGGGACAACTCTTGATTTTAGTTGCCCATCTGATTTAAAGTTTTCTCCAAAAAGAACTATAAAAGAAAAATCTCAATAAAGAAATATAAGATCTGTTTATTTTACGAGCTTTCTGATACGCTTTTTAAATGTCTCTACTGATTTTAGCTTCTATACTTTTTGTAGCGTGTGGCACACTTCTTAAACGTTCTTTAGGAATTAACTTTCCGGTCACTGTGCAGATACCGTATGTTTTATTTTCTATTCTTAAAAGAGCATTTTGTAAGTCAATCATATATTTTTCCAGTCGTGCTAACTGTTGTTCTATTTCTTCTTTGGTCATAACCCCAGAACCATCTTCTATCATCTTGAAAGTAGGCGATGTATCGTCAATACCATTGTCGTCTTGATTAGTAAAATACTTTTTCAACTGATCGTAATTTTCTTTAGTTTCTTTTAATCGTTGCAAAATAATTTCTTTAAATTCCTGTAATTCACCATCTGAGTATCTTGCTTTAGAATTCTTTCCTGATGTTACATACGGCTTTGGCTCGTCCTCTTTTTTGGTAACATAAACTTTTTTAGTAGGGTCAATCTGTAAAGGACGGTTTCGGATAAGTTCTTCCATTGTCAATGGATGTTGTGTTTCTGGTTGTACTTGTTTTTTTCTTCCTCGAGTTTTAGGTGTATATTCTTCTTCCTCTTCTTCAATAGTGTCCACATCCGAGATAATGGGTTCAATATTGCTTAAATCAATTTCTTCTACTTCAGCCACGTCTTCATCTTCATCTACTAATGTATCGTCTTGTTCAAATTCTTCTTCATCCAGCAAATCATCGTCTTCATCGTATATTTTTTTAGTTTTTGGTTTACTGGTAGCTTTTTTACTTACTCTTTTTTTCTCTTCTTTTTTCTGCGTCTGCTTTTTGTCTTTAGATACAGTTTCTTTTTTTGTGTTACTTTTAGAAGTTTTTTGCTGTTTTACTTTTTGCTCTTTTTTTTCTTTTTTAGAGGTGGTGTCCGTTTTTTTGCTGGATTTCTTATTCATAGTAGTACGGGATTTTTTATTATCAGAATTTTTTTTTACTGCTTTTTTCTTTTCATTTTTTATTTTTTTCTTTGCCATACATATTGGTTTTTAAGATGAATGATGTCTTCTTTCAAAATACTATGTTTTTATCATAGTATTCGTTGAAGATATTTTTTGAAGGTGTATGTTTACGTAAATATTATCAGCCAATTCTTCATTTTTAGATATAGTATCAGAATGTTCAAAGTTTAGTTTTTCGCATAAAGTTTCATTGCAAATATACTTATTATATTCATTAATAACTTCAGAAATTATTGAATGATTAGATTGTATTTGAATGCTTATTCTATCGGTAATGTCTAATTGTTTCTCTTTTCGCAAATTTTGAATTCGGTTAATTAACTCTCTTGCCAGTCCTTCTTTGTAAAGCGTTTCTGTGATTGTTATATCCAATGCTACCGTAATATTATTTTTCGTGGCCACTTTCCATCCTGGCACATCCACCGGAATAATCTCAACATCCTCCTGTGTAAGCGTCAAAACGTCTTGTTCGTGTTGAATAACGAATTGACCGTTTTGTTCAATTTCCTGAATGGATTTTTCTGCATTGTTGATAAGATAGTGTTGTAAAAATTTAGTGTGTTTAGGATATTTTTTTCCAACCGATTTGAAGTTTAATTTTATATTTTTGACAATTTTAATATGAGTTTCATCCACCACTTCCAGTTGCTTTACGTTCACCTCATTAAGAATAATATCTTTCACGCTTTCTATTTTTTTCTTAATGTCTTTGCTTAAAACAGGAATTTGTATCAATGAAAGAGGTTGTCTCACCCGTATGTTTTCTTTTTTACGAATAGATAAAATAAGCGAAGAGATGGTTTGAGCCAAATGCATTTTTTCTTCTAATTCCTTATCAATATCTGCCTCCAAAACCTTTGGAAAGTTCGATAAATGCACGGATATTGCTGTATAGAGAAAATGATTAGCAAGGGCAACATTTCTGAGATTTAAATACAGCCATTCACCAAAAAATGGTGCAATAGGCGCTATCAGGTGAGACAATACATATAAATTGAAATGCAATACTTCATAAGCAGAAATTTTATCTTCTGTGTGTTCATTTTTCCAGAATCGGCGACGTGATAATCGCACGTACCAGTTGCTTAAATGCTCATCTACAAACTCTTCAATAGCACGTGCTGCTCTATGTGGTTCAAAGTTTTCATAATACTCGGACACCTCTTTGATTAAACTGTTTAATTTTGAAATTATCCAATTATCTAATTCGTGCCTTTTTTCCTTTGGTATAGTAAGTTTTTCAGAAGGTGTAAATTGGTCTACATTAGCATACATAGCATAAAACTGGTAAGTATTGTAAAGCGTTGAAAAAAAGTTTCTCTGACATTCCAGTATTCCATTCAAATCAAACTTAAGATTATCCCATGGGGCAGCATTGCTTATCATATACCAGCGAGTAGCGTCTGCACCATATTTCTCCAGTGTTTCAAAAGGATCCACCACATTACCTAAACGTTTACTCATTTTATTCCCATTCTTATCTAACACCAGCCCATTACTTACCACATTTTTATATGCTATACTATCAAATACCTTTGTTGCAATAGCATGAAGTGTAAAAAACCATCCCCGGGTTTGATCCACCCCTTCGGCTATAAAATCTGCCGGAAAAAGCCCTTTCAAATCGTTTGTTTCAAACGGATAATGATGCTGCGCATACGGCATTGAACCGCTATCAAACCACACATCTATTAAATCACTTTCTCTTTTTAGTTCAACTTCAATGTTGTTTTCATCTTTAAGTATAAACACAATGTTATCCACAAATGGTTTATGCAAATCGAGTGTTTGAATATGTTCACTTGTTATTTTTTTTCTGGAATTGTTTTCAACATAGTATCCTTGTGCTGTAAATTCTTTTTTATCAGAAAACCGAATGGCTTTACATTCTATTAACTCTTGTCTACACGAAACTACTAACTCGTATTGAAGAGATTTATCCCTCCAGATTGGCAGCGGAATGCCCCAAAAACGAGAACGGGATAAATTCCAGTCGTTGAGATTTTCAAGCCAATTACCAAACCTTCCTGTTCCTGTGCTTTCCGGCTTCCACTTGATTTGTTTATTAAGTTCTACCATACGGTCTTTAACAGCCGTTGTTTTAATAAACCAGGCATCCAGAGGATAATACAACACGGGCTTGTCTGTCCGCCAGCAATGTGGATAATTGTGTTCGTACAATTCCTTTTTGAAAAGTTTACCTTCTGTTTGTAATTTCAAAACAATTCTTTCGTCAACATTTAAATACACTAATTTTGATGTATCTGAAATAACGTGGCTTAATTTTTCTTTTTGTACAGATAACCAGTATTGTTTTTCTTCTTCTGTCAGATAGACCTCCTTTACGGGCTCTTCACCATATAAAAAAACATCGTCTTTCACTTCTTTAGTAAACCTTCCTTTGGTATCCACCAAAGTAAGTGAAGGCAAATTGTGTTCTTTGGCTACCTTAAAATCATCTTCTCCAAAACTTGGCGCTATATGTACAATTCCCGTCCCATCCTCTGTTGTAACAAATTTTCCTGTAACGATTCGAAACGCTTTGCCTTCTGGTTTTACGAACGGAAGTAATTGTGCATACCGAACATCCAATAAATCCTGCCCTTTGAATTCGGCGATCACTTCATAAGGTATTTTTTTCTTAGCAATATCTACTTCTTCAAAACCCAAACGACCGTTTTCTAATGGAAAATATTTTTGTAATAACGGTTTAGCAAGAATAACAATTATTTTTTCAAGAGCATTCTTTGTTTTAGGATAAGGTGCATAGGTTTTTACAGCCACATACTCTATTTCTGGATGAACCGCTAATCCTGTATTAGATGGAAGTGTCCACGGTGTGGTGGTCCAGGCAAGTGCATATACCGGTAAATGATATTGAAAAAGAGAAGTAACATTAGAATAACACACACCGCCACAATTTTCTTCTGATAGCGGCGGAATTAATCGAAACATCACAACAGCACTCCGATCTTTTACAGGTTTGTAACAGCCCGGCTGATTTAATTCGTGAGAAGATAAGCCCGTGCCGGCAGCAGGCGAGTATGGTTGAATGGTATACCCTTTATACAAAAGCCCTTTGTCGTAAATTTGTTTGAGCAGCCACCAAACGCTTTCAATATAGTTATTATCATACGTTACGTAAGGATTTTTCATATCTACCCAATAACCCATTCGCTCAGTCAATTGTTCCCATTTATCTGTGTACCGCATCACCGCTTCACGGCATTTTTGATTGTATTCTTCTACAGAAATTTTTTTTCCAATATCTTCTTTCGTTATACCAAGCTCCTTCTCAACACCCAATTCTACTGGTAAGCCGTGTGTATCCCAACCGGCCTTTCTTTTCACCTGAAATCCTTGCATTGTTTTATACCGACAAAAAATATCCTTGATTGTTCTGGACATTACGTGATGAATACCCGGCAAACCATTAGCACTTGGAGGCCCTTCATAAAATATCCATTGCGATGCATCTGAACGACATTCTATTGATTTTTCAAAACAATGATTTTCTTTCCAATACTTTAAAATAGTTTGGTTTATTTCAGGCAAATTAAGATATTTGTACTCTGTATATTTCATAATTCTATTCTAAAAAAGAGTTGCGAAGATAAGCAATTTATTTTATTCAGGAAAATGCAAATAAGTTAAAGGTGCATTACTCTTTTTATTCCAAAATACTCAATATTAGAAAGTAATAATAAAAATTATATTCCTTTTTATAACTCATACATTGTCTATTAAAAAATCCTTCATCTTTTTCAATGCTATATATCTATGCGACAATTGATTTTTAATTTCTGTAGGTAATTCAGCCAATGTATTATTAAAACCATTTGGAATAAAAATTGGATCATAACCAAAGCCATTCTTTCCTCTGGGATATTGTGCAATCCTGCCGTCTACTCGTCCTTCAAAATAATACACACTCCCCTTCATTATTAAACATATTACACACATAAAATAAGCGCTTCTATCTTCAAAATCCTTCATCTCTTCTAAAACCAGTTGAATATTTTTCTCATCACTTTTAGGTTCACCGGCATACCTCGCTGAATACACACCCGGCGCATCATTTAATGCCTTTATGCACAAACCACTATCATCCGCCAATACATTTAAATTTGTTTTTTTATAAACGTACTCTGCTTTTAAAAGTGCGTTCTCGTGAAAAGTTTTACCGGTCTCAGGTATTTCTTCAAAAATGCCAATATCTTTCAATCCTTTTAATAAAAAACTTTCTCCCAAAATTTCTTTTATTTCCAAAATTTTTCCGGGATTTGAGGATGCTAAAAGAAGTTCCATCATTCTATAACGAATAAATTCTTTTCACCAAATCTACCAAACGATTACTATATCCCCATTCATTATCGTACCAACCAATCAATTTAATCATATTTCCGATTACACTGGTAAATTCTGCATCCAAAATAACACTGTGTGGATTACCAATAATATCGGATGAAACAAGTGGTTCTTCACTATATTCTAAAATTCCTTTTAATGCATTTTGTGCCGCATTTCTGAATAAATGATTGACTTCTGCAACATCTTTGGGCGGGCGTTTTACAAATAAGGTGATATCGGTCAATGAGCCATCTATTACAGGCACACGGATGCCACAACCACCCAGTTTTCCTTTCAGTTCAGGAAAAATTTTAGTAACGGCTTTTGCAGCACCTGTAGAAGTAGGAACAATATTCACTGCTGCTGCTCTTGCTCTTCGTAAATCTTTATGAGGTGCATCTTGCAAACGCTGATCGGCTGTATACGCGTGTACCGTACTTACATACCCGCTTTCAATACCATACGGCAAAACCACCTTTATCATCGGAGTCGCACAATTCGTCGTGCAAGAAGCATTTGAAACAATCGTATCTTCTTTTGAAAGAAGGTGCTCATTGACGCCTATCACTATAGTTTTTATATCCTCCGTTTTGGGTGGAGCACTTAACACTACTTTTTTAGCACCGGCCTGTAAATGTTTTTCTGCACTATTCCTATCCAAAAAAAGCCCCGTACTTTCTAATACTACATCTACATTTAATTCTTTCCAAGGCAATCTTTCTATTTCTTTAATAGCCAATACAGGAATTTTCTTACCATTAATAATCAATTCTTTATCCGATGCTGAAATATCCGCATTCAACTTTCGGTGGACACTATCGTATTTCAACAAATGTGCTAATGTTTTTGTATCTGTCAAATCATTAATAGCAACAATTTCAATATCCTGATTTCGAATGGCATTTTTAAAGAAGCCCCTTCCTATTCTCCCAAAACCATTAATAGCTACTCTCATATCCCAAAAATTTTTTTACAAATATACGGAAAGTTGTAAAGAGATAATTTATTAACTGTAATTACTTTTATCTCCACCCTCCGCCTAAGGACCTATACAAATTAATCATCGCCTGCATTTGTTGAAATTTTATTTCCACCTGTTCATACTTTGCTTCCAACGCATCTCTTTGTGTCAAGAGCACTTCCATATAATCTGCCCGTGCATTCTTAAACAAATTTACCGAAATGTCTATACTTTGGTTCAATGCATCCACTTGTTGTTTTTTTAATTCAAAAGCACTTTGCAAGTTCTGTACATTCGCCAATTGATTGCTCACTTCTGTATAGGCCCGAATTACTTTTTGTTCAAAGTGATAGGAGACCTTGTTTTGCTGAGCAATCGCTGAAAAATAATTAGCCTTCAAAGCGTTGCGGTTGATCAAGGGATTAATGATTTCTCCTGCAATACCCCAGATAATAGAAGCGGGCGATTGAAATAAATAAGAAACATTGTAGGCATTCCATCCGCCTATTCCATCTAATCGAAGAGAAGGATAAAATTCCGCACGAGTCGACTTTACTTCCAAACGAGTAGCCATTAATTCCATCTCGGCCATACGAATATCCGGGCGATTTCGTAATAACTGGGAAGGAATACCATTGAGCACTTGCTTGGGCACAATATCCATAAATATCTTTGAGTTTCTCAGAATAGCTTGTGGCAAACGTCCTAACAAAAAGTTTAATTGATTTTCTTTCTGAACTATTTGCTGACGAAGATAATATATCCGGCTTTTATTTTTTAATACCTCTGCTTCAAATCGTTTTACTGCCAATTCTGTGGTACGGGCAGCCGCCTTTTCCTGTTTGACAATTTCCAACGCATTACTTAAAATGTCAATATAATTTTGAGTGATTTCCATCTCATTATCCAGAGCAAGTAACTCATAATATGTCTCTGCAATTTCTGCTACCAATCTCATTTGCATAAAACGACGCCCTTCCTGCGTTGCCAGATATTTATACATTGCGGCTTTTTTGCTGTTACGCAATTTTTTCCAGATGTCTATTTCCCATGAAAAATTAACACCCAGAAGTAGGTTTGAAAAAGGATCAGGAAATTTTTTATCTTCCGTTAGTAAAACATTTTCTTCCACGGCACCGTTGAATGTATATCTGCCGGGCTTGTCCAGAGATGCGCTTGCCATTAATCCTAAAAAAGGAAGAT
Organism: Sphingobacteriaceae bacterium; assembly: GCA_037447455.1. Lineage (GTDB taxonomy): Bacteria > Bacteroidota > Bacteroidia > B-17B0 > Aurantibacillaceae > BPGX01. The sequence continues at coordinate 139,306 of JBBIGQ010000005.1, read as the reverse complement.
ACTGTGCTTTCTTAAAACGCACCTCATTTTGAGCCATTCGTATTTCCTGAGTAAGAATATTTAATTCCTGATTGTTGTCCAATGCAATTTCAATCAACCGAATCAAGGTCGTGTCCGAAAAAAATTCCTGCCATTTTATATCTGCAGAATTGATTGTATCGTTGGATGTAGAATTAGCATATTGTTCAGGTGTTTTCCGGTTTTCACTTCGTTGAACATAAGGGGGAACGACGCATTGTTGAAAACCCATAAACAGTGTCATACTTACACATTCCAATAAAGTGTTTTGTTTCATAGAGGTTAATTTTAATTTTGAGTGGAAGAATTTGAATTTTCACCATCATCCTCATCTACAGGGAAGTTATCCACACTATGCACAAATGCTTCTGAAAGTGCGGTCTCTTCTTCTTTTTTAATCAATTGTCTACCTTCTGCCCATTTTCCAAAAATATAATAAATACCCGGAATCAATATCACTCCCAATATCGTTCCAAATAGCATACCACCTAACGATGCAAAACCTATGGTTTTATTACCAATAGCGCCCGCCCCTTTTGCCAATGCTAATGGGATTAAACCCGCTACAAAGGCAAATGAAGTCATCACAATAGGGCGGAAGCGAATACGGGCACCTTCTACAGCGGCATCCAGAATACTCATTCCTTCTAATTTATGTTTTTGATTGGCAAACTCCACTATCAACACTGCATTTTTTCCAAGTAAACCCACCAGCATAATTAATGAAACCTGTGTATAAATATCATTTTCCAATCCGGTAGCACGTACCAAAAAGAAAGCGCCAAAAATTCCAGGTAAAACAGAAACTAATACCGACAACGGAAGTATAAAGCTTTCATACTGTGCAGCCAATACCAGATATACAAAAGTTACCGCAATTAAGAAAATATACAAGGCCTCATTACCCCGTTCTGCTTCATCCTTAGAAAGGAAGGACCAATCAATATCATACCCTCTGGGCAAGGTTTTTTGAGCAACTTCCTTAATAATTTCCATCACTTCGCCACTACTGTACCCCCGGGCTGGCTCTCCACGAATAGAAGCCGTCGGATACAAATTGTAACGATTGATTTCATTTGCATCCTGCAACTTACGGATTTTTACCAAAGAAGACAATGCCAGCATCTTATCGTACTTATTTTTTACATAAATGTCCTTTAAATCGGTGGGCATACTGCGATACTTCGGATGTGCTTGCACAAATACTTTGAAATACCACTGATATTTAATAAAACCCAATTCATAAGTACTTCCAATGAATATGGAAAGTGTGTTCATAATGTCATTAATAAAAACTCCTTTTTGCATAGCAAGATTATTGTCAATGATGATTTCATATTGCGGATAGTTAGCGGAATAAAAAGTAAACAAGCCAGTAATTTCTTTTCGCTCTTTTAGTTCATCCAAAAATTCATTGGTTACTTTTTCCAATGATTTGTAATCGCCGGTATTCGTTTTATCTAATAATTGCAAGGCAAAACCACCGGCTGCACCGTAGCCAGGAACTGGCGGCGGTTCAAAAAATTCAATCGTTGCACCAGGAAAATCTTTCACCTTCGTTTTCAGTTCTTCAATAATTTCTTTGACCGTTCGATTTCTTTTGTCCCACGGTTTAAGATTGATCATACAGGTACCGGCATTCGAACCACGTCCCTCAGTAAGGACTTCATATCCGGCATAGCTGGCTACTGATTGGACTTCCGGTATTTTTGAAATAATATCCTGCAACTTTCTACTGATATCATACGTTCTTTCCAAAGTTGAACCAGGTGGTGTTTGTACAATCACATAAATCATTCCTTGATCCTCACCGGGAATAAAACCAGAAGGCATGTGATTGGTTACTAAATATAACAAACCAGCGATAAAGATTAAAATCGAAACTGTAATCCATTTTCTGTGAACAATTTTTTTTATTATTCCAATATATTTATCTAATAACTTTGAAAATAAATGATTGAATGAATCTATAAAAAGTTGAAGAACATTTCTTGAATGTTGATTAGCTGGATGTCGTTTTAATATTATAGCACTTAAAACAGGAGTTAATGTTAAAGCAACAAGTGCAGATAACATAATAGAAGAAGCCATTGTTACAGAAAATTGCTTGTAAAAAATACCTACAGGACCTGACATAAATCCAATAGGGATAAAAACAGAAGCCATTATTAATGTGATAGCAATAATCGCTCCGGAAATTTCTCCTAATACCAGCTGAACGGCTTTATATACTGAAATGTTAGGATATTGTTCCAACTTGGCGTGTACGGCTTCAACCACCACTATAGCATCATCTACCACAATTCCTATTGCCAACACTATTGAAAACAATGTGATCATATTAATAGTCAAACCAAAAATGTTGACAAATAAGAAGGCCCCAATCAAAGATACTGGCACAGCAAGAATAGGAACAAAGGTAGAACGCCAATCACCTAAAAATAACAGCACCACCAAAGCCACGAGAATAAAAGCGTCCCGTAAGGTATGCAATACACTTTCCATAGATGCGTCCAAAAACTTGGATACATCGTACGTTAATTCATAATGCATGCCCGGTGGTAAATCTTTTTCCATTTCTTTTAATTTTTCCTTTACCCGTTTAATGGTTTCACTTGCATTAGCCCCGTAGGCCTGCTTTAAGACAATAGATGCACAAGGATAATTCTTTCCGGCAATGCTAATACTGGAATAAATATCATAATACTCACTGCCCAGTTCTACGTCCGCAATGTCTTTCAATTTAATTAATTCTCCATTAGCATTCGAACGAATAATCACATCTTTGTACTGCTCCGGTTTATTAAAACGTCCTACATAAGTTAATACATATTCTAACGATTGGGATTTGTAACCATCTGCTCTCCCTAAGCGTCCCGGTGTTCCAATAATACTTTGTTCCGAAAGCGCTTCCATCACTTCTTCGGGCGAGATATTGTATGCACGCATTCTATCGGGCTTTAACCATATTCTCATGGCATACTGACGACTACTCAGCGTTATCCCCTGCCCTATTCCATTGATACGTTGCAACTCCGGCAGCATTTTTACATACGCATAATTAAATAAATAACGCATGTTGGCGTTCGGATCGGTACTGTAAACATTGATGTTCATCAACATACTGGGAATTAACGGTGTTACAATCACCCCTTCCCGTTGTACAAGAATCGGCAAGCGATTTAATACAGCCATTACCCGGTTATTCACATTCACCACAGCATCTCCCGGGTCGACGCCCAAATTAAAAATCACACGGATATTGGCTTCGCCGGCACTCGTAGCATCCGACAACATATAGCGCATACCGGGCACGCCGTTGATGGCTTGTTCCAACGGTATCAATACCGACTCTGTCAATACTTTGGCACTCGCCCCGGGATAAGAAGCACGAACAATCACCATCGGCGGTGTAATATTCGGGAATTGAGAAGTTGGCGTGGTCTTAATAGAAATTAATCCCACAAACACAATGACGATGGACAAAACAATGGCTAAAACTGGACGATGTAAGAATTTACTAAACATAATTTTCTTTTTTGAAATTATTCAGCATACACTTTTAAGTTATTGTACACCTTAGCCGGTTCAATGTATTTAAACTCTTTGAGTTTATCCCCATCTTTTAATTTTCGGATACCTTCTAATACAATGCGCTCCTTTTCTGATAATCCACTCTTGATAATAAACAAATCTTGTAATTCACCTGCTATTTCAACCTCACGGGCGTGCACTACATTGTTTTTATCCACCACATATACAAATTTTTTCTCAAGGATTTCATAAGTGGCTTTTTGTGGAACTAAAATAGCATTTTTGTATGGAAATGTGAGAATGATATTGCCTGTTTCTCCGTGCCTCAACAATCTGTCAGGATTAGGGAATCCCGCACGAAAAGCGATATTCCCGGTTTCATTATCAAAGTCGGCTTCAATGGTTTCTATTACACCTTTATATTGAAATAATTCTCCGTTCGCCATTCTTAATCGTACAGAGATAGAACTATCTGAGTTAAAATGCTTTTTAAAGTCAAGGTATTCTGGTTCCGGAACATTGAAATAAACCCACAATTTACTGATGTCAGAAAGCGTGGTCAACACCTCTCCTTCAGCCAGTAGTGCGCCAAGACGAACATTGAATTTATCCATCAATCCATCAAATGGTGCAACAATCTCCGTGAATTTCAAATGTGCTTCTGCCAGCGCCAATTCTGCTTTGGCTTTTTCTAACTTCGCTTTAGCCAATGCCAATTCGTTTGGAGAAATGACATTTTTTTCGGCCAGTTGCTGAGCGTTTTGATATTCTACTTCTGCATAATTCACTTCTGCGGCTGCTCTTTGTCGCTCGGCCTGATATACAATTGGTAACAACTGAAACATCACCTGTCCTTGTTTTACCAGCTTACCTTCGTCAACATAGATTTTTTGCAAATACCCTTTTTCCAGCGCCCGAATTTCCGTGTGTTGATACGCTTTAATAACACACACATACTCTCGTGAAATAGTGGTATCTTTTTTTAAGGGCGAAGTGATTTGAAAAATAACCTCTTCTTCTTCCTGATGCTCCTGATGACAGGAACTTGTTACAATCCCTGCAATCAATGAAAATGTTGTAATGAAAATAGGTTTAATCATACAAAATAGGATTTTAATTATTAATGATAGTTAATAATGAATAAATAAAATGAAAAACTATGTGTAGAAAAACAACTACTAATTCCTGAATTGCCGAATCATCAGGAATAAAGGACGCTTGGATAAACGAATTAGTTGAAGAGAAAAATATACTTTATTGACAAATGTATAATATGCGATGAATACAAACGAAGCTATTATTATAAAAATCTGGGCAAATTGTAACAAATTGCTTTCTTCTTCATTATCAGATATAAAATTTAAACCTTCTAATGCAGCTGAATATTTAGAATGATAAACCTGAGTATAACCTGCATCCGTACTTTCTAAACTAAAATAACGAATGGATTGATATGTATTAAAAAAGTAAGATATTAAAATAACAACAGTAATAAAAAGTGCAAAGAACTTATGAATAAACTTGCATTTCATTGAGGCGGGCAAATATAGAAAATAACAAATTAGATAATAAAACGGTTTAACAAAAATTATAGTTATTCCAGATAAAAACGATAGTTTTTGACAAAAATAAAAATAATACCCACCCTAAATCTATTCTGAATATTATTTTGAAGATTAAAGTTTACTCCAATGTGCTGTTCTGTATTTAGGAATAATTCTGTTTTTTACTGCCAACCTCCTATTTGATAAAAGTGTAAGTGTGTATTACGTTGTGTTGTATACAAAAATAAATTTTGCAGAAAAAAAATAAAATTCATACATTTGCACCCCTTAAAAATTTTTTATGGAAAAACGTTATGAAACGGTCTTCATTTTAACTCCCGTTTTGTCTGAAGAACAGGCAAAGGAGGCCGCCAAAAAAGTTGGACAATTTTTAAAACAACAAAAAGCCAAAATGCTTCACGAAGAAGTATGGGGATTAAGAAAATTAGCTTATCCCATTCAAAAAAAATCAACAGGTTTTTATTTCCTGTATGAATTTACTTCCGATGCGCCTACTATTGTAAAAGATCTGGAAGTATTCTTAAAAAGAGATGAAAGAGTGCTTCGTTACTTAACAGTAGCAATGGATAAATACGCTATTGAGTATTCAGAAAAAAGAAAAGCCAAAATGAAGTCCTCTTCTGCTATCACTTCCTCTAAGAAAAAAAGAACAATTACTAAAAAAGTAAAAGAAGAAGATATTTAGTGTAAAATAATAAATTAAAAAAATTAAAACTATGAGCGCAGATTCAGAAATCAGATATTTAAACCCCTTAAACATTGAAGTAAAAGAAAAGAAAAAAAAGTTTTGTTGGTTCACTAAAAATGGTATTAAGTACATTGATTACAAAGACCCGGATTTTTTATTGAGATTTGTAAACGAGCAAGGTAAAATTTTACCCCGTAGAATTACAGGAACTTCATTAAAATATCAAAAAAGATTAGCACAAGCCATCAAAAGAGCAAGACATTTAGCATTACTACCATTTTCAACCGATTTACTTAAATAATCTTTAAACTCTCATTAAAAACTAAAGATATGGAAATCATTTTACAGCAAGATGTGAATAATTTAGGGTATAAGTATGATGTAGTCAACGTAAAACCCGGCTATGCACGAAACTATCTTATCCCTAAAGGATTAGCCATTGAAGCCACTGAAAGCGCCAAAAAAATGAACGCTGAACTGGTAAAGCAAAAACAACACAAAGAAGAAAAAATCAGAAAAGAAGCACGAGAAAATGCTTCCAAACTTTCTGCCCTTGTGCTTAAAATTGCTGCCAAATCAGGGGAAAATGGCAAAATTTTTGGTTCCATTACTACTATTCAAATTGCTCAAGTCCTCCAGGAACAGGGATTTAATGTTGATAGAAAATCCATTACTCTGGCAGAAGAACATATTAAAACATTAGGAACCTACAAGGCAAAAGTAAAACTCTACAAAGATATTATTACTGAAATAAATTTTGAAGTAGTGATTGAATAATCTTTATCAATAAATACTACTTACTTGCAATTAAGCCCAACTCAATGTTGGGCTTAATTATTTTATGACCACTTTCTGTAAAATCTTTCTATCATTAATTTCAATAATGTTTAATGGTAAAGAATAATTCTTTCGAATATATCCTATTTTTGTATCCAGATGGAGTGCTTTGGCGCCATTGGAAGTAGCCCATTTCAAGACGCTTTCAATAGATAATTTAGAAAAATTAGAAAGCAATGCATTTATTTCATCAATAATGCTTAAATTAAAATTAGAAGCTAAACTATCTGTTCCAATGCAAATATTTTCCGTGTATGAGCCAATAAAATCAATATCAGGAAGTCGTCCTTCAATCAACAAATTCGCATTTGGACATAAACAAAAGAAAATTTTATCCTTGAAAGTATTAAAAATTCTTTCATATTCCCCTTTCCAAAAAGTATTATGTACTAAAATAATGGACTTAGCATTTTCTATTAATTGCTGGAAACAATCTTCAAAATTATTAATTAAGTGTAAAATCTCTTTATGATTTATGTTTATTTCTTTTTCAAAAAAACTTCTCATTTCGGAATTTTGATTCTTCAAAAAATTAATCTCGTCCGAACTTTCCATAAAATGCATAGAACTAATGAATGACCTTTTATCGTTTTTATAGGCCGTGAGTATTCTTTGCCATAATGGATGAGACAAACTATACGGTGTATGGGCTACTAAAAATGCAGGAAGTCCTTGATTTAAAAAAATATCTCTTATTTCTTTTGCTTTTTGAAAAATATCTTCTGCTTTGTCTGATAACAAGCCAAATATCTCAATAAAATTCACATAATGTATCGGGCTATTTAATTTAATATCCAAGGTATATAAGGTATTCACAATATCCCCCACGACCACAATTCCATTTTCCTGCATTTTTTTATCCCAATACTCTGCTTGTGTAATAATTTCCTCTTCGCTGAATAAATTTCTTTTTTCAAACATTTGTTTTATAAATCCTAAAAGTCCTTTACTATGTTCAAATTGATTCTGTAGATAACTCAATTCTAAATGACAATGAGTATTTACAAACCCCGGCACAAGCATTCCTTCATAATATTCAAATCTATTATCATTATCAACTGAATAATACAAATCTACAATTTTACTTTCGTGTATTACAATAGTATTTTCTTCAATAAACTTTTCCCCATCAAAAATTTTATCAACTTTTATAATCCGTTCCATTAAAAAATAAGGGCAAATCTAACGATTTGCCCTTTTACAATTTTTTATTTTTGTAAAACAATGAACTATTTACCTTGACTTACATTTTTAGGTTGAATAGAAGGAATTTTGGGAACTTTTATGCTTTTTGTTTTTGATTCAACTACTGTTGGTATTTGTCGGGGAGGTGCCGGACCAAAACGAATATCCGCATTCTTTGAAAGCAAATTTCCATTTTCATCGTATTCATCTGCTTTATTCGCTACAACATGCCATGAAAATGCAATATTGGATTTACCATTGTTTAATTCCACCACATCAAATCCACTTTGTGTTTTGTTCGTTACATACACACCCTTGCAATCACCTTCTAACTGAATGAAAACTCGCAGAGGATGTTTGTCATTGACAGTGATATTTTTAGCAAATGTCGGATCCAAATCAATATGTGCTTTTCCATTGACTAATTTCCCAATTCCATAATCTTCAAACAAAATTTCTGGTGCTTCAGGGCAGTACAAGTTTACTATTTCTCCTTTGGTATTTCTAACAATAGTTGAAACACTGCCCAATCCGTTGATTTTATACCCTGTTCCGCCAAAAAACCCACCTACATAAGCATAGTTTCCCCCACCATTATCGAAGTATCCGCCAAAAGTACCACTTCCAGAACCTACTGCATGCCCATATACAGCTACTGTTTGTCCTTGAAATGTCCCCCCACTTCCACTTGCATAACCAATAACCCCTAAATTATTACCAGAGGCCAATATACCATTTCCATTTGATGCATTTGTTCCATAACTGACAATCCCATATTGTGTTGCTGTAGCAGCAATAGCAGAGCCACTCGTAAGATAATTCATGCCCACATTATTACCACCTGCTAATAAACCTGTTCCTGTAGCATTTGAGTTGAAAGCAACAACGCCCATTGCGTTATTATGCCCCGCGATTCCAGTTACACCATCCACTGTAACACTGGCAGGTCCAACACCGAATAACCCAGTACCATTATTAGTGCTTGCTACGCCATATACACCTGTAGCAGGACCCTGACCGTACACAGCAGGGTTATTATTCGTTGTAATCCCTACCATCGTATAGCCCGTCCCTGTATTTTGTCCATAAACTGCTTCTCCGCTACCGGTAGCATATCCATTGATTGCAGCATTTGTACCAGCAGCGTATGAAGAAAACACATCCCCAGCAAACGGAGTAGTATTATTTACGACTACCTGCCCATTGCCCATCACCCGCATTCTTTCAATGTTATTGGTTTTGAAGACCAAAGCCACATTATCTGTTGTACCCATGAAATGTGTTCCGGGCGTTGTACCTGCATTACCAAGTGTGAGCCATGCATCAGAGGGAGTTCCTGTGATAAGCAAGCGCACCCAGTTTGGTACGCCAGGTGTTCCAGCATTGTAATAATAGCCAGAGGGGGATAAACCACCTGCACCCGTATTATATACTAAAAGAGAAGTGGCCGGTGAAGAGATAGTAACGGCATCTGACGCGCTCGTTAATGCCACACGTGGAATAAGTAAACCTTTGTTGGTAAAATCAACATCAAGACCTGCACTGTTGTCAGGCGGCGCAGCACCGGTAGGACTAATTCCTACATTTTGGGAATAGTTAATTTTGAAAAACATTCCACTACATAAACCGAATAGAAACAACTGTTTTTTCATATTTATTATTTTTTCCAAATATAAGCAAAAACATTATATACAACTACTACCACTTATAAATTTCTTAAAATTAAATATAAGTTGTTGAATATCAATAAAATATTTTTTTTAACACATTCCGTATGACGAAATAATGCCATTTATTTCATACATTTGCCTGCTCTTTTTTTAAGGGAGAAAGAGCATATTAACCAATCACTAACTACTCGGGTATGCCCTTAACATACCTGATACAAATTCAAACATCATGTCTGAATTAGAACAAAACAACATCTTGACCGATTTTGATTGGTCAAAAATTAGCAAAAAACAAGAAGGGTACACGCCAGACGAAAGAAAAAAATTAGATGAAGTTTATCAGAAAAAATTAACTTCTATTAAAGCCCATTCTGTTGTAGAAGGCACAGTGGTGAGTGTAAACGATAAAGAAGTAATCGTTAATATTGGATATAAATCCGACGGCGTTATACCCATTAGTGAATTTCGCTACAACCCTGACCTAAAAATAGGCGATAAAGTAGATGTCTATATTGAAAAGGTGGAAGATAAAACAGGACAATTGATACTTTCACACAAAAAAGCCAGAGCATCCAGCAGTTGGCGTAGAGTCGTGCAGGCGCATGAAAACAACGAAACAGTCGTTGGTTATATTAAATGCAGAACCAAAGGAGGGTTGATTGTGGATGTATTTGGTTTAGAAGCATTCTTACCGGGCTCTCAAATCGATGTAAAACCAATTAAGGACTACGATGCATTTGTAGGTAATAAAATGGAATTTAAAGTTGTAAAAATTAATGAAGAATTAAAAAACGTCGTTGTATCGCATAAAGCACTCATTGAAGATGAAGTTGAAAAACAAAAATCCGATATTATCTCCAAATTAGAAAAAGGACAAATTTTAGAAGGACTTGTAAAAAATATCACTTCTTATGGGGTATTTGTAGATTTAGGAGGTATTGACGGCTTGATACATATCACAGACCTGGCATGGGGACGAATCAACCACCCGGAAGACATTGTAAAATTAGACCAAAAAATTCAAGTGGTTATTTTAGATTTTGATAATGATAAAAAAAGAATACAGTTGGGCTACAAACAATTATTACCACATCCATGGGAAAATTTAGACCCCAACTTAAAAGTGGGCGATAAAGTAAAAGGAAAAATTGTAGCCGTTATAGATTATGGTGCATTTTTAGAGATTGCAGCGGGTATTGAAGGGCTTATTCATGTCTCAGAAATGAGCTGGAACCAACATTTACGCTCCGCACAGGACTTTGTAAAAGTAGGAGATGAAGTAGAAGCAGTGATCCTTACACTTGATAAGGAAGAAAAGAAAATTAGCTTTGGAATGAAACAACTGACGCCTGACCCATGGGCCAACATTATGGAAAAATATCCTGTCGGCTCCAGACATAAAGGAATGGTACGAAACATTACGGCTTACGGCGTATTTGTTGAACTAGAGCCAGGCGTAGACGGATTAGTGCATATTTCTGACCTATCTTGGGATAAAAAAATTAAACACCCTTCTGAAATTACTAAAAAAGGAGAAGAATTAGAAATCGTAGTACTTGAAATTGACACGAATAACCGACAACTCAAACTCGGCCATAAACAATTGCAAGAAAATCCTTGGGATGTTTATGAAACAGTATTTACATTAGGAAGTATTCATAAAGGTACCATCATTTCTAAAGATGATAAAAAAGCAATTGTGAGCTTAACTTATGGTGTAGAAGGTATTGCTCCCATTCGCCAACTCGTAAAAGAAGATGGTAAAATGGCAGAAGTAGATGAAACATTGGACTTTAAAGTAACAGAATTTGACAAAGACGCTAAAAAAATTGTGGTTTCTCATACCCGTACTTTTAAAGACGAAAAAGCAAAAGAAAAAGAAGTCGTTAAAGAAAATTTGAAGAAGATTAGTGAAAGTGTTGAAAAAACAACTTTAGGCGATATCCTGAAAGAAAAAATTGAAAAGAAAAAAGAGAGTTAATCATTGAAATTCTTAAAGCTAAAAACTCGCCATGGTTTTTAGTTTTTAAGGTGCCCCGATGAAAAAACATCGGGGTTTTTTCTTTTTTATTTCAGATAAACGACTTGTATATTCGCAGGCAAATTTTTGGCTCCGTAGTTCAATTGGATAGAACATCAGATTCCGGATCTGAAAATAGGGGTTCGAATCCCTTCGGAGCTACTAATTATTTTGAATGCCTATCAGCATCATCAACTCAATCGCCTCCTGGCTAATAAAAAAACGACTACATGAAATAGAATTATTTATTAAGTATCCAATAGAAGTCCAAAACGAATGGCTGTTAGAATTAGTAACCATTGCTAAAAACACAGAATTTGGTCTAAAGTATAAGTTTGAAGAAATTGACAAATACGATACATTCAAAGAACAAATACCTTTACAGGATTACGAATCCTTAAAACCATATATTGAACGAAACAGAAAAGGAGAACAAAATCTCTTATGGCCTGCTGATATCGTTTGGTTTGCTAAAAGCAGCGGCACTACCGACAAAAGTAAGTTTATCCCTGTGAGTGAACAAACACTGGAAGAATGTCACTTCAATGGCGGAAAAGACATGATTGCCTTATACATTAGTAATCATGAAAACAGCCAGCTTTTTACCGGAAAAAATCTGGCCTTAGGAGGAACATGGAAAATTTTTGAAACAGAAAATCACAAATCCTATTATGGCGATGTAAGTGCTATTATTATTCAGAATCTTCCTTTGTGGGCAGAATTTTTCAGAGCACCCGCCCCAGAAATTGCACTCATGGACGAATGGGAAGAAAAACTTGAATTACTCGCTGAAAGTATGAAAAACGAAAACGTTCTTAGCATCGCAGGAGTATCAAGTTGGATGTTGGTTTTACTAAAAAAAATAATAGAAAAAAAGAATGTCCAATATATTACTGACGTTTGGCCCAACCTGGAAGTATATTTTCATGGAGGGGTTAGTTTTGAACCTTATAGAAAAAACTTTCAAACCATATTTGGCAACCGCACTATAAATCTCATGCAACTCTATAACGCTTCTGAAGGTTTTTTTGCTATCCAGGACCGAAAAGATGCAGACGACATGCTGCTCATGTTAGATTATGGAATATATTACGAATTTATTCCAGAAGAATATTTTGATTCCCAAGACAAAAAAGTTATCAATTTAGAAGAGGTTGAACGGAATAAAACATACGCCTTAGTAATTACTACTACATCAGGACTTTGGAGATACCAAATAGGCGATACCATTCAATTTACATCTTTACATCCATTTCGGATAAAAATAGTAGGACGCACTAAACATTTTCTCAATGTTTTTGGCGAAGAAGTGATGGTACATAATACAGATATGGCAATTGCCGAAGCGTGTAAAGTTACAAAAGCAAGCATGGTGGATTATACCGTAGCACCTCTTTTTATGACTGAATCTTCCGGCGCACATCAATGGATTATTGAATTTGAAACACCTCCCGAAGATTTAAATTATTTTACATACATACTTGATAATACACTTAAAGAAAGAAACTCCGACTACGAGGCCAAACGATATAACAACTATGTTTTAGCAATGCCGCAAATCATTTCTGCTCCCAAAAACACATTTTACGAATGGCTTAAAAAGCATAACAAATTAGGTGGGCAACATAAAGTACCCCGATTATCCAACAACCGAAAAATCGCTGAAGAATTATTATCCATCATCCATGAAACTAATTAAACATCTTATACTAGCAATTACTTTTTTTATCGGCAATGATAACTTTGCACAGGATTCTATTTTACCCATAAAAGCACAAAAAATTTTAGTAGATAATATCGGCAACATATATGCACTTAACAACGATGTTATCACAAAATATTTTACTAATAAACAAGAAAAAACATTCAGTATAAAATCCTACGGTACACTTGAAAGTATGGATGCTTCAAACACATTAAGAGTACTTTTGTTTTTCAAAGATTTTCAGAGAATTTTATTTTTAGATAGCCAACTTTCTCCTAACGGACCTGCTATTGAATTGAGTGAATTGGGTTTTGAACAAAGCTTGCTGGTATGTTCCTCTTTTAATAACGGATTCTGGATATACAATCAGGCAAACAACGAACTCATCCGATGGAGTCAAAATCTGGAAATAAACGTCCGTACAGGTAATCTGAAACGCTTGTTGGATATAAACATTATTCCTAACTTTATGATGGAACACAACGGTAAGTTATACTTAAATTCTCCAAACATTGGGATATTAGTATTTGATATTTATGGCGCTTACCTTAAAACCATACCACTGAAAGATTTAAAGAATTTTTATATAAATTATCCCTATCTTTTTTATCTAAAAGACAATCATATCTTTGCTTTTGACTTAAACACACTGGAAACAACAGAATTAGACACAATAAAAAACAATTGCCTGGAAGTATCTATTACTGCTACAAAATGCTTCTGGCTTTGCAAAGAATATATTATTGTGAATCATTGCATTAAATAAATCCAAACAATGAAACGATTAGAAGATGAAATAAAACAAAAAACATTTAAATCAGAAAAAGAAAAAGTCCTGGTGAATTTAATTTTTACCTACAACTACTTTCAACATACATTTGAATCGTTAATGAACCCATTTAAAATCACACCACAGCAATATAATATATTAAGAATTCTCAAAGGCCAATACCCCAACGCCATTTCATTAAAAGAAATTAAAAACAGAATGCTAGACAAAAATTCAGATGTATCAAGAGTGGTAGAGCGGATGCGAAAAAAAAATATATTGACCCGAACCACTAATCCCAACAACAGACGAGCAGTTGAAATTAAAATTACTCAACAAGGCATAACTCTTCTTGAAAAAATAGCCCCCCAATTAGAAAACTATCATAATACACTCGTTCAATTAAATGATAAAGAATTAAAATTACTTAACCAACTTTTAGATAAACTGCGAAACACCACTTCAAATTAAATAACATGGAAGATTATATTGATTTTTTATCCCCTGTTTCACCAAGTTGTTTTGAATCTGTAAAAGATGAGTATCAATTTGGGAACAAATGGGAAATACACACAGAAAACCATTATCCGGATATTGAAAAAGCAAAAATTGTACTGATTGGAGTTGAAGAAGATCGGACAGCCATTGTCAATCATGGAACGGCTAATGCACCTGATGCCATCAGAAAATATCTCTACTCATTTTTCCCATACATCAGCCAATATAACATTGCGGATATTGGTAATATAAAACAAGGCAATACCATCAAAGATACCTACGTAGCACTTAAAACAATTGGCGAAGAACTTCTTAAACAAGATAAAATTATTTTGATAATCGGCGGAAGCAATGATATAGCGTATGCCCAATTTTTAATGTACGAAAAACTAGAAAGAATTATCAACATCTGCAACGTAGATGCGTATGTCGACTTTAATAAAACTATTGAAGAGAAAATAAATAATAAAAATTACATCGGAAAAATAATCCTTCATGATCCTAACTATTTATTCAATTACGCACATCTCGCTTATCAATCTTATTTTGTAGGCGGTGCCAATGTTCAATTTATGGACGACTTATACTTTGAATACTACCGTTTGGGAACTATTCGTGGTAACATTGAAGAAGCGGAACCCGTGATTCGTAACTCCGATGTACTTTTTTTTGACCTATGCTCCGTAAAAAGAAACGACGGCGGAATGGTAGAACATTTCTCTCCCAATGGCTTAAGTGCAGAAGAAGCCTGTCAAATCATGTGGTACGCCGGCATGAACGACAAACTTTCCAGCATTGGAATTTATGAAACCAACCCAACATTAGACAAATCCGGTGTTTCAGCACATCTCTCTGCTCAGATGATATGGTCTTTCATAGAAGGCGTCTTTAATAGAAAAGACGACCACCCCATTAAAAACCACCCGGATTACGAAACCTATACAGTTCAAATGCACAGTGGTAAATACACCATTCATTTCATCAGAAGTCATAAAACCGGCCGCTGGTGGATGGAAGTCCCCTACCCTCCACATCTCACTCAGAATTATGAGCGGCATACTATGATCCCTTGCTCCCAAAAAGATTATGAACTTGCTATGAACGACGAACTCCCGGATAGATGGTGTCAAACCTACATTCGCATCTCCCATCTCTAAATTCGTCTATAAAACCGAATTTTTAAATAATCTTTTTTCACTGAAAGCATCTAATAATTAGCAAATAACACCAAGCTACTATTATGGCAATTGAAAAACTTAACATTGTACCAATAAGTATACACTCAGTCAACTTTCTATCTTTTGATATGGTTAAATCGTTAAACCTTAACACAGATTTTTCTGCCAGTAAATATCCTACTGCATTGGTTTGACCAGAAATTATGAAACCAAATACCATCAATCTTTCTAACATCCCTATGTACTTCCCCACATCTTTCAGCGAATCATCTTTTGCATCATCGGATAAATTCCAATAACTCATTAAATGTTTAACTACTATTGACGACACTTGTGTAATAAGCACAATGCACACCAGCACCACATAAAAATATTCTTTATTCAAATTTATTCTTGAAAAAATAACTCCTATATCGTGGTGATACATCGTTACAGACAAGAGAACCATCATGTGCAGCATTTGGTCAGTAAAAAACAATATCCCATGATTAAAATTTTCTTTCTTGTTCATTTCAACCTTTAGAACATCTATAACTAAATGAGAAAGAACTATACATATAGAAGTAAGCCAAAAATTTAAACCTAAGATAATTAAAAGTATAACAAAGTGAATCAATATGTGAATATAAAGATATAATGATAAATAGGACTTTTTATTTTTCGTCTATAAAGCCGAACTTATATTTTTTCTGCCATATATAAAAATAACAGTTACTCATCACACACAAAATACCTCCATCATTATTCAATAAATAACATTACATTTGCAACCTAGCTTAAACTATATGTCTCATAAAGATAAATTACCTTTTTCCCCATTATGGATATGGGCAATTGTCTGGTTACCGTTTCTCCTATTATTTTTAATAGCATTCTTAGTTTCAAAAGATCTGTTTGGAAAACTACCAAGCGTTGAAGAACTCCAGAACCCCAAAAGCAATATCGCAACAGTCATTTTAAGTTCTGATAATAAAATATTAGGAAAATATTATGCTGAAAATAGAATTAATGCAGAATATAAAGAACTGAATCCATGGCTCATCAAGGCCTTGTTAGCTACAGAAGATATTCGGTTCAATGAGCACAGTGGCATTGATATCAAAGCCCTTTTTCGTTCTGCTTATGGCGTATTTACAGGTAGTTCCAAAGGCGGCGGCAGCACCTTAACTCAGCAATTAGCTAAAATGATGTTCCCAAGAGAAAAATTAAACAAAGCCCAATTAATAATGAGAAAAATAAAAGAATGGATTATTGCCATTCGTTTGGAAAGAAATTATACCAAAGAAGAAATCATGACAATGTATCTTAATCGTTTTGATTTTCTGAATCTCGCCGTCGGCATTAAATCGGCTTCCAAAATATACTTTAGCACAACACCAGACAGTTTAAATATCCAGCAGGCCGCCATGTTGGTAGGTATGGCACAAAACCCCTCCTTATACAATCCAATCCGTTTCCCTGAAAAAGCCTTGAAAAGAAGAAATATTGTGCTATCGCAAATGAAAAAATACGGCTTTATATCCCCTCAAAATTACGATTCATTAATTGTATTGCCACTTGGTTTAAAATTTAATCCTGAAAGTCATAACGAAGGATTAGCTACTTATTTCAGAGAATATATCCGGGAATATTTTCTGAAAGAATGGTGTAAAAATCACATCAACCCTGAAACAGGAGAACCATACAATCTTTACAAAGACGGATTAAAAATATACACTACTATTGACAGTCGTATGCAACAGTACGCAGAAGAAGCCGTAAAAGAACATATGAAAGATTTACAAATGGCCTTTTTCAAAGAATGTAAAAACAAACGCAATGCCCCTTTCGCCTGGAACCTTACCAAAAAAGAAATTGAAGATATTATGCTGACCTCTGCCAAAAGAACAGACCGATATAAAGCATTAAAAAAGCAAGGATGGAAAGAAGAAGAAATACTAAAAACGTTTCACCAAAAGTTTCCAATGCGTATCTACACACTGAATGGAGAAAAAGACACTCTATTAACCCCATGGGACAGTATCCGCTATTACAAAACCTTTTTACAATGCGGATTCATGGCTATGGAACCACAAACCGGCTTCATTAAAGCATGGGTAGGCGGCATTAATCACAAACACTTCAAATACGATCACGTCAAATCATCAAAAAGACAAGTCGGTTCTACCTTCAAGCCATTCGTTTATGCGCTTGCTATTCAGGAAGGGTATTCGCCTTGCTATCAGGTGCCTAATGTAAGAACCTGTATCACAGACGACCTTGGCAGAGAATGGTGTCCCGATAATTCTGACGGCGAAAAAGGTACCGGAAAACTCGTTACTTTACGCTATGCTTTAGCTAATTCCATCAATTATATTTCTGCCTGGCTAATGAAGCAATTTGGTCCTCACGCTGTTGTGCAATTAGCCAAACGATTAGGCATCACCTCAGAATTACCAGAAGTGCCTTCCTTGTGTTTAGGAACAGCAGACATATCGCTCTTTGAAATGGTCGGCGCCAATGCCAGCTTTGTCAACAAAGGCACCTATATTGAACCTATATTTATTACCAGAATTGAAGATAAAAACGGGAAAGTGTTGGAACAATTTATACCAAAAACCAACGAAGTGTTCAACGAAGAAAAATCCTATATCATGATACAACTCATGCGTGGCGTGGTCGATTATGGAACAGGGGTGCGCTTACGATATAAATTTGGTCTAAAAAACCCCATTGCCGGCAAAACGGGCACCACACAAAACAATTCAGATGGTTGGTTTATTGGACTTACACCCGAACTGGTAGCAGGCGCTTGGGTAGGCGGAGATGAACGCAGCATTCACTTTAATACTTTAGAAATGGGACAAGGCGCTTCTATGGCATTGCCAATATGGGCTAAATTTTTTCAAAAAGTATATGCCGATAAAACATTAAATGTCTACCAAGGCGATTTTCCAAAGCCACCCAATCTTAGTAATATAGAATTAGATTGCTCTAAATACGATAAAAATAACGACCTAAACTTTGAATTTAAATCACACGACTGGTTTGAATAATTTTTCAACAGCATATCTTTAATACAACTACCTATGAGAAAAAATAAAAATAAAAAAAACAAGACCTCCAATCAAAATAAAAGCACCTCCCAATTACATTCTAAATATACTAACAAAAAATATTCCTATCAAAAAAACAATAACAACATTCATTCCCCTTCAAACACTGAGAACCAAAGCATACGATTAAACAAGTATATTGCTAATTCAGGAATATGTTCAAGAAGAGAAGCCGATCAACTTATTGAAGCAGGCGTTGTAAAAGTTAATAATACCACTATTACAACTCTTGGTTACAAAGTAAAACCAACAGATATTGTAGAAGTAGAAGGACAAAAGATAAAAAACGAAAAAAAAGTGTACCTGCTTTTGAATAAACCCAAAGATTACTTAACCACCACCAAAGACCCTCAAAACAGAAAAACCGTAATGGAATTGATTAGCAATGCCTGCAAAGAAAGAATATTCCCAGTCGGAAGATTAGACCGGCAAACCACCGGATTATTACTATTCACCAATGACGGTGAACTAGCCGATAAACTTATGCATCCCAAATCACAAATACCTAAATTATACCATGTAAAACTCAACCGAAACTTTTCATACAACGACGTTCAAAAATTAGCACAAGGTATTGAATTAGAAGACGGCTTTATTAAACCCGATGCACTTAGCTATGTCATGGGAAGTAAAAATGAATTAGGTATTCAAATACATAGCGGTAAAAACCGCATCATAAGAAGAATATTTGAGCATCTTGAATATGAGATCATCAAACTAGATAGAGTCATGTATGCAGGGCTGACAAAAAAGAATCTTCCAAGAGGCAAATGGAGATTTCTTTCCGAAAAAGAAATACAATATCTTAAAATGCTTTAAACCCTTTTTAATTCTAAGAAAAATAATAAGTCAAAAAATATCCTACTTTCTACTATTGCTCTTATTTAATTTAAATCAAAGCGTCTAACTTTGCTTGAATGCTAGATTTAGGAACAGCACCAATTAATTTATCTACTACCTGTCCATTTTTGAAAAAAAGTAAAGTAGGAATGCTTCTGATGCCATAATTGGTAGGCGTAACCGGATTTTCATCTGTATTCACTTTTACAACAACTGCCTTGCCTTCATATTGCTTTGATAACTCTTCAATAACAGGACCAATAGCCCGGCAAGGACCACACCATTCCGCCCAAAAATCTACCAATACTGGTTGACCACTTTTGAGTACAACCTCTTCAAAATTGTTGTCATTCACTTGTAAAGCCATAATTTTTTAGCCGCAAATTTGAATATAATTTTATAGAATGACAAATAAATGAAAAACAACAAGCCCTCAATTAACAACTTTTTACTTCTGTTCAATTTTGTATCAAATACCTTATTAAATAATTAACATCGCATCACCATAAGTAAAAAAGCGATACTTTTCTTTTACGGCTTCCTTATATGCCCGCATAATCAATTCATACCCCCCAAATGCAGCTGTGAGCATGAGAGGAGTTGATTCCGGTGTGTGAAAATTGGTTACTAGCGCATTAGGAATGTGAATTTGATAGGGAGGAAATATAAACTTATTCGTCCAGCCAATTCCAGGATTTAATCTTCCAGTGGTAGATACAGAAGATTCTATAGTTCGCACAGCACTTGTACCTACTGCCACCACACGTTTTTTGTTATCCAATGCCTCGTTAATAGTTTTAGCAGCATTAGCTGGTATGATATATTCTTCACTTTCCATTTTGTGTTTACTCAAATCCTCCACTTCAACAGACCTAAAGGTACCCAGTCCAACATGTAAAGTAATGGTAGCAAATTGAATACCCTTGATTTCCATTCTTTTTAAGAGTTCTCTGCTAAAATGCAAGCCAGCGGTAGGTGCTGCCACAGCCCCTTCGTTTTTAGCATAAACCGTTTGATACCTTTCAGCGTCTATCGATTCAGGTTTTCTCTTAATGTATTTAGGTAAAGGCACTTCCCCTAATTCATACAATTTTTTACGAAACGCTTCGTAAGGGCCTTCAAATAAAAATCTTAACGTTCTACCTCTTGAAGTTGTATTATCAATAACCTCTGCTACCAATTCTTCATTTTGTCCAAAATAGATTTTATTTCCTATTCTTATTTTTCTGGCGGGATCAACCAGCACATCCCATATTTTCATTTCGGCGTTAATCTCTCTTAATAAGAACACTTCTATTTTAGCGCCTGTTTTTTCTTTATTTCCATACAGTCGTGCCGGAAAAACTTTTGTATCATTGAGTATAAAAACATCGTTTTCATCAAAATAATCAATGATATCTCTAAACATTTTGTGCTCAATTTTACCTGTATTTTTGTGCACAACCATTAGCCGGCTTTGATCTCTTTCTTTTGCCGGATACTCTGCCAATAAATCTTTTGGCAGATTAAATTTGAACATGGATAATTTCATAATCTTACGGGATTATTAGGTGAATGATAAGTTGAACGAATTTATGATTTCAAGGCCTCGGCACCAGCTACAATTTCAAGTATTTCTTTCGTAATAGCGGCTTGTCGGGCTTTGTTGTAATCAATACGCAGTGTTCGTAATAATTCTTTGGCGTTATCCGTTGCTTTGTGCATGGCCGTCATACGGGCGCCGTGTTCAGAAGCATTGGAATCTAACAGTGCTTTATAAAACTGCGTTTTTAAAGATTGTGGGATAAGTGTATCAATGATGTAGTTTCTATTGGGCTCAAAAATGTAATCTATACTGGTATTCTTTAAATCTTCTGATTTTTTTATAGGCAGGAATTCTTCTACTATAGGATATTGTACAGCCACATTTTTAAACTGATTGTACAGAAGCAGAACAGCATCAATTTTTTTATCCAAAAATAACTTTAGAATAGTTTCTACTAATACAGCGGCGTTTTCAAATTTTGGTTTTTCAGAAAGCTCATACAAATCTATATTCTGATTTTCTATGCTTAATAAATTTAAATTTTTCTTACGGCAAAATTCAGTAACTTTTTTACCAACAGGTAAAACTAGTATGTTAGAATTTTTATTTTCAATCTGAATCTGATTTACTACTTCATTTAATTTTTTATGTATGTTGGAATTAAAAGCGCCGGCTAATCCTCTGTTACTTGAAACAGGAATAATAAGAATATTTTGTTTCTTTTCACTATCTCTTGAATAAAGGTTTTCAGAAATGTCTAATCCGACACTTACATTTTGAATAATGGATTTTAATTTATTAGCGTATGGTCTTAATTGCAAAATAGCGTCTTGTGCTTTTTTCAACTTTGCAGCACTTACCATTTTCATAGCATTGGTTATCTGCATAGTTGAATTCACCGATGTTATCCTATTTCGTACTTCCTTTAAATTTGGCATAAACGTGTGTTGATTAATTTTTTAATTCGTCAAGGAATATATTTGTTTTATTTACCGTATTTCTCTGCTACTTGTTTGGCTACTTTCTCAAGAACATCTGTAATGGAATCGTCAATTAATCCCTGTTTCAATTTTTCCAATGTTTCTTTATATTGGGCTTCAAGTATGGCAAGATAATCTTTTTCAAATTCTTTTACTTTATTCACTGGTACATTTCGGAGTAAATTTTTTGTGCCGGCATAAATGATCGCAATTTGTTTTTCAACGGGCATGGGTGAAAATAAATTCTGCTTCAGAATCTCCACATTTCTGGCACCTTTATCTAAAATATTCTTTGTAGCAGCATCCAAATCAGAGCCAAACTTGGCAAACGCTTCCAATTCTCTATACTGTGCCTGATCTAATTTTAAAGTACCAGCCACTTTTTTCATAGATTTTATCTGAGCGTTACCACCCACACGAGAAACTGATATTCCAACATTAATAGCAGGGCGAACACCGGCATTAAATAAATTGGACTCCAAAAATATCTGCCCGTCGGTAATGGAAATGACATTCGTTGGGATATAAGCCGAAACGTCTCCGGCCTGCGTTTCAATGATAGGAAGCGAGGTTAATGAGCCACCTCCTTTTACCATGTGTCGGATGCTATCGGGCAAATCATTCATTTGCTTTGCAATGGCATCATCTGCAATAATTTTGGCCGCTCTTTCCAGCAAACGAGAGTGTAAGTAAAACACATCTCCCGGGTATGCTTCCCGTCCGGGCGGACGACGTAATAACAAGGATACTTCTCTGTATGCTACGGCTTGTTTTGACAAATCATCGTAAATAATCAATGCTGGTCTGCCGGTATCTCTGAAAAATTCACCGATGGCGGCACCGGCAAAAGGCGCATAAAACTGCATGGGAGCTGGATCCGAAGCATTGGCAGCCACTATAATCGTATAAGGCATGGCGCCATATTCTTCCAAAGTTCTTACAATTTGTGCAACGGTAGAACCTTTTTGTCCGATTGCTACATAAATACAATATACGGGTTTCCCGGCATCGTAAAATTCTTTTTGATTGATGATGGTATCCAAACAAATAGAGGTCTTACCGGTTTGTCTATCGCCAATTACCAATTCTCTTTGGCCACGTCCAATAGGTATCATCGCATCAATGGCTTTAATACCGGTTTGAAGGGGTTCATTAACGGGTTGGCGATAAATAACACCGGGGGCTTTTCGTTCAATCGGCATTTCATATAATTCACCTTTGATAGGTCCTTTCCCGTCAATAGGTTGACCAAGCGTATTGACTACACGACCTAACATTCCTTCGCCTACACGAATAGAGGCAATGCGGTGTGTTCTTTTGCAGGTACTACCTTCTTTTATTCCTTCACTGGAACCTAATAATACGGCACCTACATTATCTTCTTCAAGGTTCAACGCTATTCCTTGTATGCCATTGTCAAATTCAATTAATTCGCCGGATTGAACATTAGTGAGCCCGTAAATTCTGGCGATTCCGTCCCCCACCTGCAATACGGTTCCTATTTCCTGTAATTCGGCTTCCGTTTTAAGTCCTGAAATTTGTTCTTTTAAGATATTGGTAATTTCAGATGGTTTAATTTCTATCATAAAATTAATTTAATGAGTTAGTTTGAATGAAGGATTGGTACAATTTATTTAATTGTGATTGAATGCTTGTATCTATTTGTTCATCTTGTGTTTTTAAGATAAAACCTCCAATAATAGTTTCATCTGTTATTTCGTTTAATTCAACACGGTCTGTTTTTTTCCAGATTCTAATTTTTTCCAACAATAATTTTTTTAATTCGTCATCAAATTTAAAGGCAGTTACCAATTGGGCGGTAACGATATTATTTCTTTTCTTGTATTCTACAAGAATGGCTTCCAAAATTTCCGGAAATATAGTTTCTCTTCGTTTTCTACACAAAATACTAATCAATTGAATAAGTATGATATGCAGATGTTTTTCAAAAATCTGCCGGATTATTTTTTCTTTTTTGTCGGATTTAATAAGAGGGCTCTTTAAGAAATTGTAAAAATCTCTGTTGGATTTTAGGATGGATAATATATTTTTAGAGTGGTTATATATTTCTTCTGTAGCGTTTTGTTGCTGCGCCAGATTCAAAATGGCTTGGGCATATCGGTGTGCTGCAATCATAAATTTTTAATTAAGTGTTGCTTCTTCCAACATTTGCTTTACCAACTGTTTTTGAGCATCGGCATTTGATAATTCTTTTTTTAATATTTTAGATGCAATATCAATAGAGAGTAGCGCCACTTGTTGTTTTATTTCATCTATTGCAGCCGCTTTTTGTGCATTAATACTTTCTTGGGCAGAGTATATAATTTTTTGGGCTTCTTTTTGTGCATCTGTTTTGGCTTCTGCTATCATTTTTTCTTTTATTTCCCGGGCTTCTTTTAATATCGTATCGGCTTCTGCTCTTGCTTCCATTAATAGTTTTTCATTATCGGTCTTTAACTTTTGAATTTCTTGCCGGGCTTTTTCGGCTTCTGATAATGCTAATTCAATTTTTTGTTCTCTGCTTTTTATAGCGGATAAAATAGGTTTCCATGCAAATTTGGATAAAATCAAAAAAAGGAGAACAAACACAATGCTTGTCCAAAAAATTAGCCCTACAGAAGGGGTAGTGAGTGCGTTTAATATGATGAATGATAACATATATTTAAAATTTATCATGGTTCAAAAAATTTTCTGCCTCTTAATCAAGCATTAAGAGGCAGAAAAAAGTTTACTTCATTAGTGATACAACTATACCAAATAATGCTACCCCTTCAATAAGAGCAGCTGCAATAAGCATAGTTGTTCTAATGTTGTTTAGTGCTTCGGGTTGACGTGCAATGCCATCCATTGCTTTACCGCCAATCATTCCGATTCCAAGTCCGGCACCGATAACTGCTAGTCCGGCACCAATTACAGAGATACTTCCTGTCATAGTGTTTGGTTTTTATGGTTTATGATGTTTTTAATGATGTTCTTCGATAGCGCCTCCGATATATAAGGAGGTAAGCAGTGTAAAAATATAGGCCTGTAAAAATGCCACAAAGGTTTCTAACATGTCAATAAATACGCCAAATGCTACAGAGATAGGAGCAATAAATAGGGTTTTGAAAATAAAAATTAGTCCAATTAAACTAATAATTATAATATGTCCTGCAGTGATGTTGGCAAAAAGACGAATCATCAAGGCAAAAGGTTTTGTGAAAATTCCGATGATTTCAATTGGAATAAGAATAGGCCAAAGCGCTACCGGAGCAGGCGGCATAAGAATATGTTTCCAATAATTGGCATTGGCTTTGATATTAACTACTAATAATACAATAAAGGCCAATGTAAACGTAAAAGCAATGTTTCCGGTAACATTAGCACTAACAGGTATCAATCCAAACAAGTTATTAATCAAAATTAAAAAGAAAATAGTTAGTAAAAACGGAACATATTTGTCTGCTTTTTCAACCGGAATATTTTCTCTGGCCACTTCATCTCTGATAAATATAATTAATGGTTCCAAAAACGATTGCAATCCTTTCGGTGCATTATTAACGCCATTTGTACGATATGCCTTGGCAGCAGAGGTAAAAATGAGTATTAAAACGATGGCACTTAAGAATAACTGTACTACATTTTTTGTGATTGAAAAGTCGTAAATTTTTTCTTCCGTATTTAATGGAATTATTCTGTCTTCTTCTAATTTTAAGTCATTGTAAGTTTTTTCTCCGTGTCCAAACACAGAAGCAGAGAAAAACATCCATCCTCTTTTGTTAGAATAAACAATACAAGGCAGTGGTATAGACACTGCTTCATGACCTTCGCCCCAAAAGTGCCAGTAATGAGAGTCTAAGATGTGTTCAAATGCTACTTTGGCAATGTCCACGTTTTCATTTTCTGAATGCGCCGACGGTTGTGGAAGGTGGTTGTCATTGGCCAGAAAAGAGGAAGAAATTAGTATAAAAAAAAGAATAGTATAAACCTGTTTTAACATTGGCATTTTTTAAATCGGCGACAAATATACTACCTAAAACTCTAAAAGTCAATAAAAAAAATGCTGATTATTATCATTTGAATTCATTGCAAACTCATATTAACAATTTTAACAGGAAGGTTTAAGGAAAAAAATGTTCAAAAAATAGCAGTTAGTTATACAACGGTCTCAAAATTTGAATTAAAAATGTGCATTTGCGGAAAAAATAGTTACTTGCCACAAGCGGCAAGTCGAAAAAAATATCAGACATTCTAAAACAACAGACAAAAAAAGAAAATGAGTGAAAATGAAAAAAGTAAAATTGAAGAAATTAGAAAATTCATAAAAGAAAAAGCTGAGAAATTCGTTGCCATGACGAATAACGAATTTAACAAACCATATGTTGAAAGGAACAACACCGGACAGGAAGCACTTAAAGACAATGGAGCATATTTTGGATTTATCCATCCAGAAGAAGAAGCGTCTGGACCTTTTCACGACTTTTCATTGATAATTTGCCCAAACGACCAAAACAAACCTTGGTTAGTGTGTTTAGGAGTTGGGACTTTTGGTTTTAAAAATGACTACGAACTTGCAACCTATCCAGGGCTTAGACGTTTATTCTCAAAGCTGACAGATGAAAGAAGCATTTGTAAATCTGACTTTTCAGACATTGAAACTAGCCTACCAAAATCAATCACTGGTAACCCAGATTTACAGCACATCAAAAACACTATTAAAACTTACACCAAAGTTTTACCGGCTTGCCAAATAGTTGACGACACAGAAAGCAAAAGAGGAAAGCAGATTATTGCAGCCTTTGTTGCAGGTTATGCAAAGCTAAGAGATTGGCCTTCCAACAAAGACCATCGAGAAGCCGTTTCATGCGAAATGCTAAAGAAGAGTTCAACAACTATTTCTTGACAAGAATAAATCTATCTCTTTTCGAATGACAAAGCCCTTAGATGTTTTCTGCGAAATTCCTTGCTTGACTGAACAATCAAAACAGTTAAGCGGAATCGTTTTGCAAAAAAATGGTTCCCGAAGGCAGATAAAAGGTATATTGCACAATACCTACAAAAATTCATAAACTACAACTCTGAGCAATTTAAATTTCTAGGTGTACATCCATAATATAATTGGTTCAGACCAAAGCACAGCTTTAACTTTCCGTTCATCTGGCTTCATTGGTTCTATTCCATTAAGGGCTCCTGATACGGGAAAGCAAATTGGTGATTTTGTAGTTATGCATAGGTTTACTGGGTGCAACAGATTTGAGGACTACATCGAAATTCTAAATCTTCTAGTTACTGAAATCAGTCCAGAGGTCATTGACAGTTTACCGTTAGTATCAGGTAAGAATTTCAGGCCGCCATTGTATTTAGAGGCAGTTAAATTCATAGCAGCACTTGAAAAACTTACAATGAAGCCGTGGAGAAAGTTTGAGAATATTGAAAAACTTTCAAGTGAGCCATCAGGGCAAATAAATTGGACAAAATACATTAACAACGAATACAAAGTTGAGAACAGGTTAAAATTTCCAACAAGAAAAAATGTTTTAAATGAGTTTCATACAGAATATCTGAAATTAGATATGTTTTTGATATATGTAAAAGTGAACTACTTTCAGCAAATACACCGCAAAGAATTAAGAACTCTTTGCGCAACAAACTGAGTTTTCTTGAAGAAGGTCTGTACCATCATAAACCAAAAGCAACCAACAAAATCATAATTCGGTTTTCCGACAGCCCAACTGTGAAAACCTGCAAGGAACAAACTAATAGAATTTTAAACTTTAAGATTGTAGACAGCACCGCTTGGCGTGTTGACTTTTCAAATGTATTTGAAAAATTTATCCAACATATTTTTAAATTTAAAGAGGTTGCGAAAGAAACAGGTGGGCGTCTTCATACAAATTTCAAGTTTCATTCTAGTACTTCAAAGCATTATTCATGGGGACTAAAGCACGTAGAGCCAGATGCAATTTATCAGAAGAATAATATTTTTGGGGTTATTGACGCTAAATACAAATCTAATTTATATAACAAGTTTTATCAAAATGAAGTACTGAAAGAAGATCGCAGACACGACTTACATCAGATTATAGCTTACTTATCATTTAGTAAGACAGATTTTAAATTCGGGTTTCTTTGTTAGCCTTCAGACCAAATCGAATTAAAAAGTATTCAGTACAAAAATAGAATTAATGAAACGACAAATACAATTTTGATTTTGGGTGTTCCATTAAAAAAAGACAGTATTTATGAGACAAAAAGAATATTAACAGATAAACTTAACAAAATTGAAAAAGAAGAACAATGACCTGATAACGCTGGTTTTACGTCAGGCGGGGTGACTGGCAAAGTTAGGGATTTGTGCTTCTATTCAAGTTCAGGACTGGTTGACAGTCAATAACAAAGTGGATAATAATTGTAAAATTCCAAAATTTAATTTATCACTTGTACAACTCTACTCCCTTACCTGCTCAAATACAAATTCCGTTCTGAATATACTTTCTGGAAATATTCGTCGTGTAAGTCATCAATAAAGTAAATGGCTTCCCCCGTGGATTTCATTTCTGGACCAAGCTCTTTTTGAATTTCAGGAAATTTATCAAAACTAAATACCGGAATTTTAATCGCATACCCCTTCTTTTTGGGATTAAATTTAAAATCCTTTAATTTATTATGTCCTAACATGATCTTAGTAGCGTAGTTAATATAAGGTTCCTGATAGGCCTTGGCTATAAAGGGAACTGTACGGCTAGCACGAGGATTGGCCTCAATCACATACACCACCCCATCTTTTATGGCAAACTGAATGTTTATCAACCCTACTGTTTTTAATTCTAACGCAATGATGTGCGTGTATTTTTCAATCGTTTTAATGACTTCATCGCTTAAATCAAATGGGGGTAATACAGCATAACTATCCCCACTATGAATGCCCGCCGGTTCAATATGTTCCATTATACCAATAATGTATACATCTTCTCCATCGCAAATAGCATCGGCTTCTGCTTCAATAGCCCCTTCCAGAAAATGGTCTAACAAAATTTTATTGCCCGGAATGTCCTGTAATAATTTGACAATATGCTGTTCTAATTCTTCGTCATTAATCACAATCTTCATGCTTTGTCCACCCAAAACATAGCTTGGTCTTACCAACAACGGATAACCCAGTTCTTTGGCCACTTTCAGGGCTTGGTCAGCATCTTCGGCCACACCAAACTTAGGATACGGGATATTACAAGTTTTCAAAAGTGTTGAAAAACTGCCTCTGTCTTCTGCTAAATCCAAAGCTTTGAACTGCGTTCCGAAAATTTTAATGCCGTATCTATCCAGTTTTTCTGCCAGTTTCAAAGCCGTTTGTCCACCCAACTGAACAATCACCCCCTCCGGTTTTTCATGCTGAATAATATCGTAAATGTGTTCCCAGAAAACAGGTTCAAAATATAACTTATCCGCCACACTAAAATCTGTGGAAACTGTTTCAGGATTACAATTAATCATGATAGCTTCATAATCACATTCTTGTGCCGCAAGCACACCATGTACACAAGCATAATCAAACTCTATCCCTTGCCCTATCCGATTGGGCCCACTTCCTAAAATAATTACTTTCTTTTTATCTGAAACGATGCTTTCATTTTCTTGTTCAAATGTTGAGTAATAATAAGGGGTTTTGGTTTCAAACTCTGCCGCACAAGTATCTACCAGTTTAAATACTCTTCCTGTACCTAATTCTTTTCTTTTTTTGTGCACTTCACTTTCTAAACATCTTAATAAATGTGCAATTTGTCTATCCGCATAACCTTTTTGCTTGGCTTCTAAAAGCAACTCTTTGGGGATTGTGTCCAATGTATATTTTTGAATTTCCTGTTCTAATGCAATGAGTTCTTCAATTTGCTTCAAAAACCAGATATCAATGTGTGTTAATTTATGAATAGTATTAATAGAAATGCCAAGTTTTATGGCATCATAAATCATAAACAATCTATTCCAACTGGGCTTTTTCAATGCTTCCAAAAGTACTTTTTGGTCTGTAATTTCTCTTCCATCGGCTCCGAGTCCATTGCGCTTGATTTCTAAACTCTGTGCGGCTTTCTGTAATGCTTCCTGAAAACATCTTCCAATGCCCATGGCTTCTCCAACAGATTTCATTTGAAAGCCCAGTTCACGATTAGCTCCTTTAAATTTATCAAAATTCCATCTTGGAATTTTTACAATCACATAGTCCAGAGTTGGTTCAAAAAAAGCAGAGGTTGATTTTGTAATTTGATTTTGAATTTCATCTAATGTAGATCCTATTGCTAATTTACTAGCTATTCTTGCAATGGGATAACCGGTTGCCTTAGAAGCAAGTGCTGATGAGCGTGACACACGAGGATTGATTTCTACCGCAATGATTTCTTCTTTTTCATCAGGGCTTACAGCAAACTGCACATTACATCCACCCGCAAAATTTCCAATGCTACGCATCATCTTGATGGCCATGTCCCGCATCTTTTGATATGTTCTGTCGCTCAAAGTCATGGCAGGGGCTACCGTAATGCTATCTCCTGTATGTACTCCCATTGGGTCAAAATTTTCAATAGAGCATATAATCGCTACATTATCATTTTTATCTCGTAACATTTCTAACTCAAATTCTTTCCAACCAATGACTGCTTTGTCAATCAACACTTCATGAATAGGGGATGTTTGTAATCCGCGATTTAAGGCAACATCAAATTCTTCTTTACTATACACCACACTACCACCACTTCCACCCAATGTAAAGGATGGGCGAATAACCAAAGGGAAGCCAAATTCCTGTGCAATTGTTTTTCCTTCTAAAAACGAACGGGCAATTTTACTAGATGCCATAGGAATACCAATTTCTTCCATTCTGGCACGAAATAGTTCTCTATCTTCTGTGATTTTTATAGCGTTAATATCCACGCCAATCATTCGGACATTGTACTTTTGCCATATTCCCAACTCTTCACATTTCATGGCAAGGTTTAAAGCCGTTTGCCCGCCCATAGTAGGTAGCACGGCATCAATTTTTCTTTCCTGTAAAATTTTTTCAATATACTTTGGTTCTAATGGCCACAAATACACATGATCGGCCGTTACCGGGTCTGTCATTATAGTAGCCGGATTACTATTGATGAGTGTAACTTCTATGCCTTCTTCTCTTAAACTCCGGGCTGCCTGCGATCCGGAATAGTCAAATTCACAGGCCTGTCCGATGATAATAGGTCCGCTACCAATAATTAAGACGGACTTGATACTTTCACCTTTCATTTAATTTTTAGGCGGTAAAAATAATGAAAAACTAATAGAGAACTAACCGAGTGGAAATAATTTATAAATTCTTTTTTTCTATCTCATAAATACCTCCTGAAATCACAAATTTCATAGTATCAGTAGGATTTTGAGAAAAAGGTTCTACACATTCTTTCTTCACTAAAATCATACGGCCGGCAAAAGAATATGAAAAAGGCAAATACACGGCAATATATTCGTTTAATCCATATTGGGATAAATCTTGCTGAGTAATAAATCCAATTTCTTTGAAATTACTTTGTTGAGAAATCTGAACTAAAACAGGATATTTAAATTTCTTTTTATTGCCTACAAATGCTTCTGTAAAATCTTTTATTGGTGAATAGATATGCCGAATCAATGGTAATTTTTCAAACCGATGTTCAAAAAACTGCATCACATTGCTAAAAAAATAATTAGAAGCCATCACGCCCATTCCAACTATCGAAGATACCATCACTACTAATCCAATTAAAACATCTAAAATAAGATTTCCGGTAATACCAATCCAGACAAAGAAATCAACGAAAATAGAAATAATTTTAAGGATAATATACAAAGTAATTATGACAGGCACTAAAACGACAAGTCCCTGAAAAAAATAGCTTAATAACTTTTTCATATAGAATTTGATTAAGCAATCACCGGAGGCGGTTCTAAAATAGCACCACAATTTTTACAGGTTCTTAACTCTAATGAGTTATAAAACTTTTCAAATACTCTTTGAAATTGAGTGGTAATATCAGTGAGTTGAAAATATTCTTCATAAAGTTTGTGATTACATTTTTCACAAAACCATAACAAGCCATCTTTTTCATTTTCTCTTCGTTTGCGTTCAATTACAATCCCAATGGAATCTTTGAATCTGATTGGATTGTGTGGCACCCGTGGTGGCAACAAAAAAATTTCGCCTTCTTTTATTGGCACTTCTCTGGCTTTACCATTTTCCTGAATTTTGACAATAATGTCACCTTTAATTTGATGAAAAAATTCTTCGCCTTCGTTGTAATGATAATCTTTTCGGGAGTTAGGTCCACCTACTACCATTATAATAAATTCTGTATTTTTGTATACTACCCGATTATTGACAGGAGGTTTTAGATATTCTTTATTTTCTTCAATCCATTGCATAAAATTGATGGGTGGTAAAATGCCTAACATAATTTCAATTTTTTAGTTTGGGAAATGTACGAAAAATGTTACAATCAAAAGAATTTTTCCTTGATTTAGGTAACATTTGAAGTATATTCATGAACACCTTAATCAAAAAAACAACGCGTGAATAAATATACGAAAAAGTTTACAGTAATGTTTTCATTTTTTTCTGGAACAGGAATATTTCATAATTTTGTAGCCAATGCTGAGACAGGTTTTTAAATATTTTATTATATCTATTGTTGTGTTAGATATTGTTTTTGACGGTGAAGAAGTCATCAAATTTACTTCTCTTATTCAACATTATTACGAACATCAATCAATAGAAAAAATAAATTTTATAGAATTCATTATTCTGCATTACAATAATATTCAACATTTCAATTCATCTGACAAACATCAAAATTTGCCATTTAAAGACCATCAAAATTGTGCACACATACATTTGTACACATCTATCTTTGAGAAGGTAGAAATTACTCTTATTCCACACAAAAAATCAGAGTATCCTATTTTATTAGACGAACCTAAAAAACAATTGAGTTATCATGCCATTTGGCATCCGCCCAAAGTGTAATAGATAGGAAATAATCCCCTTTCATCTTTATTTATCATAGCAATGGTACTGCATAAGCAGAGATTATATCATTGCCTTTCAGTTAATCTTCAATATATTTTTTATGATTGATTCTATCATAAAATTTTCATTAAATCATAAATTGGCTGTATTAAGTTTAGTACTTGTCATTGTTATTATCGGAGTTTTTGAATTTCAAAAATTGCCTATTGATGCTGTACCGGATATAACCAATAATCAGGTACAGATTATTACCACTGCCCCCTCTTATGCTGCACAGGATATTGAACGAAAAGTTACTTTTCCCATAGAACAGGCGTGCAGCAATATTCCAGGAATACAAGAAATACGAAGCTTTTCACGATTTGGTCTTTCGCTGATAACGATTGTTTTTGAAGAAGACATTGATATTTACTGGGCAAGACAGCAAGTGGCAGAAAGGTTACAAAAAATTCAAAGTGAAATATCAACAGAAGTAGGTAAAGCAGAATTAGCCCCTATCACTACTGGTTTAGGAGAAATTTATCAATACATTGTAAGACCCAAAGATGGTTACGAAAATCGCTACTCATTAAAAGATTTGAGAGAAATACAGGACTGGATTATTCGCCGACAGTTATTAGGTACGCCGGGTGTAGCAGATGTGAGCAGTTTTGGAGGTCATCTCAAACAATATGAAATTTCAGTCAATCTCAACGAATTAAACGCTCATCAGATTAGCATCAATGATATTATTTCAGCATTGGAAAATAACAATCAAAACGCAGGCAGTGCCTACATTGAAAAAAATAACCTGGCCTATTTTATTCGCAGTGAAGGATTAATACAAAGCATTTCAGATATTGAAACTATTGTCGTGAAAACGAATAGTGCCGGACTACCTGTTCAAATCAAGGACATTGCCAAAGTCAGAATCTCACAGGCGCCAAGATACGGAGCACTTTTTTATACTTCCTACAATGCCCAACAACAGTATGAGGTAGCCGGTGGAATTGTGATGATGCTGAAAGGAGAAAATAGCAACAATGTAATTGAACAGGTCAAACAAAAAATTCAGGAGATACAGAAAAACCTACCCGAAGGCATTGTCATTGAGCCATTTTTAGACAGAACAAAAATGGTGCATTCTACCATTCGAACTGTATTTAAAAATCTATTAGAGGGGGCTTTCATCGTCGTTGCTGTATTGATTGTGTTTCTTGGCAATCTTCGTTATGGTTTGTTAGTGGCCTCTGTTATTCCGCTTTCTATGCTGTTTGCCGTCATCTGTATGAATACGTTTAAAGTTTCCGGCAATCTGATGAGTTTAGGGGCTTTGGATTTTGGTTTAATTGTAGATGGTACCGTTATAATTGTAGAATCAGTACTATTTTATTTGTCGCAATCTCAATCAAAGAATGACAGATCAATAACATCCATTCAATCTATTGTTTATTCTGCCACTTCCAAAATGATGAATGCCGCTGTATTTGGACAACTTATTATTCTTATTGTGTATTTACCGATTTTGTATTTCACAGGTACAGAAGGAAAAATGTTTCGTCCAATGGCACAAGTAGTTATATTTGCCTTAGTCGGCGCATTTTTACTTTCTTTAACCTATGTTCCAGTAGCGTGTGTATGGATTTCGAAAGCAGGAAAATTTTCTCACTTTCATTGGTCAGAAGATATCATAACAAGTTTAGAAAAAATATATCAAAGAGCGTTCATTCATTTTTTTAGAAAAAGCAAAGCCCTTCTGCTCCTCATAATAGGATTATTTGTTTCATCAATATATGTATTGCTTTCTCTTGGTGGGGAATTTATGCCTGTTTTAGAAGAAGGAGATTTTGCAGTTGAAACCAGATTAATGACCGGTTCGGGATTAAATACAACTATTGAATTTTGTAAGAAAGCATCTAAAAAATTAGCTCAAAAATTTCCGAATGAAGTAGAACGCATTGTAAGTAAGATAGGAAGCGGAGAAATTCCTACCGACCCTATGCCTATTGAAAGCGCCGATATGATGGTCATTTTGAGCCCAATGGAAAAATGGAAAAAAGCCCATTCATTTGATGAATTGGCAGAAAAAATGCAGCAGGAGTTAAGTAGCATTCCTGGTCTTTCTACTAGCTTTCAATATCCTGTGCAAATGCGTTTTAATGAACTAATAGCAGGCACGAAGCAAGATGTGGTTTGTAAACTGTTTGGTGAAAATATTGATACACTTGTAAAATACGCTCATAAAATCTCATCCATCATAAAAGATATTAATGGCATAGAAGGGCTATACACAGAGCCCATTTACGGACAAGCACAAATGGTCATTGACTATAACCGGGAAAAACTCGCATATTACAATCTTTCCATAAAAGAGGCCAATATATTTGTAAAATCACTGGTTGTCGGATATCCGGTTGGCGTAATTTATGAAAACGAAAGAAAGTTTGACCTTATACTGCGCGTAAATACACCAATGAACAACAACAATACGTTTGAGGATATTCTTATACCACAATCAGATAAAAACAACGTACCATTAAACCTCGTAGCCGATGTCAAAATAAAAACAGATATTAATCAGATTCAAAGAGAAGATGCCAAAAGGAGAATTATTATCGCGTTTAACACAAGAGGAAGAGATGTAGAAAGTATCATCAACGAAATAAAAAACAAAGTTAGTAAAATTCACTTATCCCCCGGTTATTATATTAAATACAGCGGTAGTTTTGAAAAACTTGAATCGGCTAAAAAGCGACTGACAATTACAGTACCCCTTGCCTTAATGCTGATTTTTCTTTTGCTTTATTTAAGTTTTCATTCACTCAAAGTATCTATTTTAGTTTTTACAACAATTCCACTTTCGGTGATTGGGGGCATATTTTTTCTGTATTTCAGAGATATGCCATTTAGTGTGAGTGCGGGCGTAGGTTTTATTGCCTTGTTTGGAATAGTCGTTTTAAACGGATTAGTGTTGATTTCTGAATTTCGTTACCAAGAAAAACAACATAGGCAATCATTAAAAATTATTTTAAAGGGGCTCAAAAAACGTTTACGGCCGGTTTTAATGACAGCGTCTGTAGCGTCATTGGGCTTTTTACCAATGTTTCTGAATACAGGAATTGGATCTAATGTTCAAAAGCCACTTGCCACAGTGGTGATTGGCGGACTCATCACATCTACCATACTAACTCTGTTTGTATTACCAATTTTATACTATCGTTTTGTATTAAAAAATAAAAGATATGAGAATCATTAAACTTTTTTCAATTTTAATAATAAATCATTGGGCACACTTAATCATAGCACAAAATAAGCTGAGCTTGAAGCAATGTTTAGATTCTGCAAAATCAAATAACTATACTCTAAAAGGAGAGGCCATTTTATTGGAATATCAAAAGATGCTATCAAAAACAAATTGGAATATCGGAAAAACCAATATCGCTGTTCAGTATGGCCAATACAACGGCATTTTTAACGACAATGCGTTGCACATATCTCAAAACTTTCTAAACCCCTCGTACTATTTGCAGCAGAAAAATCTCTACGATTCAGAATACAGATTACAGGAACTTTTTTATTCTTTGGAAAAAAAGAATTTAGAAACAACCCTGCTAAAATTGTTTTACGACCTCGTCATTAATAATGAAAAAATAAAACTAATGACTGCATTGGATAGTATTCTACTACAATGCCGGGCTAAAACCAATATTCAATCAGAAGTGGGCGACATTGATATTATGGAAAAGGAAATGATAAATCGTTGGTATCAGGAAAACAACATACAATTAAAAGAATTGATGTTTGAAAAACAAAAACAATTATTACTTTTAGAATTGTTGACACAAATTAAACCCATAAGCGATATTCTTTACAATGAAATAAAACTTCCTCTTGACATCAACTTACAAGACACAAGCGAAGCCATCCATCAACACCTGAGTATTCAAATCGAAACTCAAAAGCAATTAATACAGTACCATAAAGTTAAGTTAGAGAAATCTAAATTACTACCGGACTTTTTCATTTTGTATTCCAATCAGTCGCTTAGTGGATGGGGAACAGATAATATTTATTACCACGCTTCGCATCGGTTTCAGTTCATTCAGGCCGGATTAGAAATTCCTGTATTTATTCAACCTTTTTCTAATAAAATCAAAGCAGAAAAAAAACTATTAAACTATACTAACCTCCAAACCCAATTTCAGAAACAAAAACATAAATTCAATATCCAAAAAACTATTTCAGAATACAAAAATTTGATAGACATCACAGAGAACTATGAAAAAAATATTCTACCCGGATCCGATAGAATTAAAGAATATGCACTCAATAATTATCTGAAAGGGAATATCAACTTTACTCAATTTTCTATATTAATCAATCAAAGTATAAACACAAAAATTAATTATCTGAAATATGTATTCGCCCTTAATCAATCTATCATTGATATTAAATACTATTTATCCACATATTAAAAATTAAAAACTATGAAAAAAATTATCTTCCTTTTTTCAACATCACTGATTTTTACACTGTCTTGTAACAATGACGCTACTGTCAAAAACAGTGAAGAAAATGACTTAAATACCGTTCAATTAACTAGTAAAGAATTGGCAGAATTTGATTTCCAGACAGACACTATAAAAAAAATGTTGCTTCAATCTGTTTTACACTTCAAAGGAATTATTGATGTGCCCCCACAAAATATACACGCAATAAGCGTACCAATGGGCGGCTATCTGAAAGAAACACATTTATTGCCCGGAACACCCATAAAAAAAGGACAAATTATTGCAAAAATAGAAGATGTACAATACATTCAACTACAAGAAGAGTACTTAAACACAAAAATACAACTGAAAATGTTAGAAACGAACTATAAAAGACAAAAAGCACTGCTTGTAGAAAACGCTATAAGTGAAAAAATATATGAGCAGGCAGAAACAGAATATCTGAATGCAAAAACAAAATTAAAAGCACTGGAAGAAAAACTATACCTGATTAATATAAACCCAACCACACTTACACCGGAAACGATGAAACGTTCTATCAATATCATTGCCCCTTTTGACGGATACGCAATCAAAATAAATTATTCGGTCGGAAAATACATTACTCCATCTGATGTACTCTTTGAATTGGTCAATCCATCCGATATTCATCTTAATCTTAAAATCTATGAAAAAGATTTAGAAAACATTACAATTGGTCAGAAATTAGTGGCCTATACCACTGCTCAACCCAATAAAAAATTCAATTGTGCAATTATTTTAATCAATAAACTCGTGAATTCTGACCGAACGGTGGACGTGCATTGTCATTTTGATAAATACGAAGAAACGCTCATTCCCGGCACCTATATGCAAGCAGATGTGTTTATTAAAAACGATAGTGTTTATGCACTACCATCCAGTGCTGTTATTTTCTACGACAACAAGTATCATGTTTTTATTCAAAAAACAGATCATACTTTTGAGATGAAATCGGTTATACTCTCCAATTATCAAAACAATGGTTTCATTGGTATAGAGAATCACAAAGAACTACTAAAGCAAAAAATAGTAAGCAGCAACGTCAATATATTACTGATGAAACTAAAAAACAGATTAGAAGAGTAAACCACCCACTGCCCCCTCGCTTTGTAATTGTTGAAACTTTGTGGTCCCACTTGGGATCGAACCAAGGACCCTCAGATTATGAGTCTGATGCTCTAACCGGCTGAGCTATGGGACCAAATTTTTAGGGGTGCAAATATGCACAAGACATTTCTTTTTTACAAGAGAAAATTAACTTTCAGAAGTCATTGCTGCACATATATACTCCAGATTCATTCGGGCAATATTTTCTAACGAAATACCTTTAGGACATTCGGCTTCACAAGCACCCGTATTGGTACAATTACCAAACCCTTCTGCATCCATCTGCTTCACCATATTCAATACCCGTTGTTTTCTTTCAACCTGACCTTGTGGTAAGAGCGCTAACTGTGATACCTTTGCCGACACAAACAACATTGCGGAAGCATTTTTACATGCCGCTACGCAAGCTCCACACCCAATACAGGCAGCAGCCAGAAAGGCCTTATCTGCATTTTCCTTGGGAACTAAAATTGCATTGGCATCCTGAGCACTGCCGGTATTTACTGAAACATACCCACCGGCCTGAATAATTCTATCAAACGCACTTCTGTCTACCGACAAATCTTTGATTACCGGAAAAGCATTGGCTCTCCATGGCTCAACAACAATAGTATCCCCATCTTTAAATGAACGCATGTGCAATTGACAGGTCGTTACTCCTCTCAATGGACCATGCGGACGACCATTGATATACATACTACACATACCGCAAATACCTTCGCGGCAATCATGATCAAATGCCACCGGCTCTTTTCCTTCCGTAATCAATTTTTCATTCAACACATCAAACATTTCTAAAAAAGACATGTCTGGTGAAACATTATCTAACGGATACGTTTCAAACCGTCCTGCCTCTTCTTTGTTCTTTTGTCTCCAAACTTTTAATGTGATTTTCATAAAAATAAATTTTTTAAGTTTTTATTTATAACTTCTTTGTGCAACCTTGATATTTTCAAATCTTAATTCTTCTTTATGTAATTCCCATTTTCCTAATTCCTTAAATTCCCATGCTGCCACATAAGAGAAATTCTCATCGTCTCTTAATGCTTCTCCATCTTCTGTTTGATATTCTTCTCTGAAATGCCCGCCGCAACTTTCATTACGATACAAGGCATCAATGCACATCAGTTCTCCTAATTCTAAAAAGTCTGCCACTCTACCCGCTTTTTCTAATTCAGGGTTAAACTCTTTATCGCTTCCCGGCACTTTCACATCTTTCCAGAATTCTTCTCTTAATGCCCGAATTTCTTCAATAGCTTCCTGCAAACCTTGTGCATTTCTGTCCATACCACATTTATTCCACATAATTTTTCCTAACTTCTTATGGAAATGATCTACGGAATGTTTACCTTTCACATTCATTAAACGGTTTATCTGCTCTTTCACTTCATTCTCTGCCTGTACAAATGCTTCATGATTTGTAGAAATGGGTTTTGTACGAATTTCTCCGCTCAAATAAGCACCAATAGTATAAGGAATAACAAAATAACCATCCGCCAACCCTTGCATCAAAGCAGACGCTCCTAAACGATTAGCACCATGGTCTGAAAAATTCGCTTCTCCTAAAGCATACAAACCCGGAATGGTCGTCATCAAATTATAATCTACCCACAATCCACCCATAGTATAATGCACAGCCGGATAAATCATCATCGGATTTTCATAAGGGTCTACACCTGTAATTTGCTTATACATATCAAACAAATTACCGTATTTTTCTTCTACTATGGGGCGCCCTAACTCCTTCAATTGTTGTTCGGTCGGATTTTTAATACCACGTTTGTTGGCTTCCATCATTCCGTACTTGTACTTCAAATTATACGCAAAGTCCAAAAATACTGCTTCTCCTGTAGCATTTACACCATAACCGGCATCGCATCTTTCTTTAGCAGCACGGCTGGCTACATCTCTGGGCACTAAGTTTCCAAATGCCGGGTATCTTCTCTCCAGATAGTAATCCCTGTCTTCTTCTTTAATATCATTCGGACTTAAACGACCTTCCCGAATGGCTTTGACATCTTCTAATTTCTTGGGCACCCAGATTCTACCGTCGTTTCTCAAAGATTCTGACATTAAAGTCAGTTTGGATTGATGCTCTCCTGAAACAGGAATACAGGTTGGATGTATCTGGGTAAAGCAAGGATTTCCAAAGAAAGCACCCTTTTTATGCGCTTTCCAGATAGCCGTTGCATTGCTACCCATGGCATTGGTAGAAAGATAAAACACATTTCCATATCCGCCAGATGCCAAAATCACGGCATGTCCGAAATGCCGTTCTAATTCACCGGTAATTAAATTTCTGGCAATAATTCCTCTTGCTTTGCCGTCAATAAGGACAACACTCAACATTTCGTGGCGGGTAAACATTTGTACCTGACCAAGGGCCACTTGACGCATTAAAGCGCTATAAGCACCCAATAATAGTTGTTGCCCTGTTTGTCCTGCCGCATAGAAAGTTCTTTGAACCTGCGTTCCTCCAAAGGAACGATTGCTCAAATATCCGCCATATTCACGGGCAAAAGGCACTCCCTGTGCTACGCATTGATCAATGATATTGGCAGACACTTCAGCGAGGCGGTACACGTTTGC
This sequence comes from Sphingobacteriaceae bacterium, assembly GCA_037447455.1. GTDB lineage: Bacteria > Bacteroidota > Bacteroidia > B-17B0 > Aurantibacillaceae > BPGX01. The sequence continues at coordinate 97,987 of JBBIGQ010000005.1, read as the reverse complement.
TTCTCGGGCACGGTAATCGCCCCCTTTGATAGTATCGTAAAACAAGCGATACACACTATCACCATCATTCTGATAATTTTTGGCGGCGTTAATTCCTCCTTGAGCAGCGATGCTATGCGCTCTGCGAGCTGAATCTTGAAAACAAAATACTTTGACCTTGTAACCCAACTCAGCAAGTGTCGCTGCAGCAGAAGAGCCCGCTAATCCACTACCCACTACAATTATTTCCAAGTTTCTTTTATTAGCAGGGTTTACAAGGGGGACAGTAGACCTATATTTCGTCCATTTTTCGTGTAATGGACCTTCTGGTATTTTTGAATCTAATTTTGGTGATGTTGCCATAAATTTAGTTTTAGTGTGTGATAAAGTTTTTATTTAAGAGATAATTTTTTGTGCTATAGTATACTTTCAATAACAATTCAGCAAATTTTAATGTTTCAGGATAAAGATGAATAATCTGGTCTGGAAAATATTCATGAACAAGTTGATTTCTATGTTCTCTGATTTTGATAACTTCTTCAGCATTTTCTATGACTCCGATTTTTTCAAGTAGATTGGCTCTGTCTATGAATGTAGATGCATCTTCTTTTAAGATAAAAAGAATATACTTATGCACTTTCTGAAATAAAATATCAGAATTTCTGGCTAATTTAACTCCTAATGCATCGTATGCTTCCATTTCTTCAAAAGTATATTGATCTTTTATAGCTATTTGACGACATTTGTTTATGGAACGTTCTAAATGAAGTATTGCTTGATCTTAAGAGTTCAAAATTTTTTCTTAATACCTGCAGTAATTCTTCATCTTTTTGTGTCATAAAAATTTATAGCAAGATGGCTTCTTTTAAAATGTATTCTTTAATAAATGGATCTTTTTGATTTTTCTCATAATTCACAATATCTAATTTTTGTTCGCCAAATGTTTTATAAAATTGAATCTTCAGGTTAAAAATATCATCTAATGTCCATTTTTTGTCAGATAAGATTAAAATATCTATGTCTCCTCCTTTTTTAGAATCATCCGTTCTGGAGCCAAATAAATATACCATAGCGGTCGGACCCTTTGTAAGAATCTGATGTTTGAAAAAATTACGCATTTCTTCGGATATTCTCATGAATAATTTATTTAATCCATCCAAAATAAAATGCTAATGGCATGAGTGCAAAGAGCAATGGAATTATGATGGAGTAAATTACTCCAATTCTTTTGATAATCGGCGTGTATTTTTTATGATTGAGAGCTAATGTTTGAAAAGCAGATTGAAATCCGTGCAGAAGATGATAAGATAAAGAAACCATTGCCAAAACATAAATAACAACAGGAATTGGATTGCTAAACACTTCTTTCATTTCATCGTACAGAGTTTCTTCTCCGCTGCTGATATGATCGGTAAAACGGCTGACCACCCAAAAATGCTTGAGATGTATAATTAAAAATATCAAAATCAATGTTCCTAATAATCCCATTGAACGGCTATACCATTTAGAATTTGCATTGGCATTAGAAACAGCGTAACCGATTTTTCTGGCTCGTTTGTTTTCAAGAGTCAAAATTAAGGATTGCATAATATGCGCAATAAATCCGGCAAATAAACCCACTTCTAATGTTCGCATTACCCAATTGTGCGACATGAACTCTGCGGCAGCATTAAAGGTCTCTCCTCCGTCATTCAAAAACACAAGAAAATTAATTCCACAATGCACTATCAGGAAGGTAATTAAAAAGATTCCTGTAATGCCCATAATTAATTTTTTCCCAATTGAGTAACTGAACATGCCTTTTGCCATAACTATTATTATTTTGGGGCGTAAATGTAGTAAGATTTTCAGTTTTAGAATAGATTATTTCATTACTCCAGTTTGCAGAAGCATTCAATTGTTACCTATTTTTCTATAAAACAATAAGATACAGATTTATTTAGAATGAGTTTAATTTTAAAGCATGATAGTATCTAGAAGTTCTTTGTATATTATTACACCCATTTAAAATCGCTCTCTAAAGTATTATTTTGTATTTTTGTGCCACAAATCAATAAATCATGTCTTCAACACAAATGTTTAAAAAAGAAAATTATCGCTTTTTTTTAATAGGGCTTGGATTAGTGGCATTAGGGTATATTTTAATGATTGGTGGGGGTAGTAACAATCCAGACACTTTTAATCCGGAAGTTTTTAGTTTTAGAAGAATTATTTTATCGCCTGTCATGATTGTAACAGGTTTGTTGCTGATTACGTATGGCATTATGAAAAAATCAAAGTAATCTCGTCTGTAGTTTTTTTGTATTGAAATGAATTGGTTAGACGTTGTTATTTTAGGCATAGTAGAAGGTCTTACGGAATTTTTACCCATATCATCTACGGGGCATTTGATACTATGCACAGCTATTCTGGGAATAGAACCGACTGCTTTTGTTAAACTCTTTACAGTGGCCATTCAATTAGGTGCCATACTTTCTGTTATTGTCTTGTACTTCAAAAAATTTTTTAATTTTTCTTCCAGACAAAAATTAATATCGTTTTATCTCAAATTGCTGGTTGCTTTTATTCCTTCAGCAATTATAGGAGTATTGTTGAATGATTTAATTGATCAAGCATTGGAAAGTCCTGTAACAGTGGCTGTATTTTTGGTTTTAGGGGGGGTATTTTTTGTTTATTCCGATAAATTATTTCAGAATAACAGAAAATCAGAACATCAGATTACTTACAAAAATGGGTTTGTAATTGGTTTATTTCAATGCATTGCGATGTTTCCCGGCGTGAGTAGAAGCGGCGCCACCATCATTGGCGGATTATTCCAAAAACTCACTAAAAAAGCCGCCGCCGAGTTTTCATTTTTCTTAGCCGTACCTACAATGTTTGCAGCCACAGCCAAAAAACTCTTTGATTTTTTAAAAACAAACTCTTCACTTTCAATAAATGAAATGCAGTTGCTCTTTGTTGGAAATATCGTTGCATTTGTCGTAGCAATGATTGCCATTAAATTTTTTATTGCTTTATTACAAAAAACGGGATTAGCGGTTTACGGTTGGTACAGAATAGTAGTAGGCAGTATTATTCTTATACTTTATTTTTCAGGCATTTCGCTTCATATTTTGTAAAATATTTTAAGAAAAATGTTCAATTTTAGTGAAGGAGAAGTAGTACTAATTGACAAAGACCTCCATTGGTCTTCTTTTGATGCTGTGAACTATATTAAACCCGCTATTCACGAGTTTACTCAAAAACATTTTAATCAAAATACTAAAATTAAAATAGGACACGCCGGCACCTTGGATCCATTAGCGACTGGATTACTAATTGTATGCACAGGTAAAAAAACAAAACATATTCAGGAAATTCAAAATTTGCCAAAAAAATACACAGGGGCTTTTTATCTCGGCGCTACAACGCCCTCATTTGATAAAGAATTACCAATTGATGAAATATATCCTATTGAACACATTGAGGAAGCTTTAATTCTTAAAACGGCTCAATCCTTTATTGGACAACAACTACAACATCCACCAGCTTTTAGTGCGGTCAATGTTGGCGGCAAAAGAGCATACGAATTGGCACGTGAAAACAAAGCAGTAGAAATTGCTCCCAAACCAATTGTAATTTATCGTTTTGATATTACAAAAATTGAATTGCCATTCGCCTATTTTGAAATTGAATGCAGTAAAGGCACTTACATTCGTGCCATTGCCCGTGATTTTGGGAAGGCCTTAAATAGTGGTGCTTATCTTGATAATTTAAGAAGAACAAAAATTGGAGATTATTCCATTGACGATGCCATGACGGTCAAACAATTCGTTCATCTACTCAAAAATATCTAAATCCTTTGCATTTTTCTTAATAATTCCCAACATACTATTCCACCACATACTGCTACATTCAATGAATATTTGGTACCCATTTGCGGAATTTCAACAATGCAATCACAAAGATTTAGTACATTTTCTGAAATACCCGTTACCTCGTTTCCAAAAATAACAGCTATTTTCTCACGCGTTGAAACATATAGATTTTGCAACGAAACACTGTTTTCATTCTGTTCAACAGCAAACACTTCATAATTTTTGTTTTTTAGATGTTCTATTGCCTGTGTTGTTTTTTCAAAGTACAGCCATTCGACGGAAAGTGTAGCACCTAATGCTGTTTTTTCAATTTCTCTGTGCGGCGGCTTTCCTGTTATTCCACACAAAATAATCTCTTCTAACAAAAAACTATCTGCTGTTCTAAAAAACGAACCAACATTATTCAAACTTCTTATGTTATCTAAAACAATTACAATTGGATTTTTTGGGGAACGCTTAAATTCCTCCACCGTCTTAAATTTTCTCATTATACAACTTTGTTTTTAAAGCTTATACTCTTTAATCTTCTTCAATTATTATTTATTCAATTACAAATTCATAATTCAGAAATTTCTACTCATCACTTTTTGCGTCTCTATACATTCCATATTCTTTAATCAACTTAATCAATTCATCCACGGCTTGTTCTTCCGGAATATTTCTTTTCACAACCGTATGCCCTTTGTATAAAGATACTTTGCCCGGTCCAGTACCTACATACCCAAAGTCAGCATCAGCCATTTCACCGGGACCATTAACAATACATCCCATAATCCCAATTTTCAATCCTTTTAAGTGCGATGTTTTTTCCTTAATCTTTTGCGTTGTCTCCTGTAAGTCAAACAACGTCCGGCCACAAGAAGGGCAAGCAATATACTCTGTTTTACTTATCCGTTCTCGTAATCCTTGTAAGCTATCAAACATCAAACGATTCATTTGTTGTGCATTAAAACCTCTCATGTTTTTATCGTTGCAAATCATTATTCCATTGCCAAATTTATAGGTAAACAAATAACCTGCTTTTTTAGAAATATCTAAAATTTCTTTTTCTACATCATTGCTATTTATCGAGAACTTAAAAATTATCGGAGATGAATGCTTTTGATAAAATAATTCCAAATTTTCTTTTAATTTTCCTGCTATGAAAAATTCATTTTTAATTTCAATAATAAACACTGCTGGTAACTCAACTTTTTCAATATCCTGTAACTCTTCCGATTGTATTAATACAAAGTTTAATTGTTCGTGAAATTCTTTTCCGCTCGTTAAATCACGCATATTCAACAATGGAAAATGTTGTGCCCTTTTAGATTGTTTCCATGTTTCATAACTCTGAATAATGCCGATATTTCCCGGCAAATCAAAGTGAATAGTATCATCGCCAATGTACACATAATCAGCCGCAAAGTCCGTTAAATTCCACTTGTCTGCTTGCACACTATAATTGTATCCTGCACTGAATAAATGAGATGGTTTGACACTTTCTTGAACATTGTTTTGAATGGAATGAATTACTACAGGCACAGCTTCGTTTCCAATGTTTTTAATTTTTGTAATTGCTTTATTAATAGAAAAATTATTCCTCGGATAATGCCATTTAGGATGATCGTTCAAAAGCCATTCATGAATGTTATGGTAATTTTTTTCCAAAAAATGATTGTAAGGTTCTACCAACTTCTTTGCAGCAGGAATTTCTTTTTCAGAAGGTTCGGTTAAAGAAACTCTCACCGTATCACCAATGCCATCTTCTAATAAAGTACCAATACCAATGGCCGATTTAATTCTGCCATCTTCTCCATCACCCGCTTCTGTAACGCCTAAATGAATTGGATACAAAGTCCTGTTTTGTATCATCGTATGCACCAATAGCCGATACGCTTCAATCATTACCAATGGGTTGCTTGCTTTCATTGAAATGACAATGTTTTTAAATCCCTCGTCTTCGCAAATTCTCACAAATTCCATTGCACTTTCTACCATTCCTTGCGGTGTATCCCCATAACGACTTAAAATTCTATCACTCAAAGAACCGTGATTGGTGCCGACTCTCAATCCCGTACCATATTCCTTGCACACTTTTACCAAAGGCAAAAATTTTTCACGAATACGCTCTAATTCTAATTGATATTCAGCATCGGAATATTCTTTCAATTCAAATTTTTTCTTATCGGCATAATTGCCGGGATTAACACGAACCTTTTCAACAATTCTTGCAGCAAGTTCAGCGGCATTAGGGGTATAATGAATATCCGCACAAAGCGGGATGTTATAGCCATGATTTTTAAGTTGCTTTTTGATGTTTAATAAATTCTCGGCTTCTTTTATGCTTGGTGTAGTAATGCGAATCAATTCACAACCCACATTTATCAAACGAATACACTCTTCTACTACTGCTTTTGTGTTTAAAGTATCTGATGTGGTCATGCTTTGTACTCTGATAGGGTATTCCCCCCCCATCTTTAAATCACCAATGTTTACTTCTATTGTATTTAATTTGACGTAACCCATTCCCAAATTTTTTGTGCAAAACTAAGGAACAAATCGTAAGATTAAAAAAAGAGGCGTACATAGTAGAAAAATACTAATCATTTTTTAACCTATGAATAAAAAATATTCTATATATTTGCCCGCATCAATAACCCTAAAAACAAAACAAAAAAACTATGAAAAAAGTTTTACTTTCAGCAAGTGCGATTATCGCAGCAATGAGCGTGAATGCTCAAACACCTTACGCATTACCTAATGCGGGCTTTGAAACAACATGGACAAACACAAGTAAAGCCGCTAACTGGAGTGGGTACAATGACATTGGATTGCTCTATGGTATTCCTAATGGAATGATCTCTACTTATTTCCAGGACTCAACTAACAAAAATTCAGGCAATTATTCTATTAAGATTCAAAGTCAGGATTACAATGGATTAGGAATTGGGGATTTACAAGGAATCGCTTGGTTAGGAACAGCAGGCACTTCAACAGCTAATGTAGGTATTTATGGAATTCCGTTCACTCAGAACTTAACTGCCTTCGGTGGATTCTTTAGATATACCATTACAGCCCCCGGTGGAAATGATACAGCAGTAGTATTTTGCCAAACCACCAAATGGAATGGAACAAGTCAAGACCTTATTGACGATGCTTTTATTCTAATAACCAATAACACCACTGGATTTCAAAACATGACTCAACCTGCAGTAAGTGTAACAGCAGGTGTACCCGATACCCTCTGGATTATAGCACTTTCTTCCTATTGGCCTGGCGCAGATAGCATTACTGAAGCATCCTCCGGTTATACTTCTACACTTAATATGGATGATTTAACTCTTACTATTGTAACCGGTGTAACAGCACCAGTATTGAACTTTGTAAATACTCGTTTTGCTCCTAATCCAGCCAGTGATATGGTTAGATTTACAACCTCTGCTTTGAATATCGGTGGAACTCTTAAATTGTTTGACATCACTGGAAAAGTAGTTTTAACCGTTCCCGTAACCAGCGCATTAGATAACAGATTTAATGTAGAAGCATTACCTTCCGGAGTTTACTTTTATCAAGTAAGCAATGCTGCTGGCGAGATTAATGCAAATGGTAAATTAGTTGTAACGCACTAATTGTTCAATTACTCTTTCTCTAAAAAGCCCTTCAAAGAATTTACTTTCGGAAGGGCTTTTTTATTTAAACCAAACAAAAATTAAATAAGACAATCCTTAACAATGAACACAAGCAAATAAAAAACATGAACTAGTTTTTCTAATTTACTTTGCAATATATCTTACTTAAAAATCCATCTACAAAATTTTGAAATCTGTATTTATTTCCCTAAACTTGCCGCCTCTTTAAAAATAAAACGTCTTATGCAAAACAAAGGATTTATCAAGGTTTTTACAATTTTAATGGCATTAGCATGTATTTTCTATTTGTCCTTTACATGGAAAGCAAGAAGTATTGAAGCAGAAGCAGAAGAATATGCCGAACAAAAAGTCAATTTACCTCAATATCAAAAATTAGCAAAAGAAAAATCTCAAAACAATCCATCGGCTTATCAATCCTTTATAGATTCACTCAAAAATCAAATTGCAGAACATTATTTAGATTCTATAAAAAAACAATCTGTCTATGATATTTTTATTACTTCCTACACTTACGAAGATGTTAAAAGAAGAGAACTCAATTTAGGTTTGGACCTAAAAGGTGGAATGAATGTAACACTGGAAGTTTCTGTCCCCGATATTATTCGTAATCTTACTAACAACTCACAAGACCCCGCTTTCCAAAAAGCATTAACTGAATCACAAAAAAAGTATGGTAAAATTAATAATGATGATTTTGTAACTCTATTTTACAAAGAATACCAAAAACTAAACCCTAACGGAAAATTAGCCACCCTCTTTCAAACCCCTGAAAACAAAGGAAAAATTGACTATAACGCTTCCAACGATAAGGCTATTCAATTTGTCAAAGAACAGGTAGATGAAGCCATCGCCAATGCAGAAAAAACTTTACGCTCTCGCATTGACCGTTTTGGAGTAACACAACCCAACATTCGCTCTTTGGGCAATACAGGACGGATTTTAGTAGAATTGCCCGGCGTAAAAGATAAAGCCAGAGTAAGAGAACTTTTACAAGGTACTGCTAACTTAGAATTCTGGGAAACCTATGAAAATACTGAAGTCGCTCAATATCTTGAAAAAGCCAATGAAAAAATTCGCCTGTTATTAGATACTATCAATGTAAAAAAAGATTCAACGCAAACATCTATTAAAGACACTACTAAAACTGCCTCTACTACCACCAATACCACTACCAAAGATTCTTCTATTAAACCAATGGCAGCACCCGCCCAAGCACAACAAGACACTGCCTATCAAAATGCGATGAACCGTTTCCCTTTATATTCTCAAATTTCACCACTCAAACCCAATATCTACTCAGATGGCAAACAATATTATTACGCCCCAGGACCAGTTGTCGGATATGCCTTTAAATCAGATACCGCCAAAGTAAATTACTGGCTTCATCATCCCAAAGTAAAATCTGTATTGCCTTCTAAGTTAAAATTCATGTGGAGCGCCAAAGCTAAACTCATGGATAAAGAAAAAGGTATTGAAGCATTTGAACTGTATGCTATCAAAGTGACAGATAAAAACGAAAAAGCGGCCTTATATGGTGATATTATTACCTCTGCCCGCAAGGACTTTGACCAAAGAAGCGGCGGCCATCCATACATCAGCATGACGATGAATAGTGAAGCCGCTAAAAAATGGGAACTCTTAACCCGTGCCAACAAACCAGAAGGGAATAAGCAAGGTAGATGCATTGCTATCGTCATGGACAATATGGTGTACAGTGCACCAAGAGTACAATCTGAAATTTCGGGAGGACAATCCCAAATTACCGGGGACTTTACTCCTGAAGAAGCCGATGCACTTGTAGCGATATTGAGTGCTGGTAAATTGCCTGCTCCCGCCCGCGTTGTAGAAGAAAATATCGTAGGTCCTACCCTTGGTAAAGAAGCCATACAATCCGGATTAAACTCTTTCCTGATTGCATTAGTAGTTATACTTATATTTATGGTTCTGTATTACAATAAAGCCGGTATTGTAGCAGATATTGTTTTGATTGTAAATATGTTTTTCATCATGGGCATCCTAACTTCCTTAGGAGCAGTATTGACTTTACCCGGTATTGCAGGTATAGTACTGACAATTGGTTTAGCGGTAGATGCTAATATTTTGATATTTGAAAGAGTTCGGGAAGAACTGGCATCAGGGAAATCTATGACAAATGCCATTAAAGAAGGTTACAAACACGCCATGTCTTCCATTATTGACTCCAATGCAACACTGGCTATTCTTGCGATTATACTGATGACTTTCGGTTCAGGCCCCGTACAAGGTTTTGCAACCACCTTATTAATTGGTATTGGCTCATCATTATTTGCCGCTGTACTCTTATCCAGATTGATATTTGATTGGATGTTAGAGAAAAAACAAGAAATCACATTTGATAATAATTTTACCAGAAATGCTTTCAAAAACGTGAACATTAAATTTGTTGAGAAAAGAAAGTTGTATTACGCTTTATCTTCTGTAATTATCTTATTAGGAATAATTTTCTACTTTAAAAATGGTGGATTTAATTTAGGTGTTGACTTCAAAGGTGGCAGAACGTATTCTATACGCTTTGAGAAGGATGTAAATACGGAAGATGTCAAAAAAGCATTAATGAATGCATTAAACGAAACGCCCGAAGTGAAAACAATAGGTAGTGCTAATCAAGTAAAAGTTACAACCACCTACAAAGTAGATGATAATTCGACCAATGCTGACAGTGATGCTGAAAAAGCCATTCAAAGCGGATTGAACACATTAAATATTCAATACGAAATTTTACAACAACAAAAAGTAGGACCTACTATTGCTACCGATATTGTGTACGGAGCATATGGTGCGATTTTATTCTCAACACTGGTTATGTTCATCTACATTGTGATTCGTTTCAAAAAATGGCAATATGGGCTCGGTTCAGTAGTGGCCTTATTCCATGATGTGCTTATTGTACTTTCATTCTACACTATATTTGATAACATTGTGCCGTTTTCTCTTGAAATTGGACAGGACTTTATTGCAGCCATCTTAACCGTGATGGGATATACCATGACCGAAACAGTGGTAGTATTTGACAGAATCAGAGAACGACTTGCTGAAAGCGGTAAAGACGATGTCAAAGGGCAGGAAAGAATCTACTTAATTAATTATGCTTTAAACAGCACTTTAAGTCGTACTATTCTAACATCATTAACAGTATTCTTTGTGTTAGTTGTTATCTTTGTGTTTGGTGGTGAAAGTATTCGCGGATTTATCTTTGCTTTATTGATAGGTAGAATTATTGGTACTTATTCTTCATTATGTATTTCAACGCCGATAGTAGTGGATTTTGATAAAAATACCGAATCTGCTAATAAGAATGTCTATAGCAAGGCATAATCTGGCTATATGTTTCCCGAAGGAAAGAGAGATTATAGTTTGTTTAATTGTAGTTTTTAATAAAATGAAATTCAAGTATGGGAAGTTTATCTGAAGATGTCAAAGTATATTTAATTCCATCTGCCATCATTTTAATTGCTTTTATAGCAGGTTGGTTTGCAGAGAAGTTTGCTTTAAATAGATTAAAATCACTTGCCTATAAAACAGAATCTGTAATTGATGATATTTTGGTGCATTCCTTTCATCATTTGATTATATTCTGGTTCGGGGCAGGAGGTATTTATATTTCTTTACATCAATTTCCGATTAGACCACAGGCACATGGTATTTTAATCAAATTATTCTGGTGCCTCATTATTTTTTCATTTACACTTTTTATAGCACGGCTATTAGTGGAACTGACAAAACATTATACTTCCAAAGTATCTGGTTTAGCGGGTTCTGTGTCTGTTTTTACCAACATCATTAAAATAGTAGTATTTAGTATTGGTATAATGATTATTCTGCAATATTTAGGTATTTCTATCACCCCAATTATCACTACCCTTGGAGTTGGAGGATTGGCTGTTGCTCTGGCTTTACAGGATACTTTAAGTAATTTTTTTGCAGGTATTCAGATATTGGTTTCAAAACAAGTGAGACCGGGCGATTTTATCAGAATTGACAGTGCCAATGAAGGTGTTATTAAAGATATTACATGGCGAAATACTCTGGTAGAAACCCCGCAGGGGAATGTAATCGTAGTACCCAATACAAAATTTTCCCAATCAATGATTGTCAATATGCACTTGCCTGAAAGAAAATTGTTGTTTAGAGTAGAAGGAAGTGTGTCCTATGATTCAGACCTGGACCAAGTAGAGAAAGTTTTAATAGATATAGGAAAAAAAATTCTATTGGAAAATGATGGTGGTATTAAAGATTTTGAACCGGTCGTTCGTTTTTATGCTTTTGGAGACAGTGCTATCCAGTTTCGACTCATACTGGCCTGCGAAAATTATGAATACCAGTTTGTCTTGGCACATAAATCTATAAAATTGATTCACAGTACATTCAAAGAAAAAGGTATAGAAATTCCTTTTCCGCAAAGAGTACTTCATATTCAAAAAGAAAATGAACCGTAAAATAATTAAACCGATTCCTTCAAAGAGATTGAAGGCTTGAAAACAGAACATTTGTAAAGCATAATTTCGTTTTAAAAGATAATAGCGGCATAAAAAACAAATACATACATTTGTCCGATTTTATTCAGAAAACCTGAAATAAGATAATGTGATAAATCCATACTCCAATTTATGATTTCAGAAAAAAGTATCAAATTTATAGTAGCCCTGTTAAGTACAATAGTGTTAGCGGTAGTACTTATTCTCAATCGGAAGATAATTGAGCCACCGCTCCATATACCTTCTTTTGTTTACTATTTACCGGCTTTAAATGCTATTCTGAATAGTATGTCCTTCCTATTACTCTTATTTTCGCTTTTCTCCATAAAACGAAAAAATATCCATTGGCATAAGAAACTAAATTTATGGGCCTTTTTTTTAAGTGCTTTGTTTTTAATTTCGTATGTGATAGCGCATTATTTCTTACCGGAAACCCTATACGGTGATGCCAATCATAATGGAATTTTAGAAGCACAGGAATTAGAGAGAGTGCGTGTTTCAAGAAAAATGTATCTGTTTATACTTCTGACGCATATTATATTGGCGGCTGTTACCTTCCCACTCGTTTTGATGGCGTTTTATTTTGGACTGAATAAAAAGATAGATAAGCATCGGAAAATTGTTCGATGGGCTTATCCATTATGGTTATATGTATGTTTTACCGGACCAATTGTTTATGTATTTTTGAGACCTTACTATGGGTTTTAATTTATACAAAAATGTATTTTTCTTTTGCATTGCAGGTTTATCATTGACAGCTTGTCAATCAGAAAACACAAACACAATCACCTTTCGAGAAGTAGCAACAGTGATTCATCAGAAATGCGCCATTTGTCATCAACCAACAGGGGCAGGACCTTTTAGCTTAATTACTTATCAGGATATTAAACAACACGCTAATAAAATTCGGTTTAGTATTGAATCAGGAATAATGCCACCCTGGCCAGCAGACACGACCTACTCCCGATTTGCCAATGAGTTGATATTGAGCACAATTGAAAAAGACAAACTACTAAGATGGATTCAACTTGGCTGCCCAATTGATGAAGACAGCAGCAGGATTCATTTCACCTACACAAAGAATAAGCCGCCTTTCAGAAAACCCGATTTGATAATTCCCTTACAACAAGCTATCTACCTGAATGGTAACGGCGTAGATCATTTTTTTGTAGTAAAAATGCCCTACCAATTAGACAAAGATACTTTTGTACAATATGTTGAATTTGTTCCGCATCAAAAGAAACTAGTCCATCACGTTAACGGACATCTTCTCAAATACGATGAAAAAAGAAAATTTGATTATTTTCGTGGACTGACTCATGTGGAAGAACCTATTGATAATTTTTTGGAGGCATACACAAAAATGGGATTAACCTACAAAGACGCAAAAGATAACAAGCCATCTTCCCTGCTGCCTGTTTTGATTCCCAATACAGTGTATTATTTGCCCGGCTTTTTACCTTTGTACTTCAAAGAAAACATTGGTGGTTTTTATTTACCTAAAAAAGGTGTTTTTTTTCTGAACGATATACATTATGGTCCCACACATCGGGCGTGTTATGACAGTAGTTATTTAAAAGTTTATTTTGCAGCCAAACGCCCCGAAAGACCTGTATATGAAGGGCAAATGGGAACACATGGCATGTCTAAAATTCAACCCCCACTTGTAATTCCTCCTCATACTATTAAAACATTTACCACCAGTTTACTAATACCGGCAGATATTAGTGTATTAGCTGTAAATCCACACATGCATTTATTAGGACAATCGTTTCTGGCATTTGCCATAACAGCAACACAGGATACCATCCCACTTATTCGTATCCCTAAATGGAACTTTAACTGGCAATATTATTACATATTCAAAAAACCGGTTATTATCCCAAAAGGTTCTGTAATTGTGGCAATAGGCACATACAACAACACCACAGCCAATCCATACAACCCTCACTATCCGCCCAAAGAAGTGAAGGAAGGCGATGGATTTCATTCTATGAAAACAACCGATGAAATGTTTCAATTCTTCTTTCAATACATGCTCTATAAAACCGGTGATGATACAATTTCTTTTCATCTTTAAGTAAATAAATGTATACTTGCAGCCCTTTAATTAAGTGCTCCATGATTTCCCGCCGTTCCTTACGTATTCGTGCTTTTCAGTATCTTTTTTCTTACTTTAAACAAGAACCATATCCATCCATAGAATACTTTAAGCAACAGAGTTTAAAAAGTTTAGACAAAACCTATTATTTTTATTTACTCATGCTATCCTTATTAGATGAAATGCGTATTTTAGAATTAAACGATAAAGAAAAACATAAAAATAAATTGATAAAAGCTAATGTGGAGTTTATCCCGTTTTTTTCAATAAACCCTTTTTTACTTGCACTGAAAGAAAACCAATTATTCTATCAAAAATTAACAGCACACAAAGTCAATTTTGGGAAAGACAAAGATTGGGTGCATGCGGTTTACAAAAATTTCCGAAAATCTGAAATGTTTAAAAACTATTCTGAATCAAAGCACTCTGAAAAAATAGCACTTCTGTTTTTAGAAGAATTTGTTACGGATTATTTGTACCATAATGAATTAGTAGAAAATTTTTTTGATGAAGAAAGTCAATTTGCTCAAGAAGATTTGTACATATCATTGAACTTTATCCTTAAAAACATAGAAGAATTTGAAAAACAAAAAAAACTTGAAATATTTTCATTGTATAAAGATGAAAAAGTAGACAAAAAGTTTGTAGAAGATATCATGCATTATACCGCCCAAAACTTTAAAGTATTTGACACCTATATTCAGAAATATTCCGAAAACTGGGATTTGGAGCGGATTAATTATTCTGATTTATTATTATTAAAAATGTGTTTAGTTGAATTAATTTACTTTCCGGAAATCCCCTTAAAAACAAGTGTGGATGAGTATATTGAAATATCAAAAGAATACAGCACCTCTCAAAGCTATGTATTTATCAATGGCATTTTAGTTGGACTTATCAAAGCTCTAAGAGAAAAGGGCATGCTTCATAAAACGCCATGAGCCCAATGATGGTTAATACCGCCAGTCCCCTACCCTATACTTTAAACCTCCAATAATAACCCTAAAGCCATTCACCATTTCGTAAATGATAATGATTTTTTACATAATCATTGTAGGTTCAATTTAAACTGCCCTTACTTGTCAACGTTTAAACATTTGCACAATCCCATATTTTTCTACAATTTTACACGGGTCATTTTTTTACTATGCTCATAGGTGTCATGAAATCTAAAATACATTGTGTAACAGTAACACAGGCAGAACTGGATTATATCGGAAGTATTACCATTGATGAAGAATTGATGGAAGCGACTGATTTAATTGAAAACGAACAGGTACACGTGCTTAATAAACGTAATGGTGAGCGAATAGTTACTTATGTAATTAAAGGTGAAAGAGGGAGTGGAATTATTTGTATGAACGGTCCGGCTGCTTTAAAATTTAATGTAGGAGATGTTGTTATCATTATCTCGTACACATGGATGGACAAAGAAGAAGCTAAAAAATTTCGTCCTAAAATTATTTTCCCGGACACTAAAACCAACAAATTATTGAAGTAAATAATTGTGCAATCGTCGGTAAAAAAAATTATACAATACATTATATTACTTGCAATTGGGGGAGCGCTCATATATTTATCTATTCAAAGAACTCAAGTTTCAAAAGAAGAATTGTACAAAGCATTTCAAAATACCAATAAAATCTGGATATTAGTATCCTTACTAGTAAGTTTTTTCAGTCATTTGGTAAGAGCATACCGTTGGAATTTTTTGCTCGAAAATTATCAATTAAAAACGGATCTTTTTACTTCCACTTCTTCTGTTTTCATTGGATACTTAGCCAATTATGGCTTACCAAGAATGGGAGAAATTTCCCGTTGTGCAATAGCATCCAAATACAATAAAATCCCAATAGACATTGCTTTAGGAACCGTGATAGCCGAAAGAGTGGTGGACTTACTTTTGCTGTTTACAATCTTTATTTTTGTTATCCTATTCCAATTTCAGGATTTACAAACCTTGCTAAACAAATACATTCTAATTCCTTTATCCGAAAAATTTTCCGGCCAAAATGTATTTTATTTATTACTCATTATTCTATTTTTCGTTTTTGTTTTTTTTATCTTGATGAAAAGAAAAAAAAGTACTTCTGAAACTCCTTTATTTGACAAAGTTATTCAAGTTATTAGAAATTTAATAACACCGCTTCTGAGCATTCATAAAATTCCACACCCCTTTGCATTTTGGTGGAATAGCTTGCTTATCTGGATTCTGTACTTTCTTTCAATGTATTTTTGTGCTCTTTCTATGCCATCCACCGAACACATTGGGTTTCTAAAAATAATGGTGCTTTTTTTATTTGGAACAATTGGCGTCATTATAACACCGGGCGGTATAGGGGCTTATCACTTTTTAATTACAGAATTGCTTTTATTTTATCAAACAGATAATGCTTCTGCTGTTGCATTCCCCTGGATAATATGGGGGACGCAATTTTTATTAGTCGTACTGGTAAGCATGTTGGCATTTATTTTTTTACCCATTTATCACACTATTAAAACAGAAAACAATGACAAATTTTAATGAGTTGATTTCAAAAAAAATTGTATCGGATACAGAATTAGAACGCATTGCCTACACGCATCATTTTTTTAAGAAAACCATTGTGTTTACAAATGGATGCTTTGATATATTGCATCCGGGTCATGTATATTACTTAAATCGAGCAAGAAGTTTAGGCGATATTTTAATCGTTGGATTAAATTCAGATACATCTGTCAAAACTTTAAATAAGGGGCAGGAAAGACCCATTCATCCTGAAAGAAAAAGAGCAGAAGTATTAGCGTCCTTGCTTTGTGTAGATTACGTATGTCTGTTTGATGAACCCACCCCCCTTCATTTAATACAAAAAACACGTCCAAATGTTTTAGTAAAAGGCGGAGATTATACCCTCAATAAAATTGTAGGTGCCGATGTTGTATTATCTTATGGCGGTAAGGTTGAAATAGTCCCCTTATTAGAAGGCTTCTCCACAACAAGTATACTCAATCATTTAAAACAAATAAAATAATACCATGCAACTCAAATACCACAAAAAAAACAAAGCCATTGTTCTATTAGAGGATGGCCATGTGTATGAAGGATATGCTGCGGGATTCAAAGGCACCGCTTCGGGTGAAATTTGTTTTAATACCGGAATGACCGGCTATCAGGAAGTATTTACCGATCCTTCTTACTTTGGTCAGATAGTGGTAATGACCAATGCTCATATTGGAAACTACGGCATTCTTCCGGATGAAAACGAAAGTAATAGCATAAAAATATCCGGATTGATTTGCAAAAAGTTCAGTGAAATATACAGCCGACCTGCCGCTCAAACGTCATTGAATGATTTTTTTATACAAAATAAAATCGTAGCCGTCAGCGATGTAGATACCCGAGCATTAGTTCGCCACATTCGTAACAAAGGTGCTATGAACGTGGTCATCTCTTCCGAAATTTTAGACATAGAAAAACTAAAAGGTATTTTGCTGCAAACACCCAAAATGGAAGGATTAGAATTATCCTCAAAAGTATCTACAAAAGAATCTTATGAAATACCTTGTGAAAATGCTATTTTCAGAGTGAGTGTGATAGATTATGGTACCAAGAAAAATATACTAAGACATTTGTCCAGTAGAAATTGTTTTCTAAAGGTATTTCCTCACAATGCCACTGTAGAAGATGTGCTTTCATTTAATCCTCATGGAATCATGCTTTCTAATGGGCCCGGCGATCCTGCCAGCATGAAAAAAGAAGTAGCAGTTATTCAACAACTTCTTGAAAAAAATATACCGGTATTTGGAATATGTTTAGGGCATCAATTACTTTCTCAATCTGTTGGTATTTCTACTTACAAAATGCACCACGGACACAGAGGGCTTAACCATCCGGTAAAAAATTTATTGACAGGACATTGTGAAATTACTTCTCAAAATCACGGTTTTTCAATAAAAGAAACGGATGCTAAAAACCACCCTGATGTGATTGTCTCACACATCAATCTCAATGATAATACCATTGAAGGGATTCAATTTAAGTATCAACCTGCATTTAGTGTGCAATACCACCCAGAAGCTGCACCAGGACCGCATGATAGTCAATATCTATTTGACCAATTTATTCAATTGATGCAAAAAAAATAATCCAATGGCTTATCAAATCATCGATGGAAAAAAAGTAGCTAGAGAAATCCAAAAAACTATTCAGAAAGAAGTAGAACTATTAAAAAAGGAAGGAAAAAAAATCCCACATATTGCGGCAATTCTTGTAGGAAACGACGGTGCTTCTGAAGCCTATGTCAATAACAAAATCAAAGCCTGTGAACATGTTGGACTTCAATCTACTCTCATTCGTCTTCCTGAATATGTAACAGAAAAAAAACTATTGGAAGAAGTAGAAAAATTAAATCAAAATCCGGATATAGATGGATTTATTGTACAATTGCCTTTGCCTCGTCATATTAATGAGCAAAATATTATTGAAAGTATTTTGCCTTCCAAAGACATTGATGGATTTCACCCGATTAATGTAGGAAGAATGGTATTGAACTTACCGTGCTATGTAAGTGCCACGCCTTATGGTATTGTTCAATTGCTTGAACATTACCAAATAGAAACCAGCGGAAAACATTGTGTAGTAATCGGTAGAAGTCATATTGTCGGTTCACCAATGAGTATTTTAATGGCGAAAAATACACCTATTGGAAATGCCACCGTAACACTTTGCCATAGCAAAACAAAAGATTTAAAGCATTATACTTTACAAGCCGATATTGTCATTTGTGCAATTGGCAGTCCACATTTCGTTACAGCAGATATGCTCAAAGAAGGTGCTGTTGTTATTGATGTAGGTATTACCCGAATAGAAAGTCAGGAAAGTAAAACGGGCTACAAACTGGTAGGTGATGTCAAATTTGATGAAGTAGCACCAAAATGTTCTTACATTACCCCTGTGCCAGGCGGCGTAGGACCAATGACTATTGCTTCATTATTAAAAAATGGCTTACTTGCCGCTAAAAAAGAGATTTATAAGTAATAAAAAAGCCCTTCATCTGAAGGGCTTTTTTATTTGATTAAAAGATTAAACTTTTATTCATTGCCCGTAGTTGTTTCAGAATCGGTAGCATCCGAATTATTTTGAGGTGTCTCGGGACTAACTGCACTTTCATTGGATTTAGATTTAGTTTTTGAACCAGCTCTACGAGTTTTAGATTTTTTAGCAGTTTTAGCAGATTTGTTATTAGTGTATAAATCATTAAAATCTACAAGTTCAATCATGGCCATTTCAGCTGCGTCTCCTTTTCTATGACCAATCTTGATAATACGTGTATAGCCACCATTTCTATTTGCTATTTTTTCTCTCACTTCATCAAAGAGAGCTTTTACCCCTTCTTTGTTCTTTAAATAAGAAAAAACCATTCTTCTATTGTGCATAGTATCTTCTTTTGAACGGGTAATAAGCGGCTCAACATATACGCGCAATGCTTTTGCCTTTGCTACAGTCGTAAAAATTCTTTTATGAATAAACAGTTCTGTAGCTAAATTAGCCAATAAGGATTTTCTGTGTGCAGATGTTCTGCTCAGGTTATTTATTTTATCGCCGTGTCTCATAAAAGTTTGATTTAATTATTTTTTAGAATTATCCAGATATTTTGAAACATTCATGCCAAACTGAAGTCCTTTGGAAGCCAAAAGTTCTTCTAATTCAGCCAATGATTTTTTTCCAAAGTTTCTAAATTTTAACAAGTCGGCTTTGTTAAAAGAAACTAATTCGCCCAAGATTTCAACATCAGCCGATTTGAGGCAATTCAGCGCTCTTACAGAAAGGTCTAAATCTAACAGCTTCGTTTTAAGTAATTGACGCATTTGAGCATCTTTTTCGTCGGTGGCTGGTGCCTCTTTTCTAACATCTTCTTCAAAGGTCATTTTCTCGTCAGAGAATAGCATGAAGTGATAAATCAATATTTTAGCGGCTTCTTTTAGCGCTTCTTTAGGATGAATAGAGCCGTCTGTAGTAATTTCAATGTTTAATTTTTCATAATCTGTTTTTTGCTCAATACGATAGTTTTCCACAGAATACTTCACATGTTTAATAGGGGTATAAATAGCATCTACAAAAATAGTTCCAGCCGGCACATCAGATTTTTTATTTTCTTCTGAAGGCACATATCCTCTTCCTCTTTCAACAGTCAATTCCATTTTAATTTTCACGCTTGGTTCACAATTAAAAATTACTAAGTCCGGATTTAAAACTTCAAAACTACTTAAAAATTTATTTAAATCACCGGCTGTAAATTTAGAAGCACCTGAAAAATTTACCATTACTCTTTCAAAATTTTCGCCTTTAATTTGCTGTTTAAATCGAACTTTTTTTAGGTTAAGAATAATTTCTGTAACATCTTCTACAACACCTTTTATAGTGGAAAATTCATGAGACACACCCTCTATTCTTACAGATGTAATAACATTTCCTTCTAATGAAGAAAGCAAAATACGACGAATTGAATTGCCTATTGTAATACCAAAGCCGGGTTCTAATGGACGAAATTCAAATTGTCCGATTGTTTCCGTACTTTGTAGCATTATAACTTTGTCCGGTTTGACGAAATTTAATATTGACATATTTGTTTGGACTTTAAATTTTTAGGTTAATGATTATGGTTTATTTTATCATTGTTTGAATAGGATACCCTCTAATTTTCTTTTAATTCAGGCATATAACGTTGAATGGATTGGAGTATTTCTTCGGCCAGTTCAATGCCTTTTTTGGAGGTATCTACTAATAAATCACCATCGTAGCTCATTAAAAGATGCATGTAATTGTATCCTGAATTAAAAAGGTTCAGTAATTTATAGTTTTTGTCCGCTAAAAACTCCTGATAATACTTCACTGACTTTCTTTGTTCTTTTTTAAGTTTTACCCCTTCTTTTTCCATCCAGATATCTAATGCTAACAATACTCCTTTCCATGCTGTATCACCAGCCATTTTTACATATTTAGGCACAGAATAGAATTTCCCTTTTTTTTGCGCTTTTGTTTTTAAAATATCCTTTGCATTCTGGATGTACGTATAAGGAATTTCTTCTATATGTTTTATCTTGTTTTTCATTAAAAATTCTTACTTAGAGTATAATTCAACAACCAATTGTTCTTTAATATTCTCAGGAATTTGATTCCGTTCAGGACGATTGATAAATGTTCCGGTCATGGTTTGTCTGTCAAAAGAAATCCATGGATAATTAGAAAAATGGGTAGCAAGAGTATTAACAATCCCATCCAGTGTTTTGGATTTTTCCCGCACGCCGATATTATCGCCTGGTTTTAAGATATAAGAAGGTATGTTCACTAATTTACCGTTTACAGTAATATGCTTGTGTGCTACTAATTGACGTGCCGCAGCGCGTGTAGGAGCTAAACCCATTCTGTAAACTACATTATCCAATCTGGATTCTAATAGTTTCAATAAATTATCGCCTGTAATTCCCGGTAAATGCGATGCTTTCAGGAAAAGGTTTTTAAATTGTCTTTCCAACAAGCCATAAATGTATTTCATCTTTTGCTTTTCCATGAGCTGAGTGCCATATTCAGATACTTTTGCTCTTTTTTTAGCCAATCCATGTTGTCCCGGAGGATAATTTTTTCTTTCCAATGCTTTGTCAGGGCCAAAAATGGGCTCTCTGAATTTTCTTGCTATTTTTGACTTTGGACCTATGTATCTTGCCATAATTTTAAGGATATTAAAATGTTTATATAAAAAGGTTAAACTCTTCTTTGTTTAGGTGGTCGGCAACCGTTATGAGGAATTGGGGTTACATCCACAATTTCTGTTACTTCAATTCCGGCAGCAGCAATAGTACGAATAGCCGCTTCTCTACCTGCCCCAGGACCTTTCACATATACTTTAACTTTACGAACTCCTGCATCATGAGCTACTTTGACAGCATCTTGCGCAGCCATTTGTCCGGCATAAGGCGTGTTCTTTTTAGAACCTCTAAACCCCATCTTACCTGCTGAGGACCATGAAACGGGTTGTCCGTTTACATTTGTAAATGTAACAATGATATTATTAAACGTGGCGTTGATGTGTACTTCTCCCGCTGCATCCACTTTAACATTTCTTTTTTTCGCAGCAGCTTTTGCAGATAGTGTAGTAGAACTTTGTTGTTTTGCCATAGTAAAAATTATTTAAAAATTATTTAGTTGCCATTTTTTTGTTAGCGATAGTTTTTCTCTTTCCTTTTCTTGTTCTTGAATTGGTACGCGTTCTTTGGCCTCTTACAGGCAGACCTTTTTTGTGTCTCATCCCTCTGTAACAATTAATATCCACCAAGCGTTTGATATTAAGTTGTACTTCAGAACGTAATTGTCCTTCAACCTTATATTCGTTGTTGATGATTTGTCTGATTTTTGCCTGCTCTTCATCAGACCATTCGCTTACTTTTTTGAAAGGATCTACGCCTGCATCTTTTAGGATTTTTTCAGTAGAGCTTTTTCCTATACCATAAATATAGGTCAATGCTACAAATCCTCTTTTGTTTTTTGGTAGTTCTATTCCTGCTATACGAGCCATGTATTATTGTTTTTGATTGATGTTAAAAAATTGGGGCAGCAAAGATACAAAAATTATTTTTGTCTTTGTTTAAATTTTGGATTTTTTTTATTGATAACGTATAATCTGCCTTTTCTGCGTACTAATTTGCAGTCCGCACTTCTTTTTTTAATAGATACTCTTACTTTCATAGTTTTTTGTTTATTCTGTTAGTAGTAAAGATAGATTTAAGATTTATATCTTGATACGATACGTCCCTTGGAAAGATCGTATGGGCTCATTTCCAATTTAACTTTATCTCCGGGCAAAATGCGAATATAGTTCATTCTCATTTTTCCGGAAACATGAGCGGTAACAATATGTCCGTTTTCTAGTTCAACACGGAACATCGCATTACTCAATGCTTCAATCACTGTTCCGTCAACTTCTATATTAGATTGTTTACCCATATCCTTATTACGCTTGTTGCATCATGGATGTTCCTCTTCCTTTTATTCTTCCGGATTTCATTAATCCTTCGTAATGTCTGTTCAGTAAATAGGTTTCTATTTGTTGCAAAGTATCTAAAATAACACCCACTAAAATCAATAGAGATGTGCCACCATAAAAGTCAGCAAAAGCACTGTTAATACCAAATTGAATGGCAATGGATGGTAAAATGGCCACAATAGACAGAAAAATAGCACCTGGTAAAGTAATACGTGACATGACCTGATCAATAAATTCAGCCGTTTTTTTACCGGGCTTAATACCGGGTATAAATCCTCCATTTCTTTTTAAATCATCGGCCAATTGTGTTGGATTCACCATGATGGCCGTGTAAAAATAGGTAAATAAAACAATCAATAAGCCAAAGATAAAATTATACCAAAACCCGTATCTTTCTGTAAAAACACCTCCACTTCCTTGAGTATAACCTACAACAGCCGCGGGAATAAACATAATGGCTTGTGCAAAAATAATTGGCATCACACCTGCTGTATTGACTTTTAAAGGGATATATTGTCTAACGCCACCATATTGTTTATTGCCTATGATTTTTTTTGCAAACTGTACGGGTATTCTTCTTGTGCCTTGCACTAGTAAAATACTTCCCATAATTACCAGCAATAAAAATACCACTTCTAATAAGAATATAATTAATCCTCCACCTTGACTTTCTAATCTTGAACCAAATTCAGCAATAATTGAAAATGGGAGACGTGAAATAATTCCGACCATGATGATTAAGGATATACCATTACCAATGCCTCTGTCTGTGATTCTTTCACCAAGCCACATGACAAACATAGTTCCTGTTACCAGAACAACAATAGATTGAAGCCACCATAAAGTAGATGGATTGGTTACTGCTCCGGGCACTGTATATACTTGTGAGGCCAGATAACCTGGTGCCTGCACTGCGGTAACTGCTATTGTTAAAAGCCGTGTGTATTGATTTAATTTTTTTCGGCCGCTTTCGCCTTCGCGTTGTAATTTCTGGAAATAGGGAATAGCCATTCCTAAGAGTTGAATAATGATAGAAGCAGTGATGTATGGCATTATACCAAGTCCAAATACAGATGCTCTGGAAAATGCTCCACCCGCAAAGATGTTAATTAAGCCAATGATGCCACTTTGAGCATTGGCGTCTCTGAACTCATTAAGAGCCACAGAGTTAACACCTGGCAAAACAATATAAGAACCTAAGCGATAAACCGCCACAAAAAGTAAAGTTACCATTATTCGGTTTCGCAGTTCTTCTATTTTCCAGATATTTTGTATCGTTTCAATAATTCGTTTCATAATGTTTTTTACTTACTAATGTGTCTTTGAATTCTATGCTATTGTGATACTTCCTCCTGCTCTTTCAATGCTTTCTTTGGCTTTTTTTGAAATCGCATGGGCAGAGACATTCAAGGCTTTTTTAATTTCACCCTTTGCTAAAATTTTTACTTTCTCATTTTTTCCAACAATGCCGGATTTTACAAGTACTTCAATGGAAATATCGTTAGTATTAAGTTTTTCTGCTAATGTATTCAATTTATCTAAATTAATGGGAACGTATTCCACTCTGTTGAAGTTTTTAAATCCAAATTTTGGTATTCTTCTTTGTAAGGGCATTTGGCCACCTTCAAAACCTCTTTTTCTTTTGTATCCGGAGCGGGATTGATTTCCTTTATGTCCCCTTCCTGCTGTATCACCATTACCGGAACCTTCTCCTCTACCTTTTCTATAATCTTTTTTTACAGATCCTTTTGCTGGTTTTAATGTATGCAGTTTCATAAATTTCTTTTTTTATGTTGTGATTAAGTAATTAAGCGATGGTTTCAACTTTAATGAGATGTTTAACTGAGTTAATCATTCCCTGAATAGCAGGGTTTAATTCTTTTTCTACGCTTTGGTTTATTTTTCTTAAACCTAATGCTTGCACTGTTTTCTTTTGATTACCAGATTTTTTAATGGTGCTTTTTACCAATGTTATTTTAACCTTTGCCATAGTTGTAATATTATTATCCGTTAAAGATTTTATCTAATTTAATACCACGTTGTTGAGCAATTGTATAAGGATCTCTTAATTTCATTAAAGCGTCTATTGTTGCTTTTACCACATTGTGATTATTAGAAGATCCTTTGCATTTTGCGAGTACATCTTTTATTCCGACGCTTTCCAATACAGCACGCATAGCACCTCCCGCTATTACTCCGGTACCGGGGGCGGCGGGTTTTAAGAACACTTTTGATGCTCCAAATTTTCCGTCCTGTTCGTGAGGAATTGTTCCTTTGAGGATGGCTACTTTTACAAGGTTCTTTTTAGCATCTTCAATGGCTTTTTTTATTGCTTCGGATACTTCATTGGCTTTTCCTAATCCTATTCCTACTATTCCATTCTCATTGCCTACTACTACCAGAGTAGCAAAGCTAAAATGCCTTCCTCCTTTGGTAACTTTTGTAACGCGGTTCACTGCTACCAATCTGTCTTTAAGTTCTAAATCTGTTGATTTTACTTTTTTGATATTGAAATTTGCCATATTTTTTGTAGTTTTTTGTTTTTTGAAGGTGCAAATGTATTTTTTTTATGAATACAAAAGAAATTAAAAGATGAGTCCGCCTTCTCTGGCAGCATCTGCGAGTGCTTTTACTCTACCATGGTAAAGAAAGCCACTTCTGTCAAATACTACTGATTGAATGCCTTTTTGTTTTGCTTTTTCGGCAATTAATTTGCCGACAGCAACTGACTTTTCTGTTTTTGTCCCTTTAAATTCTTTGAGTGTTTTTTCCATAGAAGATGCTGTTACTAATGTTTTTCCGCTGGTATCATCAATGATTTGAGCATAAATTTGGCTATTACTTCTGAATACACATAAACGTGGCCTTTCGGAAGTACCTTTTAGTTTTTTTCTGATTCTGTATTTGATTCTCTGTCTTCTTTCTTCTCTTTTCAATGTTGCCATAGTAGTAATTATTTTTATTTTGTTAATTCAGAAATTCCTGTGATTATTTTTTAGATGCTGATTTTCCGGCTTTTCTTCTTAGCACTTCGCCTTCAAATTTAATACCTTTACCTTTGTATGGTTCTGGTTTTCTGAGTGAGCGGATTTTAGCCGCCACTAATCCTAAGAGTTCTTTATCAGCAGATTCAAGATAAATTTTGGGGTTTTCTCCTTTTTCTTGTTTGGTAGTTACTTTGATTTCGGCTGGCAGTTCAAAGTATACGTGGTGAGAATAGCCCAAAGAAAGATCTAATAATTGTCCTTTGTTGGTAGCTCTATACCCTACCCCTACGAGTTCCTGAACAATTTTAAATCCTTCACTTACGCCTTTTACCATATTGGCAATAAGGGCGCGTGTGAGTCCATGTAATGCTTTATGTCTTTTTTGTTCGGTTGGACGTTCTACAATAATCTGGTTATTATCTATTTTTACATTTATTTCAGGGTGTAGTTCTTTCACTAATGTCCCTAATTTTCCTTTCACGGTAATAGTGTTGTTGTTTAATTTTACTTCTACACCTTGTGGAATGTTTATTGGTAATTTGCCTACTCTTGACATACGTTTAATTTTTATTTTTTCAAATAATTGTTTTTTAGTAGATATAACATAATACTTCACCACCGATGTTTAATTTTCTGGCTTCTTTATCAGTCATTATGCCCTTGGAGGTAGATATGATGGTTATACCTAATCCGTTCAGTACTCTTGGTAAGTTTTCTGATTTGGCGTATTTTCTTAAACCCGGGGTTGAAATTCTTCTCAATCCTCTGATAGCAGGAACTTTTGTAGTTGGATGATATTTCAGTGCAATTTTAATAAGTCCTTGCTTGTTATCCGTTTCTTCAAATTTATAGTTTAAAATATAGCCGTTTTCAAATAAAATTTTTGTGATTTGTTTTTTTACATTTGAAGCAGGGATTTCAACCAATCTATGACCTGCTGCTACGGCATTTCTAACTCTTGTCAGATAATCTGAGATAGGGTCGCTTGTATTTTTGAATTTTACTTTCATAATTCTATATTTTATGGATTACCAACTTGCTTTTTTAACGCCGGGAATAAGCCCAAAAGAAGCCATTTCTCTTAATACATTTCTGCAAATACCGAATTCTCTGATGTAGCCGCGTGGTCTGCCGGTCAGTTTACATCTGTTTCTTTGACGCACCGGTGAAGCATTTCTTGGGATTAACTGAATAGCCATATAATCGCCTTTAGCCAGCAGTTCTTGTCTTTTTTGGGCGTATTTTTCAGCGAGTTTTTTTCTTTTGACTTCTCTTGCTTTCATTGATTCTTTTGCCATAGTAATACGTTTTTTATTTTTATTTTTTGAAAGGCATTCCAAATTCTTTTAATAATTCAAACGCCTCTTTATCGGTTTTTGCAGTAGTTACAAAGTTAATGTCCATACCCATAATTTTATTGACTTTATCTATGTCAATCTCAGGGAAAATAATTTGTTCGCTTATACCAAGGTTGTAGTTACCTTTTCCATCAAATGCTTTGGGGTTAACGCCTTTAAAGTCCCGGATGCGTGGCAATGCGGATGCGATTAATCTGTCTAAAAACTCATACATTTTATCGCCCCTCAAGATTACTTTTGTTCCAATTGCTACGCCTCTTCTGAGTTTAAAGTTAGATATATCCTTTTTTGAAATGGTTGGCACTGCTTTTTGACCTGTAATGGTAGAAAGTTCTTTAATGGAAGATTCTATTAATTTTTTGTCAGCAACGGCTTCTCCTACTCCCTGATTGATCACAATTTTTACAAGCCGAGGCACTTGCATAGCATTTTTATACTGAAATTTATCTTTAAGTGCCTGGATAATTTCAGTTTGATATTTAATTTTCAATCTTGGTTGATATTTTGTGGTACTCATAAGTTTTATTATTTAAGAGTTGCATTGGTCTTTTTGGCGTATCTTTCTGATTTTTTTGTTTCCTCATTGATTCTTCTGCCTATTCTGGAAGGTTTTCCATCTGCAAGAATCATTAGGTTAGATATATGAATGGGTGCTTCTTTTTCAATGATACCGCCTTGTGGATTTTTAGCATTGGGCTTTTCGTGCTTTTTAACCAGATTAGCTCCTTCTACGATGGCTCTTTGTTTTTCGGTATCTACAAATATGATTTTTCCTTCTTTCCCTTTTGAGCGTCCTCTCATAACACGGACAATGTCGCCTACTTTTAATTTTAATTTTATTTTTTTATTTTTGGTTGTCATAGTTTTTTGCATTTTTAAATTAAATTACTTCTGGTGCTAATGAAATGATTTTCATGAATTGTTTATCTCTGAGTTCTCTGGCTATAGGACCAAAAATACGTGTACCTCTAAGTTCATCAGCATTATTTAAAAGGACTACTGCATTGTCATCAAAGCGGATATAAGAGCCATCTTGCCGTCTGATTTCTTTTTTTGTTCTCACTATAACGGCCTTGGAAACAGTTCCTTTTTTGATATTTCCGGAGGGTATGGCATCTTTTACGGTTACCACCACTTTATCTCCGATTGAGGCATATCTTCTTTTCGTCCCTCCTAATATACGTATTACCAGCACTTCTTTTGCGCCACTGTTATCTGCCACTTTTAACCTTGATTCGTTTTGTATCATAGCCGTATTTTTTTATGATGTTATTATTTTGCTTTTTCTATTATTTCAACTACTCGCCATCTTTTTAATTTGCTGAGTGGTCTGGTTTCCATGATTTTTATAGTATCTCCAATACCACATTCATTTTTAGCGTCGTGTGCATAAAATTTGGTTGTTTTGTTCACAAACTTTCCGTAAATCGGATGTTTTGCTTTCGTTGTGATTGAAACAACTACCGTTTTATCCATTTTATTACTTGTAACAACTCCTGTTCTTGTTTTTCTGGATTTTCTGGTTTCCATAATTGCTGCTTATTTATTATTTATTAATTCTTTGTCTTTTTGTATATTCGGTCAAAAGTCGGGCAATTGTTTTTCTGGTATTTCTTATCTCCATAGGATTTTCAATTGGAGATACAGCATGCTGCAGTTTTAATTTAGTAAGTTTACTTTTTTCTATTTCTATTTTTTCTTTCAATTCTTGATCTGATAAAATTACAATATCTTTTGATTCCATAATGATTTATTTTAATTTGTATAATCTCTTCTTACTACAAACTTTACAACTACTGGTAGTTTTTGTGCTGCCAGACGAAGGGCTTCTTTAGCAGTTTCTAATGGTACACCGTCGGCTTCAAAAAGTATTCTACCGGGTTCAACTGGGGTGGCCCAATATTCTAAACTTCCTTTACCTTTCCCCATACGTACTTCAGCGGGTTTTTTGGTAATTGGTCTGTCGGGAAAAATACGGATCCATACTTGCCCTTCTCTTTTCATATAGCGGGTAATGGCAATACGGGCTGCTTCTATTTGTCTTGAATTAATTCTGCCAGGTGTTATGGCCTTGATAGCAAACGAACCAAAAGCGATTTGATCGCCGCGTTTGGCATATTTTCTTCTTGGTAATACTTTTTGGGATTTTCTCCATTTTGTTTTTTTGGGCTGTAACATACTTCAGTTTTTTACTATTATTATTTATTATTGTTGTTCATTTCTTTTTCTTCTGAAAGGACGTTTTTCCTGAACGTTATTTCTATGAGTTGTTTTTTTGTCGGTATCAGATTTTGCGTAGGTGTTTTTTCCATATATTTCTCCTCTACATATCCATACTTTCACGCCAATTCTTCCGTATGTAGTATGAGCTTCTGCCACAGCATAATCCACATCGGCTCTGAATGTATGAAGTGGTATTCTACCCTCCTTTATTTCTTCACTTCTGGCCATTTCTGCCCCCCCTAATCTTCCGGATATGCGGATTTTAATTCCTTCTGCACCGGCTCTCATTGTGGCTGCAATGGCTTGTTTAGCGGCTCTTTTGTAGGCAATTCTTCCTTCAATTTGCCGTGCGATAAGGTCAGCTGTTAGGCGGGCATCTAGTTCAGGTTTTGGAACATCTAAAATGTTTAACTGAACATCTTTTTTAGTTAATCGCTTTAATTCTTCTTTTAGGGTATCTACTTCTTTTCCGCCTTTTCCGATAATCATGCCGGGCTTGGCAGTATGTATGTTTACGGTTAATAGTTTGTGTGCTCTTTCAATCACTATTCTGGAAATGGCGCTTTTGGGAAGACGGTCTTTAAGGTATTTTCTTATCATATCGTCTTCCACGATTTTATCAGGAAAGTTTTTTCCACCATACCAGTTGGATTCCCACCCTCTGATAATACCTACTCTTAAAATTATTGGATTTGACTTCTGACCCATATTATTTGTGTTTAATTTTTTATATCTAAAATGAGTGTTACATGATTGGAGCGTTTTCTTATTCTGTACGCGCGACCTTGTGGCGCAGAGCGTAAGCGTTTAAGTTGGAAACCGCTATCTACCTTTACGGTTTTAATATATAAATTTTCATGTGCAGGTTGACCAGTTTTTTGCTCGTAATTATTAATGGCTGATTTTAGTAATTTTTCTAATCTGCCAGCAGCTTCTCTGGTATTGTATTTTAGTATGTTCAATGCTTTATCTACCGAAATGCCGCGAATTAAAGCAGCGACCTGGTTCATTTTTCGTGGAGATGTAGGACAATTCCTCAGAGTAGCATAGTACATTTGACTACGCTTCTCTTTTAGTTTTTGTGCATATTCATGTTTTCTTTTTCCCATGTCTTTAATTTTTTATGAAATTATTTTTTGTTATGTCCGGCATGCCCTTTAAATGTCCGGGTTGGAGCAAACTCACCCAATTTATGCCCCACCATATTTTCGGTAACATAGACGGGGATAAATTTATTTCCATTATGAACAGCAAAGGTATGACCTACAAATTCTGGTGGAATAGTAGAACGTCTTGCCCACGTTTTAATGACCGATTTTTTCCCAGATTCATTCATTTTTTGAACTTTTATCCAAAGTTTATAGTCAATAAAAGGTCCTTTTTTAAGCGATCGTGCCATAATTCAAAAATTTTATTTTTACTATTTTAATCCGTATCCCTTTGTTCTTTTTTCTATAATTAAGTTTGAGGTTTTTTTCTTTGGAGAACGGGTTTTCTTTCCGATGGCTTTCAAGCCCTTTCTTGATCTTGGATGTCCGCCGGATGCTCTTCCTTCTCCGCCACCCATGGGGTGATCTACTGGATTCATTGCCACGCCTCTTGTTCTTGGACGAATGCCCAACCATCTCTTATGGCCGGCTTTACCGTGCACTTCTAAGTTATGGTCTGCATTAGATACTGCACCGATGGTAGCTTTACAATTGACAAGTACTCTTCTGAGTTCACCAGAAGGCATTCTTAAAACAGCATATTTTCCTTCTCTTGCTGCTAATTGAGCATATGTCCCTGCACTTCTTACTAATTGTCCTCCTTTTCCTGGCTGAAGTTCTATATTGTGAATAAATGATCCTAATGGGATATGAGTCAGTGGAAGTGTATTACCAATTTCAGGGGCGGCGTCTTTACCAGAAAGAATTTCTTGTCCTACGCGTAATCCCTGAGGGGCAAGGATGTATCTTTTTTCTCCATCTTTATAAACTACCAATGCTATTCTTGCTGATCGGTTGGGGTCATATTCAATGGTCTGAACAATGGCTGGTATACCATCTTTATCTCTTTTAAAGTCGATGATACGATACTTTTTTTTGTGCCCACCACCAATGTAGCGCATGGTCATTTTCCCCTGGTTATTTCTTCCGCCGGTAGATTTTAACGGAATTAAAAGGGATTTTTCCGGCTTATCTGTGGTGATATCTGAAAAATCTGATATTGCTTTGAATCTTAAAGAAGGGGTTATTGGTTTAAATTTTTTCAAGCCCATAAATCTGGATTTAATTTTTTTTAGATATTAGCATAAATATCAATACTATAGCCATCTTTTAGAGTAATAATGGCTTTTTTATGCCTGTTTACTCTTCCTATAGCAAGGCCTTTTGTTGTATTTCTCATTTTTATTTTTCCTATATATTGCTGGGTGTTAACTCTATCTACTTTTACATCATATAACTTTTCGATAGCGTTTTTAATTTGGAATTTACTGGCTTTTTTATCTACCACAAAAGCGTATTGATTTAGTTTTTGTGCTGTTTGCAAGTATTTTTCAGTAATAATAGGTTTTATAATTATTTCAGTAATGAGTTTCATAATGATTATTTTTGCAATAATGATTCAATAATTGGTAGTGCATCTTCTGTAATAACCAGGTTATCAGCGTTTAAAATATCGTAGGTATTAATTTCTGATGCGGGAATTACTTTGGATTTTTCAAGGTTTCTTGCAGACAAATGGATGTTGTGATCGGCGTTTGGAATCAGGAATAATGTTTTTTTATTTAGTAAAGCAAGATTTTTTAATAAATCTGCAAACTGCCTGGTTTTGGGTTGTTCAAAGGAGAAATTCTCTAACACAGTGATGGCATTGTCTTTTGCCTTATAGGACAGAGCCGATATTCTTGCCAACCGTTTTACTTTTTTATTGATTGATATGCTGTAATCTCTTGGTTTGGGTCCAAAAACCGTTCCGCCACCAACAAATATAGGGGCGTTCATGGAGCCGTGACGGGCATTACCGGTGCCTTTTTGGCGATACATTTTCTTTTTGGTTCGGTTAATTTCACTTCTTTCTTTTGTTTTATGTGTACCTTGACGCTTGTTGGCTAAAATTGCTTTCACATCAAGATAAATGCAATGATCATTCGGTTCTGCTGAGAAAACGGTATCCGATAGTTCAATTGTTCTACCGGTTGTTTTTCCATTGATATTTACTACTTCTAATTTCATTTTCTTGAATTTTTTATTTTTCTATTAAAACGTAAGAATTTTTAGAACCTGGTACATTTCCTTTAATCAAAAGGATGTTTTTTTCTGGTAATATTTTGATGACTTCGAGGTTCTGTATTTTTCTTCTAGCATTTCCCATTCTTCCGGCCATTCTCAATCCTCTTAATACTCTTGACGGATCTGAGGATGCCCCTACAGAGCCGGGTGCTCTTTCTCTGTCGTGTTGTCCATGTGACCTTGAGCCTACCCCACTAAAGCCATGTCTTTTTACTACGCCCTGAAAGCCCTTGCCTTTTGTAGTTCCGACAACATCTACATAATCGCCTTCTGAAAAAATGGTAACATCTATTATTTCTCCTAAGTTTTTGGGCTCTTCAAATTTAAACTCGGCGAGTTTTCTTTTTGGTGTTGTGCCTGCTTTTTCAAAGTGCTTTAATAATGGTTTAGGCGTATTTTTTTCTTTTCTTTCATCAAATGCTATTTGTAAAGCAGAATAACCATCTTTTTCAGGCGTTTTTACCTGAGTAACTACACAAGGACCTGCCTGAATAATGGTACACGCAACGTATTTGCCATTTTTATCATACGTGCTGGTCATTCCTATTTTTTTTCCAATGATTCCTGACATGGTATTTTATTTTTAAACTTTAATATCAACTTCTACTCCGCTTGGGAGTTCTAATTTCATCAGCGCATCTACCGTTTTAGATATAGATGATGATGAATATATATCTATTAATCTTTTATAAGTACTGTATTGAAATTGGTCTCGCGATTTTTTATTTACATGGGGTGATCTCAAAACAGTAAATATTTTTTTGTGTGTAGGTAAAGGAATTGGTCCGCTGACTACAGCACCTGTAGATTTTACTGCTTTTACAATTTTTTCAGCCGATTTATCAATCAGATTGTAATCGTATGATTTTAATTTAATTCTGATTTTTTGACTCATAATTTTACTGATTTTATACTTTTTCTGTTTTTCCTTTTGCCTTGGCAATAACTTGTTCAGCAATGTTAGCAGGAACTTCCGCATAATGAGAGAACTCCATAGTTGAGGTGGCTCTACCGGAAGTGAGTGTTCTTAATTGAGTAACGTATCCGAACATTTCTGATAAAGGTACTAATGCCTTAACAACTTGCGAGTTTCCTCTTGAATCCATTCCTAATATCTGTCCTCTCCTTCTGTTAAGGTCACCAACGACATCTCCCATGTTTTGTTCTGGCGTAAGTACCTCTACTTTCATAATGGGTTCTAGCAATACGGGCTTGCATTTGGGAAGCGCTTCTCTGAATGCTTGTTTGGCACATATTTCAAAAGATAAAGAGTCAGAGTCCACAGAGTGATATGAACCGTCTAACAATCTTACTTTCATGCTTTTTACTGGATAACCTGCCAATACACCATTGTTCATAGATGCTTTGAATCCTTTTTCTACCGACGGGATGTATTCTCTTGGAATATTGCCACCTGTTACTTCATTAATAAACTGCAAGTCGCCCTCAAACCCTTCGTCAACAGGTCCTATTTCTACAAGTATGTCAGCATATTTACCTCTACCACCGGTTTGTTTTTTGTACAATTCTCTGTGTTGAATGGTAGATGTTAATGCTTCTCTGTATGCCACCTGTGGTGCACCTTGGTTCACTTCAACCTTAAATTCACGTTTTAATCTATCCATTATAATATCCAAATGAAGTTCACCCATTCCACTGATAACGGTCTGACCGGATTCTTCGTCAGTATGTACACGGAATGTAGGATCTTCTTCAGCTAATTTACTTAGTGCCACACCCAATTTATCCATATCGCCTTGTGTTTTGGGTTCAATAGCAAGCCCAATTACAGGCTCAGGGAATTTCATTGCTTCTAATACAATCGGATGTTTTTCATCACAAAGGGTATCACCGGTTTTTATATCTTTAAATCCTACTGCGGCTGCAATATCTCCTGCTTCCACAAAATCAATAGGATTTTGTTTATTGGCATGCATCTGGAACAATCTTGAAATTCTTTCTTTATTTCCGGAACGAGAATTGTAGATGTATGAACCAGCTTCTAATCGTCCTGAATATGCTCTGAAATAAGCCAATCTTCCAACAAAAGGGTCTGTTGCAATTTTAAATGCCAATGCACAAAAAGGTTCTCTTGGATCTGGTTTTCTTACAACTTTTTCACCTGTATCTGGATTGGTACCAACAATATCCGGTTTATCTAATGGGGAAGGTAATAGTTCACATACATAATCTAACATTGTCTGAACGCCTTTATTCTTAAACGCAGTACCACAAAGCATAGGCACGATTTTATTGGCCACAGTCGCTTTTCTTAAAGCATCCAGAATTTCTCTTTCAGTAATAGAATTAGGGTCAGAAAAATATTTTTCCATTAGAGTATCGTCAAACTCGGCTACTGATTCTAATAATTTTTCTCTGTACATTTTGGCTTCTTCCAGCATATCATCCGGAATAGGAACAACTTCATAAGTCATGCCCAAATCGTGTTCGTTCCATATAATACCTCTAAAATTTACAAGGTCAACTACCCCTTTAAATTTATCTTCTGCACCTATTGGTAATTGTAATGGCACAGCGTTTCCGCCTAACATTTCTTTAACTTGTTTTACCACATTTAAAAAGTCCGCACCTTGTCTATCCATTTTATTTACAAAACCAATGCGATTAACACCATAATTATCGGCTAAACGCCAATTGGTTTCGGACTGTGGCTCTACACCATCTACTGCTGAAAACAAAAAGACAAGTCCGTCTAATACCCTTAAAGATCTGTTTACTTCAACAGTAAAATCAACGTGTCCGGGTGTATCAATAATATTAATTTTATATTTATTGCCTCTGTAATTCCAATAACATTTGGTAGCCGCAGCAGTAATGGTAATACCTCTTTCTTGTTCTTGCACCATCCAGTCCATCGTAGCGGCCCCTTCGTGCACTTCTCCAATTTTGTAGTTAACGCCTGTATAGTATAAAATACGTTCTGTTGTAGTAGTTTTACCAGCGTCTATATGTGCCGCAATACCTATGTTTCTTGTATATCTTAAATCGCTTGACATATTGTTTGGTATTTTATTTAGAATTTAAAATGTGCGAATGCTTTATTGGCTTCTGACATTTTGTGGGTATCTTCTTTTTTCTTAAATGCGGCGCCTTCTTCTTTTGATGCCGCAATAATTTCTGAGGCTAATTTTTCAGCCATTGATTTTTCATTTCGTTTGCGGGCAAATTGAATGAGCCATTTCATAGCCAGTGCGATTTTTCTTTCAGGTCTTATTTCACTTGGAATTTGGTAGGTTGCGCCACCAATTCGTCTGGATCTTACTTCTATTTGTGGAGTAACATTATTCAGAGCTTTCATAAAAACATCCAAACCAGCTTCATTTGTTTTTTTAGCTACAATAGCTATTGCATCGTGAAAAATTTTCGTAGCCAATTGTTTTTTGCCTCTCAGCATTAAATTATTAATAAATTTTGCTACAAGGACATCTCCATACACTGGATCGGGCAATACTTCTCTTTTTTTAGCTCTACTTTTTCTCATATAATAAAATATTTTAATTAAAGTTTATTTTTTTGCCTTGGCTTCTTGACCGGGTTTTGGTCTTTTTGTTCCATATTTTGAACGTTGTTGCTTTCTACCCTCTACACCAGCACAATCCAATGTTCCTCTCACAATATGGTAACGCACGCCGGGTAAATCTTTCACACGACCACCACGAACTAAAACAATCGAGTGTTCTTGTAAATTGTGTCCTTCACCCGGAATGTAAGCGATCACTTCTTCTTTATTGGTCAAACGTACTTTTGCTACTTTTCTTAAAGCAGAATTAGGTTTCTTGGGGGTTGTAGTATATACTCTTGTACATACGCCCCTTCTTTGGGGACAAGAATGTAAAGCAGCCGACTTGCTTTTTGTCGCCACTTTTTTTCTTTCTTTTCTTACCAATTGCTGTATTGTTGGCATTTTGCTGGGTTTTATTTTGTTTCTTAAAAAAGGACGGCAAATATAAGGAGAATTATTTTAATCTTCCAAATTTTTTTAGAATTATTTTCTTTGCATTAAAATATTTTTATCACTGGGATTATATGCTTTTGTTTTAATTCCATAATTTCAGCGTCCCATATCTGTGTTTTGGAGTCAACTCAAATAACTAAAACGTGGAGGTAATACTTATCGCCAGACCATTAGATGCCGGGACATTTCTACACACTCCACCTACACAAAATACACCGGCTCTTTGTTTACCATACGTAATGCTTATTCTGTGTGAATCTTTTATAAAACCAATTCCCGCTGTGTAGTAATGGATTTGTAAGCGGCTGTCTGGATTATCATAATTGTATTGATCAATAAATGTTACATAAAAATGAGAATTTGGCGTCCATTCAATCAGTCCAACCGCCCAGCTTCCACCATTTATATCTCTTTTGTAAGCAAATCTTTCTTGTACCTCTACTCTGATGGCTGAATGCGTTTTGTATTTATAGGTAACATCCAACACGGCAATGTGTGCTTGCATATTAGGAAAACCGGCGTTGGGGGAATTGAACATGACAATGTTTTTATTGTAAAATTGATTAGAATACATAGCTGTAAACTTCCATTGCTTATTGATTTTTCTTTGAATCTCAATGAAAAAATCGTGATAGTATTGATCTCCTATTTCATCCCAACGAGTACTGTAATACGTCATTTGGGTCGTTGAATCATTTACAGGACGTATTTTCAAACCATTGGCAAATGAGAAGTTGATGGTTACATCCGTTCCATATTTCCCTCCTATGGTAGTGTTTTTAGGTAATTTAAATTGAACTTCCGCCATTCCTCCTACTTCTCCATTAGGTTGAGTAGCATAAGGGAAAAACGCAGGCATCAAATAGGTATGTTGCTTTGTAGTAGCAGGCATATAGTTGATTAACAACTGTTGAAGAGTGGCATCCCGTTCGCTCCTGAAATCCATATTGTCAATTCGTTTGGCCTGTAAAATAAAAGCAAAGCCAGATGTAGCATAAGAAAAGGAAGTAAATAATGCCTCGCCAAACTTATAATTATACCCGTTTACATAACTAGGGTCGTTGATTTTGTATGCATATTCTGCAAAGAAATTGATACTTTCATTTAAGACATTAATTCTTCCACCATAACATCCGACGTTCTCAGGTAAAATTAAATCAGGATCTTTGTCTGGCTGATACTTGCTTACAAAACTTCCACCGATAATAAATCGTGTTTTTAATTTTAATGAATCAAATAAATCATTGATAGATAATTCTCCGTCAAATGCTCTTACAATTCCTTCTCCCAGAGAGAAAAAATTTCTCTGCTTTCCAATAAGACCTTTTAAGGTTAATGCTTTATGCGGCGTAGCAATAACCCTTGCTCCATCCAGTGAATTGTCATACAACAATCCGGGTTCATAATACGTTCTGAATATCAACCCACTACCAAATTGTTCATAAATATTACCAATGGAAATATCCAACAGAGCCGTTTTATATCTTGCAAAGCGATAAGCAATTCCTTGTCCTTTGTAACGCTTATCAAACCCTTGCATCACATTATTGTATGCTTCATAACGTATTCCTGCCGAAAACTTATCTTTTTCGTAAACAATATTCCCAAATACATTTGACAAAACTTTCTCAGGAACTTTTGGAGCGCCAATCAATGAATCTGCTTCATAATACTGAGCATCTATTTCAAAATTCCCATGAATAACAGCATCTGAGTTGTTTTGGGAATATACCTTTGTTGAATAAACCAGACAAAAAACGAAGGAGATGTAAATACTAAATTTCCCAATCATACTTAATTAATGCTTGCAAAAAAAACAATTTATTTGCTGATTTTCAGAAAAACTTTGTGTACATTTGCATAAACTTTTTTAAGATATGAAAATTATCAATCTCAAAAAAATCTTATCAGTTATTTTAATAAACTATATTTTTTACTTACATCTCTTTGCACAACCTGATTTAACTATTGGTAATTATACTATTAATCCTACAAATTATTCAAAAGGTCAATCGTTGACTTTTACAATTACTATAAAAAATACTGGCGCTCAAGCATCAAGTATGTGCAAAGTTGTCTTTTACCTGAATAGTGTTATTTCTTATAGCAATGCCACAGTACTAAATGTAATCAATGTCCCTGCTATTCCTCCCAATGGAAGTTATGTGTTCCCATTTATCTATCCTATTCCTAGCAATTATCCTGACAATGGTGCAAATTATATTCTCTTAAAGATTGATCCCACTAACTTAGTCAATGAATCTAATGAAAACAATAATAATTTTTATCTGACCCAAACCATTAATATATCTTCATCGGTGGTGAATGAAATTCACTTCCCGTACCCTATTCTTTTTATTCATGGCCTTAATTCTTCCAGCGATACATGGAATCCTCTCTTAAATAGTTTACAAGCACATTACGGTTGGAGTTATGGTGGAAGGATAGATGCATGTCTCAATATGGATAGCAATACTTCTTTTTGTGGCATTAATGACTACAATATGTTTACTAACATTAATGGCATTCAAAATGCCGATATGTACACACTCAACTTTGATGTTAATCCCAACGGCACACCTTTTAATAATTCTGTGTTATCTAATCAATCAGCAATATACAAACAGGGTTATGCTGTGAGAGACGCTATCAATTTAATCCTTCAAAAAACAGGAAAAAACAAGGTTATTCTTGTTGGGCATAGTATGGGTGGGTTGGCCTCTCGTCAATATCTTCAGAACCCTAATTATTATCAGAATGATAACAAACATCACGTAGCAAAATTAGCCACAATCGGTACACCACACGGCGGAAGCAATGCTTCTCTCTATGGTTTAGAAGGTTTTGTTGGATTAGACGATAATTCAGAAGCAGTAAGAGATTTAAGAACAGCTTATTGGAGTGTTTCAGACGCCATTCCTGGTACTTTTCTTTTTGGTGGGTTAGAGTTCTTAATTCCTAATTATGATACATATTACAATTACGATGTAAATTGCAATGGAAATCAGTATGATGTAATTATCGGTCTAAATGCCAAGCCCATTCCGCCTGATATTGATTATAGTTGCATTATCGGAAGCGGTGGGCTAAACAGTGGTGATGACGTTGTACCAGATTATAGTGCTAACCTAAATAATTTTTATCCCAATATCGCCGACACCTTTAACTTACCGGATAATACACTTTTTAATGTCTGGCATAACCATATTCACACTTTCCCTTCCTACAATACAATGAACATTGATGAACCCGATGTTCCAAATTTGGCTTATCAAATCTCTCCTAATAACAGATATTGGTTTATACATTCAAGACAACCTCAGGACAAACCTAATGTTGACGTAGATTATTTCAAATTCAAAGTTTCCTATGTTTCGCTATTTCAACTAAACCTCTGGGACATTTCTCAGTTTTACACACAATGTCAAATCATTGATTCTACAACTAATTTGCCAGCATTTAATTTTATAGCAAACGGCAGGAACTTTTTAGATACATCTATAAACCTCTCACCTGGTACTTATTACTTAAAATTTTCTGCTATTCTCACGGATTACTCTGTCTATTATCCAATTTGCTTTTCATACAAAGCTTCCAATATCACTTCTATTGAAGAACTCACAAATGCCACTCTTTCTGATTTACTGAAGTTATATCCTAATCCTGCTTCTCAATTCATAACAATTCAATCTCCTTTTACCTTCAATTCTTTAAAAATACTTGACATTACTGGAAAACAAATTTTCGAACTTAATGATATCACAACTAATAAATATAACATTGAAGTAACTGACTTACCTGCTGGATTTTATACTATTCAAATTTATTTTAATAATAACATCGTTGTCAAAAAATTTGTAAAACAATAGTTTCTATATTTTCAAAATCTTAAAAAAGTTATTTTTGTCTCTTATTCTTATGTTGATGAAATAACATCCAGTCGGTAATTCCGCAACATTAATAATGCCAGTAGTTGAGTGAAAACTTATTACTTTGAGCAATTGCCCTTCTACGCCGTAAATTTCTACATCGCTTATTTTATCCCAAGCATTATTTTTTATATAAACACATTCACCAGTTGGATTGGGAAAAACAACTAACTCATCAATTTTTTCTTCATGATACTCAATCCCTACATTTAAGTAATACCCATTTTTATTTGCAAAGGTATATTCTCCCAACTTTAAACTATCTACCATCAATAGCCCCGACTTACTGCCCGATGGATATTTTACAAAAGGTACTTCTCTCCACTTTTCACCCGCTTTGCTACGATATAAAACAACAATACTATCAGCATTCACTGATGCCAAACAGGTATCCATACACCCATAACCCGAATATACAATGTTCCCATTATAGTTTAACCTCAATTTTGAATAAAACCCATTGCTCAACTTTCCACTTATTTTCCAATAATGTTGATTTGAAAATTTATACCTTCTGTCACCATTTTGAATAACGGTCTGTGTGTCAGGCGCTGCATAATGATGCTCTACATAAACAAAAGAAGAATCACTGCCCTTGTTGATAACATTTAAACTTACCTTTGCATTTGGGAAAATCACATTTCCAGTATTTTTAACCACTTTAGCATCACCAATAGAAGCATATGCCAACTTTTTATCATAATTCAAAATTTCAAAAATCGGTTGAAAACTCAACGTCCCCGTAACGACACTACTACTACCACTTAACACTGCTGATTGTGTAACGGCTTGCCAATTGTTATCAAAAAAAGAAATGGTTATTGGAACATTATTAAAATAATTCGGCGCCCCATGTAATTTCTGACGAATGTATATTTTGTATTGATAAACATTAGCACTGACATTAGAATACCCCACAGAATCTATTGCAAACACTGGATACCCACCATTAAACACCCAGTTTTGAAAAAAATCATTCAAATTCAAACCAGAATAATTTTCTAATAATGACTGAAACTCCGCACTATTCATATTCTTAAATGCCTTCTGATTCAGCACATATTTTAATCCACCAAAAAACAAACTATCTCCCATATAGGTTCGTAAATTATGAGCCACAATAGCCCCTTTTTTATACACATGATCACTATAAGTGTATTGTGCTGGCACGCCTGAAACAGCCCAATATTGCTGCTCCTTAAAGTTCCCGAATTGCACCATCTCAATCAACATGGACAATAATTGACTTTGATACTGCGAATAATCATACATGTTTTCTAAAAATATCATCTCACTATATGTAGCCATACCTTCGTTAATCCACATGTCTTCCTGCGTTTCACACGTTACAAGATCGCCCCACCAGTGATGTGATAATTCGTGCGCCATGAGTTCTGATTCATAATTTGTATTACCAATAGCTAATTGTGGATAAGCAATATTCGTGGCATGTTCCATTGCGCCGCTATTGAACGGCACCAAACAATACCCTACTCTATTCCATCGGTACAAGCCGTATTTATCTTCAAAGATATTGACAGCATTCGGCAAATGAATAAACGCTGCTTTTACACCATTCGTATCCGAAGCCCGTGCAGCAATAATGGCAGGAATAGTATGAGATGGCGTACTAATAACCGAATAAACTGCGGAATAATCCGCCACCGCCAACGACGCCAGATAAGATGGAATTTCTTTGTCCAAATGCCAATGCCGTATTCTCTTACTATTTACTACACTATCTGAAATCAAAGCTCCATTACAATACGCAAACTTTGTGCTATCAGATGTGATGTAAAAATCGTACGTACTTTTCTCCACAAAATTATCAAAACACGGAAACCACACTCTTCCAAAATTATGCGGCACAGAAGCAAAACCTACACCCAAATTAAAAGCATAATTTCCATTAAAATAAAAACCACCCCAACCCGATGGATCTACTTGTGGCACACCACGATAAAATACTCTTACTACAAATGTATCACCAATGTTTTTTATTCCACCTAAAGAAACACTCAATAATGTATCATTGTAAAAAAACGAAGTCAACTGATTATTTACTTTTATAGAATCAATAGTCATTTTCAACAAATCAAGACGAACAGAACTTTGTCCATTAATTTTAGGAACTATGATTACATCCGTAAAACCACTAATTTGAGTGTTTGAAAAATTAATTTCCAAATGAATAGCATAATGCAGTACATCAAACGTATCACTCCGCAAGTTTTCTGGTGCGTAATACAAACTATTCAGCTGTTGTACAGAAGATTTTAATTTCTGACAATTCCATACCGTTTGAGCCTTTGAAAATGTAAACACACCAATTAAAAAAACACAAAGTAATTTATCGCAAATCTTCAACATATATTCATTTTTTTGGAAAATTTACGAAAAACAATTCAATCAATAAAAACTGATTTAAATCATTCTGAAAGCTGATAAAAAAATCTTTATCTTTGCAGAAAATTAAACCGCTATGAATACACAAATAAAATCAGAAACAAAAACAGCCAAAGTGGGCGACTGGTTGCCCATTAATGGTACAGATTATGTAGAATTTTATGTAGGAAATGCCAAACAAGCCGCCTACTACTATCAAACCGCATTTGGCTTTCAACCCCTTGCGTACAGCGGTCTTGAAACAGGTAACAGACAAACGGCTTCTTATGTATTACAACAAGGTAAAGTACGCTTAGTGCTTACTACTCCGTTAAACTCCAAAAACTCTATCAATCAACATATTGTCAAACACGGCGATGGCGTAAAAGTCATAGCACTCTGGGTAGACGATGCCACTAAAGCATTTGAAGAAACAGTAAAACGGAGCGCTAAACCGTATCTTGAACCTACTCGCTATGAAGACAAAGACGGATACGTTATTCAAAGCGGTATCCATATTTATGGTGATACAGTTCACATTTTTACAGAACGTAAAAACTATAATGGGGCTTTCCTTCCGGGCTATCAACCATGGAATCCGCAGTATAGGCCATCTCCAATTGGATTCAAATACATTGATCACATGGTCGGCAATGTAAACTGGGGAGAAATGAACATCTGGGTTAAATTTTATGAAGAAGTAATGGGCTTCTACAATCTATTGACGTTTGATGACAAAGATATTTCCACAGAATACTCAGCACTGATGAGTAAAGTAATGTCTAACGGCAATGGATATATTAAGTTTCCTATTAATGAACCAGCCAAAGGAAAAAAGAAATCCCAAATTGAGGAGTATGTGGAATTTTATGAAGGACAAGGTGTTCAACACATTGCCCTTGCAACCGATAATATTATTGAAACAGTAACTGAAATGAGAAAGCGAGGCGTGGAATTTTTACATACACCCGACGCCTATTACGATACTGTACTTGATAGAGTAGGAAAAATAGATGAAAACATTGAAGTATTAAAACAATTACGTATTTTAATTGACAGAGATGAAGAAGGTTATTTGCTTCAAATTTTTACCAAACCAGTAGAAGACAGACCTACTCTGTTTTACGAGATTATTCAAAGAAAAGGTGCAAAGTCCTTTGGTAAAGGCAATTTTCAGGCACTTTTTGAAAGTATTGAACGGGAACAAGCAAAACGAGGTAATCTAT
The DNA here is from genome assembly GCA_037447455.1 of Sphingobacteriaceae bacterium. Classification (GTDB taxonomy): domain Bacteria; phylum Bacteroidota; class Bacteroidia; order B-17B0; family Aurantibacillaceae; genus BPGX01. Next base: position 53,525 of record JBBIGQ010000005.1, on the reverse strand, counting down.
AAATCAAGAGTTACACCTTGTAACAGACCTGTTCTCTTTACTTTCATTCTGATATTTTTCAAAAAATTTTTTATTTTCGTGTTTTAATTTGAAATATGTCCTGATGGGTACATAACATCGGACTTTTTTATTCCATCGCCTATTTATTTTTTAAAGAAATCTGTTTTCATTTTTTTATTTGTATAATCTGAAATATTATTCGTATATTTGTGCCCGTAAAAATTGTTTTTCAAATTTTCCCGGTTATAGAATCTGTTACGAATTCAATAAATACTACAAATTTGCTCATTACTACAAATATTATTTCAAAAAATAAGAAGTAAAAATGCAACAAGCATTTTAGATAGTTTAAATAAATTATTTTTATGTTTACTGTGAAAGAACTCACCCAATTAAAAGCAAGCGAACTAAAGCAAGTGGCTGAAAAATTCAACATTCAGCACAAGGGCTTATCAAAAGCCGATATCATTCTGGCTGTTGTAAATGAACAAAGCAAGGACGGAACCCTGGCTCAAAAAATTAAAGAAGAATTTTTTCAGAACATCAACACCCCGTCTCCTGAAAAAAATAAAAGAAAAAGAATAGATACTCGGAAAAAATCAGAAACCCAAAATACACCACAACCAATCATTGAAAAAAATCACTCTGAAAATGCAAATGACACCCTACTACCCGACTCATCACTAACAGAAACTTATTCTGACCAAAATAGTACAACAAGCACAACAACAGAAGAAGTGAGTGGAGATATAATAAATGTACAAGATACAAACGACTTCCAAACAGAACCTATAACGAGTGAAGATGAAGCTTTCATAAATGTTCCAACAATAGAAGAAAATGAACCGACTGTTGAAATTACCGAACAACAAAAACACAAAAAAGACCTGCAATTTACATTTAAGTTTGATGGAGTAATTCAGGCAGAAGGTGTATTGGAAGTGTTGCAGGAAGGATATGGTTTTTTAAGAAGTGCTGATTACAACTATTTAAGCTCTCCGGATGATATTTACATTTCACCACAGCAAATCAAAGCCTGCGGGCTCAAAACAGGAGATGTTGTTCGTGGATCTATTCGCCCACCCAAAGAAGGTGAGAAATATTTTCCAATTATTCAGATTGAAAAAGTAAATGGACGCGATTTATCATACATTCGTGATAGAGTAACGTTTGATTATTTAACTCCCTTGTTTCCTTACGAAAAATTGAAATTAGCCGGTGGTAAATACGAAACACTGAGCACAAGAATTGTGGACTTATTTGCTCCTATAGGCAAAGGACAAAGAGGTCTCATTGTAGCACAACCCAAAACAGGTAAAACAGTTTTGCTCAAAGAAATTGCCAATGCCATTTCATACAACCACCCGGAAGTATATTTAATTATACTCCTGATTGATGAGCGACCGGAAGAAGTAACAGACATGCAACGAAGTGTAAGAGCTGAAGTCATAGCTTCTACCTTTGATGAGCCGGCAGAACGGCATGTTCGTGTATCTAACATTGTTTTGGAAAAAGCCAAAAGATTGGTAGAATGTGGACACGATGTGGTCATCTTATTAGATAGTATCACGCGCATGGCACGTGCCTATAACACAGTGATGCCTGCCAGCGGAAAGGTTTTAACCGGCGGTGTAGAAGCCACAGCGCTTCAAAAGCCCAAACGTTTTTTTGGGGCTGCACGTAAAATTGAAAACGGCGGTTCTCTGACCATTATTGCCACCGCACTCATTGATACGGGCTCTAAAATGGATGAAGTGATATTTGAAGAGTTCAAAGGTACCGGTAATATGGAACTACAACTGGACAGAAAACTGGCTAATAAGAGAATCTTTCCGGCAATTGATTTACTGGCTTCCTCTACGCGTCGGGAAGATTTATTGTTAGACAAAAACACACTTAATAAAATGTGGATACTCAGAAAACATCTGAGCGAAATGAAACCCGATGAAGCCATGGAATTTTTAATCAATCAGATGAGTAAAACAAAATCCAACGAAGAATTTTTGGTGTCCATGGGAAGTTAAACGTCCGGAAATCAAAAATGTTAATTATTTATTTTTTTGAATACGATAAATTTATTACTTTTGCAAACAAAATAATAAAATGAAACGATTAAGTTTGATACTTCTTATGTGTTTTTTATCTCTTTACTCATGGAGTGATGAGATTAAAAAATTAGTGATTGACGGTGTGTATCAACTCAAAAATCTTTATGTTCAAAACTATTATTCCGGAAGTGTTGGATTCTGCGCCGTAGAAGTAAAAGTAAATGGAAATATCACCACAGATGAGATAAATTCCAGTGCTTTTGAAATTGACCTGACCGCTTTGAACCTGAATTATGGAGAGAAAATTTTAGTAGAAATTTATCATAAAAAAGATTGTACCCCCAAAATACTCAACATTGAAGATGTTCGTCCAATGCCCACCTTTGTGATACTAGCTGCCCATGGCAGCAGCGACGGACTGATAACCTGGATTACCGAAGATGAAAATGGACCTTTGCCTTATATCATCGAACAATTCAAATGGAACAAATGGATACCTGTAGGAGAAGTGATTGGTAAAGGAACACCTGAACGACATACTTATACATTTAAAGCATTCTTAACCAGTGGTGAAAATAAATTCAGGATAAAACAAGTAGGATTTAATAACACCGTTCGGTATTCCAATGACATTATCATTAAATCTTCAAAGTCCAAACCTAATTTTGTAATGAGTCGCGATAAAAAAGAAATACAATTTTCAGATGAAACAATGTTTGAAATTTACGATGTTTATGGTAATATTATCAAACGCGGCTTTGGTATTAATGTAGATATTAGTAATATTCCCAAAGGCACTTATTATTTATGTTATGATAAAGATGTAGCAGAATTTAAGCGGTAAAGCAGGTATTTAATAAGGCGATTGTTTTCTTATCAGCCACTTAAATAAGCAGGGACAAAAACGTTTAAAGTAGACCATTAGAATTTCTTTTCCGCCTATATAAATCTCTTCCTTTTTGTGTGCCACAGCACGAAGTATCTGAATGGCTGCTTTTTCAGCAGACATAGCATTTTGATGACTTTCATCCATTTTACCATGTGCTTGTTTATTATTAGTCAGAGCGTTGACCGATACATTGGTTTTTACTTTTCCGGGACACACCATTGTAACAGATATTCCTTCCTGTTCGTATTCCAGACGCAAGGTCTCAAAGTAACCATGTAAAGCATGTTTTGCTGCACTGTACGAACTGCGCAAGTAAAAACCAAACTTGCCTGCAACGCTACTCATCACTACAATGTGCCCCGATTGTTGTTTAAGCATTATCGGCAATACAGCACGACTAAGTTTTACATAACTAAAGTAATTGACTTCAAACAAATAACGTTCCGTATCTTCAGACACTTCTAATACTTTACTGCGTTGACTTAAGCCCCCGTTGTTGATTAAAATATCTATGCGCCCCAAACGTTGCATGATCTGATTGACCAGAGTTTCAGCAGAAAAATTGCTTCCTAAATCAAAAGAAAGTATTAAAACACGTTCCTTCATAGAGCCCTCGCTGATAGATTGTAGTTTGACCTCATTTCTGGCCGATAAGACGAGTTGAGCAGTCGTATTTTTCAAAAGATATTGTGCAAGCGCTTCGCCTATTCCTGAGGAAGCGCCCGTTATCCAAATGACCTTGTTATTAAAATACGATTTCATTTTTGAAGAGTAATGTTATTCAAAATGTTCAGAACTTGCTGATACGAAATGGATTGGATGCAATGACAATGTTCAGGTGTGTTTTTACAATCTGTGCAATCGTTCGGTTGTTGAATTACATAAGCATTTGGTCCAATAGGTCTCCATCTTCCGGCGTGCATAGGACGAATAGATGGATAAATACCAATAGCTTGTTTACCGAGAGCAGCCGCTATGTGCAAAGTCCCTGTGCTCGCAGCCACCAATCCATCACATTGCTGTATCAAGGCGAGTAATTCTAAAAGCGTTGTTTTTCCCGCAAAGTTAGTTACTTCCGGGCAGTGTTGGATAATTTCCTGAAGATATTTTTCTTCCTGTTGAGTGCCCGTCAGGATAATTTGATAGTCAGATGGATTCAAATGTTTAATAAGTTGAATAAAATTTTTAGTCCCCCATTCTCGTGCACTTCCTTTAGATTTGGGATGCAGGATGAGTTTAAATTTGTTTTTATTCAACTTTCTTTCTATCCACTCTGGCAACGCAGGAAGCGGCTTCCAGAGAAACATAGATTGCAATTCATCTAAAGCAGGTATGGTAGTTATTCCCAATGGTTTTAATAATTTAAAGTTGAGTTGTGCTTCGTGCAAATCCGATTTTTTTCTACTAAATGCTACACGGTAATTGCAAAAAAGCCAGTTGTACCAGCGATGCGCTGTACCAATTCTATTCGGTATTGAAAGTGTACGAAGCAACTTGCTGACAGAATATGTCGGGAATACGAGGATGGCCGTATGAACGTTTTGCCCTCGTATCAAATTATATTGTTCTGCAGAAGATTTTTTAAAAAACGTTTCAAGCTCTATTACTGTATCTATTGTTTGAATGTGTTCAAGAAGTGGTTTTGTATAAGCACTACATAAAAATAATATCTTGTGTTGAGGAAAATGTTTTTTCAGAAAATACGTAAGTGGTATAGTCAACATCACATCGCCAATGCTGTCGGTACGCGTTATCAGAAAAGCACCGCCGGATGGTAATTGTAGAGACATAGTTTAAGAATAAAATTACTTTTATAATTTGTTTCTTTTTTCCTGAAAAAACATCTGAATAATGGTTTTACATTCCTCGGCTAATATACCTTTGAGTACTTGCGTTTTAGGATGCAAAATATCTTCCGAAAATAATGTATATCCTTTTTTCAAATCGTAAGCCCCGAAAATAAGATTGGATACTTGTGCCCACCCCATAGCACCTGCACACATCGGACATGGTTCAATAGTAACATAAATACTGCATTCTTTGAGATATTTTCCACCGATATAATGAGTAGCTGCGGTAATGGCCTGCATTTCAGCATGAGCGGTTACATCGTTTAATTGTTCTGTAAGATTATGAGCACGGGATATGATTTTATTGTTCCATACAACTATAGCGCCTATTGGCACTTCGTTTTTATCATACGCTTTTTCAGCTTCTTTCAGTGCTTCACGCATGAAGTATTCATGATCTTTCAGGGGCATTGACATGATATGGAATTTTGTAAAATTATTTCAGAAAGCCAGCTTGTTTCATCACAATCTTTTACTATCAAATGATAGGAATAAAATTTTTTAAATGGCTCTCTCGGCTCTAAATAGTATATTCGGCATGGCTTTTCACGCGGCTGGCTTTTGTCAAAATTTACTTCAAAAAAATCCAGTTCGGCCTTCAATTGCGCAGATGTTTTATGCAGGCATTTTAACTGACAATTTACTTTTTCAGAAAATCGTATATTTTGTCGTTTAAGTTCACTCATTTTGACTTCACTTAGCGAAGAGCAGGTTCTATTACCAAATAATATGAATACCAACAGAAGGCCTATCATAAAGCCAATCATGTATAATTTAAGACGCTCCTGAAAAGTCATTATGGTAATTTTTAATGCGCCAATTGTTTATCTCTGTTGAGTAAAACGAATTGAAAAGATGGAGAAGAAGTATTAAAATCAGGTAAACAAAATGCCTGGATTGCTTCAATAAATTCAATGTATGAAGAGTAATTAAGCAATTTGTATGCATAAAACAAGTTCCATACTCTGTCTTGCATAATAGTATTTGGGAAAAAAGTAGCATAAACGCTTTCTATTTGTCTTACAATCGTATCGTTTTTTTGTTTAATAGTTTTATTGAGTTTTTGTTCTAAAGTTTCCACAAACTTCATTGTTTTGGTTTTTTCTGCATTCACAAATGCCACTAATGATTTATCAATCTTATCCGTTATTTGATGAAATTGGTCGAAAACAAAGAGTAATTTATTTTTTTCTTCCGATAATTGAATACTGAGTTGTTGTTGATTCAAGTATTCTTGTATAGTTTTATTAAGGTCGTACTCAAAGATGTGCTGTATGGGAAGTTGTAGTTTTGAAATTTTTTGAAGAGTGGTCTCTAGTGCAATAAATAAAACCGGTCTTTGAATTAAAAAGGGGAATGAAATAGAATAATGGTCAAACGCTTGCTTTAATTCTAACCAATAGGCAATTTCAGCACTTCCACCAATGTAAGCAATATTGGGCAAAATTTTTTGCTGAAGTAATGGGCGTAGTAATACATTGGGGCTAAATTTTTCCGGCGTATGCTGTAACGTTTCCTGCAACGCCTCTTTAGAAAAAGTTATTTCAGTACCTTTTAAGTAATATCGGTGCTTATCCTGTTGAATCAAGTATCTTTTATCATCTGAAAACAAAAATGTATTAACAGCCCTTGGGTTAACCTGAATGTGATAATGGTGCGTTTTGAATGTTTCAACAGTATGTAAAACTTGATGGTAAAAATTATTTTCAAAAATATCTGAGTAAAATATTTCTTTGAATGCTTCTTTAAATACTTTCTCATTTGGCTGGAGTATAACAAGACCATACTTTCCAAAGAGTTCATTAATGAGAAAGCGGGCAGCGTCAATATAAGTATCGTGTTGAATATAAGCGTTGTAAAAGAGTTGTAGATCTTGTTCTGAAAAAAATTGTGTTGTTTTCATTTCATGCCATAAAGTATCTAATTCTTTTGTAGAAAGCGCAGAAACCGGTGTCCTATCCGATGTTCTATTCCATTGAAAACAATGTTCTTTGAAATAGAAATGATTGATTTCATCAACATCATGGTCTTCCGATGCCATCCAAAAAACAGGAACAAAATTAAACGAAGAGTAATGTTTCTTTAAATAGTTACACAATTGTATGACCGATGAAATTTTATAAATAAAAAACAAGGGACCTGTAAATAAATTTAATTGATGCCCTGTTGTAATAGTAAAGGTTTTGCTGTTGGTTAATAACTGAATATTTTGAAGGGTTGCCGATGAAGTATTGGAGGTGGATTGTGCTTGTTTTAATAAGGTATTGACTAATAATGGTCTGAATGCACTCTCCGTATTAAACTTATGGAGATGGGCTTCTATTTTTTTTGCATCAAAGTAATCAAACAAAAGAGAAGAAGGAAGTGTTTGTTGAATAAAATCCCATATAATTTTTTCAAAGTATTTTTGAGAAGCAGGAACTAAGCTAGATTGTAAAGACATAATTAAATTTTTTCACCAAAAGCCAGATCGCCTGCATCTCCAAGACCGGGGACAATATATGCTGTAGAAGTAAGTTCCTCATCAATAACGCCACACCACAAGGTATAATTCACATCCGGCATATTTTTTTTCAGGTAATCTACTCCCTGTTTGCTAGCTATAGCACATACAATATGTGTATGTTTGGGCTTTCCATAATTTAAGAGTGCTTTAAATGTCAGCACCATGGAAGAACCTGTGGCCAACATAGGATCGCATAAAATCAATACTTTATTATTTAAATCCGGGCAAGAAACATACTCTAATGCGATGTCAAAAGAATGATCTTTATGATGTTTTCTGTAAGCGCTAATGAAGGCATTTTCTGCTTTGTCAAAAATATCCAATATACCCAAATGTAAAGGCAAGCCGGCACGGAGGATGGTAGCGATAACCGGCTGATGAGCAAGCATTTTGGCATCTGCAATGCCAAGAGGCGTTGTTACAGGAACCGATTGGTATTCTAATTCTCTGGATATTTCATAAGCGATGACCTGCCCTATTCGTTCCAGATTTTTTCTAAATCTCAACCTATCTTTTTGAATATCTTTATCTCTGATTTCTGCGATGTATTGATGGAGAATAGATGTAGATAAGGATAAATTATGTACCATAGATTATTTTTTTAATAGGATGTGGTGCGTAATTTCCGATTGATAAGATGCTTTGTCAAACACTTCAAGCGTTGTTTCATAAGACTTGTAATCAGGATGTTCAGCCGTCAGTTTGTACTTTCCCGGTGGAAGAATCATTACGTATCGACCCGAATTAGGATTTGGTAAATAGTTGCCGACCAATTCACCGTTGTTTAATTGTGTAACCTGAATGAATACATCTCTGTAATCACTTATAGACGGGGTTGCTTTTACTTCACCTACAATGAGTGTAAATTCAGGTTCTTCATCATTCAATACTACTCTGTAAATATCATAATCACCTAGACCATCCCCACGAATGCTGGCTAAATAACCGTATCGTTTCGTTTTAGAAATTCGGAAATTCATGTCATCATACGAGGTATTAATTGGATACCCTATATTTTTAGGGTTTTCAAATTTATTATTTTGAGGATTACGCGTTGCCTTAAAAATATCATATCCGCCCATACTGCCATGACCTTTAGAACTGAAAAATAAAGTATTTTCATCCGGAGACAGGTTTGGAAAATCCTCATCATATTCCGTGTTGATAGAAGGTCCAAGATTTTCAGGTTCCAACCATTTATTGTTCAACTTGCGACACACATAAATATCTGTGCCTCCGTATCCCCCTTTTCTATTACTCGCAAAATAAATCTCATTTTCTTCATTGTTAATGCTCGCTGCAATAACATCACCATTCCCATTAACAGAGGGCGGAAGATGTTCTAATTTTTGATATAAACCCATATCGTTCATTCTGCTGTAAAATAATTTTCCATTCTTATGGATAATTAAAACACGGCCATTTGAACTCATACCAACAACTTCCTCACCGCTATTACCTTTGGATACAGGCGCTCCTATCACAGATGACTCCATAAATTCACCATTCACTACTTTTGATATAAAAACAGAATTGTTGTATTGTCCATTGGATAATTTTTCTGTTTTGCTATTTAACGGACGATTGGTATTATAGATTAAAAAATTTTCACGCTCATCTACAAAAGGATAATAATCGGCATATTCTGAATTTATATTTTTTCCAAGATTATGAAATGTAACATTTACAGGATATTTAATAAGTTCTCTTGCATTATAGCAATGTTGTATTTCAAGATCTACCAGATTTAAATTTTCCTGACTCCCTTTACCATTATTTTTAAATTTTTGAAAATACTCTATGGCTTCTGAAAAACGATTGGCATACTGATAAGCCCGACCTAAAAGAAACTCTGCATTAGAATTATGGTTTTCAGATTTAACCACACTTTCCAAATAAGGAATAGCTTTGCTTTTGTTGGTATTAGTATTCAAATAACATACCGCTACGTTATAGGCATATTCATGATTTTTAGAGTTGATTTGGTACAGTTGCAACCAATCATCTAACGCTTCTTCAAAATTTTCATTCAACATTTTTTCCTTTGCTGTTTCCAAAAGTTTTTTTTCATCAATATTTTGGGCATACACCCATACATTTGTGAACACAATTATCCATAACAACAGCATTTTGTATGACTGCATAGTGATTATTTTGTGCAAAAATAAACAAAGTTAGAATGCAATGTGCGATTTTACTTGAAATGCTATTTTTTATTTTCCTGCAGGTTTAATTTACCCCCCCTCCATAATGGGAGAAGTTTATACTCACCATGTTTGAGAAGTAATGTATACAGTGCCTTTGAAAAGTGCTACATTTTTTTTGTCTGGCATGGTATATATTTTAATATGATAAATACCTATTTTGCCCGAGCGATGTAACTCTTCCGTTTCAGCCCGAATGATGTCCCCTTCTTTTAAGGGCTCGGTGTGTGATATGGAGGTCTCCACCGAAACGGCCTTTAATCCGTAACTATTCGATGCAAAAGCCAAAGCACTATCGGCTAAGGAATACGTAATGCCGCCATGAGCAATATAAAAACCATTGAGCATTTCTTTTCTGACTTGCATTTGTAATTTACAATATCCCTTCCTGATATCTAACACCTGAATACCCAGCCATTGACTGAAAGCATCGTGCTTCATCATCAGCATATTTACAATTTCTTCCGGTGATTTCATAGTACATTGTTTTACTTTACAAAATTACAACAAATATCTCTATTCGTCAAAAAGAACATACCAATAAGATGCACACGACCTAGCAAATAAATTCGTATCTTTGCCAAAAAATAAAAATGTTGACAATTCAATTGAATACAATAGAAGAAGCGCTGGAAGATTTACGAAATGGCAAAATGGTGATAGTAGTAGATAATGAAGATAGAGAAAATGAAGGGGATTTTATCATGGCTTCGGAGTTTGTACGCCCTGAAGATATTAACTTTATGACCAAACACGCACGGGGATTAATTTGTGTAGCCATTACGGAATATCGTGCTAATGCTCTGAACTTAGAACCAATGGTCCCGCAAAATACCTCTTTGCATGAAACAGCTTTTACAGTGTCGGTAGATTTAATAGGAGAAGGGTGTACAACCGGTATTTCTGCTCACGACCGTGCCAAAACAGTGCAGGCACTGGTAAACAAACAAAAAACGGCAAAATCTTTTGCCCGTCCGGGACATATTTTCCCTTTGGTAGCAAAAGATGGTGGTGTGTTAAGAAGAGCCGGGCACACTGAAGCCACAGTAGATTTGATGCGGCTGGCAGGACTAAAACCAAGTGGCGTTTTGGTGGAAATCATGAACGATGATGGCAGCATGGCACGACTGCCTGATTTGATTAAAATAGCCGAAAAGTGGGGACTCAAAATTATATCTATTAAAGATTTAATTCAATATCGCCTGCAAAAAGAAAGTATTGTTGAAAAAGTAGTAGTGGTAGATTTACCCACAAAATACGGGCACTTTAAATTGCATGCCTATAGAGTAACTACTAATGGGCAGGAACATCTGGCCTTAGTAAAAGGCGAAATAAATCCGGAAAAACCTGTCTTGTGCAGAGTACACTCCTCTTGTTTAACCGGTGATATCTTAGGCTCATTTCGTTGCGATTGCGGCGATCAGTTGCACGCAGCAATGGAAGCCATTGAAAAAGAAGGAACCGGCGTTTTGTTATATTTAAATCAGGAAGGCCGAGGAATTGGGTTACTAAATAAATTGCGGGCATACAAACTTCAGGAAGATGGGTTGGATACAGTAGAAGCTAATTTGCAGTTGGGCTTTGCTCCCGACGAAAGAGAATACGGCATAGGTGCACAAATTCTGAGAGATTTAGGCGTACGAAAAATACGCTTACTCACTAACAATCCTAAAAAAAGAGCAGCATTAGAAGGATATGATTTGTGCATAGTAGAAAACGTACCGATTGTTGTTCCATGTAACCCATATAACGCTAACTACCTTGCTACTAAAAAAACCAAACTGGGACACATTCTCTAATTTTTAAAATAAGTAAAAATATGACACTAAAAAAACATCTTGTAACAATTACTATTATTTTTTTATCCTTCTTTGTTCTCTTTGCGCAGCCAAACATAACACTGGAAGATATCTGGATTAAGTATACATTCAGAACAAACCCACCACCCCACTTTACCTTTACAAAGCAGGGCGATTTTTATATCACAGAAGATAAAAACAAAACTATTGTAAAGCAAGAATTACTGACCGGCAAGTCCACCCAAACACTTGTGCTGATGAAAGAAATAGAACAACAAAAAACAGAACTGCTATTAGAAGATTATGAGTTATCGCCTTCTGAAAATTATCTTTTGATATTTACGCAAAGAGAATGGATCTACCGGCATTCGTCCAGCGCAGTTACTTATGTATGGGATATAAAAAATAAAAAATTAATTCTATTAGCCAATGGTGATAAAATAATGTTCCCAAAACTTTCTCCTGACGAAACCAAAATTGCTTACATAAAAAACAACAACATCTATATAACAGAACTTGCTTCAGAAAAAGAAACACCCGTTACATCCGACGGTGAATGGAATAAAATTAAAAACGGTTGGGCAGATTGGGTGTATGAAGAAGAATTTGGAAAACCAGATTTTATCGAGTGGAGTAACAGCGGGAAATATCTGTCCTATCTAAAATTTGATGAATCAAAAGTCAAAGAATACACAATGGATATGTACAAAGGCAATGTGTATCCGTATAAATATTCCTTTAAATATCCAAAAGCAGGCGAAGATAATTCGGATGTAACATTATGGATGTATGATGTAACAAATGGCAAAAATCATCGGTTACCCATCCAATACAATTTTCAGGACTTCTATATTCCACGATTTCAATGGTTAAAAAAAACAGATAAATTATCTTTCATAACATTGAATCGCTATCAGAATCATTTAAAGATATATTTATGGGATCCTTCTGCAGAAAAAACAGAACAGATTTTTGAAGAAAAATCAGATACCTATATTGAAATTAACGACGCTTTGACCTTTGTAAATAATGACAAGCAATTTATATGGCTGAGCAATCAAAACGGATTTCAACATTTATACTTATATGACATTAGTGGAAAATTAGTCAATGCTATTACACAAGGAAATTTTGATGTGGAAACCATTCAGGTAGTTGACGAAGCCAAAAAAGAAATTTATTATACATCCACTGAAAACGGAGTCATAAATAGACCTATTTATAAAATTAAATGGAATGGCAAAGAAAAGAAATTAATCTCACCACCCGATGGATTTAACCGCATTGAATTTTCACCCACATTTAAATACTACATTCTGTCGCATCAAACGGCCGATTCGCCGCCTGTATTCACCTTACATTCAACAGATGGAAAAATCATTCAGGTGTTAGACGACAACAAAGCATTGAATGAAAAAATGAAAAAATATCCACTGAGTAAAAAAGAATTTTATACTTTCAAAACATCCGATGGAATTGAATTACATTACTGGATTATGAAGCCCACTTCTTTTGACCCCAATAAAAAATATCCGGTTTATATAACTGCTTACAATGGGCCGGGAATTAATAAAGTCAATAATGCCTTTGAATATGAATATTGGTTTCATCAGTTCTTATGTCAGAAGGGTTACATTGTGGCCTGCGCCGATGGCAGAGGCACTTTTGGAAAAGGCAAAGCATTTCAACACTGTACCTATTTGCAATTGGGGAAATTAGAAACTCAAGACCAACTGGAATTTGTCAGATTCTTAAAGACCTTAGCTTATGTAGATGACAAAAATATAGTATTTCAGGGTTGGAGCTATGGTGGATTTATGGCCTTGAATATGATTACCAAAGGAGCAAATGAAATTAAAGCCGCTGTATCTATTGCACCCGTGAGCAACTGGAAATTTTATGATAACATCTATACCGAACGTTATATGCGGCTACCCAAAGATAATGAATATGGCTATAACGAACTTTCACCTATTCGTCAGGTAAAAAACATAAAAGGCAAATTACTTTTAATACACGGTGCGGCAGATGATAATGTGCATTTGCAAAATGCTATGGAATTTGTAAATGCTTGTGTAGAAAACAATATACCATTAGATTTTTTTGTTTACCCCAATAAAAATCACAGCATCTACGGCGGATATACCCGTTATCACTTGTACAAAAAGATAGTCGAATTTTTAGATAGAAATCTGAAGTGATAAAACCACTCTAATGTGTTGAAACTTTTTATCGGCTATTGCGTTAACACATACTGCACTATATTCGCCCCCATTTTTAGCGCTTCCCGATGCTTTTCCGGCGAATCGTTATGAATTTCAGGATTTTCCCAACCATCTCCCAAATCACACTCATAATCATAAAAACAAACCACTCGCCCTTGATATATCATCGCAAAACCTTGTGGTGTCTTATTATCGTGCTCGTGAATTTTGGGTAATCCATTCGGAAAATTAAATGCCTGATGATAAATAGGATGAGAAAAAGGCAATTCTACAAACTCTAACTCCGGAAACACTTTTTTCATCTCCCGACGAATAAATTTATCCAAGCCATAATTATCGCTGATATGCAAAAAGCCACCCGCCATAAGGTAGTTTCTGAGGTTTTGTGCTTCTGCTTCTGAAAAAATAATATTCCCGTGCCCCGTAATGTGCACAAAAGGATATTTGAATATTTCCTTTGACCCGGGCTCTACAATGGCCTGCTCAGGGTTTATATTCATTTTTAATTCATTATTGCAGAATTTAATAAGATTAGGCAGTGAAGTTTCTAAATTAGCATACCAATCACCACCACCATTATATTTTAATAAAGCCATTTGAAAAGAGTAAGATTTTTGCGCATAATGTGGACTCATCCATAATAAAAAATAAATTGCTATTCCAACCATTTTACAACACCAATAAATTCTCTTTAAAACCATAACTATTTTCTTTTAAACAAAGGCACTGTACTGCAGGGTTCACCGTACATAATACTTTTAGCCACCGGCATTAATCGTTGCGTTAATAAAACATAAGCGCTCACCGGAATTTCTATATCCGAACACCCTTTAATAACTATCAGCTTATCTTTATATGGTGCCACATCCAGTGCACTTATTTTTTCATTCATAATACATTCTATCAGATGTTTTTTATCTGTAAAAAAAATATTTTTGACATAAGGATAAAAATGCGTTACAACCAATAAATAAGCCCAGCGGGGCACAACAGCATCTTCAGAACAAAACACACCTAAAAATTTGTCCTTATAATTTAAATACTCTATTTCTTTTAATTTCTGACGAAAATCTTTCTCTTTTAATACCAGTCGCTCATATAAAAAATCAGCCATATCAAACAACGCATATTCCGCTGGCTGGGGATAAAAATCCTTTAAATCAATAGTAATTAAAGGACTCTGTGCTACCTTATTGACAATAACATCTTCCATACATACCATTCAAGGCACAAAAATAAATTAAAATTAGATGCTTTTAAATGTTAAAAAAGCATTTTGGAAATTAAAAAATATATTCATTAAATTTGCCGCCTTAAAAATTAAAACTATGTCAGAAATTGCAAGCAAAGTTAAATCAATTATTGTAGATAAGTTAGGAGTAGATGAAAAAGAAGTTACAGAAACAGCCAAGTTTACCGATTTAGGCGCTGATTCTTTAGACACAGTAGAATTGATTATGGAATTTGAAAAAGAATTTGACATTGCTATCCCTGATGAACAAGCCGAAAAAATTTCAACAGTCGGAGAAGCCATTGCTTACATTGAGTCCAATGCAAAAAAATAATCCTCAATGAAGTTACCCAAACGCGTTGTAGTAACAGGCATTGGCGCCATTACTCCACTAGGAAATCATGTACAAGATTATTGGAACAATCTCTTAAATGGGATAAGTGGCGCCGGGCCCATTACAAGATTTGATGCTTCTAAATTCAAAACTCGCTTTGCATGTGAAGTAAAAAATTTCAATGCACTGGATTATTTTGATAAAAAAGAGGCCCGAAAAGTAGACACATATACACACTACGGAATAGCGGCAGCAGTTCAGGCCATTGAAGAGTCCGGCATTGCAAAAGATAACATCAACAAAGATGAAGTAGGCGTTATTTGGGGCTCTGGAATTGGGGGACTGGATACTTTTCAACAGGAAACATTTGCCTTTGCAAAAGGTGATGGTACACCACGATTCAATCCCTTTTTCATTCCCAAAATGATTGCCGATATATGCAGCGGACACATCTCTATTCGTTATGGATTAAGAGGCCCTAACTTCACGACGGTCTCAGCTTGTGCTTCTTCTACCAATGCCATTATAGATGCGTTTAACTACATTCGTTTGGGAAAAGCCCTCGCAGTGGTTGCAGGAGGAAGTGAAGCCGCCATAAACGAATCCGGCATCGGAGGATTTAATGCAGCACAAGCATTAAGTACGAATAATGAAAACTACCTTACCGCATCTCGTCCTTACGATAAAGACCGGGACGGCTTTGTATTAGGTGAAGGCGGAGGTGCCCTGATATTGGAAGAATTAGAACACGCTCTCAACAGAGGAGCAAAAATTTACGGAGAAATAATTGGCGGCGGAATGAGTGCAGATGCCTATCATATTACTGCACCACACCCCGATGGATTAGGTGCCAAATTAGTGATGCAACGTGCATTAGATGATGCAGGATTATCCATAACCGATGTTGACTATATTAATACGCACGGTACTTCTACCCCATTAGGCGATGTAGCAGAGTTAAAAGCCATTGTCAGTTTATTTGGAGAACACGCCTACAAACTCAACATCAGTTCTACCAAATCTATGACAGGACACTTATTAGGGGCAGCCGGCGTTATTGAAGCTATAGCCACCCTGTTAGCTGTTGTCAACGATGCTATTCCCCCCACCATCAACCATTTTACAGACGATCCGGAAATAGATCCAAAACTAAACCTTACATTCAACAAAATGCAAAAGCGGGTAGTCAACATAGCAATGAGTAATACATTTGGATTTGGCGGGCATAACGCCTGTATTGTAGTTAAAAAATTCCAACCATAATTTTATAGTTTTGTTTTCTTTTTTTAAAAAAAGAAAAAGTGATTTTGTAACTGAATTGGAAAGATTTTTAGGGTTTGACATCTCAGATTCAGATATCTATAAAGAAGCATTTTTGCATACAAGCAAAAAAGCACAGGTCAACTATCAACGTTTAGAGTTTTTAGGCGATGCTGTATTAAATTTAATAATTGCACATTATGTATTTAAACGATACAAAAAACTGCCGGAAGGCGATTTGACAAAATATAGAACTAAACTCGTCAATAAGCAGACATTAAAAGAATTAAGTATTAAACTGGGCATTCAAAAATGGATTCAACATCAATTATCCGAGAAAGAGTTTGAAAAATCCTCTGTATTAGGAGATGTTTTGGAAGCTCTGATTGGTGCTATTTATTTGGATAAAGGATTACATTTTTCTGAAAAATTTATTGAAGAAAAAATAATCCATCAACTCAACGAGGTAAAAGATATTGAAGACACAGATTATAAATCTAAAATCATTCGTTACGCCCAAAAATATAAGTTGCAGATACAATTTAAAGTAAAAGATAAAACATACCTAGATAACGAAACAATTTTCAAAGTAGTTTTGTATCTAAATAACGAGAATATAGCAGAATCAGAACATTACAGTAAAAAACAAGCAGAGCAATTAGCCGCAAAAGAGGCGTTGATAAAACTGAACATAGTAGATTAAATGAGAATAAAATATTACAAGTTACTTGATATGGTATTAACTGCAAATTAAAATCTATTCCCCTGTTCCAATACTTTCAAATTAAAAATAAATCTATTTGATAATTTTATAGGAAAGACCAAACTCTAATGTTATTCCACTCACCTGCGTTTCTATTCCTTGTACAGACACATCTGTATTGCTTTTCAATTGGCCTGAATGGGAAGTCGCACCAAACATACTCAACATCCCCAAAACAGAAAAACGATTGAAGATATAATATCTTGCTTTCAGCCCATAACGCACAATGCCGCCTTTATCATACAAGATCTTTGCACCCTTTAAGCATTTAGAATTATTATCAAATAACTCTACCTTAAAACTTCCCAGTCCCCCAAATACGACAATATCCCACTTATGCTGCGTATAAAAGTGATAGTTAATTTCAACAACTGATTCGCTGGTTTTAAGATTTCATCACATCAGAATAGTTGTAATGATAACTTTCTTTTGGGTTGATTTTAAAAATATCATTTCCAAAACTTACCGCAATTCCCCATTTGTTACTAATACCATATTCTATTTGAAGTGGATATCTATCCCCTTTTACAACATCATCACTTATTACCTGTTTAGTATAAAAATCAGAAGTTGTATAATGCGCCCAGATAGAACCCTCTGATATACCTATCAAAAGTGTCCCCTTCTTAAACGTTTGCGCTTGTACAACAAAAACCCCCATAATTAAATTAAATTAAATAATAATACTTTTACCTTCATAAATTTAGTTTTAAACTTAGATTCAAAAGTAAGGAAAAAGTTTAAATCTACATAAAATTAATTTATTAATTTTAATTTTCTACAAATCGTTCTTAAATTCTAACAATACAAAATGTATGAATTGAGTGAACACCAATGCTTTTTTTTTTCGTCATTTCTCAAAAACACACTTGATTAACAGATACATTCCAGAGCCCCCTTACTAACAAAAAATAATTGTTTTTTAATCTAACAATTTTGTATATTTGTCTAAAAGTTTACTTAAAAATGTAAAAAATAAACCAAAAAACGAAATTAAATTCTCTATATTTATAGTGCGAAAATAAAATGAAAAAGAAAATGAACCCATCAACATTAGAAATGCCAGAAGCAAAGAAAAAAACAAAAAAATCTTCAGATAATACTTCTGAAAAAAATAAGGATACAAAAGCATCTACAAAACCTTCCAATAAAAAAACAACCTCTACGCGAGATTTTACAGATAAAGAAATTTATGGGACTCTAAAAAGTTTTTTTGGTTTCAATAACTTTAAAGGTAATCAGGAAGCTATCATCAAAAGTGTCTTAAAAGGTGAAAATGTATTTGTAATTATGCCAACAGGTGGTGGAAAGTCCTTGTGTTATCAATTACCCGCTATACTCAGTGAAGGAACAGCCATCGTGGTCTCCCCTTTGATTGCACTAATGAAAAATCAGGTAGACCTGGTAAGAGGATTTAGTACAAACACCAACATCGCACACTTCTTAAATTCAACATTAAATAAAACAGAAACCAAAAAAGTTAAACAAGACGTATTAAGCGGAAAATGTAAACTATTATACGTTGCACCTGAAACATTAAATAAAGAAGACAATATCTCATTTTTCAAAGAATTTAAAGTTTCCTTTTTCGCTATTGATGAGGCACACTGTATTTCAGAATGGGGACACGACTTCAGACCTGAATACCGAAAAATCCGCCCGATTGTTGACAAACTAGGCAGTCCCCCCGTGATGGCACTAACAGCCACCGCAACTCCAAAAGTACAGCAAGATATTCAAAAAAACCTGGGCATGATGGATGCCACCGTTTACAAATCATCTTTTAACCGCCCCAATCTTTATTATGAAATACGACCAAAAATCGGTGCTACCAAACAAATCATTTCCTTTATTAAAAAGAACGCAGGAAAATCAGGTATTATTTATTGTTTAAGTCGTAAAAAAACAGAAGAACTCGCCGAACACATTCAAATTAACGGTATTCGTGCTGCCGCCTACCATGCCGGTATGGAATCAAAAGACAGAAGCAAAGTACAAGATAAATTCCTAAATGAAGAAATTGATGTTATCGTAGCAACCATTGCCTTCGGTATGGGAATAGATAAGCCCGACATTCGTTTTGTAATCCACTATGATATTCCTAAATCATTAGAAGGGTATTATCAGGAAACCGGACGCGCAGGACGCGATGGTGGCGAAGGACATTGTCTGGCTTTTTATAGCTATTACGACATTCAGAAATTAGAAAAGTTCATGCGCGACAAACCCATCAGCGAGCAGGAAATAGCCAAACAAATGTTACAAGAAACTTCCGCCTTTGCAGAAACCTCCTCCTGTCGCAGAAGATATTTATTACATTATTTCGGAGAAGCATTTGAGGAAGAAAATTGCAATAAAATGTGCGATAACTGTCGCCATCCAAAAGAAAAATTTAACGCCCAAAATGATTTAGAACTCGCATTAGAAACAATCCTTGAAACTAAAGAAAAACACAAAGCCAGAGACATTGTAAACATCCTCATTGCCAACATGACCACCACTGCCCGTTCATACAAACACAATCAATTAGAAATGTGGGGCAAAGGATTAGAAGACGACAAAGATGAAAAATACTGGAATGCCATTATTCGTCAAGCCATTGTGAATGGCTTTATTCAAAAAGAAATTGAAACTTATGGCGTCTTAAAATTAAGCGAACAAGGACGAAAGTTTATGGAAGAACCATATCCTGTTCTGTTTACCAAAGATCAGGACTTCAGCGACGCAGAAAAAGACGATGACGACATAACTATCTCACCCAAATCAGGAGGCACAGCGCTCGACGAGACACTCTTTCATCTGTTAAAAGATGAGGTCAGAAAAATCGCCAAACAAAACAACTTACCACCTTATGTGGTATTTCAGGAAAATTCTATTTCTGAAATGGCTACACAATATCCTATTACTATTGAGGAACTATCAAAAATAAGCGGTGTTGGGCAAGGTAAAGCACTTAAATTCGGAAAAACCATTGTGGCTCTTATTAAAAAATACGTGACAGAAAACGAAATAGAACGCCCGACAGATATTGTTATCAAAACATCTGCCAATAAATCTCAATTAAAAGTATCTATCATACAAAGCATTGACAGAAAAATAGACCTGGAAGAAATCTGTAAAATGAAAAAAATTGAATTTAATGAATTACTAGGTGAATTAGAATCTATTGTGTATTCCGGCACCAAAATAAATCTTGATTACTACATATATGATGTAATAGACGAAGATAAGGTAGAAGATATAATGTTATACTTCAAAGAGTCCGAAACAGATAGTTTAGAAGAAGTTATTAAAGAATTTGGCAAAGATACCACCGAAGAAGAAATTCGTCTGGTACGAATCAAATTTATTTCAGATTACGGCAACTAAAAGCCTAATTTTATATTCTTTATTTCTCAACGGTACCACACTATTGAAAAGGGTGTGTCTGCAACAACAGGTAATAGCAGAAGTGCTCAATCAGTAAATGTATATTTTATTTCATTTGACATTCTACACTTCATCTATTACAATTAACTTAGCGTTGTAGTAAAAAGTATTTACTATTCAATAATTTACAATTCATCAACTCTCTGAAAAAATAACACCACACTCCCCTATACTTTATCGATACAACGTCAGATGCCCCACAAATTCCTTCTTTATATTTTGCACCGTGGTAAAACACCTTATTTTATACACATACACATCGCTTTTAGCATCCACGCCTTTTATTTTTCCATCCCAACCAACATAAGGGCTATTACTCTTAAAAATCAAATGCCCCCATCGGTCAAATATCAACATTTCAAATCCTTCTTCTACAAATCCTGCTCCTTTTACTACAAACACATCATTCAGTCCATCACCATTGGGCGTAAATACATCGGAAATATACATCGTAAATTCTTCTGTTACACTAATCAATCTGTACACTGTATCGGTACAACCATATTCATTTGTTGCTATTAACATCACAGGATAATTGGCGACATAAGTGTAGGTGTAAGTCGCATTTTGTGTATTGGCGGTATCGCTGTTTGTCATAATATCTCCAAAGTCCCAGTGCCAATTAACAATAGGTGATTGCGTATTATAAGTGGCGATAAATTCTACTTCATTGTGCAATAAAGTGGCAGGATTGGGGGTAAAATAAATGGTGGGTTCTGGTCTTGGATAAACCTCTATCACAAACGGCGCTATAACTTCATTTTTACAACCATTGGCATCCACGAGCAGTACTTTGATAGGATAAACCCCGACTTTTTCAAAACAATAATTGACACTATCCCCATTGGCATACAAGTTATATCCAAAATCCCATATTGTGTTGATAGATGTGGGAGATGAATAACCGCTTAATTGCACACACAAGGGTCTGCATCCTTTTATTTTATCGTATACAAAATTAGGTTCTGGTAGTGGTAATACATTAATCCAAAAACTACTTGTGATGGTTTGTTGCGGACAGGCGACGTCATTGGCTATCACGGTATAATACGTACTTTGTTGTGGCTGTGCTATGTTGGCAAATCCAGAAGGGAAATACAATCCGGTATACGGATACCATTGGTAAGTATACACACCACTACCACCTAAACACATAGCATACACAAAAACGCTGTCTCCCTTGCAGATGGTTTTGTCTGTTGGCACTACTGAAAACGAGATGGGGGTTAAGACCGTTACATTGATGCTATTGGAGGAGATACATCCGCCATTGGGCTGTACTGAAAGTGTATAAACACCGCTCATTCCAAAATTAGCATTGGGGATATTTAAGTTTTGTTGATTAGAAACTACTTGTCCGTAAGGGTTTACCCAAGTGTAAGAAGAGGCGCCTGCGGGTCCATTGATTTGAATGGCTTCTCCGGGACAAACATTGGGAACAGGGCTGAGAGTAAAATTAACTTTTGGTAAAACGGATAAATCCGTAGTAGTATAGGTGGAACAACTGACATTTCCACTTATAAAAATAGCCGTTACGGTATATGTTCCGGATTGATTGGCTTGTGCGTTGGTAAAGTTGATGTTTTGAGTATTGGCTGTATAATTATTTGGACCGGTCCAGGAATAGCTGTTTGCAGAGGTAGCGCTTGCTGTAAAGCTTGTATTATCTCCTACACAAATGGTTGTAGGCGGTGTTACATTCGGAGTATAAATTGGAATGACATTTAAGGTGGAGGAAGCATTAGTAACACATTGAAGAGTCCCCATGGTTACAGATGTTGTTACCGTATAGACACCTGCTTGTGATGGTAAAATATTGTTTAAAACAGGATTTTGTTGAACAGAAGTAAAGGCAGATGGACCACTCCATGTATAAGTGGTGGCAAGTGTAGAATTATTTGTTGCTGTTAAAGTAAACGAAGAGGATTGACAAACTGTATCCGCCGGAAATATTGTGATAGTGCCGGGTGAAACAACATTCACAGTAGTAGTAGCAGCACAAGTGCCATTGGGTGCAGTTACTAAAACTGTGTATACACCAGTTGCAGAAACAGGGGCATTTGTAACAACGGTGTTTTGTTGTGAACTGCTGAAAGCATTGGGGCCACTCCATGCGTAAGAGGTAGCATTAGTAACAGTAGTTGCGGACAAAGAAAAGGTCCCACCGGTGCATACATCACCGCTATTGGACGCTGCAACAGTACAGCCACATACGGGTGCAACCACAATAACATAGCCATTTCCAGGGTTGTTACCTGCATTGCAAGTCATTCCGGCTGGTACCAAACTGGATCCACCGCCACCGGCCCCTCCTCCATTTCCGCCATTACAACAGCCATCACTTCCACCTCCGCCTCCACCATAATATCCACCGCCACCACCACCACCATGTGCTTCAGCGCCACTAACGCCTACTGCTCCATTACCACCTTGCCCCAAACTTCCATTTTGTCCGGTATTTCCTCCACCACTCCAAGGCGGACCACCAGTTCCGCCAGATGATTGAGTACCACCTGCCCCCCCTGTACCAGTAAATACAGAACCTTGTCCGGCATTTCCGGTAGCACAACCGCCTGCACCTCCCGAAACAAGATAAGACGCCGACCCACCATTCTGCCCTCCTCCTCCTCCGGCTACCACAATTCTATCATTTAATCCATAAGGGGGAACTCGTATATCGGAGGCACCACCTCCCCCACAAGAAGGGAATTGTCCAGCTAAAGATACGCCAACTCCATTACCACCTCCATTCCAACCAGCACCACCCGGCACTCCATTGGCCGTAGTAGGACAAGTGCCTTGTCCACCTACATTAATTTGTAAAACCTGACCAGGTGTAACATTCAAAACACCGCTCACAGTGGCTCCAAAATTCATTGCTCCACTGGATGATGCTCCACCTTGTGCCCCTGCTACTGTAACAGTTATAGTGTTAGCACAGGGCGGAACTGTAAATTGTTGTGCAGCACCCGTATAATTGAATGTCAAGGTTTGTGTGGATTGTGCTCTTAAATCAATGAAAAACATTAGCAAAATTACAGATGCTATAAAGTTTATGTGTTTAATCATGTCCTATTTTGCTACAAATTTAAATAATAATTAATGCAAAATTAAAATTTTTCGATCAATCAAAAGCAAATTTCAATAAATAAAAGCACCATTTTACACAATCGTTATTATATTTGCCCTCAATATGTACATTTATTCTGTTACAATATCCATTGATAAAGAATTGGAAGAAGAATGGTTAAAATGGATGAAAAATAAGCATATTCCGAATGTAATGCGAACGGGATGTTTTACGCACTATAAAATTTTTCAGGTATATTCTGCAATGGCAGAAGATTTATCCACTTACAACATACAGTACTATTTTGAAAAAGTGGAAAATCTTGAAAAATATCAAAAAGAGTTTGCTGGTTCATTGCAGAGTGAGCATAAGAAAAAATTTGAAGGAAAATTTGTAGCAACACGAACGGTCTTAAAAACAATTCAATAGTTAATACGTGGTGAAAGCCAAAAAGCATCTTGGTCAACATTTTCTCAATAATTTAAACATTGCCGAAAAAATTGTTCATACTTTTTTGCAATATCCCATTCACTTTACTATTGAAATTGGAGCAGGTACTGGTGTCTTGACAGAACGCTTATTAAAACATCTGCCAGAAAATAATTTTGTGGCTATTGATATTGATGCAGAGTCCATCCAATATTTAAAATCAAAATTTCCTAAATATGCCAACCAATTTTTATTGGAGGACTTTTTGAAATCAGAAGTTATTGAAAAAATACTGTCTAATCAAAAGGTTAATATTGTTGGGAATTTCCCATATAACATTTCCAGTCAGATTTTGTTTAAAGTTTTAGAAAATAAACATAATTTGGAATATCTTGTTGGAATGTTTCAAAAAGAAGTAGCAGAAAGAATTTGCTCACCACCCGGTAATAAAAACTATGGCATACTAAGTGTGCTTATTCAAACTTTTTATACTACCAAATATCTATTTACCATAAATGAAGGTAATTTCAACCCACCGCCCAAAGTGAAATCAGCGGTTATTGCACTTGAAAGCAACCATTTTCAATTACCTGTTAATGAAAAACTTTTTTTTGATGTGGTGAAAACAGCGTTTCAACAGCGTAGAAAAACATTAAGAAATAGTTTAAAGAAATGGGCATCTGAGCTCTCATTGCCTTATTCAGACAAACGACCCGAACAACTTCATTACGAACAATTTTTGGAACTCACTTCCATTATTGAAAAAAATAATCAGTGAATAATTATTTCGCACTAACGATTTTGAATTCAACTCGTCTATTGTTTTGACGCCCTTCTTCGGTGTCATTGGTATCAATGGGCTGTGTCTCTCCATATCCTTTTGCAATCAATCTGTCCGAGGAAATACCTTTGTTAATTAAATAATTCACTACTGATTCTGCTCGTTTTTGAGAAAGTTTCATATTATACTCATCCGAACCTTTACTATCTGTATGCGCCGATAATTCTACTTTTATAGAAGGATTTTCTGTAAGTAACGTAACCAATCTATCTAACTCATTGTAGGATTCCGTACGCAAGGTAGCTTTATCAAAATCAAAGAAGATATTTTTTAATACAATGGCATTCCCAATTTCAATTTTCTTGAGAGGAATATCTTTTGTAACCTCTTGGTATTCAGCATCTGCCGGTAAGTTGAAGTTTTCAGAATGGAATAAATATCCTTCGCGTTGAACAGCAATACCATAGTTCTTTCCTGAAGGAAGGGTAACCAGATATTTTCCAGTAGCAGCATTCGATTTGAACGATGCCAGTATCACGTTTTTTTCATTATCAATGAGATTGAGAATGGCTTCCAGTGGCTCATTGGTTTTAGCATCATAAACAATGCCTTTTAATAAAGTCATTTTAGGTTTTGTTACTTCTACAGCTTGTTCTACTTTTAAGTTCGTAACGGGTTTAGCAGCCATTGCCAATAGTTGGTCTTGCGTATTGAGTAAAGGTTGTTTTTCTGGGCCAAGAATGGTAATTTTGTAAAGATCCATTCCCCCATATCCGCCTAAAGAAGCAGAAGAATAATAAGCGCGTCTGCCACTGCCAGCCAGTGCAAAAAAAGCATCATCATCTGGTGTATTGATTGGGACACCAATATTAATTGGCTTTGTCCATTGTCCATTTTCAAAAGTAGTTTTAAATACATCATAACCACCAATAGAGTTGTGACCTTTGGAAGCAAAGTACATTGTTTTTCCATCGGGCATCATATACACGGCTTCCTCATCGTATTCTGTATTAATAATGGGACCGATGTTGACGGCTTTTTCATATTTGCCCTTCTCGTTGATTTCCGAATAATAAATATCGTGCCCTCCCAATCCATCTTCTCTATTGCTGACGAAGTATAAAATTTTCCCATCATAAGAAAAAGAGGCGGAAGATTCGTGATATTTGGAATTAATCGCTTTTCCAAGATTTTCTGGTTTAGACCATACTTTTCCAACTAAATAAGAAATAAACAAATCGCCGCCGTTGACGCCGCCCTGATAGGTAATTAATTTTTGTCCGTCAGGTGATAAACATACAGCGGCATCGTGATTTTCTGTGTTCACTGGTGGACCTAAGTTTACGGCTGTTGTATGTTTTTTACCGGATTTATAACTCACCCACACGTCTTCAAAATATTCGTTTTTGTTTTCATCAATTTTATTTCCGACTCCACCGGGGCGTCGGGAAGTGAACATTAAAACACTTTCATCGGTAGTAATGACGGGAGAGTATTCATTAAAAGAGGTGTTTACTTCTGGACCTAAATTATCTACCCAAACCCGCATTGGTGTTTGAGATAAAATTTTTCCATTATTACATTCTTCTATTTTTTTCTTCACAACTTTAATTTCATTTTTATCTTTAATGCTATTCAGATACAAATTGTATTCCTGAATGGCTTTATCCCATTCCGAGTTCAAATGATATACTCTTCCCGTGTAATAACGAATTTTAGGATCTACCTGTGGGTCTAATGTAAATGCCTTCAAAATATAATCATAGGCCTTTTTCTTATCAAAAGAGTGCAAGTAAGCTAAACCTATTTTGAAGTTCAATTTAGCATTGTTGGGGTTAAAGTTCTGCGCTTTTAGATAAAATGGCAAAGCATCTCGGTAATAGACCTCGCCTTGTTGAAATATCTCATCGCCTTTTTTGATGTTTTCTTTGGCTTCATTCAGTTCGTCTTTTCTTCCGGGAAAGTTTTTCTTTTCAAATTCGACATTTTGAGATACTAACTTCCAGGATAAAAAGATTAAAAAAAGTAGGTTTATTTTTCTCATAAAATTAAATTTTTATTTATTCGGAACAATCGGTTGAAATAAATGATTTAGCCGGTGTGATTCCAAGTTCTAATGCTTTTTTCCAATCTTTACAGGACTCTTCTTCTTCACGAAGCATTTGTCTTGCAATACCACGATTGTAATAGGCCTGTCCATTGTTGGGTTCTAATTCTATTGCACGGGTAGCCATTTCTTTTGATTTTTTATAATCTTTTTCTTTGATATAAACACCCGCTAAACCGTTGTATGCAGCAGAATTTTTGGGGTCTTTTTTTATAACTTTTTCAAATTCGCTTTTTGCTCCGGAAATATCTCCTTTTTCTAATCGGGCAGCACCACAATTAATGTACGCTAAAAAATAATTTTCATCTATCATAGTGGCTTTGGTATAGGCCTCAATGGCTTTGGTATAATCTTTTTTCTGTCTGTATGCAGAACCTAAATTATTATAGATAAATGCTTGTGGAGAGTATTTAGCAGCCAATTCGTAATTTTTAATAGCATTATCCAAATCGTTTTTCATCAAATAAGTGGATGCTAAATCGTTGTATGCATAAGCATAATCGGGTTTGGATTGCACGGCTTTTTGATAATATTGCAATGCTTTATCATAATCCTGATAATTAAAATACAACATACCTAAATAATAATTGGCTTCGGCGTGATTGGAATTGAGTATTAGAACCTTTTGTAACACTTGTTCTTGACTGTCTTTATTATTTTGATGAAAAAATATCAGAGATTTGGTAAAATAATACTCATCCGATGGTTTCAATTGTATGGCTTGGTTGATGTCTTTTAAGGCATCCTGATAATTTTTAAGTTTAATGTATGCTAATGCTCTGTTGTAAAATGCTTTTTCAAAATTAGGCATATTTTGCAGCGCCTGTGTAAAAAGTTGAATGGCCATTGTAGGATTGTTGTTGTTTAAATAATTCAAACCTGAGTTATAATCGTTTTGTGCGATTTGCTCGGGCGTAAGCGTAGCGGCAATTTTTACAGTGTCGGATTGGGCTTGTGAAAAATAGGATAGAAACACAAGTAGAGAGAAGAGTATTGTTTTTTTCATAATTCTTTTTGCACAAAAATACATTAAAAAAATCAAATGGTTTTAAAGTTTGCTGAATAAAAATTTTGTAAATTTGTTTCGCCACAAAATTTAGGCGGGAGTAGCTCAGTTGGTAGAGCATCACTTTCCCAAAGTGAGGGTCGCGGGTTCGAGTCCCGTTTCCCGCTCGAAGTAGAAAGATAATTCATTAATATTTTTGAGGGCGGCAAAAATGTATTATTAAAAATAAATTTGGAATTTCAAATAAATTGTATGTATATTTGCCAGCGAATTTTAATTTTGTAGAAAGTACTTTGACAATGCGGGAGTAGCTCAGTTGGTAGAGCATCACCTTGCCAAGGTGAGGGTCGCGGGTTCGAGTCCCGTTTCCCGCTCTTTTTAGTTTTTAGATAGAACAGCCGTGTTAGATAGAACAGCCGTGCTCGTTCTCCGTTTTATTATACAACAAATGTTTGCCTGGGTGGTGGAATTGGTAGACACGCAGGACTTAAAATCCTGTGGCACTAATAATGCCGTGCGGGTTCAAGTCCCGCCCCGGGTACATTGATTTGTTGTAAGGTAAAAAATGCCCGGGTGGCGGAATTGGTAGACGCGCTGGTCTCAAAAACCAGTTCCTGCAAAGGATTGCGGGTTCGACTCCCGCCTCGGGTACTTCTCAAGAAATAATGTTTTTTTTCAGTAAGTCAATTATAATTATATTATAAGTGATTATCATTATTTATTGATGGCTTTTATAGGGATTATATCTATTTTTGCCACACAAGTTTTTTATGTCGGACAATTTTCAAAACAAAAACCTTACGCCACTTTCAGACCTTGGTGAATTTGGACTTATTGAACACATTCAAAAAAGTGTAAAGCATTACCATTCTCAAACCATTAAAGGGATTGGCGATGATGCCGCTGTCATTGAAAAAAATGAAACACACTACACACTCGTCACCACCGATATTTTGGTAGAAGGCATTCACTTTGATTTAACTTATACACCTTTGAAACATTTAGGTTATAAGTCCGTTGTTGTCAACCTCAGTGATATTTACGCAATGAACGGCACCCCCAAACAAATTGTACTATCATTAGCCGTTTCCAATCGTTTTACATTAGAAGCCATTGAAGAACTTTATTCTGGCATTTTGTTGGCTTGTAAAAAATATCAAGTAGACCTTGTCGGTGGCGATACTTCTACTATTCACAAAGGAATGGTCATCAACATTACAGCCATTGGTGAAGTAGAAAAAAATAAAATTGTTTACCGAAATAGCGCAAAAGAAAAAGATCTCATCGTCGTTACTGGTGATTTGGGCGGTGCGTTTATGGGATTAAAAATTTTAGAACGAGAAAAAGCCGTCTTCCTTGAAAATCCAAAAGTTCAGCCCGATTTAGAAGGCAATGACTACATTTTAGAACGACAACTCAAACCCGAAGCCAGAAAAGACATTATTGAAGAGTTTCAACGATTGAATATTCAACCCACTTCAATGATTGACATCAGCGACGGATTGGCCTCTGAAATTATTCATATTTGCACACAATCTAATGTTGGATGTGAAATTTATGAAGAAAAAATTCCTATAGATATACAAACGCATCAACGTGCCAGAGAATTTAACTTAGACCCTACCACCTGTGCGATGAATGGCGGCGAAGATTATGAACTATTGTTTACCCTTCCATCAAGCGAATACGATAAAATTAAAAATCACCCCGACTTTAGCATTATTGGTTATATTACAGAACTTTCCAAAAAATACAATTTAATTTCCAAATCGGGAACCGTTCATCCGATTACAGCACAAGGTTGGAAACATTTTTAATGTTATGGCACATCTCAAAGAAAAATTTAAAAAAGGACAACTACTTGAAAATGTTGAATTTCAGGATATTTCCGCAGAAGGAATGGGCATTGGAAGAACACAGGACAATGTCGTTGTATTTACAGAATCCATTGTACCAAAAGATATTGCCAATGTTAGGATTACCCAAGTAAAAGGGAGTTATGTAATAGCAGAAGCAGATAAAATTCTACATCCATCGCCCTATAGAGTATCTGCATTTTGTAAGCACTTTGGATATTGTGGTGGCTGCAAATGGCAACATTTATCTTATGAGGCACAATTATCATTTAAGAAAAAATTTATTGAAGATGCCTTAAAAAGAATAGGTAATTTAAATTACCCTTCCATTGAAGAACCTATCAAAAGCCCGCAGATTCAGTTTTACCGAAATAAATTAGAATTTACATTTTCAAACAAACGTTGGATAGAACCAGAATTTTTTAATAAAGAAACATCTGAAATTACGCATGCACTCGGCTTTCACAAATCAGGGGCATTTGATAAAGTGTTAGACATTCATCAATGTTATTTGCAAAACGATATTTCCAATCAAATCCGAAATTTTGTTCGTGAGTATGCTTTGAAAAATCATATTTCTTTTTTTGATATAAAAAATCATCAGGGATTATTGCGTACGCTGACCATACGAAACACTACATTGAATGAGTGGATGGTTATTTTAGGAGTTTATGAATTAAAAGAAGAAATTATTTTCCCAATCTTAGATGCCATTTATCAAAAGTTCCCGTTTATTCAATCTTTGATGTATGCGCATCTTTTCATGGCCAATGAAAGTTTATCCAATGGAAAATTGTTTCTTTACAAAGGTCAAGACTACATTACTGAGCAATTAGGTCATTTGAAGTTTAAGATTAGTCCGAATTCTTTCTTTCAAACTAATTCTTTGCAAGCCAAACGAATGTATAATCTTGTAAAAGAGTATGCTCAATTATCGGGTAATGAATTGGTGTACGATTTGTATTGCGGAACAGGCACAATTGGATTATATGTAGCCGATAAATTCCAAAAGGTCATTGGTATTGAATATGTACAAAATGCTGTAGAAGATGCCAAAGCAAATGCTCAATTGAACGAAATAAATAATATAGATTTTTTTACCGGGGATATAAAGGAATTACTATTCCATGATTTCGTTATTCAGAATGGAAAACCAGATGTGATAATAACAGATCCGCCAAGAGCGGGTATGCACAAGGATGTGATACATCAGATTCGCAAAATTGCACCGCAAAGAATTGTGTATGTCAGTTGTAGTCCGCCCTCACAAGCAAGGGATATTAGTTTTTTATCTGATCTATACAGCATTCAAAAAGTTCAACCAGTAGATATGTTTCCACACACTACACATGTTGAAAATATTGTGGTACTAAGTAAAAATAAACAATAAAAAACAACATCTTTTTTCTTAAGTAGTAAAAAATATCTACTTTTGCATATAAATAATATGCTATGAAAAAACTTTTAAGTATTTCTTTGTTACTATTATTCTTGTCTTTCAGCACATTTTCTCAAGTTCCTACTTGGGCTGATGACATCGCACCTATCTTTTACAATAAATGTACCAAATGTCATCACGATGGTGGAATTGCGCCTTTTTCGTTGATAAATTACACCACAGCCGTAACGTATAAATCAATTATAAAATATGACGTTCAAAATGGGATTATGCCGCCATGGCCTCCTGATACAAGTTGCACAAGATTTATTGAAGAAAGAATACTCACTCCAACAGAATTACAAAAAATAGTAGATTGGGTTAATAATGGTACCCCGCAAGGAAATATGACTAATGCGCCTGTTCCTCCTACTTATACCAATGTTTATCAATTACCCGGCACACCTGATATTGAAGTTAAAATACCTAACTATACCTCACAGGCCACTACGAATGATGAATACGTTTGTTTTTCTATTCCTATCAATAATCCCACACTGCGTTATGTGAAAGCCATTGAAATTGTTCCTGGCAATCCATCTATTGTGCACCATGCCATTATTACTGCTGATACAAGCAGTTCAAAACCCAGCGTTACAACTACTTACACTAATTGTTATAATGTGATGGGACAATTTGGTTTAGCGGGTTATGATCCAGGTTCGGGCCAGTGATTTTACCTTCTGTTGTACCAGCCAAATTTGGCATACCTTTATATCCCAATTGTAATATCGTATTTCAAATTCACTACCCCAAAGGAACCATAGGCCAGCTTGACTCTACTAAAGTACGTATTTTTTTATACCCAACAAGTGAAACAAACATCAGAGAAGTTTATACAGTACCTTTGTTACAGAACTGGTCATTAAATATACCAGCAGGCACTGTTCAAACGTACACTAATGAATGTCCCACCTCCGGTATATTCAATAATTGTAAGTTCTATTTACCTATCACTGTTTTATCTGCTAACCCTCATCAACATCTTATAGGTAAAAACATTGTCAACTTTGCCGTATCTCCTACATTTACAGACACTGTAAAATTAATTCGCATCAATGATTGGAATTTTAATTGGCAAGGTTACTATTTTTACAAAAAGCCCGTCATTATTCCTGCTAATTATAAATGGACAGGCATTCATACTTATGATAATACAGCATCTAACCCTAACAATCCGTTTAACCCACCACAAAATATATATGCCGGTTATCAAACATCCGACGAAATGTTTTTTGATTCATTTATGTTTACTATCTATCAACCTGGTGATGAAAATCTAAACATTGACAGTTTGATGACCGTTTCCGTAAAAGAATTTACAAGATCTCAACACCAATATTCTCCTCAAATGGTAGTATATCCTAATCCTGCCGATAAAAAAATTCAAGTTACCATTTTCCCCCCAATACAAGGTAAATCAGAAATAACTCTCTATGACATTAATGGTAGAAAAATATTAGAATCAACTACTTATTCTTCTGAAACAGAGTTGAATGTTGATACATACGAAAGTGGTTTTTATTTTATTGAATGGAAAAACTCAAATAATCACTTACACCTCAAGGAAAAAATTTTGATACAAAAAAAATAAAGTTTGACTATAATTGGCTAAAATTTGTTTCGTATCTTTACAGCAAAAAGTATATGTGTGGTATTATAGGATATGTGGGCGATAAAAGCGCCTTTCCAGTTCTGATAAAAGGACTTTACCGCCTTGAATACAGAGGATACGACAGTGCCGGCGTAGCTATGATAAATGAACAAGGAGAACTCAAAATCTACAAAAAGAAAGGAAAAGTATCAGAGTTAGATGCTTTTTGCAAAGATAAAGACCTATCCGGCACAATTGGCATTACCCATACCAGATGGGCTACGCACGGCGAACCGAATGATGTCAATGCACATCCTCATTTGTCTCAAAACAAAAAATTAGCCATCATTCACAATGGCATTATTGAAAATTACTCTTCACTAAAAGAAGGATTAAAAAAGCGGGGACATCAATTTTTATCGGAAACAGATACAGAAGTTCTTGTGCATCTTATTGAAGATGTTCAACAACACGATAAATTATCTCTTGAAGATGCTGTCATTGCCGCATTAAATCAAGTTGTTGGTGCTTACGCCATTGTGATTCTGGACAAAGACAATCCGGACACCTTGATTGTAGCCAGAAAAAGTAGCCCTATGGTAATTGGCATCGGAAAAAATGAATACGTCATTGCCTCCGATGCTTCACCAATTATAGAATATACCAAAAATGTAGTATACTTAGAAGATGAAACCGTAGCAGTGATTAAAAAAGGGGAGGATATTAAAATTATCAACTTAAAAGATAGAAAAGAAATTACACCTTACATTGAAGAGTTAACTTTAGAATTAGAAGCCATTGAAAAAGGTGGTTACGATCATTTTATGCTTAAAGAAATTTTTGAACAACCCAAATCCGTCAAAGACAGCATGCGGGGCAGAATCAATGCAAGTGAAGGAAAAGTATTTTTAGGAGGTATTAAAGATTATGAAGATACATTAGCAAAAGCCAGACGAATAATAATTGTGGGCTGTGGGACTTCTTATCATGCGGGCTTGATTGGAGAATACTTGCTGGAAGATTTTACAAGAATACCTGTAGAAGTAGAATATGGATCAGAATTTCGTTACAGAAATCCCATTATATATCCAGACGATGTGGTAATTGCTATTTCACAAAGTGGTGAAACTGCTGATACGCTGGCAGCGATTGAGATAGCAAAACAAAAGGGGGCTACTGTATTGGGAATTTGTAATGTAGTGGGCTCTTCCATTGCACGGGCAACCCATGCAGGTAGTTATACTCACGCAGGTCCCGAAATCGGTGTTGCCTCTACTAAGGCATTTACAGCACAAATTACAGTATTAAGCTTAATGGCTTTACACATTGCTCAATTAAAAAAATCATTACCTGTTAATCGTTTTCGTTCTCTTCTTTACGAATTAGAAGCCATTCCCCAAAAAATAGAACAGGTATTGGAAAGTGATACTTACATTCAGATTGTTGCTAAAATTTATAAAGATGCCAGAAACTTTTTGTACTTAGGTCGTGGGTATGGCTATCCAATTGCTTTAGAAGGGGCATTAAAACTTAAAGAAATATCATACATTCATGCGGAAGGTTATCCTGCCGCCGAAATGAAACACGGGCCTATTGCGTTGATTGATGAAAACATGCCTGTAGTATTTTTAGCTAACAAAGGGCCTAATTATGAAAAAGTGTTGAGTAACATTCAGGAAGTAAAAGCTCGCAAAGGGAAAATCATTGCAATCGTAACGGCTGGAGATAAACACGTTAAGCAATTTGCCGACCATTTAATTGAAATTCCAGAAACTGATGAAACATTAAGCCCGTTGATTTCAGTCATTCCATTGCAACTCTTGGCTTATCACATTGCGGTATTAAGAGGATGCAATGTAGATCAACCCCGCAATCTTGCTAAAAGTGTGACAGTAGAATAAAATATTAATTTAATATGTCTCAAAAAACGTTTTACATAGAATCTTACGGATGCCAAATGAATGTATCGGATAGCGAAATTGTTGGTGCTATTTTATCGGAAAAAGGGTTTCAATTAGCACAAGAAGCAGAGCAGGCCAATCTTATATTACTCAATACCTGCGCTATTCGGGACAATGCAGAGCAAAAAATTCGTTATCGCTTGCGTGAATTGAAACAACTTAAAAAACAAAAAAATACTATTGTTGGTGTATTGGGTTGTATGGCAGAGCGATTGAAAAATCAATTGCTGGAAGAAGAGCAGCTCGTAGATATTGTGGCGGGACCTGATGCGTATCGTTCTTTGCCTGATTTAGTAGAAGAAGCAGAAGACGGCAAAAAAGCTGTGAATGTCATTCTTAGTAAAGAAGAAACCTACGCCGATATTTCACCTGTACGATTGAATTCTAATGGTGTTACGGCATTTATCAGCATTATGCGAGGATGTGATAATATGTGTAGTTTTTGTGTTGTGCCATTTACCAGAGGAAGAGAGAGAAGCCGAAATCCACATTCAATTTTGAAAGAAGTTGAAGGCCTTTTGAAACAAGGATATAAAGAAGTTACACTACTTGGGCAAAACGTGGATTCCTATTATTGGAATGGCGATGGGGCTAAAAAGGATTTGCTAAAAAAAGAACAAGATAAAAACGCTGTAAATTTTGCCAAGCTGCTGAAAATGGTAGCAGAAATAGATACTCAATTACGAATTCGTTTTTCTACTTCACATCCCAAAGATATGACCGATGAAGTTTTGGAAGTAATGGCGCGGTATCCTAACATTTGTAAGTACATTCATTTGCCGGTTCAAAGTGGTAGTAATACAGTATTAGAACGAATGAATAGGGGATATACTGCTGAATGGTATTTAAGCCGTATTGAAGCCATTCGCCGCTATATGCCCGATTGTGCTATATCTACTGATATTATAGCAGGTTTTTGTGGAGAAACAGAAGCCGACCATCAAGCCACTTTGGACTTGATGAATGCTGTCAAATTTGACTTTGCTTATATGTTTATGTACAGTGAACGCCCTAAAACTTTGGCAGAGAGAAAATATAAAGACGATGTGCCAGAAGAAGTAAAGAAAAACAGATTGAATGAAATTATTGCTTTACAACAACAACACAGTGCTGAAAAAGTAAAACAACAGGTGAGGAAAGTTCACGAAGTTTTGATTGAAGAAGATTCAAGAAAATCATCCGAAATGTGGATGGGCAGAAATTCTCAAAATGTGGTTGTTGTTTTCCCAAAAAAGCAGCATCAAAAAGGAGAGTATGTTAAAGTACTTGCTACTCATTGCACCAGCACAACACTAATAGTTGAGAGTATAGAAGGACAATAAAATAAAAGGATAAAAAACAAACTGAGTAAATTATGAAAGAGCCATTAACTCGATTAGATAGTGATGAGAATATTCGCACCAAGATTTTACCTTATTGTAGATTAAAGTATGGAGAAATTTGGGAAGATAAATTGTCTGGACATAAGGTAGGCGTATTAGATTGTACAAAGGCAGAAGATGTAAAGAAAATATTTCAAAATAAGAAAGCGGTTTTATCTATTCAGGATACTCCCTATAATGTGATTGTAGGAAACAGAAATACAGATAATTTATTCAAAATGGATTTGGAACGATATATTGAGTTTTCCTATCTGTGGGTAAAGAATAATAAAGGAGTATAATAGAAAATTTAAGATTAAGTGCCCCTAATTCTAATAATTAAAATACTAATCCATTCAAAAAAGGTTTATTTAATAATTTTGTTGTTGAGTTTTTTTAATTTACATGCTCAACAGTCCTTTGATGTTTACGGACCTTTTAATGCCGAAGTTTTCAAAGATTTAAAGACAGCATTGAAACAATCTAATCAGGTTTACAAATTGGACTTAAGTTATCAAACCATTGACCACAAACTTTTCAATAAAATTAATCAACTCAAAAATTTAATGAATTTACAACTCAATTCCAATAACATTTCTCAATTGCCCGAATCATTTTGTGATTTACATAACCTTGTGTATTTTTCTTCCTTGAACAATCCTATTCAACTCTCTTGCTCGTATTTCAATTTTCCCAACATTCAATATCTTGAAACTGGGAATGCCCAAATAGACAGTATACCTCACAGTATCATTGCTTGTCAGTATCTCAAAACATTGAAAATTTACAATAACGAAGATACCTTGAAAATCCATAAAAATATCAAGTATCTAAAAAAACTTTCTGAAATCATTATTGAAAACACCGTATTAGATAGTTGCCCAAAAGTTTTATTTAGAAATGCGAATTTGAAAACATTAGTTCTTAATAAAACGAATACTTTTGCTTTGCCCGACAATCTTTATTTTGCTGTAAATCTTGAAACATTGGTTATTGAAAATAATCCAATGGATAGAATACCATGGAATATCTACCGTTTGAAAAAATTACGAATTCTTTCTTTTAGAAATACCAAAATAACAAAATTGCCCAATAGCATTTCTGAACTTAAAAATTTAGAATATCTGGACATAAGAGGGACTTTAATTCCAGCCGAAGAAGTTGAAATTCTTAAAGCACTTTTGTGGGGCGTAGAAATAAAATCAGATTATAAATAAAATTTAATTTAATCTTTCTTTTATTAAGTAAAATTTATAAACAAAACACTATGAAATTTAGAATAGGATTTGGATATGATGTACATCTCATTGTAAAAAATAAGCCACTTATTTTAGGGGGTATAAAAATTGAGACCGCTGATTATGGATTAGAAGGACACAGTGATGCTGATGTGTTGTTACACGCCATTTGTGATGCTTTGTTGGGCGCAGCAGCATTAGGCGATATTGGCTGGCATTTTCCGAATACCGACGAAAAATATAAAAACATTTCCAGTTTGATATTATTACAAAAAGTTGGAGAGTTATTATTAGAACACCAATATGCTATTTCAAACATTGATGCCACGCTGGTAATGGAAGCACCAAAAATTAAACCTTACATTCCAGAAATGAAAAGTGTAATTGCCAAAACTTTGTATATCACAGAACAGCAGGTATCTATTAAAGCAACTACCAACGAAGGTTTGGGATATGTAGGAGCGCAGCAGGGTATCAATGCGTATGCTGTGGCACTGATTTACTCCACATCTGCCAATCCTTTATTCTATCCAGAATAAATTGTAATTATGAAAGTAGCGGGTTTTACAATTATTCGCAATGCTGAAAAATTTGATTATCCTGTAAGAGAATCTATCTTATCAGTACTTCCATTGGTAGATATTTTTATTGTTTCTATTGGACAAAGCGAAGATAATACAGAGCAAATCATTCGTTCAATTCCTTCTGATAAAATAAAAATTGTACATTCTACTTGGGATGATAATTTACGTGAAGGTGGAAAAGTACTTTCTGTTGAAACTAATAAAGCCAAATCGCACATTCCTGGTGATATAGATTGGTGTTTTTATATTCAAAGCGATGAAGTGATTCACGAACAGAATTACGACAAAATTTATAATTCAATGCAACTATGTTTGAATGAAAGTAATGTAGAAGGGTTACTTTTTAATTATCATCATTTTTTTGGTAATTATGATTATGTGGCTGTTTCCAGAAAATGGTACAGAAGAGAAATTCGCATCATACGAAATCGTTCGGATATTGTTTCATACAAAGATGCTCAAGGGTTTAGAAAGTCAGATAACAAAAAATTGAAAGTTAAAAATACGAATGCTTTTATTTATCATTATGGTTGGGTGCGTCATCCTTTTGCTCAACTTGAAAAGCAAAAACAATTTCATAAATACTGGCACGATGATGAATGGCTGCATCAAAACATAGATGAACAAAAAATTATGAATTATGAAGTAAACGATATTTTAGAAAAATTTTCTGGTACGCATCCTTCTGTAATGAAAGAAAGAATAAAAAATTACAATTGGCATTTTGATTATGATAAAAGTAAAATTAAATTGCCTTTGAAAGAAAAATTATTGCACGACTTTGAACGTTTAACGGGCTGGAGAATAGGGGAATACAAAAATTTTATTGCAATATAATTCATTTTAAATAATTGAATGAATTGAATATTTATCTTTACCCCTCAAAAAAACATGTCATTACTTTCAGAATTTAAAGCTTTTGCCTTAAAAGGCAATGTATTGGATATGGCAGTAGGTGTAATCATTGGCGGAGCATTTGGAAAAATAGTTTCTTCTTTAGTAGAAGATATTATCACGCCAGCCATTCTTTCACCTGCCTTACAAGCCGCTCATCTTACCAATATTCAAGAATTAGTTGTTCCTAACACGGGAATTAAATATGGAATATTTTTATCTAATGTTATCACTTTTCTCATTGTAGCGTTTGCATTATTTATTGTAATTAAAATGATAAATAAATTAAACAAAAAACAAGAGAATGCAAAGCCCAACACAGCACCCACACCGTCAAAAGAAGAAGTTTTATTAACTGAAATTCGTGATATTCTAAAAAATAATCAAAAGTAATTTTCTCACTTATATTAAAATTTTTAGTCCTATGAATAAAAGTATTTTTTACGTACTAATTGTATTAACTTATACTATTCAATTTATTAATGCTCAAATTCAAGATACGATTAAACATTGGAAATCTTCTGGTTTTATTGGATTGAATTATAGTCAAACTGCGCTAAGCAATTGGCAAGGTGGAGGACAAAGTAACATTGCTATCAACTCTCTCCTTAATTACAATCTTGAATACACTAAAGGAATATTTAATTGGACGAATAAATTAGACGCTCAATATGGGCTCAATAGACCAGGTGCTGATAAATTGTTTAAGAAAAATTTAGACCAGCTCTTATTTGTTTCAAAATTTAATACTAAAACACCTATCAAATATTTTTTCTACTCTGCTATGCTGGATTTCAGGACACAATTTGCGCCGGGATATAATTACAAAGGCGATTCAATTACAGGAAGAGCCACATCTGACTTCTTTTCACCAGCTTATATTCAATTGGCATTGGGTATGGATTATAAACCGATAGATTATTTTTCAATTTCCTTATCTCCTTTATCGGGAAAAACGACCATCGTAAGTAGACAATATCTGGCAGATGCAGGGGCTTTTGGAGTAGAAAAAGCAGTGTATGATTCCAATACTGGTGAAATAATTAAACACGGGAAAAAAGTCAGAATAGAATATGGTGGGCGCTTAACCATTCGTTTCAAGAAAGATTTGAACAAGATACTTTTCTGGGATAGTTATCTGGATATTTTTAGTAATTATTTTCATAATCCACAAAATATGGATATTGTGTTTAATAATTTAATTACCATCAAATTATCCAAGATATTTACTATCAGCATTCTCAATCAAATGCTTTACGACGATGATGTTGTAATAATTAGAGATTGGAATAAAGATGGAAAATTTGATCATCCGAATGATATTTATGGTCCAAGAGTTCAATTAATGTCTACATTAGGAATTGGATTAGGTTTTAAATTTTAAAGTTCATTAAATTTCAATTTCGTAAATTCGTGCTCGTTGTTTAATAGCATGAAAATTATTACTTACAATGTGAATGGCTTGCGGTCTGCGATTGCCAAAGGATTTATAGAATGGTTAAAACAGGCAAGCCCCGATATTATTGCGCTTCAGGAAATTAAAGCCAAAAGAGAAGATATTGGCACATTAGAATTAGAAGCACTGG
Source organism: Sphingobacteriaceae bacterium (assembly GCA_037447455.1). Lineage (GTDB taxonomy): Bacteria > Bacteroidota > Bacteroidia > B-17B0 > Aurantibacillaceae > BPGX01. Next base: position 13,082 of record JBBIGQ010000005.1, on the reverse strand, counting down.
GGTATCATCACTACTGGTTTCCTGCTAAAAAACCCGGATATAGTGGTGTTGCGGTATTTAGCAAAATAAAGCCCAAAAACGTTCAATATGGTTGTGAAAATTCTTTATATGATGTAGAAGGAAGATTCATTAAATTGGATTTTGAAAACTTTTCATTTATTAATGCCTATCACCCAAGCGGCAGCAGTGGCGAAGAACGGCAAGTATTCAAAATGCAATGGTTGGAATATTTTTTAGATTATGTCAATCAAATAAGACGTCAACAACCTTATTTGATACTAAGCGGAGATTACAATATTTGTCATAAACCTATTGATATTCACAGCCCCGAAAAACATGAACACATGTCGGGATTTTTACCAGAAGAAAGAGCGTGGTTTGACAAGTATTTAAGTTATGATTATGTAGATGCCTTCAGAACGTTCAACTCATTACCACATCAATACACATGGTGGAGTTACAGAGCAGGAGCAAGAAATAAAAATTTGGGTTGGCGGATTGATTATCACATTGCAACGGAAGAAATGAAAAAGTACTTGAAACATTCTTCTATTTTAGCGGATGTGGTTCATAGTGATCATTGTCCAGTGTTACTTGAAATCGGGATGTAGCGCAGTTGGTAGCGCACCACGTTCGGGACGTGGGGGGCGCAGGTTCGAGTCCTGTCATCCCGACTATTTTAAATTTATCTTAAAATTAAGTATTATCTATAATTCTGATTTAATTTTGCGAATTGAAGTATAAATTTTAAAATTTAAAGATGATGAAATGGAAAAATAGTTTGTTTTATGTAATTGCCTTATTATCTATTAGTCCGTACATTAATGCAATATGGGCATTATTATTGGGAACTTTTGCGGGTTATGTGTTAGAGGGAAATTATGTTCAGAAGCAAAATGATAAGTGGGCAAAGCAGTTATTAAAAATTGCTATAGTTGGGTTAGGATTTACATTAACGTTTTCAGATGTAATTAAAGTGTCCTCTCAGAGTATTGGAATCACAGTGATGAGTATTGTTTTGGTATTTGCTTTGGGATATATTTTATCAAAAAAAATACGATTGAGTCCGAAAACATGTTTTTTAATTGCGAGTGGTACTGCTATTTGTGGAGGGAGTGCCATTGCATCTGTTGCACCAGTGATTAGGGCAAAGAATCAAGAGATATCCAAAGCATTAATTTCAATTTTTTTATTGAATTCAGTAGCGTTGTTTATTTTTCCAATAATTGGTCATCTTTTACAATTATCTGATTTTGAATTTGGTTTATGGAGTGCTATTGCCATTCATGATACAAGTTCAGTAGCCGGTGCATCTGCTTCATTTTCTGATGCAGCATTTCAAGTAGCTACAATAACTAAATTAGCACGAACTATCTGGATTATACCATTAGTAGTGATAGCTTCTTATTTTTTTGGAAACAAGGAAAAGAAAGCGAATTTGCCATTATTTATTATACTCTTTGTTATAGCATCATTGGTTTCAACTTTTTTATTTACCACCGACATCAGGCATTATTTTAAGATAGGCGCAAAAGAAACATTAGATTTGGCCTTATTTTTTATTGGGACATCCTTAAACTTTAATAAGTTTCAAAACTTTTTCACAAAAGCATTTTTACTGGCTTCGATATTGTGGGTATTTGTGTCAGTAGTGATGTTGGGAGTAGTGATGTATTATTTTTAATGTTTGAGTTACATGTTTGCCGGCATTGTTACCTTGCTGGAAAGTATAGCTATCTGCTGTGCTGTTCTTTGAGCCAGTTTAATAAAATAATCCGCTAAGATATCATTTTTGATGACTGATGGAGTGCCCTCGTCTGTGTGTTCTCTTATCCCTTGGATAAGTGGTATTTGCGCTAACAAAGGGATATTCAATTGTTCGGACAATTGTTTAATCCCCTCTTTTCCAAAGATGTAATATCGGTTGTCTGGCAACTCTTCCGGCGTAAACCAGGCCATATTTTCTACTAAGCCCAATACTGGCACATTAATCTGTGGTAAACGAAAAAGCCCTATAGCTTTTTTGGCATCCGCAATGGCTACTTTTTGCGGCGTGCATACAACAATTGCACCGCTCAGGGGAATTTGGCCGCAAAGTGTAATCTGAATATCACCAGTACCCGGTGGCAAGTCCACAATCAAATAATCCAGTTCGCCCCACACCGTGTCATAAAACAATTGTTGCAGTGCTTTGGAAACCATCGGACCTCTTAACGCTATTGGCAAGTCATCTTTAGCCATAAAACCAATGGAATTGATTTTAATACCATACGCCTGAACGGGTGCCATCTTTCTTTGTCCTTCAAATTGTGCTGATCCGGGCATTTCTTCTTCTACTCCAAATACAATGGCTTGTGAAGGTCCATAAATATCAGCATCTAATAATCCAACCTTCGCACCGAGTTGCTGAAGGGCTAATGCAAGATTAGCAGAAATAGTGCTCTTCCCTACTCCTCCTTTTCCCGATGCTACAGCAATAATATGCTTTACATCTTTCAAGGTGCTATTTTCTTTTGGCACATTGGAACGTACTTTTGCCGTTACTTCAATATTGATGTCGGCCTCTTTATTGACCAGTTCCTTAATAGCATTAATACACGCATTTCTTAACACTTCTTTAAGCGGACAAGCGGGCGTTGTAAGTTCTAATTTAAATTGTACTTTATTCCCAGATACTTCTAAATCCTTGACCATGCCTAATGTTACAATATCTTTCTTTAAATCCGGGTCTTCTACATTTTTCAAGGCATTCAATATATCATTGGTATTCATAACAGTTTGTATTATTGAATTCTCTTTAAATTTATTAAAGAGGGAGTTCGGAATATCATTGGATATTTTTCAATTTTTACCACGCTCATATCTAAACCAAAGGCCCTACCTTCACTCAATGAAAATTTCTTCAAAATATAATAAGTAGTAAAAATAATTTTTTCAAAGAAAGGCAATTCATTGTCATAAGATAAGTATTTTTCAATCACGATAAATTTAAAATCACCGCTGATATTATTTCGCTGCAAGGATTCATACCTAGATGTAATATCTACTTCTTTATTTTTTACCAGTTCTTCTACTACTTTCCTAAACATTAAATTAATTCGTGGCGCAATTCTGAAACCCAAATAAAAATCTACTCTGATAATATCGTCTTTGGCAATATGTCTGACTTTATATTCCATTTTATAGGGCTCATCTACTACATCCACATGAATAAACCAATATATATCCGCTCTTTTAGGCCGACGTTGTAAGATAGAATGAATGATTTTTTGCTCTATTAACTCCGGATCCTTTACAGAAGTTAAATATACCAGATGTGTAGCATATTTAGGAATGGATGTATCGGCAGACAATTCAATAATATATTTTTTATAATCCTCCAGTTTTAGGGTATCCACATAACGTTCGGATAATTTTTTTGCTATGTACCATATTCCCATAATGAATGATAAAGCCCCCGCCACAGCCAGAGTAATATAACCACCATGCAATAGTTTACTTAAATTAGCATACAATAAAATACTCTCTACAAAAAGATATACGCCTATAAACACTACTATAAAAATGATATTATAACGTTTCATGTGCAAATAAAAATTGAGCAATGTGGTGGTCATAAGCATCGTCAGAATAATGGCTAATCCGTAAGCAGCTTCCATTTTCGTGCTTTCTCTAAAGTATAATACTATAAAAATACAACCCGCCAGCATCAACCAATTAACAACAGGAATATATAACTGACCCCTCAATTCTGTTGGATACTTTACCAATAACTTAGGCATAATATTCAAACGCATGGCTTCATTTACCAAAGTAAAAGAACCGCTGATTAAGGCCTGAGACGCTATAATAGCTGCAAAAGTAGCAATGACAATGCTAAAAATCAAAAATGAGTCGGGCACAATTAAAAAAAACGGATTACCATTAGCACCTAATTCTGATAACTTATACCCCTCATGTTGTAATAACCATGCTCCTTGTCCAAAATAATTTAATAGCAACATTGCTTTTACAAAAATCCACGACATCCGAATATTTTTTCGTCCGCAATGTCCCATATCTGAATACAATGCTTCTGCCCCCGTAGTACATAAAAATACAGCACCTAATACAAAAATACCTTCCGGATGCTGCTGTATGAGTTCCAGAGCGTACAATGGATTAAATGCTTTTAATACTGACCATTCGCTAATGATTTCTTTCCCTCCTAAAATACCCAGCATTAAAAACCATATCAACATGATAGGCCCAAACGACCTGCCCACCAAATCCGTACCAGCCCTTTGAAATACAAACAATAAAATCAATATAAAAATTACAATAGGCACTACATTGACTTCATAATAAATGTTTTGAATACCTTCAATAGCAGAGGTTACCGTAATCGGTGGTGTAATAATGCCGTCTGCTAATAAAGCACTGCCACCTATAATGGCCGGAATAATCAGCCATTTGTATTTATTTCGCCGAATGAGTGTATAAAGTGCAAAAATTCCGCCTTCCCCTTTGTTGTCTGCATTTAAAGTCAACATGACATATTTAATAGTAGTTTGTAATGTGAGCATCCAGAATATAGCAGACAACCCACCTAACACCAACTGGGTACTAATATAATTCTCACCAATAATTGCTTTCAAGGTATACAGTGGCGATGTACCAATATCGCCATAAACTATACCTAATGATACCACAATACCTGATAAAGATAAAGCCGGTTGATAAAAATCATTCTTTTTAAATCCCGCCATCGTCAAAAGTATCAGTAATGATGATGTCCTTCCATTCAAAGCACTTACAACAACAATCTTTTAAATGACCAATTCCAGTCAATACAAATCTACACGTGCTTCGGCAATATATAAAAAACATGAAAACATATACAAATCCTAATATCAGAAACTTCATCTTTTTAAACTTCTCCCTAAAAGAAGAACCAGAAACGAAAAAAATTGACGTTTTTCTTTCAATCTTTGTATTAATAAAAGTAAACATTATCACATCAAGATGACGATGGACTATTTACTTATGCGTTTTTTCGTCTGATACAGTTAACTTTTTTCTACCTTTTTTTCTACGGGCAGCTAGCACTCTTCTTCCATTGGCGGTGCTCATTCTTTCTCTAAAACCATGTTTATTTTTTCTTTTTCTTTTTGATGGTTGAAATGTCCGTTTCATCGCTAAAAATTTTGTGCCTGCAAAACTATAAAATAAAAAGCAAAAAGACAAATATTCCCTACAACATTCATTAAACTTTCATTCCAAGCACACACTTTCCGGTACTTTATTATTCTACAGATAAAACCTTGAACTCTACTCTTCTGTTATTTTGTCTGCCTTCTTCGGTATCGTTGGTGTGAATGGGTTGTGTTTCGCCATATCCTTTGGCTATTAATCTGTTGGGCGGAATGCCCTTGGACACAATATACTCTACAACCGATTTTGCCCTTAATTGAGAAAGTTTCAGGTTATATTCATCCGAGCCCTTGCTATCGGTATGTCCGGAAATTTCAACTTTTATTTTTGGATTTTGGTTTAATAATTCTACAACACGGTTTAATTCAGGATACGACTCAGGGCGTAAAGTTGCTTTATCGTAATCAAAGAAGATATTTTTCAGAATAACTTTTGCGCCCTCTTTTAATTTTTTTAATTCAATTTTGATAAAATATTCTTTGAACTGCGCCGAGTCCGGAAGATTAAAATTTTCAGAATGAAACATGTATCCTTCTGCATTTACATTGAGACCATAATTTTTTCCGGAAGGTAGAGAAATTAAAAAATTCCCTGTTGCTTCATTGGACTTATAATCACCAATAGATTCATTTTTTTCATTATCCACTATATTGAGTTTGGCTGCTACAGGATTTTTTGTGTCTGCATCTATTACAATACCTTTTACTAAAGCCAATTTAGGTCCTCTATTCTTAAGTTGAAAGTTAGGTATAAATTCTAATTCATAAATATCTTTATCTTTTGCATTCGTGCCTTCTGAACTGAAATATCCTTTTTTACCATTAGCCGTCAAAACAAGAAAAATATCATCACCGGGGCCATTAACGGGTTCGCCTAAATTCACCGGATCCATCCAGTGCCCTTCTTCATATACCGAAACAAACACATCGTAGCCGCCTTTTCCTTTATGTCCTTTAGAGGAGAAAAACATCGTTTTTCCATCAGGATGAATAAACACGCCTTCTTCATCATCGGGTGTATTAATAGGTTCTCCCACATTCACAGGCGTTGTCCATTTGCCATCAGGAGTTCTGGTGCTCATCCAAATATCTCTACCGCCTAATCCTCCTTTTCGGTTAGACACAAAGTAAAGGGTTTTACCATCCGGTGCATAAGATGCCGATGATTCATGATATTCTGTGTTGATAGGAAAGCCGAGCGATTGAGGGGCAGACCATTCTTTTCCTTTTAATTCACTTTCATAGATTTCACCATTTCCATCGTCATCAAAATAAACTAATAACCTTTGCCCGTCATTAGTAACAGTAATGTTGGAAACATTACGGGTTGGATGATTGACTATTTCAGGAAGTGGTGCAGCCGGTTCCCATTCTTCTTTGTCTGATTTTCTGGTAGAAATGTAAATTTTTTCTTTAGAGACCTTTTCTTTTTTAATTTCCTTTTCTGTAAAAGGGCGTCGGGAAGTATAAAACATTTGCCGTCCATCTGCCGTTACAACCGGTGCGTATTCATCAAATTTAGAATTGATATTTATTCCTATTCTTTTTGTAATAATTTTTACAGAGTCATTAAATTCAGACATACGCTGCTGCTTGAAGCGTTTTTGTTGAGAAAAAACAGAACTGTAAAAAATAAATATAAAAAAGAAAACGGCAAGAATGTACTTTTGCATAGTAAAAAGGGTTTAGTTCAAAACTTTTAAAATTTCTTTACTGATTAGCATTCGTTGACCTTTGAAATATATCGTTACAAAAGCATCTCGTGGGTCTAATTTTCTTGCTTCATCTCTTTTTACAAGAGCCTGATTATAAGTTGGAATGCCTGTAAACAAATTGAACCGTGTTAGATTATCTTCTAATTTCAAATCTTCCAACTTATCCAGTTTCTCGAATTGCTTTTTGTATGCTCTTCCAAAGTTTTGAGGATTTTCATAAGCACCTACCTGAACTTTATAAGAAAGATCCGGATGCTGATAGTTGCCGTATTTTGCTAAGAATTTTTTGAAGGTGGCGACATCAAACTGTGCAGAGTTAGGGATGTTATCTTTACTAAATGGAATGAGATATTTTTCAAGTCCTCCTTGTTCTACTTTAAATTGATATGAACCATCGGTTCCTGTAACTTGGTCGTGATTTTTTTGATCCTTGATACCTCTTTTATTATACAAATCCAGTACTTTACCACTAACAGTATAATCCATCAGATAATCTACAATAATATCATAATCTTTGTTTCTGGGTACTCTTTTGAAAATAAAATAGCCATTATCCGCTGTTAATGTTTGTCTTTCCAGAGTACCATCTTTGGCTTTTAAGATAACGGTAACTTGCTTAATAGGTTGGCCATTAGCATCTGTCACATAACCCGAGATATTCATATATCTATCAAATGTATCTTTTTTGAAAAGTTCAATATCCATTATTTGTTCTTTGTATTCTGTCAAATTAGTTAAATCAAAATCTTCATCATAAGGCGCATAATCATTCGCATCCCATATCATTTGATAGGACTTTCCACCCGGAAGTGCCACCAGATACTCGCCTGTTGATTTATTAGATGTATATTTTCCAAAAATTTCTTCGTTGGGCATTATTTTACTAGTGATATTTGCTTCTAAAAATTGTTTGGTATCGGCATCTTTGACGACACCTTTTACTAAATCCAGAATTGCTTTTTTCTTTTCAAAAATCACTTCATAAATATCTCTGTCCTTGCCGGTAGTGGAAGATGCCATATATCCCTTAATTCCTTCTGCATCTACTACCAGAAAATAATCATCACCAGGCGTATTTAAAGGTGGTCCGATATTAACAGGTGTTTGCCATTTTCCATCTTCAAACTTTGAAATAAAAATATCGTATCCTCCAAGCCCTTTATATCCTTTGGATGAAAAATAAAGTGTTTTTCCATCCGGATGTAAGTACACTGCTTCTTCGTCTTCCGATGTATTTAATTCGGATAAATTTTTGGGAGATGTCCATGTTCCATTATCCATTCGTGTGGAAACCCAAATATCTCTTCCACCTTTTCCTTCTTTGCGGTTAGAAATAAAATAAATTGTTTTTCCGTCGGAAGAAAAACTAGCAGATGATTCGTGGTAAGGCGTATTAATTGGTGCACCTAATGACTTCGGTGCTGACCAATCTGTTCCTCTCAATACACTTTCATATATTTCACCATTACCCTTATCATCAAAGTAAATCAGCAATCTTTGTCCATCATTAGAAATGGCGATATTAGAAACATTTTTAGTGGGAATGTTGACAGAATCAGAAAGCGGAATTGCCGGTCCCCAATCTTCATTGGCATTGTTTCTTTTACTTACATATATTTTCTCTTTAGAAGGTTTATTTTTTGATTTTTCTTTTTCTGTAAAGGGCTTTCTGGATGTAAAAAATAAGGCAAGACCATCTGCACTAATTGTAGGCGCATACTCATCAAACGGTGTATTGATATTAGGTCCTAACTTATTTATTTTGACTTTGATACTGTCAATGATAGGTCCCCCTTTTTGATTGGATGAATTCAGAACTTCTTCACTACTTTTTACATTGACTGTTTCTTTTAATTTTTTGTCTTTGTTTTTCTGAGAATATAAGTTTGAAAGCGTTAGCCCATACATTAAACCACATAAAATTAAGAGTGTTGATGTTTTAGCCATAGTTTATTCATTTAAATTCTTGATTTGCTATTGTTAGGGCCAAAAGGATTAGGTAAAACATACCGAACAAATACCTCAAATGCCCCCCTGTTTTTACTTACTGTTTTTAACTGAGAAATATTAATATCATAACTGGCGCCCATTGCATAAGAGTCGTATTCCACAATAAAATTTGTAGTTACGGCATCTTTATTCCGATAAATACTACCAATACTAAACGATGTGCCCTTTTTCATTCGTGTATAATGAGATTGCTCCTGAATAGTATATTTAAAGTATAGACCACTTAATAACTCTTTACCAGGGCCTTGAATTTGTAAAACCAGTAACGGAACTATACTTAAATTACTATTCGCAATTCCAAATTCACCATGAGCGAAAATAACATGCCGCATATACATTTTATCGCCTGAATTTTTCAAAAACGTAGCCGCCGGCCTGTTAAGATGAAAAACACTATAACCAATATTGTAATGTCTATTATCGTTTCCTCTCATGTATTTTTCATTTTTTGAATAAGAATATACAAACCCAAGGCCAGCATCTGGTACCAATGTGTTGGATGAATTGATTGCTTCGTTGCTTGGTAAAGTATTATCAAATGAACCTGTATTAAAATTATACTGATTTCCCCATTGACCATTCTCTACGTTAATACTTCTTTGAATAATTCCTGCACAAAGCCCCCCGCCAATGTAATGTCCTTTTTTAAGATTCAAATGATACGCAACATTTAAACTTGCATCATTGGTTTTTAATTGCATATCTCCGGTGTTATCATTAAAAAACTTTAATCCTGCTGCCAGCAAATGACCATTTGGACTTTTCTTTATCCTTCCATCAACAGAAGCACCAATAGTAGTATACGGCACAGCAACACTCTTCCATTGATTACGATACACCACATTTGCTGAAAGAGCATAATTGGATCCACTCATAGCAGGATTTAATGTTAGCGGGAAATATTGAATTTGAGTAAAATGTATGTCCTGCGAATGTACAATAAAATTTACAACTAATAAAAAAAATAAAATAGTTTTTTTCATAAATTACTGATTTAAGGGTTATTTTAAAAGTGTGATGTTACCTTTTTTCTCAATAACTGTATCATCATATTTAGTACCTTTAATGTAATATACAAAAGTTGCATTATTCAATGGTTTCCCTTTATATGTTCCATCCCAACAAGCAGTTTTATCCGTTGTTTCAAACACTTTTTCACCCCATCGGTCATAAATAACAAAAACATAATCTTTTACTATACACAAGGTTCCATACACACATAGTTTATCATTATTATTATCATCGTTGGGGCTAAATACATTAGGTACAAACAATTCTCCACACCGATTATCTACAATGACTTTTACACAAGCGCTATCAGCACATCCGTTTGAATTTATACCCCAAACACAATAATCAGTAGTAATTGTAGGACTTACCACAGGATTTGCAGCAAAAGGATTGTTTAATCCATCAGAAGGCGTCCATGAGTAGGTATCGGCACCATTCGCTAATAATGAAACTTCCCCTGTAATTTGTATCGTTGCAGTAATTGGAGTAACCGTAACAGTTGGCGTATTGTTTACAACTACATTCACCATCGCTGTACCCGTACAAGTACCATTGCTGCCTATAACAGAATAAGTCGTGCTGGAAGATGGTGTTACGTTTATAGAAGGAGTATTATCTCCCGTGCTCCACGTATAAGTATTGGCACCGCTTGCTGATAGAATTGTGCTTTGACCATTACATAGAGTTGTATTACCACTAATACCAATCGATAAATTCATATTAACAGGTACGTTAATCGATGTTGTGAAAGAACAACCGTTATTTGTATTCGTTACCGTTACACTATACACGCCGCCCTGATTAACAATTATTGTACCTGTCCCTAAACCACTCATTATCCCAGTTCCTGACCAATTAAAAGATACAGGTGAATTAGTAGTAAATGCTACTACTTCTGCAGTAGAAGTTGTACAGGTTATAGAATTAGATACAGATGTAGCAACAGTAGGGGCATTGGTATCAGTTGTAATGCTCACACTCGTAAAAGTGCTACAACCGTTACTTAAATTGGTAACCACTAGTGTGTAATTGCCTGAGGCGGTAAATGTTGCCGTGGAAGAATTAGCTCCGGATGAAATCCCAGAGGATGGTGACCATGAGTATGATACATTCGTCATTGTTCCGGTAGAAGCAGAAATTGTTGGGGAAGGATTACTGCATGTGATGGTTTCTGTAGGGGAAGATAAAGCTATATTAGGGGCATTTACATCCGGGAATACTGTAGCAATTGCAATGGCTGTACATCCATTAAATCCTGTACCAACTACTGTATAGGTGCCCGGATTATTGATGACAACAGTTGCTGTACTCCCTCCACTCACAATGCCACTGCCACTCCATGTATAAGAAGAAGCGCTTCCACTTGCTACAATTTGTGCGGTTGGTGTGGAGCAAGATAATGTTTGAGTGTTTGGAGACACATTTACATTCGGAGAATTGGTATCAGTATTTACAGCGATGGTAGCGTTTGTAACACAGCCATTACCAGCATCCTGAATAGCCAGTGTGTAAGTTCCACCTTGATTTACAGTTATAGATGAGGTACCCTGTCCCGCAATTATTCCAGCACCAGTCCATGTATAGTTATACGTTCCGCCTCCCGATATACTACTAACGGTAGCAGTAGAATTAGAGCATGTGATTGTATTGGAAACCAATAAAGTAGGGGAAGGCGCTGTGTTATCAACTGAAATACTGTTGGTTACAATTGAAGTACAACCATTAGAAGTATTGGTTACTGTCAATGAATATACACCTGAATTATTGACTGTTATTGTTGCCGTTCCATTGCCACCCACAATACCTGGTCCCGACCAAGTGTATGAAACAGGAGTTGAAGTTGTAGTAGCAATGATTTGAACAGTAGAGCTAAAACAATTGATTGTACCTGTATTACTTACTGAAACCGATGGAACATTCGTGTCCGCAAAAACTTGTACAGTAGATTGATTGGCACAACCATTAATTGGATTGGTAACACTTAATGTATAGACGCCCGGCGAGCAAGCCGCAGTGGTCAAACTATTGACGCTTCCACATACCCCACCTAACCAGTTAACACTAACAGTAGAAGGTATAGCAGAACCTGTAAGGTTAACTGATGAAGAAGAACAAGTAAGGGTTTGATTGCTACCGGCATTAACAGTAGGTGCTACTGTGTTTATACCAACACTTATTGTAGTATATGAAGTACAAGCATTTACAGTATTGGTAACAGCCAGTGTGTAGTTTCCCGCTGCATTAACAATTGCTGTTGCCGAATTAGCACCACTTACAATACCAGTTCCTGACCATGAATAAGAAACAGGGGAGGTTGTAGAACTGCCAATAATTTGTATTGTTGGTGAAGCACAGGTAATACTTCCGGAAGCACTTGCTGATATATTGGGAGTAGCTGTATTAGCACTTACGTTAACCGTTGCAGTTGTTAAACAACCGCTACCTGAAACAAGTACTGTATAAGTTCCCGCCTGATTGACAACCGCAATAGATGAATTTATACCACTTACAAGACCACTACCCGACCACGTATAAGATGCCGGCGTTGTAGTAGTAGAGGCAACAACCTGAATGGTTGGTACAGAGCAGGTAATCGTTCCGCTTGCTGATGTTGTAACACTTGGCCCATTATTCACCACTACATTTGTTGTAGTAGTGTTAGTACAACCATTGGGCGCTATCACAGTTAAAGTGTATGTTCCGGAATTAGACGTGTTTACATTGTTTATTATTGGATTTTGTAGAGAAGAGGAAAAGCCCGCAGGGCCTGACCATGAATAGGAGGTCATTCCATTGGGGGTTGCAGTTAAAGAAAGATTAGAAGATGTACATAAAGGCGAATTAGAACTTGCAGTAGGTGATGGAGTGGTATTTACAGTAAAAGAAATTACGGATGATGAAGAACATCCTAAGGCGCTTCCTGTTACTGTATAAGTTCCTGCATTAGATGCTGAAACATTCGCAATAGTAGTATTAGATGCGTTGGATACAAAGCCCGCTGGACCGTTCCAGGTATAAGAGGTTGCCCCCGAAACAGACAGAGTTAAAGTACTGCCACTACAAATAGGATTAGGCGAAGCATTCAATGAAAGATTAGGCGAAGGATTAACCGTTACTGTAACAGGCGTACGAGTAGCGCTGATACACGATGGAT
>JBBIGQ010000004.1:0-165077 GCA_037447455.1 Sphingobacteriaceae bacterium | reverse complement strand
ACTTTAGATGTACCGACGAATACCTTAAATTGTAAGTATCCATCGGCTGTAATTACTGGTACTTCACCAGTGAGTGGAGCGACATACGTTTGGTATACGCCGGGGACGGTTCCACAACAAACATTGGGGGTCAACAGCACTAGCAATGTGAGCCAGACCACTGTTGGGACGTATACAGTAGAGATTACGGATCCGAATAATGGGTGTAAGCGTAAGGTACCGGTAACGATATATCAGGACAAACAACCTTTGGGACTAACGGCCAAAGCCACGCCTACAGCATTGACTTGTAGGGATTTACAGACCACCTTGCAATTTACCCCCAATCCTATTTCTGAACCGCTTACATTTACATGGACGACACCACCGCCGACATCAACGAATGCTATAAATAACCCAATCACATTTTATAGTTCTGGAACATATACTCTATGTACGACGAGAACGTCTAATGGTTGTCAAACTTGTACAACGGTGCTTGTAGGAAGTAATACCACGCCGCCTGCAACCACGCCGGTACCAACAGCTACAATTGCCTGCGGTTATACCAATACGGTAATTTATGCCGGCACTACGCCCAGTACAAATATCACGTATTTGTGGACTGGTCCGAGAGATGCTACACTCACCAGTATTAACAGCTATTCGACCACAGTAACCACACCGGGAACGTATTATGTAGCGATTACTAATACCACAACCGGATGTGCTTCTCAAAACTCTGTATCGGTGGTGAATGGAACGATTGATGCTAATTTTACTCCACAACCGAACTCTGGTTTTGCCCCATTGAATGTGAGTTTTCAGAATCAATCTTCTATTGGCAATCCGGCAAATGTAACATACTATTGGAGTTTTGGAAATGGCGGTACTTATACTGCTGCACCAACGAGTACAAATAGCCCAACTCCCGGCACCAGCACTACCTATTTGAATCCTGGAACTTATACAGTATCGCTCATTGTAATCAATGGAACTTGTGTTGACACGGTTACAAAAGTGGTAACAGTGGATATACCTTCTAACCTTGAAATACCAAACGTCTTTACGCCTAACGGTGATGGAGTGAATGATTACTTTATCTTACATACTACAAACTTGACTGAAATTGAATGTACTATTTTTGACAGATGGGGAGTAAAAATGTATGAGGTAAAAACAGACAAGGGGAATATTCAATGGGATGGTAAAACAATGGGCGGAAAAGAGGCACCAACAGGCACGTATTATTACAACATTAAAGCCAAAGGATTAGATGAGAAAGCATACGAACAAAAAGGTTTTATTACCTTGTTGAGGTAAAATGGTATTTCTCTAATTAGAGAAGGTGTGGGATGTTTTACAAACATGTTAACTATAAAGGATCTTATTGAATTACTTATTAGAATTTATTACGAACACTCAAATTCTGATTTATCAGAATGAATCATATTCTTTAAAGCGTATGAGCATAAGCCGTGCTATTAAAAACATCTATCTTTTGTTAAAAACTTTCGTTTTTATCTATACAATTTACATCTCGTAGGTTACCGCTACATGTTCTACTAAACCATTTATAGGTGGAGACAATTTTACAACTTTCACAGATATTTTTTCAATATCTGGAAACTGGTGTTTGCATTCTAAACAGATTTTTTTGGCAACGGTTTCTATAAGTTTTGTTGGAATAGACATTTGTTGTTGAACTATGTTGTATATTTCACAATAATCTATTGTATATTTTAAGTTATCTGTATCAGCGGCTTTTTCATAATCATAATGAATAATCACATCTACTAAATACTTCCCACCCGTTTTTTTCTCTTCGGGCATACAGCCATGAAAAGCATAGCACTGAATCCCTTTAATTTCAATTATTTTTGACATTTTTTGAAGGCAAATAAACTAATTAAAATCTAAACCATCGGCATTGCCGTTCATGTTTTGTTGCTGCTGACCTTTTTTCCGTTTGAAGATAGAAGCATCTAATTTTCCAAACATATAACTTATAGTAAAGCGTAAGTATCTTGCTTCACGTCTTCTGGATATTTCCTGTATGTAAAAATCAGAGGCCGTATTCATACCCATTCTTTTAGTATTAAACGCATCACTTAAAGTGAGATTAAAATTCCATTTGGTGCCAATCATTTTGTTCAAAGAAACATCCATAAAATACATTGGAATAGTTTTTCCACCGATAATAATTTTGGGGGCTTGATAATTGCCGCTCACTTGTATATTAATTTCCCATGGTAAGGTATATTGCAAAATAAGTTTGGTATTGTAACTCCATCCAGAGTAAGTTTTTTGTGGCTGTTTATAAGTAATATCACTTGTAATGGCAAGCCAGTAAACGTTGGCATTAAAAGTAACATTTAGTTTTTTAAAGAAATTCCATTTGATGGTTTGTTCTGTCCCATACTCTATTTCAGATTTTCCATTCACAAAAGTATTGACTAAGATACTGGAATCTTTTTCAGACGGATAGGTAGTATTACTAATGGGCTGCTGATTGTATGAGAAATAAATGGTACTGAATATGTTATTTTTACCTAAGTTAAAATTATGATTTAATTCTGCTTTGTTTGTGAATTCAGGTTTTAAGCCCGGATTACCAATGCGGTAGTTTTTATTATCAGCAAACATGATAAAAGGCATGCGTTGAAAGAAATTGGGGCGTTGAATTTTTCGGGTAATGTTGAATTGCAATTCTGATTTTGAAGACAATTCTTTACTTAAAAAGATTCCCGGAAAGAACATATAAGATAAGTTATCTAAACTATTTGGATAATAATAATCAAACGATGCAGAAGTGCCTAAATGTGGACGATAGAGCGTACCTTTGAAATACGTTTGTTCTAATCTCAAACCAATTTGGTATTTAATATCCCAAAAGGTTTTAGAAGAATAGTTGATGTAAGCAGCGTTAATCATTTCAATAGTTTGATAATTGGTAGATAAAATAGTATCTGGCACAAAGTCATTGATAGAAGATTGAAAATTTTGAGTGTTATTGAATGTTTCAGTAAGTTCATAATTCGTCCGCAAACCCATTTCAATTTTTTTAGTTTCAGAAATTGGATTGGCAAAGTCCAATTGCGAAGTAATTTGATTAGAATAACGATTGCCTGTGTTTTTTTGAATAGATGGTGAAAAGAAAAACTCTGTCCCTGTAGAATCAAAAGAATGTGTTGAATGCAGATAATTATTTTTACTATGAAAGTAATTATAGTTGGCATCAAAGGTTAATTCTTTGCCGGGAGTAGCATAGGATTTTTTGTAATTCAAAGCCCCTGTGTATCCTTTAAAGCCCGCCTCACTGTTATTTACTCTGTATCCATCACTTAATTTTCGTTGGGTATTAAGCAAGGTTTCAAAAAGTTGTGTATCACTGGTATAAAAATTCCCCATAGGAAAATTACCTGAAATAGTGATTAAATCTCTGTTTGTGATGTTATAATCTAAAGCAACACGAAAAAAATTAAATTGACTTTTATTGAATGTGTGATTGTTTTGATTATAATAATCAACCACACTTCCATTATACAAGTCGGTGCGTTTGGTGTATCCTTTTGTGTAATTTATCTGAGAATTAAAAGTTCCCATTAATGAAAGATTAAAGGGATACTCTTTGATGCTGAAATTTGTCATAGTGTTGTAGCGGTCGTTGGTACCAATACCTCCCATCAGCATTCCGTTATAGCCCGGTTTTTTGTTTTTCTTTAATACGACGTTCAAGATGCCGCCTGTTGTAGAAGCGTCAAATTTGACAGACGGGTTAGAAATCACTTCTATTCGTTCTATTTGATCAGCCGGAATTTGTTCTAAAGACAAGGTAGTTGGTCTTCCGTCAATGTATAATGTTACGGATTTATTACGCAATTGCACATTGCCGTCAGCATCTACATTCAAGGTTGGAATGTTTTTCACAGCATCTAATCCTGTTCCACCTTTTACAGACAAATCCTTTTCAACATTAAATACTTTTCTGTCTATTTGTGTAGTAAATACCGGTGTTTCACCTACTACTTCCACTTCTTTAAGGACATTTACATCAGGGTCTAAAAAAATATCACCTAAATCTAATTCCACTTTATCTGGTGGTATAAGGTAAATTCTTTTTTCAAAATTTTTATAGCCGATAAAACTAATCCTCGCTCTATAACTGGCAAATGCTGGTAAATTTTCAATTAAAAAATCGCCATTCTCTTTAGCCAAAGTGCCCGTAACAACGCTGTCTTTATTATACCACAGCAGAACAACAGAAGCAAACTCTACGGGCTTTTTCGTTTTCGCATCGTATACTTTACCCAATACTTTTCCAATTTTCATGTCTTTGAGTTTCTCAAACATTTTAGGATTAACGTTCCCTGGCATTTGAGCAAAACTCAAAGAAAGATTAAGTAGCAGTGATACAAACAAAAATCTCATAAAAAATATATTCGGTTAAAAAATATATTCGGTGCAAAAATAGGTAAGCAAGTTTTACTAATAGCAATCCAAATTCTTAAAAAATGCTATAATGTTTTTATTTCAGCGATTAGTTCTGTCAATGCTTTTTTGGCATCGCCGAAAAACATGGAGCATTTGGGATTATAGAACAGCAAATTGTCAATGCCCGCATAGCCCGCACTCATACTACGTTTATTGACTATAATATGTTTAGCTTTGTCTACTTCTAAAATAGGCATACCATAAATTGGTGAAGAAGGATCGGTTTTAGCAGCAGGATTCACAACATCATTTGCACCAACTACTAATACTACATCTGTTTGTTCAAATTCCGGGTTTATTTCTTCCATTTCAACGAGTTTATCATAACTTACATTGGCTTCTGCCAATAATACATTCATGTGTCCTGGCATTCTACCAGCCACCGGGTGAATGGCGTACTTCACTTCAACATCCTTTGATTCTAGTAAATCTTCCAGTTCTTTAATAGCATGTTGTGCTTGCGCCACGGCCAATCCATAACCGGGTACAATGACCACTTTTTTGGAATAAGCCAATAATACAGCAAGATCAGAAGCCGAAATATCTTTAATAGTTCCTTTTGTTTCGGTGCCTTCTGCGGCAGCTCCCCCTCCAAATGCTCCAAAAATCACATTAGAAAGCGGTCGGTTCATGGCCTTACACATCGCTAATGTCAGGAGCGTACCAGCGCTTCCTACTAAAATTCCACCAGTGAGCATGATTTTATTATCGTATAAAAATCCTCCAAATGCTGCGGCTAAACCAGTAAAAGAGTTGAGCAAAGAAATAACCACTGGCATATCTGCTCCACCAATAGGGATAGTTAGCATTATTCCATAGAGTAAAGCAAATACAAAAACCAATAATAACATGACAAAAGAACTATTGGCAAGAGCAAAATAAACTGCTAATACAACTGTAAGTCCTAAAATAATAATGTTTAAGATGTTATAGGAAGGCAAGCGAATGGGCTTTTTCATGGTGCCATTTAACTTCAGAAAAGCAATAATACTTCCAGAGAAAGACACGGAGCCAATGATCATTCCACCTAAAATGGCAATAGTTGTTCCAATGTGGATAGAAACTTCAGAGGTAGTATGTTGAGAATGATAAAACTCAATAATGGAAATCAAGGCGGCACAAGCACCCCCCATGCCATTAAAGAGAGAAACCAACTCGGGCATTTTCGTCATCGGGACTTTTTTAGCGGTCCTCCATCCCACAATAGTGCCTAACGCAATGGCCGCAAAAATCAGTGTAATGATAAGTGGGTTAAAATTAGGATGTAAAAAGATCGTACCTAATATGGCAATGGTCATACCGGCAGCGCCTATCAGATTCCCTTTTCTGGCTGTTTTAGGATGCCCCATTAATTTTAATCCAGTAATAAAGGATACCGCTCCTATCAGATAAGTAATTTCTAATAAATAATTGAGTAACATAAGTTGAGTAATTTTTAATGATTATTTTTTCTTGAACATTTCTAACATTCTGTCCGTTACAACGAAGCCACCTACCACATTTAGTGTTCCTAAAAATACTGCCAGAAAGCCGAGTATTAGTGCAAGTGTGTCGTCCGGGTTTAAATTCAACATAACATGAATAGAACCAATAATAACTACGCCGTGAATGGCATTGGCGCCACTCATCAAAGGTGTATGAAGAACAGTAGGCACGCCACCAATGATTTCAACACCCACGAAGATAGACAGGATGACAAAATAAATTTGTTCACGATAAACTGAGAAAAATTCTAGAATTTGTTCCATGATTTTAATTTTTGAGTTATGAATTTAGAGAATGTTATTTTCAGTGCTTTCTGGGGGATTCGAACCCCCGACCCACTGATTAAGAGTCAGTTGCTCTACCAACTGAGCTAAGAAAGCATTTTAATTTTTATTCAGGAGTGCAGGATGCACAATTTTTCCCTGATGTACAATCGAGCTTCCTTTGGTTATTTCTTCGTCCATTTCCCATTTAAAGCCATTGTTATCAGAAAGATGTAATAAAAAGACCTGAATGTTTTTGGCATATAATTGACTGGCATTCATGGGTAATAACGATGGTAAATTGCTTTCACCAATGATGGTTACGCCGTTTTCCGTTTGAATAGTTTCGTTCAATTTACTGCCCGCTACATTCCCACCTTGTTCAACCGCCATGTCGACAATCACAGAGCCGTTTCGCATGCTTCTCACCATTTGCTCTGTCACGAGCAATGGTGCTCTTTTACCGGGAATCAATGCCGTTGTAATGACAATATCTGCTTCTTGAACGTGCTTTGCAACCAGTTCTTGTTGTTTTTTTAAAAATTCTTCTGACACGTTCTTCACATATCCGCCTTCTACTTTAATGGATTCATCTCCCTTTACTTCTATGAACTTACCACCAAGAGATTCCACTTGTTCTTTTGTTTCAGGACGAATATCACTTACTTCCACAATGGCACCTAATCGTTTGGCAGTAGCAATGGCTTGCAAGCCGGCCACTCCTGCACCAAAAATCACGACTTTAGCCGGTTTGATAGTACCCGCAGCCGTGGTCATCATAGGTAATATTTTCCCTAAATGATCGGCGGCTAAAATAACGGCTTTATATCCTGCTAAGTTGGCCTGAGATGAGAGTGCATCCATTTTTTGAGCACGAGAAATGCGTGGAATAGCATCCATTGAAAAAGCAGATATTTCGGCTTTTACACATGCTTCTACTAATGCCGGATTGGTCAGAGCCCACATAAATGAAATGAGCACAGCATTTTTTTTCATGAGTACTACTTCTTCCGGAAGTGGTGGATTGACTTTTAATACAACATCGGATTGATATACTGTTTGCTTATCGGTAATTTGTGCTCCGACGTTTATATAATCTTCGTCTTTAATATACGAATTAATTCCGGCGTCTTTTTCTACGACAACTTTGTATCCTTTTTTGATTAATTCTTTAATGACATCAGGTGTAAGAGCAACACGAGCTTCTTTGTATTTTGTTTCTTTTGGAACTCCTAAAATCATGATTAAGATTTTTTTGTGGCAATAATAATAAATAAATAGAATATGTGAATGATTTAATGTTTATGTGTTTCATCAAACTCTATTAGTTTGTATAGCAGTATTTGTTATTTGATTTTTCTTTAATTACCATTTATTTAGTATAATTGCCTCAAATGTAAATTATGATGAAATGGCTACTCAACAAATATGTGCTTTCTATTCTTTTCTTTGTTATTTGGCTTTTATTCTTTGACAAAAATGATTTTTTCACACAAAGAGATTTGAATAAACAACTTAAAAAACTTTACGAAGAAAAAAGATATTATGAAATGTCTATTCAAAAGAATAAGAGTACTATTGAGGATTTTAAGAATAATATAAAAAATGTAGAACAATTTGCACGAGAACGGTATTGGATGAAAAAAGATAACGAAGAAGTGTATGTTGTGCTGAATGTTTCTAAACAATAAATAAAATTCAATTGAATGAGAGTGGATTTTTACATTGCAGGTATTCAAAAATCTGGTACTACAAATTTAGCCTATCTTTTCAATCATTCCTCTAATGTTATTTTACATCCACAATTAGAATGTACCTATTTTTTTAAGGATGATGAATATAAGAAGGGCATAGATTTTTTAAAGAAGAATTATTTTTTTGATGTTTCTTTTGAAAAAGACAAGCGCGTTTTAATTAAGCATAGCAATAGTTTTTCTAAGCCAGAAACTCTGCGTCGTGTGTTGGAATTTTCACCGGATGTTCAGTTTATTTTAATGTTCAGAAATCCTATTCAAAGGTTTATCTCTTCTTATTTAATGGAAAGAGCAAGAAGTTTGTATCCGTTAGATTTAAAGGACGCTGTGTACAAAGCATTGAAAGATAAAGAATCTTTTGAACACAAGGTATTTTATTCGTTTGGATTGTATGATATTTGGTTAACTAAAATTCTGAAACTTATTCCACAGGAACGTATTCATTACTTTTTGTTTGAAGAATTATACAATGATGTTGAGCACCATCTGGAACAATTTGGTAGAAAATATAATATCACTATTGACATCAGTAAACTAAAAAATATTCCTGTTCAAAATTCACAAAAAGAAATTAAAAGTTATTGGTATCAAAAATTGTATCTACGTCTGCGGAGCAGCAAAATAAAAAATTTTATTAAACCGCTTATTCCTATAAAACATTGGGTAGAGTGGTCAAAAAAAATTGAACATTTTAACTATATTGAACCTGAAAATAAATACAACATCAATGATGAAATTAAAACAATATTGAAAGACGCTTATTTTAATTCTATACAACAATTTGAAGCGCTAACAGGATTCAAAACGAATTGGCTCAATGAAACAAATACATTTGTAAAAACTGTCCATAATGTCTCAAAATAAAGAATTCATCATAACGCCAAGAAGTAAGTTTTCTTTAGGTATTCGTGAACTTGTTGAATACAAAGATCTGATTTATATTTTTACCTGGCGGGAAATTAAAATTAAATACAAACAAACGATTATTGGAGTTTTATGGGTAGTGTTGCAACCTATTTTAATGATGTTAATCATCAATGCTTTCCTTTCTAATGTTTTCAAAAAAGAAATTACTCAAGTGCCTTATTATCTGTATGTTTATTCTGGCTTAATTGGATGGAATTTATTTTCTTCTTCCGCTAATACATCTGTAAATAACATACTTACAAATGCTAATATCATTAAGAAAATTTACTTTCCTCGTCTTATTATTCCACTTTCTTCTTTGCTTTCTGCGTTTGTTGATTTTTTTATATCTTTCATTGTTTTGTTGCTTTTTATACTTTTTGAAAATGCCAGTTTGTTTTTACAATTCAACGTATTGTATTGGATTTCATCCATTATTATTATTTCACTTTGTGCCTTGTCTATTGGATTGTATTTTTCTGCATTGGTGGTAAAATACAGAGATTTCAGATATGTTTTACCTTTTTTGATTCAATTATTGTTTTTTTTAAGTCCTGTGATTTACCGCATTCACATTGAACATCCTTTGATTCAACATTTGTTGGTTTTATTCAATCCGATGGTACTTGGCATAGAATTATTGAGAACATCATTATTCAATGAACCATTACATTTTACGTTCACCCAGCTTATTGTTTCAATGCTCATATTACTCAGTTATTTTTTGATTGGCCTTTTTACTTTTCGCAAAACAGAAGAATATATTGCCGATAAAATATAGATGTTGCCATTCATAGAAAAAATTATTATTTTTGTCGTCAAATTATTATGCAGCCAATTATTGAAGTTCATAAAATAGGAAAGAAGTTTAAAATACATCATAACAAACAACCCTATTTGAGTTTAAGAGATAACATCGTGCAGTATATCAAAAATCCTTTAAGTTTATTTCAATCGTCAGATGAGGAATTTTGGGCGTTGAAAGACGTGAGTTTTAACGTAATGCCGGGTGAAAGCATTGGGATTATTGGAAAAAACGGCGCTGGTAAGTCCACTTTGCTAAAGATATTGTCCCGTATCACGCCGCCCAGTGAAGGTAGAATTGTGTTGCGGGGAAGAGTTGCGAGTTTGTTGGAAGTAGGGACTGGATTTCATCCTGAACTAACGGGACGAGAGAATGTTTATTTTAATGGTGCCATACTTGGAATGAATCGTCAGGAAATCAAAAAGAAATTTGATGCGATTGTCGATTTTGCCGGTGTGGAGCGATTCATTGATACACCGCTGAAGCATTACAGCAGTGGAATGCAATTGCGACTGGCCTTTGCCGTGGCGGCATTTTTAGAAGCCGAGATATTGGTAGTGGATGAAGTATTGGCTGTTGGCGATGCCGAGTTTCAAAAGAAATGTTTGGGTAAGATGGAAGATGTTACCAAAAATGAAGGAAGAACAGTTCTGTTTGTGAGTCATAATATGGGGGTTATTAAACAATTATGTAGAAATGCTATTTTGTTAGAAAAAGGGAATACAAAAGGTATTGAAAATGTTGAAACAGCAATTTCTGCTTATTTTTCAAATAATTTAAGTGCTAATAAAAAAATAGATAGAATACTTGATCAAGAAGCGCTAGAAAAATATGAAGCTAAGATATTAGAAGTAGAATTAGTAGATAAAAATCTTTTATGCCATAAAACATCTTTTTACAAGCATGAAGAAGTGGTAATAAGAGTTAGATATTGGTCAAACACACAACATCCGATAATGGTTAACTTTTTGCTATTTAATGAAGAAGGTATCAAAGTTATGATAGGTACAGATGCGTCAAGTGATTTTTATAGCTCACAAAAAAAAATGAAAGGGATATATCAAACAGATTTTATCGTTCCGCCTAATTTCTTAAATAACAATAATTATTTTATACATGTAGCAATAGATTCACCTGTTCACCATGCTTGCTATGATGTAATAATGAATGCTGCTATGTTTAGTATAAATGAAGATAATTCAAAAGATTATGCTCACAGAGGACTTTTAACAAAAAACTATCCTGATGTTGCAACCTGGCCATTAATAAATAGTTATACAAAATTTTTAGAATAACATGATAGATTTGTTTACAACTCATATTAATCCACAAGCAATTAATAATTTACATGAAGTTTTAAATTCAACTTTTGTAAGTGAGGGTTTATGGAATAAGCGTTTTGAAGAAAAATTGGGCGAGTTAATAAAAAATCCGTACATATTAACTGTTAATTCAGGAACATCAGCTTTGCATCTTGCACTTAAAATTGTAAATATACAAGAAGGTGATGAAGTAATACTACCTTCACAAACATTTGTTGCAACAGGTTTATCCATTCTATATTGTAATGCCAACCCGGTATTTGCAGACATAAATCCTTACGATGGGAACATTTGTACAACATCTTTAAAAAATTTAATTTCTAAGAAAACTAAATGCATTATACCTGTTCATTGGGGAGGGTATCCTTGCAATTTGGACGAAATTACAGAAATTGCCAGAGAACACAATATTACTGTAATAGAAGATGCAGCCCATGCATTTTTAGCAGAATACAAGGATAAATACATTGGGAGCATTTCAGATTTTACTTGCTTTTCTTTTCAAGCTATTAAGCATCTAACTACTGGTGATGGAGGAGCCATAAGTACTAAAAAACAAATTTATTATGAAATTGGTAAAAAATTGAGATGGTTTGGTATAGATAAAGAAAAAGATTTAGTCGGAGAATTGGGTGAAAGGGTTTATAACCTTGATATTGTTGGATTTAAATATCACATGAATAATATTGCAGCTGCAATTGGATTAGCCAATCTTATAGATATAATTGAAAGAGTAAATATAAGAAGGCATTTTGCTGATTTGTATTTTAAACACCTAAAAGGAATATCAAGCGTACAATTAATGAAATATCAATCTGATAGAAAATCGTCCTATTGGCTTTTTCCAATTCTTGTTGAGAAAAGAAATGAATTTATTAAAATGATGCGTTCAAATAATATTAATGTTTCGGTTGTACATCAAGGAATACACAAAAACAAGATATTTGAAAATTGTAAGAGAGACATAGAAAATCAAATGTATTTTGATCAGCATCAGATTCACATACCAATTCATGAACATTTAAAAGAAGAAGACATTTTTTATATTATTGAAACAATTAAAAAAGGTTGGTAATGAAAAAAATTTTAATACTTGGTTCAACTGGTTTTGTAGGTAGAAATCTTAGTGAAGAATTAGAAAAAGATAAAAACTTTCACTTAGTATTACATAAAGGAAGAAATGATTGTAATCTTTTAGAATTAAAGGAAACTAAAGAGTATATAAAAGCAATTAATCCAAACATAATAATTAATTGTGCGGCAAATGTTGGAAGTTTGAATTATGTTTCTAGGCATGCAGCAGATATTATGCACACAAATTCTTTAATGTTATTAAATATATATGAATCAATTAAATACTTAAAACATAAATCTTTTGTTATTAATCCTATTGCTAATTGTGCGTTTCCTTCAACAGCCGTTACTTTTGAAGAAGATAGATGGTTAGACGGTCCGCTACATTCATCTGTTATGTCGTATGGTTTTACTAGAAGAATGATCTGGCACTTAGGTGAAAGTTATAAATTACAACATGATATTAATTCTTATTATTTCTTTGTACCTAATATGTATGGACCTTATGATTCAACTGATCCTGATAAAGCACATGCACTAAATGCATTAATATCTAAATTTGTAAAAGCAAAATTTTTAAATGAAAAAAAAGTTATTGTTTGGGGAACAGGCATTGCCATCAGAGAATGGTTGTATGTAAAAGATTTTGCTAGATTAATTCGAGATTTTTTAAACAATAAATCACAATATCCCATATCTGAACCAATAAATATCGCACAGAATTTTGGATTAAGTATTAAAGATATTGTAAGTATAATTTGTAATTTTTTCGATAATAAAATTCAAACGATTTGGGACGATAGCATGCCTGATGGGGCATCTAGGAAAGTTATGAACGACAGCAAATTCAGAAAATATTTTCCTAATTTTGAATTTACTATTCTTCAAGAGGGCATTATTGAAACCATTCGTTATTATGAATCTATTTACCCATATTAAAATTTAAGTAATGGAGATTAAGCAAAAGTTTTTGGCATTAGGAGAGGATGTGTTTATTGCACCTACTGTGATAATAAGGAGGCCTCATTTGGTTAAGATTGGGAATCATACCGCCATAGATCATGGTGCATATATTACAACTCAAGCTGATATTGGAGATTATGTACATATTTCTCCATACGTTACATGCATAGGTGGTGAAAAAAGTAAACTAATAGTTGAACATTTTGCTACTATTGCTACTGGGACACGATTAATTGCTGGTAGTGATAGGTTTCATGGTGAAGGATTTACAAGCGTTACCGTTCCCAAGCAATATCGTGATGAAGTCATTTATTCAACAATTAAAATAGAAAAATTTGCCGGTGTTGGTACAAATGTTGTTATTATGCCTGGAATTACAATTGCCGAGGGTAGTGTAATAGGAGCATGTAGTATGGTTACTAAAAGTACAGAACCATGGACAATATACTACGGTATACCTGCACGACCCATCAAAGCAAGAAAAAAAGATAAAATGATAGAATTTGCAAAACAACTGGGCTACCTATGAGTATAAGAATATCGTACTTATTGACAATATTTAATAAGAAAAAGTATTTGCAAATTACTTTACCCTATCTTATTAGTCAGATTGAAAAAGACGAAGAAGTAATTATATATGATGCCGGAAGTACAGATGGTACTGTGGAATTCTTACAATCTTATATCAGGAACATACCCCAACATAATATTTATTTTCAATCAGAAAAAGATTTTGGGGAAGCGCACGGATTAAATAAGTGTTTATTAAAAGCCAGTGGTAAATATCTTAAAATTATTTCAGATGATGATGCATATTATCTACCTACTATCAGAAGGGCGTGCAACTGGTTAGATAAACATGAAGAATATGATTGGATGGGCTCTAACGGATTATCCATTTCATTTAATAGACAAAACGAAGAATGGTTATTAAAAGATGAAAAAAAATATTATGATAGATATAAGAAAAAAGACCTTCCATTTTTCTTAACTGGACTTAGTTATTTAATCAGAAAAAAATCCTTACCAAAATTAGGTTTATTTAATTTATCATACAAAATTATTGATTTCGAGTATTCTATGAGAAATATTTCTAATCAATATGCTAAATTAGCAATAAGCGAAGTTCCTTTTTATGTAAATATTATAAACCCTGATAGCAACTCTTTTAAATATTACAAATCTTTACTTAATGAATATTTCGAACTAAAATATCAACATAAAACAGAAAATCAGATTATTCTTTTTATGGAATACATTAAAAAGAGTTTTTTTTACTATGCTTCACAATATCATTCAGGGCAAAAAAAATTAAATCATTTTGATTTTAATCAAATTTTTCTTGAATCAATCAAAAAGTTAGAAGAATATTATAATACAAAACCATTTAATTTATACTACTAATGCATCAGAATAATGTAAAAATAAGTTTAATTTTATGTACCTTAGGTCGAATCGAAGAAGTTAAAACATTTCTTGAACATGCCAAACATTTTACCTTTACTAATTTTGAAATCATAATTGCTGATCAAAACAATGATAATAGAATAGAAAATATAATCAATTTAATTGGTGAAACGCCATATAAAATTATTCATTTAAAAACTCCCATTGGTTTAAGCAGATCAAGAAATACTTGTATACCTTATGCACAAGGACAAATTATTGCTTTTCCTGATGACGATTGTTTGTACGAAAAAAATACTTTAGAAAAAGTGGATTTCTTCTTTAAAGAATATGAAGATACCAAGATTTTAATAACAAAATGGGTAAATCCAGATATCAATGGTTTTCAGCCGCACAAGAATATAAAATCTCATTTTATTAAGAATCCAAAAGAAATTTTTTCATTCATGTCAAGCGGAATTTTTGTTCAAAAAAATGTGTTCAAAGACATTAAGTGTTTTGATGAAAATATAGGTTTGGGAAGTGGTACAATCTTTAAGGGTGGAGAAGATTGTGATTTTCTTATTAGATGTTTTAATCATTCTTATAAAATTTACTATTCTTCTGGTATAATATTTTATCATCCGTGGAAAGGAATAGATAAATATTCTAGTAAAAATATAATTAAGAAATATCTTAAAGATATTGAATATTCCGGTGCATCTGATATTTATGTTATCATAAAAAATTTTTCAAAAATTAAATCAATTCGAATTATATTGAATAATATTTTGATGATGCTGTTATTGTTTTTAATTAGAAACTCTTTAAATGCTAAAATTCATTACCATAGAGTTAAAGGTTTTATCAAAGGGTATTTAGCTATTAAAAAATATAATTACAATTTGTAATTGTGAAAAAGATTGCTTTTATAGTTTCACATACTAAACACTCACCACAATGGGAATGGTTTTTAAATGAGATAAAGCGAGATATAGAAATACACTTTTTGATAATTGACGAGGATAAAAACAATATTTTATACCAGAATTTAAAAACACATGGAATAAATAATGTTCATATTATTATTTCTCGTAATATATTTGAACATATTATTACATTGTTTTATTTAATATTCTACTTGATCATTAATAATATAAACATCGTGCAAACAGAAATGCCATTAGGAAATCTACTTGGAATAACGGCCTCTTTATTAACCTTTAGAAAGCGAATAATGACAGCTTCAAATGTAACATGGTTCAAAGATTTTAATAGTAAAAAACAACTCTTCATAGACAAATTCTCTTATATATTTTCTAATATTATTATTTGTCAAGCGAAATCTTCGAAAGAGATTCTACAAAATGAATTTAAAGTTCCTACTAAAAAGATCAGAATAATTAATCATGCTCTTAAATTTGATGTTTTTTCTTCATTTGATGAGCAAGAAATTGCTTTGCTAAAAAAAAAATATTCAATTAGAAAAAATGATTTTATTATTGGAATGGTGGCAAGACTGGAACAATGGAAAGGACACTATTATACAATAAAAGCATTAAAACTTATCGTTGATAAATATCCTAATACAAAGTTATTAATCTTTGGAGAAGGCCCCGAAAAAGAGAATTTATCAAAATTAATTTCAGATCTTCATCTAAAAGAGCATGTTGTTTTATGTGGATTTGAAAAAAATAGTATTTCTCTATATAAAATATTTGACATACAAATTCATGTTCCAGTAGATCCTTATTGTGAAACTTTTGGAATCACTATTATAGATGCCATGATGTCAAAAGTTCCATTGATCGTTACACTTTCTGGAATTGCAAAAGAAATAGCTTCTCATTTACATAATGCTTGGGTTGTACCTTTTAAAGATGAAAAGGCCATTGCACATGCTATTATTACCATGATAAACTCACCAGAATTAAGAAACAAACTTGGCCAAAATGCTCAAAAAACAATACTTAATAATTTTTCTATAACTACAAAAGTACAAAAGCATATAGAAGTTTATAATCAACTTATTAATTGTAATAAGCAATGAAAATTTTATTTACAGGAATAACAGGCAATTTATCATATTGGATGAACCCATTTCTAACTGACATATCTAAAAATCATTCTGTTAAAATCATCTCCAGAAGAGAAAAAACTCATTTTTTTATTGATGACTTAACAAATGAAATTTTAAATATTAATCTTAATCAGGCATTTATATTAAATGAAGAATTAGATATCGTTTTTCATGGGGCTTTCATTCTACCATACAATATTGATATTCCCAAAAATGAATACATTTTACAAAATGTAAATATGCTGAACAACTTGTTAAAATCATTGAAAAATAAACCCAAAAAATTTATTTTTTTGTCCACAAATGCAATCAATGAACCTTTATACAATGAAAAAAAAATAATGTATGCAATAGCCAAACAAAAATGTGAAGAAATTATATTTAACTATTGCCAAATGAACGAAATTCAATGTATTGTTTTAAGATTACCACCGCTAATATATCATTGGAAACTTTTTACGTATGAATTAAAAAAATTAAAACATTTTATATCCATTTTTCCCATTAATAAAAATAATAATGTAACTTTTATTTCACAATTAGACACATTTTATCAAATATTACATTTCACTTTTTTTGATGCACTTCCTCAATTTACAGTTATTAGTTTTGTTTTTAATCCTAATTTACTTTTCAAAGAAAAAATTAAATGGTTAAAAAAAATATCATGCTCTAGATCTATTGTTATTTTTTGTCCAATAAAGCCAAAATATCAATTAAAAAAATATTCACCCTACGAAAAAATATGGGAACTTAATCCTCAAAAAGAAATGTCATTACAAAAACAAATTGTTATAAATAATGAATTTTAATCTATGTTCTCCATCATCATCCCTACTTTCAACCGTGCCCATCTTATCCCTGATACCCTCCAATCTATTTTTAATCAATCCTATCCCCATTTTGAAATCATTGTAGTAGACGACGGAAGCACCGATAATACTGAAGAGGTAATAAAATCTATTCCTTCCGAAAAAATCCGATACTTCAAAATCCCCAACAGCGAACGTGGCTACGCCAGAAACTTCGGTGCAAGCAAGGCGAGAGGTACTTATCTAAATTTCTTTGATTCTGATGATATTTCATACCCTAACCATCTGGAATATGCTTACAATATCATTCAATCATATTTGGATATTCCGATTTTTCACCTGAATTACGAGATAAAAATCAACGATAAAATTATTTGTCCATTGTCAAATACAAACATATTTGTTTCAAAAGAAATAATTAAAGGTAATTTACTAAGCTGTAATGGTGGTTTTATTCACAAAGATATTTTCAATCAATTCTACTTCAACGAAGACCGTACCATTGCCGGACTGGAAGATTGGGAACTCTGGCTTCGCATCTCTACAAAATATGAAATACAACACTTTCCAATTATTACCTCTGCCATTATTCAGCACCAAAACAGAAGCGTTCTTCAAACCGAAAAAAATAAACTTATACAACGCGTCACAACTTTCATGAATATCGTTTTGAGTAACAAAGATATTGTCCATAAGTTCTATCATCAATTACACTACTTCAAATGCAGCTGTTATACATACACCGCTCTGCATCTCGCACTTACAGGAAAATATAAAAAAGACGCCTTCACCTATCTCATCAAAGGACTCATAGAAAATCCTCTCTTTATCTTTCAAAGACGATTTTTAGCTATCTTAAAACACATCCTGAAATGAACAAATCTAAAAATATACTTGTACTCACCTACTGGGATTTTAACGACGCACTTATTCAAACCTATACTTTACCATATCTCTACATTATTGCCAATCTTCTTCCCCCACACTCATATATTTATCTTGTAACCCTTAATAAAAAAACAATTCAACATTCATTTCATCATGACAAGATTAAAATACTTTCCTTTAAATACTATCCATTCGGCCTGTACGCCTTTTTTTACTACGCTTATGTTTTGCTCTACCTTTTCCTCTTCTCGTTAATTAAACGTATTCACTATATTCATACATGGTGCACACCTGCAGGCACATTTGGCTATATACTTTCTCGTTTCACTTTCAAGCCACTCATTATAGATAGTTACGAACCACACGCCGAAGCAATGGTGGAATGTAACGAATGGAAACCTAACTCACTCCCTTTTAAGTTACTACATTATTTTGAGAAAAAAATGACCCATCATGCCAAATACCTTATAGCCACAACCGAAGGAATGATAAAAGAATACGCCATGCGAAAATTCAATTATTCACCTACAAAAAATAACTGGTTCGTAAAGCCCGCCTGTGTTGATTTTCATCTCTTCAAATCAAATGAAAATGAAAGAATTTTATGGAGAAAAAAAATGAATCTTGAACATAAAATTGTCGGAATATATGCAGGAAAATTCGGCGGAATATACTGGGAAGAAGAATTTTTCATTTGGCTAAATATCGCACAACAATACTGGAAAGAACAATTTTACTTTATCCTGCTTTCATCGCACCCTCAACAATATATTCAAAGCAAATGCCTACAATATAATATTCATACACATCAACTATTACACTTATTTGTCCCACATGCACAAGTTGCCCACTACTTAAATATCGCTGATTTTGCCATATCTCCAATAAAACCTGTTTATACCAAAAAATTCTGCTCCCCCATCAAAGATGCAGAATACTGGGCTATGAATGTGCCTGTCATCATTCCACATAATATTTCCGATGACTCTGATATCATTCAAAAAAATAACATCGGTTATGTCCTGAAAAATCTCTCTACTGAAGAGTTTCAAAAATCTGTTGAATGGATAGACAATTACCTTTCACACTCAAAAAACCATTCTACATTCATCTGTTCCATCGCACAAAAATACCGAAATTTTACCATTTCTGAAGAATTATACAAAAAAATATATTCCTTCTAAAAACCACTATTTTCAATACCTTCATAAAATTTTCAATGTCTAATTTTTCATATAAACTTCCAAATCACCAGTAAAATAAACATCTTTCAATTTTATATCAAATATTAAAAAATAAATTTGTAAGATGAATTTACAATAACTAATTGATAATCAGTATGTTTAATATTAAATTTATGGAGTAATACTCCATATTTTTTATGAAATTTGTGGAGTATAATTCCATATTTTTTTCATATATTTGCAGAAAAAATGTTTGATAGATTTTATAATATCGCTAAACTCATTAGTAAAAAAAGAGTCCTCATGATTTATGGACCAAGAAGAGTTGGTAAAACAACGCTGGTAAAAGAACTCTTAAAAACCACTTCACTAAAATACAAACTTGACTCTGGTGATAATATCAAAACACAATTACTCTTTGAACAAATGGACTTTGAAACTATTCAAGAGTATATTCAAGGATATCAACTTCTTGTAATAGATGAAGCACAACAAATAAAAAACATTGGAAGAACCTTAAAAGTTATCATAGA
This sequence comes from Sphingobacteriaceae bacterium, assembly GCA_037447455.1. GTDB lineage: Bacteria > Bacteroidota > Bacteroidia > B-17B0 > Aurantibacillaceae > BPGX01. The sequence continues at coordinate 145,149 of JBBIGQ010000004.1, read as the reverse complement.
CGAATTCCCAATGTACATCATTGTCACTGGCTCCTCTTCCTTTGAAATAAGCCATCAAACAGGTGAACCGCTTACTGGACGAAAAAAAACTTTATTGCTCTTTCCGCTCTCCGTTTTAGAACTCAAAAAATATTACAACACTTATGAAATAAAATCCAAACTCTCTGAATGGTTGATATTTGGGATGTATCCCGAAGTACTCTCCGCTAAAACTAAAAAAGAAAAAGCACATATCTTAAAAGAACTGGTTGATTCCTACTTGCTCAAAGATGTTTTCGCTCTTGAAAGAATCAAAGCACCTGCTAATTTATTAGAATTATTAAAACTTCTTGCGTATCAAATTGGCAGTGAAGTTTCACTTAACGAATTAGCCATGCATACTAGAATGGATGTCAAAACAGTTGCCCGATATCTTGATTTGCTTGAAAAATCTTATGTTATCAAAAAAATCACTGGTTTCAGCAGAAATAAACGAAATGAAATTGTAAATAAAGCAAAATACTATTTTATTGATGTTGGAATACGAAACGCCATTATTAATCAATTCAATAATTTAAATTACAGAAACGATACCGGTGCTCTTTTTGAAAACTTTATTATGATGGAAAAATATAAGAAAATTGTATACACTGGCAATCTTTCAGAACTTTATTTTTGGCGTACACATCAACAAAAAGAAATCGACATGATAGAAGTTAAAGGCAAACAAATTTATGGCTATGAAATCAAATGGAATTACAATACAAGCAGAAAAACAAAAAATTCAAACATAAACTCATTTAAGCAAGAATACAAAACTGCAAAGGTATCTATTATCAATCATGAAAATTTTTTAAAGTTAATATCCTGATAATCAATATTTTTAATATTAAATTTATGGAGTAATATTCCATATTTTTTATGAAATTTATGGATTAGCACTCCAAATTTTTATACTCTATTTTCTTAGATTATCTATCGTAAAGTGAGAGCATTGCAACAAATAAATTTGTTTTACTCTTGCAATACGATTATTCTACATTCCAATATCTTGAGGCATCAATTATTAAATTAGAAAATTATTTAAACATAAATTATTGATAATCAATAATTTTAACATTAAATTTATGGAGTAGCACTCCACATTTTTTATGAAATTTATGGAGTACTTCTCCAAATTTTTACTTACTATTTTTTTAGCTTATTCACTCAAAAACTTCAAAATCTCAATACACACTTCTTTCACCTTTTCTAAGTTCAAGGTATGACCTGCATCCGAAATCAATTTAAACTTAGCATTCGGTATATGATTCGCTACTTCTACACCCATTGACAAAGTAATCAAAGTATCATTTTCACCATGTATTACCAATGTTGGCACTTTGATAGCTTGCAAACGTGAACGAAAATCTCCCCTGTTTTTCGTGGCAGTCATCAACTTAAATAAAGCATCTGCACTCTGATTGCTCTCTTGTCGTACTTGCCGCAATGTTTCTACTGGTATTAAAGGATTCTTAAAATAATGTTCACTCAATACATTGGGCAACATTATGTCAAACATCAACGAATATCCACCTAACTCTAATGCTCTCCACCACGCCTGCTCTATCAGTTCAAAATGTGGTGCCTTGTGAGCAAATGTAGAAAGCAAAACCAACTTTGATACTCTTTCCGGATAGTTCAAAGCCAAGTGCTGCACTACCAAACTACCATAAGAAATTCCTACTACAATAACTTTATCTGTATTTGTTGTATTCAAAACCTGCACTACATCTTCTGCGTGTTGGTCAAAGTCCCGCCATTCTCCTGTTTTATCGCTTTGTCCTTGAAAAATAAAATCCATCAAAATAATCCGATACTTCTCCTCAAAGCATGGCAACATGAAATACCACGACAACGTTGATTGAGAAAGCCCATTCAAAAAAATTATAGTTTCTGCGCCTTGTTCATTGCCTTTTACTTCATAGTAAATATTCAAGCCCTCTTTCGTTTTGGCAAACATTGTATTTTAATTTTACATATTTCTTCTATATTGTCCACCTACTTCAAATAAAGCATTGGTAATCTGTCCCAATGTACAATATTTACTTGCTTCCATCAGCTGTTCAAAGATATTTTTATTATGTGTAGCCGCTTGTTGCAACTCTTTTATCTTTTGTGGCGCAATGTCCGCATAAAACGTATGAACATTCTTCACTGTATTAATTTGTTGTTCTTTTTCTTCAGTAGTACTTCTAATCACTTCTTTCGGTATAATGGTTGGTGAACCTTTAGAACTTAAAAATGTATTCACTCCGATAATTGGCAATTCTCCTGTATGCTTCAATGTTTCATAGTACAAACTTTCCTCTTGTATCTTATTCCTTTGATACATGGTCTCCATTGCACCCAATACTCCCCCTCTTTCAGTAGTTCTATCAAATTCCATTAATACCGCTTCTTCCACTAAATCTGTCAACTCCTCAATAATGAAAGAACCTTGCAGTGGATTCTCATTCTTTGCCAAACCTAATTCTTTATTAATAATCAATTGAATAGCCACAGCCCTTCTTACCGATTCTTCTGTAGGTGTTGTAATGGCTTCATCATACGCATTGGTATGCAAACTATTACAATTATCATAGATCGCATACAAGGCCTGCAAAGTAGTACGAATATCATTAAAATCTATCTCTTGTGCATGCAACGAACGGCCAGATGTTTGTATATGATATTTCAACATTTGTGAACGCTCATTCGCACCATACTTATGCTTCAATGCCATAGCCCATACCCTTCTGGCTACACGCCCCATAACACTGTACTCCGGATCCATTCCATTACTAAAGAAAAACGAAAAATTAGGTGCAAAATCATCTACCTTCATTCCACGACTTAAATAGTATTCTAAATAAGTAAAACCATTCGCCAATGTAAATGCCAATTGCGTAATCGGATTGGCGCCCGCTTCGGCTATATGATAGCCACTAATGGATACAGAATAAAAATTACGAATGTTATGCTTTATAAAATACTCCTGTACATCTCCCATCACTTTAAGAGAAAATTCTGTTGAAAAAATGCACGTATTCTGCGCCTGATCTTCCTTTAATATATCCGCTTGTACAGTACCACGCACTTTTGACAATGTGTCTTTCTTAATGTTTTCATAAATTTCTCTTGGTAAAACTTTATCACCCGTTGTACCTAACAACAATAACCCAAGTCCATCGTTCCCTTCCGGTAATGGAGCATTGTACCTCGGTGGTGTTAGTCCTTTAGAACGATATTCTTCTTCTATCTTACGCTTTACTTCTTCTTCCATGCCATTCTGGCGAATGTAAATTTCACATTGTTGATCAATTGCAGTATTCATAAAAAAGGCCGTGATCGTTGGTGCTGGACCATTGATGGTCATACTCACCGACGTTTTTGGATCGGCCAGATTAAAGCCACTATACAACTTTTTCGCATCATCTAAACAACAAACGGAAACCCCCGAATTACCAATTTTCCCATAAATATCCGGCCGATAATCCGGATCTCTTCCATACAACGTCACACTGTCAAACGCTGTACTCAATCGCTTCGCAGGCATGTGATACGATAAATAATGAAAACGTTTGTTCGTTCTCTCAGGACATCCTTCTCCTGCAAACATTCTGGTAGGATCTTCTTCTTCACGCTTGAATGGATAAATACCTGCTGTATAAGGAAAAGAGCCCGGAAAATTTTCCTGCAAATTCCATCTCAAAATCTCACCCCAGTTACGAAACTTTGGTACTGCTACTTTGGGAATTTTGCTATGCGATAAGGATTCATGATATGTTTTTACTTTTTTAATTTTATCTCTTACCTTAAACTCATAATAATCATCTGTAAATTTTTTCTTCCTATACTCCCATGTGTCTAACAAATTTTTATTTGCAATTTCAAGCGTATTCTCCAGTTCTTTATACCGCTTATTCAAATTTGTCAGAATCACTTCTTTTTCTTTCCCTTCAATGTTTTCATCTTTCTCAATTTCTTCTATACTTTGTTTTAAGGAATATAATTTTTCTGCAATTAAACATTGTTCTTCTGCCTTCTTGTTATAAGCACGAATGGTATCAGATATTTCACTTAAGTACCTCGTACGATGCGGCGGAATAATGTATATCTTTTCACTCATCTCATTACTCGGCACAAACTTTGAAATTAAATTTGCTCCTGTTTTCTGGTGTATAATATCCATTAAGTGCTTGTACAAAGTATTAGTACCGGGATCATTGAACTGGGCTGCAATGGTACCAAACACGGGAATTTTATCATCTTCTACCTCAAATAATTTTTTGTTACGTTTATATTGTTTTTTTACATCCCTCAATGCATCCAATGCCCCTCTTTTATCAAATTTATTAATAGCCACAATGTCTGCAAACTCTAACATATCAATTTTTTCTAACTGAGTAGCAGCACCATACTCCGGCGTCATCACATACATACATACATCTGCATATTCTGTAATTTCCGTATCGCTCTGACCAATACCTGCAGTTTCTAATATAATCAAATCAAAACCGGCAATCTTTAATACATTCAATGCTTCCTGTACATTTTTTGACAATGCTAAATTACTCTGACGAGTAGCCATACTACGCATGTAAACTCTCGGATTATTCACACTATTCATCCGTATTCTATCGCCCAATAATGCCCCGCCTGACTTCCGCTTCGTCGGATCTACAGAAATAATACCCAATTTTTTATCCGGAAAATCAATTAAAAAACGACGAATAATCTCATCAATCAAAGACGATTTTCCGGCGCCGCCTGTGCCGGTTATGCCCAGTACCGGTGTTTTGGATGCTTTTGCTAATCTATTTATTTCTTCAATAATTTTTGAAATCTCTTTATCTTCTAAAAAATTCTCTGCTGCTGAAATCATCTCTGCAATGGACTTTTGGTCCCCCCTTTTAATACTATCAATGCTCTCAAAACTCACATTCCTCCCTGTAGGAAAGTCCGACTTCTCCATTAAATCATTGATCATGCCTTGCAATCCCATTTTTCTCCCATCATCCGGACTATAAATCCTCGTGATACCATATTGATGCAACTCATCAATTTCAGTCGGCAATATCACCCCTCCACCTCCTCCAAAAATACGAATATGCGAACAGCCATTTTCCTTTAGTAAATCATACATGTACTTAAAAAACTCCATGTGTCCCCCCTGATAACTTGTGATAGCCATAGCATTGGCATCTTCCTGAATTGCCGCATTTACAATATCCGATACACTTCTATCATGCCCTAAATGAATTACCTCTGCACCCGTACTTTGAATGACACGTCTCATGATATTTATAGCCGCGTCATGTCCGTCAAATAAAGATGCTGCGGCTACTACACGAATTTTATTTTTAGGAACATAAGGCAAAGGTTCTTTATGAATAGCAGATACTTTCTCTTCGTTTTTGGTAGCAGTAACTTCCATATTCTTAAAATTTTGGTACTTGTGCAAAAATAATAAAAAATCAGCGGCATTGTGCAACCTATTTTCTTACTGTTCGTAAAATTCAGTGTGAGAAAAATTTATCGCTATGTTTCAACTTTCAAAAAACTGGCTTACAGATGGGTTAATGGATGCAGAATACAAACAATATCTTATTCTTGCCTACTTAAGAAATGTTCACGAAATATTTGATAATAAAATTTTATACCCGCCCTTTGCTGAACTTATTGAACATCATAGAAATTTAGTAACTATAAAAAACAATCTAATAAAAATAAAAGAAGCTGAAAAAGAATTAAAAGGTATTGATTGGCAAAACCTTAAATTAATATACGGCCAAGAAAATACTGAAGACACGGATATTCTGGAAGAAATTATTGATTTTAGTATTCCCAAAATGGAAGCCGAAATTCAACACGGCAAAAACGTATTTGAAGAAATTGAAAAAAAACTAAAACATTCTACGGTTGGTTTAGTACCCCTTCATAAAGATATTGGGTATTTCTTTGTACAAGATTACCCCACGTCTGATTTTTTAGTATACAAATACGAACTATCTTCTATTTATGCCTCAACAAACGAAGAACAAGTACCCTACAAAACCTTGAAAAGTCAATACATTGCTACGTATACCATCAGTTTGTCAAAATCATTAACTTCTATCAAACAAGAACTGATACAACAAGAACCGTTCGTCGCTAACCCTGCTGTTTATTCCTTTTTCCCTAACCAGGCGGCTTCTATGGAATATACCATCCTTCCAATTGTAAAAAGAGTACTGATGAAACTTGTTGCTTAAATTTTTTTCTGTACTTTAAAAATTATTTTTTAAACATTATCCACAAATAGATTTTGGATAACGTAATTCATTAAAAAACAACTACTTGCAATTATTGTGGATTAAATGCCTAAACTTGTGAATTATTAAACTTTTGTTACACTTTACCTTTGTCCTTGAATTTTAATAATACATCTATTTTCTAATCACCTATAACTATAACTATGGCAACTGAAAAAATTTTACAAGAAAACAAAGACCGCTTCGTTTTATTCCCCATTCAATATCACGATATATGGGAAATGTACAAAAAAGCAGAATCTTCTTTCTGGACTGCAGAAGAAATTGACCTCATGCAAGACCTTCAGGACTGGAACAATAAACTCAACGACAACGAAAAACATTTCATTAAACACGTTCTTGCCTTCTTCGCCGCCAGTGATGGCATTGTCAACGAAAATCTGGCAGTGAATTTCTTAAACGAAGTGCAATTCCCAGAAGCTCGCTGTTTCTACGGCTTTCAAGTCATGATTGAAAACATTCACTCAGAAACTTACTCTCTACTCATTGATACTTATATTAAAGATCCAGAAGAAAAACACAAACTTTTCCACGCCATTGATACAGTCCCCTGTGTTGGAAAAAAAGCCGAATGGGCTCTCCGCTGGATTAAAAACGGAAGCTTTGTTGAACGGCTGATTGCCTTTGCAGCCGTAGAAGGGATTTTCTTTTCCGGCTCTTTTTGTTCCATCTTTTGGCTCAAAAAACGCGGTTTGATACCCGGCTTGAGTTTTTCAAACGAACTTATTTCAAGAGATGAAGGACTACACTGCGACTTTGCCTGCTTACTTTATACACGGTATATTGAAAATAAATTATCAGAACCACAAGTAAAACAAATCATCACCGATGCGGTTGCTATAGAAAAAGAATTTGTTGTGGATGCAATACCCGTCAAACTTATTGGAATGAACGCCGATTTGATGTGCCAGTACATTGAATTTGTTGCCGATAGATTATTGGTGGCTCTGGGATATTCCAAAGTTTACAATGCGACCAATCCATTTGATTTTATGGAAATGATTTCCTTACAAGGTAAAACTAATTTCTTTGAAAAAAGAGTTTCTGAATATAAAAAAGCCGCAGTAGGTAGTAAACTTGAAGAAAAAACATTCAAGTTAGACGAAGATTTTTAAGGATACACACTCTACTTAAACTCTCCACCAAAGAGAATAAACTCATATTCTCACCACTTTTCTATTCTTAAAAAATAATGGGCAGAAACAAAACATTACATATTGAAGAAGCAGATAGGGCACTAGCCAACAATCTTTTACAGTTATCTAAAAAAACAGAGGTGTTTGCTCTACAAAATAAAATTATTCATCAGGATATTTTTCAGGTTCTACCTTTCTTACCGGAAAAATTTGTGGATCTACTCATTATTGACCCGCCCTACAATCTCACCAAAAACTTTAATACTGCTACATTCAAATCAATGCCGGACGCAGAATACGAAGCATGGCTGAACGAGTGGTTCCAGCCACTTCTGAAAATTCTCAAGCCCACAGCTTCTGTTTATGTTTGTTGTGATTGGAAATCCTCTGTAGCAATTTACAATGTACTTTCTAAGTATCTCATTATCAGAAACCGTATCACTTGGGAACGGGAAAAAGGAAGAGGGGCGCTAACGAATTGGAAAAATTGCTCCGAAGATATATGGTTTGCTACCGTGTCAAAAGATTATTATTTCAACTCAAATGCTGTTAAACTATTGCGAAAAGTCATTGCTCCGTACAAAAATGAAAATGGGGAAGCAAAAGATTGGTTTGTAGCCAATGATGGTACAGCTTACCGCCTTACCTATTCATCCAACTTATGGACAGATATTACGATTCCTTTCTGGTCGATGCCTGAAAATACAGAACATCCCACTCAGAAGCCAGAAAAACTCATAGCAAAATTAATTTTAGCCAGTAGCCAGGAAAGTGATTTTGTCTTTGATCCTTTTTTAGGATCCGGTACCACAGCCGTTGTAGCTAAAAAACTCAAAAGAAACTTCTGCGGCATTGAAATCAACAAAGAATACTGCTTGTATGCTGAAAAAAGATTAAAAATAGCTGACACTAACCCCACCATACAGGGCTATGAAAACGGCTATTTTTTAGAGCGCAATACCACATTCCACCTTCAAAAATCTGAAACAAATAAATTATTCACTTTAAATAGTGAATAAAAAAATTTTATTATCTAATGCTTCATTAAAAACATTCTCTACTTTTACATTCAAAATTAAAAATTTACTACTATGTATGTGATAAAAAGAAATGGCACCAAAGAGCCCGTGCAATTCGATAAAATAACCGCACGGATAAAAAAACTCTGCTATGGATTAGATATGAATTTTGTAGACCCTGTAGTAGTGGCCATGAAAGTAATCAATGGAATCTACGACGGTATTACCACTACAGAATTAGACAATTTAGCCGCAGAAACAGCCGCTACCATGACCACAAAGCATCTGGATTATGCTATTCTTGCTTCCCGCATTGCTGTGAGCAATCTACATAAAAATACCTTGAAAAGTTTTTCTCAAACCATTGAACTGCTCTACAACTACAAAGATCCTAAAACCAACCAAAAAGCCCAATTGATAGCAGATGATGTGTACGCCATTATTAAGAAACATCGTCAGGAATTAGATTCTGCTATCATCTACGATCGTGATTTTGGTTATGATTACTTTGGCTTTAAAACCCTGGAACGTTCTTATTTGCTCAAGATGAACGGCAGAGTGGCCGAGCGCCCTCAGCACATGCTGATGCGTGTGGCTGTTGGTATCCACAAAGAAGATATAAAAACAGCCATTGAAACTTACAATCTGATGAGTGAAAAATGGTTTACGCACGCTACGCCCACTTTATTTAATGCCGGCACGCCTAAACCACAAATGTCTTCTTGCTTTTTGCTTCAAATCAAAGAAGATAGTATCGACGGCATATACGATACACTAAAAGATTGCGCAAAAATTTCTCAAAGTGCCGGCGGCATCGGATTGGCTATTCACAAAGTCAGAGCCACCGGCTCCTATATTAAAGGTACGAATGGAACTAGTAACGGTATTATCCCAATGCTTAAAGTATTTAATGAAACTGCCCGCTATGTAGACCAAGGTGGGGGAAAAAGAAAGGGCTCCATTGCAGTATACCTTGAACCATGGCACGCTGACATTTTTGAGTTTTTAGATATTCGTAAAAATCACGGAAAAGAAGAATTGCGCGCTCGTGATTTATTCACCGCTCTATGGATTCCCGATCTGTTTATGAAACGAGTTGAAAATGATGAGCACTGGACACTCATGTGTCCTAACGAATGCCCGGGACTTTATGAAGTGTATGGACAAAAATTTGAAGAACTCTACACGTCCTATGAAAAGGCAGGTAAAGGGCGTAAAATGATTCGTGCCCGTGAACTGTGGGAAGCCATCATTGAAGCCCAAATTGAAACCGGTAATCCATACATGCTTTACAAAGATGCCTGTAACGAAAAATCTAATCAAAAAAACTTGGGTACCATCCAATCTTCTAATTTATGTACAGAAATCATTGAATATACAGCACCCGACGAAATTGCTGTATGTAACCTTGCCTCCATTGCTTTACCAAAATTTGTAAATGAAAAAAGTAAAACATTTGATTTTAATAAACTCTTTGAAGCAACTAAAGTCGTAACCCGCAACCTTAATAAAATCATTGATTTAAATTATTATCCGGTTCCGGAAGCCAGAAAATCGAATTTACGTCATCGTCCGATAGGTATTGGGGTTCAGGGATTGGCAGATGCTTTCATTTTAATGCGCTATCCTTTTGAAAGTGAAGAAGCCAAACAACTGAACAGAGATATTTTTGAAACCATATACTTTGCGGCTCTTACTGCCAGTAATGAGTTGGCAAAAGAATATGGCTCTTATGAAACGTATCAAGGTTCACCTGTTTCCAAAGGGGTTTTGCAATTTGACATGTGGGGTGTAAAACCTTCTGAGCGTTGGAATTGGGAAAGACTTCGGCAAAATATCTTGAAATACGGGGTAAGAAACTCTTTGTTGATTGCTCCTATGCCGACTGCTTCCACTTCTCAAATTTTAGGGAATAACGAATGTTTTGAACCATTTACCTCTAACATTTATGTCAGAAGAGTATTATCCGGCGAATTTATTGTTGTAAACAAGTATCTTTTGAGAGATTTAGTGAAACTTGGACTTTGGAATGAAACCATAAAAAATAAAATAATTGCTGCCAACGGTAGTATTCAAAACATTGATGAAATTCCACAAGAACTTAAAGATTTGTATAAAACGGTATGGGAAATAAAACAAAAACATATTTTAGACATGGCCGCTGATCGTGGTGCTTTTATTGACCAATCTCAATCGCTCAATTTATTTATGCAAGATGTCAATGTGGCTAAACTTTCAAGTGCTCATTTTTATGCGTGGAAAAAAGGGCTTAAAACGGGAATGTATTATTTAAGAACTAAGGCAGCGGCCGATGCCATCAAGTTTACAGTAGAGCAAAGTGCGCTTAAACCACAGGTATTAAATAATGAAGATGCATTAGTAGTAGAACTCAGTAATGCCGGAACAATTGATAAAAAAGTAATGGAACATCTGGTGCCGGATCCGAATGCGGCAAAAATAAATTTACCAATAGAACCTTCTGCTTCTGATCAGATATCCTGCTCATTAGATAACCCAGATGGATGTATTATGTGTGGGTCCTAATCAAATTTTCATTTAAAATAACATTATCACAAAGCCCCTTTTAGAAATTAGAAGGGGCTTTTTTATTCATGATGGTATTTCTGTCCTTTGATAATTGTAAATGCTCTGTACAACTGTTCCAGAAAAATTATTCGTACTATCTCGTGTGAGAAGGTCATTTTTGACAAACTGATTTTTTGAGAAAATTTTGTCTTCATATCTTCACTGAACCCATAAGGACCTCCAGCAATAAACACAATTCGTTTCCCGGATTGCCCCTGTTTCTCTATCCACTTACTAAAATCTACAGACCGCATTTCCGTGCCGTGTTCGTCTAATAATACCACACAATCATGTTCTTTTAAGTGCTTTATTATTGCTTTGCATTCTTCCTTTTTTTGCTCTTCTACGCTCTTGTATCTAACATTTTTTGGCATAATTATTGTAATATATTCAAAACGGCAGTAATGTTTCAATCGTTCTTTATATTCTTCAAGCAGTTGTTGAATAGAAGACGATGAAACTTTATCAATGGTCATTAACAGAATATTCATAAAAGGATTTTGTATTTTTGCACACAAATGAAAACAATTTTACTTATACTCCTTCTTCCGTTTTTGAATTTTTTAGACATAGGTGAAGATATTGCGGGTGCACTAAGGCAGGGACGCTATTCTGAATTTTATAAATATCTGGATGAAAAAGTCATTATAAAAATTTTGGATAAGGAAGATTTATTGAGTAGGGAGCAGTGTATGGCCAACCTCGGCCTTTTTTTTGAGAAAAATCCGATTCGGAGTTTTACACTTGTACAAAATTCTATGCTATCGGCTAATGCACAGTTTGTGTATGGAACTATTGATACAGGCACTAATAAATTCAAAATATCCATTCTTATCAAAAAGTCCGTTATTGTGCAGCTTCGTATTGATTATTTTGAGTAGTGGTTTTATGACAACGCACTATTTTTTACTGTATAAGTAAGATGATAGGAAATATAGAAAAATAAGGTTTGTTATGATTTTATATTTATGTTGGTTGCAGAACTCATAGATGTGGGAAGGAAAAGAAGTTTTAGTACTTTTGCTTCAAAAAAATTATGAAAACGGTATTAATCACAGGTAGCACCAGTGGTATTGGGTTAGGTATCGCACGAGAATTTGCGAAGACCCAACGGTATTCTATTGTGTTTAACGGATTGGAAACAAATGGGCAGGAGATAGCAGATTCTATTGGAAAAGAATACGGCATTCCAACTCTTTTTCATGGGGCTAATTTGATGTATCCGGAACAAATATACGAACTGGCAAATACGGCTATGCAAAAGTTTGGAAAAGTAGATGTATTGGTGAACAACGCTGGTATTCAACATGTATCGCCGGTAGAAGATTTTCCGGATGAAAAGTGGCAGGCGATTATAGGGATTAATTTGTCGTCTGCTTTTTATTTGACGAAAGCGGTTTGGAAAAAAATGAAAGAACAAAAGTTTGGAAGGATTATTAACATTGCGTCGGCGCATGGCTTAGTGGCGTCTGAATTTAAATCGGCGTATGTGGCCAGTAAGCACGGTATTGTCGGATTCACGAAGACCATTGCTTTGGAGGGAGCACCATACAATATAACGGCTAATGCGATTTGTCCGGGATATGTCAAAACACCGTTAGTAGAAAAGCAGATTGATGGTCAGGCCAAAGCACATGGTATTTCAAGAGAAGAGGTGATTAGCAAAGTCATGTTGTACAAACAGGCCGTAAAAGAGTTTGTTTCGTTGGAAACATTGGGACAGTTGGTCCTATTTTTAGCATCTGAAGGTAGCAGTACATTAACGGGTGCGGCTATTCCGGTAGATGGTGGTTGGAATGCTCAGTGACCTCGTCTGAAAAAATTTGTTGAGTTTATTTTTATTCTTTAATTTTAATGCGAAAATTCAAAAATGATTTTGAGAAAAAAGTTATGTTTTTTAGTGATAATGGAGCTGTTTTGTTGTTTTTTTATTTTTTCGCAGACCGTTATTAAGCCAAAGGAACTATATAGGCCCACTCAGGATGAAGTGGTGGATGCGGAGTATGGAATTATTATTTATAATAAATTAGTTCCCTGCATGGGAGGCGATTCTGTTCGATATAATAAAGTTGGGTATAACGCACAAAGCTGGCAGGAGGATTATTACGCGAGTGGAAAATTGTTGCATCGGGGATTTTACATTGATGGGCAGATTAAAGTTTTTAAAAATTATTGGGAAAATGGGAATTTAGAGCGAGAATTAATTGCTATTGATAATTTAAGGTGTAAACACATTACTTATTATTCGAATGGGCAAGTACGTTCTGAAGTTACTTATTATGAAGGTTCTGAAATCAAACAAAAGGATTATTTTGAGAATGGGGCAGTAGAATTAGATGAAGAAATAGACAAAAAAGAAGGATTTATTATTAAGAGAATTATTAATTATCCGGATTCAAAACTTAAAATTGTCATGGAATTGACAGATAAAAAAATGAGGATTTACACCTACAAAGAATATTATGAAAACGGGAATGTGAAGGAAGAAGGTAATTTAAATTTCAGAAAAGATATGAATGATTATGTGAAAAATGGTGTGTGGAAATTTTACGATGAACAGGGTAATTTGTTGAAGTCTGTTAATTATGTGAACAATGAGGAACAAAAGAATTAGTTGGGGGGATTGAATGATGGTTTTGTTGTGAAAAAATGGATACATTAGAAAAAATAGAGTTGGTTGGAAAAGGCACGCACTTACCTGTGATGGAAGAGTTTTATTCATTGCAGGGAGAGGGATTTAATACGGGTAAGCCGGCGTATTTTATTCGTATTGGGGGATGTGATATTGGTTGTCATTGGTGCGATGTAAAAGAGAGTTGGGAGGCGGCACTTCATCCGATTAAGTCCGTTGAAGAAGTTATAAGAAATGTTTTGGAGAGTAGGGCAAAATCGGTTGTTATTACGGGCGGCGAACCAGCACAATATAATTTGGAGATTCTTACGTCTATGTTGAAAGAAAATGGTATGGAGATTTTTTTAGAGACATCGGGAGCGTTTGAAATAAAAGGATTTTTTGATTGGATAGGTGTGTCGCCAAAGAAAATGCAATTACCTTTGGAAGATAATTTGAAGAAAGCAAATGAGTTGAAAGTAATTGTGTATAACAAGCACGATTTTCAATTTGCAGAAGAAACGAGTAGACATGTAAATGAACATTGTCATTTATTTTTGCAGCCAGAGTGGAGCAGGAGAGAAGTGTTGTTGCCTGAAATTATTCGTTACATTCAGGAAAATACAAAGTGGAGATTGTCATTGCAAACACATAAATACATTCATATTCCATAGAGAAATGTAAATTTTTTAGTAATTTTGTCAAAAATAAGTTTTAATGGACGGGCGACAGGTTGTGAAAGCAGCATTGGTATTGGAAAGAGAAGAGGATAGTTTATTTTATTGTGAGCAATGTTTAAAATGTTGTAAGTTATCCAAGAATATAATAATTAAGTTCAAACATTTATGGTGGGAGGGCTATTATTAACATTATTATTTGTTTTACTGAATGCTTTTTTTGTTGCGGCAGAATTTGCTTTTGTAAAAGTAAGAGCATCTCAAATAGAAGTGTTGGTCAACAAAGGGAGTTACCTTGCAGAAATTGCCAAAAAGGTAATTTCTAAATTAGATGCGTATCTTTCGGCTACGCAGGTGGGGATTACATTAGCAAGTTTGGGATTAGGGTGGATTGGAGAGCAGGTTTTATCAACAGTGTTTATGCAGGTGTTTTCCAATCTTGAAATTAGTATGTATACTTTGCATAGTATCTCGTCTGTTATTGCTTTTGCTTTTATTACCTTTATGCACATTACCTTTGGCGAACAAATTCCCAAAATGATGAGTATTCATTATGCGGTGAATGCGGCGCTTTTATTGGCCTTGCCATTACATTTGTTTTATCTGGTCTTTAAGCCGTTTATATGGACACTAAATAGTTTTTCAAATCTATTTTTAAATATCTTTAAAGTAAAAAATCTGAATGATGAAGCGCATAGTGAAGAAGAGATTAAAGCGATATTAACGGAAAGTGAAGAAAGCGGCAGTATTCAGCCAACGGAGTATGAATTGATACAAAATGTATTTGAATTTGATGATAGAGTAGTGAAGCAAATAATGTTGCCTTTAGATAGGGTTTCGGCTATTGATATTAATTGGGGACAAGAAGAGATTTTAAGAAAGATATTAGAAGATGGTTTCTCAAGGATGCCAGTATATTCCGAAAATATCAATAACGTTTTGGGGGTTATACATACAAAGGATGTTTTGAGGTTGATAGTAGAAAATAAACTGAATATTAACAGAGAAAGTATAAAGCAATTAATGCGAGAACCTTTGCTGGTTCCGGAAAATGCTAAGATAAATAAGGTATTGAGAGATTTACAGAAAAAACACACGCAATTTGCCATAGTGATTGATGAGTTTGGAAATGTTTCTGGAATTATTACGATGGAAGATATAATTGAGGAGTTAGTAGGCGATATACAGGATGAACACGATGAAGAAAAACCGATGGTGGAAAAGAAATCTGAAACGGAATACGTGGTAAATGCAATGGCTAATATCAGCACTGTAAATGAGACACTTCCGCACCCTATACCGGAAGATGCGTTATATGACACGGTGGGAGGATACTTGAATTATTTATTTGGTCGTATACCAAAAGAAAATGAAGATATCGAAACGGAATACTATACTATCACCGTACTCAAAAGCAATCCCAAAAAAACAGAATATGTGAAGTTTGTGGTAAAGTGATTAAATTTGGTGCGGATTAAAATTCTAGCTTTGAACATAATTTATATATACAGAAAATTTTTCGAACTTATCTCTAATCATAGAAAGAAAAAGATATTCTTTTCTATAATACTTGGAATTGTAAACAGTTTAGTTGATGTCATCGCCCTATCTTCTGTATTTCCTGCTATTTATATTGCTACTCAACAGGAAGTTATTCAAAAAAATGTAATTTTATCAAATTTATATCGTTATTTATCTTTTTCAAGTAAGGATACGTTTGTTTTGTTTATTTTGTTTTCAGTTTTATTACTATTTTTATTTCGTATGTTGTTTGCTTTATTAGTATTGAAATATCAGCAAAAAGTAGGTTTTGGAGTGGCAAACGAATGTGTTAACCTGATGGGGTGTGTTTTCTTTCTGAAAAATATATTAGAAATCAAGCAAACGACCATAGGAGAATTAGATAAAGAAATCCGTTTTTTACCTCTTCAATTGGTTAATTTTGTGTTACTTCCATTAGGAATAATTGTATCCGAAATAGTGGTGATTGTTGTGATATTATTAGGAATAATTAGTTTAAATATAAAATTATTTCTGGTATTGACCTTAACACTTTTTCCGCTTATTAGTTTTTTTTATTGGTTAATACGAAAAAAAAACCAACATCTTGGTCTTGAACTGAATGCCGCTGCTACATTAAGTTTCAATTATTCACGAGAACTTATTAATGGTTATGCAGATATAAAACTGCAGAATAAATCATCGTTTTTTATTAGCCGGTTATTGAAATCAATGCAGCAATATAATGCTATACAAATTAAAACTAATTTATATCAACAAATTACTCCCAAATTACTGGAATGGTCGGCTTTATTATTGGTAATAATGATTTATGTGTATGCTATTGTAAATAAAGAATCAAAAGGAGAACTTTTATTGTTATTGGCGGTATATATTGCTGCTGCTTACCGATTATTACCTTCATTAAATCGGATTAACTCAAGCTTATTACTAATTAAACAATACGAATTTATTTTAGGTATTTTTGAAAAATCTAAAAAGCAACTTCAACAACAAGAACAGGTTATAAAAAATTCTGACACAAAACTAACATTTAACAAACATGTTTTATTAGATAATGTCTCGCTATCTTATTCGTCCGATAGCAATAAATTAGTATTAAAATCTATTAATTTGAGAATTCAAAAGGGAGAAATTATAGGGCTGATTGGTAAGTCAGGTTCTGGTAAAACATCCTTAGTGTATACATTAGCTGGATTGCTCCCTATTACACAGGGTAAAATATGGGTAGATGCTACTGAAATCAACAATCAAAGGCTACACCTTTGGCAGCGGAAAATAGCGTTTGTGTATCAAGATATTTTTTTAATGAATGGTACCATTTTGAGCAATATTGTTTTTGGAGAAGAAGAAGATAAGGTAAATCTGAATAAAGTTTGGGACTGTCTTAAATCTGTTCAGTTAGAAGGATTTGTAAACTCGTTATCTCAAGGTATTTACACCCCTATTGGCGAAAATGGAGGATATTTATCTGGTGGACAGAAACAACGTTTGGTTATAGCCCGAGCGCTATATAGAGACGTTTCTTTGATAATAATGGATGAAGCGACCAGTGCACTTGATGAAGCAACCCAGGAAAGCGTTATGCATTCTTTGTATGAAACGGCAAAAAAATGCTCTCTCACATTAGTGTTAATTGCACATAGAATGAGCAGTTTAAAGTATTGTAATCGCGTTATTCACCTTGAAAATGGGCAGGTATCAAGAGAACTATCATATCAGGACTTAAATCAAACCAATTGAAAGGACAAGATACATTCATTCCAATTTGTTCGTTCTTGTTTTAAGTATTGATCAGCAAGTTTACTTTTTGATATTCTTATGATTTAATACCTACAAAAATTTTTTTTTTCATAACATTTTCATCATATTTGCCCTGCATTATTCTGTATAATGAAAAAAATCTATAGTTATTTATTCGTTTTATTTCTCATATTATCTTCCATGAAATCTGCTTTTCCGCAAGACATACACTTCTCTCAAATTCAGGAATCGCCGCTCTTTATCTCTCCTGCCTACACAGGTTTTTTTAACGGCTATTTTCGGGCTATAGCCAATTATCGCAATCAATGGTCGGCTATGGGCAATCCTTTTAAAACAATGGCTTTGCAGGTAGATGGAGGATTTTTCAAAAACAAAAAGCGAAATGCTTTTGTGGGTGGTGGATTGTCAGTTTATAATGACGCGGCAGGATCCGCCAATTTTTCTCTGTTAAGCATCGGATTAAATGTAAGTGGTATTCTAAAAGTTTCTAAAAATTCGGCTTTCAGTGTAGGTATTTGTGGAGGACCGGTAACCAACAATGCCAAATACCCCAAACTTATCTTTTCACAACAATTTGACGGAGAAAAGTTTGACGAGAACTTACCCAGCGGAGAATATTTTTCATTCCGAAAGTTTACATACACCGATGTAGGGGCAGGACTTGCCTATGAGTACTCTACTAAAAAAACAAGCGAAGAACGTGATTATATTACATCCATAAAATTAGGTATTGGTGCTTTTCACATCAATGCCCCCAAATTAAGTTATACAACAGCATCCGATTATCGCCTGCCTGCCCGTTTTGCCTTTCACGCTACCGGATTGTTTGATATCAGTGGAACAGCCATCAGCGTAATGCCTAATATTTTGTATCAACTACAAAAGCCCGCCAGAGAATTAAATTTAGGTACACACGTTCTGTATCGTTTCAAAAATGGAACAAAAATTACGGGTGAGAAAAAGGAAATAAAAACCGGATTTGGTCTTTATTACAGAAACAAAGATGCTTTAATTGCCCAACTCTTGTTTGATATGGGGTCATTTGCTATAAACATCTCTTATGATTACAATATCTCTACTTACAAAATAGCTACTAAGGGCACCGGCGGTTATGAAATATCTTTACGATACAACATTCTTGCAGATGCTTTGTTTGCGCAAAAGTCCGAATATAAAAACACCAAGTAATTTTTATTCATGAAAAAAAGTGGGGGAACTATTCTATTGATTGTAAGTATTATTGTACTGCTTTTTATAGCATTTTGGGTAAAAACCATCAAAGGAAAAACGTCCACTTTAAACGAAGAAGCAAAAAACTTTAGAGTAGAAGATACGACCAGCATTACCAGGATAATTTTATCTGATAAAAAGGGGAATTCTGTAACATTAGAAAGAAAAAAAGATGGATGGTACGTGAATGATAAATATAAAGCACGAACCGATGCTGTTCAAACACTTCTTTATACTATCCGAAGGGTAGAAGTGAAATATCCTGTGCCCAAATCTATGAAGGCCGGTGTGCTCAGAACAATGGCGGGTTTTGCTACTCAAGTAAGAATTTTTTCAGATAGGAAATTGATTAAACAATACTACGTTGGGCATAACACACAAGATTATGAAGGAACATTTATGTTGCTCACCAATTTAGACGAAGATAAAAACTACGACGACCCATTTATCTGCCACATTCCCGGCTTCACAGGATACTTAACGGTTCGGTATTTTACGAATGCAGAAGATTGGAGAAGTAATTTAGTCATCAATGTTACACCACCTGAACTGAATTATGTGGAATATAAAAATTTTGAAAAACCCGATTCTTCTTTCAAAATAGAAATTATTAGTACTAATGAGTTTGTTGTGTGGAACGGCAATGGACAGAAAATTAATACGCAAGCAATTAAAGTCAAACAATACTTAGCATATTTGCAAAATTTAAATGCGAATAAACTGATTACACATCTTAATAAAAAATTAGTTGACTCCATTGCTCTTATCAAGCCATTTGCACAATTAAATCTTTCATACAAAAATCCGGCACACATAAAAACATACTCATTTTATTACAAACCTTCTACTCCCGAAATAAACAGTAAATATGGAAAGGACTATAAGTATGATCCGGATTTATTGTTTGTAAGATTCCCTGCGTGGGAAACGAATGAAACAGAAACCGCGCTAATTCAATATTATGTTTTCGGCAAACTGTTTCAGAACTATAGTTATTTTTTGAAATAGCATATTAACACATTATATCTGAAAGCCAAGCCCTGCAGAAATTCTGAAATCACTTAAGTTCAAAGGAGAAAGCAGGATATGTTCTCCATACACCCATTTATTTTGCACAAAAAAGTGAACATATTTTCCAACAAAAAAATTATATCCGATATTTACACCTATTAATGGATTAACAGACAATATCTTTTGTGTCTTCAGATTCAGTGTAACAGATATTTCTGTCATACTAATGTCAGGTTCTAAACCTAGATACGCATCGCTGTTCTTATGTATCCAATGCTAGTTACAGCCAAAAAACAAACTATGATGGTAGTTCAGAATGGATTCTTTTTCGGAAAGTGCTCCTAAATAATAATACCCTTCTCCAGCAATAGATACATTGTTTTCTGCATAATATTCTAAAATTCCGTGAATGTAAAATGGTGAGATATTACGAGACAGCATTTTGGAAGGTGCAATTGTCGCAGTAGATTTTACCAATCCCTTTCTAATAAATGTATCGTCTTGTCCATAAATTTGAATAAAGAAAGTATTCAGCACTAAAAACAGGAAGAGCATCTTATTTACCATAACTAAAAATTTTGTAGTTGATGCTCGTAGTAAATAGCAAATGCCCTTCTAAGGTATTATGCGAATGTTGATGAAAAATAATTTTATCTGGCGGTGTTTCTTCAAAATCAATCTCTGATGTGAGATGAATCATATATTGTGCCATCAAGGTAATATCTAAACGTTCTGTAACATTTACATGTGAACCAATACCTGCCTGCACTGCTATCCCCATTGTTCTTTATATTGAGATGGGTCGGTAATAGATGTTTTTTTATTAAAATCAAAACAGTGTCCTGCTAAAATATAGGGCTGAATAATTTTGGGATAGAGCATATTCGTAAACGGATAAAACAAAATGGACAAACCAATGTGTGCATATTCACTTTTTACTTTATTTTGAACATTAATCGTAATATAATCTGCAAACCAATCGGAGTTTAATCTTTCATTGAACTGAATACGAAACTGCCCGCCGACACCAATACCTGCCCGTCCTGTGAAAAAATACTTGCCGTACTTCTCATGCCTAATGAAAACCATTTTTTACTGGCATTAAAATCTTGTGTGACAACCTGAAAGCAAAATATTACCCAAACTATCAACTTGTGCATAAGGCAGGAGTATAATTACGTGCAAAGATATGAAATTAATAGTTGGGATACATTATAGCCAAGAATACAATTTTGTATTCATAAACCATCTGTATGGCTTAGGTGGTTTTAAATTAAACCGAAACCCTAACATAAAATTTACAGGAACAATATAAGTTGAAAATGTTAGCTTCTGATATTTTATTAGCACTCTATCTGCCGATGTATAAACTACCAGAAAAAACTTATCGGTAGTCCATCCTGTCGACATTCTGACATCAAAAGCACTTCCTATTTTTGAATCATTTACTTCAATACTATCTTTGAAATAAATAGCACGGTTTTGGTAGCCAAGCATCAGCCCTAATGTAAAGCCAATAAAAAATCTTTTCTTTTTACCAATAGCAAAGGTATGGCCATAGCCGCCACCTATATTAAACCCATAAGTACTAAACCGGTTAATTTTTTTAACGCTATCATACGCCAATTCTACCGATTGGGGATAAATCATACTATCCGATTTCATACGCGTATAATAAACATTGGCAATGGCTAACCAACTGCCTTTTGATTTCATTTGTCTGTATGAATAACCCGATAATGCTCTGTAGGCAAATTTTTTATTATTAAAAAAATAAATACCATTCACTTTGATACTTTGTATTTCCATAGATGGATCGGCATGATAGCGGTTAGTTCTTTTAAAGGATAAGGTATCGTTTTTAGGGGTATTGCTGTCATAAAAACCTTTGAACGATGTATAATAAGGTTCTATAATAAACTTATTACCACCAAAAGAAAAATTGTATGCTGTGAATTTTGTTTTCGGCTTGGATTGCGTACTATCGTATGTGTATTTCCTGGACAATCCAATGCCTAAGGAAATTTTATCATAAGAAAATCCAATTGATGTATTAACAGGAGTATTGGTAGTATAATTGATGTTAATAGGATATTTGTATGGATGCTGATAAGTTGAACTTATATCAAAATTGTAGTTTAACTGGCTATAGCCCACATAGATATTCAGCTTATGTGTGTATGAAGTATAATAGATTGTATCCCAGTTTTTAGGACGATTTATATTTATCCCGATATTAATACTTTTATTTTCTTGTTGTGAGTAAAAAGAGTGTAAACCTATAAATATACTAAAGTATAAAAATACTTTTCTCATAAAATAAAAATGATGAGACAAATTTAGTAAATATAATAAATCCTTTGTTTTACAGAAGTTTTGCTGTAGTTTTAATAAAGCATTCTATTTTTTGAATGGTAATATTTATTCACCTTCTTTTTCTTTAAATTAAAGTGTTCGTGAATATGCATAATATGTTACTTAAATTAAGGTAAAAATTTTCTTTGATTGCAACCTATTATGCAATTTACTCACGCGCTGTTTTTTTTAATAAGGTGTTCGTGAATATGCATAATATGTTACTTAAATTAAGGTAAAAATTTTCTTTGATTGCAACATATTATGCATATTTGCAGTGCATAAAATATAGTAAGATATGTTAGATAAGAATGGCATTGCTAAACGCATCGTAAAAGAGGTAAAAGACGGAATGTATGTTAATCTGGGTATAGGTATTCCTACATTAGTAGCGAATTATATTCCTGTAGGTCTTAATGTGGTATTACAATCTGAAAATGGTATTTTGGGCATGGGTCCTTTTCCGTGTGAAGGAGAAGAAGACGCAGATCTTATCAATGCTGGCAAACAAACGGTTACATTGCTGCCGGGGGCTTCTATATTTGACTCTGCTATGAGTTTTGGTATGATTCGTTCTCAACGCATTGATCTTACGATATTAGGTGCTATGGAAGTCAGTGAAAAAGGTGACATTGCTAACTGGAAAATTCCCGGAAAAATGGTAAAAGGAATGGGCGGTGCAATGGATCTGGTGGCTTCTGCTAAAAATATTATTGTCGCTATGCAGCAAGTAAATAAACATGGTGAATCTAAGCTTTTGGTAGAATGTACTTTACCGCTTACAGGTGTTCGGTGCGTCAAAAAAATTGTAACAGAATTAGGTGTTTACGATATTGACCTAAAAGAAGGCGGATTTATTTTAAGGGAGATAGCGCCGGGTGTTACCGTGGAGCAAATCAAAAAATCTACTGCCGGCAAGTTAATTATCCCTGACGATGTAGTGGAAATGCCCCAGGATTAAGCATTTATGTATTCCTTACTTAAACAAAACCCTTTTAAACCCTTTGCTATCTGGCTGTTAACGGGTGCTGTGCTTATTTATGTTATGGTAGTAGTGGGGTCTATTACACGATTAACGCATTCGGGCTTATCCATTACAGATTGGAGTGTGATGGGCTCTTTGCCGCCTTTATCGGAAGAAAGTTGGATGCAACATTTTCATAAATATCAGGAGAGCCCGGAATATAAAATTAAAAACTTTGGAATGAGTTTGGAAGAATTTAAAAGTATTTTTTGGTGGGAATATGTGCATCGCTTTATCGGAAGATTGATAGGACTTGTTTTTATTGTAGGTTTTATGATTCTTCATTTTAAGAAAAAAATACCACAAGGGTTCTATAAAAAAATTCTGATACTGTTCGTACTCGGTGCATTGCAAGGGCTCATCGGTTGGTGGATGGTGAAAAGCGGATTGGTTGACAAGCCGACCGTAAGCCATTACCGTCTGGCTACCCATTTGCTCAATGCATTTTTAGTATTTGGATTTACGTTTTGGTATTTTTTAGATGTTTTATACTACAAATATAGTTTTCAAACTTCAAAAGATGAGAAAAGATATTTTTATTGGGTTTTAGTTTTTTTTATTGTATTACTTGTTCAAATTAAATACGGAGCTTTTGTGGCTGGTCTGAAAGCAGGTATGTTCTACAATACATGGCCCAAAATGGGAAATGAATGGTTTCCATCCGATACGATTTTAGTTTATGACAGTTGGTTAAAAAATTTTTTGGATGTACCTGCAGGGGTTCAGTTTATTCACCGAATATTAGCGATTGTCGTTGTTTTAATTACTATATATCTTTGGTATTTATCTTCAAAACATCAACTCAAAGATAATCAGCAACGTGCTGTATCCTGGCTCATCTATTTTGTTACGATACAGTTTATGTTGGGTATTTTTACACTTTTGTATCAGGTGCCAATTGTTCTTGGTGTACTTCATCAGACAGTGGCTTTCTTTTTATATAGCACGGCTCTTTATCTGATTTTTTTATTAACCCGAAAAAATATCTTAAGTGAATAAATTGAAAGATTTTACCAGAAAACTTTTGTTGGATCTAAATATCCCTATAACGGTTAATCTTCGTAATGATATACTATTGAAAAAGATAATAAAAAAACTATTAAAAACGGAGGATTGTGCAATAGATATTGGATGCCACAAAGGAGAGATATTAAATATTTTTATTCATTATGCCCCTAAAGGCACTCACTTTGCGATAGAACCAATACCTTCTTTTTATGAGCAATTAAAATTAAAATTTCCTGAAGTCACCGTCTTTCCTTATGCTGTATCCGATACGAACGGAAAACAAGAATTTTATTGGATAAAAAATAATCCGGCTTACAGTGGATTAAACAAAAGAAAATTTTCGGATGCCAATACCCAAATAAAACCGATAGAAGTAGAAGTAAGAAAATTAGATGATTTGATTTCACAAGACATTAAAATTAAGTTTATTAAAATTGATGTAGAAGGTGCGGAGTTAAAGGTCTTAAAAGGCGCTGAAAAAATAATTGAAAACAGTCATCCTTACATTGCATTTGAGTTTGGATTGGGTGGTGGCGATTATTACAATACTACATCATCGGATATGTTTCATTTTTTTGAATCAAAGAATTATTGTTTATATGATTTTGAATCTTTTTTGAAAAAACAGGCACCTTATACATTGGAAGCATTTAATAAAACCTTTAAAGAGAATATCATCTATAATTTTATCGCTGTGCCCAAAAATCAGCATTAAACACAGCCGGGGATAAATACCGCTCATTCGTTTTTGTTTATTTAGATTGAAAATGAATTTTTCATACATCACCCGAAATATCTTATTTTTATCTGTCATTAGTTTTTTTACAGATGTTGCATCAGAGCTATTATATCCTGTTATTCCATTATATTTGAGTTCTATTGGTATTAGTGTTGCCGGAATTGGCCTGATAGAGGGTAGTGCAGAAACATTATCGGCACTAAGTAAAACGTATTTTGGAATCTGGAGTGATAAACTGAAAAAGCGAAAATTATTTATAATGAGTGGATATTCTTTAAGTGCTTTGGGTAAACCTTTGATGATTATTTTTCCCAACTATTTTTGGATTTTCTTAATGCGGATAGCCGATAGATTGGGAAAAGGTATTCGCACGGCGCCGCGTGATGCTCTGCTTTCAGACGAAAGTCATCTACAACATAAGGGCAAAGTATTTGGTTTTCATAGAAGTATAGATACGTTGGGGGCTGTTGTTGGTCCTGCACTGGCGCTGTACTTTCTGGCGGTATTTCATTTAAATTATCAAACAATTTTTTTAATCTCATTTCTACCGGGTGTATTGGCTGTTTTATTTTCCTTCTTTATTAAAGAAAAAAAATTGTCCGATTCAACAGTATCGGGGCATCGTGTACGTTGGAATGAATTACTTTCCTATTGGTCAAGAGCCAGTAAGGATTACAAATGGGTAACCGTCTTATTGATTGTGTTTTATATTTTTAATAGCAGCGATATGTTGTTATTATTAAGGGCAAAATCAAATGGAATAAATGATCATCAGGTGATTTTATTATACACGGCTTACAATCTGTCTTATGCTTTATTGGCTTTTCCTTTTGGAATAATAGGTGATAAATTAGGACTGAAAAATACCATTGCTTCTGGTCTTTTGTTTTTTGGTATTGTATATTCTGGAATAGCTTTATTTCAATCCTGGCAGGATATGTTGATTTTATTTGTATTGTATGGTATCTATTCTGCTACCGTTGAAGGGAACATTAAGGCACTGCTCAGCAATCTGGTAGATAAAAAGGAAACCGCAACAGCTATTGGCTTTTTTACAACATTACAAAGTTTTACATACTTAATTTCCAATGGACTAACAGGATGGTTATGGTATAGCATTAACTCTTCTTTGCCTTTTGTGCTAAGTGGTGGTATGGCTATTCTTGTAAGTGGTATTTTGTTCTTTAAGAAACTATCCCATAAATATTAGATTTTTCTATGGAAGAAGCACCAAATAATCTTATCGTCACTGCTTTTAATCAAGATACTTTTGATGTTTATACACTGCTTAATAAAATTGAAAATGAAATCCATCATCCGTTCAGAATAGTAGAATACTTTAAAGATGATACGGAATCTTATGCGTATGCTTTATTTTCGGCTCAGCTCACTTACTTTAACACCACGCTATTTCTTTTAAAAAACTTTCAAATGGTCAATGAAAACAAAGGCACGCTGTTTGAACAATTTAAAATGGCCAAAGAGTATCTTATCAAATTATCTCCACCTAAAATGTACATTTTAAGCATCTATTCTGATGAAATTACAACACTACAAGACACAGAACGGCTTATTAATGCTAGAAAATATTCTATAAATCTTGAACATATTTCGTCTGAAAAACTTAAAAGGGCTTTACATTTTTCACTTGAAAAATACATTCAACTCTTCTAAGAATGAAATGATGAATGAACCGCATATTAATTTTACTTATCTTTGTTCCACTCTTTAATTTTTTAATTTTATGGAAACAAACAAAATATCCACAGAAAAACTCAACTTACTTTTTGAAAAATATGCTTTAAGCGGGCAAGATGTAAATAGTTATTTAGAGGGCTTGCTTATTTCCAATTACTTACCTTACTGGGACTACATATCAGTAGACACTTTACTTACTCTGCAAAAGCCCCGCACGGATTTTCCCGACGAAGTGATATTCATTGTTTATCATCAAATTACTGAACTTTACTTTAAATTATGTTTGCACGAATATAATCAGATTGCCCACAATGGCAGAAATGTGTTGCCCAACGGACAGGATTTAGGATGGAACAAAAAATTAAACGTAACATTTTTTATAGAACGGCTCCATCGCATCATTCGTTATTTTGAAGCCCTCACTAAATCCTTTGAAATAATGATTAATGGAATGGAAAAAGAACAATTCCTACGTTTCAGAATGGCTTTACTTCCGGCCAGTGGTTTCCAAAGTGCGCAATATCGTTTGATTGAATTAGCGTCAACGGATTTAATCAACCTCACCGACAAAGAATACCGCGAACGACTGGAACAATCCAATGCCAGTATTGAAGAAATGTACGAACACATCTATTGGAAAAAAGGTGCTACCGAAGTTTCATCAGGAAAAAAAACATATACACTTTTACAATTCGAACAAAAGTACCAAGAGAAATTTATCGGATGGGCACATTATTACAAAGATAAAAATATCTGGCAAAAATATCTTTCACTTACAAAAGACGAACAACAATATCCTAAACTTATCAACGCATTAAAAGAATTAGACCTTTCTGTGAATGTGAGATGGCCGCTTATTCATTACAAAAGTGCCGTTCGCTATCTGCAACAAGATAAGCAAGACGTAGCGGCTACCGGCGGTACCAATTGGCAAAAATATCTGCCACCACGTTTTCAAAAACGCATTTTTTATCCGCAACTCTGGACTAAAGAAGAACTTGATAACTGGGGTACATTTACGGAGACGACGGCACTTTCATAAAAAAAACATATCCGCCTTTTGAATAAAGTTTCCTGAATTTTCCTGTCTTTAAAACATTTTCTTCATCTTGTATTTTGCATACTAAACCTACCGGGTATTTTTCGCTATCATAAATTAAATAATTTAAGTACGCCAGATTATAGGAAGATAATTTTTCATAACCGGCATTTTCCAAATCCTTCCAATAATGATTTACGCTTCTTTGTTCCTTTTTACTTAATGGCTTTCTTTGACCATAAAATAAAGCTGCATAACTTTTGTAACCATACGTATCCACGGTTATTCCTTTATCTGCACAGTATTGAAAAAAATGAATGGCGCTGCTTTGCGTGTATTGTTCTATCTTACCTACAAAACTATTAATGCTAAAAGATAACCAGAGTATTTGCCATATCAGTAATTTAAAATACGTTTGAAGTGAATAATTAGTACGCTTTACAAACCACATCAATAGTACAATAAGAATAATGCCGGATAAAAATTCATATCCATACCATTCCACATTATTTTTCAGATTTTCAGCAGCAAATAAATCCGATGTCGTTAAATAGGGAATGAGCCAATGTTTCCAGTATTCCACCGTTCCGGCTACCGCTAAAATAATACCCATTATACTGGCAATAGAAAGTAATAAGAGCTTTTGCCACTTTTGAACAGCGTAATTTTTGTGAATGACAAATGTTGCCAGAAAACTCACAGCATAATAACTTATAGAAGAATAATGTACAATTTTAGTTTTTACAATACTAAATAGCACTAAAACAACTATTAATAAAACTGCCATAGAATTTGAAACAAGATCTTTTTCTGTTTGTTTTGAAAAATACCTTAATAGCCAGACAGACGCAGGGAAGCAACCCAAAAGCACCACCACAAAATGATAAAGAAAAAAGCCGCCGTGCCCTGAATCTTCAGTTTTAAATAATCGTATCTGGTAATCGATAAATGCCAGAATAATTTCTTTATGACCGGTAAGAAATTCGTGAAAAAACCACATACTGCCACTTATTAAAAAAGCAATAATATAGAGTGCAAACATTAAAATTTGCTGCTTGCTTATTTTTTTTACAAAGAAAACAAGAACTATTAAAAACGTTAAGAAAGTTATTAAAACCATTACCGGACCTTTTGTGAGTACAGACAATCCTAATGTTATTCCACCAGTCAAAGCCCATTTCCACCTGCCATTTCTGAAAATTTCAATAGCACTGATTACAGCAATGAGCCCAAATAAATTATACCACGGATCTATAATCCCTGAACGAAAATAAAGATGTGGTAAAATACAACTTAAATGCATCCATGACCATATTTGACCAAAATCTTTCGAATACCATCTTTTACCAATATAAAACAACCAATACAGAGTCAGAAAACCATTGAGAACATTTGGAAAACGAGCCGCCCATTCATTGACTCCAAAAATTTTCATACTTATTACCTGTAACCATATATACAATGGTGGCTTCTCCCAAAAGGGCTGATAATTCAACAATACGGTGTGATACGAGTTTGTAACCAGCATTTCCCGCGCACATTCAGCAAAGTTAATTTCATCCCAATCAAATAAATGCACATTGCCCGTAAAAGGCATTAAAACCAGAGCAGTTAAAATGGTAGTACTCCATAAAAAATATCTTGATAAAAAACTAATAATGGAATGCATGTCGGCAAATTAACAGATAATTTAATAATACATTGAATGATTATTGTTTGTCTATTGAAAAATTATTTTGCAAGTTTGTGCAACAAAAAAATTTTAGTGTATGAATGTTTTTCGTAAAAAGCCAATATGGGTCTATGAATCGGATGCCAGGAAAAGCGTTCTTAAAAGGGTTTTGGGGAAATGGGGACTTACTTCATTAGGTATTGGGGCTATTATTGGCGGTGGTATTTTTACTTTAACCGGTATTGCTGCCAATATCTATGCAGGGCCTGCTTTGGCTATTTCTTTTTTAATTGCAGGCATTGGTTGTTTATTTGCGGCTTTGAGTTATGCTGAATTTGCTTCTGTATTGCCGGTAGAAGGTTCGGCTTACGCGTACGCGTACGGTACTATCGGTGAACTTTTTGCATGGTTTATTGGTTGGAATTTAATCCTGGAATATATGATGGGCGCCACCACCGTTGCGGTTGCATGGAGTGGTTATTTTGACAAACTCATGCATTTGTTTGGTATTCATATTCCGTATTATTTTATAAACGATTATCCAACGGCGGTGAAAATTGCTCAACAACTCGGAGAAACAGCCCCTGCTTTTGCGATTAATATACCGGCTTTTCTTATTTCTTGGGTGGTTACGCTTATTTTGGTAAAAGGAATCAAAGAAGCCGCTAATACGAATAACATCATTGTCATATTAAAAGTATCGGTCGTGTTGTTTGTGATACTAGTGGGGGCATTTTATATTAAAACAGAAAACTGGCAACCTTTCATTCCAGATACTGTGGTTGACCCGCAAAATGGCGATACACGATATGGTTGGCAAGGCATCTTAACAGCCGCTACCATCGTTTTTTTTGCTTACATTGGATTTGATGCGGTATCTACCCAAGCCGGAGAAGCGGTCAATCCTAAAAAAGACGTCCCTTTTGCTATCGTCGCATCCTTATTAATATGCACCTTACTCTATATTGCCGTATCCCTTGTTTTAACAGGCATGGCAAGGTTTGATAAATTGGACTTGAAAGCACCGGTGGCATCTGCATTTACAGAAGCCGGTATTCCATGGGCCACCTATCTGATTACATTGGCAGCTACTCTGGGGCTTATATCGGTTATGTTGGTGATGATGTTAGGACAAACCCGAATATTTTTAGGGATGGCAAAAGATAAATTATTACCACCCAATATTTTTGGCGCTATTCACCCTAAGTTTAAAACGCCTTACAAAAGCACATTATTGGTAGGAGCTGTAATATCTATTGTTGCGGCCATTACTCCTATTCAAAATGTGTCTGAAATGACCAGCATGGGCACTTTACTGGCGTTTACAATGGTATCTATTGCTGTTTTAATTTTAAGATATAAAGAGCCCCATTTGGAAAGACCCTTCAAAGTAAAAGCATTACCACTTGTAGCCGGCGGCGGGGCCTTATTTAATATTGTGCTGATGACTCAGGTGCGCAATGAAACATGGCACGCTTTCATAATATGGGGGATTTTGGGCATTATCGTATACTTCTTATATGGTTACAGACATTCACGACTCAATGAGATATTAGAGGAAAAGCAGAATAATCAATGATAGTATATTTTAATGAAACCACTCCTTAAGCTTGTTCAAAAAGAATTTTATTTAGATTTTCGGCAGAGTTCAGGAGTAGCCAGTATTATCGTGTACTTATTTTCTATCCTCTTTTCCACGTCTATTCTATTTAAAAATCATTTTACAGACACTTCCTACTCTTCAGTTTATCTTATCATTTATTTATTTACAGCCATCCTTGCCTCTTACAGAAACTACACAAAAGAAGATAAAAATAGTTACTTGTTTAATTATATTTATTATTCCCCTCTTCACTATATTTTTGGTAAAATACTATACAGTGTTATTACGAATCTTTTTTATGCTTTATTATTACTTTTTTTATTTATTGTATTCAACACAACAAGGATTGAAAATTACGGTTTATTTTTAATTACCATTGTAGGATTGTCTATCGGAATGGGGACTTTATTGTCTTTAATGGGAAGTATCTCATCCAAAACACAAAGCAATTTTGCGCTTATAAGTATTATGAGTTTTCCTCTGCTCTTACCTTTACTGCTTGTTGCCTCTAAATTATGCATGGCTTCTATTCAGAACATACCAATTACTCTGACTCTCAAATATATTTTTACTTTGTACTTAATAGATGTTATTCAGTTAGTATTGGCCTTTATTCTTTTCCAGCAGGTTTGGGAAGAATAATCTGCGACTTAATAATTTAAAATTAAAAAGCCCGTATAAAACGGGCTTTTTAAATGTTTGGTGGGACGAGATTATTTTTTCTTTCCACCTTTTTTAGCAGCTTCTTCTGCTTTTGCAATGGAGTCTGCTTTTGCAATGGAGTCTGCTTTTGCAATGGAATCTGCTTTGGCTTTTTCAGCGGCTTCAGCAGCAGCAATAGAATCTGCTTTGGCTTTTTCTACTGCAGCAATAGAATCTGCTTTCGCTTTTTCTCTTGCTTCAATTTCTTCCTTTGATGGACCGCAGGCAACAATGGCCACACCTGCGATGGTTGCTAATACAAGCGATACTGTTTTTTTCATTTTTTTAAATTTTGTGCCGCAAATATATTTACTTTAACTTTATTTATCAAAAAAAATTATTAGTACTTTCTTTTTTTGTTTAGAGTCGTAAAAAGTATTTTTGAGAAAGTATATTTTCTTGAAAAATAAAATGCCATTAATTACATTAGCCGCCTTAAAAATTTTTATGTCAGAATTTTTAGCAGAAATAGATATAATGCCCCATAAAGCATTATTAGATCCACAAGGGAAAGCTGTACTAATGGGATTAAAGAATCTAAATATTATAAATGTAAAAGATGTGCGAGTAGGAAAACACATTCAACTTTTAATTACTGCCAAAGACGAAAAAGAAGCATTTACTGTAGCTGAAAATGCCTGCAAAAATTTACTTCACAATCCAATAATGGAGTATTATCAAATAAACATTAAACATAAACCTTAACTAAAAACAACAAAATTATGGCGCATCTATTTACCTCCGAATCAGTATCAGAAGGGCATCCGGATAAAGTAGCCGATCAAATATCCGATGCTATTATCGATCATTTTTTAGCATTTGATACTCATTCTAAAGTGGCGTGTGAAACTTTAGTGACCACCGGTCAGGTGGTTATAGCAGGAGAAGTAAAATCATCTGCGTATTTAGACCTCCAGAAAATAGTACGATCGGTCATTAATAGAATTGGTTACAACAGAGCCGAGTACATGTTTGATGCTAATTCCTGTGGTATATTTTCTGCCATACACGAACAATCTGCCGACATCAACAGAGGGGTAGATAGAAAAGATCCATGGCAACAAGGTGCCGGTGATCAAGGCATGATGTTTGGTTATGCTACCAATGAAACCGATGATTATATGCCTTTAACGCTTGACCTTTCGCATAAACTTTTATATGAACTTGCACAAATTCGTAAAGAAGGTAAACAAATGAAATACCTTCGACCAGATGCTAAATCTCAGGTAACCCTTGAATATGGAAATGATAGAAAACCTAAAGCAATCAAAACAATAGTAATATCTACTCAGCACGATGAGTTTGATACCGACACTAAAATGCAAAAGAAAATTTACGAAGATATTCAGAAAATTTTAATTCCGAGAGTTTTGAAAAAATATCCTCAATACAAATCTGTATTTCATAATAAAATACAATACTTGATTAATCCAACCGGAAAGTTTGTAATTGGTGGTCCTCATGGCGATACAGGGTTGACCGGCCGAAAAATTATTGTGGATACGTATGGCGGCAAAGGCGCTCATGGTGGAGGTGCTTTTTCAGGTAAAGACCCATCAAAAGTGGACCGAAGCGCAGCGTACGCCACCAGACACATTGCTAAGAACCTTGTGGCTGCAGGCGTAGCCGACGATGTTTTAGTGCAGGTTTCCTATGCCATTGGAGTAGTAGAACCGGTGGGCTTATACGTAAATACTTATGGAACATCTAAAGTAGATATGCCTGATTGGAAAATTGCTGAAATTGTAAAAGAGTTATTTGACTTAAGACCTTATGCTATCGAACAGACCTATAAACTCAGAAATCCTATTTACAGCGAAACAGCGGCCTACGGGCACATGGGAAGAAAACCAGAAATTGTTGAGAAGGTCTTTGAAAAACCAGATGGAACGAAAGTTAAGAAAAAAGTAGAACTTTTTACGTGGGAAAAATTAGATAGAGTAAAAGACATTAAAAAAGCGTTTAAGTTAAAATAGTATTCTTTATTTTTTGTTGTTGATAGAATTACTGTAAAATTTACGCTACTACATAGTGTAGTCCTATACCTTTTTTGCGGCGCATGGCGTGTTTGGTAATCAAGTAACCAATACAAATCATGTTTCTTAACTCACAGATTGCTTGGTGGATGGTAGTTTTTTCGTACAATGCTTCGTTTTCCTGATACAATAATTCTAATCTGTCCCACGCTCTTTTTAATCGTACGCTGCTGCGTACAATTCCTACGTAGGAGGACATGGTTTGTTGTAATTCTTTTCGTGCTTGAGTGATGAGTACCATTTCTTCGGGTTGTGTAGTGCCTTCGGCATTCCAGTCATGGATATTCTCTGGAATTTTATGAAAATCAATTTTTGAAATACTATCCATGGCCGCATTGTGAGCAAAGACCAATGCTTCTAAGAGCGAATTGCTAGCCAAGCGATTGGCACCATGAAGACCGGTGCAAGCACACTCGCCAATAGCGTAAACCCTGTGTATAGATGATTGGCCATTTTTATCTACCTGAATACCACCGCATAAGTAATGCATAGCAGGTGCCACAGGAATCATATCTACAAAAGGATCAATGCCGATGCTCATGCATTTGTTGTAAATGTTAGGAAAATGATCAATGAATTCTTTTCTATCTGAGTGACGGCAATCCAAATACACAAAGTCGGCGCCGGAGATTTTGAGTTCGTTGTCAATAGCGCGAGCAACAATATCACGGGGTGCTAATTCTTTGCGTTCGTCGTATTTTTCCATGAATGCTTCGCCCTTCTGATTGCGAAGAATGGCGCCAAATCCACGCATGGCTTCGGTGATTAAAAAACTTTGGGTATTGGTTTTTCCTTCATAAAGAGCCGTAGGATGGAATTGTACAAATTCCATGTCCTTAACAAGTCCCTTCGCACGGTAGAACATCGCAATGCCATCGCCGGTGGCAATGGCAGGATTGGTAGTAACAGCATAAGTTTGACCAATACCACCTGTAGCAATTACAGTGATTTTTGATAAAATGGTGAGAATTTCGTTTGTTTTTTTATTTAACACATAAGCGCCGTAGCATTCAATATCGGAGCGTTGAGAAGTTACAATTTCTCCAAGATGATGTTGGGTGATAATATCAATTGTGAAATGATGTTCTAAAATTTGGATGTTAGGATGCTTTGAGACGGCTTCTAATAATGTGCGTTCAATTTCCCAACCGGTAATGTCTTTGTGATGTAGGATTCTTTTTTCGGTATGTCCGCCTTCACGGGCAAGGTCGTAGTGTTCGTTATCAATTTTATCAAATTCTGCGCCGAGTTCAATGAGTTCTTTCACACGTTGAGGTCCTTCTGAAATCACCATTCTTACAATGTTTTCATCGTTTAGACCAGAGCCGGCTACTATGGTGTCTTGAATGTGTTTTTCAACACTGTCGTGCGTCATGTCCCATACGGCCGCTATTCCACCTTGTGCATAACGAGTGTTCGTTTCGTCTTTTTTATCTTTAGTAATTATCAGCACTTTACCTTTGGAAGCGACTTTTAAGGCATAAAAAAGACCGGCAATTCCTGAACCAATGACTAAAAAATCGGTGTAAATTCTTCTGGTTTTCATGTTAAAAAATTAAGTCCAGATATGCCATAAAAAGAGAAGGTTTAATGATGAAAGTAAAAACAATGCCAAATATACCGCCCCAGAAGTGGGCTTCGTGGCCTATTCGGTCATTTGGTAATTTTCTTTTGCTCATATAAAAACTAAAAATCAGAAAGAGTAATCCTAATAACCACGCAGGCATTGGAATAAAAAATAAGTAAAGCCATTGAAAGGGATTGATGATGATAAAACTAAAAATAACCGCTTCTATTGCGCCGCTGGCACCAAGTGAGGCATAATTGGGATTGTTTTTGTGTTTGAGAAATTCAGGAATGGAGGAGGCATAAATGCCACCGGTAAATAAAATAAGAAAGTAAATTTTTCCCATTTTTTCACCGAATAGCAGAGGGTAATTGTAATTTTCTAAAATAGTTCCAAAAGACCATAAAATCCAGACATTCAGAAAGAGATGTAAGAAATTGGCGTGAAAGAAAGCGTGACTCAAAAAGCGATAGTGTTGGCGATAATGTTTGATTAAGTAGGGAGAGAAGATGTATTTTTCAATAATGGACGGATTGGCAAAACCGATGAGAGAACAAACGACGATGAATAAGGATAAAATTTTGGTAATCATATTGTGGCAAATGTAAGCAAAATAGCGAAGTGATTTTTTTTATTGATAGGGTTGAATTTAATTTTGGGCTATAAGATTACAATCAAATATGAGGTTTATATTAAGGCAATATGTGCAAAATGGTAAACTATAAAATAAAAGAGATATGCGTATTTTTGTGCATCAAAAATTTGAATGGTGTTTCTGCTTAAAATTTTTGTTTCAATTATGTTGAGTTAATCGTATATTAAAATGTTTCGATATTTTCTGATTTTACATCTTATAGTTTTTATATGGGGTTTTACACCTGTTTTAGGGAGGTTTATCACTTTAGATGCGTGGCAATTAGTTTGGTGGCGGCTTACATTAATTGTTCCTGCTATGTTCATTTATCTTTTTGTCAAAAACAAAAAAGATATTTTGCCGGATAAAAAATACTTGAAGCGATTGTTTGTAATAGGACTTTTAATTGCCTTTCATTGGGTGTGTTTTTATGGCGCTATTAAAGTGTCTAATATTTCCATAACAATGGCTGGCTTTTCATCGGCCACGCTTTTTACATCTTTGATGGAACCATTATTTTATAAGAGAAAAGTGCGAATGTATGAGTTGATGTTAGGGCTTTTGGTAATGGTAGGTATCTCGGTGATTTTTTCGGTTTCTTTTGGTTATAAGTGGGGATTATTATTGGCATTATTAGCGGCTGTTTTATCTTCTGTTTTTTCTGTTTTGAATAGTTTGTTGGCTAAAGAAATTTCGTCTGTTCATATTTCAGCGTATGAATTGTTTTTTGGATGGATGGGATTGAGTGTGTATTTATTAGTAAATGGTGGTATGGATGCTAATTTTTTTAGAGTCAATAATAGTGACTGGATTGGATTGGCATTGTTATCGTATGTGTGCACTACTATTCCATTTATTGTAGCAATTGATTTGACCAAATACATTAGTCCATATACAATTAATTTAACGGTTAATCTGGAAAGTATTTATGGTATTATTCTGGCTATGTTGATTTATAGAGAAAATAGATATTTGAATGGAAATTTTTATATTGGTCTTGCGATTATTTTGTCAGCGATATTTTTAAATGCTTATTTGAAATATTTACAAAGAAATAAAAATGGCATTAAATTTAAAACAATAAATGAAGTAGAACAATGATTGCATTACAGGATATAAGTGTGGAATTTGGTGGGAATGTGTTGTTTGAGAATATAAGTTTTTTGATTAATCATTCCGATAAAATTGGATTGGTGGGAAAGAACGGAGCGGGTAAAAGTACTTTATTGAAATTATTGGCAGGTATTCAATTGCCATCCAGTGGAGAGATTTCTAAACCAAAAGATATTCGTATTGGCTATTTGCCACAGGATATGCGGCATCAAAATGGAAGAACGGTATTTGAAGAGACCTTGACGGCATTTGAAGAAGTTTTATTAGTAGAAAAACAATTAGATAGAATTCAAAAAGAATTAGAAACAAGAGAAGATTATGATAGTGAAGAATATTTACAACTGATACAACAACAAAGTGATTTGTATTCAAAATTGGATTTTTTGAATGCAGACGAAAAAGAAGGTGCAATTGAAAAGTATTTACTTGGTTTAGGTTTTAAACGTTCCGATTTTGATAGACAAACATCCGAATTTAGCGGAGGATGGAGAATGCGTATTGAATTGGCTAAAATACTTTTGAGACAGCCCGATGTTTTGCTTTTAGATGAGCCTACTAATCATTTAGATATTGAAGCGATTTTGTGGTTTGAAAATTTTTTGAAGCAGTTTGATGGAGCAATTGTTTTAATTAGTCATGATAAAAGTTTTTTGGATAATGTTACGAATAGAACTATTGAAATTATTAATGGAAAAATTTACGATTATCGCACGTATTATTCTCACTTTTTAGAATTGCGGAAAGAACGGATAGAGCAGCAAGAAGCGGCAGCGAAAAATCAACAAAAGTATATTGAAAAAACAGAAGAACTGATTAATAAATACAGAGCAAAGGCCAATAAAGCGGCTTTTGCACAATCGCTTATAAAAAAGTTAGAGAAATTAGAGCGGATAGAAACAGATGAGCGGAATGAGGATGCTATTCGATTCCGATTTTCTACGCCTATTTCATCTGGTAAGGTGGTCTTAACTGTTGAAGATGTTCAAAAGAAGTATGGTGATAAATTAATTTTTAGAGATGCCAATTTTATTCTCACGAGAGGAGAAAAAGTTGCATTTGTAGGACGCAATGGAGAAGGAAAATCTACAATGATGAAAATTATTGCCGAAAAAACGGATTATGATGGCAAAGTTCAATTAGGGCATAATGTGTTGATGGGCTATTTTGAACAAGATCAGGAAGAAAAGTTGGATATGAATAAAACTGTATTTGAAACGATTGACGAATTGGCGACTGGTGATGTTCGTAAAAGAGTGAGAGAAATTTTAGGATCATTCTTGTTTTCTGGAGAAGATGTAAATAAAAAAGTAAGCGTATTGAGTGGAGGAGAAAGAGGTCGATTGGCACTGTGTAAATTATTGTTACAGCCCTATAATTTGCTTTTGCTGGACGAGCCAACCAATCATTTGGATATTCGGTCAAAAGAAGTGTTGAAGCAGGCATTATTAGATTATGAAGGTACGGTGATATTAGTAAGCCACGATAGAGATTTT
The DNA here is from genome assembly GCA_037447455.1 of Sphingobacteriaceae bacterium. Classification (GTDB taxonomy): domain Bacteria; phylum Bacteroidota; class Bacteroidia; order B-17B0; family Aurantibacillaceae; genus BPGX01. The sequence continues at coordinate 106,597 of JBBIGQ010000004.1, read as the reverse complement.
TTGAGTGGATTAACGAACCGTATTTTTGAATTTAGAGATGGTAAGCTTAAAGAACATTTATGTGGCATTGAAGAATTTCTTGAAAAAAGAAAAATTGAACAATTGAACGAACTTAATAATATCCAGAATAAAAAGAAATTAAATGAGAAGGAACATAAAGTGAAAGAAAAAAAGATGCCTGCAAAACCAAAAGATATTCAAAAGCAAATCCAAAAAATGGAAGAGCAGATTCACAAAAAAGAAGAGGAGTTGAGAAAGATGGATATTTTGCTTTCTAATCCTGATGAGTATGACAAACTTATTCATAATGCAGAATTTTTTAATACTTACAACAATTTGAAAAAAGAAATTGAAGCATTGATGGAAGAGTGGGAAAAATTGATTTCTGAAGGCCAATGAAGTTTGTTTGTAAAAATGTGTATTTTTGGGCTGGATATGATTTTTGTCAAGAAGAATAGATATCAGGGGCTGTTGCTGTTTGCTTTGTTATTAATGTTTGTTTTTTGTGGATGGGCTCAAATGAATTATCAACAAAAGTATCAACTTGTTCAATCGTATTTATTGCAAAGAGAATATGAAAAAGCATTACCTATTCTGCAGGATGTGTATGAAGTAGCGCCGGAATTTTGGTTTGAGCATTATTATGAAGCATTAATACAAACGAAGAGATATGCGGATGTGGAAAAACTTTTGAATAAACAATTGAAAAAATATCCGAATCGTTCGGATTATTATGTGTATTGGGGACATTTGTATGCCGTGCAAGAAAATAATAAGAAAGCAGAAGAGTATTATCAGAAAGCGCTTCGTAAATTACCAAAAGATCCGAATGTCATAATTTTGACAGCAAAGCAATTTCAGAAATATCAGCTCATTGAATATGCTTTAAGGGTTTATGAAAAAGGAATGGAATTGACGAGTTATCCATTTTATTATGAAAGGGCAGAAATTTTTCAGCAAACAAAAGATTACAAAGGGCTAATAAATTTATATCTGGATTTATTATATTCTAATCCCGGTGAAATTGTCAATGTTCAAAATCAAATGCAAACTTTATTGTCCTACAATCCTGATGATACAACGCAAGTTTTACAACCTGTATTCAAACAAGAATTAATCAAGCGAATACAAAAACAACCGGATAATGCAGTATATGTAGAATTGTTGGTGCATTTATTAGTACAACAAAGGGAGTTTGAGCAGGCCTTTGTTCAGGTAAAAGCGTATGACAAAAGGAGTCAGGATGATGGCTTGAAGTTATTTCAGTTTTGTCAGATATGTTCCAAAAATCAACAATACTCTATCGCAGAAAAATGTTTTGAAGAAGTGATGAAAAAAGGCAGGATGCATCCTTTTTATGAAAGTGCACGATTGGAATATTTACTTAATAAATATAATTCTATTGTTTTTTCGTCGTCATTTTCTACGCAGGAATTAATGGATTTGCGGAACAGGATGTATCAATACATTCGGGAGAACAGCAATTCTGGTATTATTTATCCTTTGGTATTGAGTTTAGCAGATATTGATGCAAGATATTTACAACGCTTTGAGAGAGCAGATAGTTTATTAACGAGTTTTATGGAGAAAACGCAAATTAAACCTGAGGTAAAAGCACAATTTAAGTTGAAGTTAGCAGAGGTGTATGTTTTACAGAACAGATTGTGGGAGGCCATATTATTGTGTATGCAGGTAGAGAAGGATTTTAGGTATGAAGAATTAGGACAGGAAGCGCAGTTTAAGAGAACAAAGATTAGTTTTTATTCCGGAGAATTTAAGTTAGCCAAATCTCAAGCAGATATTTTGAAAGGTGCTACATCTAAGTTAATTGCTAATGATGCTTTAGAATTATCAATGATAATATCCGATGCTTTGAATAAAGATTCTACTGGAATGGTATTGAAGTATTATGCTACGGCCGAATTATTAATGTTTCAAAATAAATTGGACGATGCAATGACAGTGTTAGATTCTATTAATCAAAAATTTACAGATCATTCTTTGGAGGACAATATATTTTTTCAAAAAGCAAAAATTTATGAGCAAAAGCAGGATTGGTCTGGTGCTGAACAAATGTATTTGAATATTCTGAGTTATTATCCGCAGGAAATGTATGCAGACGATGCGGCATTCAAATTAGCACAATTGTATCAATTTAAATTGAATGATAAAACAAAAGCAATGGAATATTATTTGAAGGTATTATCAGATTATCCGGGCAGTTTTTATGTGCCAGAAGCCAGAAAAATGTATAGAACATTAAGAGGTGAAAATGTCAATTAAGCGAGCGATTTTGAATATTCCAAATAATTATTGGAAAATATTGTATTGGTTGGTGGCACTTATTTTGTGTTGGATAGAATCTTATGGAAGAAGTGATTTTACGATTTATCGGTTGGCATCTAAAGATTTGATTCAAGGCATTTGTCCGTATTCGCATTCATATATTGATGGTTATTACTATTATTATTCTTTGTTATTCGCGTATTTGATTTATCCATTTACTTTGTTGAATGAGTTTACAAGTACGTTTTTATGGTTATTTGTCAATGCTGGATGGTTGTATTTGATTATGGTGGAGATCAACTCTTTTTTGGATTGGAAAGGGCTATTCAGAGAAAAGAAAATGATATTTTGGGCTTTACTGGTTTTGTTTAGTATTCGTACCGTTCGGGAGAATTTTCATTCTGCACAAGTAACGATTTTAATGTTGTTTTTGATGTTGTATTCATTAAAGTTTGTGCGCACAGAAAAAGATATATTAGCAGGGTTGTTTTTAGCGTTTGCGATTAATATCAAATTGTTGGCATTGCCTGTTTTAGTTTATTATACTTACAGAGGATATTGGAAAACGGTGAGTTGGACAATGTTATTTTTAATTTTGATGTATGGTATTCCTTTGCTTGTAATGGGTTGGGATTTTTATGCATCGTGTATGCAAGAATGGTGGGCACTGGTCAATCCATCTAATGACAAGCATTTAATAGATGTTGAAGAAAGAAGTTTTCATAGTATTACCACTTTGATAAGTACATTGTTTTTGAAAAATCCACCGGACATTTATGCTTTACCAATCAGGCGATATATTGTTGATTTAAGTGTTGAACAAGTGAAATGGATCATTCAATTTGTAAGAATGTTGTTGATGATGTCGGTTTTGTTGGTAATCAAAGAGTTGCCATTCCGCAAAGTAAAAAGTCCTTCTCAATTGTTTTTTGAATTCTCGTATGTGTTAGCGCTTGTACCATTGTTATTTCCGCATCAGCAGCACTATGCTTTTTTGTTGCAAATGCCAGCCATTGCGATGTTAATTTATCAATGTGTTTCAGGAAGATTAAAAACATTGGAAAAAGTATTATTAGTAATAATATTTTTGTGTTTTAATTTGAAAATAATTTTGGGAATTTGGAATGAATATTATGAGCATTTTAAGATACTTAGCTATGGTGCTTTGATAGTGCTGGTACTATTGATTAACGTTAAATTGAAAGGGCTTCGTAGTTGATATTGTAGATTAATTAGATAGAGCGTTCCGACTTTGTCGGGAAGGTGGGGGTTCGAGGGAAGACAATCAAGATAGTTAAGATGAAAAAAATAATTTTACAATGTTTGTTATTCTTATTACTTTTGCACCGGCAAATTTTGGTCCCGTAGCTTAATTGGATAGAGCATCTGACTACGGATCAGAAGGTTGAGGGTTCGACTCCTTCCGGGACCGCTGATGTAAATGGAATAGAGAAAAGGTTTTTTTGTTGTTCGTTATTAGTGTTTTTATTTTTTCTGTTTACCAACAGGAATGATGTTGTTGGAAATCTTTTCACCGTCCTTGTATTCAATTGTGACGGAAGGTTTTCCGTTTTTTTCAAAGTAATACCAGCTGCCGTGTGGAATGCTGGTGGGTTTTCCTGTTTTTTTATCTTTAATGATTTTGTAATGGCTGATAACTTGAATTTTTCCATTGGGATAGTATGTAATGCTTTCGCCAGAGAGTTTGCCTTTTTTGAAGTTATTTTCCCGCATTAATACTCCTGTTTCATAATAGTATTTCCATTTGCCGTGCTGATGTCCTTTTCTGTATTTACCTTCGCTTTCAGTGAAACTGCCGCGTTCGTAATAGGATTGATACAAACCGTGCCGGATGTTATTGACAAAGTGAATGATTTCTTTGAGTTGTCCTTTGGGATACCAATAGGTCCACTTGTCTTGTTTTCCGCCGAGTTTATTGTAATAGCCAACATAGTTGGGGTTGCCATTATCAAACCACGCTTTCCATTCACCGACCATTATGCCATTATCAAAATGTCCAGTGCTTTTGGTTTTGCCATTTTCCCACCATTGCGTCCATTCACCGTGTTCTTTGCCATTGAGATAATCGCCTTCCTGAAGTTTTTTACCACTTTCAAAGTAAGTAGTCCAATGTCCGTGTTTAACATCATTGAGATAAGCACCTGTGCGCCATACTTCTCCTGTTCGGTAATAAAATTTCCATTCACCTTGTTTTTTGTCATCTTTGAAAAGCCCCGTAGATTCTACATTTCCGTTAGGATAGTAATAAGTCCATAATGAATCTCGTTTTCCATCTTTGAGATAGCCAATCATTTCAGGTTTTCCATCTTCGTAATAAAATTTCCAGAGGTCATTTTTTTTGTTGTTTATGAAGTTGCCTTCGCTTTTAATGCGATGATTTGAATAGTAAGATGAGTAGTAGCCGTTAAGGATACCTTTATCATAAGTGGCTTCGTAATCTAATTCACCATTGGGGTGAAAAAATCGCCATATTCCATGTTGATAACCATCTTTATATTCTCCTAATGATTTGATAATACCTGTTTCATAGGTGGCGGTTATTTTTCCATTACCGTTTTTGACATAAGCATTTCCTTGTTCGTCATATATTTCAAGAAGTTTTGGAATACTGTCTTCAAATAATTTCAGGTATTTGATCTGTCCGTTCTTGTAAAACCCTTTCCATTCCTTGCAGGGCTTGCCGTTACAGTAATTTTCAATATCGGATAGTTGAGCGTTTTCGTAGTAAATTTTGACTTGTCCGTTTTTCTGGTTGTTTTCAAATGTGCCTTCCGATTGTATGTTGCCATTGGGGTAATAATATATCCATTTTCCTGTTTTTTTACCTTTATCAAATGTTTCTATACTTTCGATATTGCTGGTTTCAAAATAAGTGGTCCATACGCTATCCGGAATATCTTTGTAGAATTTGGCAATGCGGGCTTTGTTACCGTTTTTATAGTAGTATGTAAATGTGCCATATTTGACACCATTTTTATAATGTTCAACGCCTTTTAGATGACCGTTATCATAATAGTATTTCCAGATGCTGTCCATTTTATTCATCGTGTAAAATCCTTCAATGGAAATCTGTCCGTTTTTGTAGTATTCGGTGTATTTTCCGTTGGGAGCATTTTTGTATGTATGCATTTCAATTTTGAGATGTTTTTCTTCCGTGTCGTAATATTCTTTATGAACCTGTGCGTAAAGCAAAGCAGAAAGGACATTCAGGTAAAAGAGAACAGAAATTTTCATTGAATTTTTTTGCAAAGGTAGTTATTAAAATAAAAGCAGGGTGCATTAAAAAGTGTTGAAAACTTTGTGGATTGAAAGTGCTTTAAAGGTTTGTAATTTTATAGTGATTGTGTGTATTTTTGGCAAAAATGTTAGAATGAATAAACTTGTTTATTTTCTTTTTATCTGTTTTTTATTGATAGTATTCAAAATTAATGCTCAAAAAAATACATTTACATTTTCTAATGATACAATTAAGTTTTTGAAAGAGATTGAGGAATATTTTAATGCTAATGCCGGCAACAAAAAAGAATCTGAAGTATTTCTGGAAGATTTTTCAAAGCGTTGGAAAAATAATCAAATATCTGGATTTTTTAAGCAAAATATTATAGAGACCAGTAATTTGTTTGTGCAGAAAAAACTTAAACCATTTCCATATTTTGTGAAGTATTATAAAATCATTTATGATATTATTGAGAATAATGTTGATTGGGCGAAGTTTCAAAATTTTTATTCTGTATTTACAAAGGCCTTGAATAGTCGTCAGATTAAGAATTTGCAGGATATTTTGGAAATGTGTGAGCATCTATATAAGGATAATACATTTTATGCGGCTTCGTTTATCTTTAAAACTCAAACGTCTGATTTTATTTTGGAATTTGATAGTGTACCCAGATTAAAATATAATACCACTAATATTATCGGGAAAAATATTCGCCAGGATTCTATTTCTATTGAAGAAACATCCGGTATTTATTATCCTAATCAGAAGAAGATTTATGGTAAAAGTGGAAAAGTAAGTTGGAGAAGAGTAGGATTATCGGAGGATACGTATGCGCAACTCAAAAAATATGTGATAGATTGTAGAAATGGGACGTATACTTCGGATTCTGCTGTTTTTTATGGGAAGCAGTATTTTGACAAACCACAATTAGGAAAAGTTTCGGATAAAGTTATTACAGAGAAATCAGAAGATACGTATCCAAGGTTTGATTCCTATTCGAAACGTTTGTTAGTGAAGGATATTTATCCTAACATTGATTATGATGGTGGTTTTGGAATGCGTGGTGATAAATTTGTGGGAACCGGCAATGCTGAAAATCCGGCAAGAGTTATTTTGAAGAAAAACAATCAAAAGTTTGTGGTAGTGAGTGCGCCCTCGTTTGCGATGAACAAAGAGCGAATAGCCAGCTATGGAGCAGAAGTGAAAATATTGGTGAAAAATGATAGTATTTATCATCCGTATATTGGCTTTAATTATGATGTTAGCAAAAAGAGAATGGTGTTGTTAAGAGGAGACAAGGGGATTGAAAAAACGCCGTTTACAGATACTTACCATAAAGTAGATGTTTATGTTGAACAAATTGAGTGGAGTACAGAAGATTCTTTAATGCGATTTAATTTTTTACCAACGAATGTACAAGGGGAAGCATATTTTGAGTCCGAAAATTTTTATTCTCAGGATAAAGCAGAAGCCATAAAAGTAGGAGGATTTAATATCGTGCAAAAAATTTTTGAGTATTACAATATGAATAATAAAATGCCTTTTACGGTGGTAGATTTAGCACATTATGTCAATATGTTGCAAAATGATTTGCGTCCCATAATTATGAAGGTAGCCAGTTTTAATTTGATGTTTTATAATCCTGCGACCGATGTGATAACGGTCAAGCAAAAACTATTAGATTATATGGAATATGTGAAACATAAAAAAGATTATGATAGATTAACGATTCATTCGGTCATACCGGGAAAAGATAATGCGATATTAAACTTATTAAATTATGATTTAAGAATTTATGGAGTAAAATTAATTTTATTAAGTGACACACAAAAAGTATTTGTTTTTCCAAAAGGGCAAATGGTGTTATTGAAAAAGGATCGCAATTTTAATTTTTCGGGTGTGGTGGCTTCCGGAAAATTTGAATTCCACGGAAAAGATTTTGCTTTTGATTATGATGAGTTTAAGGTAAAGATGAAAACAATAGATAGTATTAAAATTTATGTGGAGACAGGCGATGTAGATGAATATGGCAGAAAGAAATTTAAGCAGGTGCAGACCAAAATTGAAGATGCGTCTGGTGAATTGCGGATAGATGCCCCTAAAAATAAATCGGGTTGGGGGAAAGCCCCTTCGTTTCCCATTTTTCAATCCTTCAAGGAAAGTTACGCGTATTATGATTCTAAAAAGATTTTCAAAGGTGTATATAACCGGAATAATTTTTACTTTAAAATAGATCCGTTTACAATAGATAGTGTGGATAATTTCAGAAATGAGCGTTTACGATTTGATGGCACGTTTTCATCAGCAGGAATATTTCCGGTGTTTCGGGAAACCTTGACTTTACAAAGTGATTATTCTCTTGGCTTCATTCGCAATACACCGCCCGATGGATATGATACGTATGGTAAGACAGGAAATTATAAAAATGAAATTCGTTTGAGTAACCGTGGATTGCGTGGTACAGGTGATTTAAAGTTTTCTTCATCGCTTTCAAGGTCAGATGATTTTATCTTTTTCCCGGATTCTACAAATGGTATAGCACAGACCTTTGATGTGCAAGAGCAGGAAGCACCTTTTGAATGTCCGGTAGCACATGGAGATACGGTCCAAATACATTTTGTTCCAAAAGCAAAATTATTACAAGTCAGGTCGTTACAAAAACCTATCATTGCCTATAAAGAACAAGTAAAATTTACCGGAAGGTTGGATCTCACTGAGTCGCAATTGACAGGTAATGGAAAAGTTGACTTTGAAAAAATAGCCAGTATAACGGCTAAAAAGATGCTGTTTATCAGAAGAAAGTTTTTTTCGGATACATGTAATTTTTACTTGAAAGCATTGGCGGAAGAAGGATTGGCTTTTTCTACCAACAACATGAATACCAAAATTGATTTTGATAATAGAGTAGGGGAGTTTGTTACTAATGGAGAAGGGTCTTATGTGCGGTTTGATAAGAATCAGTATATTGCTTATATGGATAGGTTCAAGTGGTATATGGATGACGAAAATATAGAATTAGGAGATGATCAACAGAGAATTAATACAGAGGTAGAAAGTGATTTAGATATAGAAGGCCCGGAATTTATCAGTGTTCATCCGAAACAAGATTCACTTCGTTTTTTTGCGCCGTCGGCTAAGTTTAACTTGCGGAAGTATATTATTCATTGTATTAATGTGCCGTTTATTAAAACCGCCGATGCAAAAATTTTTCCGGACAGCGGAAAGGTCATTATCTACAAAAATGCTGTAATGGATACTTTGAAAAATGCCAATATTTTATGTAATACTGTTACCAAATTTCATAACATTCGTAAGGTTACTGCTAATATTTTTTCAAGAAGAGATTACCTTGCCAGCGGAGAATATATTTATGTGGATGAAAATGAAAAACAGTATCCAATTTATTTTAATACAATTAAACCTGATACAGCTGGAGAAACAAAAGCAGTAGGTAAAATTGAGGAAAAAGACAACTTTAAATTAAATGACTTTTTTACCTTTGCAGGTACAGTAAAACTTTCTGCATCCAATCAGTTTCTAAGATTTGAGGGCGGAACAAAAATTGAACATCCTTGTACGAAAATTAAAAAGGTCTATTTAAAGTTTGAAGGAGATATTGATCCAATGGATATTCAGATTCCTGTTCCGCAAGATGGTAAAGATATGTTTGGTAATCCTGTTGTGAACGCTATTATGTATGCACAGGATACTACAGCAGTGTATAGTGGGTTTATTTCACCGAAGTATAGAAAGAATGATAAGTTGATAGTTGGGGCTTATGGGTATTTGACATTTGACAAAGAAATTGGAGAATATCAAATTGCGTCAAAAGAGAAATTGACAGAATTTAATATGCTGGGAAATTTTCTGTCCCTCAACGTTAATACCTGTGAAGTGTATGGCGAAGGAAAAATGGATATGGCTTTGGATTTAGGACAGGTAAAGATAATTCCTTCTGGTAATGCCAAACACATTACGGTTAATGATTCGCTAAGTATTAAAACAATGCTGTTAATAGATTTCTTTTTTGATAAAGGACTATTGAAAACGATGGCAAAAGATTTACAAATTTATCTTAATACTCTGACGCCAACCGATTTCAGCAATACTTCTTATTCTAAATATCTTGCTGAATATGTATCAAAGGAAAAGGCAGATAAAATCATTTCGGATTTAAATCTTTATGGGAACATTAAAAAATTTCCGGATGATCTGGAAAAAACATTTTTCTTTAACGATGTTCAAATGGTGTATGATGCCAAATCTAAATCCTTTATGAGTTCAGGAAAATTAGGACTTGCTAATATATTATCAAATGAAATTTATCGTCAAATACCGGGTATTATTAAAATAGATAAAATGAAAAGTGGAGGTGATAAGCTAACAATATATTTAGAACCGGATCCAACTACCTGGTATTATTTTGAGTATTTTAAGGGTGTGATGAAAGTTATATCTTCTAATAAAGAATTTAATAACACAATTAAAGATATGAAATCTAAAAACAGAAAACAAGATGTGGATAAAGGGCCTTCTTTTCAATATATTATTGGTAATGAAACAACCGTGAAATTATTTAAACGGAAATTAGAGCAAATGCAGCAACAACAAGAAGAAGAACAACAACAAAAGAAAGAAGATGAGTAAAACTAAGTATAAAATAATTGATGAAAGCGATATTCAATGGTTTGTTAAGTTATTAGGTGATTCAAAGGTTATCAGAGAAAAATCATTGTTGTATGATTATGCGCACGATGAAACAGAGGATTTAATTTTTTATCCGGATTTAGTTTTATTTCCTGAAAACTCTGCTGAGGTCAGCAAGATTTTAAAGTATTGCAATGAACAATGGATTCCTGTAACAACACGTGGTGCAGGAACGAGCTTGAGTGGTGGCGCTTTACCTGTTTGTGGTGGGGTTGTTTTGTCTACAAGAAAGATGAATCGTATTTTGAAAATTGATACCAATAATTTTCAGGCAACGGTGGAGCCCGGCGTGATAAATTATGAATTACAAAAAGCATTAGAACCTTATGGTTTGTTTTATCCGCCCGACCCGGCCAGCTGGCAAGTGAGTACAATTGGTGGAAATGTGGCACACGCAAGCGGCGGTCCGAAAGCTGTTAAATATGGAACAACCCGTGATTATGTTTTGAACCTTGAAGTGGTCTTAGCAACCGGCGATGTTATCTGGACAGGCGCTAACACTCTAAAATATTCTACTGCATACAACTTAACCCATTTATTTATTGGTAGTGAAGGTACATTAGGAATAATCACAAAGATTGTAGTGAAAGTGGTTTCTAAAATGCCGCACAATATGTTACTTCTGTTTTCGTTTCAAAATGAATTAGATGCTTGCAAAGCAGTTAATGATATTCTGTTGAATCATATCAGTCCGTCGGCATTAGAATTTATGGAAAAGGATGCGATAGAATGGAGCATGAAGTATAATCACATTTCTAATATTTCAGTTTCTGAACACACAAGAGCATTGCTTTTAATTGAATTAGAAGGACTTACAAAGGAGAATGTTTGGGAACAAGTTGAACAATTAAATCAGGTACTTGAAAAATATCCTCAAACAGATGAACCTATGATCGCAGAAACAGAAGAAGAAAAAAACACATTGTGGAAAATTCGTAGAAAAGTGGGAGAAGCCGTTAAATCCAATTCTGTATACAAAGAAGAAGATACAGTGGTACCAAGGGCAGCATTGCCGGAATTGTTACAGAAGGTGAAGTTAATCGGAAAAAAATATGGTTTTCATTCTGTATGTTATGGGCACGCCGGTGATGGTAATTTGCATGTAAATATTATCAAAGATAAAATGGATGATGGTAAGTGGAACGAAGAATTACCGAATGCTATTAAAGAAATTTTTGAAGTGTGTAAATCTTTGGGGGGCACTATTAGTGGCGAACATGGCATTGGCTGGGTACAAAAAAATTATTTGCCTGTTATCTTTACATCCGCACATTTTAATTTATTTTGTGGTATAAAAAAAACATTTGATACTAATAACATCTTAAATCCTTACAAAATATTGCCAGACACATGGTAAATGAAATTATCCGATATTTTAAGATAAATCGTTGGTATTATATTGCTCAGTTTAGCGGCTGGCTTGTTTTTACACTCATTCATGTTTTGTTTTACAAGATAGCTTTACCGTTGAATGTAAATGTAATATTGTTTTATTTGTCGTGGTTATTCATTGGTTTTTTAATCTCTCATGTTTACCGATTTTTTCTGAAAAAATTTCTTGTAATTCAAAAACCTTTGTACGTTCAGATTCTTGTGACGTTAATATCGCCGGTTATATTGTCTTATCTGTTTTTCAATATTGTCCAATGGATTGGCTGCTATTTGGGCGTTTTAAATAAAAATTCTGATAATACAGCGTTTTTAGATGTGTCCGGATATTATAATTTTTATGTGGTTTTTTTAGTATGGAATGTAGGGTACTTTGGTATAAATTATGTCATCAATTATAGAAAAGAAGAAATTACGGAATTAAAATTAGAGGCAGCCAATCGTGAGGTGGAATTAAATATATTAAAGTCCCAACTCAATCCGCACTTTTTATTCAATGCTTTAAATAGTATTCGTGCGTTGATAGACGAAGAACCTCAAAAATCAAGAGAAGCTATCACACAACTTTCTAATATTTTGAGAAACATTTTATCGGCTCAAAAAAATAAAGAAATTCATTTTGAAGATGAAATCAGTATTGTGAAAGATTATTTATCTCTTGAAAAAATTAGATATGAAGAGCGATTAAATTATTCATTTGAAATTGCTCCTAAAACATTGCAGTTTTCAATACCCCCCTTAATGATTCAAACCTTGGTAGAGAATGCCATTAAACACGGTATTGCTAAACAACCAAAAGGCGGTAATATTCGTATATATTCCCGTTTGGCTTTTCCGATGTGGTTTGTTTCTATTATCAATTCCGGTAAGATTCAAAAAAATGAAAACGCTACTAATGGTATAGGGATTAAAAATACTTTAGATAGGTTGCAATTATTGTATGGAAACAATGCGTACTTTAAACTTGAACAAATCACGGATAATGAAGTATTAGCTGAAATTGTGATAAAAATTAGTGAACAACAAGAGTAATGGCTGAATTTTTCAGGCATAACATTGCATTATAAAGATAGCCAGATCATCCTTTAAAATATTCTGTTTGTTTTGTAATTGATTGATCCAATTCAGGATTTGTTTTTTAGTTTCTATAACTGTTTTATGCCTATGTTTTGATATAAAATCAGTCAATTCCCTTAGATCAATATTAAATAAATCAAGAAAATCTGTGAGTCCATCTGTGTAAGAAAATAAAAAGAGTTCTTTTTTGTAATCTAATATATTCAAGTCAATAAATGGCAGTTGGTCTAAAAAACCTAACAAACTTGTTCCTTTGTCTAAGTAAGCTAATTGATTATCTAACCACAAAATAGGCGGGTTATGCCCTGCGTTGATGTATGTTAATTGTTGACTTTGTAAATTAATTTTTCCAAGAAAAAGAGAAACGAATTTTTCTCCTTTAGCATTTTCAATAATTCTTTTATTAATCTGAATGATAATGTCTTTTAGGTTGTGTGTAAATTCAAGAGCGGTACGAAGAGCGGCCTGTATATTACTCATTAATAAAGCCGCAGATATACCTTTTCCCGAAACATCTGCTATGCAAAAAATGTATTCGTGATTATTAAGTTTAATTATATCGTAATAATCTCCTCCAATAAGTGAAAAAGGAATATAATCTGCCGCTACTTTTATATTTTTCGTATAAGGTAAATACTGTGGTAGTAGCATGGCTTGTACTTGTCGTGCCAATTCTATTTCTTTATTTATTTCGGCCTGCTGAATGGCTTTGCGGTATAATTTTTTATTTTCAATGGCAACAACGATGATATTGGTCAATGTCTGAACAAAAGGCAAATGCTGAACCACCGGACTCATTCCGATTTTTTCAGGATTAACATCACCCATCAGCAGATAAGCAAGCGGAATGGATTTGTGATAAACAGGAACGACCACATCAAATTCTTTACTCAAAGTACTCTGAAATGTTGTCAAAGTTGCAATGTCTTTTACTAATAATAATTTTTTTTCAAACGCTACATGGTGACTTTTTTTTAATCCGATTTTTATCAAACACTCCCATTCTTCTTGATGTTCATTGGACGTATTGATGGTGTTGTTTATGAATAAACACAATTTTGGTATAGACAAAGTTTTATGTAAAAAATCTTTATATATTTGCAATAATTCTTCAACGGAAACATTATTGTTAATGGACTTTGTAATCTGTAACAGCAAATTCAGCTTTAAATCCTTTATCTCTTTGTGTGAAAGCATGCTCATCGGCTCAATAGAAAGACTTGCGAAGTAGGTTTAGTATTCAGTACAGCTTCTATATGATTTTGAAATGTAGTAGATAAAGTCATTCCTACAAAATCAGGATGCACAGGAAACTGTTGATGGCTTCTATTCACTAAAACCAACACTCTTAATGAATTTAAATCAATGTCTACAAAAGCTTGTAGGGCATAAAACATGGTCTTACCACTATTTAATACATCATCTACAATTAATACATCCTTATTCTTTAATTTTTTTAATACATCTTCTTGTATTTTTACTGATCCAATAGGATCTTTTTTATTGATGAAAAGTTTGTGTAATTCCAATTGAATAGATATATTTTTTTTAATTTCCTGACAAATTCGTTCTGCTAATATCAAACCCTGTTTTTCAATCCCAAATACAAAAAGTTGTTTGGTATTATAATAATGCTCTGCTACTTCGTTACCTAATCTTTGAATTTTAAGGTCAATTTGTTGGGCACTTAACAATAAACTTTTAGCGGACATAGTTAATCTTTACCTATTAACTGAATTTGTTTTTCAATTTCAGATTGAACGATTTTGTTGGGCACTACTAAAGGCAAACGCAAATACCCTTGAATAATGCCCAGTTTACTTAACGCATATTTAATACCGCCCGGGTTCCCATCTGCAAATAGTTGTTCTGTGAAGAATAATAACGAATAATGTAGTTTTCTTGCTTTGTCAAAATCTCCTTTTAATGCTGCACGAACCATTTCAGAAAAACGTTTGGGATAGGCATTCGCCACTACTGAAATGACACCATCCGTGCCTGCTGCAAGGAGTGGCAATGTGAGATTATCATCACCGCTAAGCACTAAAAAATTTTTGGGGCGCTTGGCAATAATTTTCATAATTTGTTCAACATTACCGGATGCTTCCTTAATCCCAATGATGTTTTTAAAATCGTTGGCTAATCGTAAGGTAGTTTGCCACTGAATATTGGAAGACGTTCGGCCCGGAACATTGTAAAGTATTATCGGCAATGGTGAGGCTCCTGCTAATGCTTTGTAGTGTTGATAAATCCCTTCCTGCGATGGTTTATTGTAATATGGCGAAACAGAAAGTATCGCTGAAAAACCTGATGAATCAAACGTTTCAAACTCTTTTAGGATGTGGTATGTATTGTTCCCGCCAATACCTAAAACTAATGGAAGTTTGTTTTTATTTTCTTCCTTAATAATTTGAATAACTTGCTTTTTTTCTTCTTTGTCTAATGTAGCACTTTCGCCTGTTGTACCTAATACAACAATGTATTCAACTTTTCCTTTGATTAAATGTTGTACTAATTTTTGTAATGCTTTTTCATCAATCTTTCCTGATTTTGTAAAAGGTGTAACTATTGCAACACCGGCGCCTTTTAAAGAATTAGTTTTCATACTATTTTATTCAATGATGAACTTTTGTGTAAAGGTATTTTTGTCGCTGGCAATTTTAATAAAATAAATTCCTTTTGACCAATTTTGTATAAATAGAGCAAACACATTCTCTTCGAAGGCATTACGATATACTATTTTTCCCGTAACATCCGTAATTTCAATATACTTATTCAAGTTATCCTGTGTGCTGATGAATAGCCAATCGTTAGCAGGATTAGGATAAATAAGATAATGATTATTGTCTTTAAAGTTTTTTACTAGTAATGGCCAATTATCGTACATAATTTGCGCTTGATTAGCAGAATTGATTATATCTTGCAAACTATCGCCGGCTATTAGGGCAAATGCCACCTTTACACTTTGACCTGGGTTGATAGTCAGTGGTCCGGCCGACATGACTTCAATTACATCGTTTCCAGTAGCCCCTTGTCCTGCATTCAATCGTTGTGTTGAAAGTGTGGTGTATTTTTCAGATTTATCATAACCATCATAAAGATTAACTCCACCGCCACCACCATTGATATTATCAATGCCGTAAAAAACAGGAGTTACTGAATGTGTCAGTAATTTAATTCCAGCAAATAATGGCGTTCCGGTAGTTCTGTAGGTATAACCCATTTTAGTGCCACTATCATAGGTGCATTTATTATCTGCATAGCTGGAAGCATCAATATCAAAATCAGCAAAGATTCCGGCATAAAAATTATTGAGAGTACTTGATTGATTGTTGTTGAATGTATATTCCCAGATGATAAATTTGGTATTGGGAATTGTACTCCATGCAAAGGTGCGTTGTTCTACTTCTACATTCATAGGTGTAGAGGAAGCAGCGTCATTAAATTTTGCATACGTATCCATATCGCTCAGTGCAGAACCTGCCGGTATTTTCACAATTGGTGAGACCGTAGTAAATTCATTGTCGTATCCGCCACTGGCATTTCTTACACAATTTGAAACACTTGTAGTAGATACACCAAACATAAGTCCTGCTTCATACAACAGATTATTTCCATTGTAGGTAAAGCCAAGCCCTTGTATTTGATTGGTGCTATTGTATCCTATTCTACCATTACTGGTTCCAGTAGAAAACACATCGTTTACAGTGATATTGATGTAAGTAGCATTCATGTATACATAGAAAAATTGCGTCCAGGAGTTACTACCATCAGAAATAACAATTTTGAAGGTAATAGGAGTATTTGGTGCAAAATTGAAATTAACCTTAAATGTAAATGGAGTTAAAGAATGATTGACACTAGCTAATGTGTTTAATGAGCCAATTGAGAATGTATTGGTTAAAGGAGTTACTTGAATAGTTGGAGAAAGACAAGTTAATGTGGCAGTTAGATTGGAAGCGTTTGCTAAAAAGTTTTTAAATTCTCCTGTTATTCTTAATGTGTCGCCATTTAAAAAGAGTTCATCGTTTTTATCGGATACAGAGCTATTTTGATATACTACATAAGGTAAATTAGAATCGGTAAGTGATCTGTACAGATTGAGCCGTCCTGTACCGAGTTTATTTTGATAGGAAGCATTACCAGATAATCCGTAAATATTATCAGCCGTTTGCTTTAAGCGATATAATGTTTGTAAGGCATTGTAAGATGGGAAATAAGAACGTACCAGAGCGGCCCCACCTGCCACACAAGGAGAAGCCATAGAGGTGCCACCACTAAAAATGTATGAGTTACCGTTCCATGTAGAATAAATGTTAGAACCGGGCGCACATATATCTACATAATACCCATAATTGGAAAAATTGCTTTTTACATCTGTATTATCTGTACTGGCTACTGCCAAAACATTATCATAAGCTGCTGGAAAAAATTCCTGATCTACACTATTGTTCCCGCAGGCCGCTACTACAAGTGCATCATAATTAAAGGTAGCATAGTTAATAATATCTTGACCATATTGTCCGCCGGCGGTACTGCCCCATGAACAGTTAATAACTTTGCAACCATGTTCAGCAGCGTATTTTATACCTTCATAGGAGGCCACCAGATTGCCGGCAGCATCGGCAATTTTTACAGGTAAATATCTGCATTTAAAACCTACACCAGCCATTCCGGTCGCATTGTCTGTGCTCGCAGCGGCTATTCCTGTAACGTGTATACCATGCTCATCCCCTTGCCAGGTTGGGTCATTGTCATTGGTTCCTAAATCCCATCCTTGAAAATTATCTACATAACCATCTCCATCATTATCGATTCCATCAATTGGGTCGTTATAATTTTTTTTGATGTTCCCTTGTAAATCGTAGTGTGTAAGTTCTACACCCGTGTCTGTAATCCCCACCACAGTGTTTGTGTCTCCTTGATGCACATTCCATGCATTAAAGGCCTGTATGTTAGTCAGTGCATATTGCAACGAAACGGCAGGATCGTTGGGTGTATAAAGTAGTTGTGGTATATAATAGGGTTCAGCATATTCAAGAGTATTGGTATTCATTAAAGCATTAATTATTTTTTGTATAGGAATATTTTGTGAATATTTGATTTCATAAATCAAAGATAAATCAACTAATGGATATCCCCATTTATTCAATTTTTCACGAGGTGGTTGTTGGTTAGGAAATTTTTTCTTTATGGAAGTTACTTGAATTTTCTGAAATATGTTTTGCAAATCCTGAATAATAATTTCACTTTGATGACACTGATTTCGGTATTGTTCTTTTATTTTTAGGATTAAAGTATTGGGTAAAATGTTGCTATTATTTTGTTGAGAAAAAAGAAGGTGGCTGATTAAAAGCATCAAAACACCACTGATTTTAAAATTAAATTTTTTCATAATTTTTTGTGGAAATATACAGAAAAAATACAACTAATATTCAATAATAAAAAAAGCCCATTAATTTAATGGGCTTTTTTCAAGTAATAATAAAGTTAAATGCGAAGTTTATTTTCCTAAACCTCTTGGGCTACCCACTCTTGTCATAGCACATCTGAACCCTAACCATGCAGTAGCTTGCCTTTGGTCTAAAAATCTTCTAACGCCCGGGCTCATGTAATATGCTCTGTCTCTCCAACTACCACCTTTAATCACTCTTGCTTTATCATTGATTAAAGATGTTTTGGCGTACTCGTACATTAATTTATCTCCTTTATCTTGTAATGTACCTTCTACATCATCTGAACTCCAGTAAATAGAACTGTACATGTCGCCATCCATGTAATTAATATAATCGGTAGTTTTGTAATTTCTTCTTTCATCTAAATTATCGGATGGTACTGCTGAAGATACTTCTCTCCATAACACTCTTCCGGGAATGTTGGATTTGCCTTCTGATGTAGCATTGCTGTTTCCATAAGGATCTTTTGTCAACATGGTAAGAACGCTATCTTCCACTTCGGTCGTTTCACCACTTCCTCCATGTGGTGTAGGTGGATTAACTTTGTGTTTAAATTTTTGATAAACTGGTCCATCCGTATTTACAAGTATTTCTCCACCAAGACCACCTACTAAAGTAGCGCTATCTCTTTGTTGAGTAACAAACACATTCCCTCTGAAAGGTCTGAATTCATCAGCATCTTGCAAGGTATTAGGACGATAAACATCCATGACCCATTCTGCTACGTTTCCGGCCATGTTGTATAAACCATAATCGTTAGGCCAGTATGAATATACAGGTGTAGTAATATCACCGGCATCGTTCAGATAACCGGCCGCTCCCATATAATCACCAGCCCCGCGTATGAAATTACCCATCATTTGACCTATAAATTTATCATCCGAATTTCTTACACCATGTCCATTCCATGGATAAATTCTCCTGTCGGTAATTCTTTCCCCAATGGTATTCCCAATTAAGCCATAGGCAGCAAATTCCCATTCTGCTTCTGTCGGCAGGCGATACTTAGGAAGGAATATACCATCTTCCATTCTTACATCTCTTTCCGGGTTATTTTCATCATAAGAAGGCAGTTTTTGTAAAAGTTGGCCTTGCCATTTTCCGGAAAGATACGCTTCTGTACTGAAATAATCTTGGTCAGTGGGATTGGGCGTGTGTTCTAAAAGCCCTTCACGAATTAAAATAAATTCGTTTACTCTGTCGGTACGCCATGCACAAAAATCATTCGCTTGCAGCCAGTTTACACCAACTACCGGATAATCTCTGTACGATGGATGTCTTAAATAGTATTCTACATAAGGTTCATTGTAAGCTAATTTTTCTCTCCATACTAATGTATCAGGCAACGCTTTGTAATAGATATCGGGAAATGTTGGTCCAAAAACCCTTGCAGTCCAATACAAATATTCTAAGTATGAAAAGTTACTTACTTCTGTTTCATCTATATAAAAAGAAGATACAGTAACCCGGCGTGGAACGTTATTCCAGTCAAAAGGAACATCTTGTTCTGTGCGTCCCATTGTAAAAGTCCCACCTTCAATTAATACAAGCCCGGGACCTGTTTCTTGCTCTTCGTAAGGCACTTTTTCAAAACCGCCATTAGATGGGTCATTATATGCCCACCCTGTTACAGAAGACCGTTCTTGGGCACATGAGAGAAACAAAACAGTTAAGACAATTGAAAGCCACTGCTTTTTGTGTTGTATTTTTTTCATAGTTCTATTGATTTTGGGGTAAATGTAATTATATTTTTAATAATATAATGCATCAGGTAAAAAAATGTTACATCTTTTTTAGAAAGAAGGACAACTAATGGTTCTGTATTTCTTTTTCTTAGGTTTACATTCAAATTGAATTTGTAAAGATATTTCGTGAGAACCGGCGGTGTTGCTAGCTAATTTTGAAACTGTAACATCGTAACTATATCCTACCTTAAAGTTTTTGTTTTGCAAACCAATTAAAGCGATGACCGCATCGGAATTTCTATACCAAAGACCTGCAACAAACATATCATTCACATAATATAGCCCTAAATTAAGTTGTTGGAATTTTTGCTGTGCCTGAAATAATACATTAGGAGAAATATAGCTATTTCCCCCTTTTTCAAGATTAATAATGGCACCAGCGTGTCCGGTAAATTTCATGGGGAGTTTGGCAACGCCTAATAAGCCCTCATCGGGCTGTGTTAGATGATGCACAGCACCGCCGATAAAATAGTTTTTACTGTACCCTAAAATTCCAGCTGAAAAATCTAAGTTGCTTTTATTTTGATTGGGGACCGCTTCCATGGTGTTCCACACAAATCCTCTTCTGGGGTCAATCATATCGCCGAAGTTCAACTTTGTTTTATCAAGTTGTTTTTGGAAGTAAGTGGCTTGTAATCCCATTTTTATAGAAAAATGTCTGTTCACAGGTAGATGATAAGAATATATCCCGCTAGCTGAAACAGTTTTCAATGTCCCTCTGGCTTGATCATCAGTTAAAACTAATATCCCAATTCCACCGGCTAAAACATCAAAGTGTTGGTCATAACCAGCAGAATAGGTTACATACGTACCACTTAAATTAGGCCATTGATTTCTGTAATTGAATGTAATACGTGCGCATCTTGCGGTGCCGGCAAAAGCGGGATTGAGGTATAATGGATTAGCGTAAAATTGAGTAAATTGAGGGTCTTGGGAATATACGAAATCAGTTGAAAATAATATGAATATTAAAAAGACACAGGAAAAATTTTTTATAGTAGTAAGTCCCATAATTTTAATTTGAGTTACAAAAGTAGGATATAAAATTCTTTTTTGCAAAATTTTATTTAATTTTGTGCTCTTGTTATTTTTATACGATAAACTTTTGATAAAGTTGTGTTAATAATCATGTTTTTATGTATTATTTATTTGCAAATTCTGGTAGTTGGCGAAACTCGTATTGTTGGTTTCGTAGCATAGGAATAAATCCGGCTTCTTTTATGGCTTCTTGAATGGAAGTAGCATCAAAATGGTAATCTGCCCCAGCAGCACTGACTACATTTTCTTCAATCATAATGCTGCCAAAATCATTCGCACCGGCGTACAAACATAGTTGAGCCGTTTGTTTACCAACAGTCAGCCACGAAGCTTGAATGTTTTCAATGTTTGGAAGCATTATCCGGGAAAGTGCGATCATCCGAATATATTCGTCTGCTGTTACTTGATTTTTGACCTTTCGCACTTTATTTAAGAGTGTTCCTTCATCCTGATACGGCCATGTGATAAAAGCTATAAAACCTTTGGAATGATCCGGTTTTTTAGATTGTACATTTCTAATTAAAATTAAATGTTCCATTCGTTCTTCAACGGTTTCAACATGCCCAAACATCATTGTGGCAGTAGTTGTTAAACCTAATTTATGTGCAGCATCCATTACTTCTAGCCATTCTTTTCCACTGCATTTTCCCTTTGAAATAATTCTGCGAACTCTGTCATTCAATATCTCGGCGCCGGGACCGGGCATGCTGTCCATTCCTGCTTCTATAAGTTTGGTCAAAGTGTACTCATAAGAATAATTCCCTAGTTGTGCAATGTGAACAATTTCAGGTGGTCCAAGTGCATGAAGTTTTAAATTGGGGAATAATTGTTTTAATGTTTTAAATAAATTGACATAATAATCCAGACCTAATTCAGGATGATGACCGCCTTGAAGTAATAATTGTTCGCCCCCAAGATCAAAGGTTTCCTGAATTTTTTTCTTGTATGTTTCAATATCTGTGATGTATGCTTCGGGATGTCCCGGAATTCTATAAAAGTTGCAAAACTTGCAATTGGCTACGCAAACATTAGTGGTGTTGACATTTCTGTCAATAATCCATGTTACATATGGCGAATTCTTTTTTTTGATATTGCGAATAGTATGAGCAATGTGCATCAAATCGGGAAGTGGTGCATGATGGTATAAAAATAATCCTTCTTCCAGTGAGAGAAATTCTAAGTTAAGCGCTTTTTTATACAAATCATTTAAGTTCATGAATTTTTTTTCAAAGTCATTCAATATCTAATTTTTTCAGGATAATGATTAAATCTTCTTCGTTGTTGAAATTGAGAATTATTTTTCCGCCGCCTTTGGCATTTTTTTTGTATTCAACAAATCTATCAAATCGTTCTTTTAGTTGACCAAAAATTAATTTTTCTTCAATAGATAGAGGCGTTTTATCTCTTTTTACTTTTGGCTTATAATTAAGTTTTGCTCCTTTGGCGAGTTCTTCCACTTCTCTGACAGAAAGGTCTTGTTCAATTATCAAAGCAAACAGGGCTAATTGCTTGTCTTCATTTTCAATATTTATAAGGGCACGGGCGTGTCCCATTGTTATTTCGTTGGTTTGAAGCGCTTTTTGGATGGGAGCAGGTAGTTTGAGTAAGCGAAGGTAGTTGGCTACGGTACTTCTTTGTTTTCCAACATGTTTGCTGACTTCTTCTTGTGTGAGATGACATTCATCAATAAGTCGTTGATAAGAAAGTGCTATTTCAATAGGATTTAAATCTTCTCTTTGGATGTTTTCAATGAGAGCTATTTCCAGCATTTGCTGGTCATTGGCCACTCTGATGTAAGCAGGGATTTCTGTTAGCCCTGCCATTTGTGCGGCACGGAAACGTCTTTCTCCAGAGATGATTTGATATTTATCGTAGCTCAATTTGCGAACGGTGATGGGCTGAATAATGCCGTGTTCTTTGATGGATTGGGCAAGTTCTTGTAGTGCTACTTCTTCAAATTCGGTTCTGGGTTGGAATGGGTTAGTTTCAATTGATGAAAGTGGGATGTTACTGATGGAGCCCAACACAGGAGCGTTTTCAGTAGATTTAGTAGTAATGTCGGTTTTAGCATTTTCCAGCAAGGCGCTTAATCCTCTTCCGAGGGCAGGTTTTTTAGAATTACTCATAAGATTGGAGTTGAAAAATTTTTGAATTATTCTTCCATTTTAATTTGTCGTTGATTATCAGGAATTCTTGTAAGGTAGTTTCTTTGAAGGATTTCTCGGGCTAAATTAAGATAATTAATAGTTCCTTTTCCGGTGGCATCGTGCATGATGATGGTTTTTCCGAAACTGGGTGCTTCGGCTAATTTTGTATTGCGTTGAATAATGGTATTAAAGACCATGTCCTGAAAGTGCGTTTTTACATCTTCTACGACTTGATTGGCTAATCTGGTGCGGGAGTCATACATGGTAAGGAGTACGCCTTCAATTTCCAGTTCAGTGTTGAGATGCGTTTGAACGATTTTGATGGTCTGTAAAAGTTTTCCCATTCCTTCTAAAGCAAAGTATTCGCATTGAACAGGAATGATAACGCTATCTGCCGCACAAAGCGCATTGATGACACTTAATCCAAGTGAGGGTGTACAATCTATGATGATAAAGTCGTAATCGTTTTTGATTTTGTCCAGTGCTTTTTTCATCATGTATTCCCGTCCGCTCAAATTCACGAGTTCAATTTCAATACCAATGAGTTCGGCATTTGTAGGTAACAGGTAGAGATTAGGGGTTTCAGTTGGTACTATAACGTCTTTGGGGTTTTTGGTTTGAATGATGCATTCGTAAAGGCCTGCAGTAATGGAGTTAGGGTCTATTCCCACGCCAGATGTTGCATTGGCTTGGGAGTCGGCGTCCATTAACAGTGTTTTGTATTCTAAAACAGCTAGAGAAGCTGCCAGATTAATGGCTGTAGTGGTTTTTCCAACACCGCCTTTTTGATTGGCGATAGCAATTATTTTTCCCATAAAATATAAAGTTCTTTAATTAGAGTTCAATGGTATTTCCGATAGGAATTAAAAGGAGTTCTTTGCCTGCTCTGGAAAATTTTTGCATGGCTTCTTGTTCGTCAATTTTAATTAAATCAAAGGTATTGTAGTGCATTCCAATGACTTTTTTGCATTTCAGAAAATCGGTAGCAATGATGGCGTTATCTACGCTCATAGTAAAGTTGTCGCCAATGGGTAAGATAGAAAAATCCACTTGTCTGTAATCGCCGATGAGTTTCATGTCTTCTGTAAGAGCGGTATCGCCTGCGTAGTAGAAGTTTTTATCCGAAGTTTCAATGACAAATCCCATAGGATTGCCGCCGTAAGTACCATCGGGAAAACTGCTGCTGTGAATGGCATTGACAATTTTGACATTGCCAAAGTCTAGTTTAATTTTTCCGCCAATGTTCATAGGATGAAAGTTGGAAATGCCATTTTTATTGGTCCACATGCAAATTTCCCAGTTACTGATGATTTTGGCATTTGTTCTTTTAGCAATAGACAAAGCATCGGCAATGTGATCTTCGTGGGCGTGGCTTAATAAAATGTAATCAGTAGTAATTGAATTTACATCAATGTGTTTGGCAAGAGGATTTGGCGAAATAAAAGGATCAAATAAGATTTTTTTGTTATTAACTTCCACTAAAAAGCATGAATGTCCGTAATAAGTGATTCGCATAGTAGTAATTTTTGCAAATTTGCCTGCAAATTTAATGGAGTTATTATTAACCTGAAGGATATTTTATCCACAAAATTTTAATTTATGTCCAATATCACGATTATCAGTGGTACTAATAGAGAGGATAGTTATACATTTAAGGTTGCACAATTCTATTTTGATTATGTGCGTCAAAAATATAGTGGTGGAAGTGTTGTATTAGCGGACTTTAGTGATTTGCCAAAAGATATAGCATTTGAAGAGGTGTATGGAAAACGTACACAAAAGTTTGAAGAGTATATTCAGAATTATATTGCTCGTTCCGATAAATTTTTTTGGATAGTGCCAGAATATAATGGCAGTTATGCAGGTATTTCCAAATTGTTTATTGATGCTATTCATCCGAGTTATTTTTACTATAAAAAAGTTTGTTTGACAGGTGTTGCATCGGGTAGGGCAGGGAACTTGCGGGGTATAGATCATCTCGCCATGGTGCTTCAGTATTTAAGGATGAATGTGTTTTACAATAAATTACCAATTTCAAGAGTGGAAGAAGTATGGGGCGAAAAAGAACCTAAAACGCAGGAACAAAAAGATGCAATTATTCAACAAATAGAGGGCTTTTTGAGGTACTAATTATTTTCTGAAAAAGAAAAACACGGCGGCGATGAGAAATAAAAAACTGATGATGTGATTAAGTGGTAATTGATTGGTTTTGAAGAAAATCAGAGTAAACACAATAAATACAATGATGGAGATGGTTTCCTGAATAATTTTTAGTTGCCACATATCAAAAGGGCCACCGTTTACTTTACTTCCTATTTTATTGGCAGGAACCATTAGCATATACTCAAACAAAGCAATCCCCCAGCTGATGAAGATGGTGCCTAATAATCCGATATTTTTGAGAAAAGAAAGGAAGATCTTTGAATCGTAAGTGACCATACCAAGCCAATGTCATAAAAGTGTTTGAAAATAAAAGCAAAATAATGGTATACAGACCTTTCATAGACCTGTGTATTTTCTGAATAATTTGATAGCCAATGCCGCTGATGTCTAATAATTTTTCAATACGATACAGATTGTGTAAAATGTCCATTGAAACCATTGATGCTTTGTATGGATTAATCTCGCCGACTCTTTGTCGGATGGAAATGATAACAGGAATAGAGCCGATGATGTCAATAACAGCAAAGAGAATAGTAGTTACTTTAAATATTTCTACAATGTCAAAATACCATTGATTGTTCATAATAAATCGTTTTCAATGTTAGTGATGGTAGATTGGAATTCTGTAATGTCTTTAAGTTGTTGTTTTTGTTTGGCTATTCTCAGCCCTTTTTTGAGATAATGGAGTGATTTTTCTGATTGATTAAGATTGTAAAAGAGTATACCTAACTGATAGTAAGCAGGAATGTAGTGAGGATTAAGAGAGAGAGATTTTTCAAAAAATTGTTGTGCCTGATGTAAATTGTTTTCAGCAAGGTATTCCAATCCCAATGCGTAATTTAGAAAAGCATCATCAGGGTCTTCTTGGAGCAAGGCAAGGAGTTGTTGTATTCTATTTTGGTTCATTTAAAAATAATACCTTCCGTTCAAAAAGAGCAGCAAATTAAATTAAAAACTTGATAAACAAACGTAAAAAATGAAAAACTTAATATAAAATCAATCTTAGGTTAGGTATGCTTTATTGAAACAATTATTTCATTTTTTCAATTTGTTTTTTGATGGCTTCTAAAGCCCTGTCAACTGCGGCTTCAAAAGATTTTTCTTGTTTTTTAGCGAATAAGTCGCCGTTATTTGTATGTAATTTTATTTCAGCAATTTTATTTGCAGTGTCTGATGCATTTTCTAATTTTAGGATCACATCGCTGTGGATGATGCCTGAGTGAAAGCGAGTTAGTTTATTTACTTTTTCTTCAATAAATTGAACTAATTTTTTGTCTGCGTCAAAGTGTACAGATTGAATTTTAGTAGTCATAATGGTAGATTTTGAGGGTTAGTAGATTAGTTGTTTTTGCCCGAGTGTGGGTGGGCTTGTTGGTATATTTTTTTGAGTTGTTCAATGTTTGAGTGGGTATAAATTTCTGTGGCTTTGAGATTGGAATGTCCCAATAATTCTTTGACTACGTTAATGTCTGCACCATTGTTGAGTAAATGAGTGGCAAAGGTGTGTCGTAAAATATGTGGATATTTTTCGGGTTGGGTTGTAATTTTTGAGAGTTCTTTTTTGACAATATAGTAAATTTGAAAACTGCTCAAGGGTTGTGATTTTTCATCAATCCAGATGTGTTCGGTCATTAAGTTATTATTTTGTAAGAAAGTATAATAGGTTTCAAAATTGTGTTTTAGTTTTAGAGAAAAAGGGATGATTCGTTCTTTATTGCGTTTTCCAAGTACTTTTATTTGTAGATTATTCAGGTCAACATTTTTCCATTTTAATTGTGTGAGTTCGCTTCTGCGAATACCTGTTTGGTATAAAACATCAATGATGAGTTGATTTCTTAATGTTTCAAAATTTTGTGGATCAGAATGATTTTCAAAATAAACGTTTAAAGATTCCGCATTTAAAAATTTAGGAATAGTTTTTTTTTGTTTGGGTAAGATGATATGAGTACAAGGGTTGTGAAAACAGATATTTTCTTTTATTAAAAATTTAAAGAATGAGCGTAAAGATGAAATTTTTCTATGGATGGTTTTAGTTTGAAATTTTTGTTCGTTTAAGTAGATAAGATAATTACGAATATCTTCTTTTGTAATGTTTTCGGGCGTTTTATGGGAATAAAGTGAATAAAAGTGCATCAGATCGTTTTTGTAAGCAATTACGGTATGTTCAGAAAAATTTTTCTGGAACTTTAATTTAGTGAGAAAGGTTTCAATGAGATTTTTCACACTACAATTATACAATGTTTTTTGATGATATGCAAGTTATTTTTTGCTAAAAATTGATTAGAGGGGTAATAAAGCATCAAACAAGATGAAATAAGACAATAAATTATTTCGTAAATTTGGGTGCTAAAATTTTTAAGATGGATAAATTTTCTTATTTGGGAAATGCAGATGTGAATGCTATTGAAGAAATGTATTTGAGATATTTGAAAAATCCGGAAGAAGTAGATGTAAGTTGGAGGGACTTTTTTAAGGGTTTTGATTTTGCAAAAACACAGTATCAGGAATTGCCGATAGAATCGTCTGCAATTCCTGAAAATATTGCTAAAGAATTTAAGGTTATCACATTGATTAACGCCTACCGAATGCGTGGGCACTTATTTACCAAGACCAATCCTGTAAGGCATAGAAGAGTGTACACACCTAATCTCGATATAGAGAATTTTGGATTAACAAAGGCAGATTTGGATGTGGGGTTTCAGGCAGGGAATGAAATTGGCATTGGCGCTGCCCCGTTGAAAAAAATTATTGAACATTTAGAACAGACGTATTGTAATAGCATCGGCATTGAGTATGCTTATATGCGGGATCCTGTTGTAGTCAAATGGTTGCAGGATAAATTAGAAAGAACAAAAAACACGGCTAATTTTTCCCAAGAAGAAAAAAAAGAGATTTTAAAGAAACTGATACAAGCTGTTAATTTTGAGCAATTTTTACATACAAAGTTTGTAGGACAAAAGCGTTTTTCATTAGAAGGTAATGAAGCATTTATTCCTGCATTATATAGTATTATTCAATTAGGTTCAAAGTTAGAAATTAAAGATTTTGTGTTAGGTATGGCACATCGTGGAAGGTTGAATGTGCTGGCGAACATTATGCAAAAAGGATATTCGGATATATTTACAGAGTTTGAAGGAAGACCTTCCGAAGATCCTTCTTATGATGGAGATGTGAAATACCACATGGGCTTTTCATCGGATTTTATTGATAGTGATGGAAATAAAGTACATATTAGTTTAGTGCCCAATCCATCGCATTTGGAGGCAGTAAATGCTGTGGTAGAAGGGATTGCAAGAGCAAAAATGGATAATATACATTCCAAAGATTTGAATAAAGTTTGTCCGATATTAATACATGGAGATGCTTCAATCGCAGGGCAAGGCGTAGTGTATGAAGTGGTGCAAATGAGTCAATTAGATGGCTATAAAGTTGGAGGAACTATTCATATTGTTATTAATAATCAAATTGGTTTTACGACCAATTATCTGGATGGTCGTTCTTCTATTTACTGCACGGATGTAGCAAAAGTTGTGTTGGCGCCGGTTTTTCATGTGAATGCAGATGATGTGGAGGCATTGTGTTATGTGGCGCAGATTGCCATGGAGTTTCGTCAAACTTTTCATAGAGATATTTTTGTTGACATTTTAGGTTACAGAAAATATGGACACAATGAAGGCGATGAGCCGAGATTTACTCAACCTGTGCTTTACAAAATGATAGCACAACATCCGAATGTCAAACAAATTTATCTGAAAAAGTTAGAAGCAGAAGGGAATACAGAGTTATTAGAATTTGCCAAACAATATGAAGTTGAATTTAAGAAAGAATTAGAAGCGAAATTAGAAGCATCTAAAAAAGTATCTGCCACTAAAATGACATCTTTTTTAGAAGGGTATTGGAAGGGATTAAAATTAGCGACAGAAAAGGACTCTGAAACTTCACCAGATACCACCAAAGTAGATGAAAAAACATTTTTAGAAATTGCCCGAAAGATGAATGTATTGCCCAAAGACCTTAAATTTTTTAATAAAACTGTTAAGCTGTTTGAAGAACGATTGAAAATGATAGAAACGGATAATTACGATTGGGCAATGGGGGAATTGATGGCGTATGCGACTTTGATGAATGAAGGACATAATGTACGTTTTAGTGGGCAAGATGTGGAGCGTGGTACTTTTTCACACCGCCATGCTGTAATTAAAATTGAAGATAGTGAAGAAGAATACACACCATTAAACAATGCTGGATTGAGAGGAGAATTAAGGATATACAATTCCTTGTTGTCAGAGTATGCCGTGTTAGGTTTTGAATATGGATATGCTTACGCAGCACCGAATGATCTTGTTATTTGGGAAGCACAATTTGGTGATTTTGCTAATGGAGCACAAATAGTATTTGACCAATACATTTCTTCTTCTGAATATAAATGGAGACGCATGAATGGACTGGTAGTGTTGTTGCCGCATGGTTATGAAGGACAAGGACCCGAGCATTCATCTGCAAGAATAGAACGGTATTTACAATTGTGTGCAGGAAATAATATGCAAGTGGTGAATGCTACCACACCCGCACAACAATTTCATGTGTTAAGAAGACAATTAAAGCGTGATTTCAGAAAACCCTTAATTTGTTTTACACCTAAAAAATTGTTGCGCTATCCGCTGGCGACCAGTAAATTAAAAGATTTTACACAAGATAAGTTTCACGAAGTATTGGATGATACTTTTTTGAAAGGAGACAAAAAACAAATTAAAAGAATAGGCATTTGTTCCGGAAAAATATACTATGATTTGGTGGAATACAGGGAAAAAAATAATATTGAAGACATTGCATTTGTAAGATTAGAACAATTATATCCGTTTCCTAAAAAACAATTATTGAATACAATCGCACACTATCCTTCTGTAAAGGATATTCTTTTTATACAAGAAGAATCTGAAAATGCCGGTGCATGGCAATTTGTATTTTATCAATTAAAAGACGATTTGAAAATGCAGTACATTGGCCGTCCTGCCTCGGCTTCACCGGCTACTGGTTTTTCTAAAAAGCATGAGACAGAAACACAGCAACTTTTGGAAAAAGTATTTGAAAAATCTTTGAAAAAAATTGTTCAATAAATTTTATAAAACTATAAACTATGTCAGTCATTGAATTAAAAGTGCCAAGTCCGGGGGAATCTGTCACAGAAGTAACAATAGCCAGATGGTTAAAACAATCTGGAGAAGTGGTAGAAAAAGATGAAGTAGTAGCAGAAATTGACTCTGATAAAGCAACGCTAACCTTGAATGCTGAAGAATCCGGAAAATTGGAGGTACTTGTTGCGGAAGGTGAGTCGGTGCCTGTCAATTCTGTTGTGGCTAAAATTGATACATCTGTAAAACCAAGTACACAAGCAAAAAAAGAGCCCGTTCATGAAGCAGCGACTGAACTAAAAAAACAAGAGGTGCAACCTTCTGTTCAAAAAGCAGATAACAGTGGAAAGAGTGTTAAAGAACCCAGTCCTGCGGCTAAAAAAATAATTGCTGAAAATGGAATTGATATTTATCAAATAAGTGGTACAGGAAAGAATGGAAGGATTACCAAGCAGGATGTGTTGAAGTACATTGCCGATGGCTTCCCAAAAGCCGAAGAAAGCATCAGCAAGTACTGGGAGGGTAGCCGTGAAACAGAACGGCAAAAGATGAGTACATTGAGAAAGTCCATTTCCAGAAGATTAGTTTCTGTGAAAAATCAAACCGCCATGCTGACTACCTTTAATGAAGTAGACATGAGTGCGGTATATGAAATTCGTAATAAGTATAAAGATAAGTTTAAGGAAAAGCACAATATTGGTTTAGGATTTATGAGTTTCTTTACAAAAGCCGTATGTGATGCCTTATATCATTTTCCGGCGGTTAATGCAATGATTGATGGTGATGAAGTTGTATATCATAAGTATTGTGATGTTGGTATAGCGGTCAGTACGCCCAAAGGATTGATGGTGCCGATTATTCGTAATGCAGAAACGATGAGTTTGGCAGAAATAGAATTAAAAATAAAAGAATTGGCTACCAAAGCAAGAGATGGTAAATTATCTATTCCGGAAATGGAAGGCGGTACTTTTACAATCACAAATGGTGGAGTATTTGGATCTATGTTATCAACACCGATTATTAATCCACCGCAGAGTGCGATATTGGGCATGCACAATGTAGTAGAACGGCCAGTGGCTGTGAAGGGTAAAGTGGAAATAAGACCCGTGATGTATGTGGCATTGAGTTATGATCATAGAATTATTGATGGTCGTGAAAGTGTTGGATTTTTGTATAAAGTAAAAGAATTGATTGAAAATCCGGTACGTTTGATATTTAATGGAAAAGAGCCAGAAGATGTGTTATTGGGATTGTGAGAAATGCAATGAGGCATCATTTTATATTGGTTTAATTTTTTAGGCATACTGATAAATATATGGAGTTGTGGCACTTTTGCAAATGCTATTGATAGATTTGGTTGTAAAACAAGGAGATTAGTTGATGTGATGTTTGGTTCGATTGTAATCAAACAGATATTAAAGCATATTCACCAAATGAAGTCATTTTATAGAGATTAACGTTTTGTAAACTTCTTCTAATTGATTGTAAAAATTTTCGCCAAAATTATTTATCAAAGGATCTTTTAAGAATCTGAATAGAGGTGTTTGGCCATTTTTCAGTGAAGGTTCGCATATTTCCCATTGATGGTATCTTAAATAGATAAAACTTTTTTTATATTCTACTCTTATGGGATACAAATGACAGGAGGTGGGTTTTCGCCAGTTGACTTTCTTATCTAAGTACGCTTTTTCAATAGCACAATATGCGATATTGTTTTCATAAATTACATAAGCACAAGGTCCGTTTTTGTGAATTAATGTAGTTGTCCAGTCGCCCTCGCTATCTTTTATATACAATCCTTCTTCTTCAAGTATTTTCTGGTTTTTTGTGGGCAGATAATTTTTAATTTTAGGATAAATTTTTTCTAGTATATAAAGTTCATTTTCTTGTAGTGGCGCACCGCTTTCTCCTTCAATACAGCAAGCACCAAGACATTTGGGAAGATTACAACAAAAGGTGGTGGTCAAAATACTTTCTTCAACAAAGATATTGTCAATTAATATCATTTTATTTAATTCTTTCAATGGTATAATTTATCAACAATTCCATGCTTGTTCTGGCTTCGCTTTTTGGGAATGTATGTAGGAGAGCGATAGAGTTGTTGTGAAATGTTTTCATTTTTTGCTCTGCGTATTGGATACCACCTAACTCCATTACTTTATTGATCATCCATTTAATTTTTTCGGCGTCTTCATTGTGATTTTTAAAGATATTGATCATTTTCTTTTTATCGGTATAAGAGGCATTTTGTAAAGCATAGATAACGGGCAAGGTTATTTTTTGTTCCTGAATGTCAATGCCGGTGGGCTTTCCGGTAATTTGAGAAGGGATGTAATCTAATAGATCATCTTTTATTTGGAATGCTTTGCCAATGAGATAGCCGAGTTCTTTCATTTTTTGAATGGTGGAGCTATCTGCTGTAACAGATGCCGCACCGGAAGCACAGCAGGCCGCAATCAGGGAAGCAGTTTTTTTACTAATAATATCATAATACACTTCTTCGGTGATGTCTAATTTCCTGGATTTATCCAATTGAAGGAGTTCCCCTTCACTCATTTCTCTCACCGCATCAGACACGATTTCCAGAATATCATAAGATTTATGTTTTACCGATAATAATAAACCTTTGGCGAGCAGAAAGTCGCCTACCAAAACAGTGGCTTTGCTTTTCCAGAGGGCATAAACACTGAAAAATCCACGTCTTTCGTTGCTATTGTCTATTACATCATCGTGAAGGAGAGTAGCAGTGTGCAAGAGTTCTACAAGGGCAGCGGCGTGGTGTGTTTTGTCGTTGATGGAGTTAAACATACGGGCGGAGAGAAAAACCAATAAAGGTCTGATTTGTTTGCCTTTTCTTTTGATGACGTATTTGGTGATTTTGTTTAATAAATATACATCGCTGTATACTGCTTGTTCAAATTTATGTTCAAATTGCAGTAAGTGGTCTTCTACGGGCTTTCGTATATGTTGGATGATTTCTGACAAAGCAGGGCGAAAGTACAGAATAAATTTTTTAATTAAAAAACAAAACCCTTTTTAGTGAAGGGCTAATTGATTTTTATTAACGAGTTGTCCGCATGCCGCATCAATATCCTGTCCACGACTTTTCCGGACAGTAACGATTATTCTATTTTTTTCAAGGTATTCTTTAAAGGCGTTTAGCCGTTCGGGAGTAGTTTTTTTGAAAGGAGAATTTTCAATAGGATTGTATTCAATCAGATTGACTTTTGATTTGACTTTTCTACAAAAATCTACCAGTGCCTTTGCGTCTTGGAGGGAGTCATTGAACTCATAAAGCATAAGGTATTCTAAAGTAGGTCTTGTACCAGTTTTTTCATAAAAGTAATTTAAGGCATTGGAGAGCATTTCAAGCGTATTGGAAGAACTTATGCTCATCATTTGCTGACGTTTTTCTTCAATAGCAGAATGTAAAGATAAAGCCAAATTAAATCGGACATTATCATCGGCGAGTTTGACAATCATTTTGGCAATTCCGGAGGTGGAGACCGTTATTCTTTGGTGGCTCATTCCCAGTCCTTTTGGTGAGGTAATCATTTCAATGCTTTTCAAAACATTGTTGTAATTTAGCAAGGGTTCGCCCATGCCCATATATACGATATTGGTGAGATTGAGATTGTATTTATCTTTAGCGAGTTCTTTGATAAAATACACTTGTTGATAAACTTCCTGATAATCTAAGTTGCGTTTTCTTTTAAGTTGGGCGGTAGCACAGAATTTGCAATCTAAACTGCATCCTACTTGAGAAGAAACACAAGCTGTGGCACGGTCTTTAGTGGGGATTAAAACACTTTCTACAGTGTTATTATCAAATAGACGAATGGCACATTTGATAGTTTTGTCCTTACTTATCTGAATGCTTTGGGTTTGTATTTGTTTGATTTCAAAGTGGGAGGATAAGAGTGCCCGCAGGGTTTTGGGGAGGTCGCTCATTTCATCAAAAGAAGAGGCGTTTTTCAACCAGAGCCAATGATAGATTTGTTCTGCTCTGTATTTCGGGAGTTTTTGATCAGCCATCCAATTTTGTAACTGTTCAAAGTTAAGATGTCGAATATCTGGTTTGGTCATGTTAGAGTTTATTCAATGCTTGATTGATATCGTAAATTAAATCATCTGCATTCTCAATTCCTACAGAAAGACGAATCATGTTTTCTGTAATTCTGTATTTTAGTTTTTCTTCGTCGGGGACACTGGCGTGAGTCATGGTTGCTGGATGTTCAGCCAAGGATTCGGTACTTCCTAAACTTACTGCCAGATGAATAAGTTGAAGATTGTTGAGGAATCGGAAGGCCTGTTTTTCTTTTCCTTTCACATAAAAACTTAGCATAGCGCCCGGAGATAAACATTGTTTTTTGAAAATTTTGTATTGAGGATCTTTTTTGTCTAATAAACTTAAATGTAGTACTTTTTCTACTTTGGGATGTTGGCTTAAAAATTGTGCAATTTTAATGGCGTTTTGAGCTTGTTGTTCCATGCGGACTTTCAGTGTTTCTAAGCTTCTTAATAAAAGCCATCCGGTCCATGGTCCTGCCATATTCCCTAGGAAAGAACGAAGTGTTTTGATACGTTGAATAACATTCTTTTTGCCTACACAGGCACCGGCAATTAAATCGCTGTGTCCACCAATGTATTTGGTTGCAGAATACACGACAATGTCTGCGCCGTGTTTGAGAGGATGTTGCCACAAGGGGCCTAAATAAGTATTGTCCACGGCTATGACAATTTGATTGTTTTTTGTAGAAAAATAATCGGCAATTTCTCTGCACATTTGAATGTCAATCAGAGTGTTTGTTGGATTGGAAGGTGTTTCAATGTAGATGAGTTTTAATTTTTGCTTGAGATTCTCATTTTCAATCAATTGTATAATTTCTTTTTTAGTATGAAGATGATTAAACTGTATGCCTTTAATGTCAAACTTGTTGAGAACATGATTGATGAAGTGTTCTGTTCCACCATAAAGAGGTGCACTGTATAAAAACACGTCGCCGGGGTGTAGAAATTCAAAGAAGATGGTACTGATGGCGGCCATGCCGCTTTCAAATACGGCTGCTGCTTCGCTTTCGTCCCAGAGGCAAAGGCGGTCTTCTAATATCTCAATGTCAGGGTTGTTTAATCGGCTGTAGATGAGACCAATTTCTTCTTTGGGTTGTTTTTCTCTTTTTCCGTAGGCGAGTTCAAAAAAACGTTTGCCTTCTTCTGCAGTGTGAAATACGAAGGTGGATGTTTGATAAATGGGACATTTAATGGCATCTACCGAAAGTTCCGGCTTGTAGCCGTGACTCATCATCAGAGATTCAGGACAAAAGGAATGCTTTTTGTTAGTAGAGTTTTTCTTTTTCATAACATTGATTTTAGAGAATTTTGAGTAAAGTAGTTTTATGTAATGGTCTTCTTTTTTTTGGATGGTGATTTGTTCTTGTTTTGTATTGTCTTTGTAGCCGCAAAGATGCAATAATCCGTGAATCACCACGCGTAAAAGTTCTTGTTCTATTGGAATGTTAAGTAATTGGGCGTTTTCAAGCACTCTGTCTATGCTAATAAATATCTCGCCTTCAATGGTTTTGTTTTGTGTATAATCAAATGTAATAATGTCGGTGTAATAGTTGTGATGCAGAAAACGGACATTGATTTGTAAAATTTCTTCGTCGCTTAAAAAATTGTAGGATAATTTTGAGACATGATAACCTTCAGATTTTGCAGAAAAAAGTAACCATTCAATGATGATCTTTTGAGAGAGAGAGAGTTTGTTTTTAGGAAAATGATACAAGTGAATAGAGGGCATTGGAAGGTGGATTATGGTTTTTTTGAAAGCAGTGCTTTCAATAGTAAGTCATTTTGTTGGGCAATGGTATTTGCTTTAAGGTATTCTTCGTAATACGAATGATGGAGTTGTGAAAGATAGGAAAGTCGTTGAATAACAGCTATGTCATTCGTTGGAGGAAGTTTTAAGATCGTGTCTGTTTCGGAATGTAATTGTGGAAGGATTTTTTGAATGCTATCCATTACAGAAACAGCAAGGGAATAATTATGATGAAGATATTGAAAAAGTACGCTGTCGTTGTGCGATAGAGTGTCTGATATTGAATAGGTGTGTGGTGTGAAAGATGGAAGAGTGTTTAATAATTGTATTTGTGTTTTTAATACGGTGGTCAAACTATCGGCTGTAGAGTGAGAAGAAAGGGAATGATTTTTACAAGAAAAAAAGAAAGATGCAAAAATGATGAGTACAGGAATTACAAATGTTTTCATTGATGCAAAAGTAGTGAATTGGAAGCATGTAAAAAAGTGTGTTATTTTTTGAAAATTTTAATTTTGACAAATTGCTCAATATCTTTTTCTAACGAAAGCGGGCTGCTGCAAAAGGAACTGGTGCAGAATATGACGGTGTTAAAATCAAAGGTGTTCCAGATTTCTTCTTTTTCTTTTAAGATATTGTAAGAGGTCATCAAATAGTTGTAATAGTAGCATAAGGGTATTTTTAATAATTCTTTATGTAAATTGTAATCTTTATGATTCAAATCTTTTACTAAATACAATCCCCAAAAAGGTTCTGAGTGGATTTCTTCATTTAATGATACAATGCCTGGTTCTATAATAGTAGCATTGTAAACAGAGTCGCTTAATAAAAAACGATGAATTTTTTGAGCAGCTTCTAACCATTTGGCATTATTAAAAATTTTGCCATATAAGTTAAGTATTCTTGCTAGTTCTATGTTTTCGCTTACAACGCAGGTAGGAGAAATGTAGTTTTTTATAGGTAAAAAATTGAAAGCGCAATTGTTATGTATAAAATGTTTGACAATGTTGTTGAGTAAGTTAGTAGCAAGTTCCTGATATTTGGGAGAGCCAATTGCTCTGTAAAGAAAAAATAAACTTTTGGTAAGATAAAGTTGGTCGCTGAGAGCGGGCGTTAGGTCGTTATTATCGTTATGATTGTAAAAGCCATCGGTTCGTTTTCTGTTGTGGAGGAGATATTCGGTTGTTTGGATAGCGTTATCAAGAAATTGTTTATTTCTGGTATACGCATAAAGGTAAATCAAACTTTCAATCATTTTCGCATTATTATCTGTGAAGGCATTGGTATCTATATTAGGAATGCTAAGTTTTAGTCGTTCTGTTTCATTTAATTTGTAATAGTCGTGGGCTTTTTGTCCTTTAACTAAGTCGGCATCTTGTGCATTGGCAAAGGTTTTATTGTTTTTCAGGAAAAAACGATTGACGTAATGATAGGTTTTTAAGGCGGTGTTTAGGTATGTAGAATCTTGTGTGAAATAATAATACCAGAGGTACATTTTAATGTATCTTGCCTGAATAGAGAGTAATTTTTCATAATGTGGATGAAGCCAATCGTTGTAAGTGGAGTATTGATAAATACCGCCCCAGACGGAATCTGATAAGTGTAATGAGTTTTCAAGGGAGATTTTCAGCCATTTTTTTAGAGTATCGTTGTTTTGATGATTCAGAGTATATTCAAACATTTCAAAATCAAGAGATTTTTGTGGAGAATTAAATCCGCCGTTGTTTAAGTCAATACCTGATAAAACGTCTTTTAGAATGTACTTTAAATTTTCGTTTGAGTGGGTTTGAGAATTAGCGGATAGTGGGCTATTTTGTTTGACGAAAAATTTTCCTTTTTTTATTTCAGATAAGATTTTCAGGAATTCGTTGGCTTCAATGTATCCCGCTTGTTTGAATACTTCTTTTCCATCGGGAGAAAAAATAATAGTGGCGGGCCAGCCATAATCTCTGTACATATTGGCTAAATCAGGTCTTTGGTCATGATCTTCCGTGCAAGCAATAAAGTATTTATTGATGTAGTTAATGACTTTTGGATTATGGTATGTTTTTTCTTCCATCACGTGGCACCAATGACACCAGTTGGCCGCCAGATGCAGAATAATTGGTTTATTTTCTTTTTGTGCTTTTTGCAATGTAGTAGTGTCAAAATGTTGCCAATTGATATTTTGAGAGATGAGATTTAAAGCCAAAATACAAGTTTGAAAAGAAAAGAATAATAAAGATTTGTACATCTTGTTAAGTATTGATAGACGTTTGTTTAGATGTTGAAATTATTAAAAACTGACAAGATTATTTATAGCCCAGCATAAAGAAAACACAACCTGACAGATTTTGATTGGATGAATCAGCAGGTATTTTATAACCAACATATATTCTTCTGGCGAAAGAATATTCAAAACTAAAAATTTTTTATCAGGTGGAAGGTCTTTACTACTAAATAATAGTTTTCTTCTTTTTGAATCTTTATCTTTGTTGTATAAATTTACGATAATGGGTTTGGGTACTGCTTCTGTATTAAAAATTAATTTATATTTTCCCCCTAAAAATAGCACAACTTCGGTTTCTTTTAATTGGGGTTTGGTTTTGTAGGTAATCTTTGTTAGTTTTGAAAGATCGTATTTGTATTCTCCTAATTCTTTTTTAGCATTTTCCTTTAAGATTCTTTGATCACATAATTCTGTTTGAAATGCTAATGAGATGAGTATTGAAAAAATAATTATGGTCATACTTTTTATGTACTTGGTCATAGTTATTATTTTATTGGTTAGTAAACTCTGTTCTGATAGATGAAATGGTATGGTGGAGTTCTGTAAAGTTAATTTTATGGAGTGAGTCAACAGGAATGTTATTTTCGCTGATTTCATTGTTTGAATATATTGGTCCAATAACAGGCATTTGAGTTATTTTTGATTCAATGTTTGAAAATTTTTGAATAATATCTTTTGCAGAAGATTCTTGGTTTTCGTGGATTTTCAAAGCACGAAGAATATCCTTCAGAAGAAGAATTTGTTCTATTTCTTTTTGTTTTAGTGAATTGGCTTCTTTTTGTTTTAGAATATTGTTTAATGCAATGTATTGTGTTTCTATCCAACCACCACAAAAAATCAGGATTTTGTAATATTCTTTGGTTTCTTGTTGGATAATATCATCTATATCGGATTGTAAGGATGCTAGTATATAGAGCATAGAATCTATTCTGCTGATATTATTTTCTATTCTTTTTGTAATGCCTTTTTTATCAAAGGGTTGAGCAAGTCCAAGTTTGTTGGATAGTTCTCTGCAAGATTTGAAATAATCTTTTCCTTTGTCTAATTGATTATTAAATAAACAATATGCTAAATCGGCGCTGTAAATTCCAAGATTTATAGCGGCTATATCTGAAGTTGCTGATAGATATTTATTCAATTTTGAAGTAGGGTTCAGTAGTTGTTCATCAAATTTTAATCCTTCTTTTTTAAAGATACTGGACATTTGAATCACCGAAGGTAGTGCATAATCAGGTTCTTCTGAGTTTTCAATTTCAATAAGATGCGTGTCTTTTGATTGATTCTTTAGATATAAATTCTCATTTTGATTGTCGGAACAGGAGTAGAATAATGTTATTAAAAGACAATAAGTAAAAATATGTTTAATCATTTTTATATGTTTTATGTTGCGAATGTGACAAAAATATTTTTTTGAATATACAAAAAAGTTTCAATTTTTTTCATTACTTTTGTGAAGTAGAATGAAACGTTTTAAAGTTATAATTTTTATCTTTGTTTTGAAAGTGTGTGTATATTCACAAGATATTCATTTTTCGCAATACAATTCTTCATTGCTGAATTTATCGCCTTCTATGACGGGTCTGTTTGATGGGGATTATCGGTTTAATGCAATTTATCGCAAGCAATGGCAGGCCGTTCCTGTGCCGTATTCAACGATTTCAATGTCGGCAGAAGGAAAGTGGAATATAGCGAAAATGAAAAAAAATATTTCATATGGAGTTTTGTTTAATCACGATAAATCAGGTGATGCGTTGTATACTATCAATCAAGTTTATCTTTCATTAGGATATTTGCATAAATTGAACAAAGATTCTACTTTGCTTATGAATGCGGGATTTCAATTAGGATATGCTTCTAATGTTTTTAATTACAACAAAATGACGTTTGATGCGCAATTTGATGGATTAAGTTTTAATTCTTCTGCACCAACAAACGAAAGTTTTTACCGAACTTCTTTGCATTATTGGGATGTGAATGTTGGAGCGGCTTTCCGATATGTTTTGAATCAAAAAACTCATTTCACCTATGCTTTTTCGTGGCTGCATCTGAATAATCCACTGGTTACATATTACGCCAATACTTCCAGCAGAATTGATAAAAAGTTTTCAAATTATTTTGCGTTACAATATCCATTAAACACTTCCATACTGTTGTTTCCAGAGTTGTTGTGGAATTTTCAAGGCAAATACAGAGAATTGGTGCCGGGTATTCAATTAGGGTATTTGATTAATAATCTGGATGAGATTTATGGCAGAG
Source organism: Sphingobacteriaceae bacterium (assembly GCA_037447455.1). GTDB lineage: Bacteria > Bacteroidota > Bacteroidia > B-17B0 > Aurantibacillaceae > BPGX01. Next base: position 65,879 of record JBBIGQ010000004.1, on the reverse strand, counting down.
CAGGAGTGTATTTCAGAAATAAAGATGCGTTGATTTTAAGGATTGGATTGGATTATCAATATACTTCTATAGGGATGAGTTATGATATTAATGTTTCAAAATTTGTAGCCGCAACAAATTCACGTGGTGGCTTTGAAATGTATGTGATTCATATTCTAAAAACAAAACGAAACTATTTAATTAAAAAGAAACCGTGTCCGGTATTTTTGTAATGAGAAAAACATTGTTTTACATAACAGGTTTATTTTTAATTGTATCATTCATAAATGCACAACCCAAAAAGCAGATCTTTAAAGCCGCCGAGACAGCATTTGAAAACAAAGATTATGAGAATGCGACGTATTACTATCATTTGTTGGTATTAAGGGATTCATTAAATCCTGACTATCAGTATAAATTGGCTACTGCTGCCCGGATGAATTATCAAAACAATTTATCTTTTTATTGGTATAAAAAATTATTTGATGAAAATGTTGAAAAATATCCTGATGTGATTTTTTACTTGGGCTTATTAGGTAAAAATAAAGGGGATTACAAGAATGCAATAAAATATTTTGATAAATTTGTTCGTAAATACAAAAGCGCCAAAAAGTATCCGCAATGGCAGGCACTTGTTAAACAAGCGCAAATGCATATTAAGGGGTGTGAAAATGCTATTTTTTTAATGGGAAATAAACAAGATGTAAAAATTTTTCATCCTGATACCAATATCAATACGACTTACAGCGAATATTCGCCTTTTATTAATGATACAGCTTTGTTTTTTAGTTCATTGACTAAATTTCAAAAAGATGTAATGAAAAGTCAAATATATTATTCAAAAATCAAAAATGATTCATTTTACCATTCAAAACGATTAAGTACTTTTGTAAATGACACTGGTTTTCATACAGCTAATTTGTGTTTTTACAGAAACTTTTTGTTTTTTACAAAATGCAGGTCTATCAATGCTTCTGAGTTTGAATGCAAAATTTATGTGTCGCAATACATCAACAAACACTGGACAGAGCCAATACCTTTGTCTTATGAAATAAATCATCCCAAGTACACAACGACTCATTCGTATGCAACGAATTGGAAGGATAAAAATGTTTTGTTTTTTAGCAGCAATCGCCCGAATGGATATGGTGGAATGGACATTTGGTATGCTTTTTTTGATAATCAACTCAACTTTGAAAAGCCCATCAATGCGGGAAAAAATATCAATAGTGAGTATGATGAAGTTACGCCCTTCTTTGATAGTAGGAAAGAAAAATTGTATTTTAGTTCCAATACACCGTTTGGTTTTGGGGGGCTTGATATATTTTATTCTTTGTTTCAATCCGGTGATTTTCAACCATCTGTAAATGCCGGTTATCCGATTAATTCTCCCTACAATGATTTATATTATTCACTTTCTACGAACAGAAAGAAGGTATTCTTTTCATCCAACAGAGTGGGCAGTTATTTTGAAACAGAACCTAATTGTTGTAATGATTTGTATTATTATGATACGAAGGATACAACGCAAATAAGAGATACATTGGTTGTCCCAACTAAAAAAGATACAATTGTGCAAACATTTAGTAAATTAAAATTATTAGTGCCTTTGACATTGTATTTTCATAACGATGAACCTGATCCTAAAACTAAAAAGACCACAACAGATAAGAATTATCAAAGAACTTGCGAATTGTATTTACAAATGAAAGATGAATACATTCGTGAGTATTCTGCGGGATTAAAAGGCAAAGATAAAGAAGAAGCGGTGGCACTCATCAATCGATTCTTTGAAGATAGCGTGGAATATGGATTTTCTCAATTGGAAAAGTTTGCAAATTATTTAGAAGAGTTAATGGAAAAGAAAGCCGTTGTCAAAGTTGTGATGAAAGGGTATTGCAGTCCATTGGCAAGTACAGAGTACAACATTAATTTAGCGAAGAGAAGAATAAGCAGTTTGAGGAATTATTTTTATCAGTATAAGAGTGGAAAATTTCTGCAGTATATAAAAAATGAAACGGATAGTAGTTTGGGAAAAATTATTTTGGTAGATGAGGATATTGGCGAATTGCCGTTTAGTAAAGTGAGTGATGATTTGAAAGATAAACGCAATTCGGTATATAGCCCTTATGCAGCCGCAGAACGGAAAATTCAGATTATTGCAGTAGAGTTGGAATAACCGTTTATCACTAATAATTACCTATCAAATAAAGCACTTTTATCTTAGTTATTGTTTGTGTTTCTTTTTTATTAAATTTGCATTAAATTTTAGTAAAATTAGGATGAGAGATAAAATATTTTGGTGTTTTTTATTTTCAACAATTGCGAGTATTGGATTTTCACAAGTAAAAATTAATGAATACTCGTGTTCTAATTTTTCGTCTTTTACAGATAATTTTGGAAATTTTGAAGATTGGATTGAGTTGTATAATCCTACTGCTTCTCCAATAAATCTGAGTGGATATTATTTATCTGATGTGGTAACAAAGCCCACTAAATGGATGTTTGGAGCGGGTGTAAGTATTCCTGCTAATGGTTTTTTGAGAATATGGACATCTGGTCGGAATATCAATACTGGTGCTAATTTGCATACTAACTTCAAACTTACTCAAACAAAACCAGAAGTTATTGTGTTAAGAGCTCCTTCATTAAACATTGTAGATAGCATTGTTTTACGCCCGACACAAGTGGGGCATTCTTATGGTCGGACCACGGATGGAGCAAGTACTTGGAATGTTTTTGATACACCGACACCGAATGCTTCTAACAATACAGCCATTCCTAAAATATATTGTCCAAGGCCAGTGATGAGTTTTACAGCTGGTTTTTATAATTCTCCGATTAGCGTAGCGATTAGTATTCCATCAGGTTATACAGTGTATTATACAACCAATGGAGCTACCCCAAATACTTCTTCTACTTTGTATTCTTCACCAATCAACATTTCTTCTACGACGGTGTTAAGAGCGAGGGCTTTCAGTTCAAACCCTAATGAATTACCTAGTTTTGTTGAGAGCAACACTTACTTTATTAATGTTTCACATACTTTGGCGGTGGTGTCGATATTCGGTGATCAGTTGATGAGTTTAATGAATGGGAATTCTTCAATAGAGCCGGAAACAGGATTAGAATACTTTGATGTAAACCATATTTTCAAAACAGAAAGTTATGGTACAACTGACAAACACGGTAATGATTCGTGGGCTTATCCGCAAAGAGGAATTGATTTTGTGAGTAGAGATCAATATGGATACAATTATGCTGTAAGAAATAAGTTATTCCCAAATAAATCGAGAAAAGAATTTCAGCGCATTATATTGAAAGCAGCGGCTAATGATAATTATCCTTTTGAATGTCCTGCGGCTGGAAATTCTTATGCATGGGGCGATCCTTCTTTATTAGATGGTGCTCATATTAGGGATGCGTTTTGTCATACTTTGTCTCAAAAAGCTCAATTGCATGTGGATGAGCGGACCTGGTCGCCCTGTGTGATGTATGTGAACGGGCAATATTGGGGGGTATATGAAATTCGTGAAAAGGTTGATGATATTGATTTTACAGAGTATTATTATAAAGCGGATGTAGAAGATTCTTTACAAATGCTGAAAACATGGGGAGGTACGTGGGCAGAGTATGGTGGAGCACAAGCTCAGACAGATTGGAATAATTTAAAGAGCTTTATCTTGAGTAACAATATGGCCATTCCATCCAACTATAATTATGTGGACAGTTTATATGATGTGAAGAGTTTAGCGGATTATGTTATTTTAAATTCATTGGCTGTTGCTTCGGACTGGCTCAATTGGAATACCATTTGGTGGCGAGGTATTAATGCATCCTCACAAAAAAAGAAATGGCGTTATGCACTCTGGGATAATGATGCTACTTTCAAACATTATATCAATTATACTGGTATCCCGAATCAGGATGCTAATGCCGATCCGTGTGATCCTCAATCATTGTCTGATCCAGGGGGACAAGGACATATACCTATATTAAATGCTTTATTACAAAATCCAAATTTCAAGCAGTATTATGTAATGCGTTATTTTGATTTGTTGAATAATGGATTAAGCTGTCAGAGAATGGTTACAGTGCTGGATAGTATGATTAATTTGATTGCACCTGAAATGCCTCAGCACGTTGCTAAGTGGGGTGGAACCTATGCCGCGTGGTATTCCAATTATCAGACCTTGCGGAATTTTATATTAGAGCGGTGTGATTCAGTGGTAAATGGTTTTTCTTCTTGCTACAATACTACAGGCCCCTTTTCTATTAAAGTAAATGTGTCACCACCGAATTCAGGACAAGTGCAATTCAATTCACTTATCTTAAACAATTTTGTATGGAATGGTAATTATCCGGGTAATTTGAACATCCTACTCAAAGCAATACCTAACACAGGTTATTGTTTTGATCATTGGGAGTTGGTCAATCATACCCCTTCGCCGGGTACATCCAGTGATTCTATTGCCGTTAATCTCACAACGTCAGACAGTATTGTGGCAGTGTTTATTCCTGGTACTCAATCGCCGTCTATTACTGCGTCTTCCCCTTATATCTGTGAAGGAGAAGATATTCAGTTACAGGTAAGTGGAGGAGGTAATGGATCTACCGTGGTTTGGAACTCTACCACAGCATTAAGTTGCACGACTTGTCCGATAACCATTGTTTCACCTACGGCTAATACTTCTGTATCAGTAACTATTTCCGGAAATTGTATCAATGGCACCTCGTCTTTTAATATAAAAGTGTATCCAAGACCAGTGTTGATAACGCCGGCACAAACGCCAAGTTTATGTATTCCTGCTTCTACTCAGATAGAATTAAGAGGCGGTGTTAATTATTCCTGGACACCTTCTACTGGTTTAAGTTGCACTAATTGTGCGAATCCGAAAGTTACTCTTGAAACGACGACGATTTACACAGTTGTTACTTCTACAGACCCCAATTTTAGATGTACCGATAGAAAAGAAATTACTGTGCTGGTGGATGGAGAATGTCCTGAGATCTATGTGCCGACGGGATTTAGTCCTAATGGCGATGGACATAATGATGTGTTCAAGGTGTATGGAATGATTAATGATTATTATTTAGTAATATACGATAGATGGGGTGAAAAGATTTTTGAAAGTAGAAACATTAATGATGGATGGGATGGAAAATATAAAGGAGAGTTAGTGCCTTCCGGGGTTTACGCTTATATTTTAACCGGTAAGGATGTAAAAGGAGAACCTATTAAAAAAGCAGGAAATATCAGTATTGTAAGATGATGAAGAGGTATTGTATAGTATGGTTTGTATGGTTTGGGGCTAATTATCTTGCGTTTGCACAGGATGTATTTTTTTCTCAGGCGGATGCGTTGAGTATGTACTTCAATCCGGCGGCGACTGGTTTTTACAACGGATTTTACAGAGCAACGGCCATTCACAGACAACAATGGAGTGGTATTGGAAAAGGATTTGTTACTACGTACGCTGCTTTTGACGCACCCATTTATGATACAAGAAAAAAAAGAAATAAAGCAGGTTTGGGAGGATTTTTTTATACAGATAAAGCCGGTGATTCTAACTTTAAAACGACACAAGTGAGTGCATCTGCTTGTGGAATAATTCAACTTTCAAAAAAACATTTTTTATCTGGGGGAATGCAATTTTCCTATGTTCAAAAATCATTTGATTTATCTAATATTCAATGGGTTAATCAATATAATGGAAAGAAATATGATGCAAATATTAATCCGGGTGAGTCCATAAGTATGCCGATGACCACGTTTTTAGATGTTGGGATAGGAGGAAAATATGAGTATCAATCTACTGAAGTAACGTACGATACAAAATCGTTTCAAAAATTCTCAATGGATTTCGCCGTATTTCACGCTACTGAACCGATGTTGCAATATGTTCCAAGTACCGATGAGTCAGTGAAAAACCGATGGGTAGTGTCTGCTCAGTATTTGAATGATTTTGAAAACAACTCATTGGGTGTACATCTTTATGGTATGTATATGAAACAATCCGTTTTTCAGCAATGGATGGGAATGTTTTTATTAAGAATACGCATGAAAAACGAATCGCATATTACTGGATTATTAAATCAGTCCATTTTATCAGCAGGAATGATTTTCAGAAATACAGGTTTTATTATTCCTAATATCAGATTTAGATTTTCACATTTTGAGATAGGTTTATGTTATGATGCTTTTGTATCAGTATATCAGTTGATGCCAAAGGGAATGAATGCATTTGAAGTACAAATTACGTATTCTAAACTTAGAAATAGTTTAAGGAATATCAAATGAAATGATTGAGATGAGAAGAAGCAGAAGTTTATTTTTAATAGGGTTATTGTATTTTTCAAATGTATTTTATTTTGCACAAAGCCGAATTTGGGATGCGGGGGCAAGAGGGAGTTTTCTACTAAAGTACGATGTAAGTAAAAATGTTTTTTTCACAATTCGGTCAAGGTTTCTACAAACCGAAAATTTTACTCAAACAAAAAGAGCGACATTTGATATAGGGTATTGGTATAGAATGAATTCTGCATTTAGAATATCTGTTCATTATATGTATCGCTTACATAGATTGAAAGATGATTACTTTAAACCTATGCACCGTTATTATCTTCGTTTAGATTATACCCATTCATTCAATAAATTTTTTGATCTAAAAAATCGCTTAATGTTACAACATACGACACATCGTTTTTTAGCTGATATTGAAGATAATGGTTATGATCCCTTTTATCGGACAGATTTAAGAGAAAGAGTAGGGGTCTCGTATAACTTAAATTCTAAAGAAAGCTTATATTTTCAGGATGAAGTGTTAGTTTCTTTGTCTTATCCGACAGCGATTAGAAGGAATAGAATATATCTTGGCTATAAAAAAGTAATTAATGAAAAATGGAGAACAAAAGTATATTTTATGGTTCAATCAACTTTTAATAAAAAAAGTAGCCCCAACTATAACTATTTAATAGTAGGATGGGATTGGATATTTAAATGGAACTGAGTTTAAACTTTACAGAGTTAAGTTAATCTAACAAAAAATAATATTATGAAAAAATTAATTTTAGTGGTTGGGGTTTTGTTTCAATCCATTTTTGCTCAAAATCCTGGGGATAATTTATTTTTATCGCCGACGATACATACGGTTAAAATTTATTTTTCTCAACCGGGCTGGTATGATTCCTTGATAGCGTATAAGCCATTAGATATTAAAATGTTAGGAAATGTAGAGATTGATGGATATCATATTGATTCTGTTGGAATACAATTTAAGGGTAATTCTTCATTTAATGTTCCTGCTAAGAAAAAGTCCTGGAAAATTGATTTTAATGAGTTTGTAAGTGGGCAAAAGTTTGATGGTGTAAAAGCCATTAATTTGAATAATGGGTTTAAAGATCCTACTTTTTTAAGAGAGAAAGTTGCACTGGATTTTTGTCAAAAAAATGGGATTCCAGCCCCCAGATGTTCGTATGCTAATGTGTATGTGAATGATACATTGTGGGGATTTTATACAATGGTTGAACAGGTTGATAAAACGTTTTTGAAAAATTGGTTTGGAGAAAATAACGGTAACTTATTTAAAGGCGACCCACAGGGATCTTTGCAATGGTATGGAAGTTCCCCCACGTCTTATTACTCTAAGTATGAACTTAAAACAAATGAAACAATCAATGATTGGAATGATCTTGTTCATTTGATAAATGTGATTAACAATACACCAACAGCGCAATTTTATGATTCTCTGGAAAGTACATTGAATACTACAAATGCTATTAAAGCGTGGGCATTTGACATTTTATTTGCCAATCTGGATTCGTATCGTGGTTCAGGACATAATTATTATGTGTATCATAATTTACTTACTAATAAATTTGAGTGGATAGGGTGGGATGTCAATGAAGCATTTGGAAATTTTAATATGGGTATGAATGTTAGTCAGTTGGAAAATTATGAGTATTTTCTACATACCTTCTCCGGCTTCATCCCGACCATTAGTTAACAAAATGCTACAAAATAATATCTATAAAAATAATTATATTACTGAATTGTGTAATTATATTTCAACATATTTTGATACAGCGTATTTATACAGGAAAATAGATAGTTTAGCCAACATTATTCGTCCCTATGTATATGCTGATCCGCAAAAATTTTATACGAACAGTCAGTTTGAAATGAATATTAACTCAAATATTACGGTGGGTTCTTTTAATACTCCGGGCTTAAAGTTGTTTATAATGAATAGAAGAAACAGCGTGGTTTCTCAACTGGCCTTAAATAGCTGTATTTTGGGCATATCAGAATGGACGAATGGTTATGATTTTCAAACATATCCCAATCCTTGTCAATCGGAATTTTACTTGAGTTTGCCAGACAATTTTAACTATCCAGAATTTAAATTTGAAATTAAAGATATGACTGGAAAAGAAGTTAAGTCAACTCATATTAATGTTACAAATGATAAAGTGATACGAATGAATATTCAAGAATTAGAATCAGGTATTTATTTTTATTCAATAGAGGTTACTTCTGATAAAAAAGTATTTACAGGAAAGTTGGTTGTAATTAAATAATCACTTATTTTTATGCGAAAAATATATGTTAAATAAACATTTAAAGATTATTATTTTTTTGTTACCTTTTTTAACGAATGCCCAATGGAGCAACAATGCTTCTGTAAATAATATTATTTGCAATCAGGTGTACCATCAACAAAATGCAAAGATTGTACCTGATGGAGTTGGCGGAGCAGTGATAGTATGGGAAGATTATCGGAATGACCCTACACAAACTACGGCTGATATTTATGCTCAACGAATTGATAAAAATGGCTTTATTAAATGGAATACAAATGGTATAGCAATATGTTCAGAGGCAGCACATCAATCCAATCCTAATATTGATTTTAGTAATGGTAAAGTTGTTGTTATCTGGAACGATTATAGAAACGGCAATGCAGATATCTATGCACAAATGATTGATACAAGTGGTAATGTATTATGGACATCAAATGGCGTTTCAGTTATTTCAAAAAATTTTGCACAAAAAGATGGAAAAGTTGTAATGGATGCTTCCAATAATGTTTATGTAGTATATCAGGATTCATCTTCCGGGCAGTGGGACATTTATGCTCAAAAACTGAATTCGGCAGGTGCGCAACAATGGGGAGTGAGTGGTGCGGTGGTATGTAATGCAGGAAATTCTCAAATCAATCCACGATTAGAATTAGCAATGGGAGGGGGGATCTATGTAGTGTGGCAGGATAAAAGAAATGGAGCGGACTATGATATTTATGCTCAAAAATTAGATGTCAATGGAGGTAGACAATGGAATGTGGCTAATAATGGAATATGGCTGTGCAGTACGGTGGGTACGCAAACTAATCCTAAAATAGAACCTTTTGGAAATGGTTTTGTAACTGCCTGGCAGGATTTAAGAACCGGTGCGGATTATAATATCTATGCGCAATACATTGATGATAATGGCATTGCACAGTGGACGACAAATGGCATAGTGGTATGCAATGCTATTGATAATCAGAGTGCTGTTGATATGAAGTATAATAACGTAAATAGCGTATACATCGTTTGGAAAGATAGAAGAAGTGGAAACTATTATGATATTTATATGCAAAAAATAAATAGTAATGGTTCCATTGCTTGGTTAAACAATGGTATTGTAATTTCAAATGCTAATTACGATCAAATCAATCCAAATATAGATGTTGATAACTCTGGAAATGCTTTGGTAGTATGGCAGGACTCGTCTGCTGGTAGTTGGGATATTTATGCTGCTAAGGTAGGTACTTCAGGAACCGTGCTATGGACCACGGTAGTCAGCAATGCAGTTGATAATCAAACTGATCCTAAAAATATAAATGATAATAATGGTGGAACCATTGTAGTATGGCAGGATAAACGGAATAATGTAAGCACTAAATGGGATGTGTATTGTCAGAAAGTTTTTAGTAATGGGTCTTTGACAGATATTGAAGAGAAACGCAGAGAAGTTCAATTAAAAATCTGGCCTAATCCGGCATCAAATTATATAAATTTACAAGTAATTAATGCATTTTTTATGAATTATCGTGTAGAAATTCTGGATGTAATAGGGAATAAATTAAAAGAGACAGAGTTTACAGGAGCGTTGAAAACATTGGATTTGAAAGATATTTCAGAAGGTTGTTATGTAGTAAATGTATACAATGGACAGCAATTACTAATAAGTAAAAAGTTGATTAAACTTTAAACAATGCGAATGCGATACAATAGTTTTATTATTATCATTATATTGTTTGCGGGATGTAAAAAACCACCCGGACCCGGTGGCAATTCAAGTATTAAAGGTAAAGTTACTTTAAGAAAATATGATCCGTCTACTCAAACATTTAGTTTAATTTATCCTGCGAAAGATGTGGATGTGTATATTATTTACGGGAATGAAACTTCTTACGGCGATAGAATTCGTACGGATTATGAAGGAGATTTTGAATTTAAATATTTACGGAAAGGAGATTACACCATTTATGTATATTCCGCTGATACAGTGGCATATAAGGGTCCACCGGCTAATCCTAAGGCCGAAAAAATTGCTGTTGTAAAACGAGTTACGATTTCTAAAAATAGACAAACGGTTGATGCCGGAGAATTGATTATAGCCGATGATTAAAAAACAAAACAATGATAAAATATATTTTGATAAATTTTATTCTAATCAGTAGTTGTTATCCATTGTATTCACAGGGAAAGAAAACAATTAAAAAGTATAGTATTCGTGTTGAAATTGAAAATATCTCGGATGGTAAACAAAATTATAAATCTGAACAAAGAACGTATGATGCTAATGGGAATGAAGTAGAGTGGATAAAATTTAATAAAGATGGCAGTGTCAAGAAAAAAATTGTATCTAAGTACGATAAAAATGATAATAAAGTTGAAGAATTGGAATACGAAGGAGCTCAATTAATTAAAAAAAGAGTTTTTACATACAATAAATTTGATGAAAAAATTTCAGAAATTAATTATGATAATAATGGGCAAATCATCAAAAAAGAAATTTATACCTACAACAATAAGGGATTGAGAGCAGAAAAGAAAGTGTATGATAAAAATGATAATTTGATTGAGACGCATACGTATACATATTATTCTAAATTAACGAATGAGCAAAAATAATTTAGATATACTTATACAAAATTTTATGCCCATTTCTTTGGAAGAAATGGACAAGGTAGAGTTTTTGAACAGAGTGGATAATAAATTTGTATTTCATATATCAGAACTTTTAGAATTATTAAACGATTGTCAAGCGGAGTATAGAATATTGGAAGTCAATGGCGTGCGCAACCATTTTTATGACTCGTTGTATTTTGATACTTCTGATTTTTTGATGTATCATTTACATCACAATCAAAGATTAAATCGCTACAAGGTAAGATTTAGAAAATATGTGACTTCCAATGGCCTGACATTTTTTGAAATAAAATTTAAGGATAATAAAGAGAAAACTTTCAAAAAACGAAAAAAATACAAGGATATTGAATATTCTATTCACGATGAGTTATATGATTTTTTAAGTAAAAACATTTCAATACAAAATGTTAATTGGCTGCCTTCGTTACGAGTTCAGTATAATCGCATCACTCTAGTGCATCAAAATTTAAATGAAAGAGTAACCATTGATACGCAATTAAGGTTTGATAATTTTGAAAATGCGTATTTTTTTGAAAACCTTGTGATTGCTGAAGTGAAACGGAATAATTATGCAGAGCATACAGCATTTTTGAAAATGTTGAAAAAACATCGTATTCGGGAAGGTGGTTTGAGTAAATACTGTACAGGAATGTCATTAACTTACTCTGATATTCGCAAAAATAATTTTTTACCAAAACTTCGTTATTTTGAAAAAATAAATAATTTATGACAACAATGTTATTATTTCAAACAGTGCAGGACTCTTTGGTAGATGTAGTAAATGTTATTCAAAATAATCAAGATGAAGTATTGAAAGAAGGAGAAAAGTGGTTTAATAAAATTACATCCAAGTTTTTAATTCGTTTAGTGATTGATATAGTTTCTCTCATAGTTTTGATTCGGGGTATTTATTATCCGCGTTATCAAAACAAAGCGTTTTTTTTGCCATTTGCTGTGTTTAATATAGTGATTTTTTTGATTACGTATTTGTTGAATAAAGTGGAATTATCTTTAGGAGCGGCATTTGGATTGTTTGCAGTATTTGGTATTATGCGTTATCGTTCCGAAGATATTTCTATTAAAAATCTGACCTATTTATTTGTAGTGATTGCGATTGGTTTATTGTCGGCTATTGCGAAGGGAAGCTGGGAAGAAATAATGTTTTATAACAGCATTATATTACTCGCTGTGTTTATATTGGAATCTCGTTTTTTATTAAAATCGGAAAGTACCAAATTGATTTATTATGATAATATAGAAATGTTGAAACCAGAGAATAGATTAAAATTAATAGATGATTTACAAATTAGAACTGGTTACAAGATAAATAAAATAGACATTGAACGTATAGATTTTTTGCGAGATAGTGCGGTACTTCGTGTGTATTATGAAGATTGAAAATTAGTAAAACTTCCCGTTTTTTAATTTGTACAAATTGCCATTGATAAAAAATTCAGTGGTGGCACTTTGGATTAAAAAATCAATATCTTCTTCAATGGTATGAATAGACCCTTTTGTTTTGTAAGCGATATTTAAATAATCTGCATTGATTTTCATACTACTCGATACCCCACACAATATAACGTGTACAGGCACTTTAATTTTAGGAAGCAGGTTAATATCTCGTACAGGTGCCCAGTTGTCGGCAATCAAAATGATGTGCTGAATATCCTTTACTTTCTTTAATCCATACAAAATGGATTCTATCACATTTTCCTGTGCATCTCCGCCTTCGCCATTCTTAATGGTCAAATTCATGGTTTTAATAATATCTTCTACTTTTTTAGCCGCTGTAAAATAAGCCCCACCAGTAATACCTACTTTTTTAACGGCATCTTGCTTCCTATCGCCGTCATTGAAAAACACAAAGTATTGCTGTGTACTGTCTTTTGAAAAGTGTAGCTGTAGCCATGTAGAAACCTGTTGTGCATAAGGATACATACTACCGGTAAGATCCATTACAATCAATTCTTTATTCCATTTATTATGATTTCGTTGAATAACTTTATGTACTACATTGTGAGTAGTATCTGATAGAGCGGGTTGTAGATTTACTTCTGTAGTTACAATTCTTGTTTCATAAGCAAAATGCCCGTGGTTATTATACACTTTGTAAAATCCATCTAGAAATCCTTTTTTATAGAATCCTTCTGCTTTTTTGATACCGTTGTCATAATATTCATATTCCCATCCTTCTTTTACGCCATTCATATACTGTTCTTCAAATTGTTTTTTACACCGTTTGGAATAACGAATTAACCAGCCATTCAGAGTATCATTTTTATAGTAGGCCTCTTGTTCCGGACAGTCCGGCTTGTCATAAAAAATAAGTTCTAATCCGTTTTTTTTTCCATCAATATAAAATGTTTCACTTCGCAAGTCGCCATTGTTCCAAAATGTTCGCCATATACCTTGTTTTAATCCGTTTTTATCAATCACATTGATAGTATCGCCGTCTTTTATTTCAAAAGACAAATAGGATTGACAATAACAGATGTTCAGTCCTAGTACATGTATCAACAAAAAATTACCTACTTTTGCCATTCTAAAATCTATCCACGAATTATGAAAGACAAAATTGCAAATTATTTATCAGAACTACAAAATGTATCTATTAAAGATTCTGGTTCGCTTGAGCAATTCCGATTAAAATGGTTAAGTAAAAAAGGTATTATTTCAACTTTGATGGATGAGTTTAAATTAATTAGTGATGTCCAACATAAAAAAGAAATAGGAAAACTTATCAATGATTTAAAGCAAACAGCAACCAATATCTTTGAATTGCAACGACAAGCACACGAAAGCAATAAAGATTATTCAATAAATGACGATTTATCATTGGAATTGAACTTGACTCAGGAAGCTAGTTTGCATCCACTCACCATTGTTCGCAAACGGATTATAGATATTTTCTCAAAAATTGGCTTTGTTGTAAGTGATGGGCCGGAAATAGAAGACGACTGGCATAACTTTACAGCCCTGAATACACCATTAGACCACCCTGCCCGCGATATGCAAGATACATTTTATATTGACGATGCTATAGAAGATATTACTCAAGAACCTAAAATGCTAAGAACGCAAACATCTAGTGTACAAATTCGTGTTATGGAAAATACAGAGCCACCTATACGAATTATTTGTCCTGGTAGAGTATATCGAAATGAAACCATCAGTGCCCGGGCACATTGTCAGTTTCATCAGGTAGAGGGTTTGTACATAGATGAAGATGTCTCGTTTGCAGATATGAAAACAACACTTTTGTATTTTGTAAAAGAGATGTTTGGTGCAGAAACCCAATTACGTATGAGACCCAGTTATTTCCCTTTTACTGAACCGAGTGCAGAAGTGGACATAAGTTGTACAATCTGTGGTGGTAATGGTTGTGCAGTTTGCAAACACACGGGCTGGGTAGAAATATTAGGATGCGGAATGGTAGATCCGAAAGTACTGGATAATTGTGGCATAGCTTCCAGAAAATATACGGGTTTTGCTTTTGGAATGGGAATTGAGCGAATTACAATGCTGAAATATCGTATTAATGATTTGAGATTGTTTTTTGAAAACGATATTCGCTTTTTAAAGCAATTTTCCACGGAAAGAATTTAATTAAACTTTCTATACTCCGTTCTTTATCTCACTATCACCATTTTGCCAATTTCTTTTGTAAAGAATTTATCGGCTTCGGTAGAATTGAGTTCTAATTTTTGTCCATTCAATCGGACATTGACTTTGTATAAATATACGCCATTTGCTAATTTATCCCCAAAGTCATCCGTTCCATCCCACGCATATTCTGTAATGTTTCGTCCAATGTGGATTCTTCCTAAATCCTCTTTTCGGATAGTTTTGACAATTTTTCCGGTAATGGTAAAAATCTGAATATCAAAAATTTCAGGAATTTCAGAACCTGTAAGCGTAAACACAAAGCGTGTAGAAGTAGAAAATGGATTAGGATAATTCATAATTTGTGTAATGGTTGGTTTATTGATAACACGAAAACTAATTTTATAGTCATTCGCACCAGAAACATTTTGACTTCGGTCTTTGGCTTGAGTACGTAAGGTATAATAACCATCGTCTAAAACAGGTTTGTATTCTATTTGACATTTGTTTTTGTTAGAATTGGAAGCAGGTATAAAGTTTAAATCTTTTGCAAAGAATAATTGCTTTTCGGGTTCATTATCTTTTTTAAGGAAAACTTGAATATCAGATGTGTCGTTGAGGAGTAAATATTTATTTTCATCTGAGACAGAAATTAAGATATTGGGCTTGGCAGATACAATATCCCCATTCAAAATACGAATGCCATCAAATATTACATCTAATAATGGATTGATAAGGTCTTTGGAAGTATTAAAAGATAATTTGAGGATATTATTGAAATGATATTGTTCGTACTGATATTTAGGATGTCCGGGTGGATTAACATCTATCCAAATAGTATTATTTCCTGACAAAGTGAGCGTGGGAATAGTTAAAGTATCAATGATGATTGCAGCAGGATAAAAGGGTTTGATTTTAAGTTTATCAGGCAAAGCCGTTTTGATATTGTTTTTTTCTAAATAATACGTTACCAGTAAACTATCCTGAAATGATTTATGACTGATGTTTTCAATAGCGTATGCTACAACAAATTTATCCCCTTGTTGAATAGTGTCGTTTTTGAGATAAAAACCTTTCTTGGGATTGATAGCACATTCCGGAGCTTCATCGTAAAGCACTTGCCAACGTTTTAATTGAGGTGATGTGTAGTTTATGTTGTCTTTCATATAAGCAATAAGTTGAATGAATGGATACACAGAAGCATCTGCATAATTGTATAAATCCATTACGTCTAAACTATCTTCTGAAAATGTAGCAAGTGTATCTTTTTGCCCATTAGATTTTATTCCAATGACTTTCAGAATGGTGGTATCTGTTTTAGGATTATCCAAAGAAGCCACACGCCAGTGTAAACTACCCCACCTGTAAGCCGGTCCAATAATTTCAGAAAGAATGAATCCATTTTTCCATTTTGTATTGATGGAATCAGTTAATTGAATAGGTGTTGAAGAATTGGGAGCAATCACTTCATTTGCTGTGCCGGGCGGACTTCCTTTTTTCCCAAATATAATCATTGGCAAAGTATCGTTGTAGTTGATAAAATTAGCACTGCCAATGCTTTGCATAGCAGTATACACTTGTGGAATAAGAGTATAGTTGGGCACAAACTTTGGAGAGTAGGCCAATACATAATTTCCATTCGGGACATCGTTTAATATAAAATTAGCCATATCTTGCTGCCAGTTTGGTAAAGAACTGCAATAGCCATTTCCAAAATCAAAAGCATAAAGCGGTCTGGCACCATCGCAGTGGCAATTGCCGTACATTCCAACTTGAGGATAAGGATTAGAATAATTGGGCAAAGTGGAAGCCCACGGTTCTCCACTGATTGAATCAAATACTACAATGGTCCATCCGTCGGGGGTACAACTCCAGATGTGTTTTATACCACCATTTACAGCATAGATGATTTGATCATAATTAAGTGCTCCTAAAAAGCCATTTCTGCAAAAAACAGAAACTTTATTGTTTACAAAAACAAAATTTCTCTGTGGTAAATTGTATTTGACATATTGATAATAATCGTTTTTAAATTGAAAATAATGTGCTTGTCCCCAGCCCCTTTTATTGCCTATTGTTTGAAAAGAACTTTCTCTCCAATTAAATTTATCCGAAGGAGAAACGGAATCTTTACTCACACGCCAATAATAAACAGTACTATCTTTGAATGGTAGATTAACCGTCCATTCTACTACACCACCTGAACTGTAAATAACGGCTTCTTGAATGGGATTGGTAAATTTATCCGTAGTATCTAATTGAAAACGCCAAGCCGTGTTTTGAATGAGCGGACCAATTGTAGATGCTTTTAAGGTTATACTTGGAGTTTTAGGAACAATAGCATATTTGTACGGCCATACCGGAACAATATCTCCTGAAGCAATGAATAAATCAACTGTTCCTATTGTTGAATTGTTATTTTCATTAGATTCATTAACTTCAAAATATGAATCAATGTATACAGAAAATTTATTGATGCCCCCAGCTCTTGAAAAATCAGTATAAGTGAAGAACTTATAAGTGCTTTGATAATACGGCGCTTTTACTCTCTTAATGAGAATGATAGTATCGTTATTGGGAAATATTCTTGTAATTTTTACAAAAAAACTATCGTTGATGGCTTTACCTAAGTTTTTAGTATTGATAATAATTCCGATGGAATCAGGATAAGTTTGAGTATCAAAACTGATGTCTGTATTGGTAATTTTGTAATCGGGCAATTGTCCGCTCCATAGTTTGTATGCCGGATCGCCGTGTAGAGAGAAATCCATCGTGTTTATTTGAAAATAAATGTCATTGGATAAGTATGCGACATCTGCAATTTTTTGAATATTATTACCAAGTCCTTTACCATAAGTAAAGTAGGTAATATTCTTATAAAAGTTGTAACTAAACAGATAAAGATAATTGGCAAAACCAAGAGAAGCACTGGCTACAAAGTCAATTGCGCCTTTTTGATTAGAAAATATCCAATTTTCAGATACAGATCCATTATTAGGGAAATATATACCACCAGCGTAGCATCCATTGACAAGGAAAATGGGATATTTACCGACGTTGTTATACATGTTAACATCTTCAATAGCAATATCAAAGCCAGAAGGTGAGCCGTGCCCAAAGTATCCAATTAAACCAACACCATTATTGATGACAGTTTTTACAGAGTCCGTGATGTTTGTCTGAACCGGTGCAGAAGATGTTTTTTTTATAGTAGTAATAACGTGTCCGCCCAATAAAGTATCTTCAAAAATATTTTTAAGGTTATTCATGTATCCTACAAACGTAGTTTGTTCAGAGACATTAATACCACCAGCAAAATGTATGGCTTGTTTTTTCCATTCAATAA
Source organism: Sphingobacteriaceae bacterium (assembly GCA_037447455.1). GTDB lineage: Bacteria > Bacteroidota > Bacteroidia > B-17B0 > Aurantibacillaceae > BPGX01. Next base: position 47,749 of record JBBIGQ010000004.1, on the reverse strand, counting down.
TATCAGGGTTTTCGGCTTGTTGCAATTTATTTAGATAGTTTAATACCTGATTGTTATTTAATGCAGCAATTCTTGCGGTTGGAATTTCGGGTTTTATATCATTATTGGAATGAAGTTTAGCTGTGAGTAACAAATCACAAGCGGGCCAACCCATTGTAGGCACAAGGTTCTGGTCAAGATTATAGTTTTGATTTAGATACTCATAAGTGAGCCCTTTGCCAATAAGTAGTAAATAACGTGGGGGGCTGGGCATATTGTCTATTAAGAATTTGCAGAAGTTTCTTATAGCTTGCGGATGTTTGGGAGTACCATATCCATATTGTTCGTAGAGTTCTTCTACAGCAGCAAGAATAACATTGTAATTACCACCTGCCGGACTTTCTCTATACAATTTGTATTGATTCGCAGAAGTTAATAATGACGTGTGTGCAATGATGATAAATGCCGAATCTTTTGGAACAGAAAAGTTCGAAAAATAACCTGTTTGATTATTGACTTTGCGGATACTACTGACATTAATAATTTCTGATATAGCGATGATGTAGCACTTTTTTTCTCCGCCACTATTAGGCACGAGAACTTTTAATGTTCCTGATATAAATTGATTTTCTATTCTTTTGTGATTCGTTAAGTCATAAAAGACAATTTCATTAGTACTGCCGCCATTTACATTATTAAGATAAATAAAGGTTTGTGGAAGTGAAATATGGTCGTTCACATAAATAGTGCCTTTGCTTTGTCCCAAGAAATTATTGTTCATTGGATATTTCACGTACATATAATGAGTAATTAAAGCGATATTGGGATTAGATGAAGTATAAGCATCTGCAACTAGTTCTACATAAGGTCTTACATTATTATTCAAAACATTAGCAGAGAGTGTAGAAGTTCTGACAAAATGTTCCCAGCCCCTAAAAGTGGTATCCCAAACAGATATACTCAAGCTTGCACCATCGTACCATTTCACACGCACATGATGATCTTGTGGCATCATATAATCTACCTCCCATCCAGAAACAGACCACTTTAAGTAAACAGGTAATGCTTGTGATATAAATAAATTAGCAAAAGGATAAGAAAAAGTGGCATAACTTCCACGTTGATAGGTATAGCCCCAACCTTCTCCTTTGGTGTAACGGGCATCACTTAATCCTTCGGAAGTGTATTGGGGAATATAATTGTAATTATTTTTTGGAGCATAAATTTGTTCAGTGTAAACAAAACTTTCAGGTGAATTATGAGATGAAAAAGATGTATCAGTTTCAATCATTATACGTTTGTTAGAAGTAGAAGTGTTGTAAGTAAGAAAAGCATATACTGTATCTGCCTTACCAAAACCTCCCGAACAAACACCTACATAAGGATTAGGTAATGCACTAATGCCTGTATATAATAAACTATCTAAAATAAATGGTTGTGGCTCTGCATAGAATTCTATAAAATCTGTTGAGTTAAAAATGCCATCTTGTTCGCCCTTGATATAAATATATTGCTCTTGTCCATACAAGAAAACTTGAATGTTTCTGGGGTCAATAGATTGTAAGGGGAAACCGGCACTGACAAGTGTTATAGAGTCAACTCTGTAAATGCCTTGTTTGTATATTGGAAACTTAAAGTATGGCTGAGAATAATTTATCCATTCATTCCCATACGATTGACCATAAGCCAAACTATCTAAAAAACTCTTAATGATAAATACATTAATGAAAAACAGGTATACTAAATACTTTTTCATTTTTTAGGGTTAATGTCAATTTTCAGTGAGAAAATATTAGAATAGGGTGCAATACTTTTATCTCCAACATCTGAAAGAGCATAATCAATAGTAAAGATTTTGTAATGAATACCTGCGCCTATATTCGGTTGAAAAGTCGTTACATAAGCGTTCCCTTCCGGATTGAGTTGTTTTTGAATATTTCCAATGCCAGCACGAACAAAGATAAGATTTTTGTATCCTAATTCTATTCCCATGCGTGGCTCTAAGCTCCATAAATTGGTTTTTATGACTGTATTTCTTTTACCGTCAAAGGTGTTGAACAAGTTTATTTCGGCTAAGAAAGAAAAATCTTTTTTGAAGTAAAAAGTCCGGGCAGCACCTATTATCAGAGAAGGTTTAGTAATTTCTAATGAATTAGAAGGAATGGTATTTCCGGTAGCTTGTAATACGGCTTTTTCATCTTCGGTGAATGAAAAACTCCACGCATTGAATGTTCCGGTGATGTCTTTTGCCATTGCAGCAAATCGCCAATCTTTGTAATGATAAGTAGCAGAAGCGTCTAATCCAAAGCCCCACGCTTGGGCAAATGGTCCAATTTTGCGATTGATTATTTTAAAGTTACCACCCATCAAAACGTTTTTAAGAGCGGGAATTTTTCTTGCATAAGAAAGTAATACAGCAAGATCCGTGGCACTAAACGATGTTACTCTGGAGTAATCTATATTTCCATTCGCATCTACTAAATCCAATGTGTTGGGAATGTTATCTATTCCAAATCTCAAAATACTTATTGCCCCCACACTATTAGAATCAATGATTTTTGAAACCCCTACATAATCGTATTTAGCAATTCCGGCGAAATATTCAGCATGCATCAGACCAAGTTCAATAGTATTTTTTTGTAACAAAAGCGCAGAAGGATTCCAGTATCCTGCGGTTACATCGTTATTACTGGCAATTATACTATTAGACATTCCTAACGCTCTGGCTCCAACACCAATATTTAAAAACTCATTAGAATATTTTTGTGCAAATACAAATGCAATACTTCCAAGTATTACAAAAAAATTAATAAAGAATTTCATAAGCTCTAAATTTAATAAAATTATTTTTCAATAAAACGAATCTGTGGAAATAAAAATTGTGTAGCAAAAGCGGTTTAGTTGAATACCAGACATAAATTGCCTAGCAAAATCATTCATCTTTTGCTTCCATCATGCGTACTAATTTTTTGTTCAAGAAGAATAAAATAATTGAAGCTAAGCCGGACATTACAACAAACACCATAAAAAATTCATAAGCGTTGGATATTTCAAGTCCTAAAAAATGAGTGGCTTCAACTACACCAGTTTCAGGGTTTTGAATAGGATATAATTTACTCAACATTCCTGCGAAATCATTAGCCATGGCCGTACTTAAAAACCATACCCCCATCAAGAGTGATGCTAATCGTGCAGGAGATAATTTGGCTACCATGGATAATCCAATAGGAGATAAGCATAATTCACCAAGAGTATGTAGAATATACATAGAAAACAACCAGAACATGCTTACCTTTTGTTCTGCTGTAACACCTTTTACACCAAAAGCAATTACTAAGTAACCAATGCTTAATAAAAATAATCCAATAGATTGTTTGAGCGGAGAAGGTGGCTCCATATTGCGTTGTCCTAATTTGGTCCATAACATAGCAAACAATGGAGCAAAAATGATGATAGCAAGTGGATTAATGGATTGAAAATAACTAGCGGGCATTTCCCACCCAAAGATAACTTTATCGGTTTGTCTATCTGCAAATAAAGTCAGTGAAGCGCCCGCTTGTTCAAATGCTGCCCAGAAAAATATAACAAAAAAAGCGATGATGTATATAACTGTAATACGGGTTCTTTCTGCCCGGGTAAGTGTAGGATCCGTTATGATAAATCCTGCTGCAGGAATAGATGTTCCAAAAATAATGGTGCTGACAAAGTTGTGCTTGGTAAAAGGAACTACAAAGTAAAATAAAAACAGTAAAGCAACATAAATTACTAACCAGGTAGCCACTCTGCGAATATCAAACCCTTGTTTGGCTTTAGGATTATTTTCTACTAATTCATCAATTTTTTTAGTGGGTTTACCGCCAATAGGTTCGCCGCTTGAAGTTATCACGTACTTATCTTTTAATAAAACAAAAAGTAATAGCCCTATCAACATACCTGCACAGGCAGCGAGAAAGCCCCATTTATAATCAAATTTTTCTGCTAATGTGCCGCACACAAGTGGAGAGAAGAAAGCGCCTAAGTTTATACCCATATAGAAAATAGAAAAAGCAGCATCAATTCGTTTATCATTTGGAGGATATAAACTATTTACCATTGTAGAAATGTTGGGCTTGAAAAAACCATTTCCAATCACTAATGCAAAAAGCCCTAAAAAGAAAAAGATACCGGCTGTTGTCCAATTCATTTCTCGTAATGAAGCACTCAAAAATAAAAAGAACTGACCGATGGCCATTACCAAACCGCCCACAATGATAGAACGTCTGTTTCCCCAGTATCTATCAGAAATATAGCCACCTATTAAGGGAGTTAGGTAAACTAATCCTGTGTAATTACCGTATATCCCGGAAGCAAAATCTTTGTCGTACAAAAGTGCTTTGGTCATATAAAGCATCAGAATAGCACGCATTCCATAATAACTAAAGCGTTCCCACATTTCTGTAAAAAACAATAAATATAAGCCTTTTGGATGGCTACTTTGTGTAGGAGTAGTCATAATAACTCGTTTTGCCACAAAATAGCATAAAAAAAAACTTAAAACCAAATACAATGTTTTTACTTGAAAATTCTATTGCACGTTCAACTTTTAAGTTTGACACTTTTTTGTTAATGTTTCTTTTTTCAAATTAATTTGGATAAATGCATATATTTATACCTACAAGCGAAATACCTATCCAATCAAGGGAAAGGAGAAAAGAATTTATTCAATATTCCTTCTTTCTCTAAAAAATCCAAGATTTTCAGACACTTTAAAGTGTAAAACTTGTAAATTGAACCTACATTTTATTTTGCAACAACTCATATTGATTTCTCAAAACTTCAATTTCTCTCTTCAACACTTTTTCTTTTGGTGAGTCAAAAAAATTATACGCTACATATTTTGTCAATACAGCAAATCCCAAGCCCGTCAACAAATAAGAAAAAATATTCGCAATAATAGATAACACCGATTCCCTTGCTAACTCATATCGCAACGTTTGTGGATTAAAAACATATTTTTTCTTTTTCTAAAAGCGCATTTTTTTGCATAAATATGCTCATTTTATTGTAAATTTTTAAAGATTGCATCTTCAAAAAACAGATAATGCTATAACCAACATTACATATAAAAATAAAATCAAGAAAGTATCTAAACTTAATAACCATATTTTTCTGGTAGATTTGACAAGAATGCCAATACCAGCCATTGCTATCATAATTACAGTCGTAACTACAGATATTAAATGATTTTTCTCTATAACATTAAACAACGCATCTTTCGTATAGAAGAAATCATCAACAGCCAGAATAAAAATATTAAATAAATTACTTCCCAACAAATTACCAACTGTAATATCATATAATTTCATCCTAATAGAAATAAACGATACGGATAACTCTGGGAACGAAGTTGAAGTGGCGATAAACAGTGTTCCAAAGAATGTTTTACTTACTCCCCATTCTGTTGACAATTTTTCACCAAAGTAAGGTAAAAAAATTGCAGATATTGCTACTACAACAACATTCAAGACATACTTAATTAAAATAGTATTTATTGAATCCTTGGTAAGTATGGACTCATTTATTTTATCATTTTCGTTAATTCTTTTGTCAAATAAATAAATGTGATATATAGTAACAATATAGACAATAATTATCACTAATGAAAAAACACTGATATTAAATATTGTGGGGATTTTATCATTTATTAAAATCGCCAGACCAGTAATTGAAACTAAAATTATTCCATACAAACCAGCCAATAAATGACTACTTTTTACTAATGACATAAGAGGTCTTTTAATTCTCGCGTCCATTAGCGAAAGTATTAACATATTGAACATACAGCTTCCTAAAACATCTCCCGTAGCTAAGTCGGGAGAATCAACGTATGTAACAGAACTAATACCTGTTATGAGTTCTGGAAGAGAGGTAATAGAAGCCATTAAAATCAATCCTATCCATGCCCTTCCAAGTCCCGTGAATTCCGCTATTTTATCTCCATACTTAACAAGTTTCTTGCCAGAGTTAAAAATTAGTATAGTACATCCAACAAATCCTGTTAAGTATAATAATGTTGAATCGATCATATATTAGATTTTATGGCTTTTATACATTTTTTCTATCTCAATAGCGATAAACACTATACTAGACATGAATATTACAAAAGTTAACTCCGTAAAACTTAATGCATCTGTCTTAAAAATATCTTGTAAAAATGGAACATATACAATCATTAGTTGTAATAAAAGAGTAAAAATTACAGCAAATAATAATTGTTTATTAGATAAGAAACCAATATTGAAAATTGATTCTGTCTCATTACGAATTGCTAGTACATTTCCCATTTGCGATAAACATAATACCATAAAAACTATAGTTCTCCACTTTTCAGTAGATTTATCTAAAAACAAGTACTCACTAACAATACAAATCACCCCCATTAAAAGTCCTATCCATATAATTTGTATTCCCATACCATCTGAAAATATTCCCTCATCATGTTTTCTTGGTGGGCGTTTTAAAATATTCTTTTCAGCCGGTTCTGCTGACAAGGCCAGTCCCGGTAAACCATCAGTTACTAAATTTATCCATAATATATGAATAGGTAACAATGGTATTGGCAATCCAAATAATGGAGCTAAAAATATCGCCCAAATTTCACCACTATTACTGGTCATTGTATATCTAATAAACTTTCTAATATTGTCGTAAATCCTTCTTCCTTCTTTTACAGCATCTACAATAGTAACAAAATTATCATCAAGCAAAATCATGTGAGCTGCTTCCTTTGATACATCTGTCCCTGTAATACCCATTGCCACCCCTATATTTGCTTGTTTTAATGCTGGTGCATCGTTTACACCATCTCCTGTCATGGCTACAAAATGTTTTTTCTTTTGTAGTGCTTTGATAATTTTTAATTTCTGTTCAGGAGAAACACGACTATATACTTTTATCGTTTCTACCTCTTTTTCAAATTCTTCTTCATTCATTTTTTCCAACTCAGCGCCATTTATTACTTTATCATTTTTATTTTTAATAATACCAACTTGTTTTGCAACATATTCAGCCGTTAAACGGTGATCACCCGTAATCATAATAGGTATAATACCTGCCTCATAACATCTTTGAATAGCATCTACTACTTCTTCCCTTGGTGGATCAATCATAGCGATAATTCCCAAAAAATACATGTTACTTTCAATTGTATCTACATCTACTAAATCTGGCAGATAGTCCATTACTTTTATTGCATATCCCAATACTCTTTTGCCTTGACTGGCGTATTTCTCAACCTCTCTCTCAATAATAAAGTTCTCATTGGTATCACAAATACTTAATACACTCTCTACAGCACCTTTACAAATTACTAAGTATTTCCCATTTAATTGATGTATGCTGGTCATTCTTTTTCTCACTGAATCAAATGGTATCTCATTTGTTCTTGGAAATTTTATCATGTTCCCAAAAACGTCCTTGTTATTTTCCAATAAATACTCAATAATTGCAATTTCGGTGGAATCACCCGTTAGTTCATAATGTTCATGATTTTGATTTTTTTTCCGAACATCATGATTCAAAGACATTGCTATATGAAAAAGATTATCAACATCAATAGGTAAATCCATTAATATTTTTTTATCTAAAATATTGTTCCATACATCCGTTACTTTCATTTTATTCTGTGTAATAGTACCGGTTTTATCAGAACATATACATGTAACTGAACCTAATGTTTCAACTGCAACAAGTTTACGAATTAATGCCTTCTTTTTTACCATTCGTCTGGCACCTATTGCTAGTGAAATTGTTATGACTGCTGGAAGTGCCTCCGGTATTGCCGCCACTGCTACAGAAATAGAAGTCAATAACATTTGCACTGGATTCTCACCTCGTAACACGCCTACAAAATATATCACCCCACAGACAAACAAAACTACCCAAGTCAATTTCTTTCCAAATTCCTTTAAACGTTTTTGTAATGGAGTTTGCGTATCTTCTACCTCTAACATTTTTGCAATTTTCCCCATTTCAGTTTGCATTCCAGTAGCTACTACTATCCCTTCACCCCTTCCATATGTAATTAAAGTATTTTTGAAAACCATATTTTTTCTATCACCTACCATTAAATTTTCATTTTCTAATGGAAAAATTGTTTTTTCAATTTCATTGGACTCTCCTGATAAGGATGCTTCATTTACCCGTAGGTTGAAAACCTTAATTAATCGGATATCTGCCGGAACTTGCATTCCAGCTTCCAATATTACTACATCGCCCGGCACTAGTTCGCTAGCTGGCAAAACAACAATTTTATTTTCTCGCCTCATCATGGTAACAGTTTCCGCCATTTTCTTTAATAAACGAATAGCTTTCTCCACACGATATTCTTGAATAAATCCGATAATTCCATTTAAAAGAACAATTATTAAAATTATCAAACTATCTTTTACATCCCCAATCAAAAATGAAACAATAGCTGCTACCATTAAGATGAAAATCATCACATCCTTAAACTGCCTAAGAAACACTTGAAAAGCTGAAAGCTGCTTTTTATCCTCTAATTCATTTTTCCCATACTTTAATTTTCTTTTTTCAACTTCTTGATAACTCAAACCTTCTAATGAAGTTTCAAAATACTTCATTATTTCCTCAATACTCATCTGGTAATATCTCTTAGTTTTCATGAAATTTTATCTTTTAATTTTCAATTTACTACTTTTGTATTTTATCAAAGTATAATTTGTCATGATTTTTCAGGTATATCACAAGCTGTTTTCACCCCCCAAAGAGTAAGAAAAAAATCTTCCTTCCTTTTCTGACTTCCTTTGCCTCTCAGAATAAGATACCTGAAAAATAATTTTCTTATGAGATGCAAATGTACTCATTTATCTTCAAATCAATTTTTATTAAACAATTGGAAGAAGAAGTTTTCCCTAAAATTTGAAGTTGAACGTGCAAGTTAATCAACTGAAAAATTTTTGTTTAATTTACCACCAAAAAAATGGAACCATCTAAACGTGTTCAAAGTATTGAAGAACCTCTGACTATTGGAATGTCCAGAAGAAGTAGAGAGTTATCTCAACAAGGAATTGAAGTGATTAATTTAAGTTTAGGAGAACCGGACTTTGATACACCAGAGCCCATCAAGCAAGCTGCCATTGAAGCCATTCAGAATAATTTTACACATTATACGGCCGTGTCTGGTTATTTGGAATTAAGACAAGCCATTTGTAAAAAGTTTAAGAGAGATAACAACTTAGAATTTACTCCGGAACAAATAGTGGTTTCTACAGGTGCTAAACAAAGCATTGCCAATGCTTATTTGTGTCTACTAAATCCGGGCGATGAAGTCATTGTACCATCGCCATACTGGGTGACTTATGTGGAATTTTTGAAACTTATTGATGCAAAGCCCGTAATTATTAAAACAGATATAAAAACAAACTTTAAGGTAACTGCAGATGTTTTAGAAAAATACATTACGTCTAAAACGAAATTAATTATTTTTAGTTCGCCCTGTAATCCTACAGGAAGCGTGTATTCAAAAGAAGAGTTAGAAGCGTGGGAAAAAGTTTTGGAAAAACATCCGGATATTTTTGTTATCAGTGATGAAATTTACGAGCACATTAATTATGTTGGAAAACATTATAGTATTGCTCAATTTGAAAGTATGAAGGACAGAGTGGCTGTAATTAATGGGGTTTCTAAGGGTTTTGCAATGACTGGATGGAGAGGTGGAATTTTAGCCGGTCCAAAATGGTTAGCACAGACCTGTGATAAAATGCAGGGACAATTTACTTCGGCAACGAGCAGCATTACTCAGAAGGCGATGCATAAAGCAATGGAGATAGATGTAAAAACTTATGTTATGCCGATGGTTGAAGCATTTAAGAAGCGCAGAGATTTAGTAATCGAAAAATTGAAAGAAATACAAGGTATTAAATTTAATATCCCGGAGGGCGCATTCTATGTATTTGTTGATGTCTCAGGATTATTTGGAAAACATTATGAAGGGAAAGAAATAAAGAATGGTACAGATTTATGTTTTTATTTATTAGAGGAAGCGAAAGTATCGTTGGTGCCGGGGGGGGCATTCGGAGATGATAATTATGTGCGAATATCTTATGCTGCATCAGAAACTTCGCTTGAAAAAGCATTGAGCCAGATTAAATCAGCGATTTATAAATTACAATAAAAAAATGAAAAAGTTCAGCATCAAAAAAGAACATCTTAGAGAATTGTTTCGTTCGTTTAATAATTTGAATGTATTGATAATTGGCGATGTGATGATTGATAATTATGTGTGGGGAAAGGTGAATAGATTATCGCCGGAAGCACCTGTGCCTATAGTTTCGGTAGAAAAAAAAGAAATGCGATTAGGCGGAGCGGCAAATGTGGCTTTGAATGTGCAGGCAATGGGTGCTAATCCAATTTTATGTTCTGTGATTGGTGCGGATATGGAAGGCAATGCTTTTTTGGAATTATTGAAAAAACAAAAATTGAGTCCTAAAGGTATTTTGAAATCTCGAAATCGCCCGACTACTATTAAAACAAGAGTAATTGGAAATAAACATCATTTGGTACGAATAGATGAAGAATCAGAAGAAGATATTAGTACGAGCGAAACACAAAACTTATTGACACTTATCAATTACATCATTCACCACGATAAAATTGATGTGATCATTTTTGAAGATTACAATAAAGGGCTTATTACACCGAAACTGATTCAAAAAGTTGTTGAATTGGCAAAGCAAAAGAATATTCCTATTTGCGTGGATCCTAAAAAGAGAAATTTTCATGCATATAAAAATGTAACCATTTTTAAACCCAATTTGAAGGAGCTCAAAGAAGGATTAAAATTAGATACGGATGAATTATCAATTAATGATTTGCAGAAAATTGTAAGCAGTTTTAGAGTAAAGCAAAAATTAAATGCAGTGTTGGTTACATTAGCCGATAAAGGAGTAATCATGAATACCAGAACTTCAAAAATTCATATACCTGCACATATTCGGAAAATTGCGGATGTGAGTGGGGCGGGCGATACCGTTATCAGTGTAGCTGCACTCTGCGAAGCAATGCAATGTGATCCTTTTTTAACAGCGGCTTTGTCCAACTTGGCAGGTGGATTAGTGTGCGAAGAAGTTGGGGTAGTCCCGATAGATAAAAATAGATTGTTAGAAGAAGCATTAGAATTAGATTTTGTGAAATGAACATACAGGAAGTAAAGCCGTATAACAAAGAAAAGTCCAAAAAATATCAAGTGAGAGAAATGTTTAATAACATTTCTCATAAGTACGACTTAGCTAACTCAGTTTTATCTTTTGGCGTGCATTATTATTGGAGAAAAAAATGTATTGAAAAATTAAAACCATTGCAACCTAAATATATTTTAGATTTAGCAACTGGTACAGGCGATCTGGCGATTGCTTTGACACAATTGCAACCAGAAAAAATTATTGCTGCAGATTATGCAGAAAGAATGTTGCACATTGCACAAAAGAAAATTAATGCTAGACATCTTAATCATATTATAGAATTCAAACAAGAAGATGGAGAGAATTTGTCATTTGCAGACAATACTTTTAATGCTGTAACGATTTCATTTGGTATCCGTAATTTTGAGAATTATCAAAAAGGATTAGAAGAAATGTATCGGGTGTTGAAAGAAAATGGTGTGTTGTTGATTCTTGAATTTACTTTACCGCAAAATAAATTGGTAAGAGGATTGTACAATTTTTATTTCAGGTTTATATTACCAATTATAGCGTGGATTTTGACAGGTGATAAAAAAGCATACGATTATTTACCTAACAGTGTGGCATCATTTCCGCAGTATAGAAATTTTTGTGATAATATAATTTCAAAAGGATTTAAGAGTTGTGAATATTATCCTTTAACATCAGGTATTGCTACGATTTATTTGGCACGCAAGTAATCATTGTACAATTTTCATTTCATTGATAAGCCAATTACAATGAGCGTATTTATCAATTAAAAATAAAGTGTAGCGAATATCTAAAATGATGTTTCTGCAAATTTCCGGGTTATACATTATATCGCTCATTGTGCCTTCCCAACATCGGTCAAAGTTGGTGCCAATAAGTTCACCATTTGCATTGAATACAGGGCTTCCGCTGTTGCCGCCGGTAGTATGATTTGACGCAATGAAAGCAATGTGTAATTCACCATCTTTGTCAGCGTATCGACCAAAATCTTTTTTTATAAATAAACTTTTCAAACTATCGTTGACATAATAATCTGGGTGTTTAGGATTCTCTTTTTCAAGAATACCTTTGTAAGTTGTAAAATAATTGTAGCGCACGCCGTCACGTGGCTCATATTTTTTGACTTTGCCAAAAGCAATGCGAAGAGTAGAATTTGCATCTGGATAAAACATTTTATCTTTTTGATAATCCATTAATAATTTCAAATACATTTTTTGAGTGTTTGTAATTTTTGAGTCAACTTCTTTTAGATGGGGTAAAACATTGGAGTAGAAATGTAATTTGATACTTTGTGCCATTCTGTAAAATAAATCATTTTCAAAATCTTTGATTTTGGTATCATCAGGAGTATTCAATAGTTCCTTTAATTTTTCATTGTTTAAGAATAAAGATTTTGAATACAAATAGTCGGTCATTTTCTGAATGTCTTTATTAAATTGATTGTACAAAGAATCTAAAAACGGAATTCTTTCGGAGGATGAAATGTTTTCAAAATAATCATTCAATAAGGCGATAAAAATTTCTTTATCAGCAGGAAGATGAAAAGATATAGGAATGGTTTTTAATAATTTCTGTTTGATTTTTTCAAGTTCGTTGCTTAATCCAATTTTCATTCTGTTATATTCAGTGAAAAAATCTACATAATTTCCGATATAACGAATAGCATCAATCGCCATAAAGCACTCTTGATAATAATCGGCGTGCATTTGATAGTAGCGGTATCGCGTGTAGAGTTGTTCAAAACTGTTTTTTATTATATTAAAACTATCCAGTGCAGAAGGTTTGTTTTGTAATTTTTGATACAATTGATTCTCAAAAGTTTTCTTTTTTTCAATAGCATTAGTTTTCTTTAATCCCAGCATTTCACCTTTCCACTTTTTGTAATAATTGGCTACCGATGCGTAAGTATTGGCATATTTCAGATTGAGAGCTTCATTTTGTTTCATATAGTTTTCTAAAATGTTTAATTTCTTTTCTCTTAATCGTACTCTTCTTGGATTAAGGTCATTCACGATAATATCAACTGCATAAGAACTCAGGTATTCTTGTGTGCGACCGGGAAAGCCATAAACCATCGTAAAGTCGCTTTCTTTGTATCCCTTTAAACTAATGGGAATGACATATTTTGGACGATAAGGCACATTGTCAGGAGAATATTCAGCCGGTTTATTATCTTTTGAAGCATAAATGCGAAACATTGTAAAATCGGCATTGTGTCTTGGCCACATCCAATTGTCGTCTTCACCGCCAAACTTTCCGATGTGTTCCGGAGGAGCGGCTACTAAACGAATGTCTTTAAAGGTTTCATACACAATCAAAAAGTATTGCAGTTCATAATTAAAAGGTTTCACCATCGCGTTGTAGTGTGTTCCTTCAATGGCTTTATTGACGATATTTTGAATGTTTTTCTGAATAATTGCATCTTTTTGCTTTTTATCAGTAATGCCGTTTGTGTTGTTGAATACAGCTTTGGTAACATCTTCAATTCGCACGACAATGGAAATAGTAAGATTAGGGCAATACAGTTCTTCCTGATGATTTTTTGCCCAATAGCCATTTTTGAGATAATTTTTTTCAACAGTGCTTAAATTTACAACGCTTGAATAGCCGCAGTGGTGATTGGTGATAAATAATCCTTTGTCTGATATAATTTCACCGGTGCATCCGCCGCCAAACAAAACAATGGCATCTTTTAATGAAGATTTATTTACACTGTAAATTTGTTCAGGAGTCAATTTACAGCCGGCTTCTTTCATTTTTGAATAGATGCCGGTTGCTTGTAAAAGATTGGGCAGCCACATACCTTCATCTGCCCACATATTGAACGTAAAAAAGAGATTAAAATAAATGAATAATAACTTTTTCATAGCATTATTTTTTTGTGTTTTTGAGTTCTTTGAATGTGAGATAATTTTTTTCCTGAGTTTTTTTGAATAATGGTTTTTCTCTCAAAGGTTCGCAGGTTTTGAGCGTATTATAGCAATCTTTAGGTAATTGTTGGTATAGTTTCGTTCCTTCTGTTTTCCATTGAATCATTTCGTCGGATACATCTTTTACAATTTTGGCAGGATTACCAACTACTACTTTTCTGTTAGGGATTTTCATTTCTTGAGGAACGAATGTCAAGGCGCCGATGACGCATTCATCGCCAATTTCAACATTGTCCATTACAACGCTGTTCATTCCAATCAAACAGTTTCTACCAACGATTGCTCCGTGTATGATTGCTCCATGTCCAATGTGTGCTGATTCTTTAAGCCAAACGGTTGTACCGGGAAACATATGAATGATGCAGTTTTCCTGAACATTACAACCATCTTCTATGATAATTTCCCCCCAATCTCCACGAATCACAGCACCAGCTCCTACAAATACATCCTTTCCAATACTGACATTACCTATGACACAAGCCATTGGATGAATGAATGCAGAAGGATGTATGTAAGGTTTGAATCCATCAAATTCATAGATATTATTCATTTTTTTGCTTGCAAAGGTATGAAACAAATCGCATTAAATTTTTATTTGAAAGTAGGAACATACCAATTACTTTTCTTACTTTCGCACAAGTTTTAAAATTAAAAATATGTCGCAGAACACTGCTTTGCAAACAGAAGAATTGTTCAAAAAAATTATCTCACATTCCAAAGAATATGGTTTTATTTATCCAAGTAGTGAAATTTATGATGGCTTAAGTGCCGTTTATGATTATGGGGCGTATGGTGCAGAATTAAAAAATAATATTCGTGCATATTGGTGGCAAGCTATGACGTATTTGCATCAAAATATCGTGGGTATTGATGCAGCCATATTTATGCATCCTACAACGTGGAAAGCCAGCGGACACGTGGATGCTTTTAATGATCCATTGATTGATAATAAAGACAGCAAAAAACGATACAGAGCCGATGTTTTAATTGAAGAGTATATTGCTAAATTGCAAGATAAAATCAATAAGGAAATTGAAAAAGCTAAAAAACGTTTTGACAATTTTGATGAAAATTTATTTCGATCAACTAATCCGAGAGTGAAAGAAATTCAGGAAAAAATTCAACAAATTGAAGAACGTTTTAAAAACGCACTTGAAAGAAATGATTTGCAAGAAATTAAACAAATTATTCTGGATTGTGAAATTGCTTGTCCTATAAGCGGTTCAAGGAATTGGACGGATGTGCGTCAGTTCGATTTAATGTTCGCAACTCAATTGGGCTCAGTGGCAGAGGAAGCCAATACTATTTATCTTCGTCCAGAGACAGCACAGGGTATTTTTGTCAACTTTTTGAATGTTCAGAAAACGGCACGAATGAAAATTCCTTTTGGTATTGCCCAAACCGGTAAAGCATTTCGTAATGAAATTGTAGCAAGACAATTTATTTTCAGAATGCGGGAATTTGAACAAATGGAAATGCAGTTTTTTGTCAAGCCGGGAACAGAAATGGAATGGTATGAATACTGGAAATCAGAACGATTGAAATGGCACAAAGCACTTGGTTTTTCTGATGAATACTATCGCTTCAAATATCACGTTAAGTTAGCACATTATGCTAATGCTGCTTGTGATATAGAATTTAAATTTCCTTTTGGATTCAAAGAATTAGAGGGTATTCATTCCCGAACAGATTTTGATTTATCTAATCATGAAAAATACAGTGGAAAAAAATTACAGTATTTTGATGTTGAAGAAAACAGAAGTTATGTGCCTTATGTAGTGGAAACATCCGTTGGTTTGGACAGATTGTTTTTAGCCATTCTTTCAGCGGGCTATAAAGAAGAATTGGTGGAAAATGAAATTAGAACGGTGTTATCCATTCCGGCGGCACTTGCACCAGTGAAAGCAGTCGTCTTGCCGCTGGTGAAAAAAGACGGAATGCCTGAAATAGCCCAAAAACTCTGGGAAGAATTGAAATATGTTGGAAAAATTATTTATGAAGACAAAGATACGATTGGTCGTCGTTACAGAAGGCAGGACGCTATTGGAACACCTTATTGTATCACTATTGATAATGAAACATTGCAAAATGAAACGGTAACAGTTCGTGACCGTGATACGATGCAACAAGAACGAATACCGATTAGTAAAGTATATTCTTATATTGAGGAAAGAACGAGCGTTAAAAATTTACTGAGAAAGTTGTAATATGGCTTTGCGGATTGTATTTATGGGAACGCCAGAATTTGCAGTTCCTACATTAGAAAAGTTAACTAAATACCATCAGGTAGTAGCGATTGTTACAACGCCGGATAGACCAGCCGGAAGAGGTTTGAAGATTCAATCCAGTGCTGTAAAAAATTGTGCCTTGAAATATCATTTGCCTGTTTTGCAACCTGAAAAATTAAAAGATACAAATTTTTTGAATACGTTAAAAGCTTTGAATGCCGATGTTTTCGTGGTAGTGGCCTTTCGGATGTTGCCGAAAGAAGTATGGAATATGCCGCCGTTAGGAACATTTAATCTTCACGCTTCTTTGTTGCCGAAGTACAGAGGCGCTGCACCGATTAATTTTGCAATCATCAATGGAGAAAAAGAAACCGGATTGACTACTTTCAAAATTCAAGAGCAAATTGATACTGGTAATATTGCTTTGCAGGAGAAAATTAAAATTGATGAAAAAGATACAGCAGGGAGTTTGCACGATAAAATGATGTTTGTAGGAGCTGATTTAATGCTTAAAACATTGGAATTGCTTGAACAAAGTAAATTGCAATTAATTGAACAAGATGATTCACAAGCTTCGTATGCTCCTAAGATAACTAAAGAATTTTGTCAGATTAATTGGAATCAATCATCGAAAAAAGTATATGATTTTATTAGAGGTTTATCACCGTATCCTGCTGCATTTACTTATTTAGATGTTAATGGTAAAAAAACATATTGTAAAATTTTATGGGCTGAAATATCTGATGAAAATGATTCGCTTTCGGCAGGCGATATTATTACAAACAATAAAAATTATTTAAAGGTAGCAGATCTGGATGGATGCATAGATATTAAAACCATACAGCCCGAAGGAAAGCGAGTAATGGGAATTGAAGAATTTTTAAGAGGCAACAAAATAACGAGCAATCAATGTATTCATTCATAAAAAATTTTTTATTTTTATTAGATGCAGAAACAGCGCATCATATTGGCTTATCGCTATTAAGCATTCTTCATAAAATTTTGCCTAAAAAAATATTTAAACTTTTGTTGAGTATTCCGGATTATTCAGAAAAGATTATTGATAAAAATAATTTATTTCAAAATTTAAAGATTGGCTTGGCAGCCGGTTTGGACAAAAATGCGAAGCACTACAAAGTCCTTGCAGATCTTGGATTTCAGTTTGTAGAAATAGGAACCGTGACGCCACGTCCACAAGCAGGCAATCCTAAGCCAAGATTATTTCGATTAATCAAAGATGAGGCGGTCATCAACAGAATGGGCTTTAATAACGATGGTGTAAAGAAGATAAAGGAAAGATTAAAGAACAAGCCCCTAAATATTGTAATTGGTGTGAACATTGGAAAGAATAAAGATACAGCTAATGAAAAAGCAATTGAGGATTATTTAGTTTGTTATCGGGAATTGTATTCGGTGGCAGATTACTTTGTGGTCAATGTAAGTTCACCCAACACACCGAATTTAAGGGCATTGCAGGATAAAGAACCGTTAATGCATATTTTGAAAGCATTAAGAGAAGAGGAAAAGAAGTTGTCGGATAAGCGAAAAATTATTTTATTGAAAATTGCACCGGATTTATCCGATGAGCAATTAAAAGATATTGTGGAAGTTGTTGTAAAATCGGATATTGATGGCATTATTGCAACGAATACAACAATCACAAGAGAAAATTTGAAATACGAAAAAAGTGTAAGCCAATATGGAGAAGGTGGATTGAGTGGAAAACCATTGTTTGAAAGGAGTTTGCAGATCGTTCAAAAACTCAAAGTACTATTACCTTCTGATAAAATTTTGATAGGTGTTGGAGGAATTGATACTGCTGAAAAAGCACAACTTATGCTAAATGCAGGTGCCAATGCCGTTCAAATATATACTGGATTTATTTACAAGGGCCCGGCATTGATTACAGAAATTCGAAAAAATATTGGTGTATGAAAACATTGTATATTACGGAATGCCCAAGAGATGCCATGCAAGGCATTAAAACATTTATTCCCACAGATCTAAAGTTGAAATACATTCAACAATTATTAAAAGTGGGATTTGATGTATTGGATTATGGGAGTTTTGTTTCACCAAAAGCTATTCCGCAGATGCAGGATACAGGAGAAATAACTAAACAGTTAGATTTGTCGAATACAAGTACAAAATTATTGGCGATCATTGCGAATTACAGAGGTGCGGAAGATGCTTGCCAGTTTGAACAAGTTTCTTACTTAGGTTTTCCATTGTCTGTTTCAGAAGAATTTCAAAAGCGGAACACAAATGCGAGTATTGAAGATGCTTTCAAAAGGGTAGAAGAAATCAACAATTTATGTTTAAAGAAGGATAAAAAATTGAGAGTGTATTTATCAATGGCGTTTGGGAATCCTTATGGTGAAGAATGGAGTGCAGAAAAAGTATTTCGAATGGCTGATAGATTGGTTCAAATGGGAATAGAAGATATTGCATTGGCAGATACTATTGGTTGTTCTACACCAGAAAATATTCGGGATTTGTTTTTACATTTGAAAAAAACATTACCACAGGTAAATTTTATTGCACATTTGCATTCTACGCCCGATACAGCAAAAGAAAAAATTAGAAGTGCTTTTGTTGTGGATTGTTTAAATTTTGATTCTGCGATTTTAGGTTATGGTGGATGCCCAATGGCAAAAGATCAATTGACCGGAAACCTTGCGACGGAAACACTTATTCATTGTGCAAGAGAAAGCGGAGTAAGGGTGAACATCAAGTTAAATGAATTTGAAGAAGCAGAGAAAATAGCCCGAGAGATTTTTTTGCATTTTTATTAAAATAAATTTATGTATGATAGAGCAAGAATTAGAATACTATTTTGACAGATTGTTTCCGATATGCAGAAGCATTACAGGCAATGGCGTAAGAGAAAGTTTAAAGATTATCTCAGAAATTATTCCATTAAATCTGTACGAAGTGCCAAGCGGCACAGAAGTATTTGATTGGAAAATACCAAAAGAATGGAACATTCAGGATGCTTATATTAAAACACCAGATGGGGAAAAAATCTGTGACTTTAAACAACACAATCTACATATTGTTAATTATTCTATTCCGGTTTATAAAAAAATTAGCTTTGAAGAATTAAACCAACATTTACACACATTACCACATAAGCCGTCCGCTATACCTTATATTACTTCGTATTACAGAGAAAATTGGGGATTTTGCATTGCTTACAACGATTATCAGCAATTGCCTAAAAAAGGAGAGTATGAAGTAGTTATTGACTCCACCTTAACAGAAGGTTCGCTCACTTACGGAGATCTTGTTTTGGAAGGAGAAAGAAAAGAGGAAGTTTTGATATCAACGTATATCTGTCATCCGAGTATGGCAAATAATGAATTAAGCGGACCATTAGTCGCCATGTTTTTATACAAAAAATTAGCAGAATTAAAGTACAGAAAATACACTTATCGTTTTGTGTTTATTCCTGAAACAATCGGCGCATTAGTATATTTGCATCAACACGGAGAACATTTGAAAAAGTTTTGTAAAGCAGGATATGTGATTACCTGCATTGGCGATAGAGGAATATTTCACTATAAGAAGTCAAAATATGGTAACACGCTGGCCGATAAAGCAGCAACGCATACCTTAAAGCATTCTAAAAAGTTGTATCGTATTTTAGATTTTTATCCTGGTGGCAGTGATGAAAGGCAGTATTGTTCACCAGGGTTTAATTTGCCTGTTGGATCCTTGATGCGTACACCCTACAGAGAATATCCGGAGTACCACACTTCACTGGATAATAAAAGTTTTATTTCATTTAAATCTCTAAAAGAAAGTATAGAACTTTATTTTGAAATTATGATGACGTTGGAAAGCAATGAAAAATATATCAATTCCTGTCCTTATGGGGAGCCACAATTAGGTAAAAGAAATTTATACATCAATCATTTAAGTAGAGAACAAGTGATGCAGATAATGTATATTTTGCAATACAGCGATGGAATGAATGATTTGATAGATATTGCTGAACGGATTGGTGTGCCTATGAAAGCGCTGAGTACCCTTGCAGATTTATTAATGGAAAAGAATTTGCTAAAGTTATGAGCGTAACTAAAATAACAGAAAAATTTACCGACAAAAAATCAAAGTTTAATAACTTGATTACTCATCCGGAATTATTTGATTGTGGTGATTTTA
This sequence comes from Sphingobacteriaceae bacterium, assembly GCA_037447455.1. Taxonomy (GTDB): domain Bacteria; phylum Bacteroidota; class Bacteroidia; order B-17B0; family Aurantibacillaceae; genus BPGX01. The sequence goes on along the minus strand of JBBIGQ010000004.1, from coordinate 27,235 downwards.
ATATCATTAAGTTATTTCAATATGCTATCTTTAGAGAAGAAGGTTTCAAAGCACGGTTATTTTGGAAATTACCCTTCTTTTTAATCAATATCATCTTTTTCCTGAAACGTTTGAAAATAAAAAAGAAACCATTTATCAAAGAAAATAAAAAAATTACAATTTTTATTGGAGCTTGTGAACGTTATGTTGAAACGCTTCATAAAGAATACAAATCAAGATATTTTGAAAACATTCTCAATAAATTAAACAGAGAAAATGTTTTATTTTTCAAAACAAATACATTCTCTTCAAAAGTTCAGTACGATTTTAATTTAGAAGATTTTTACCATTACTATTCACTTTTGCCACTCAATGAAGATGATAAAATTTTATTGAAAAATTTAAAGAGCACTTATTTAAACATATTGAAACAAATAAAATTAGACCAACATAAAATCAGAATCTTTGAAGAAGTTATTGAAATTTTTTGGAGAGAGTACAGAACCTACAGAGAATTGCTGAAACATTTTCCAAATATAAAAATAGCATTTGTTTTTCCACATTATCAAAATGAATCATTAATCTATGTATTAAAAAAAAGAAAAATTAAAATTATTGAATTACAACACGGACTAATTGCAGAAGAAGACATGTTTTATGTGTATGATAAAAAGATATTGCCTGTGCGAAATAAATCTTTATTCGCAGATGAGATTTGGTTATATGGTGAATACTGGAAATCCGTCCTGCAAAAAGGAAATGAATACGATGAACAACAAATGAAAATTTTTGGCTATTATCTTTTTTATGAAAAAGAGTTTTCAGAAGCATTTCAATCGTTTTACAAGCAAATTAAAGCACAATACAAAACAATCCTCTTTGCAACTGCACAAAAAAATCTGGAACAACATTTAGCTGAGTATATTAATTATTTGGTAAACGATGTGCATAATAAACAACAGAATTGTGCCATTTTAATTAAGCCACATCCTTCTGCTACACAGGACATTTCAAAATTTATTTCAAACACCTATAACAATGTCTTTGTAGTAAATTATTCTACAGAATGGTTGTTTCAAATATGCGATGCGCATTTTTCAATTTATTCTACCACATTATTCGACGCTTTGAATTTTAATGTGCAATACAATTATGCATTAAAGCATTCTTTGTTTTCGGATTATGTAGAGGGTATTGTAAATAAAGGCGTGGCTATAGAATTACAAATGACAGAAAATATACTGGATAAAATGAAAAAAGATAAGTTATCACCTCAACTAACTGCTGATTATTTTTTTGAAACGCCCAATTATAGTTTATTGGGTAAAATAGTGTCTTCTTAATCTATATATAGTAAAGTACTATTAAGATAATTCAACTTGTTTGTCACAGAAAAAATATTCTTTTTTCTGATGATTTGAAAATACAATAATCGTTTTTGACATAGCCCATTGGTGGATCATTTCTGAATACCATTGAGTATTTTTTTCATCCAGATTAGATAAGGGCTCGTCTAACAATAACACGGGTGCTACGTCCAGGATAGCCAGCATTAATTTTAATTTTTGTTTCATCCCACTTGAAAAATATTTAATTGGTTTGTGGAGGTGTTTAGCCAGTTCAAGTAATTTTATCATTTCAGATGGCGGTAACTGAAATTGCCGAAAACTATTTATATGTTCAATGCATTCCAAAACTGTAAAATCATCCATTAAACTCATATAAGGGGCAGCAATGTTGACATATCTATGCCACTTCCTACGTTCTATAAGTTGCTGATTACATTTGTATTCAATACTACCGGAACTGGGGCTGATAAGCCCGATAATTAACTTAAGTAAAGTTGATTTTCCGGAGCCGTTATGACCAGTAATAACGATTTTATCTTGAGGAAAAATATCTAAACTAAAATCTTTGTACAATAGATTCCTTTGGAATTTTTTGGAAATATGTTGAATGTGAATGGATGGTGTTTGCATTGAATAAATTACTAATTTCAAATGCCTTTTATGACGCCATCTTTCTGCTGACGAATAAAAGTCAGAATTTCATTTTTAAATATTGTTTCAGGCAGTTCGTTTTCTACTAGTTCAAGGGCATTTTGTAAGTTATATCCTTTTACATAAATTATTCTGTAAATATCTTCAATTTGTTTAATTTGTTCTGCTGTAAAGCATCTTCTGGAAAGCCCTACTGTATTGACCCCAATGTATTGCAAAGGTTCACGGGCACAACGAACGTAAGGTGGCACACTTTTACGAATAAGCGAAGCGCCGGCAACAAAAGCATGCTTGCCTATTGTAATAAACTGCTGTGCAGCACTCATTCCCTCTATAATGGCATAATCTTCAATAGTAATGTGCCCTGAAAGCCCTACACTGTTTGCAATAATCACATGATTCCCAATAATACAATCATGAGCCACGTGTACATAAGCCATTATCAGGCAATGGTCGCCTATTTTGGTGGTCATTTTATCTAATGTGCCACGATGTATGGTGGCAAATTCCCGAATAGTGGTATTATTCCCAATTTCAACGGTGCTCTCTTCTCCTTTAAATTTCAAATCCTGTGGTTCTGCACCAATGACTGCCCCGGGAAAAATTTTACAATTATTCCCGATTTTAGTATAATTCAGGATAACCGCATTCGGTCCTATCCAGGTATTATCACCGATTTCTACCTTATCTTCAACAGTAGCAAACGGCGAGATGGTTACGTTATGTCCTATTTTAGCTCTGTGGCTCACACTTGCCAATGGGGATATCATACAACGGCTGATTTCTCTGTTTTTTGAATATTTCTTACTTTTACAATTTGTGCAGTCATATCGGCCTCACAAACCAATTTGTTACCTACAAATGCACGGCCTATCATGTGACAAATACCTCTGCGAATGGGTTCGGCAAGGTCCATACGCGTCACCAGAACATCTCCCGGCACAACTTTTTGTTTGAATTTAGCACTATCAATCTTTAAAAAATAAGTTTGATAATTCTCAGGATCTGGTACAGATTTGAGTGCTAAAATTCCACCTGTTTGAGCCAATGCTTCTATAATCAGAACACCCGGCATGACAGGTTCGTCTGGAAAATGACCTGGAAACCAATAATCATTTATGGTAACATTACGCAGTCCTACTACATACTCTGGTGTTAGTTCCACGATTCGATCTACCAATAAAAACGGATGACGGTGTGGCAAAATTTTTTGTATTTCTCTAACATCAAATAGTGCCGGTGTATTGAGATGTATTTTGGGGACATATTGTTCTTTCTTTTGTTTTTTGATAACTTCTTTGATTTTTTTTGCAAACTGCGTGTTTCCATAATGCCCCGGACGTGCTGCTAAAACATGAATCTTCATGTGTTGACCTACCAATGCTAAATCCCCTACAATATCTAATAGTTTATGCCGGGCAGGTTCGTTATAAAAATGTAATTTGGTATTGTTTAATACACCTTTCCCTTTTACTTCTACATCTTCTTTATGAAATACTTTTTTTAAGTAATCAATTTTTTCTTTTGGTAATTCTCTATCTACTAATACAATGGCGTTATTCAGATCACCACCTTTGATTAGATTATGTTGTAACAGTGCTTCCAGTTCATGCAGAAAAACAAATGTTCTGCATTTGGCTATTTTAGGAATGAATTCACCGGTGTGATACATACCCGCATGCTGCGTTCCTAATACTTCACTGTTGTAATCTACCATGACTGTAATACGAAACGTTTCTTGTGGTACAGCCAGCATTTCTATTTTTCGTTCCGGGCATTCGTAGGTCAGATTTTCTTTTAACTCAAAATATTCTCTTTCTTCATCTTGTTCTATTATGCCTGCTTTTTGTAATGCTTCCACAAAGGGCATGGCACTACCGTCCATGATAGGCATCTCAGGACCATCCACCTGGATTAAACAATTGTCTAAGTCCATTCCAATCAGAGCGGCCAAAACGTGCTCGGTAGTATGGACTATAGCATTATCTTTTAACTTTCCGCTAATGTCCATTATTCCTAAACTGGTTCCTCTTTCTGTACTAATCACATTGTCCGCATCTGCCTCAATAATGGGTTGGTCTGGCAAATCTACTCTTTGAAACTTAAACCAATGGTTGGGTGGAGCGGGTAAAAATGTTAGTTGAACGGGTTTCCCCGTGTGTAAACCTACGCCGGAAATACTTATTTTCTCACGAATTGTTTTCTGTTTTTCTGCCATTTTTCTAATCTTTAAATTAAAAAACAATTGAGCAAAAATAAGGAAAAATTTGATTACATATTATATTGCTTGTTTCGAGTTGTTGGGGAGAAATGTATCCTTTCATTTGAATATCGTTGATTTTTTGGGGTAATAAGAAAGGTTCGTGATTATTTTTGGGGACTTAATCATGGGTTAATGATAATATAAAGAGATGAAGTGAAAATTGAAGTATTGTTTTTATTTAGAACAAGCATTTGTTTTATTATAAAACATTTATTATTTTTGTCCGGTAAAATACAAATATAAAGCATAAGTATGGTATTATCACCCAAACAGATTGGTCGGAGAATAGCTGAACTGCGTAAATTGAAGGGCTTGTCTCAGGAGGATTTGGCTAAACGTGTCCAGATTTCCAGACCTTCATTAGCTCAGATTGAATTGGGAAATAGGCATATTGATATTCTTGAATTTCAAAAGATAGCTCAGGTATTAGGTTTTTCTTTGGATGACTTTATGTTAAGAGATTTTATGGTAAATCCAAAGATTGAACTGCAAGAAGAAAGCAAGCAGAAGAAAAAACAGGATGAGCGCATTTCTGTTCCTACGCTTCAGATTAATAAGTTTAAAAATGTTTTGTTGTATATTTTAGAGCGTTGTGCAGGTAAGCCCAATGTTGGCGAAACAGTTCTTCGTAAATTGCTTTATTTCTCTGACTTTAATTATTATGAATTATATGAGGAACATTTAACAGGCGCTACATATCGAAAATTGCCTTATGGTCCTGTACCACAAAATCTGGATACTATCATAAATCAGATGCTGGATAAAGGACAATTAAAAAGAATAAAAACAGAATATCATGGTTATCTGCAAACTCGTTATCTGCCATTAGAAAAGGCAGATTTAAGAATATTAAAAGCGACCGAAAAAGAAGTGATAGATAAAGTGATAGAACAAATGAGCGATTGGTCTGCTGCAGCTATCAGCAACTATTCGCATAAAGATATGCCATGGCTTGCTACCAAAGAAGGAGAAAAAATAAATTATGAATTGGTTTTTTACAGAGAAGCACCTTTTTCTGTGAGAAATTATGAATTGAGCGATATGGAAAAATATGATTTTTGATGAATTAGATGAATTTAAAAAGGATTTGAAGTTCCTATTGAAGAGGTATAGAACGCTCAACGAAGATTTAGATGTATTGAAAAAGGTATTAGAAATTGACCCAGATGAACGACCGCCATTTAGTTTTCGTATTGATAATTTAAGTATAGAAACCCGCATTATTAAAGTGAAAAAGATAGCGTGTAAGGCACTTAAAGGAAAAGGTGTTAATTCAGGATTAAGATTAATTTACGCTTATTTTCCTGATAGTAAAAGAATAACATTCATTGAATTGTATCATAAAAATGAAAAAGAAAATAAAGATAAAAGAAGAATATTGAATAATTTTAAATAGGTTAACCTTTCTTTAAAGGTAAAAACTTGTATAATAAAATCGCGGGGAAGATGTGAAGTAAAAACTTGTACTACATTGTTGAGCTATGGTAAAATTCCGTATTATTGTCCCGCTATGGCAAGAATATTAACAGGAATACAAAGTACCAACATTCCCCATCTTGGAAACATCTTAGGTGCTATCATTCCAGCAATTGAACTCAGTAATGTTCAGGGAAATGAAGCGTTTTACTTTATTGCAGATTTGCATTCATTGACATCTATAAAAGATGCTGGATTTATTCGTCAAAGCACGTATGCTGTGGCGGCTACCTGGATTGCATTTGGTTTGGATTATCATAAACATTACTTTTATAGACAAAGCAGGATTCCTGAAGTTTGTGAACTGACCTGGTATTTAAGTTGTTTTACACCTTTTCCAATGTTAGCCAATGCGCATTCTTTCAAAGATAAAAGCAATCGTTTGAGTGATGTGAATGCCGGGCTGTTTACCTATCCGGTTTTGATGGCCGCCGATATTTTGTTGTATGATGGTGAAATTGTTCCGGTGGGAAAAGACCAAATTCAGCATCTTGAAATGACGCGTGATATTGCCGCTGCATTTAATAGAATAACTAATCAGGAAATTTTTATACTCCCACAAGCAAAGATAAAGGAAGAAGTAATGATTGTCCCGGGCATTGATGGCCAAAAAATGAGTAAGACCTATAAAAATTTTATCAACATTTTTTTACCTGAAAAAGAATTAAAAAAAGTTGTAATGTCTATTGTAACAGATAGCACACCGCTTGAAGCCCCCAAAAATCCTGATACTTGTAATGTTTTCAAATTGTATAAATTATTGGCAGAACCTAATGATGTAGAAACGATTCGTGCTAATTATCTGAAAGGGGGCTATGGATATGGACACGCTAAGACCGCTTTGTTTGAATTGAGCCTAGAAAAATTTAAAGAGCAAAGAAAAATTTACCAGGATCTTATGCAAAATACATCTCAAATAGAAGAAATACTTCAAATTGGTGAAAATAAAGCCCGAAAAATTGCACAGGAAAAATTAGAAATGGTAAGAAAAACTGTAGGATACAATTAATCAATTTTCTTTTTCAAACTTATATCTGTAATAGCATTCTAAAACTCTTGAATACAAATCGTAGCCATCGTGATTTAAAATGTAATAATCACTTAAATAAAAACCACAAAATTTTCGCAGTGCTTCAATATCAATGTTGGCATCACCGGTCAATTGATACAATATCTGTGGATTGATTTTTTTCTCTACCTGTTCCTTAATAAAAATCTCTTCAAATATTCTTGAAAGTTTTTGCAATTCACGTCCTTTCTTACTAAACTGCATATACAATGCTGTAATGGGGCTGGAAATGACATCTATCACAGGCATTTGAGATTTTTCTATTACTCGCTTCATATAGTCCTTTTCATAATTTTCATATTTCAACACCTGAACATTCACTTGTTTTAATAAAAAAGTATTTTTTTTGAGAACAACTTTTTTTTGCTTGTTGAAAACTGCTACTGGAATATATTTTTTGACATAACCTGTGTAAGAAAATATCAAAGTGTCTTCCTGATGGGCTTTTATAGAAAAAAAACCATTGACATCCGTTACTGTTCCAAAACTGGTATTTTTATTGATAACATAAGCAAAAGGTAAAACTTTGGTAGTGTCTTCATCAAACACATATCCTTGTATTATTATTTGACACTTTAATGATTCATAAAATATAAAAAAAATCAATAATAATTTCTTCATCATTGCGGTAAAAATAGATATTAAAATGCATTTGTGGATAATTGCCTTTTCTTAATCTTTTCTAATTGTAGTAACTTTGCTGCAAAAAATTAAATTATGGCAAAAGAAAATGTAGGGCAATATACTGAAGAGTCCATAAAATCACTGGACTGGCGTGAACACATCCGGATGCGTCCCGGAATGTATATCGGAAAGTTAGGCGACGGCTCTTCTTTTGACGATGGCATTTATGTATTACTAAAAGAAATCATTGACAATTCTATTGATGAATTTATGATGGGCTTTGGAAAAAAAAATGAAGTTAAAATTCATCAAGGAACGGTTTCGGTCAGAGATTACGGGCGTGGTATTCCACTTGGAAAAGTAGTGGACGCTGTTTCAAAAATCAATACTGGTGGAAAATACGATAGCGAGGCATTTAAAAAATCTATCGGATTAAATGGTGTAGGTACAAAAGCCGTTAATGCGCTTTCTACACATTTCAGAGTACTAGCATACAGAGATGGGCAATGCAAAGAAGCAATCTTTAGCAAAGGAGTATTGATAAAAGAAGAACCTATTAAAAAAACATCAGAGCCCAATGGAACTTTGGTAGAATTTACACCAGATGATGGCATTTTTCCTAAATACCATTACATTCACGAATACATAGACAAGATGTTGTGGAATTATGCTTACTTAAATACTGGCTTAACGCTTGTACTGAATGATACACACATTTACAAATCAGAAAACGGCTTAAGAGATTTATTAGAAAAAAATATCAGTGGAGAAATATTGTATCCTATCATTCATTTGCGTGGAGAAGATATTGAAGTAACATTTACACACAGCAATGAGCATTTTACAGAAGAGTATTATTCTTATGTGAATGGTCAATACACTACTCAGGGCGGTACGCATTTGTCAGCCTTCAAAGAAGCCGTAGTCAAAACCATTCGGGATTTTTTTAAAAAAAATTACGAAGCAGTAGACATTCGCAAGTCCATCATTGCAGCCATTTCTGTAAAAATTCAGGAACCGGTTTTTGAATCCCAGACAAAAACGAAATTAGGTTCGCAGGAAATAGCGCCCGGTGGACAGAGTATTCGTAGTTTTGTTGGAGATTTTTTATCCAAAGAATTAGATAATTTTTTACATAAAAATCCGGAAATTGCCAAAGCCATTGAAAATAAAATTCAGGTCAATGAAAAAGAGCGTAAAGAGTTAGCCGGTATTCAAAAGTTAGCTCGTGAGAGAGCCAAAAAAGTATCCTTGCATAATAAAAAACTTCGCGATTGTAAAATTCATCTGACAGATGAAAAAAATCCACGACGATTTGAATCTACCTTATTTATTTGCGAAGGAGATTCTGCGAGCGGTTCTATCACAAAAGTAAGGGATGTGCAAACACAAGCCGTATTTAGTTTGAAAGGAAAACCTTTAAATTGCTTTGGACTTACCAAAAAAGTGGTGTACGAAAATGAAGAATTCAATCTGTTGCAGGCTGCATTGGATATTGAAGACGGATTGGAAACATTGCGGTACAATAATGTCGTGATTGCAACAGATGCCGATGTAGATGGTATGCACATTCGTTTGTTATTATTGACTTTCTTCTTACAATTTTTTCCGGAACTGGTGAAGAACAATCACTTGTACATTTTACAAACGCCCTTGTTTAGAGTGAGAAATAAAAAAGAAACCATTTATTGTTATTCTGAAGAAGAAAAAAGACAGGCCATTGAAAAATTAGGTGGGAAGCCGGAAATAACGAGATTCAAAGGATTAGGTGAAATTTCTCCTGAAGAATTTCGTCATTTTATTGGGAAAGATATGCGGCTCGAACCTGTATTACTTGATCAAAAAGCATCCATACAAGAGTTGTTGAGTTATTATATGGGCAAAAACACGCCAGAACGACAAGATTTTATCATTGAAAACTTAAAAGTAGAAAAAGATTTGGAAGAGATTTTGTATGGGTAAATAATTTTTAATAATTTTTATTTTACAGTTAAACAAAATAATTACAACTATGAGAAAAACAATTTTATTCTTCTCTATTTTAGCTTTTAATATTCAATCCTTTGCATTAAATGTTATTGAGACACCTGAAAACCCTTATTACTCTTCCTTTCAAAAGGCGTATGCGATTTATCCATCGGTTCCAAAAGGTTTTTTAGAGGCGATTGCTTATACTCAAACTCGTTTTTATCATCTGGACGGGACTCAAAATAGTTGTATTGCTTTACCGAAAGCATTGACCGTTATGGGATTGATTGAAGATGGTAAAAATTATTTTCGTGAAAATCTTTTGAAAGTGGCTCAACTTTCTGGCTTTTCAATAAATGATATCAAAAACAATCCTGAAACTTCTATACTGGCGTATGCGGGGGCCTTTCAAAAATTACAACAACAGAAGAATATTTTTGGTACTGAAAATTTAGAACAGTACAAAAGCATTTTTATTGAATTATGTGAACTGCCTTTAAGTCAAGATTTAATCAATGATTTTGCCATGCAATCTCATCTTTATCAATTGTATTGGTTTTTAGCACAACCCGAATATCAGAATGCTTATCATTTTCCGAATTACAATATTAATTTAAAAGAAACTTTCAAAGAAAATTATGCTGTATTAAGTGCGAGACATGTCAATATCACGGATGAAAGCATTTACACGAATGAAGGAGCAATGTATAAATTAAGTTCCAATAATCAAATTACTTCGGCCGACTATCCGCCAGCTATCTGGGATCCGGCTGCAAGTTGTAACTATTCATCAAGAAATGATGTTCAAATTTCAGCAGTGACAATACATGTAGTTCAAGGAAGTTATGCTGGTTGTATATCATGGTTTAAAAACTGTTCTGCTAATGTATCCGCACACTATGTTTTAAGAAGTAGTGATGGTCAGGTAACGCAAATGGTCTTAGAAGCCAATAAAGCATGGCATGTTGGGACTGAGAATCCTTATACCATTGGTTTGGAACATGAAGGATATGTTAGTCAATCGAGTTGGTTTACTACTGCTATGTATAATTCTTCTGCTGCTTTGGTAAAGGATATTTGTAATAGTGGTTATGGGATTAGTCCCTTGAGAACCGGCTTCTGGCCATGGTTACCTACTACTCATTATAATCAATCATCTATTCCCGGATCTTGTACCAAAATTAAAGGACACCAACATTACCCCAATCAAACACACACCGATCCTGGTCAATACTGGAATTGGGATAGATATTACAAACTTATCAATTCACCCTATTCTATCACTACTACTTTTACAACAACAACAGGTAATTTTTATGATAGTGGAGGGAGCACAGGAAATTATTCTAATGATGAAAGAAAAATTTACTTATTTACCCAACCCGGTGCTACTCAAATTTCCTTGTCATTTTCAAGTTTTAATGTAGAAAATACATGGGATTATATGTACATTTACAATGGCGGTTCTGTATGGTTGCCACTGGTAGGGTTTTATACTGGTACAAATTCTCCTGGGAATATCACAGTGAATAATGATTCTTTGTTGGTTGAGTTTAGAAGCGATTGTGCAACTACGAGTACGGGCTGGGCTGCTACTTACACTATTACAGCAACTGGTTCTGCCACTGATAATATAGCGCCTACAACTGCTGTCAGTTCGCCAATCTGGGTTACAACAAACTTTACAACTACCATTTCTGATGTTGACAATACGGGTGGAAGTGGTATTCAAAAGGGCTATTATCAAGTCATTGAATATAACGGCAACTATTGGGATGCTAATCGCAGCAGAGGTTTTTTCTGTGACAACTTTGATAGCTCTGCTATTCGTCCGTACTGGACGCCAACAGTAGGCGTCTGGTCTCAAAGTGGTGGCGCACTCGTTCAAAGTGATGAAATATCTTCTACCGCGGGTAACACAAATGTTTATGCCTTTGTGGATCAAACCTTATCCAATCGATGTCTATATGAGGTTGACATCAAATTAGACGGTACTGGTACAAATAGAAGAGGTGGTTTTCATTTTTTCTGTGATACGGGCTCTACTTCTAATAGAAGCAATTCATATTTTGTATGGTTCCGGTTGGATAATCAAAAATTTCAATTATATAAAACAGTGAACAATACTTTTGGCTCACCAGTGGTGGATATTCCATTGACATTTTCTGCTAATACCTGGTATAATGTCAAAGTTATTTATGATAGAACAACAGGAGAAATTTGGACTTATTGGAATAATCAACTTATCAATAAGTGGCAGGATCCATCTCCGCATAATTCATCCAATGGGAAATATGTTTCATTCAGAAGTGGAAATGCTGTTATGAGTATTAATCAATTAAAAATTTATCGTTCGAGAGTAAGCGGTAATGTAAGTGTAACAGTAGGTCCAGGGAATACAGATTTGTGGTATCAAAATCCGAATCCTTCTACACCTGCCGGGCGTATTAAATCCATTTCGCAAGACAATGCGGATAATATTTCTTCTATTGCTTATGATGATGTGAATGTGGATTGGACACCACCGACATTACCTTCTCCTGTAAATGATGGGAAAACGACAGACATTAATGTCGCCTGTACGAAAGATAGTTTAAGTGCCAACTGGGCTACTTCAACAGATCCACATTCGGGTCTGACACAATATTGGTATTCTGTGGGGACAAGTGCTGGCGCCACGAATGTTATCAACTGGACAAACGCATGGGCGAATACTTTGATTACAATAAATATTTCATCAATTACTCATGGTACTACATATTATTTCAATGTAAAAGCAGAGAATGGGGCAGGATTACAAAGTGCGGTAGTGAGTAGTAATGGTCAAACGGTAGATACTACTTGTGTAACAACGGGCATTTCTATCTTATCAGAAGTTTTGAATCAACCGGTTCTCGTTTATCCTAATCCTGCAAAAGATTGGATTACTGTTTATTTGCCATCTGGTTCAAATATTGAAATTTATAATTCATTGGGAATGAAAGTGTATGAAAAAGTAAATGCCAATAAGGAAGTAAAAATACATTCTGCTAATTGGTCAAATGGAATGTATTTTATTAAAGTCATTGACAACAATCGTAATCATATTTATACTTCAAGAATATTTAAAGAGTAAAAATTTAACGAAGACAAGGAATAACTAAAAAGGAAGCAAGATAACAATGGCTTCCTTTTTTTATTACAATTCTAACTTATATCCTAAACCTTTGATGGTTTTAATGTAATCATCGCCGATTTTTTCGCGTATTTTACGAATATGTACATCAATTGTTCGCTCGCCCACAATCACATCTTCGCCCCACACTTTTTCTAAAATAAATTCTCTGGTAAAAACTTTTCCCGGCTTGCTGGCTAATAATTCTAATAACAAAAATTCTTTTTTGGGTAATTCCAATACTTTATCATCTTTGTATACGAGATGTTTTTCTTTATCTATTTTAATATGCCCTAAGTCAATGATAGATTGTTCACTGGATTGAACTCTTCTTAATAACGCCTTGATACGAGAGATAAAAAGTTTTGGTTTAATAGGTTTGGTGATATAATCATCGGCACCATTTTCAAATCCTGCAATTTGAGAATAATCTTCACTTCTGGCGGTGAGAAAAACGATGAGTTTATCTTTTGTTTCGGGCATTTCCCGTAGTTCTTTACAGGTTTCCATTCCGTCCATTACGGGCATCATTATGTCCAATACAATTAAATCAGGTCTTTCCTTTTTCGCTAATTTGATAGAATCGGCACCATTGGTAGCAGTTAACACTTCATAACCTTCTTTTTGCAAATTGTAAGACAAAAATTGAAGTATATCTTCTTCATCATCTGCAATTAATATTTTAATGGCCATACAATTTTTCTGCAAAATTAAAGGTTTTATGTGAAATTTTTATTAATGTGATGTGAAGAAATTATTAAAAATCAGGATAAAAATTTTGAAACTACATGTTCAGCAATCTGGACGGCATTGGTGGCTGCGCCTTTTCTTAAATTATCGGCTACAATGAATAAATTTAATGCTTTCGGATTATCAAAGTCCTTGCGTATTCTACCTACAAAAACTTCGTTTTTCTTGTTGGCATACAAGGGCATTGGGTAAATGTTGTTTTTTATATCGTCCTGAACAATGACGCCATTGGTCTTTGACAAAATATCTCGTATTTCTTTAATTTCAAATTCTTTTTCCAATTCTACATAAACACTTTCACTATGACCGCCTATCACCGGAACACGCACGCAAGTCGCATTTACAGAAATAGTATAATCGTTGAGTATTTTTCGTGTTTCATTGTGCATTTTCATCTCTTCTTTTGTAAAATCGTTTTCTGTAAACACATCAATTTGTGGGATTAAATTGAGATAAATAGGGTAGGGGTAGGCAGGATTTTCTGGCTTTTTGCCTTGTCTTTCCTGCATGAGTTGTTCTACTGCTTTGGCACCGGTGCCTGTTACGGCCTGATAGGTAGAAGCTATGATTTTTTTTATTTTAAACTGCTTATGTAACGGATGCAAGACCATTAGCATCTGAATAGTAGAACAATTGGGGTTTGCAATGATTTTGTCTTCCTTTTTCAGAATGTTGGCATTGATTTCTGGGACAATGAGTGGCTTGTCCTTGTCCATTCTGAAGGCAGAGGAATTGTCAATTACATAGGTTCCTTGCTGTGCGAATAAAGGGGCATATTCTAATGAGGTCTTGCTTCCTGCTGAAAATAAGGCAACGTTGGGCTTTTTGGCAATGGCGTCCTTGACAGAAACAACAGTGTATTCTTTTTGATTGAAAGTAATTTTTTTACCGATTGATTTTTCGGAGGCAACAGGAATAAACTCTGTAACAGGAAATTGAACTTCTTCTAAAACTTTAATCATTTCCTGACCTACTAAACCGGTGGCGCCTACTATTGCTACTTTCATTTTTTTTGTGGGCAATTATAGGAAAATTTTTATGAGGTATTGATTAAGGTGAATGAAATGTTTGATGATAATGTTGAAACACTTTTTCAATCTAGTGCTTTTGATGATATTCAATTAAACCATTGAGGGGATTTTTGAGGATTGTTTTTAGATTGAATGCATAATGTTGTGCAATGGTGTTTAATTCTTCTTTTAGGGTAAATGCTACGCTACCTACGAAATGTAAATCATATTTTTCTTTTACAATGGGCAATAGTTGAATTTCAAAGTATTTTTTTAGTGAATGATGTATTAATTCCTGAATAAATAGATGTGATTTGTGTTTTAATACAAAGGGGAATATAGATGCTAAAAACCTTGATGGCATGGCAGTTTTATATACTCCTTCTAAAATTTTTTCATCGTTGTATCCTGCTTTTTCAAATTCAATTTTTAAATCTTTAGGTAATGTCTTATCGCAATAGGATTGAATAAATTGTTTTCCAATGTGGGCACCGCTTCCGTAATCGCCGAATAGATAGCCATAGGAAGGGACCGATTCTATAATACTTAATCCGCCGTAAACACAGGCATTACTGCCTGTACCGAGTATTCCTACAAGTCCTTTTTCTTTTTGGCAGGTGGCACGTGCAGCGCCTAAAATATCGTGCCAAATGTGGACTTCTTCCAGTTGAAAAGTAGTGCGAAGGGCGTGTTTGAGTTTTAAGTTGTTTTCTTTATTGCTGCAACCTGCGCCATAAAAGTAAACGGCTTGAATGAGGGATAGATTTTTTTTGATGTGTGGTAGTGCTTCTTCATTCAGTAGGCGTTCAATTTGTTTTTCGTTTAAGAAGTAAGGATTAATTCCTTTTGTTTCAAATCTTACAAAAGTTTCTTTTTTACTGATTAAAGCCCAATCTGTTTTGGTAGATCCGCTGTCAGCAATGAGAAATAGAGTCATAGAAATTTTTATTATTTATCGTATTAGAGAGAATTTTCCCTTGTGTGTATTTTTCTTGCCGGTATTTTTTTCGATGGTTTCCAAAACATACACGTATACATCTTCGGGTAATGGATTGCCTTTGTATTTACCGTCCCACTTGGCATTAGGATTATTTGAGGAAAATACAATATTGTTCCACTTATCATAAATTGTCAAATTGTAATAGGTATATTCACAGGACAGTATAGGGTAAAAATAGTCGTTTTTTCCATCATCATTGGGCGTAAATGTATTTGGTATCAGAACTTCACAATTACAGGGTTTAAATTTTACATGGATGGTGTCAATTTTTGTGCCGCAGTATTTATCTGAAATTTTTACCCAATAGTTATCTTCATTTTCTACCACTATAGATTTTTGAGTGGAGCCATTGCTCCATATTACTGATGAAATGCCATTGTGTTTGAGATTAATTTTTTTATTATCGTCATTGATGCAAAAGGAATATTCTTTTTGCTCGGGAATGGTAGGAGGTATAGTTTTTACTTCAAAATACCGGGTAATTTTGCATCCTTTATTGGATACATTAAAAGAATAGCGTCCTGCCTGCGTTATTTTGAGTTGTTCTATTTTTGTTTTATTATCAGGGGTGTAAAATGTATATTCTTTGTGTTTTAATGGTATGAAAAGGGTTTTCCCGGCACATAAGGTGGTGTCTTTGAGTTCGAATTTTGGCAGGTCGGACTTTAAGACAATAACGGAGTCTATAATTTCAGATTGTTTTGTTTTAAGTTTTACAATGTATTTCCCTTCCTGAAAAATTCTTAATGTGGAGGAGTGATAAATAATAGAATAGGGGGTAATCCATTGAATATTCACAGATTTTGAAAGGATATCAGAGGGAAGCATTAGTTGGATACTGTCTGTTTTACAAGCAAAAATAGTATCTGGGAAAAAACGAATGGTTTGAGCGTGAAGGGGGCGATAATAGAATGTTATTAAGAAATTTATTCCGATAATGAGTAATTGCTTATAGTGAAGTATTCTGTTCATTATAGTTTTATTATGATTTTGACTATAGTGCCTGTTTGATTGGTATTCAAACTGGATTTGTCGATTATTTGAACCGATTGATGTTTTTGGTATAATTGAGTATTGATGTTTAATATTTCTGCAATAGTTTGTGTGGCTAGTGATTTGTGGTGTTTTGGTTTTTTTTCTTCGCCTTTAATGATGCCGATGCCGTCGTCTTCAATTGTGATTTCAAGAAAATTATTTGTTGTTACATCAAATTTCAAAAATAAGTGCCCTTTTTCTTTTTTTTGTAAAATGCCGTGCAAGATGGCGTTTTCAAGGTATGGTTGTATAATCATATTGGGGATATGAGTATGTTCTATGTTTATTTTTTCGTTGACTATTATTTCGTAATCAAATTTATCTTCAAAACGTTCTTTTTCCAATTCAAGGTAAAATTGAATACGTTTTAATTCATCTTGTAAAGTAATTGTTGGACTGGATGCTTTTTCAATAATCATTCGTATAAGTCGTGAAAATTTAGATAAATAATCACTGGCTTTTTCCACATCATTTTTAAGGATATAATTTTGAATACCGGTGAGTGAATTAAAGATAAAATGCGGACTTAGTATGGCATTCATTGCCTGATGCTTGAGTAAGTTCATTTGTTGAATGTTTTTTAATTTTTCAGAAGATTTTCTTTTTTCAATTTTGCGGATAATATATGTGATGAGTACGAGAATGATTGTGCTTAATATTACTATTGCTGTCCAAAACCATTTTTTTTCATTTAAGGTTAGCTCTTTTTTGAATAGAATAGTAGTTGGGGTGGTAAAATGCTTGTTGTCTGTTGTGGCTCTGATTTGAAGGGTGTATTCTCCGCCGGATAATGAGGAAAAGTGCAAAGGGGAGTTGTCGAAGGCAATCCAATCGGAGTTATTCAGTTTGTATTCATAAGTAACCTGAGTGAGTGGGTTAAAATTGGGACAGATAAGATGAAAATATAAATCGTGTACCTGTGAAGAGAAGTTGAGTTTGGAATCGGAATACAAAATGGTATCGTTATTAGAGGTGATGTGTTGAACCGCAGGTGGCAATAAGTTGAGGTAGTAGTTAAACAGATGTTTAATAGGAGTATATGAAATGCCTTTGTCGGTTGCTAGTATAATAGTGCTGTCTAATATCGCTAAATCATTGATAACATTGGATATGAGTCCGTTTTTTCTGCTAAAATGATTAATGTATTTGAAGTGCTCATCCAAAACTATCAATCCTTCTTCGGAAGACAGGAAATAATGGTTTTTATATTTAGTAATGTTGGTTAGAGTAATGATTTGATAAGGTTCAAGGGTTAAGAGTATTTTACTGGTGTTAAGTTCATAAATTTTATTTTCGGATAAAACGTACATTGAATTATTTAGATTTACAACTTTCTTAATTTCAGAATTATGAAAGGAGAATGTGATTTTTTTTGAGATGGAGTTATAGATGTACAGTCCTTTATTGGTTGAAATGAATAATTGGTTATTCAAATAGTATAAGTGATTTATAGTGAGTTTATAGTCAGATGGTTGGAAGATGGTGTCGAGGATTTTATTGGAATTAAAATTAAACAGTAAAACATTATTGGTAATATCTGAAACGTAGCATTGGTTATTGTTTTGAACAGTAATGTATTTAAATGGTAAAACGAAAATTTTATCGGATTGATTGGAAATAATCTTTGTATCAAAAATTATACTACTGGAAGAAAAAATAGTTTGTTGTATTTTTTTTAAGTCCGTAAAATCTGTATTAAAAAAATTATCCGGGGCTACTAATGCTGATAAATGATTGAGGAAAGGTGCTTTACTTGTATATAATCCATTGTTAGTTGAATAGTAAACATTACCATTGGCTGTTTCGATATTTTTTATGTTTAAAACTTTCTGATGGTAAATAAATTTATAGGACTCCCAATAAGTAGAGACAATTTGATAGAGTCCATCGTTAAATGTAGCCACCCATATATTATTGAAATTATCAATATAAATGTCATTTATGAGAGTAGGTGTAATGTTTAATATGTCCATCACATTGTAAAACTGATCTTTTTCTAACAAATACATATTATCATCTGGTTGTGTGCAAAACCATATTCTGTCAAACTTATCTACTACGATTTTACTAATGTTCTTTTCCATATTAAGAATAAATTGATTAGATGTATTGGGTAAATGAACACTTATTGGAATGACTTTTTGAACTTTAAAGCTGCTATCATTCAAGATTAAAATTTTTCCACTTGTACCAATGTACAGCAAATGTTTTTCACTAAAATGAAATATGGCAAATACAGGAAGAGAGCCAATGTGTTCTATCTTTTTTTGTTTGTCGCCATCAAAAAAGTAAAGCCCTTTTTTGCGTCCCACTATAATTTTATTTTTAACAGGCTGAATACAAAAGGCCTGATTGCTTTTATCTTTTAATAACAAAGAATCGTTGTAGTATATTTTGTTTTTGTAATCATAAACTTCAACGGAAATCTGGTCGGTATAATTAAAGCAATAATTGTTATGAAGTATAATTTTGTCGCAAGGTTTTTTAAAGGGATTGGGAGTAAATAAAGAAATAAAACGATTGCCTTTTTGATAAAATATTCCTTGATCCCTATGCACTATGAAAAAACATGTATCATTAAAATATACATTCCGGATATTTTTAAGGGGCGTTGCCATTTGTTTTTTTTGAAAACTTTTTCCGGAAAATTTATATACGCCGCCTTGTGTTACACTGTACAACACTTTGTTTTTATCTTGTTGTATGGATAACACATTCAAATGAATTAATCCATTTTCTGACTCATAATGATAATAAGGAAAATAAATACTCTGTGCTTTAAGTATATCCGAAAAAAATAATACACTGCACCATAAAAACACCCACTGCATGGACATAAAATGTTTCACCGGATACTTATCTGTTGGGATTAATGGTTTTTGTACGAATGGTTTCACTGAATTCAGACCATTTGGCTTTAGCAATATGAATTTGATGGTTTTCAGTCAGGGTAAGTGTTTCCGTACTGCTGTTGTATTCTTTAATATGAGATAAATTGACAATAGCGCTTCTGCTTACTCTAAAAAACAAATCTTTATTCAAAATATCTTCATAATCTTTTAGCGTTCTGGAAGAAATAATTTTTCGGTTGCCTGTTAAATAAAAGTCGGTGTAATTGCCGGCTGCTTCTAACATAATAATTTCCGGAAAGTCAATCAAGGTAAATCCCTTGCTGTGCGAAACCATTAGTTTATTGGTTGCAGTGTTACCGGCTGATGTATTTATTTTTTTCTCATCCATAAACTTACATACTCGTTTTATGGCTTGCATCAACTCTTCTTTCATCAAGGGTTTCATTAAATAATCTACGGCTCCTGCCCGGATGGCTTGAATAGTATAATCTCCATACGCGGTTAAAAATATTACATAAAAATTCTTTTCTTTTTCCGAGATGCTTTCTAACATTTCTAAACCATTTAATTCAGGCATATTGACGTCTAAAAAAACTAAATCCGGATGAAGTTCGTTAATTAATTTTCTTCCTTCTATACCATTTTCGGCTTCACCAATAATCTCAATTTCTGAAAAATATTTAGTAAGCATAAGACGTGTGTTATCTCTGCTGTTTTTTTCATCATCAATAATAATTGTTCGTATCGGGTTCATATAAGTTTAGTTTTGATAAACAAAGATACAGATATTTTTATTCAGATAAAATAATAAATTTAAGAAGTAAGAAATATGTGAGGTAAATACTGAAATGATTTTCCAAAATGAATGATACATTGTGATATCTGACTTCCTTGATGCAGGGCTTGAAGAGTTTGAATCATTCATCTTTTCAGAATCTTCAGTAATGTACTTAGAAAAGAAAAACTCTTGTTTAATTTATTTTGTCGTTGCTCTTGTTGGGAGAAATAAGCACAGTGCTTAAGAAGAGATTTTTTTGTATTTTGTTCGCAAAATTTATTTTTTATGTCTTCAGTTTTTGTGCATTTTTTGGGTGCGGCTGGAACGGTTACGGGCTCTAAATATCTTTTAGATACAAGTCATACAAAGTTTTTAGTGGATTGTGGGCTATTTCAGGGCTTGAAAGAATGGCGAAAGCATAACTGGGATTTTTTACCGGTAGATGTTAGTAAAATTTCATTTGTGTTATTAACGCACGGACATTTAGACCATGTGGGTTATTTACCGCGTTTGATTCATCAGGGGTTTAAGGGAAAGATATATGGCAGCGCTCCGACTTTGGAAATTGCGGCTATTGTATTGAGAGATAGTGCAAAAATTCAGGAGGAGGAAGCTGAGCGCGCAAATAAGTATGGCTATTCAAAACATCGCCCGGCAAAGCCCTTGTATACTATTGAAGATGTAGAAAAGATCATATCGCGTTTTGTGCCGGCTAAACACAATGAATGGGTTCAGTTCAGTGATGATGTGCAGGGTAGGTTTGTGCCTAATGGACATATTATAGGATCTTGTTTTATTCAAATTCAAATTAATAATAAATGTTTTGTGTTTAGTGGTGATGTGGGAAGAAATCAGGATCCTATAATGCCTTCTCCCAATAAACCCAAAAAAGCGGATGTGCTTTTTATAGAAAGTACGTATGGAGACAGATTGCACGCATCCGTTGATGTTAAGGTTCAATTAAAGCAGATTGTAATGGATACTGTGCAACGTGGCGGTAATTTAATTATACCAAGTTTTGCCGTAGAACGTACGCAATTATTGATGTATTTGCTCTGGCAACTCCGAAAGGAGCAAGAGATTCCTGAAATGCCTTTTATTATTGATACGCCTATGGGGGCAGATGTATTGGAAGTTTTTAAAAACTACACAGGGTGGCATACGCTCTCATTAAGTGAATGTATAGAAATGTGTAAAATGTACAGAATAGTGAAGGATATAAAAGAAACCTATCAGGTTATACACACTCAATTTCCTAAAGTAATTATTGCTGGAAGTGGGATGGTGTCTGGTGGCAGAATATTAAATTATTTGCAGCATTATTTGGCACAACCACAACACACATTGCTGCTGGTAGGGTATCAGGCAGAAGGTACAAGAGGAAGAAAACTATTGGAAGGTGCTCATGAGTTGAAAATTTTTGGAGAATACTATCCTGTAAAATTAAAGGTAGAAAACATGCAAAGTTTATCAGCTCATGCCGATCAATCTGAATTATTAGATTGGTTAAATGCAATAGAACTATCGCCGGAAAAAATTTTTATTACGCATGGCGAGAAGCAATCTGCGGAGACCTTTCTGGTAAAACTGAAAGATACGTATGGATGGAAAGCCACTGTTCCTGCCTTATACCAGATAGAAGAGATACATTTGTAATATTTCCCCATCAAATTTGTTACATTCAAGCCCAAAATAGAAGATATGCTCAATATTTTTAATTGTAGAATGGTATCGGTATTTGCTCTTTTTATTCCTTCCTTGTTTTTGTCTCAAAGTAAACAATCTCTTTCCTTAAAAGATGCTGTATTAAAAGGCAGAACATCTTTAGCCCCACAACGATTAAATAATATTCAATTTTTGAATAATAATCTACTTTCCTATTCCTTAAATGATAATATTATTCTTTTCGATTGTAAAAAATTTCAAATTATTGAGAAAATTAATCTGCGTCAGATAAATTCCACTTTGAAACAATATACTAATGACACATTAAATTCTATTCCAACTTTATATTGGAGCAAAAATCAATTACAATTTTCTTTTCCAATCAAAAACAATTATTTTGCTTTTGATGTTAAGCAAAAGAGTATTCAAAAAGACACCACAGAGCATCCCGATTTTTCTCTTGAAAATCTTGTTGTTTCCAATCATCCATCCATTTGGGCTTATACAAAAAAATTTAATTTATATTTACATTATCAAAAAAAAGATGTCCCTATTTCTACCGATGGAAATTTGAATCTTACCTATGGCTATCCTGCTTCTCGTAATGAGTTTGGAATTAACGAAGGCGTTTATTTCAGTCATTCGATTGATAAATTGGCTTTTTTCAAAGTAGATCATTCGGAAGTAAGCGAATATCCCATTATTCACTGGACAGAATATCCTGCCCAAAATGAACTCATCAAATATCCAATGGCAGGACAAAAAAGTCAAAAAGTTTCTGTTGGTATTTATCACATTAAAAGTCATAAAGTAGTTTATATTCAGGAAAATTCGGATGATTACAAGTATTTCACTAACATTTGTTTTTCACCAGATGATAAATCGATATTAATAGCTGTATTAAACCGAGATCAAAATGATATGAAATTAAATGTTTACAATGCTGAAAATGGCAGTTTTGTCAAAACATTATTTGAAGAAAAGCACGAAAAATATGTAGAACCGCTTACACCAGCATATTTTGTCCCCAACAATCCCCATCAATTTATCTGGCGGAGCAATAGAGATGGTTATTATCATTTGTACTTGTACGATATGAACGGAAAACTCATAAGACAACTGACCAAAGGCAATTGGGAAGTTAAGAAAATACTGAACTTTTCAAAGGATGGTAAAAAATTATTTTTTTTAGCCAATGCAGAATCGCCGATTGATCAGGATATTTACAGGGTAGAAATAACTACAGGAAAAATAGAAAGAATCTCAAAAGAAAAAGGTTTTCACACAGCAATCGTTGATGAGAAAGGTGAGTATATTTTAGATGCATTTTCATCTTGTTATGTACCGGGCAAGTATTTTATTACCAATGTGAAAACAAAACAATCGCATTTATTGTTTGAATCCATCAATCCTCTGGAAAACTACAAAACAGGACAATGGAAACCAGTGAAATTAAAATCTTTTGATGGAAGTGATTTGTATGGAAGAATATTTTATCCGGTTCATTTTGATAGTACAAAAAAATACCCGGTGTTAGTGTATTTGTATAATGGTCCGCATTTGCAGTTGGTAACGAATACTTGGATGTTGGGCGGAGAAGTGTGGTACCATTACATGGCGGAAAAAGGATTTATTGTATTTACAATAGATGGACATGGCACGCCTTTTCGTGGAAGAGAATTTGAACAACAGACATTTAGAAGGTTAGGCGAATACGAAATGAAAGATCAGATGATAGGAGTAGAATATTTAAAATCATTGCCGTATGTGGATGCTTCGCGAATGACTTTGTTTGGATGGAGTTTTGGAGGATTTATGACTTGTTCAATTATGACCAAATATCCCAATGTATTTAAGGTAGCAGTGGCGGGCGGACCGGTGATAGATTGGAGTTATTATGAAGTGATGTACACCGAACGATATATGGACACACCGCAACAAAACCCGGACGGATACAAGCAGACCAGTATCTTGAACGCCATACAAAATCTGAAAGGTAAATTACTGGTGATTCACGGCGCAGAAGACGATGTGGTCGTCTGGCAACACAGTATGATGCTTTTGAAAACTGCAATTGACAAGGGTGTTCAATTAGATTATTTCGTTTATCCAACGCACAAGCACAATGTTTTAGGCAAAGACCGGGCACATTTAATTGAGAAGGTGTGTAATTATATTATTGAGAATATTTAAATGAATTGTTTGCTGACATTCATAAAGAAAAATGTTGATGGTTTAATGTATTTTTTTCGTTATACAATAGCTATTGTAATAAAGTTTATTTTGTACATCCGTCATTTTTTATACGATAAAAACATACTCAAATCCTATCAATTTTCTAATGTTTATACTATTTGTATTGGAAATCTAAACTTAGGAGGAACGGGAAAATCCCCAATGACCAGCTATTTGATACAGGTTTTGAAGCCGCATTTTAAAATTGCTGTATTAAGTCGTGGTTATGGCCGAAAAACCAAAGGGTTTCAATGGGTACATCAAAATGGGAGTTATTTAGAGTATGGAGACGAACCTTTGATGTATAAAATTAAACACACGGATGTGAATGTGGCAGTGTGTGAAAATAGAGTAAAAGGAATACGTAAAATAATGGAAGCATTCTCGGACACTCAAATTATCTTATTAGACGATGCTTTTCAACACCGACGATTAAAAGCGCATTTCAATATTGTACTTACAGAATATGTTCATCCTTTTTATGAAGATGATGTTTTTCCAGCAGGAAAATTGAGAGATTTGAAAAGTAGCATTCAAAGAGCCGATGTAATTGTATTCACTAAAACACCAGAAAATGTGGACATAAATGCCTTTGAAAAAAGAAAACAAG
Organism: Sphingobacteriaceae bacterium; assembly: GCA_037447455.1. GTDB lineage: Bacteria > Bacteroidota > Bacteroidia > B-17B0 > Aurantibacillaceae > BPGX01. Next base: position 2,767 of record JBBIGQ010000004.1, on the reverse strand, counting down.
AAGTTAGAAAATATGCTGAAAAAGAAGTATTTTTTAGTGGAATAGAATATCAAAAATTTTATCATTTATTGGATACTAAAGCAACTCTGGATTGGATTAAAGATTTGGACAAACATAATGTTATTCTTGTAACTGGTATAGCAAATCCCACGCCACTTGCCAAATTATTAAAAAAATACGGTCATTATTTTTTTCATCTTCAATATCCTGATCATCATGCATTTACAAAATCTGATATTGAAATTATTTTATCTATCTTAAAAGAATGGCAGGAAAAACATCCGCCAGTTATATTAGTTACTACTGAAAAAGATGCCGTACGATTAAAACCATTTTTTATCAATCAGGTTAATTTGCCTATTTTTGTGGCACCTATTGATATTCATTTTTTTAACGATACTTTACTTTTTAATCAAAAAATTTTAGAACATGTTAGAACAAATTCAACAAACCGCTCAATTTATTCTTGAAAAAACACACTCTTTTAAGCCCACTGTTGGGATTATATTAGGAAGTGGATTAGGGGGATTAGTGAAAGAAATTGAAGTGGAATATACTATACCATATTCCGAAATTTCAAATTTTCCACAATCTACTGTACATGGACACAAAGGGCAATTGATTTTAGGATATTTATCCGGAAAGCCCGTTCTGGCAATGCAGGGGAGGTTTCATTATTATGAAGGGTATGACATGAAGCAAATTACATTTCCTGTGAGAGTGATGAAAGAATTGGGTATAAATATCTTAATAGTGAGTAATGCGGCAGGCGGCATGAATCCAGATTTTCAATTAGGTGAGTTAATGATTATTAAAGATCATATCAATTTTTTTCCATCTAATCCTTTAATTGGAAAAAATTATGATGAGTTAGGGCCACGTTTTTTAGATATGAGTGAAGCGTATTGCAAAGAATACATTCAATTGGCAAAAAAAATTGCTGAAAAACATGGTATTCGTGTGAAAGAAGGTGTATATATGGGGGTAAGTGGACCTTGCTTTGAAACGCCCGCTGAATATCGTTGTTTCTGGAGATTAGGTGCTGATGCGGTGGGAATGAGCACTGTGCCCGAAGTGATTGTAGCCAAACATGGCGGCATGAAAGTTTTTGGAATGAGTATCATTACAGATTTAGGAGTAGAAGGGCATGTAGAAAATGTTTCTCATGAAGAGGTATTGAAAGTAGCCACAGCACAAGAACCTAAAATGAGTTTGATAGTAAAGGAATTGATTGGTAAAATTGCTTAATGAATCTAATTTCAGATAAATATATTTTGTAGTTTTGCCGATTAGTATGAAACTTGTTTACAAAGCTCTTTCTGTTATTTTGATTGTATTTTCTATAATTGCAGGTTTGAATAATGATGTGCCACGATTACCGATATTAAACGAAAGTATTCGTAATTTGTATTTTCATGTACCCATGTGGTTTGCGTTGCTGTTCCAAATGTCTGTTTCATTGTATTATGCTTTAAAATATTTAAGCAATCACCAATTAGAAAACGATATTAAAAGTATATCCGCTGCTCAGGTTGGTTTCTTTTTTTCAATACCCGGGATATTAACAGGTATGCTATGGGCAAAATCAACCTGGGGTACTTACTGGACATTTGCGGATCCAAAATTAAATGGAGTAGCAATGGCTATTTTAGTGTATACGGCCTATTTTATTTTGCGAGGATCTGTGGAAGATGAAATTAAGCGGGCGAAACTTTCTGCCGTTTACAATGTTTTTGCTTATGTGATGATGATGGTATTCATTATGATATTACCACGGCTTACAGATTCATTACATCCCGGAAATGGTGGTAATCCGGCATTTAGTCAGTACGATTTAAATAGCAGCATGCGCTTAATTTTTTATCCTGCTGTATTAGGATGGATATTGTTGAGTATTTGGCTATTGGAATTAAAAATCAGAATTAAAATTATTCAAAGTAAACTATATCAATATGACGAATGAAAGTATTGAAATGGCAGATGCTTTAAGACAAAGCGGAAAAATTTATGTTGTTATTTCTGTTTTAGTGGTCATTTTTGTTTCACTAATGCTATATTTATTTCTGCAGGACAGAAAATTAAAGGATCTGGAGAATAAACTAAAAAACAAAGAATAAAGAATTTATGAAAAAAATTTATATCCTGTCGTTAATAGTAGTGGCTATTGCAATTGGCGTAATATTAACATCATTGAGTAACACAGCTACCTATTCTAATTTTAAGGAGGCAGAACAAAATTATGGTAAGGAATACCATATTGTTGGTAAGCGTGATACAACTGAAAAAGAAATGTATAATCCTTTAGTAAATCCTGATAGATTTGAGTTTTATTTAATAGATCAATTAGGAGAAAAGAGAAAAGTTATTTTACATAAAAGCAAACCACAGGATTTTGATAAAAGTGAACAGATTGTTATTATCGGGAAAATGAATGGAAATGTTTTTGAAGCAGATGAGATATTAATGAAATGCCCATCCAAATATAACGATGTAAAATAATATAATTTTTGTTACTACTCTGCCGCTTCTTATTTTCACTGCTTTGCTATTAAGTCCCGCAAAAGAGGAAAGAAATTTTTTAATTTCTGATAGTAACTAGTTTTCAATGAGTTAATGATAAAACTTGATTATTTTTCGTTGTATGGCAAACAAGTTACATGTCCGACAAATTCATGCTTATTGCCTTTCAAATCTTTTACATAAATTTTATACACATACACATCTTGTGTGGCTTTGCCTTCACTCCCTTTTACGCTACCGTCCCAAC
>JBBIGQ010000003.1:0-214141 GCA_037447455.1 Sphingobacteriaceae bacterium | reverse complement strand
GCCAAAAATGCTTACAACGAAGCACTCTCCTACAAACCCAACGAAAAATACCCAAAAGATAAACTCGCCGAAATAGAAAAAAACATCGCAGAATCCAAAGGGATTAGTATTAAAAATAAAGAAACCGGCAACAAAGAAATAAATACAAACAAAGAAAAAAACGTTAAGCCGGTTTTAAGCTCTAATGAAGATAAGTATAAATCTGTGATAAAACTGGCCGATGAACATTTTGTTCAAAAAAAATACAAAGAAGCAAAACTAAAGTATGAAGAAGCATTAGTATATAAACCTTCCGATGCGTATGCCAAGCAAAGATTACTGGAAATTGAAAAACTATTAAACTCAGATACACCAAACGAGAAAAAACAATTATCGAATAGAGTGAAAGAACTGATAGCCAAGTATCCTCCAGGGGTTACTGAAAAGATATTAGTAGAACGGGATGTAACAATCTATCAAAGAATAGTGGTAAAGGGTGATACCGCTGCTTATGTATATGAAAAAAAAGTATTTAGTTTTGGCTTAATAAGATATTTCAGAGACGATGAACCCTGTACAGAAGCAGAATTTGAAAACGAAACAAAATTGAAATAATTCATCAATTTAGATTAATCGCCTTAAAATGGAATTTTTACAATCTAAAGCCATTATCTTACAAACAATAGTGCTTAAAGATTTTAAATGCCTTGTAAAATTATTCACAAAAAAATATGGCATTATATCTGTTTCTGCAGAAATCGGTCAATACATTCAAAGCGGACATATTCAGATACCCAATATCGGAGAAGTAACCATTACTCAAAATAAATATAAAAAATATACTTTAAAGGAAATAAAACCATCTTACATTTATAAAAATATTTTAGTAGACCTGAGAAAAAATAGTATTGTTCAGTTCATTATAGAAATACTACTTAAGACCACACAAGAAACTTATTCCGATAACCGACTATTTGCTTTCATAAACAAAAAACTTTTAGAACTTGATGAGGTTGAAAACAACCTGCAATCATTTCACCTTGACTTTATCAGAGAGTACATTGCCATTACGGGACATACCCCATTGAACAACTATTCGCCTGAAACACCTTATTTTGATATATCAGAAGGAAGGTTTACCAGCCAGTTTACTAAAACATCTTTAAATACAGAAGATTCTAAGTGGCTATACCATTTTTTCTTTGAAAAATTAAGTCCTGCAAAAGAAATACCGGTCTTTCGTCTGACACACTGTTTATTAGATTACTTAAAATACCATTTATCGCTTCATGACGTTCAAAGTTTGACCTTTTTAAAGGAAGTAATAATGGAAAAAGTTTAAAGACAATTTTATCTACAAAGTAAAATTCTTTATACATTCACGGCAAAAATAAATATCCCAAAATGGCTGAAATAAAACCACTTATAACTCCAATAGTCGATTTAAAAAATCAGTACCTGAAAATTAAACCAGAAATAGATACGGCAATTCAGGAAGTACTGGATTCTACAGCATTTATTAACGGCCCTGCTGTCAAAACATTTCAGAAAAATTTAGAAGAATATTTAAATGTAAAACACGTAATTCCTTGTGCCAATGGTACAGACGCACTACAAATTGCTATGATGGCACTGGGATTAAAACCGGGTGATGAAGTTATTACCGCCGATTTCACCTATGTAGCAACAGCAGAAGTAATCGGATTATTAGGCCTTACACCTGTTTTAGTAGATGTAAATCCAGATACATTTGACATTGATGTAAAATCTATTGAAAAAAATATCACCTCTAAAACAAAAGCCATTGTACCCGTGCATTTATTTGGCCAATGCGCTGATATGGAAACCATAATGAAACTGGCTAAAAAACACAATCTATACGTCATTGAAGACAATGCACAAGCCATCGGGGCAAATTATACATTTAGTGACGGCGAGCGAAAAAAAGCAGGAACTATAGGTCATATCGGCTGTACTTCATTTTTTCCTTCCAAAAATTTAGGGTGCTTTGGCGATGGCGGAGCCATAATGACCAATGACGATGAATTGGCTGCAAAATGCAGAATGATTGCCTCCCACGGGCAAAGCAAACAATATATTCACGATGTATTAGGAGTTAACTCACGATTAGATTCTATTCAGGCAGCAATACTAAATGTGAAATTAAAATATCTTGACGATTATATTAAAGCAAGACAAACAGCAGCAGAGATGTACGACAAAGCATTAGGACAAGTTTCAGATGTTGTAATTCCTAAGCGTCTGAAAAATTCATCGCATGTATTCCATCAATATACTTTACAAATTAAAAGCGGAAAGCGCGATGCTTTAAGAGAGTATTTACAAAATCAAGGTATCCCAAGTATGATTTACTACCCCATCCCATTACATTTACAAAAGGCTTACCAAAGTAACCGATACCAAATAGGTGATTTTCCCGTTACAGAACAACTATGCCGTTCTGTATTATCTCTACCAATGCATACAGAATTAAACGAAGAAATTATTCATATCATCACAAATGCTATTTTGAATTTTTTTAATAAATAATTGACAAAAATTATGAGTAAAAAAATTGCCGTCATCGGAACAGGATACGTAGGATTAGTAACTGGCACTTGCCTTGCAGAGTCAGGTAATCAAGTGCTGTGCGTGGATATTGATAAAAACAAAGTAGAAAAAATGAAGCAAGGTATTGTGCCAATATATGAACCACATCTTGATAATTTATTTCACAGAAACATCAAAGCAGGAAGATTGAATTTTACAACAGAATTAAAAGACGCTGTGGATTTTGCAGAAATCATATTTTTAGCATTACCCACGCCACCCGGTGAAGATGGCAGTGCCGACTTATCGTATGTATTGAATGTTTCAAAACAAATAGCGGATATAGTTTCAGATTATAAAATAATAATTACAAAAAGTACAGTACCGGTCGGAACTTCCGATAAAATAAAAAAAATATTTGCAGAAAAAAATAAACCTTATGTAGATATTGTTTCCAATCCGGAATTTTTAAGAGAAGGATTTGCAGTAGACGATTTTATGAAGCCCGACAGAATTGTAATTGGCACACAAAGTGAAAAAGCAAAAAAAATCCTCACCGAATTGTATCAACCTTTTGTAAGACAAGGTAATCCTATTATTTTCATGGACGAGCGATCCTCAGAATTGACCAAATATGCAGCAAATGCTTTTTTAGCATTGAAAATTTCATTTATGAATGAAATAGCCAACTTATGTGAGAAAATTGGTGCGGATGTAGATATGATTCGTTTAGGTATTGGCAGCGATGAACGGATTGGAAAAAGGTTTTTGTTTGCCGGCATCGGCTATGGAGGAAGCTGTTTCCCAAAAGACGTCATGGCACTACATTACACATCATCCGAGTACAATTACGACTTCAAAATTTTAAACGCGGTCATGCAAGTCAATCAAATTCAAAAAACCGTTATTGTTCAAAAAATAAAAAAGCATTTCGGAAACCTGAAAAATAAAAAAATTGCTGTATGGGGACTGGCCTTTAAGCCAGACACAGACGATGTAAGAGAAGCACCTGCAATAGAAATAATTACCCGCCTTTTACAGGAAGGCGCCAGTATCTCTGCGTATGATCCAGAAGCCACGAACAACTTTAAAAAAATAATAAATGATTCTGATATACAATACACTACCGATCCTTATGAGTGCTTAAAAGATGCCAACGCATTAGTCATTTGCACCGAATGGCAACTATTTCGTAACACGGATTTTGAAAAAATGAAACAACTCATGAAAGAAAAAAATATCTTTGACGGAAGAAATATCTATAATCTTCAAATGATGCAAGAATTAGAATTTCATTATGAATCCATTGGTAGAAAAACCATTCATTAAACAATATTTTGATTATTAAAAATAAAATGGCTTATTTTGTAGTCAAAAAATAATAGAAATATGGACTCAGTAAATTTCAATCAAATGAAAGAAGCAGTAGAACTCGCAGAAAAAATGATGAAAGGCGCAGAAGTGTTGAAAGACATCAAAGATATTGATATTGCGACAACCCCCAAAACTCCGGTATACAAAGAAGATAAACTCGTCCTTTATCATTACGACAGAGAAACGCCCCCAACTATAAAAACCCCCATTTTAATTGTGTATGCATTGGTGAATACCTACAAAATGTTAGACCTGCAACCAGACAGATCTTACATTAAAAATTTATTGAGTGGTGATGCCGATCTTTACTTAATTGACTGGGGCTTCCCTTCAAAGTCAGACCGTTATCTTACCATGGATGACTATATAGATTATATTGACCATTGTGTGGATGTTATCCGAAAAGAAACAGGACATAATAAAGTAAACCTCTTAAGTATTTGTCAAGGAGGAACATTATCAGTCATTTATACAGCACTGCATCAGGAAAAAGTAAAAAATTTAATTCCACACGTTACACCAATTGATTTTTCAACCAATGATGGTTTATTATTCAGATGGAGTAAAAACATGGATTTTGATAAACTTGTAGAAGGTTATCATGGACTTATTCCAGGCGATTTCTTAAATGTAGGATTTGAAATATTAAAGCCCATAATGAAACTACAAAAACAACAAACCCTAATGAATATCATTCATGACAAAGACAAATTGCTCAACTTCCTGAGAATGGAAAAATGGATCAATGAAAGCCCTGATCAGGCAGGTGAGTGCTTTAGGCAATTCATGAAGGACTTATACCAAAAAAATAAATTGGTGAAAGGCGAACTTATCATCAAAGGACAAAAAGTAAACTTAAAGAACATCACCTGCCCATTATTAAATATCTACGCAACAGAAGATCATTTAGTGCCACCAGCTTCTACAATTCCATTAAATGATTTAGTAGGCAGTAAAGATAAAACATTGTATAGCTTTAAGGGCGGACACATCGGCGTGTTTGTAGGTTCAAAATCTCAAAATGAACTGGCACCCGCCGTTATAGAATGGCTAAAAAAACACGATAATTAAAATTATTTTCCACTTTTGTTTTAAATTGTGCGAAATTTCCAATACTTTTGCCCCCGTTAAATTGCCTAAAAGGGTGAGGTGGGTGAGTGGCTTAAACCAGCGGTTTGCTAAACCGCCGTATAGTTGAAAAGCTATACCGGGGGTTCGAATCCCCCCCTCACCGCATAAAAGGCGATGGCGTTCGCCTGCAAATGTCTTTGAATACTTTTCAAAGAATGATAACGCCTGCCCGATAACCCAAACTTAACAAGTTATGAAACATTTGTTCTTGGTAGGCGTCGGCGGTTTTTTAGGCAGCATCGCACGTTACAGCGTGTCTTTGTTCACCACAAAATACGTTTCAACCATCTTTCCGACAAGCACATTTTTAGTCAACATAATTGGCTCATTTATTATTGGCTTTTTGTATACTTATCTTGAAAAATACCCTCAACATGAGATGTATAGATTCTTTCTGGTAACAGGATTTTGCGGTGGTTTTACAACTTTCTCCTCCTTTTCTGCAGAAAATTTATTTTTGTTACAAAAAGGACATTATACACTATTTTTCATTTATGTAATGAGCAGCATCTTGTTGTGCTTACTATTTGTATACTTGGGTATCCTTACAAATAAGTTGTTTTGATATTTCTCAATCTCATATTTTTGCAGTAAAAAACGCTTTATTATTTCGGACTTTTTAGCAACAAACGCACCAATAAATTTTTTTATTTATGATATTTCAATTACATTTAGCCTTTATTAAAAAAACATATGCGTATAAATATACTTGTTTCATTAACAATCATACTTTTATTCCCTCTCTTAACACTGGCTCAATCCGAAAAAGAATTGTACAAAGAAGCCATTTACCAGATGAATATTAAAGAATATGCTAAAGCGTATGAAATAATGGATAAACTATATTCTAAAAAACCTAAAAATAAAGATTATTTATTTACATTAGGAATAATTTGTCTGAACTATCCCGAAAGAAAAGAAAGGGCTTTAGAAATTTTTGAAATACTCTCCCAAAAACGTCAGAATATGCTTGAAATGAAGTACTATCTTGGCAAGGCCTATCACATGAACTATAAATTCAAAGAAGCTATTTCTCATATACAGGATTTTATTAATAACTTTGCTTCTATCAAAAAACCTACTGAAGAACAAAATGCAATGCTCAACGATGCAATAACATTATTAGCATATTCAGAAAATGGAAAATCCATCATGGAAAATAAAGTGTTTTGTAAAATAGAAAATATTGGCTCACCAATTAATACTGAAGATGCAGAATATGTGCCAGTTATTTCTGCCGATGAAACCATGCTGATTTTTACTTATGTTGGACCTAGAACTACCGGTGGATTGGTCAACGATGAATTAAAACCAGACAAAGAAGAAGGATATTATCACGAAGATATTATGATTTCCTTCAAAAAAGAAGATGGTACATGGACAGAACCTGCCAGTATTCCGGAATTAAACACGCCCGGACACGATGCAGCCATTGCTCTTTCTCCTGATGGACAAACATTATTTATCTTTAAATCCACTAATGAAGATAGAGGCGACATCTATATGTCCATTTTAGAAGGTAATAAATGGACAGAACCCGTACGTTTAAATTCAAATATCAACACAGAATATTGGGAAGGCAGTTGTTCTGTGAGTGCAGATGGAAGGTATTTATACTTTGCTTCTGAAAGACCGGGTGGCTATGGTGGCAGAGACCTTTGGGTGTCCGAAAAAGAAGGTGATGACTGGGGACCTGCTACTAATTTAGGTCCAATAATCAATACCAAATATGATGAAGATGCCCCTTTTATACACCCGGATGGGATTACTTTATTTTTTAGCTCAAAAGGACATAAAAGCATCGGTGGCTACGATATTATGTATTCCATCAAAAAAGAATCTCAGTGGTTAACCCCAAAAAACATGGGCATACCATTGAATACTACAGAAGACGACAGATACTATGTGATCAATGCAAAAGGAGACAGAGGATATTTATCTTCAAACAGGGGCGGCTATGGAGGCAAAGGCCGCCAGGACATTTATACTTCTACACCCGGTATTGTGGACGAAAAACCTGTTTTAGCAGTCGTTACGGGCACAGTATTTGGAAATGACAAACCCATTGCAGCAGAAATTATCATTACAAAAGTTTCAGAAAAAAAAGAGTTTAAACTCGTTTCTAATCAACAAACAGGAAAATACTACATTGCCATCTCCCCCGGACAAACCTACAAAGTAAAAGTAACCGCCAAAGGATTTGAGCCAACAGAAGAAGTATTTGACATAGAAAACATCAAAGAATTTACTCAAATCAATAAAAACTTTTTCCTACTAACACCCGAACAGGTAGCAAAAATTAACGAAGAAATACAAAAAGAAAATGAACAAATAAAACAAGAAAAACCACAAGAATTCGCAAAAACAGAGGTAAAAGAGACAGAAAATTGTTCCAGTATATTACCAGAAACCTTTGAGCAAATCAAAAAAGAATTAAAAATAAAACCCAATACAACTAATAAAGATTATGAACGATTAGTAGAAATGATGGCCAAATATTGTATAGAAGGACTAATATTCAGAGTACAAATAGCCGCTTACCATTATCCTAAAAACTATAGCTACAAACATCTGATTGAATTTGGGCAACCAATCATAGTAGCTGGAGAAGATAAAATCACACGATTTTATTTATCCAAAGAATCTAAAACAATTAAAGAAGCGGAAGCATGGCGCCAAAAAGCCATTTTGAAAGGACAAACAGATGCATGGATTGTCGCTTTTTACAAAGGAAAAAGATACACTCTAAAACAACTATTAGACGTCAATTTTTTTGCAAGTAAAAATTAGCTTCATTTCAAACAGAACGATGCGACTGAATACAAATAAAATAACTCTGTGGCTGGTAAGTTTGTTTTTATTGAGCTGTTCTCCATACAGTCCATTATTTGCCCAAATGAAAAATGATAAATTACAGGAAAAACTCAATAAAGCAGACGATTTATTTGATCACGGCAATTACTTAATGGCGATTCCAATATATAAAGATCTCTTGAAAAAAGAGCCGGATAATAAATACATCAAACCTAAATTAGCTGTTTGTTACCTAAATACCAATCAAAATCGAGCCGAACCTATAAAATTATTGGAAGAACTAACCAAAGACGAAAAAACAGATATTGAAAACTGGTATTATCTCGGATTAGCATACTACTTAAATAATCAGATAGATAAAGCAATAGAAGCATTTAATAAGTACCTTGCCCTTAAACCTAAAAAGTCAGATGTGGAAAAAGCAAAAAGAAAAATAGAACAGTGCGAAAACGCTAAAAAACTAATGGCTAATCCTATCAATGTAACATTTACCAATCTTGGCCCTGAAATTAATTCACCAGATCCGGATTATTATCCTTACGTAGATGATAAAGAAACGTTTTTAGTTTTTACCTCCAGAAGAAAAGAAAACGTTGGAGGCAATAAAATAGAAATTGATGGCTATCGCCCCAGCGATATCTGGTTTAGCAAAGTTGAAAATGGAAAATGGATAAAGGTCTACAATGCCGGAAAAGTCATTAATACCAATTACGATGAACAGTGCGTTTCATTGAGCATAGACACCAAACAAATGGTAGTATACTTTGATAATATTGAAAAATACGGTGATCTGTATATCTCAGAAAAAAACACCAACGGCGACTTCACTAAAATAAAATTGCTGCATCCCTTCATCAGCGACCCTAAAACCATTGAAACAAGTGGCTCATTTACACAAAATGGCAATACTTTCTTTTTTGCCCGGCGCAATACTATTGACGACCAAAGCGATATTTATGTTATACGCAAATTACCTAATGGACAATGGGGAATGCCACAAAAATTACCCGATCAAATTAATACCCCCTACAACGAAGATTTCCCATACATTGGAGCAGATGGCATAAGTTTGTATTTCTCATCAGAAGGACATAATTCAATGGGAGGATACGACCTGTTCAAATCCACCTGGAACCCGGAAGAAAACACATGGACACAGGCAGAAAATTTAGGGTATCCTATTAACTCTACCTCCGACGACAGAAGCATCTGTATGACGCCCGACAACAGAGTGGGTTACATCAGTGCTTTCCGCCCTAACGGACAAGGAGACCTCGACATATACAGAATACGCTTTGACGATAAAGATCAAATCATACGAATAATCACAGGTAAAGTATTTCTCAACGACACTACTCAAAAAGCCATTGATGTCCCTGTCATGATTATTGCCAAAAATAAAAAAACAGAAGAAGAACGACAATTTGTTCCCAACTCCAGAACAGCAAAATACGTTATTGCTCTGGAAACAGGTGAATATACCATCACCGTGTCAGCAGAAGGTTATGAAGATTATGTTGAAAATATTTCAATATCAGATATTGGAAAAATTGAAATTGAAAAAAATAAAGATTTTGTATTAAGAAAAAAGCCATGAATCAAAAAGCAGTAATTACAATTGTAAACATTATTGGGATTTTATTCTGTACATCTCTATTAAAATCTCAGGATTTGGATAATAAACTAATGCCAAAATTCTTGAAAGCTGAAGATTATTTTGATGCAGGCAATTACCTATCTGCTATTCCACTGTATAAAGAAGTATTAAATAAGGCCACTCACAACAAGTTTGTAATGGCAAAATTGGCTGTCTGTTATATCAAAACACGAACAAACAGAGAAGAATCCGTAAAACTATTAGAAAAATTAGTAGAAACAAAAGACATAGATCCAAAATTATGGTATTATCTTGGTAGGGCCTATCATTTAACAAATAAGTTAGACGATGCTATTGCGGCTTATGAAAACTATAAAACATTTAAATTAAAGAAAAAAGATCTGGAAGATGTGAATCGTCAGATAGAAATGTGCAGAAATGCCAAACAACTTATGCAATATCCTGTTAATGTAGTATTTCAAAATCTTGGAAAAGAAATTAATACCGAATTTCCGGAATACTATCCTTTCGTTGATGAAAGTGAAACTATTCTTGTATTTACTTCCAGAAGAAAAAATAACATCGGAGGTGGCAGAACAGAGGCAGACGGCTATCGCCCCAGCGATGTGTGGATAAGCAATGTCAAAAATAATAAATGGGAAAAACCTGTGAGCGTCGGCAGAGATATTAATACAAGTTTTGATGAAATGTGCGTATTTCTTAACCCAGAAGGGAATACAACGCTAGTTTATGTAGACAGAGGAGGTGATAAATTTGGTGATATTTATATTTCTTCTAAACTTAAAGATAAAAACCAATTTGGAAAATTAAAACCATTATCTCCTGTTATTAATGACCCCGATAAAATAGAATTATCTGGCTGCTTCAACAGAGACAGCACCATTTTTTTCTTTGTCCGAAAAGATAATTTAGAAGCCACTTCTGATATTTATGTGGTAAAAAAATTACCGAATGGCCAATGGGGATCCGCTCAAAAACTACCCGAACAAATTAACACCCCATACAACGAAGATTTTCCCTATTTGGCTCCTGATGGTGTTACCTTTTACTTTGCCTCCGAAGGTCACAACAGTATGGGCGGTTATGATATATTCAAATCTATTTACGATCCGGAAACAGGCCGCTTTACGCCAGCTGAAAATATGGACTATCCTATTAATTCAACTGATGACGATATGGGCATATGCCTCACTAAAAACAAAAAAATTGCTTACGTAAGTGCATGTAGACCTGCTGGAATAGGAGATTTAGACCTTTACAGAATTAAATTTATGGACGAAGATCAACCCGCCAGGATATTTCGTGGGAAGTTATATGCTAAAGACACAACACAGGTCATAAAAGACCAAATTATGATCGTTGCTACCGACAAACAAAACAATGAAGAATACACTTTTACCACTAAGTCAAACGGAGAATTTATAATGGCTCTGCAAGAAGGAGAATATACCATTAGCATTGAAGCAGATGGTTATATCCCTTTCAAAAAAGACATGCTTGTTTCGGATATTGGTAAGGTAGATGAAGAAGTATTAACATTCATCCTCCAAGCCAAGTAAACGCTCAGAAATTATATTGCAAAAAATAAGGGCACTCAAAATACAATATAGTGTAAAGGATCCACGGCTTTTTGATAATACCATAATTCAAAATGTAAATGTACACCGGTGCTTTCGCTACCCGTATTCCCCATCATTCCAATCAGATCATTCGCATTGACATAATCACCTGTTCGTTTCAATACAACCGATAAATGCTTGTACACACTTACAAAACCAAAGGGATGCAATATGCTCACACAATTCCCATCACGAACAGAATAATCTGCATATATTACAACGCCTTTGTCAACACACCGAACTGGCTCATCTGCCTTTCCAAGCACATCAATTCCAAAATGATAGGCCTTAGGATCATATTGACTTATAACTATGCCTTTGGCAGGTGGTAAAAATTGAACGTTTTGAATGCTTTGATCACCTGTTCCCGATAATGTTCTATACTGAATAATTTCTTGTTCAATCTCTTGCCTTACCACTTTTTCATAAGTATTGGCTTTGAGCAGCACATTCTGGTTGAGTTGATGCTTATTAGAAAGAGCAGGAATACTGTCTCTCTCTTCTTTCAACACTTTAAGAATGGAATTTAAATAAAGATTTTTCTGATACAAGATGGTTTGTAAAGAATCCATCTTTAATGTCAAATGAAGCATTTGTTTTCGCTCTTCCACTGTCCCATATCCGGGAATGTATTCTTTTAAATTGGTTTTAGAAATTATAAGCATTGTAATTAGTATTATCACCGTTGCATATCCGATAAGCCAAAGAAATAAAGAGAATATAGTAAACCGAAATGAAAAAACAGGTTTAAAATCATCATGAAAAAAAGTAAGCCGAAAACCTTTTTTGAGCACTTGTTGAAAAAAATTATTTTTAGGAAGCAGATTCATGAATACAGTTTCTATTAAGCATTACACATTACTCATTACTCGTATACATACACTTTTCTAAAATACTCTTAGCACATTCCTCCGCTGTTTTATTAAGCGTTGGGATTCTTACAACATCTTGCTCTTCATCCGGATATTCAAACTTCGCTGAAATACCTGTAAAATTCGGAATCTCATTATTGAAGGCCTTTTTATACAATCCTTTTACATCTCTTCTTGCACATTCTTCAATAGCCGTGTCAATCAAAATGAGTACCACATTATCCTGTAACACAGAGCGTATTTTGTCTCTAAGTTCCTTCGTTGGTGTGATAAATGAGCAAATACATAAGATATTTTGCTGAACCAAAATTTTAGTCATTTCTGCTGCACGTCGAATATTCTCTCGTCTATCCGCTTCTGAAAATCCTAAATCTGAATTAAGAGTGTTCCGAATTTCATCGCCATCTAATCTTACATGCAATACATTCTGCTGCTGCAATAAACGACTCATTTCTGTTGCAATCGTACTTTTTCCTGCTCCAGAAAGACCAAATAACCAAATAACTTTTTTAGTCATGAACAAATAATTTTTATTTTTGTAATTTTGCGTAAAACTAATAAAAATCATGAACACATTTGCTTCCAATAAAGATTGGGATTTTCTTTATGATTTAAAAATAGATCAAGTGGGCGTGGAAGATCGGTTAGCGCGTATAACAGCCAGAAGTATTAAAAAACAAAGCAAAGTAGAAGGGCTCAAGCTTATTTTAAATATGATTGATTTGACTACCCTCGAAGGCAAAGACACAGAAGGAAAAGTAAAGCAATTATGTTACAAAGCCCAACACCTTGCCGATGATATCCTGGATTTGCCAACGGTGGCGGCCGTTTGTGTATATCCCACATTTGTAGCTACAGCCAAAAAATATTTAAAGAATAGCCCCGTAAAAGTGGCATCTGTTTCCACTGCTTTTCCTGCCGGTCAAGCACCATTAAATGTGAAACTGGAAGATACAAAGTTTGCCCTGGAAAATGGCGCAGATGAAGTAGACATGGTCATCAACCGTGGTGAATTTCTGAAAGGTAATTTTCAATACGTTTATGAAGAAATTGTGGCTGTTAAAGAATTGGTAGCCAACTATCACGCACGATTGAAAGTTATTTTAGAAACCGGAGAACTCTCTACTTTAGATAATGTACGCAGAGCATCCGAAATTGCTATACTAGCAGGGGCGGATTTCATTAAAACTTCTACCGGTAAAGTGCAACCTGCTGCTACTCTTCCGGTTACTTACGTTATGCTTCAGGCAATCCGGGATTATTATGACAGAACAGATATTATGGTTGGAATGAAACCCGCCGGTGGAATTTCAAACTCTAAAACTGCCTTACAGTATCTTGTTATGGTGAAAGAAGTATTGGGTGAGGAATGGCTCACCAATCAATGGTTTCGCTATGGTGCCAGCAGTTTGGCCAACGATGTGCTGATGCAAATTAAAAAAGAACTTACCGGCGTTTATCAAAGTGCAGATTATTTTTCAAAGGATTGAAAATGATATGTCCCCTGAAAGATTAGAAAAATTACATTCAATAAAGGATTATATCCAGAACAAAATCAACAAACAACAAGACGTTAATCTGATTTTTATTTGTGTGCAAAATAGTCGGAGAAGTCATTTAGCACAAGTCATAGCACAGCACTTTGCTTCATTATACCATTTAGATACCATTCATTGTTATTCAGGCGGTGTAGAAGTTACACAGATTCATCCCAATACCATAAAAACTTTGCAAGCACTAGGTTATCTTATTCATCAAAAAACAAACAGTGATAATCCAATTTTTGAATGCATCTTAACTAAAAATCAAACTTCTGTTTTATTGTACAGCAAGAACTTTGAAACAGTAAGCGCTCAGTTAGCATCGTTTGCAGCAATAATGGTTTGTTCAGAAACAGAAACAAATTGTCCGTATGTACCCAGAGCAGAAAAGAAAATTTTATTGCCCTACGATGATCCGAAAACCGCCGACAATTCGGACAACCCTATACCAGAATACATAAGAGTGGCTCAGCAAATTCAAGAAGAGATGCAATGGATTTTTTCAAATATCAAATACGGTGTTACTGCTAAATAGTATTCAGAATAAAATCATTTTTGTGGCGGCATTGGATTGGGGAATGGGGCATCTGAGCCGGACAGCCGCAATAGTCCAGCAACTTTCAAAAAACAATGAAATAATTCTATTCACAACTCCACAGCAAGTGCCGTTTTACTCTACCCTTTTTCCAAAATTAAAACAATTCCATATTAATTCTTATGGCGTCAATTTTTATCCCACTTCCAATATCCGCACGTTTCTTAACTTTATCCCATTTTTTACAGCCATCTTAAAAGAAAAAAAAATATTAAATAGATTTATCAAAAAAAAACTTCGGTCCGATTTAATCATTTCTGACAACAGATATGGCTTTCATCACCCAGATATCAAAAGTATTTTTATTACACATCAAATAAATTTACCAACGCCTCAATGGCTTTCAGCAGCCAATCTCATTCATCAGACACTCTATAAACCCTTTCACGAACTATGGGTTCCGGATTATGAAGATACCACTTTGGCATTAGCCGGAAAATTATCGCATCCGGAAAAAATAAAACCTAACATCCCTTTTTACTACATTCACCCCTGCTCACTGATGCAAAAAAAACATCTTCAAAAAGATATTGATTATTTGTTTATCATCAGCGGCACAAAAGCAGAGCGTAATTATTTTGAAAAAACATTTGAATCCCATGCTGCTCAATTGCATAATAAAAACAAACATCTTCGCATTAAAATTATTGGAGGATATAAAAATAACACGTTCTTCTTGGCCTGGAAGAATTTTCAGGAAACGAACGAACTGATGTGTCGCTCAAAAAATATTGTATCACGGGCTGGTTATTCAACACTGATGGATTGGCACACTATTCAGGAGCAAACGCAAACACTCTATTTAACCCATACCCCTCATCAATTAGAGCAACAATATCTGTACCATCACTGGATTAAAAGGGGCTGGGCACAAAGCATAGATAATATGCTCCAATGAGGTTCATATAAATTCAAGAGAATAAAAAAATAGATACGTATGTTCTTCTTTTTTCTTATTAAAAACACATTCGTATATTCCTAAAAACAAAAATTATTTTGTTATTTATCACAATTGCTTCACTATCTTTGCCGCTAAAATTTAAGAATGATAACAACAGATGTAGCTATTATTGGAGCTGGACCTGTGGGATTATTTGCTGTATTTGAATGTGGATTATTAAAAATGCGCTGTCATTTAATAGATTATTTGCCACGGCCCGGTGGACAATTGTCCGAAATATATCCCAAAAAACCCATTTACGATATACCAGGCTATCCAATTGTAATGGCGCAAGAACTGATTGACAATTTAATGAAACAAATAGAACCCTTCAAACCCACTTTTACACTTGGAGAAAGAGTAGAAAAATTAACTAAAGTAGACGAAAGAGATTTTATTTTAGAAACAAACATGGGCACTCAAATTCGTAGTAAAGTAGTGGTGATAGCAGGAGGATTGGGCGTTTTTGAACCCAGAAAACCAGAAATTCCAAACATTACTGATTTTGAAAACGGAAAAGGTGTGGAATACATTATCCCTAAACCTGAAATTTACAAAGATAAAAGAGTAGTTATCGCCGGTGGTGGCGATAGTGCATTGGACTGGACAATTTATTTATCAGATATCGTAAAAGAACCAACACTAATACATCGCAGCGAAAATTTCAGGGGAGCGCCGGATAGCGTAGCCAAAGTTTGTAAACGAGTAAAAGAAGGCAGAATCAATATGATGTTGAATGCACAGGTTACAGAATTACACGGCAATGGAAAATTGGAAAAAATAGTCGTAACAAATCTGAAAACAAATGAAAAAACCGAAATTGAAACCGATTATTTTTTACCTCTTTTTGGTTTATCGCCTAAATTAGGTCCTATTGAAAACTGGGGATTAGAAATTGAAAAAAACGCCATCAAAGTAAAGGTCGAAGATTATTCCACCAACATTCCGGGCGTTTATGCAATCGGAGATATTAATACCTATCCTAATAAATTAAAACTTATTTTGTGCGGTTTTCACGAAGCAGCTTTGATGAGCCATAGTGCCTATAAGTATATTAATCCTGGTATTAAGTATACTATGAAATATACAACTGTGAATGGTGTTCCAAGCTTTTAGATATTGAGTGAAAAGTTTGAGGAGAGATATTTACAAATTAATCCACATTTCATTGTTCAAAATTTAATTTCAAATAATTTTTCAATTTAAGTAATCCGCTGTATTATTGCCCAGATAATTTTGTGAATGATCTTCAAAACATTTTCCAGTATAAGTTTTACATTACTATCGTTTGTTTATTATTTATGGTATCTGCTGTTTGATGATGGCGTAACCGCTCGTTTAAATATTCCAGAAACGATTAAACCCGGTGAAACAATCGTAGCAGAAGTCATTATCAATAAAGGGAATACAGGCGGTTTTGCAAAATTACAAA
This sequence comes from Sphingobacteriaceae bacterium, assembly GCA_037447455.1. GTDB lineage: Bacteria > Bacteroidota > Bacteroidia > B-17B0 > Aurantibacillaceae > BPGX01. The sequence continues at coordinate 197,676 of JBBIGQ010000003.1, read as the reverse complement.
TTGACATAGGGCAAGGACTAAGCGTTGCAGAAGAAGATAGTAAAGGAGCTGCTTTCAGTTTTTCCGGAAATACCGCTAAATGGATATGGACTGCATTGCCGATGCAATCAGAATTTAAAGTGAAATTTAAAGTAACAGCAAATGCAGGCACATCTGGTAGTTCCACCATTTCAGGTAAATTCAGTTATATTCTTAATAACGCTAAACAAGTCGTGGACGTTCCCACTAAAACTATTCAAATTAGTGATAAACCCGCCGAAACACTTGCACAAAATTCTCCCCCACCAACTCATACAGAAACAACCAGTATTACCACACCCACTACTGAAGTTAATAATACGAATACGGTCAGTATAAATTCTTCTACCAATGTTCAGGTATCCGTAAATACTGAAACCGTATCCAAGGAAGCAACTACTAATACGTCTTCAACAGAAACAACACCAATCCAAATCAGCAGAACAATTGAAAATATAGCCGCCAACGCATGGCTCATTAAAATAAACATTCAAAAAGGGAACGTGAAAGGATTTGCGCGCTATAATGATGTATTGCCTGCAGGTTTAAAAGCAACTGTTGAAGAAAAAGACGGAAGCTCTTTCTTTATAGATGGAAATACTATCAAATTTGTCTGGTCCTCTTTACCTGAAAAAAATAATTTACAAATCTCCTACAAACTGGCCGGTAATATCACCTCACCCATTACACTCAACGGCGATTTTTCCTACACCGAAAACAATCAGGTCATAACTAAAAACTTATCACCAGACCTTCTTCAACCTTCTGCTCCAATATCAGCAACATCTCCTACCACTACTACATCCGAACCAGCAGCATCCAATATAGCCGAAAACAGCATACAAGCCAAGCAAACAATAGTTTGGTTTTCAGTACAATTAGGCGCATTCTTAAAATCTAAAATAGGTAAAAATTATTTTATCAATAAATATACCTTACAAGATGTGAAAATAGAAACTCACGAAAGTTATAGAAAATTCTACTCCGGTTCCTTCCAGGAATACAAACAAGCAAGAGATTACAGAGAAGAAGTCAAATTAAAAGGTATTCAGGATGCTTTTGTCATTGCTCATAAAAATCAAGTGAGAATTACCGTTCAGGAGGCATTAATGATCACCAATCAAAAGTGGTATCCATAAAAACATAAATCGGTTTATGAAAACAAGTGTAATACTTGTTGGAGTTTATTTTTTATCTGTTTTTGTAAACGCCCAAACTTCCATTACAGGAAAATGGAAAACCATTGATGATGAAACAGGAAAAGAAAAATCCATTGTTGAAATTTATATCAAAGATAATAAACTTTATGGAAAAGTATTCAAAATACTTACTCCTGGTCAAGAAAATAAAGTGTGTAGTGCCTGTGAAGGAGAAAATAAAAACAAGCCCATTACTGGAATGGTAATCATTGATGGCTTAACACTAAAAGGAGAGGAATGGGTCAATGGAACTATTTTAGATCCTAATAATGGTAAAAAATACAATTGTTACTTAAAACTTTTATCCCACAACCTACTAAAAGTGAGAGGATATATTGGTTTTTCATTGATTGGCCGCACACAATATTGGTACAGAGTAGAATAAGAGGAATGGCATAATAATTGACAATAAACAAAGCAAAATCTATTAAAAAATGTTTGAAAATATGTTTAATCCAATGGTGGATGAAGAGACAGAGTTTATCCCTTTACTTACAGCCCAGGATGAAGAAGGCATTCTTTCTGAAAAATTGCCCGATATTCTGCCAATTTTACCGCTCCGCAACACAGTTCTTTTCCCCGGCGTGGTCATTCCAATTACAGTGGGAAGAGACAAGTCAATTGCCTTGATTAAAGACGCTTACAAAAATAAATCCATTATAGGTGTTACTGCACAAAAAGACGAAAAGATTGAAGACCCACGGCCAGACGATGTATATTCCATTGGTACAGCAGCACGTATTCTCAAGTTATTACGAATGCCCGATGGTAATACCACTGTAATCTTACAAGGCCGAAAAAAAATTCATATTAAAAACATCTTTCAAACAGAACCTTACTTTCAAGCAGAAATAGAAGGAATCAACGATCAAGCCATCCACACTAATAATCCGGAATTCGTTGCCATCATATCCTCCATAAAAGAAGTTGCAGATAAAATTATCAAACAATCTCCCAATATCCCATCAGAAGCAAGTTTTGCAATACATAATATTGAAAGCCCCGGATTTTTGGTAAGTTTTATTTCATCACACCAGTCCATTCCCCCACAAGACAAGCAAAATTTATTAGAAACAACAGATACAAAATCCCGTGCCTTACAATTATTATCCTTACTCAACAAAGAATTAAATATAATAGAACTAAAAAATCAAATTCAGAATAAAACAAAAAGTGATATTGACCGGCAACAACGCGAATATTTTTTAAATCAACAATTAAAAACTATTCAGGAAGAATTAGGGGGCTCACCTTTTGAACAAGAAATCAGAGAATTTGAAGAACGGGCAAAAAGTAAAAAGTGGAATAAAAGTACAAAAGCATTCTTTGAAAAAAATCTCAACAAACTCAAAAGAATGAACCCCAATTCACCAGAATATGGTATTAGTGCAGCCCACCTGGATTTAATGTTAGATTTGCCATGGAATGAATACACAGAAGATAAATTTGATATTCCCAATGCTAAAACAATTTTAGATGGAGATCATTTTGGACTAGAAAAAATAAAAGAAAGAATATTAGAATATCTTGCCGTCATCAAACTCAAAAAGAATTTGAAAGCACCCATTCTTTGTTTATATGGCCCGCCCGGCGTTGGTAAAACTTCACTTGGAAAAAGTATCGCAAGAGCATTAGGTAGAAAATACATACGCATGAGTTTGGGGGGCTTGCACGATGAAAGTGAAATCAGAGGCCATCGGAAAACCTACATCGGTGCAATGCCCGGCCGAATCATTCAAAACCTCCGAAAAGCAGGCAGCAGCAATCCGGTTTTTGTGTTAGATGAAATTGATAAAATCGGCAGAGATTTTCAAGGCGATCCCGCTTCGGCATTATTAGAAGTTTTGGATCCGGAACAAAATAATACCTTTTATGATAATTATTTGGAAACAGAATTTGATCTGAATAAAGTATTATTTATTGCTACTTGTAATGATTTGAATACCATTCATCCTGCGTTGTTAGACAGATTTGAAATCATCAATGTAACCGGCTACAGTACCGAAGAGAAAATCGAAATAGCAAAGAAATTTTTAATACCCAAAGTATGTGAAGAAACTGGCATAAAAAAGCAGCAACTCAAAATATCAGAGCGCTTATTGGAAGAAATTATTGAAAATTATACTTCCGAAAGCGGCGTCAGAAATCTGGAAAAACGTTTATCTAAAATTGCCCGTCACATAGCGTTGAAAGAATCTTTAAACGAAGATAAACCCCAAATTACAAAAGATTATTTACCCCAAATTTTTGGACCAACTCATATTAAAGAAAAATACGAAGGTAATGATACTCCCGGTGTGGTTACAGGATTGGCCTGGACACCAAATGGCGGAGAAATTTTGTATATTGAAACAGTGGCATCGCCTGCCAAAGAAACAAGTTTGAGTTTAACCGGAAATTTAGGAAATGTGATGAAAGAAAGTGCTAGTATTGCTCTTGAATACATTAAAGCACATCATCAGGAAATAGGCATAGAACATAAAGATTGGGAAAATAAGCACTTTCACATGCATGTTCCGGAAGGCGCAGTGCCAAAAGACGGACCAAGTGCTGGTATTGCTATGATTGTTTCTTTGGTAAGTTGTATCAAACAAAAGAAAGTGAAAAAAGGCATCGCCATGACCGGCGAAATAACTTTAAGAGGAAAAGTATTGCCAGTGGGAGGCATAAAAGAAAAAATTCTGGCTGCAAAAAGATCCGGCATTAAAGAAATTATTTTGTGTGTTGCCAATGAACAAGATGTAAAAGATATACCACCAGAATATTTAAAAGGTCTTAAATTCAATTATGTGGAAAAAATAAAAGATGTCATTTCATTGGCCTTCTAACAAGGCACTCAAAGTTTTTTCTTCAACACTCTTGAATGTTCTAATTAAATCTAGAAAAATAATTTTTAATTACAGATTCAACCTTCCGAGAAACGGAAGGTTTGACAGTTTTTTGTTAATGTTTCTTTTTTCAAATTAATTTGGATAAAGGCATATATTTATACCCTACAAAAGAAATGCCCATCCAATCAAGGGAATTGAACCTACAATTGAATAATTTTATCACTACTAAAAAGAGAAAGTAAGCAAATTTATATTTTAATTGAAAAAACGAAAACATTTAAGCTAAAAAACTACTCCCCTTATTTACTTTTGCTTCTTAACCGACTTCAGATATGACACTTAAAATAATCGAATGGTTCTTTACACTGATTGCACTGCATCAGCGCTTTGCAGGGTGTGCTTCCAAAAGGAGAAATAAGTTTTGTGTCTATACTACCACAGTGAGGGCATGGAATTTGGTGTTTATTTTCTATTAGTTCGTGAATAGAAGCGTGTTTTTGTGGTGGAGCAATGCCATATTTTTTAAGTTTTTCTAATGCCTGTTGAGCAATTCTATCAGTTGTCCAGGCAGGAGAATAAACAATCTCTACTTCTGCTTTGATGTTATTTTCTGATAATTTTTTTTGAATATCGTTTTGTATTTGCCAGGTAGCAGGACAGGCCGTGTAGGTAGGCATTAGTTGCACTGTAACTTCCCCATCTTCATTCATAATAACATCCTTCACCATTCCCAGTTCAACAATGTTCACAACAGGAATTTCAGGATCCGGAATAGTTTCTAAAATTTTTAGTATAGAACTTTTATCCATTCATTACCATTTGGCTTCCGGATACATTCTTGGAAGCGATTGCATTTCAGCAAGTATATAATCCAAGTGTTCTGTATGAATACCTTGTTTTCCACCCATTTGCAAGAATACATTTTCGGGTATAGTAAGGGTTGCTTCTTTTATTAGATTTTTTATTTCTTCATTCCAGATGTATTGAATTTGTTTTAAGGAAGGAGCAATTTTTTCTTCTTCCATAATTATTTCACTTTCGTCGGGAATAAACAGTTCACCTGTAAATCGCCACAGATTATTGATAGCATTCTGTGCTTTTTCGTGACTTTCCTCTGTACCGTCACCAAAACGTTTTACCCACCAGGAGGAGTGTCTGTAATGGTACTGCACTTCTTTCACAGCTTTTTGTGCTAATGCTGACAGCGTCTCATCTTTGCTTTCACACAGGGCTTTAAAGTAATGATAGCGAAACGCATCCATGAATACTTGTCGGATAATGGTATCTGCATAATTTCCATTCGGTTGCTCTACCAATTTTACATTGTAAAATTCCCGACCATTTCTGAAATAAGCCAATTGATCTTCGTCTCTACCTTTGTTTTCAACTTTTGCGGCGTATTCCAGTAGGGTTTTAGCGTGACCGAGTGTGTCCAAAGCGATATTAGTGAGTGCCAAATCTTCTTCAAGAAAAGGACCGTGCCCTGTCCATTCACTCAATCGTTGTGCTAAAATTAAAGACGTATCACCCACTATGAGTAAATACTTAAACAATGCTTCCTGAAAATTCATAATTACATGTTTTTAATAGCATCTGGGATATTGTAAAAAGTAGGGTGGCGATAAATTTTATCATTCGCCGGGTCAAAGAACGAACCTACCTCTTCAGGCGTACTGGATACAATGGCGTACGAAGGCACTACCCATACAACTGTTGCTTCTCCTCGTCTGGTGTATGTATCACGAGCATTTTGTAAGGCCATTTCTTTGTCAAAAGCATGGATACTGCCCGCGTGAATAAAAGGTTGTCCTGATTTTTTTTGCAGGAAAACTTCCCACAACATTCCCTGATTTTCTTTTATTTCATTCATAGTTCTTAATTTATTGTGTGTTATGAAACTAAAACTTCCTTTCTGTGTTTTTGAGCGTATGCCTGTGCGGCTTCTCTTACCCATTTTCCTTCTTCGTGTGCTTTAATTCGTGCTTCCAGCCGTTCTTTATTGCAAGGACCGTTACCTTTAATCACATTCCAGAACTCATTCCAGTCGGGTGGTGTAAAATCATATCCTTTTTTTTCTTCATTCCATTTAAGATTAGTATCAGGAACTTTAAGCCCAATAAATTCGGCTTGCGGAACGGTTTGGTTGACAAATTTCTGGCGAAGTTGATCGTTGGTTTCTCGTTTTATTCTCCATTTAATAGCATCTGCAGAATTAGGTGATTGAACATCAGGTGGACCAAACATCATAAGCGTAGGATACCACCAACGGTTGAGGGCGTCTTGTGCCATTTGTTTTTGTTCGGGCGTACCAAGTGCCAAACGCATCATGATTTCATATCCTTGCCGTTGATGAAAACTTTCTTCTTTGCAAATCCGGATCATCGCACGACTGTAAGGCCCATACGATGTACGTTGGAGCATCACTTGATTCATAATGGCTGCCCCATCTACTAACCATCCGATAGCCCCAATATCTGCCCAGGTGAGTGTAGGATAATTGAAAATAGAAGAATACTTTGCTTTACCAGTATGTAATGCTTCTAACATCTCATCTCTTGACATGCCCAAGGTTTCAGCAGCTGAATACAAATACAAACCATGTCCGCCTTCATCCTGTACTTTCGCTAACAACACAAGTTTGGCTCTTAAACTGGGCGCACGGGTTATCCAATTACCTTCGGGGAGCATACCCACTACTTCCGAATGAGCATGCTGTGATATCTGCCGAATAAGATGCTGCCGATATTTTTCAGGCATCCAATCTTTGGGTTCAATAAATTCATTATTGGCTAACTTTCTTTCAAATATTTCTTCTAATTCTTTTTCTGATTTCATAGAAATTTAATTTGTCCATTACAAATTTACGGCAAAATTCCTGATTATTAAAATATTAAAAAATGATTTTTATCATATTTAAAACAAACTAGTAGTAAAAACCTCATCAACATTTAATAAAAATTACTTGTCCAAAGAAATACTATAAATCAGAAATAATACTATCTAATCTAATATCTCATAATCTACATCTCCCGGATAGTGCTTTTTTTTACTGATAAAGAATTTATAGAGCATCATTCCTGCTACAAATCCGCCAATGTGTGCCCAAAATGCAATACCGCCAACATTGTGTGGCAAAACAAATAAACTCACTGTCCCGCTTATAAGTTGTCCTAAAAACCAGAAAAACAAATACATAAATGCCGGTATTTGGATAAAATCAATAAAGAAAAACAAAAGCACTAAAAAAATAATTCTCGATTTTGGAAACAAAAACATATAAGCACCCATAACCCCGGAAATAGCCCCCGATGCTCCTACAGCAGGAACTGAAGAAGTGGGATTGACATAAAAATGAGAAAAAGAGGCCGCTAAGCCACACAAAATATAAAAGAAAAGATAGTTCCGTGAGCCCATTTTATCTTCCACATTATCACCAAAAATATAGAGTGTCCACATATTGCCAATGATATGCCCCCACCCGCTGTGTAAAAACATGTTTGTAAAAAATGGCCAATAGTTATCCGCACTTAAACCCGTTTCATAAACAAAATCTAAACTTGAATAGCGTGCCGGTACCAAGCCATAATGATAGAAAAACACTTCCAACCATTCGTTGGGCATCAGGATTTCAAAAATGAAAATTAGCACATTGATACCTATCAAAAAATAGTTGACTATCGGCACTCGTGAAGAGGGTATAGTATCCGCTAATGGAAACATATTTAAGAGTTCTTATCGTAAAAACCTTGTCAACGGAGGTTCACATCAAATGTATAAAAACTATTGCTCTATTCTATTTTCTTAAAAAACAGCCGTTGTTTCTTTTAATGCTGTTCTTACTTTTTCTTCCAGTTCTGACAATAATTCCAAGTTATCTTTCAATAATTGTTTAAGTGCATCTCTTCCTTGTCCTAACTTAGTATCGTTGTAAGAAAACCAGGATCCGCTTTTTTTAATAATGCCTTTTTCTACTCCAATATCAATGATTTCACCTACTTTACTTATCCCTTCACCGAACACAATATCAAACTCTGCTTGTCTGAAAGGCGGTGCTACTTTGTTTTTTACCACTTTTACTCTCACACGGTTACCCGTAACATTTTCCCCTTCTTTGATTTGTGCTATCCGACGAATATCCAGACGAACAGAAGCATAAAACTTCAAGGCATTTCCGCCTGTTGTTGTTTCAGGGTTTCCAAACATCACACCTATTTTTTCTCTTAACTGATTGATAAAAATACAACAACAGCCCGTTTTATTGATAGTAGCAGTCATCTTACGAAGTGCCTGACTCATCAAACGTGCCTGCAAACCCATTTTACTATCGCCCATTTCTCCTTCTATTTCTGCTTTTGGAGTAAGTGCCGCTACAGAGTCAATAACAAGTATATCAATAGCACCGGAACGAATCAGATTATCTGCAATTTCCAACGCCTGTTCCCCATTATCGGGTTGAGAAATAAGTAAACTTTCTGTATCTACGCCTAATTTTTCGGCATACGTTCTGTCAAAGGCATGTTCTGCATCAATGATAGCTGCTATGCCACCATTCTTTTGCACATTTGCAATAGCGTGAATAGCCAGTGTTGTTTTACCCGAAGATTCTGGTCCAAAAATTTCTACAATTCGTCCCCTCGGAAAACCGCCTACTCCAAGTGCTATATCCAATCCAATTGATCCTGTAGAAATAGCATCTAAAGGTTCTACCACTGTATCTCCCAATTTCATGATGGTGCCCTTTCCATAACTTTTTTCAAGCATTTCAATAGTAGAGGCCAGTGCTTTCAGTTTTTCAGGATTAGGGGCTTTCTTATTGGTTTCTTTTACTTCTATTTCTTCTGTTTTCTTAGCCATATAATTAAAATTTTCCTGTAAATTTATGGCATTTATCAGGAACTTTCTAAAACAAAAAATAAAAAGTTTTCCACATTAACTTTAAATTATCTTCAAATGGTAAATGATGGCTCTGCACAAAAAGTAGGTTTAGCCCCCGGTACCCTCAAATACACTGGAAATAGTCCAAAAGAACGGGTAAAGTTAACACTCATTCTGTATCATGACACCATGCTAGAAAGTTGTGTTTTTTATGACTGGTCGGAACTTGAAAAATATATTCAGTCGGTTGAGACAAGTGATGCTGTTAAATGGATTAACGTGGATGGCATTAACCATGTGAATTTAATTGAAAAGATTGGCGAAGTGTATAACATTCACGCCCTTTCTTTAGAAGACATTGTTCACATTGAACAGCGTCCCAAATTTGAAGAGTTTGATTATTATTTGCTGAGTATTTTCAGAGCATTTTATTACAATGAAAGTACTGAAACAGATGGAAAACTGCTTTCAGAACAACTCAGTATGCTATTAGTTCGTAACAACACCCTGATTTCATTTCAGGAAAACATCTCAGTAGATCCATTTGAAGTAGTAAGAAAACGACTACAAAATCATAAAAGTAAAATTCGTCGCTCAAAAGCCGATTATCTTTTATATGCACTACTGGATGCTACAGTGGATTATTATTTTTTATGTATTGAAAAATTAGGCGATAAAATTGAACACCTCGAAACAGAAATCATTAAAAATAAAGAAGTATCCGTTTCTTCTAAAAACATATTCAAAATTTATCGTCTGAAAAAAGAAATTATACAAATGCGAAAAATTGTTTGGCCAATGCGGGATATGATTAATTCCATACTCCATAATGACAATGAACTCATATCTGAAAATACCAAATTTTATCTACGAGATATCTATGACCATGTGGCAAGAATTATAGATACTATTGAAACACAAAGAGATCTGGTAACCGGACTTATTGATTTTTATTTATCCATAAATGCCAACCGTATGAATGAAGTTATGAAATTTTTAACCATCATATCCACCATCTTTATACCGGTTACTTTTATAGCAGGAATTTACGGTATGAATTTTGAAAACATGCCCGAACTCAAACACCCTTATGGCTATTTTGCAACAATAATCATGATGTTATTCATCATTCTGAGTTTATTAATGTATTTCCGAAAAAAGAAATGGCTATAATGTATAGTCCATGAACTAATTATTCATAATTTTTTTAGCATCTTTGCTCAAAAAAATGTCAGATATTCAGCAAGTTATTGATAAATTAAAAAAAGTACCATTGGAAACTTTGTCCAATGCAGAACTGGATCAATTAAAAGAGGAATTAATTAAATTATTAGTAGACATTCAGATTCAAAAAGATATTAACATCAAAACAGCAGAAAAACATCTCTCTACTGATGATATTCAATTAGAAGTAATGCAAAAAGCCGCTCCTTCCAAGCAGACACCTGATAACCCTGCAGAGAAAACAAGTGCGTTTACCGAAACAAAATCAGTAACCAATGAACCACCAGAACAAAAAGAAACAAACTACTCGCATGTTTTACAAGAAGAAATTTCTGAAGAAGTAATAACGCTTTACACCAATGTTGACAAATCCTACACGGATACACAGAAAAAAGAAGAGACCCCTGAAAAAAAGAACCTTGATTCAATTCCGCATCCTTCAAAAAATATTACTTTTTCCATTAATGACAAATTCAGAATACAAAAACAACTTTTTCAAAATAATCATACAACATTTGAAAAATTTATTCTTGAATTAAACCATCAAACAAACTTAGATAATTCTATTCAACTCATTCATAACTACACTCAACAACTTAACTGGGATGAAAATTCACCAGAATATAAATTGCTCCTGCACTACAATCGCAAGAGATTTCAATAATTCATTACAATATCAACTGAAAGGAAAATTTAATTCCAAAGTTATCAACAGCGCGTGGCAATGGATACGTTAAACGCCACAACGCATCTATTCGGAATATCTTGAATATGTTTTCAACTCCGACATTCGCTTCTAAGTAAGGTCCTTTGTCCAGTGCTTTGAGTGTAGACGGAAAAATCAACACCTCTCGGTTAGCATCGTTAATACTTCCCCAAACTCCCTTTATCCCGGCAATCTCACGAAACTTTAATTTCTTCAATAGCGGAATTCTATTCAAAAAAAGTCCATTAAAATGATGTTCTGCACTTCCGGAAACATATTGGTCAGAAGCAAATTCAAAATACCGCATCATATTGTAAGCATATAGGTCATACATATACGTTTCATTTCCACCGTGCAGTTCCATCAAAGGATAGGGCAACACACCAAAAATTTTGCCACCGGCTATATTCACATCCGTATAGCCCAATATCGGCGTTGTTCTGATTCGTTTTGAAATTGAGATGGCTATTCTTTGAAAATTATATTCTCCTCCATACGCATCTGGCAATGACTTTGAATACATCAATTGAATTACTGGATAGGTTGTTCCAAGTGATACACGTTCAAAATCACCACCTACAAATTTTTCCTTGTAGGCAAAACGGATATTCACACGAACTTCCACATTTTTGATATTTTCTTTTTGCTTAATTTTATCATCCAGAGGATTTTTATACATATATGGGTCATTCAAAGGCAATGGCGTATAAGTAGTGCCAAACAAAGTAAATTTAGTAGTGAGTCCAGGAAACCATTCGCGTTCATACCATCCTTCTGTTCTATTCACTTTTGTCAATGTCCTTAATCCCCTTGACCGTAAAAAAGAAGCGAATAAATTATCCTGTGAAAAACCATTCGTACTTTGCCCTAAAATTTCATAATCGCTCTTAAAATTGATTCCAAACAATTGCCGATGTGGCTTTCGGGTAATAAAACATTTAAATCCTAATCCATATTTCCATTTTTCATCTTTTGTGCCGTAAGCAATATAACCATTTAATTCATACCACCTGCTGAATATGGCACTGGTTCTGCCACCAAAACGAAAACGTGGTCCTTCAATAAGGTTGTAACTTATCATATTGTAATAAGGTCCGATTTCAAAATTATTCAGTTTTTTATACCCGTTAAACAATAAATAGAAAAAGTCCACCCACGTCCGATAAACAGGTAATGTTTGAATTGTATCAATCATTTTGAATATCTTGAGTTCTCTCTGGCTTAATGTGTCGTGCCGGTTTTGTTGCCAGAATGTTTCATCTTTGTGAAGCGCATAGTCCTCCACAACAATAGCATCTCCTAATGTATAAAAATCATCTAGCTTGGGCTGATTTAAAACAAATTTTTTGTAAGACGTTGTCTTTCGCCCATAAAATCCAATAGATTTTTTAGTAGGTGAAAAATCAATGACTAATCTGTCTTTTACCATCATCCATGTTGTATCAATCAAATCAAACTCCTGAGTGGCTTTGACAGCACTAATAAAATTAATATTGGCTTCTTTGGGCAATGACATTTCAAAACGCTTCACCGCCCAAGATGTATCCGCTATCCAAATGTTGCCAGTAAAAACCACATCGCCCGAACGTTTGGGTTTAAACCGAATGTGATAACAATATTTATTTCCTATAAAACCACTATCTTCCAGAAAGTACTTATAATAAAAAAATCCTTCTGATGAAATAGGACTGGGAATTTGTTTGTCAAAAATTAAAACATTATTATCATAGATATTAATCTTTTGATACATATCCCCCATAATACTGGATATGCTGGAATTTTCTACTCCTGTAATTTTACTTGCCTTTACAATTTCTTTTCGTCTTGTAGGATTTTTTTTGTAATAAAACTCAGAGAGATTTTCAACCATAAAAAAAGGTAGCGATGGTTTTTCATCACTATACACACTATCTATGTTCTTAAATACAAAAGAGACAGGTTTCATCAATTTGCTTTCTCGCATTTCTTTTGGAATTTTATTTAAATCAAATTCAATTTTGTTGTACACCTCATACTGATAGGACTCTAATTTATTAGGATTATTCCGCCCCCGATTGGCAATAGTATTCCGAATAATACGATGCGCTGGATTTTCTCCTGCTTTCACTGTTACTTCTTCCAATGCAACGCCTTCCAATTCCATCGGCATATTGATCACTTGTTGAAAAACACCTTTTTGTATCGGTCTTGCCGCACGTTTGTATCCTACATAAACCGCAATTAACGAGTCCCCGATTTTATCTGTTTTCAAAGTAAAATTTCCATCAAAATCAGTTTGTGTGCCTATTGTGGTTCCCTTAATTATCAAAGGTACAAAAGGCAAGGGCTCTTTACCGGAAGCGTCAAAAACTCTCCCACTAATCGTATATTTTTGTTGAGAAAAAAGTGATAGAACACCAATCCCAAAAAGAAACGCAAGGATGTATCTTATATTACACATAAATCTGTTTAGTTTGTATGAAATCTTCAGCCACTCGCATACTTTCAATGTGAGTTTGAATAAGTTCATCTAATGTTGGATGTGAAATGTAATGAACTTTCTCCAGAGTTTTTTCAATTAAAATTGGTATTTGATAAAAATTAATCCGACGATTCAGAAATGCTTCAACTGCTTTCTCATTAGCTGCATTGAGTGCACAAGGCATATTGCCTCCTTTGCTTATCGCCTCATATGCTAATTGCAAACAAGAGAAAACTTTCATATCAGGCGGTTCAAAATTTAAACAAGGATATTTCATAAAGTCAAACCGCTCAAAATTTGTTGGATAACGCAACGGATAATGTAATGCATAATGTATTGGCAATTTCATATCGGGCAAGCCCATCTGTGCCTTGATACTACCATCACTGAATTGCACCATACTATGAATAATGCTTTGCGGATGTACAATTACTTCGATTTGTGAAGCGTCTACTCCAAACAACCATTTTGCTTCAATCACTTCCAAACCCTTATTCATCAATGTGGCAGAATCTATAGTAATTTTATTTCCCATTTTCCAATTCGGATGTTTTAATGCCTGCTCTAATGTAACATCCTTTAATTGTTCTAAACTAAAACCTCTGAATGGCCCACCCGATGCAGTGAGAATAATTTTTTCAATAGTAGAATATTGTTCACCTTGCAAACATTGAAAAATGGCAAAATGTTCAGAATCCACTGGTATTAATGGAACACCTTTCTCCTTCAGTAATTGTTCAATAATCTCACCTGCCACGACCAAACTTTCTTTATTGGCAAGAGCAACGGGCTTCTTACATTCCAACGCTCTCATAGTAGTAGATAATCCCGCAAAGCCAACTGCCGCCGCTAATACCATGTCTACACTATCCCATTCTATCACTTGTTTTGCCGCCTCTTCTCCTGCATACACTTTAATAGGTAAGTGTTGCAACGCCTCCTTAAGTGTAGAGTATTTAGTTTTATCTACAATCACTACTGCATTGGGCTCAAATTCTATAGCTTGTTGTATTAACAACTCAACATTGTTGTTCGCAATTAAAATCTCTGCTTGCAACACATTACTTTCTTTGATGACCTGCAAGGCCTGTGTGCCTATGCTTCCTGTGCTTCCTACTATCGCAATTTTTCTTTTATTTTTCTCTTGCATGAAATGACTATTTAAATTTTCTGCCTAATTCTCTTTCAATATCTCTTCTTTTAATACTTTCTCTCTTGTCGTATATTTTTTTACCTTTTGCAAGTGCAATTTCTAATTTCGCCAGTCCTTTTTTATTGATATAAATTTTAACGAGAACTATGGTAAATCCGTCTTCTTTTACAGAACGATATAACTTTCTCAACTCATGTTTATGTAATAATAATTTTCTATCTCTCAATGGATTGTGATTAGTATATCCACCATGCTCATAAGGTGAAATGTGCATATTCTTAACATACAATTCTCCGTCTTTGAAATAACAATACGCATCAGAGATATTGACTTTACTTTGCCGTATGGATTTAATTTCCGAACCAGTTAAAACAATGCCTGCCTCGTATTTATCAATAAGATTATATTCAAAACTCGCACGCTTGTTGACAATATAAATACTATTTTCTGTTTCTTTTTTCATCCGTGCAAAAATAGAAAGTTTTACGAGACATTTTCAGACACCCCAATCAATCAAAATTAATCCTCTCATATCATATTCAAAATTGAAAATAAATAAACGGCTTGGAATGAAAATTACCAAACACAAAAATTCCAATAAGCAACAGAACATAAAATAAATCCCTCCACTTATTCTTTAAACTTTGCAATCTCTCATAATGCGAGTATTCTTCCAAAATCTCTTTTACAAATAAAAATACTACCATCATCCAACCAAAATACCAGAATACTTTATCCTGAAAGTTGGACAACTGCGCCACGTTTAAATTCGAATTTTCAAAAAAGTTTAAATATGCTTCTTTCAAATCACTCACGCTTTTACATCTGAATGCCAACATAGACACACTATGAAACAACAACAAATAAACATTTCCTAATATACTTTTTATCCATTTTTTAGATTGAAAAAAATAATGTTCAATCAAAAAGAAAAAACCATGAAAAGCCCCCCATATAATAAATGTATAATTCGCCCCATGCCAAAAACCACTGATTACAAATGTCAAAAAGATATTCAACATCCATCGTACACTACTCACTCTATTTCCTCCTAACGAAATGTATAAATAATCCCTAAACCATGTCGTTACACTAATATGATTTCTACTCCAAAATTCTTTAATACTTTTGGATAAAAACGGACGCATCCAGTTAATAGATAAATGTACATTAAACAATTTCGCCACACCCGTTGCAATGTCCGAATACCCACTAAAATCACAATACACTTGCACAGCAAACAAAAAACCTGCTAAAATAGTTTCCCACGCATTCAGCTCTGCAATATGTTCAAAAGCAGGCGTTACCACATAATCCAAATTATCCGCAATTACCATCTTCTTAAAATAGCCCCAGACACACCACCTAAAAACCTCCATCCATGCTATGTTTTGAAAATAAGTAATTACTTTTAATTGTGGCATCAAGGAATAATACCGCACTACAGGCCCTGCGACCATGTGCGGAAAAAAAGACACATACAATAAAAACTCTCCAAACGTATCATTGGGCTTGTACTTCCCACGACACACATCAATCACATAACTCATCGATTGAAAAGTATAAAAAGACAAACCCACTGGAATGGCCCATTGATATTGCCATTCATCTTCTCTAAGTATACTCAAAAAAAACGCTCCATACTTGAAAACCGCTAATACCAGCAAATTCAAAACAATACTAATAGACAAAAAAAACTTCTTTCTTTCCCAATTACCCAAAATCTTTTGCACCGCCCAATAATCAATACAAGTCGTCAATAATAATAAACCCACATACCACCATTCAAAACACGCATAAAAATAAATAGACGCTAATAACAAAAAATATTTTCTCCACCTTTCAGGAATAGTCCAATACAACACAAACACCACCAACAAAAAAACTATAAATGATAGCGAATTAAATAACACTTATTGAAATTTTTTAATAATACTTTTTATGTCATAAATATACGACATTCCAAATAATACTGCATGCACCAATAACGGATATAAATTGCAAATATCTTTTCTTTTCATAAAATCTTTCTCAAGTGGATAAATGGAGTTATACCCTTCTAAAAAAGCATCAGGTAAAGTACCGAATAAAAATCCCATAGCAATATCCATTTCCCGATGACCATAATAACACGCTGTATCAAAAATTGCAGCACCTTGTGTTGTATACAATCTATTTCCTTGCCAGAAATCTCCGTGTAACAGGGCGGATGGCTCGTTAGGAAAAATTTCTTCTATCTTATTATACAAATTATTAAATGCCTTCACACTCGTTGAATCCAACATTCTTTTATCAAAACATACTTTCACCAATGGTTCTAATCGTTGCGTAATAAAAAACTCTACCCATTCTCCACATCGGTCATTCTTTTGAAATAAACTTCCAATGTAATTATCCTCCATCCACCCAAAAAATTTTTCACTATTTTGATGTAACTTTGCTAAGCCCATACCCAACTGATAATAAAACTCATTCGTTTCTGGCATTCTCTCTAAATAACTCAAACACAAATAAACCTTATTCGTTTCTTCACTACTCAGCAAAAAAACAACATCAGGCACCACTAACGGCGATTTATTTTTCAGATATTCTAAATTAAACTTTTCTTTTTCAAAATTATCTTCATTCAACAATTCATTTACTTTAATAAACAAGGATGATCTATCCACCGAAACAATGCGATAACAACGATTGATACACCCGCCGCCAATTGCCTGAATATCCTTAATCTTAAATGGAACAGATAATTTCAACAATTGCTCTTTGATAGTCAACATACTTGCCAATCTCTCTATTGCGCAAAAATACTGAAAATCAATTTTAGGATTTTTTGAGAATATAATTTATTCAACAAAAAATAATTTTTAACTACTTTGCAAGCAAAAATTTCATGCGTTTTTTAACCAAAAAATATCCGCACATTTTGAAATACAGCACCCTAATAGGTCTTGCACTCATATTAGGCATTTCCGCTAAATTCTTTATTTTTAATCGTTATCAAATCATCAGTCAATTAATTTACGATAGTGTCAAGCAAAATCACTACGACCCTCCTGTTATTAATGATGCTTACTCTGAAAAAGTTTTTAATCTTTATATGAAGCGATTGGATTACGGAAAAAAATTTCTAATCAAGAGTGACATTGAACAATTTAAATTGTACGAACATTTATCAGATGACCAATGGAAAGAACATTCTGTTGAATTTTTTGATGTTACTTACAAAGTTCTGATGCAACGAATCAATATTGTGGAAGGATGGTATCAGGAAATCCTCTCTAAACCACTTGACTACGACAAAGAAGAGTACTACGAAACAGATATGGAAAAAACAAAATATGCAGAAACTATCCATGAACTCAAAGACGAATGGCGTAAGATGTTGAAATATCAAGTCCTCCTTAAAATAGAGGAACTCAAAGAAGAAGAACGAAAAAAAATTGAAAAAGATTCTACTCACACTTTAAAACCTTCTTCCTTTGATTCTCTTGAGTACAAAGCCCGGCAAAAAGTATTAAAAAACAACAAAAATTGGTTCAAACGTTTAAAGAAACTTTCTTACAAAGATAGAATGGCGGCTTATTTGAACACTTTCATCAATGTTTATGATCCACACACTGAATATTTTCCGCCAAAAGAAAAAAAGAAATTTGACCAATCTATGAGTGGGCAGTTTGAAGGCATAGGCGCTCGTCTTCAACAAAAAGATGGTGTGATTAAAGTCGTTGAAATTATCGTTGGTAGCCCAAGCTACAATCAAGGCGAACTAAAAGCAGGCGACATTATCCTCAAAGTCGCACAAGGTGATAACGAACCTGTAGATGTTACAGATATGGATATTGACGATGCTATTGAACTCATCAAAGGACCTAAAGGTACCGAAGTGCGTCTCACCGTTCAAAAACCCGATGGCACAATCAAAGTCATTCCTATTATTCGTGGCGTGGTAGAAATGGAAGAAACTTTTGCAAAATCTTTTCTTTTGGAATTAGATAAAGAAAAATACGGCTACATTTATTTACCATCATTTTACACAGATTTTACACACACCGGTGCGCATCATTGTGCTCAAGACGTTCGGAAGGAAATTGAAAAATTAAAAAAATACAATATCAAAGGTTTAATACTGGATTTACGGGACAACGGTGGTGGTTCCTTGCAAGAAGCCGTAGACCTCGCAGGCCTCTTTATCTCAGAAGGTCCTATCGTTCAGGCTCGTGGAAAAATGAATTACATCAACATATTCAAAGATAAATACTCAGACATAGTATGGAAAGGACCTTTATCGGTAATTATCAATTACAGTAGTGCCAGTGCTTCTGAAATTGTTTCTGCGGCTCTGCAAGATTACAAAAGGGCACTTATTGTAGGAACTAATTCCTATGGCAAAGGCACCGTGCAATCTTTTATTGATTTAGATTATTATGTGATACCTAATTTTGATTCTATAAAACCCACTGGCTCAGTAAAAATCACCATGCAAAAATTTTATCGTATCAATGGTGATGCTACACAATTAAAAGGCGTTGAGCCAGATATTAAATTTCCAAATGTGTATGAATACAACGATGATATTGGAGAAAAACAATTGGATTACCCTATGCCCTTTGATAAAATAACCCCAGTCAGCAATTACACTACCTTCAATACCATTCCTTACGACAAACTTAAAAAAATAGCAGCGCAAAACATTAAATCCAACCCTGCATTCAAGAACATCCAAAAACAAGCAGAAGAATATAGAAAACGAAAGTTGAATACTAAAATCAATTTACAAAAAGATAAATTTTGGGCTTATCAGGAAACTATCAAAAAACAAAACAAAGAGTTTGAAGACAATAAAATAAAATTTGAAAATTTTAAATTAATTATACCTGAAGAAAACAAAATAAAATTTGACATTGATACTGCCAAAGCAGGCCGGGAAACCAGATGGGCGAAAAATCTTGAAAAGGACGCCTACATATATGAAACCAGTAAGTTACTAAAATGGATGAAATAAAATTAAATTGAAAACACTTAATACAAGATTCTTATCAATTTAAGTATGAGTAAATACATAGTTATCACAGGTGGGGCGGGCTACATTGGAAGTCATACTATCGCTGAAATTTTGCTAAAAACCAATTATCAGCTTATTTCTATTGATAACTTTTCAAATGCTTATGAATCTGTTTACGATAATCTTTCACAACTCACCAATAAAAAAATCCTTTGCATTAACCTAGATTTATGTGATAAACATAAACTATTTGAACATCTAAAACCATACCGTCAGCAAATAATAGGTATCATTCATTTTGCGGCCTTCAAATCAGTGCCAGAAAGTGTTGAAAAACCATTGATGTATTATCACAATAACATTACGTCTTTATTAAACATCATTGAATTAGCCATTGAACATAATATCTCCCACTTTATCTTTTCATCCTCTTGTTCTGTTTATGGTAACATTAAAACATCGCCCGTTACCGAAACTACACCTCTTCCATACCCCACATCACCCTACGCACATACCAAACAAATCGGTGAACAAATTTTACAACAACTCATACAATTGAGCAACACACCACTCAAAATATTTTCACTAAGATATTTCAACCCTGTTGGAGCACATCCTTCGAGACTAATTGGCGAACTTCCAAAATACAATCTTACAGGATTAGTTCCTAATATCATCCGTGCAGTGCTCAATAAAATACCCGCTTTACAAGTTTTTGGCAACGATTATCATACCAAAGATGGCACACCCATTCGGGATTATATTCACGTGTCGGACATTGCCTTTGCACATGTTTTAGCGTTACAAAAACTACAAACCATTTCTATTTCATCTTATTATGACGTTATCAATCTCGGAACTGGCAAGGGATACACAGTCCTTGAAGTCATTCAAACTTTTGAAAAAGTGAATCAATTAAAAGTACCGTATCAAATCACCGGCCGAAGACATGGAGATGTAGAAGCCATTTACGCCAACAACGATAAAGCACTACAAGAACTCGGCTGGAAACCCGAATATTCTTTACAAGATATGCTCAAAACCGCTTGGGAATGGGGAAAAAACAAGTACTAAACCAATCCACCCTCAACATTATAGGATTAATGTCCGGATCTTCAATGGATGGACTGGACGCCGCTCTTTGTCAATTTAAATTTTCTAACCAATCCATTCATTACAAAATTTTGCTGGCAAAAACTTTTTCTTACTCACCCCAAATAATCCACATTCTTCAAAATATCCGAAACACTTCTGCCATTTCTTTCTTTGAACAAGATGTACTTTATAGTCAATGGATTGGCAAAAAATTAAATCAGTGGATTTCGAAAAATCATCTCAAAGCCAATGCCATTGCCTTTCACGGGCATACGGTTTTCCATTACCCTAAAAAAGGTTTTTCAGTTCAATTAGGCAATGCGCATCAATTAGCTGCTATTACACACCTTCCTGTCATTCACAATTTCAGAAACGTGGATATTGCCTTAGGCGGACAGGGTGCACCACTCGTTCCTATTGGGGATAAATTATTGTTTTCTCACTATGATGCTTTTCTTAACATAGGTGGTATTGCCAATGTATTCATTCAAAAATCCCAAGTATCTTACGACATCTGCATCGCAAACATAGCGCTCAATTTTTTTGCACAAAAACTCAACAAATCGTATGATAAAAATGGAAACCTTGCCAGAAAAGGTAAGATTAATATCGCTTTACTCAATGCATTAAATAATCTGCCTTACTTTTTTCAAAAGCCACCTAAATCCTTGAACAGAGAATACTTTGAAGAACATTACCTTCCTTTATTTCAGAAATACAAACTTTCCAATGAAGATTATTTGTCCACCTTAACGGAACATATTGCTCTCAAAATTAGTCAAGTCATCAACTTATCCGATATTCAAAATGTTTTAATCACTGGTGGCGGTGCATTAAACAAGTATTTAATTGATCTCATAAACTTTCATTCAAATAAAAAAATTATTATCCCAGATAAAACCCTCATTAAATTCAAAGAAGCATTGATATTCGCCTTATTGGGTTATCTGAGAATATATGAAAAATCCAACACCATTCCATCTGCCACTGGAGCTTCTCAATCTGCATCTTGTGGAGAAATTATTATTATTTAATTCATTTAAATTGTATATTTGCAAACAAAACTTTTCTATGTATAAAATATTTTTTACAGTTCTAAATTTACTTTTGCTTGCATCTTGCTCTACTGTAAACAAACATATCAAACGTGCGGAACGATATACCCAATCACTGAAAATAGACAAAGCCATTGATGAATATAAAAAAGCATTGGAAATAGAGAAGGATAACTATAAAGCCAATGCTGCCTTGGGCGTCATGCTGTGCAACTATATGAATTTATACGAAGACGCTTTGCCTTACTTAGAAAAGGCGTATTTACACAGCCCCAAAGACACTTCTGCTGATGTAATTTACGCTCTTGCCAAATCGTATCAATTTCATGGACAAATGGAAAAAGCATTAGAAATGTTGAATAACCTGGATGACGTTGTCGCTGTTGAAGAAGACAACAATGATTTTCAAAAAGACATCAAAAAACGAAAAGCCGATTGTCAATATGCTTTACAACATCAAAACGAAAAAAATAACAACATTAAAGTTGTGAATCTTGGGAAAAAAATCAATACTTCTGCACCTGAATATGTTCCTACTTTTATAAATGATGAACTCTACTTTACCTCCAAAAGAAAAGATTCTGAAAAAGAAAAGTTCAACGAATGGGATGGTAAGTATTTTGAAGCCACGTACACGACTAAATTAAAAAACGGTAACCCTGAAAAAGTGGACTATCTCTACATTCCTACCTCAAACAAAAAAATAAAGCCCAATACAAACCGTTCTCTCATCTCTGTTTCAGGTAATAAAAAATATCTGTTTATTTTTGAAGATACTAAAATAACTCAGGTTTCTCTTGATTCCATTGCCACTCAAAAAAATAAGCCACTCTCAAAAACCATCAATATGGGCTATTACCAAAATCATGCTTTTTTATCGAAAGACGGTAAAACTTTATACTTTACCAGTGACTCTGAAAATGGAATTGGTGGATTGGACATTTATATTTCCAGAAAAAATCCGGATGGTACTTGGTCAGCACTAGAAAACCTTGGAAGCCCTATCAATACAGAATACGACGAAGATGCCCCTTTTCTTTCAGATGATGAAAAAACACTTTATTTCGCTTCTAACGGACATACGGGCTTCGGTAATTTTGATGTTTACAAAAGCGAATGGAATGGCACCAGATGGAGTGAACCCGTTAATCTTGGACAACCCATCAATTCCTACGGACACGATATTTTTTACATTGAAGATTCTATCAAAAATAATGTTTATTTCTCTTCATACAGAAAAGGCGGATATGGCGATATGGACATTTACAAAATTTTGTATTTTGATAAATTCAAAAATATTCCTGTTACTGATTTCAAAGTTGGAGAAATTGTTGCTAATAAACTGAATGATTCAACTTATCATTTAAGTACACATCTTCCTTCGCCATATCAAGCGTATTTTCCCGAATGGAAAATTAAAAGCAATACCATCAATAATTCCGAAACAAATTGCATAGTGCGTACAGGCGAAAAAGAACAGGTCGTTTATGAAGCCGTTATTGTATGTGATACTTGTTTAAACCCATTCAAAATTCAACTTACAAAAGGCATTGAAAATGCTGTTCCTGTTTTAGTCAGCAATTCTACCCCCTCTAAAATTGACCTTGCTTCTCTTCCAAAAGGAGAAATTCCTGATAACATTTTGTACTCATTAGATTTTGATACAACATCCATTTATTTTGATTTTGATAAAAGCAATATCAAAGAAGAATATCTAACAAAAATCAACCATAACATTGAACTCCTGAAAAAATATCAATTGTTTGTAAAAGTAGAAGCTTATAGTGACTTGTTTGGTAACAAATACAAACATCGTCAAATATCAAGCGATAGGGCTAAGCAAGTATATCGCTATCTTGTGAATAATGGATTAAACAAAAAACAAGTTCTTGAATATAAAGGCAAAGGCGCATTGCAATATTGTAATGAAAAAGATCTTGAAAAATGTCCCGATGGTATTCATAGCCGCAACCGTAGAGCCAAAATCCGTGTTTACAAATTGAATTAATGGATTTCAAAAACAAAAAGGACTTAGTATTCCTTGTTTTAGCCGGTTTCTTTATTACCAACGCTATTGTAGTAGAACTCATTGGTGGTAAACTCGTCAACTTTTTTGGTATCTTTACTCAAAGCATTGGAATTATTCTCTGGCCGGTAGTTTTTTTACTGACCGATTTAATCAACGAGCATTTTGGTAAAGACGGCGTTCGCAAATTAACGTTTATTACCGTGGGACTTATCGTCTACATTTACATTTTATTAGCCATCGCAATGCAAATTCCGGCTGTAAGTTTTTCTCCTGTAAACGATCTAGTGTTTAATAAAGTATTTGGCCAATCTCAATGGATTATTGTTGGAAGCATTACTGCATTTATAATTTCGCAATTAGTGGATATATATACCTTTTGGCTTATCCGCAAAGCCACCGGAAAATATCTTATCTGGTTAAGGGCTACCGGAAGTACAATTATCAGCCAATTGATTGACACCTTTGTGGTACAGTTCATTGCCTTTGTTCTACCCGGCTATTGGAAATTTTCAGAGTTCGTGAATAATGCACTATACGGCTATTCATTCAAATTAATCGTTGCTATTCTTTTGATTCCTTTTATTTATCTTGGTCACAAACTCATTGAAAAATGGATACCTTCGTATGAATGAATTTTACTTAAAAGTATACGAAATTGTCCGCCGAATACCAAAAGGAAGAGTAACCACTTATGGTGCAATTGCAAGATGCTTAGGTGCCACACGTTCTTCACGATTAGTGGGCTATGCTATGAATGTATCTCACCATTACGATCCTTCTATTCCAGCACACCGGGTTGCAAATAGAAACGGCTTGCTCACAGGGAAACATCATTTTGAAACACCTGACAGAATGCAGGAACTATTGGAGTCCGAAGGCATTTGTATTAAAAACAATCAGGTTCAAAACTTTGAAAAAGTTTATTGGGAGCCCTGTACAGAATAATTTCACTCTCCAATTTTGTTTCTGTTTTTTCTTTTAAACAACTTCTGAAAATGATAATAAATTCCATCCGAAGGTGCTGGTGCAGGCGAAAGTGCGAGTAGTTTATTGGTATCTATCAAAAAAAACAAAGGCGTGGCTTTGACATTATATTTCACTTTTGCAGAAAAATCATTTCTTGACTGATAATTCCACAAAAATATCCATTTGTAATTTGAATTTTGTCTTACAAACTTCCTGAACGCTTCAAAATCTTCATCCACACATACAGAAACAAATTTGACATTATTACCAAACTTATCATTCAATACTTGCATTTCTTTTAATTCCTTTAAACTATTCGGGCTTTTCAATGAAAAGAAATTTAAATAAATATATTGTTTGTTGCCTAAAGAATACAATTGAAAAATTGTACTATCTTTTGTAAGTGCCACAAAATCTGGTGCTTCAGTACCTTGCTTGAGTTTATTCAGATCTTGAATAATATTCTGTAAAATCTTTCTATGAGAAGCCATTTTTGTATAATTCAAAAACTGCTCTAATAAAATCTGTACAGCATAAGGATTAAACTTATCATTAAAATAAAAATGATACAAGTTTTGAATCAATACCAACTCTTTCAAAGTATCATTTGAGTTTAATAACTTATCTTCTTTAATATACTCCAATAACTGCCGAATGTTTGTGCTTTTATTCACCACATAGTAAATGGTTTGATGTTTTTGTTTCGTAATATCAGCCATTAAATAATCTTTGAAAAAAGCATTAAAAAACTCCATATAATCATAATTATCATATTGAACGGGCTTGTTTATCAAAAAGATATTGGCCATCACATTTTTATCACGTGTCGCATTAACATTTAGGTTAGCAATGTTATAATCAATATAATTCTGAAAATATGGATGCTGTATTGTTTTGAATGCTTGTTTACTTTCAACTAAAATACTATCTAATTTCTTGAATAACACGTTTCTGTTCAAAAATTTAATCATCGCTTCATCAAGGTATTTGTTGTATATTCTATTAAAATCAAAAATCAACGAATTTAAATCTGTTGTATCATAAGTAAGTATTGAAATAGAAGCATTCATCTCAATATCATTCGTGTTTACTTTTACAGAATCAGGTGGATACATTTTAATAATGTATTCTCTTATCCCTTGAACTGTCGGTTCTACATAAACCTTGACAACTGCATTTTTAATTTTGATGACGACGGGCTGTATCTTATCAGAATACAATTTCAATGTGAATCGCCCTTTATCGTCCAATGAATCTTTATCCATCAAAATTTCTTGATATGTAATGAAATCAGAATAAACAAATAATTTCGCTACTTTATCTGAATTATTCAAATATGCCGGATATGCATTCCCATGTATAATTATATTTTGAGAAAAGAGAATATTACTAAACAAAAATAAAATCCAAAACATGCTTGGACGCAAACTGAATACACTACGCATCACAATAATTTTCATAAGAATTATAACGTTCTCCTTCCATCAATGTTTCATCGTTCACAATATTATTTTTTGTACCTTGTAATCGTTCTGGAATACTTTCTAAAATATCCAAAATATGACTTAACTCATCTGTTGTAACCAATTCATTCCGGATGGGCTTAAAATAAGGGATGCCCTTAAAATAATTCGCATAATGTCTGCGCATTTCCAATATACCAAATCGTTCTCCTTTCCATTCTATGGACTTCAACAAATGTGTTTTACAAACCTGTATCCTTTCATACAGAGTAGGCGCTGGCAACAATTCACCGGTTTTAAAGTAATGTTTTATTTCTCTGAATATCCACGGATAGCCAATAGACGCTCTTCCTATCATTATTCCGTCCACTTTATATTTCTCTTTGTATGCCTTTGCTTTTTGCGGTGAATCAACATCGCCGTTTCCAAAAATCGGAATTTCAATATCCGGATATTCTTTAACTTGTAAAATGTATTCCCAATTCGCTTCGCCTTTGTACATTTGAGCACGTGTTCGGGCGTGAATACTCAATGCTTTTATACCTGCATCCTGCAACCGCAATGCTTCTTCGAGAATATTAATAGATTTTTCATCCCAGCCCAATCGTGTTTTGACCGTGACAGGTACTTGAACACTTTGAACAACCCTTCTGGTAAGTCGTTCCATTAATGCCACATCTTTCAGAACTCCTGCTCCCGCTCCACGACACACTACTTTTTTAACCGGACAACCAAAATTAATGTCTAAAAAATCGGGTTGTACCGCTTCTGCTATTTTTGCTGCGAGCGACAAAACCTCTTCATCCCCGCCAAAAATTTGTATACCAATCGGACGCTCATACTCAAAAATATCTAATTTCTTTTTACTTTTAATAGCATCACGAATTAACCCTTCACTACTAATAAACTCTGTAAACATTACATCTGCTCCATTTTGCTTGCAAACAAAGCGAAACGGCGGATCGCTCACATCCTCCATTGGCGCAAGTAATAATGGAAAATGGGATATTTCTACATTTCCTATTTTCATCTTTACAAAGGTCGGTATTTTTTAATCCTCCCGCAAACAAAAAAGTTTTTATTCATCATAACTCATAAATCCGACAATCCACATTTACCTGTTTATATTTTTTATTCATTTAATAATTTCATAACTCACAAATCCATTTTCTTTGGAAAAAAATTTATTATGATTCAAAAAAAGAAAAAAACAATTTCTGAGAACGAACGTAAAATTTTTGTATTAGATACTTCAGTAATAATTTATGACCATACAGCTATTAAAAATTTCAAAGACAACAATGTCGTTATACCCATCACGGTTTTGGAAGAATTAGATAACTTCAAAAAAGGGAACGATACCAAAAACTTTGCTGCCCGTGAATTCATTCGTTACATTGACAAACAATCTGGCAATCATACCTTACAGGAATGGATACCTATCAATGGTCGGGCGGTTGGACGCTTCAAAATTGAAATGCACACCGACTCAAAACTAAATGCCGAAAAAATTTTTGATGAACGAAAACCCGACCACAAAATTTTAAATACGACACTTTATTTACAGGAAAAATATCCCACTCGTAAAGTCATCCTGGTTACAAAAGATATCAACCTCCGCATCAAAGCAAAATCCCTGAATATCCAAGCCGAAGATTATGAAACTGGTAAAATCAAACAAGTAGATGAATTATATACCGGTAAAGCAGAATTTAATAAAGTAAAAACCTCTATCATTCAACAACTCTATCAAGTCGGTGAATGTGATGCAAAAGCACTCGCCAAACAAAAATTAATTCCCAATCAGTATTTCATTCTTAAAAACAACAACCAATCTGTATTGGCGCGCTACGATGCTATCAACAATAAACTGATTCGTGTACACAAACATTCTGCGTTTGGAATAACACCCAAAAATGCAGAACAAACTTTTGCACTGGACGCCTTGCTCAACGATGATATACGTCTCGTAACACTTCAAGGCGTAGCCGGCACAGGAAAAACATTGTTATCTATGGCCGGCGCATTAGAGCGTCGCCGCAACTATCAGCAAATCTACCTCGCACGCCCAATTGTGCCACTCAGTAATAAAGACATCGGCTATTTGCCCGGCGACATTCAACAAAAAATTAATCCTTATATGGAACCACTCTGGGATAATCTCAAATACATCAAGTCACTTTATTCTGAAAAAGATAAAGAATTCAAACAAATCAACGACATGCTTGAAAGTGAAAAACTACTCGTTTCAGCATTGGCATATATTCGCGGCAGAAGTTTGAGTAATATCTATTTTATCGTGGATGAAGCACAAAATCTTACTCCACACGAAATTAAAACAATTATCACTCGCGCCGGTGAAGGCACAAAAATTATCTTTACCGGTGACATTAACCAAATTGACACTCCTTATCTGGATGCGCAAAGCAATGGACTGAGTTACCTTATTGAAAAATTCAAAGGACAACCCATTTATGCACACATCACTTTACAAAAAGGCGAAAGAAGCTTATTAGCCAATCTGGCCAACGACTTACTATAATCAAGAACCTATTTGATTTTCAAACTTAAACCTATATTAAAATAAGATACTCCGTAGCCGCCTTCTAAAAATACTCCTAATTTATCAGTAAAAAAGTATCTGGCACCAAGAAAAAACGCCACATCAAAAAAAGAACCATAAGAGTAATTGTAATAACTGGCATAATCCGGATCACTTGCAGAATAATTTACAAAAAAATACCCTAATGGAATACCTGCATACACTTCTGCTTTCACGTTCTCAAATGAATAATGTATAGTAGGTCGTAAGCCCATCGCAAAAAAATTCCATCGTTCGGTAACCGGTTTATCATAATGCCAATTACCATTCTTGTCTCTCCACGTTCTGTTGTAGGATATAGAATAAGCACGCCAACCCAGATAGCCACCCAAGCCAATGCTCAGTCCTTTCACATCCGGAAAACTATAAATGCCATAATCCAATGCCGCACCAATATACGGCGTTGCTCTATAACCCGTTCCCCATCCATATTTACTGTATCCTCCTGCACCAATCCCAAGGTTCAATATGGATGTTCCTTTTGTAAAAATATCCTGAGCCAAAAGCATCGTATTAAATCCTACTAAAATTAATCCCCATTTAATAATTACTTTTTTCATATACTTCTATTTTTACAGTCGCAAAATTACACAAATTCTCACAGATATTTACAACAATTTTTTATTATTTTTATGTCTCTCCTTGTCACGTTCTGTTTTCTGCACCATTTTTTTCATAAACGCTTCTTCTAAATTTATGCCTGTTTGGTTCGCCAAACAAATCAATACAAACAATACATCTGCCATTTCTTCTCCAAGTTTATCTCCACTTTCTCCCGGCTTGAACGACTGTTCTCCGTATTGTCGTGCAATGATTCTTGCCATTTCGCCCACCTCTTCCATTAAAATGACAGTGTTCGTCAACTCATTAAAATATCTAACTCCATGCTCTTTTATCCATTCATCTACTTTTTTCTGCAATTCTTTTAATTCCATTTTTTTGCTCAAAGTTATATAAACACTTGCTCCTATACATTAAAAATTATTTCTTACTTTTGCCAACCTTTATAAATTGAGACAAAATCATTATGGAACAAATTAAAGTAACTCTACCCGACGGTTCTGTAAAAGAATATGCCAAAGGAACTACCTCTTTACAAATTGCTGAAAGCATTAGCCATTCACTTGCTAAAAAAGTATTGGCAACACTGGTAGATGGAGAAGTATGTGATGCAACAAGCCCTCTTTATAAAGATTGTCAACTCCGACTACTCAGCTGGGAAGACGATGAAGGTAAAGCAACTCTATGGCATTCCTCTGCTCATCTTATGGCAGAAGCCATCGAGCAACTTTTTCCGGGGGTAAAATTCTGGGTAGGCCCGCCTGTTGAGAATGGTTTTTATTACGATATAGATACCGGTGATAAAAAAATTACTTTGAATGATCTTGAAGCCGTTGAAAAACGAATGATGGAATTGGCCAAACAAAACAATCCTTACATTCGTAAAGAAATTCCTAAAAAAGATGCTATTGACTACTTCAAAGAAAAAAACGACCCCTACAAATTGGATTTATTAGAGCGATTGAACGATGGTGAAATCACTTTTTATACACAAGGCACATTCACCGATTTGTGTCGTGGTCCTCACGTACCTCACACAGGATACATAAAAGGAGTGAAATTGCTGACTGTAGCAGGTGCTTATTGGAAAGGTGATGAGAAAAATAAAATGCTCACACGAATTTACGGCATCTCCTTTCCAAAAGAAAGCGAACTTAAAGAATTTCTACATCAGTTAGAAGAAGCCAAAAAACGTGATCATCGGAAAATCGGAAAAGAATTAGAACTCTTTACTTTTTCAGAAAATGTAGGCATGGGACTGCCACTCTGGCTTCCAAAAGGAATTACTATTCGTTATGAATTAGAGCAATTTCTGAGAAAAATACAAAATAAAAACGGCTATCAACCTGTTGTTACCCCACACATTGCGCAAAAGCAACTCTATGTTATTTCCGGACACTACGAAAAATACGGCAAAGACGCTTTTCAACCCATTCGTACACCACAAGAAGGCGAAGAGTTTTTCTTAAAACCCATGAACTGCCCTCACCATTGTGAAATATACAAGTCCATCCCACGCTCTTACAAAGATTTGCCATTACGTCTGGCAGAATTTGGTACAGTATACCGCTATGAACAACACGGCGAGTTGCACGGACTTACCCGCGTTCGCGGCTTTACTCAAGACGATGCACACATCTTTTGTACCAACGAACAAGTAAAAGAAGAATTTAAGAAAGTCATTGATATTGTATTAAAGGTGTTTGAAATTTTTGAATTTAAAGATTATATCGCCCAGATTTCATTACGCGATATGGAAAACAAATCTAAATACATCGGTAGTGAAGAAGTGTGGGAAAAAGCAGAGCAAGCAATTATAGAAGCCGCCCAAGAAAAAGGGCTGAAAACCAAAATTGAATACGGTGAAGCGGCCTTTTATGGACCTAAATTAGATTTTATGGTAAAAGATGCCATTGGCAGAAAATGGCAATTAGGAACCATTCAGGTAGATTACAATTTGCCCGAACGCTTTCAATTGGAATACGCTGGTGCGGACAATCAAAAACACAGACCAGTGATGATTCATCGGGCACCCTTTGGTTCTTTAGAACGTTTTATTGCACTTTTATTAGAACATACGGGCGGTAATTTGCCGGTATGGATTTCGCCCCAACAAGTAGCCGTTTTACCGATTTCAGAAAAATTTAATTTGTATGCAGAAAATATTGTACATTTGCTCTCTGAAAATAACATAAGAGTTTTGCTGGATGATAGAAATGAGAAAATTGGTAAAAAAATCAGAGAAAGTGAGTTGATGAAAATTCCGTTTATGCTCATCATTGGAGAAAAAGAAGCACAAACCCAGTCGGTTGCCGTGCGACAACATAAAGTAGGTGATATTGGCACAATGCCTGTAACAGAGTTTATTCAACGCATTTCTGATATCGTGAAAAATTATAAGTAATGTCAATGGTCATTTCTTTGTGGAGTAATGTTACAAAAATTCTACTATCAAAAAACTTGTCAAAAAATAAATTAATCAATGAGTAAAAAAGGACTAAAAGAAGGATTTATTCGTCCTGGAGTAAAACAACACGAACATAGAATCAACGGAAACATTAAAGCAAAAGAAGTACGGATTGTAGGCGATGGCATAGAGCCTTCCATTGTTCCTCTTGAACAGGCACTGTCCATCGCTCAGGAAAAAGGGCTGGACCTGGTAGAAATTGCTCCCAACGCTCAACCACCGGTATGTAAAGTCATTGACTACGGTAAGTTCCTCTATGAAAAAAAGAAAAAAGAAAAAGAAATCAAAGCCAAAACCGCCAAGGTCATTGTAAAAGACATCCGTTTTTCACCTCATATTGATGAACACGATTTTGCTTTTAAGAAAAAGCACGCCGAAGAGTTCTTAAAAGATGGTTGTAAAGTACGGGCTTATATTATGTTTAAGGGAAGAGAAATTGTATTCAAAGAAAAAGGTGAAGAATTACTGATGCGATTTGCTACAGAATTAGAAGAGTTCGGTGCACCAGAAGACCTTCCTAAATTAGAAGGCAAGAAAATGCAGATCATTCTTGCACCTAAAAAGAAAAAGTAGAAGAGTAATTGTTATTTGTAGTTCACAATAGATCCGCTCTATCAACTGAATCGCTTTACCGGTATCAAAAATAGAAATAGTGCGTCTGTTCACTAGCAAAAAGTTTTTTAGAACAAACATTTAACAAAAGGTTTTGCTACATCAATTTATTGAATGAATGTTATTTTTTATATGGATAATTTTTATCCTAAAATTATCCAAAAACGTTTTTCGGTTTATTTTGAATTTGGAAAATTAAGAAATAATAATGTATATTTGCCGCTCAATTAAAGTTGTCCGACTGTCCGATGGTGTAATGGCAACACGTCTGATTTTGGTTCAGAAGACTCCAGGTTCGAGTCCTGGTCGGACAACTGATAAAAGCCCCTTTTCGGATGAAAAAGGGCTTTTTATTTTTTCAGCATTTATTACTGAAACAACAATTGTTACTAAACAGAGATTGTATAAAAATGTTTTTATTTTATTTCAATTTCCATTTCAGTGGCCAGAATTTCTTCATCACTACCAAAATCAATAACGCCCATTACCTGATATTTGCCAGGCTTTAGTTTTAATTCATCTAAGTCGTAATAAAATTCTCTGTTGAATTGCGGAAGGATTGTGAAGTTTTTTACTTTTAAACGTTGCTGCTGACCTGTATTCAAATTAGTAAGTTCTATGTAGGATTTACAATAGCTAATTCCATCGCCTATATTTTTCACTTCAAATTTGATTTGTTTTTTCCCATCTTTTTCAACCATTGCAAATTGTTTTATGGCTAATTTGTTGACCAATACATTCGGCGGGTTTTGATAAACATATACTCCAAATCCAAAAGATGGAATAATCCCAAATGCAATGGTTTTATCACTTGACTGAACATCCAGTGGTGGTCTATCTGGTAGCATATCTATTGTTACTATAGTCCAGTGGGCTTTGTATCCTTCGGGGGCGTTGGGAATAGAAATAGTTAGTTTAACTTTTGTTTCCTGACCCGGTTTTAATTCAAAATAAGTAGGTGCTGCATTAATCCATTTGGACAAGCCATAAGTGCTACTGTCTCTGTTTTTAATGGATAGAGGTTTGCCATTAGCACCCATTTCAAAATCTGAAAAACTTACTTGAAACTTATGAGTTTTCTTTGTAAAATTTTTCACTTTAATTTCTTTAACTTCAGTTTGTCCGGGCTTGATAGATAAGTGCATTGAAGAAGGGCTTACTGAAACGCCGGCATCGTCAAAAGCCGTATCGGCAACAGAAGGATAATTACTTTTTGGAATTTTCGTATCCTTGGATGGAGTGGGCACGGAAGGTTGGGCTGTATCTTTTTTGATTACATTATTAGTGGTATCTTGTTGAGCAATGAAATAATTGACACAAATACCAAAAAGAGCTATCCAAACATAATTTTTTTTCATAACTATAACTGTTTATTCTGGTTTAACGAATTTTACTTTTTTAGGTTTTTCAATGATATGAAAAGGAATAAAGATATTAGAATATTTATCATCTACTTGTATTTCAATATTGTTTTGTAATAATTTAAATTTTGTTCCAAGAATTTTTTCATCCATTGTAATAGTGTATTTACCTGCCGGCACGAATATTTCAAAGTTTCCTTCATTGTCTGTAATAGTAGTATATGTTTTAGAATTTTGACAGGTAATTTTTATTCTTGATAAATCCAACTTTTTATCAGCGTCCGGGGAATTTTTATCGCGTTGTAAATATACTTTTCCAACAATTTTTACGCCTCTGACAAATGGTATATATTGAATACCTCCAGTAGAGATATTGATAGAATCAGCAATGTGCGGAAACCATCCACCTAAATCCTCTAATGACCATACATTCCAATTATATACACCCGTTTCAACATTCTTTAAAGTAGCCATTCCTTTTTTATTCGTTAGCATTTCGTATTCTTCATTTTTCTGTTCATTATAAATTCTGATGACCACATTTTCAAGTGTTTTTTCTTCATCTTGTTTTTTACCGTCTCCATTTAAGTCAAAGAAAGGCAGGAATACAAGATTAACAAAATGTTTTTTGCTATAAGGCAAAGGCAATGAAAATTCTTTTCGTATTCCAAATCCTAAAAATATATTAAACACCCATTGTCCAGTATTAGAATTAGTATTGGACAAAGAAGGTGATCCAAAGAAGTCATTAAATTGTCTTAATCGGTTCCAGTTCACTTCGGCATATGCTCTGAAACGCCATCCATTGTTGCTATAGTAAAAGAAATTGGGTTGCCAGTAAATGTTGGTATAATTAATTGTTGAAACGCTATAACCTGCATAATTTTCTGTAACAAAATTTCGTGCTTTGAATTGGTATTGATGCCTTGCAGATATTGAGAAAAACTGCGGAACAGAGAAATTATTTAAGGCATAAAAGCGCTCATCAATGGTTAGATTGCCTAATAAATAGCGAATGTTGACAGATAATGTTTTGTAAAATACTTGCGTTCCCAATTGTGTAAAAAAGAAATTTTTTCTTAATGTGTCGGGTGAATAGTTATAGCCGGCACGAAGTGTAAAATAATACCTTAAGAATTTATCCGAAGCGTACACGTTGGTATTTAATCCTAAACCTCTGGAATGAATCATAAACTTTCGGATGTAAAATAAATTATAGAAACCTGAATAACTTAAATTTCCAACTTTTGTGCCTAATAATTGATGAAACAACTCATTATTCATTTGATAATCCAAATAATTTTGACTTTGAATTATTTTGTACATAAAAAGATTACTGCGTAGCATTAAAATAGAATTCTGTTTAATTTTGTAAGAAAGGTTTAATAAATTATTAAAACGTTCTTGGCTAAATACTCCAAATGCTGGCGCAAAATAAAAATTGCTGATTTGTAAAGTCCATTGCTTGCTAAAAATTCCGCTATAATTCGTACCTGCATAGTATCCCAATGTGGCTGTGTCGTTCTTTACTCTTCGGCTTAATCCACCTCTTATTCCAAACGAATGTCCTTTAAATATAGAATAACTGGATTGAAGATTTAAAATATCGGCAGATAAATTAGAAATTAAACTTCTGGTGTGTGCATATTGAGAATACACTCGTATTTTATTACTTTTTAGAAACTCATAATAAGCGCCTGCGGTCTGTGAAGTGGGCTGAAACCATATTTGCGGATTTTGAGAATAAAACACCCCTGCTTTGTGGGATAAATTAAATTTGTACTCTCCTCTTACGTTAAAAGAACCGGGAAAGGCACCAATAGTATAAATTCCACCATTCCCAATTTGTGCGGCCATTTTAGGATTAGAATAAAAAATAAAAAATGTCGTTTGCTTCAGAAAATTATCACTCAAAAAGTTTTGATTGAAAAAACTTTGAAAGTTGTAAGCCACATTTTGATTGTTTTCCAAAGTAGCATTGCCATAGATCCATATATTCATTGCTGGTGAAGCGCCTAAAATATTGTATGTATTAATGTCCATAATCAAAGGCAAGCGATTGGATTGATAGATATTGCCCTGTACTTCGTCATTCAATTTAATAAATTCTAATTTAGCACCAGATTGAAACGCGTTTTTCTCATCCGGTCGCGGCGATTGAGAAGAAAAATTTAAATGATATTTTTCAGGTATTCCGGCAGAAACCGGTTTGTAATTGTCAATATCCAGTAAACGTTCATTTCTTCTTTCTTTTTCTTTAATAAATCGTAAATGAAAAGTAGTATCCTGCATGGGCTTCAAGCTGATTGTTTTTGTTTCAAAATTTTCATTTTTAATAGAATCTTTTACAGAAATATTCGTTTTATTTTTCTTGAGATTGATAATAATATCTTGATTGGTGTTTCCCAAATTGGAAGCATTTAGACGAAAGGATACAGAATCCTGATTGTTTTTTAGGTAGATTTTACTGACATCTGCAGAAACTTTCCACGCTGTTTTTTTGTTGTAAATACTTTGGAAAAACACAGTTCCTAACACTTCATCAGGGTTATCCGCATTTTGTATAAACGCTGTAACTAAAACCTGAGCATTGCCTGAAACTTTCATCCGGGGAATGACACTGACAGGAATAAACATTTCTTTTCCGGCATCTAATTGAAAGGTTTTAGTTTGCAGTCCGATAGGCGTCCATTCATTAGGTACAATCATCTGTACAGTAAAACGATAATTTTTGCTTCCATCGTTTTTTATATATAATACATTTGAAATAATTTCACCTTTGTTAAAGGTAACGGTATCTTTATTAAAATTTAAAATAAGCCCATAGATATTCGGTTGTCCTTTAATAATGGGGAGCAAATTAGTAGTATCTGTATTTTTTACAATGTTATTTTTAATCGTATCATTTTGAGCAAAACTTGAATCATAAACAATACCCCCTACAAGGCACAGTAAAAAATAGTACCTCAATGATTTATATATGTTCTTAACCTTCTGCATCTATTATGGAATTTCAACAAGGCAAAAGCGAATGCGTATTTGATAAGAGCCCGGTCTTAAGGCAAAACCTGGCGTAATACGATAATCTATATTAAAAGAAAATTCATTATAATCCGTCAAATAACTCCCTGGCCCGTTGATGTGTGTGCCATCACAAGGACCCGGTAAATTGCGTATAGCAAGATCAGGGATTATACTTAAAGTATCCTGATTTATATTATTTGAAAAGGTTCTAAAGACCCCATTAAATAAAGCCGTTCCACAGCCATTCCAAACAGACACTTCGATAAGATTAAGATTAGGATTGTTTCCTGAACTTCCATAATATACCAAGGGTTCCCATTCGTTATTCGGCAAGTACCCATTATTTTCCACAATCATTATTAGTTTCCATTTACAGAAACCGGGATTAATTTCATCTATTTTCAAACGTAATTGAGTGGCACCAGAATAAGTAATTCCTCTAGTATATTTATTCATATCGTCAAAAGTAAAATCCAGATTAGTTCGTCCATCTACATAAAACCGACTTGTCCCCGCTACCGCATCAGAGCAATTGTTCGTAATTGGGTTAGGACAGACCTGCGAAAATAAATTAATGCTTAATACTACAAAAATTATAATCTGAAAAAATAACAAATTTTTACTTCTCACGAAAGTATTTTTTTTAATAAAACAAACCTTCAATGCCTCCCTAATTCAAGAGAGAATTAGGGAGGATCAAAGGTTTAAGAATTTGAACCACTATTGGTCTTCCATTAATACATATTTTACATTCATGGTATAAACCCCAGGTTGTGCGTACGAATTAGCACCAAACAAAGTTACTAAATCTTCTGGTAAACCAGCATTTGTACCTGCAGCAGGGAAAATAGCAGGTAAACCGGGTAGTATGCGATAATCTAATACATAATAATAATTGCTACCTAATGAACCGGCTGTCAAGAAAGAGCCACCATCCACTGCATCACCACCACCACCAATAAAGCCCGCAGCACCGGCAATATATTTCTCAGTAGCAGCAGGAGCTACATAAGGGTTACCAGCAGTATAATACACGCTGTTTTGTCCAGGAATTAGTGCATTAGCAGGTGCGAATGGTGTATTGTAATCTAACCAGGTACCCGATAAACCATTCGTTCTTGGGTTAGTAGGATATTGGCGTAACTCTAATAAACTTAATGGCAGAGTGTTTCTGCTATTAGGCCCCCCACCAGAACTGTAAGCCATTTGTTGATCCCAGAAAGTACCATTTTGAGAATGTCCTACCGCGTAAAGATCCCAAGAAACAGAGGAAGATACTTTTAAGATAGTAGCACCGTACTTCAAGATTCCCCCATAGTACTCACGGATTTCATCAAATACAAAAGCAATTTGATCCGGGGTGGTCATATTTAATTGTAACACTGGTTGTAAATCCATAGTTACTGTTACATTTTTTTCATCTACGAGCTGAGCGTAGCTGAGTGTAGTGCTTAATACACCGACTCCTAAAATAATTGATAGCTTTTTCATGGTTTTAATTTTTGTGGTTATTAAATTTAATTTAGTTTTAATTCTAACTTTTGAATAAGTTTTTAATGTTTACTGCTAAATAGCACGTTCTATTTTTCATATTAAGGGGGTATAAAAACATCTACCATACTTTTTTGTTTTTGTTAGTTTTACGATAAATTGTAATTTAGGTTACAAATTTCTTTAAAACTTTAAAAAAGATATAATTTGCAAATTTATTTTAAACTGAAATGGTTGTACACTTTTGTCATTTTAATCGGTTTTCTATTAATTGAATGATCTTATCTGGGCTCCATAATGCTTCTTTATCTTTTACTTCCAGTCCATCCCATTGATGTTTCAACCAGGTTATTTGGCGCTTGGCATAGTGCCGTGTGTTTTTTTGTATTTGCTCAATCACCGAAGTTATTCTTACCTTTTTACTTTCAAAATAAGGCACCCATTCTTTGTATCCTACTGTATTTAATGCTTTTAAATGTCTATATGGATAAAGCATTCTGGCTTCATTTTCCAATCCGTTTTCTATCATCTTTAAAACCCGTTGATTAATTCTCTCATTAAGTAACTCTCTATTCGTGTTTAACCATATTTTTATTGGAACAAAATAATCCGGCTTTTTAATTATCTGATCATTTAAAAACCAACTAAACGGTTTTCCTGTTTCATAAATAACCTCTAATGCTCGCATTAATCGCATTGGATTATGTTTATCCACTCTTGAAAAGTATTGAGGGTCTTTTTTTTCTAATGCTTCCTGAAGACCTTCTATGCCTCTTGTTTCAAATAATGTTTTGACTATACTTTTGGTCTCATTTGATATTTGCGGTACTTCATTGAGTCTATTTAAGACGACATTGATATAGAATCCCGTCCCACCGACCATAATTACTACATCACGCTGTTGAAATAATTGTGGTAATAATTGATGTACTTCTTTTTGATAATCATACGCTGAATAATCCTGATGTATAGAAATGTGTGAGATAAAATAGTGCTTTACCTCGCTTAATTGCGTCCCAGAAGGTTTGGCCACACCAATGTTGAGCTCTTTGTAAATCTGACGAGAATCTGCTGAAAGAATAACGGTATCGAAGTGTTTTGCCAACTCAATGGCCAGTTCTGTTTTCCCTATTGCCGTAGGGCCACCGATAACAATAAGATATTTTTTTGACATTTTACAAAATGTTATTCAATTGTTCTTTTATCTTTTCCAATGCATCTTTCATTTCAACCACTAATTTTTGAATTTCTTCATCACTGGCTTTGCTTCCGATTGTATTGATTTCTCTTCCAATTTCTTGAGATAAAAAACTAAGTTTTCTTCCCATTGCTACTCCATCATTACATATAAATTTAAAGTAATCTATATGGCTTTTCAAGCGCACTAATTCTTCATTAATATCCAATTTTTCTATGTAATAAATCATTTCTTGTTCAAATCGCTCCTTATCAATTTTAGATTCTTCTAAATTTTCTTTTAAAGAATTCAAAATTTTATCTCTCATT
Source organism: Sphingobacteriaceae bacterium (assembly GCA_037447455.1). GTDB lineage: Bacteria > Bacteroidota > Bacteroidia > B-17B0 > Aurantibacillaceae > BPGX01. The sequence goes on along the minus strand of JBBIGQ010000003.1, from coordinate 157,975 downwards.
TTTTGTTTACGAATGGGATCTCTTAAAATAATTTTGTTTCTCAAATCTTCTATATTTTTTAATTGTTCTAAAATATCTTGTTCTAATTTGTTGCCTTCTGTTTTTCTAAAATCAATCAGTTTATGACAACATTCTTCTAACGTCTCAAAAATTAATTTTTTATTTTTTTCACTTAAAAGCAATTCTTCCATATCTTCTTGTTTTTCCTGTAAGTGCAATATCTCACGAAATATAGTAGCAACAATATATGGATTTTCTGTATTGATATTTAATTCATCTAACAAATGCTTATATTGATTGTAATATTTTTTTAAGTTTATTGTATTTATTTGATTTAATACAATATCTTCTTTCCATTCAATAGTCAAATAAACGTCAATTTTCCCTCTCATTAGTTTTTCCTGTATATAATTCTTTATGTCTAATTCCAAGAATTTAAGCCAGCCAGGACATTTCAGTGAAATTTCAACATTTTTACCATTTAAGCTTTTTATTTCAATACTTAAGTTAATCTGACTATCAGAAACTGAAACCTTTCCATATCCTGTCATTGAATATAACATACATTTATTTTTTGGTATTCACTAAATAGATGCCTAATAATACAAAACATCCTGCAATTAATTTAGTAGCTGTAATCGTATCTTTTCCTAACATAACAGCAAATAATGTGGCCAAAAAAGGTTGCGTATAAATATACATACTCACTACAGAAGTGCTCATTAATTTTAGTCCATAAGTATTTAATAAATAAGCAATAAATGTGGTGGCTATTACTACAAATGCAATTGCCCAATAAATAGAGATAGGAATCGTTTGCCATTCTTCATGAGATAAAAAATAAACGGCAACAGGTAAAAACAAAATAGTTCCCCAAAGAAACATATACTTCATCACGGCTACCGTGTGATATTTTTGCAACATTTCTTTTCCATAAATTAAAAACAATGCCCAGGAAGTAGAATTTAGTAAGGTCATCAAATCGCCTAACCATGTATCCGAACCAAAACTAAAATTTCCTTTAAATAAAATCAAAGTCAATGCCCCAATTATTCCAAAACCCAAGCCCAGCCAATGTTTCCAATGAATAAAATCACTTGAATTTTTACTAAAAATAAAAAAACTTAAAAGAAAAACGATAATTGGATTGGAAATCATAATAATCGCCGAATTAATAGGCGTGGTAATACTTAAACCATAAATGAAAAAAAATTGATTGATCAACACTCCAAATAAAGACAATACCACTATTTTTTTAAGATCTTCTTTTGTTACATTTTGCCTTTCACTTGAAATAAAAAAACTTAACATCCAAAATAAAACACACGCTCCGAAAATCCTCAAAAACACAAGAGATATCGGATGAAGATAATGCGGCATAATATCTTTTGCAATGGAATAATTCATTGCATAAATGACCTGTGCCGTAAACAGTGATAAATGACCTTTTTGAGCGTTTGAAAGTTTCAATGCACTACCTATTTAATTTTCCTGTTTCAAAACCGTAATGTCCTGGATTAATCTTGTTACTTCAACACTATCTGTTCCATCATAATAACCACGAATGTGCCCGTGTTTATCAATTAACGCAAAATTCTGTGTATGAATAAAATCATCCGGTCCACCATCACCTTCTTCAGCATTTAGTAAATACGCTTTTCTCGCCATTTCATACAAATGTTTTTTATCTCCAGTTAAAAACAACCATTTTTTATCAAATACTCCATGTTCTTCAGCATAGCGTTTTAATACCGACACGCTATCGTCTTCCGGATTGACCGTGTGTGATAAAATTAAAACATCGTTATCATTATGAAAAGCATCGTAAACTCTTTTCATTTGCTTAGCCATAATCGGACAAATGGATTTACAGGTAACAAAAAAATAATCCACCACATATATTTTCCCTTCAACATCTTTCTCAGTTACAGGTTCATTGTATTGATTAATAAATGTAAACGATGGAATGGTGTGCTGTGTTTTATCTGATAATTCTGGCGGCCCATAATATGGCAGTTTACGAACAGGTTGTGGATTTTGTTTTTTTTGAACATACAATAAAGCTACTAAAATCAAGCCAATGGCAATTAAAATGGGCAGTTGGACTTTTTTCATCATTTGCTTATTACTATGAAATACAAATTTTGTGGCAAATGTAATGATAAATCCTTTCAAAAATGCTTTGATAAGATAATACAAATGTTGCAGTTAATTTTAAGCCGTTAAGCAAAATAAAACAACACTCGTTGCAACTTTATTCGTGTACAAAGTTTTCCTTCAAAATATGCTAAAAATACTATTCTCACAAGATATTTGTATTTCGTTCTAAAAAACATTTATACGCGTCATTGTACAGTGCTCATCCGCATATTATTCTAAATCGGATATACATTATTATCGTTTTAATTTTATTTTCAATTTCACAGCATTTCTATTACTTTTGCAGCAAAATTGTATTATGTCTACCCAGGTACATGGCGTATTAACTTTTGATAAAGAAAAAAGAAAACAAATTAAGTTTAGTGAGGAAGCATTACAAACAATAGAATCTATTAAAAAACGGTATCCGGAAGGAAAACAAAAATCCGCTTTAATTCCTGTGCTACACATAGCACAGGCCGAAAATGACGGCTGGCTTAGTCCGGAAGTGATGGACTATGTAGCAGAGTTGTTGAATATATCCGCCATAGAAGTATTTGAGGTAGCCAGTTTTTACACAATGTTTAATTTAAAACCAGTAGGAAAGTGCGTTCTGGAAGTATGCCGTACTTCTTCTTGCTGGCTAAATGGTGCCAATGAAATTATTGCATACATAGAAAAAAAATTAGGTATAAAAGAAAGTGAAACTACAGCAGATGGTCTATTTACATTAAAAACAGTAGAATGTTTGGGTTCTTGTGGCACTGCCCCCATGCTACAATGTGGCGCATCTTATCATGAAAATCTGAACTATGAAAAGGTAGATGCTCTTCTTGAAAAATACAGGCAGGAGAATAAAAGAAAAAATTACACGGATTTAGATTGGCAAAACACAAAATAATTTTTATGGGAAAGAAATTATTATTGGATAAAATTCATATTCCGGGCATTCAGTCCTATGAAGTATATCGTGCTAATGGCGGATATGCTGCGGTTGAAAAAGCATTGAAAAATTTTTCACCAGAACAAATTGTGGAAGAGGTAAAAAAATCTGGTTTACGCGGACGCGGTGGCGCGGGCTTTCCTACTGGTATGAAGTGGAGTTTTCTGGCAAAACCACCAGGTGTACCAAGGTATTTACTCTGTAATGCAGATGAATCAGAACCGGGGACGTTTAAAGATAGATATTTGATGGAACACATTCCGCATTTGTTGATAGAAGGTATGATTATTGCATCTTATGCCTTAGGATCAAATACATCTTACATTTATATTCGTGGAGAATATTTTTATGTGTCGCGTATATTAGAAAAAGCCATAGCAGAAGCATACGCCAATGGCTGGCTGGGTAAAAACATTTTAGGCACCGATTATTCGTTGGATATATATGTTCAAGTGGGTGCAGGCGCTTACATTTGTGGAGAAGAAACGGCCTTAATTGAATCCTTGGAAGGAAAGCGGGGAAACCCAAGAATTAAGCCGCCCTTTCCAGCGGTAGCAGGACTTTGGGGCTGCCCTACCGTTGTCAATAATGTAGAAACAATCGCGGCTGTAGTGCCCATCACTCAAATGGGGGGCGAAGAGTACGCTAAAATTGGTATTGGAAAATCGACCGGCACTAAATTAATATCGGCTTCCGGACACATCAACAAGCCGGGTGTTTATGAGATTGAGTTAGGATTACCTGTAGAAGAGTTTATTTATTCAGACGAGTATTGTGGAGGCATAAGAGGCGGGAAAAAACTAAAAGCAGTAGTGGCAGGTGGTTCATCAGTGCCTGTTTTGCCGGCAGAGCTCATACTAAAAACGGCAAAAGGCGAACCACGACTAATGAGTTATGAAAGTTTGGCCGACGGTGGATTTCAAACAGGAACCATGTTGGGTTCGGGTGGCTTTATCGTAATGGATGAAGATACCAGCATTGTAGAGAATTTATTTACATTCACACGTTTTTATCATCATGAAAGTTGTGGACAATGTTCACCTTGCAGGGAAGGAACCGGATGGATGGAAAAAGTGCTAAAAAAGTTTATAGATGGCACCGCCCGGATGGAAGATATTGATTTACTATGGGAGATTCAAAGTAAAATTGATGGACGAACCATTTGTCCTTTAGGGGATGCGGCATCATGGCCTGTAGCGAGTGCCATCCGGCATTTCAGACATGAATTTGAAGAAGCGGTGAAAAATAAAGGAATAAAAAAGGTGAATCATTACAATAAAAGATGGGGCGTCGCTGAGAAGGTGTAAGTACTATTTTAAATTTTTTGTACTTGGTGGAATGTGTCTTACCATCCGATTAGTAATCGTGTCTGCTAAAACAGAAAAATAATTTTTAATAATTTTAGAAGGATTGTTGATATTGATTTCTGCATCTACTTCTGCAATACCAGAATTGATTTCTTTTGCATCCACTGAAAATATAGTATAATGCACTACTATTTTTCTTTTAGCATTCTGAGGGATATAATCGGTTGGATTAACAGCAGATGCTTTTAAATCTAACTCATTAATAAACACATAATATTTGGCATGGTATTTCTCATATAAATAAGGTACTAAGGCCGGCGAAAGAACACGGGTATTCATAAATTTATTTTCGGCATCTGTCTCTGCCACCACTTGTCCGTTTTGAATACCTTTTACTTTTTTTTCTTTCACAGGTGGTTTGTAATTGTTTTGATCCGGCACTTTCACATAATCGTACGCTATGTTGCCGTAAATAAACTTTAAATCTTTATTATATTTTATTGTATCACTCATTAAATCTATCGGAAAAAATTTTCGTTTTTTAAAAGCATAATACAATTGTTCATTTAATCCATCTCTAAATTCATGACGAATTTGTTTTGTATTCAAGTTCATTTCTTTATTGATATAATAATCTATTTCACTTAGGTACATTTTATTTTCAAATGGGATTATCATCACTTTTGCTCCTTCTTTTTTAGAATCTGCATTATTATTTTTTCTGGTAGTAGGTTGTTGCTGAGCAATAGCCGTGAGACAAATAAACAGGTAAAATGTGAATACAAGAGATTTTTTATAGGCAACCAACATCAAGTTATTTTTTGTTAGCCGACACTGTAGTAGGCGTAGGAACAATGCCCAACATTTGAGGCGTGATATTCTTAATCGCCTGATTAGCCATTTGATGATCGGGTTTAAGTTCTAGGCATCTTTTCCAACATTGATGAGCACGTCTGTAATTACGGATATTAAAATACGCAGCGCCCAAACTGTACCAGCCCTCTGGATTGAATTTATCTAAAATAATGCATTTATTGAGTTCAATCACAGCACTATCGTGTCTTCCACGCATGGATTTTTGATAACCACGGTTGAGTAAATCATTATAGAAAACAATGTAATAATTACGCAAGTATGGGTTATTAGGATACAGTTTTTCAGCATGTTTCCAGAAAAACAATGCTTCTCTGTCTCTCCGTAATTTGTAATATGCCAATCCTAAATTAAGATAACCGTTTACATAGCGAGGATGTAATTCAGTGGCATGTTTGAGATAACCTATGCCTTTATACAAACATTTTTCACGAGTGATCAACTTCTGCGGCTTTCCTGTATCTGGTAATATTATAGCATCTTTATTACAACCATCTTTGAGTTCTGATTCTTTGACTCTAAACTTCAGCATTTCTTCCTTAAAGGTGCTGAAAGGTTTACCCTCTTTGAGATACAAGCCATAAGGTTCTTTTGTAAAATATTTTGTATCTGCCAGATCAATCCAACGTGCTCCTGCATTACCAAGCACCAATACACTATGTGGTTTATGTTCTACATCCCCAATGAACAATGTAATATCATTTTTCCATGCCCAGTTTCGTTCCCATGTTTTGGCGCCATACAATATACTCACTGGCAATAAAAATAATATCAAAGTCACACGTTTTAATTTCAAACTCCAATTCAATTTATCCAATCCTTTTAGAATAAAATAAGCACAGGCAATGGAAAAACCAATAGAAGAGTGAAATATCAGACGCTCACCCATGGTAGCACCAATATCCATGATGATGTTTCCAATCATTAATAAAAAGGCAAAATACAAAGCAATAGCAAAACCAAGCACGTGTCGGCGTAATACTAATTTAAATCCGTAATAGGCTAATGTAAGATGTAAAATGATGGATACCCATGCGTCCCAGCTGAATAAATTTCTGTATTCAATGGTGTTGTACGAATAATCGGAAGATAACGGATGTGGCCATATTAGTTTCATGATGTATATCAGCAGAACGTATGCTTTGGTGAAAAATTTTTGTTCGCCGGAAGCAAGTAAATAGGGATTGTTTAAAATTTCAGTATCCGGTACGCCGGGCTTTAATACCACCGCGTTTAAACGCAAGCCAAGATAAAATAAAAAAGCGCCATATAGCCATATCATCAATGTATTGATGTTTTTCAACTTTAAATCTTTTCCAAAAATGAGAGCAGATACACCTACATATATAAATGGCAATGTTGCAAATGATTTTTGATACCATTTTAGCGCCAACATTAAAAACATAAATGTACCAAACACCGCGGCAGGTGGAATTAAACTCTTTAAGTTAATATCAATTTTATGGAATACATAAAATGCAATTGGAATCAATCCTAATAAAACTACAGCATATTCTTTTGATAGTAGGGCAAGAAAAAACATTAATGCCGTTAGAAAAGCATCCCGAATAGTTTTGCTAAAAAGATATTTGTGCGCAAAAAGAAACGTTAATGAAACAAAAATTAAAGAAAAAGTTTCATCACGGCTTTTGACATTGGCAATGGCCTCTGTGTGAATAGGATGCATAATAAACAGCAGTGCTGTCAAAAAAGCCATGTCTTGCCATTCTCTGAACCAGTAATTTCGCATTACTAGATACAATAATAACACACTCAACACAAAGGTCCAGATATTATTAAAATGGCGAAAATGGGCACCTTTGGTCTGACAATCAATTTCATTAAAAACACCATCGTTATTGATGTCTTCATCCGGATCGTTTTTTCCGTTTTTATTGTAATCCCAGCAATTCGGTGGAAATTGCCCATTATCGTACTTGCCAATAATTTCCTGTTCTATTGCAAAACTTACTACTGATAAAGGTCTGTAACGTCCACCAGCTAATTGATCGGTCGCATTCATTCGTCGGTAGAAACTATCATAAGCATCTTTGGTCATGATTTCTTTAATGCCTTTGATGCCTTTAATCACATATTCATTTTGATGAATAATAATTCCATCGTCCAGCGCATGTTCATTATACAAAGACGTTAAGTAAAATATAAAGCCAACCAGAGTGAGGATAATAATCGGTTGGGTTTGATTGGTAAAAGGAAAAAAACGAAAAGTATTCGTTAATGGCGGGAGCTTTAATTCCTGTGCTCTGGGATGAACAGAAGCAGATTTTGAATGGATATTACTTTTGATTGTATTTTTCGCCATATTTTTTAGAATTTGTTTTGCAAAGATAATTAAATAGAAGAACTATTCTTTTTTATTTAGGGATTTTTAAACTAATTTCTTTTTTGTTGTCTGAAAGAAATGAGAAAAAAGTATCGCCTCTTAAACCTAATCTTAAACACTCCAAAGCAATAATATCTGTAGTCGGTATGTTCCCCAAATTTACATTGCTTCCAAAATGTTTGATAAAATATACCTGTTGATTTTTTTGCGGGGTTTCCCAAATGATATTATTTATATCCACATTAGCTTTGATTTTATCAATAAGCAATACATGGGCAGCACCGTTTTTGTGAAAAATTCCTACTGTTCCGCTTTCACGGGCTTCTGCAATAACTTTAAAGGATCCTGCTTGTAATTCTGCTTTCATCATTTTAATCCACCGGTTCGGATGAATAATAATACCTTCTTCCTTTGAGCCAACTTCTGATAGCACTTTGTAATTTTTAGACAGATACTGAATTAATTCGCATTTTTCATCGTGAGGAATTATAATGCTGCCATCCGACACTTCTATGCAGTGTATGTTTAATTCATCTATAAACTTTAAATACTCTTTTAACTGATTTCGTATCAAAAAGGCCTCTAACAATGTACCTCCAAGATACACATCAATACCTGCTTCCTGATAAATTTTAATTTTATCTTTCAGGTTCTTAGTAACGATGGAAGTTCCAAATCCTATTTTTACAAAATCAATAATGTGTTCTGCCGTAGTAACAAGATCTTCTGCCGCGTGCAGGCCCAGACCTTTGTCAATCACCATGGTCAGACCATTTGTTCTTGGTTTGTCAGACCTTTCCGGCAAAGGATAAAGTGTCTGATTTTTTACTACAGATGAAGTAGGTTTCATACTATCTATTTTTTTATGTTATATACCATTGAATGAGATGTTGTATTTCAATATCCTCTTCAAAAAACACACTGAATTCATAAATAAGTTCGTATTTTGCTGGATCAAGTTGCAGTGCTTTTTCCAGGGTGGACAGCCCTTCCTGACGATATTGATAAAGCAGCAGAATTCCGGCCAGACAATATTGTAATTCAATGGCATTATTTTGTTGATTGTATATCTGATCTGTAAGTATATCTACTGCTTCTGTAACGTACCCTGTTTTTTCCAGAGCAATACTTAAGTAAACGATGACTTCTGTTTTATCAAACCCTTTGCTATAGATTTCTTTAAGCAATCCTAATGCTTCTTCATGTAATTCTAATAAAATAAAAATTTTAGAAGCCCTGAATAATACAGAAGGATCATTCTGTGAGTTAATAATCGCTTGTTGAACACAGGATATGGATTCGCTATCTTGAGAAATTCGTGCATAACATTCTCCAAGACCTAACCATGCTCTACTGTCTTTTGAATTGGCATGTAATGATTTATGAAAATAATAAATAGCCCTTTCAAAATCAGACACTTCTAATAAAGTTTCGCCCAAAACAGTAGACATGTATGGGTTTTGTGGATTTTGATTAAATGCTTCTTTAAGAATCTCAATAGCGTCATCATAGCGTTGCAGTGCTTTCAATATATCTGCTTTTTTTAATATAATCAGTAAATCATTCTGATTGATAGCATGCGCAAAATGGATACTTTCAAGTGCATTTTCATAATCTTTTATATCATAATAACAAAAAGCTAGATAGAGCCATGCATCAGAATTAAACGGATGTTCATCAAGAATTTTTTTAAGATATTCTATGCATACATTCAACTTATGTATTTCACTATAACAAAAATATATCTTGTAAAGCACAGCAGCATTATCGGCATTATACTCAATGGTCTTTTTCAGATAATAGACGGCCTCTTCAAATTTATCCTGCATCATGTATTCTGTTCCTATAATGCTATAAACAAATTCTTTATTCGGATAATCTATTTCCAGTAATTTTTTATATTCAGTAATGGCTTGTTCTGATAAGCCCATTTGAGAATAAATGTCGCCTCTTGTTAAATAAAAATCAGGTTCATGTTTTAATTGTAGCTCAAGTTGAGTAAGTAATTTTAATGCTTCTAATGTGTAGCTTTGTTGTGCTAATAATTCGGCTTTCTTTAATAACAACTCAGATGAATCGGGATAATATTGCAACCCTACTTCAAGGGCTTTATGAGCCATTTCTTTATCCATCCATCCCATATAATAATCAATCAAATCTAATATATCTTGTGAGTCGAAAAATGCAGCTTCCCCTTCATTTATATATTTCTCAAACTTTAAAACCAATTCATCAAATTCATTGTCCTCCTCTTCAAAATCAAAAAAGTCATCGTCATTATCTCGCATAATTTCTGATTAATGTTTATTTCATTTCAGTAACTAATATATTTTCCGCGATTTTTCCGGAAATAATTACTTGTTTATTATTTGAAAACATTATTTTCAAGGAATTATCATAAAGAATTTTTTCTACAAATTTTATTTTGGTGCCAATTTGAATTGAAATTTGTTGTAAGTACTTTAAAAATTCCGGTCTTGTATTTTTTAAAGCAACTACAGTGTACCACTTTTGGGGTTTAATATTGATAAGTAAAGTATCCGGCAAACTGGGAATTTTGCCAAACGCGTCAGGAATAGGTTCTCCATGCGGATCGTATTGGGGATATTGTAAGAATTTTTCCAAGCGCTCAATGAGTTCATCGGATTGAACATGTTCTAACTGTTCTGCTATTTCATGAATTTCATCCCAGTTGAAGTGTAATTTATCATACAAAAATGTTTCCCACAAACGATGTTTTCGAAGCAATTGTTTGGCATATAATATCCCTGTATTGGTTAATTGAATTTGAGCATATTTTTTGTAATGGATCATTTTTTTCTTTTTCAGTTTTTTCAACATGTCCGTAACGGTAGCCGGCTGCACTTTCAAAATCGTAGCAATGTCTTTGGTACCCACTTTGATGTTATATCTTATCTCATAAGATAATATGTAAATGGCTTTAATGTAATTTTCTTCTGTTATGGTAAAATCAGATTTCATACTCTTGAAAAATTATTGCATAATAGGGGGCGTTTCATCGCTTAATCGGGAGTCCATAGCATCTCTTAATCCATTGCCAACCAACATAAATGCAAATACCAAAATCATAATAGCCAGCCCGGGAATAAAAGCGAGATAGGCCTTATCTACCAATACATAGCCACGATGGGTATTGATCATCTCGCCCCACGATGGCGTAGGCGGCTGTGCGCCAATGCCTAAAAAACTTAATCCCGCTTCCGTCAATATAGCGGTAGCAAAATTGGAAGCCGCTATCACAATAACAGGCCCAATAATATTAGGCAAAATATGGCGGATGATAATGCGTCTGTTGGTATACCCTAATGCACGGGATGCTTCAATAAATTCTTTTTCTCTCAACGAAAGTACCTGACCTCTTACTACCCTAGCTACATCCACCCACATTGTCAAGCCAACGGCTATAAATACTTGCACAATTCCCTTTCCAAGAACTAATGTAATCGCTATTACCAATAACAATGTGGGTATTGACCATACTACATTAATAACCCACATAATAATATCATCCGTTTTTCCCCTGAAATAGCCGGCTACTGCTCCTAACAAAATACCGATAAAAACAGATATAATCACAGAAACAAAACCAACACTCAAAGAAATTCTTGTGCCGATTAATAAACGGCTCAACATATCCCGCCCTGCCACATCTGTACCCAACCAATACGTTCTGCTTATAATTGCTTCTTCCTGCACTTTTTTCCTTAATGAAAAAATACTTTCTTGTACTTTCACACCATCTACTGTATAAAAGGTCAACAAGCCGTTTTCTTCATCAAATTTAATAGGCAATTTGGTATCAATGGGATACAACACATCGGCTATGTTAAACGATACTTTTATACCTCTGTTGGGCGTACTTCCGGTGTATCCTTCAATAGTAACATATTGCCCGTGAAAAAAGTAATAGTATATAGGATATGCTGTGTAATCCAATACTTTACCCAAAAACATTGTTTTTAAGATATTTCCACTATTCACAAAGTCATTTTTCTTCACTTTAAGCATAGGAACAGTAAAACCGGGCGGTTTGGTGTGCAGTTCCGGCTTTTGATCATTTGCAAAAGGGGTAGAATCCGGTGTAATGAGATAACCTAAAACAGCTATTACGGTTGATAAAATTATAATAAATAATCCGATTATGGACAAAGGGTTTTTCCTGAATTTTTTCCACTCTTTCTCTCCTAATAATAGAAATTTTTTCTCCGTGTTACTTTGTTTTTTCAAGATTGAAAAAAGTTTTTTGTTTTTGTTATTACGCAATTTAGTTTTTTTTTGTAAAAGTTCTTCTGTCATTTTTTAATGTTCTGTAAAGATAATAGAAAATTAAAGCACAAACATAAGGAATATACACTACTTCTGCAATCAAAAATTTAATGCTATTGATAGCCGTTAGCTGGAGTTTTTTTTGAACGGAATAAAGCACTTTTAAATCTACAATTATTTTTAAGGTTAACGCAAATGCAAAATAAAAAAAAGAATAAAAAAATAAAAAAAACAACAGCAGGTTAGTGGTAGCCATTAAAAAAGCTGAAAACAAATTAAAAATATTGGAAACAGCACTTGCTTTTGAGACCCATCGGTATTTTTGTACCAGCATTTGCTTCCAGGATTCCGGAATTTCTGTATAAACGGTACTTTCCGATTTAAATACTGCTTTGATATTTTTACGGGCCTTAAAAAATTTTTGCAACAAAAAAATATCATCGCCACTTAAAATGTTGTAGTTATCTTTATAAGGTTGTAATTCTAAAAATGCTCGTTTCTTAAATGCCATATTAGCAGCATTGCACAAAATCGGGTGTTGCATTTTCCAACTTGAATACGTTAAGTGCATCAATGCTAAATTCTCAAAGAATTGAAACCAACTTAAAAAATTAAATCTATCAGCAGTAAAAATTACCGGCGCAATTATCAAATCAACTCCTTCTACTTCACAATTTATCAGAGTTTTTAACCAATTGAAATTTTTTGTATAAGTATCCGCATCTCTTAAAACAATCCACTCACTCTCTTTATCACTCGCATTTACAGCATGTTCAATACTTCTTTTTTTACCGATATTTTTTTCATTACAAATAATTTGAAACTGACATCCACTTGCTTCTAAAACATTCTTTGCATATTCAAAAGTATTGTCCGACGAGCCATCATCTACTACAATAATCTCAACATTATTTTTATCAAACTCTTGTTCCAAGATACTCCTTAAACATTTTTGAATATTCTTCTCTTCATTGTAAGCACAAATAATGATACTACACTTTGTATTCAGATTTTCCCCTATTTTTTTACTTTCATTTTCATCTTTATGAAAATAATATTCCATTACTAACCAAAACACAACATAAATACTAATTGATATAAAAAAAATTAATATCATGAATTCAACCGCTTGATGTGAAAACTACCAATTACAAACCCTGCTATACTCGGTATCACAAGATTTATCAACCAAATAATAGATACAATTGTAGTAATTTGCAAATCATTCATTCCCCATTTCTGAAAAATATAAATACCAATCAATGAACGCACTGCTACCTCTATAATGCTTACCATTGGAATAACCGATGTTACTAAAAAATATAAAGATATTCTCGCCATAAATTCAACATTTAATTCTAATTCTAATATAAATATCTTAAAGACCAAAAAAAATTGCAAAACAAAAACAAAGTATCGTATAAAAGATAATAACAAAAGTTCAATCTTTAATGACTTTTCTATATTAAAATCTAATTGACTAAAATACCTTTTTAGAACATTCAACTTATTGCTATAAAAAACAAGACTGCTCACTATAAACATTAATACAATTGCAGCTAATACAATGATTTGAAAATGTGAATCAGAAAACAAATTAGAAGCATAATATACCAATAAAAAAAACAACCCTACTACAATCGTTACATACATTTGAAATGCCGCATTGACAAAGTGCAACACAATGATATTGGATTTATTTTTTTCAGAATAAAATAGCACTTTACCCAAAAACTCACTGCTTCTGCCCGGCAATAAATGCCCGTATGCCATACCAACCAGCAACGATTTTACAGCATTTACAAAATTATTTTTTTCAACCACATTGCTCACTTTATACCACTTCCAGCACTCTATCATCCAATTAGCAGGCATCAAAATAATCGTAAGAAAAAAATATCCCAACGATTGTGGTTGAACAATCATTTTATACATCTCACGAATCTGACGCAATGAAAATGCAGTGTATAAGCGATGAATTAAAACACTCAATGCTGCTATTCCCAATACTATGACAATTATTTTCCAGATTGACTTGGACATCAATATATTTATTCAGCGTGTAAAAATACAGAAATAAATACCGCTCATACATTTACTATATTTGCGGCTTTAATATCCGCAAAATGCAATTTGATTTTCTTAACACTCCCATCTTTCAAACAATTCAAAAATCAATAAATGAAACAAATACTGAAGCATTTGTTATAGGCGGCTTTGTCAGGGATTTATTTCTGTTTAATAAAATCGGTGATGAAATTGACATCGTTTGCACACACGATGCTCTGCAAGTCGCAGAAAATTTGTGCCAGAAATTAAGTGAAGAAGCCAAATTAAGTGTTTTCAAAAATTTTGGAACAGCCCATATATCTTTTAAAAACTATACAATAGAATTGGTCAATGCCCGAAAAGAATCTTATCGTCCATATTCCCGCAAACCGCTTGTAGAATCAGGCACATTAGAAGATGACCAAAAACGAAGGGACTTTACCATCAACGCAATGGCTATCGGCTTAGATACCAAAAACCTCGGAAAATTTGTAGCTCCCTTCAACGGAATGCAAGATTTAAAAAACAAAATTATCCGCACCCCTCTTGATCCCTCTATTACGTTTGGTGATGATCCGCTGCGAATGATGCGGGCCATTCGCTTTGCCACACGTCTGCAATTTACTATTGAATCTTACACCTTTCAAGCTATTAAAGAACAAAAAAATCGCATTACAATTGTATCTCAGGAAAGAATTGCAGAAGAACTCAACAAAATTCTTTTAACCGATAAACCGTCCACAGGATTTTATTTACTAGACGAAAGCGGATTATTAGAAATTATTTTTCCTGAACTCTGCAAGCTCAAAGGTACTGAAACAACTAATAATTTATCTCACAAAGATAATTTTATTCATACCCTACAAGTATTAGACAATGTCAGCAAAATGTCCAATAATCTTTGGCTAAGGTGGGCGGCTCTGTTACACGATATTGCAAAACCTCAAACCAAAAAATTTGAAGAAGGCAAGGGCTTTACCTTTCACGGACACGATGAAATTGGCGCCAGAATGATTCCAAGAATCTTTAAAAAACTCAAACTTCCTCTGAATGAAAAAATGAAATATGTTCAAAAATTAGTGCGATTGCACTTGCGCCCTATTGTATTAGCGAAAACAGAAGTAACCGACAGCGCTGTTCGTCGTGTGCTCTTTGAAGCCGGCGATGATATTGAAGATTTAATGATAGTATGTGAAGCGGACATCACCACCAAAAATCCTAATAAATTAAAACGTTATTTACACAACTTTGAATTAGTCAGAAAAAAATTGAAAGAAATTGAAGAAAAAGATCACATCCGAAATTTTCAACCGCCTATTCGTGGCGAAGATATTATTCAAATGTTCCAACTAAAACCCGGCAAAATGGTAGGTATTCTGAAAGATACCCTGAAAGAAGCCATTTTAGAAGGACAAGTAAAAAACGATTATGAAGAAGCCAAAAAGTTTTTAATAGCTCTTTATGAAAAATTACAACAGCATCCCGACGAACTTGAAAAACTGATGAATTCAAAAAAATCAACCATTCATTAAGTAATATCTTCCTCAATGATCGGAACAGACATTTTCAAAGCAGCAGAATTATTAAAACAAAATGAGTTAGTCGCCATTCCTACTGAAACGGTGTATGGTCTTGCCGGCAATGCTTTGAATACCATTGCCGTGGCTAAAATTTTTGAAGTTAAAAATCGTCCCACTTTCAATCCCTTAATTGTTCATATAAAAAACATTGATTTCATTCATCATATCGCCCAGAATATTGATGAACGCTTACTACATTTAATGCAACACTTTTCGCCCGGTCCGCTTACTATATTAGGAGATAAAAAGCCCATCATTCCAGACCTTGTTACCGCAGGAAGTTCAAAAGTTGCTGTGAGAATACCTCATCACCCTATGACTTTGCAACTTTTGGATTTACTTGATTTTCCCTTAGCCGCTCCCAGTGCTAATCCCTTTCAATACATTAGCCCTACAACAGCACAGCAAGTAGAAGAACAATTAGGCAATAAAATTCCTTACATTTTAGATGGTGGAAAATGCAAGGTTGGCATTGAATCTACTATTGTTGGAATGGAAGAAAATAAGGTTGTCATTTATCGCCTTGGCGGAATAAGTGTGGAAGATATTGAAAAAGTAATCGGCAGAGTGATCTTAAAAAATCAATCCATCCGTGAAAATAATTCTCATAAAATTCTTACCTCCGGTCAATTAGAAAAACATTATGCTCCTAAAAAGCCCGTAATTATTGGTAATTTAGAAGAATTATTGAATGAATATTCATCTGTTTCAAAAGCCCTTATTTTATTTGGCAATAAACATTACAACTTCAACAGCGAAAACATTTTGGTATTCAACTTATCTCCCAAGGGCGATTTGGTAGAAGCCGCCGCTCGTCTT
Organism: Sphingobacteriaceae bacterium; assembly: GCA_037447455.1. GTDB lineage: Bacteria > Bacteroidota > Bacteroidia > B-17B0 > Aurantibacillaceae > BPGX01. The sequence continues at coordinate 141,634 of JBBIGQ010000003.1, read as the reverse complement.
TTTGAAACACTTTATTTGGCCGATAAATCCAACACTTCTGTCATTTTGTGTGAATTACTACCTGATACAGGTCTTGGCAGGTCTATTAATGACCGGTTAAAGAGATCTGCTAAAAAATTTATTGACAATAATTGAAATATAATTATTACATTTGTCCCAAAATATACTACTATGAAGAAAATTACTCTTTTAATGATCATTGGTGGAGCATTTATTTTTGCTTCATCGTGTAAAAAAGACAGAGTGTGCGAATGCACTTCTACATCTGGAGGGAACTCTACCACTACATCTGTCACTTTGGTGAATGTTACTGAAAACCAAGCCAAAGATGTTTGCGTATCCAAAGTGTACTATGATAGTAATGGAAATGTATCATCTACAGATGATTGTAAATTAAAATAATCATTAACCTAAAAAACATCGCTATGAAAAAAATCATTGTTTTAATTGCTATCAGCGCATTTTTTAGTGCCTGCAAAAAGGACTACACCTGCGAATGTACAACTACAGTTGGCAGCTTTAGCTCAACCGATAAATATGTTATTAAAGGAGTTACCAAAGACAGAGCCAAAGTCAACTGTGTAAGTACAACATATGAAAGCAGTGGTGTAACTGTTACAAAAACTTGCTCATTAAAATAACTATACAAAAAAACTAAAACTATGAAAAAACTTATTGTTTTAATTGCAGTAGCGGGTCTATTCAGTGCCTGCAAAAAGGATTATACCTGTGAATGCACAGATCCATCCGGAACAAGCAAATTCACTATCAAAAGTGCCACCAAAAGACAAGCACTTGCCAATTGTTTCAGCTATAAATACACAATAAATAATATAAGCGTTGAGACAAATTGCTCTTTGAAGTAATTTTTTACTCTTCCGATACCCTATTCCATAAAGCCCTTCTTTTTTAAGAAGGGCTTTATTTTATCGTGCAACAGCACTGGCTCTTACTTCACGGATAACAGTAACCTTCACCTGTCCGGGGTAAGTCATTTCGTTTTGAATACGTTGAGAAAGTGTAAAGGCCAATTCTTCGGCTTGTTTGTCGGTTAGTTTATCCGCCGCTACAATTACCCGCAATTCTCTTCCGGCTTGAATCGCGTATGATTTTTCTACGCCCTCATAACTCAAAGCCAAATTTTCAAGATCGTTCAAACGTTTAATATATTGTTCAGCAATTTCTCTTCTTGCTCCTGGTCTTGCACCGCTGATAGCATCACAGACCTGGACAATAGGGGCATATAAAGTCAGCATTTCTACTTCATCGTGGTGGGCACCAATCGCGTTCACGACTTCGGGACGTTCTTTGTATTTTTCTGCTAATTTCATTCCTAAAATAGCGTGCGGTAATTCGGATTCTTCATCGGGTACTTTTCCAATATCATGCAAGAGTCCGGCGCGTTTGGCTATTTTGGGATTCTGTCCTAATTCTGCGGCCATCACCGCACAGAGGTTGGCCACTTCTCTGGAGTGCTGTAATAAATTTTGTCCATAAGACGAACGGTATTTCATTCTTCCTACCATTCGTATCAACTCAGGATGTAATCCGTGAATGCCAAGGTCTATGCACGTACGCTTACCCACTTCAATAATTTCTTCTTCAACAAGTTTTTTAGTTTTTTCTACGACTTCTTCTATTCTGCCAGGATGGATACGTCCGTCTGTTACTAACTGGTGCAGGGCTAATCTGGCAATTTCTCTTCTCACAGAATCAAAGCAGGAAAGTGTGATGGCATCGGGTGTGTCATCTATGATAATTTCCACGCCGGTCAGGGCTTCCAAAGTGCGGATGTTACGCCCTTCGCGTCCGATAATTCGTCCTTTCATTTCTTCGTTTTCAATGTGGAAAACAGAAATAGAATTTTCTATTGCCGTTTCAGTGGCGATGCGCTGGATGGTTTGTACGACTATTTTTTTGGCTTCTTTATTAGCGGTCATTTTGGCTTCTTCGGTAATTTCTTTAATATAAGACATTGCCTGTGTTTTGGCTTCGTCTTTAATGCTTTCAATGAGTTTGGCTTTGGCTTCTTCGGCACTTAATCCTGCAATTCTCTCTAATATTTCAATTTGTTGTTTTTGTTTTTTCTCTACATCTTCCAACTTATGTTGATACAATTCTATTTGCTGTTTGGCCTGATTTTTCAGTGTTTCTAATTCTTTTTCTTTACGATTGTATTCTTCAATTTTTTTAGAAAGTTCGCTGTCTTTTGCTTTTAGTTTATTTTCTAATTGAGCAATCTGCTGATTTCTTTCTTGTACTTTTTTGTCGTGTTCTTCTTTAAGTTGAAGGATCCGTTCTTTAGTTTCCAGAATTTTTTGTTGTTTAACGGCTTCTGCTTTGATTTCTGCCTCTTTCAGGATATTTTCTTTTTGAATTTGTAGGTTTTTGTTTAAGCGGGAATTGGCAATGTAAAAGCCCGTAAAAATGCCTGCTATAAGTGCCACTATAATAAATATAAGGGCAAGAATGATACTTATCATACGATTTAGTTTTTGTGAATAGAAGTAAGAAACACTTAAAAACTCAGGAACAAATTAAACGCACACTAGTCCCAATGAAATAAATAAACAGATTTCTTTGAAACAGATACAGGGTATCTATTATAGTGATTATTGTAATGGCAATAATTCAGTAAAAAGGTGTGAGGAGAAGTGGGTTGGAGCAAAAAACTCTTCCGGAATCTATTCCATATAAACAAAGTATATGTGAAGAGTAGCTGAGTGTATATTTTAGGAGAGTTTTTCATTTAAATTGGATTGCAAATGCGTGTTTAATTCGTTCAATGAGTTTAAAAGTGCTTTGTGATATGTGTTGGCAAAAATAGTGTTTTTTCTGTCGGTATCCAAATTACTTATGTTAATTTCTTGATTTTCAGGAGCATAAATGTTTTTTAAGGTTTCCTGAATTTTGTTAAGTGAAGCAATTAAAATATCTTGTGTGTCTAATAGATTGAGGGTTTCATTTTTCAAGTAGTCGTTTATTTTTTGAAGGGATTCTAATTGTTGCTGGTTTTCTGAAATAATACATTTGTATTCTTCTATTCGGTCGTTTTGTTTGGTATGTGTTTCTGCAAGTTCGTCCTGTAAAATCTGAATTTGCTGATGTGCGTTTTCTATATCCGATTGTAAGCGTTCACTTTCTGTAAGTAGAATATGGTATTCCTGCAGAAGCTCATCGTACATATTTTGATTTTTCTCTTTGTATTCTTTCTGCTCTGCTTTTATAGTATCTAACATAGATTGTAAATGGATCACTTGTTCTTCTAATGTTTGGTTGATGCTTTCTGTTTCTTCTAATTCCTGTAATCTGTTTTTTAAGAATTGTATTTCGTTTTTCAATAAATTTTGTTCTTCTGATAGTGCGTTTTTTTCGTTCAGTATTTTTTGCAGTTCTTCAACATAAGAGTTTTTTTCAGATTCTAATTTTTCTAATTTCGGGGCTATTTGATAGTATGTGTTTTGTTCTTGTAAATGCTGCTCTAATTCTCTTTGTAACGAGTGAATTTGCTGCTCTTGTTCCTGGATTGTAGAGTGCAGGTGCTGATTCTCTTCAGTGAATTTCTGTAACTGATGTGTCAATTCTTCATATATTTTTTTCTCTACATACATATTCGTATCTAAGCTTTTGACCACCATGTTTTTTTCCAAATGTTCAACTTTGGATAATAAAATATCCACCTGACTTTGTAAAAGTTGGTTTTCATTTGTCAGGGTGCTGTTAGTGTTTTTTTCATATTCTATTAGTTCTGTATATTCCTTTATAATCTCATCTTTTTCATGCAAAGATTCTGTTAAATCATTTATTTTTTCTTCAGACACAGTTTGCGATGATATATAGTGCTCAATTTTTTGTTCCAGATCTTTTTTGATGGTTTCCAACTGACTATATTCCTTGTTTTTTTCAGAAATTATTTTTTGCAAATCTTCATTTTCACTTTTTATTTTTTCCAGATTTTGATTGTTTTCAAGTATTACCTTTTCAAGATCTTTAATTTTAGTTTCGTATTTTGTTTGGATCTCTTTTTCTTTTTTATCCAACTGATGTTCTAATTGTTCTATAATATTTTGAAACTGATGTTTAATTTGTTCTTCGTGTGATTCTTTTTCTAATTTTAATTGAATTAATTTTTGTTCGCTTTCTTCTTTAATTTGCTCAATAGTGGATTGATATTCTTTTATTGTTTTTTGATGATTTTCATTGAGTTGATTTACTCTTGAAAGATATTCCTGATGTAAGGAATCTGTAACGGATTGAATACTGCTTTCTAAAACAGACAACTTATTTTTATATTCTTCAATTTCTGTCTGATATTTTTCTTGTAATTTTTTTTTTTCATCTTCAAGTTGTTTCTCAAGTTGTTTAATTTTCTCGTTTAATTCTGATTTAATTTTTAGTTTTTCATTTTCGTGTAAATGTTGAGAGTGTTTTAATTCTTTTTTCAAAAACTCATTTTCAACATAGAGTTCTTCTATTTTCAATGTTTCTGAATTAAAGTTGTTTTTAAGAATATCTATTTCATTTTTCAGTTTATCAATTTCTTTATTTAAATTTTCTTTCTCCTTTTTTAAGATAGTAACTTGGGCATTAGCATAATCATTGCGCACTTTCAAACTTTCTTTTTCATCTTCTAAAACAATGGTATAATTTCTTAACTCCGCCAATTGTCTCTTTAAATGATTAATTTCTTTATTTAACTCGTTGATGTTATTCATTTTTTAAAAATTTAATGCGTTAAAGTTATATACTATCTGACAGCCGGATTAATGCACAGTGAATAAAATATAAACAAAGCAATGTGGAAAACGAGAAGAGATTAATTTGTGTTTTTATTGCCGGCTAACTCTTTCCATTGTATGGTTCTGATAAAATGCAACACATCTTCACGCAGATATTGTAAAACAATTTTTACCGAATCTATATTAGGTCTTATATTAAAATACAATGCTCCTCTAATAAAATGATCAGTACTATCTGTCACATAAAACTGTAGGGATGATGCTGTGTTTCCTTCTATATCATAAATTAATCCATATACTTTTACACTATCTCTTAATATCACCGTCTCTTCCATTCCAGTAGATTTAATCTGATGCTTAATGGCTAATTCTCTGCTATCTTCAATCAAATCTGCCATTTTTTTACCTTTCATGTTTTTATAACTTAAATGCAAAGTAGCCTTGAAATAAGGGAACTCTACATTTATCCAACAGGGCTCTGCTAACGGATGTTTGTCTTTTTCTATTTTTCCATACTCAGGATATTCAAACTTAAATGGACAGATTGAATCATACCATTGATACGCTTTTGGCGGAAAGGCAATGCGATAATAACCACGTGGCTTGGGCGTATATACATCCTCTTCATCATCCATACAAGATGTGACACAGTAGGTAAGAGTCATTACAAAAAATATTGTCAAAAACTTTTTCATAAACTTACAAACAAGATGTTCTTCCACCATCTACCTGTATGTTTACTCCCGTGATGTATGCCGCATACGGCGATGCCAGAAATGTCGCTAAATAAGCAGGTTCTTCTAGCCATCCGAAACGTTTCATTGGTATTTCGTTTTGCATTTCCTGTTCAATCTGAGCAATCGGCACATTCGTTCGTTGCGACTTTTGTTGTATAATTTGTGCCAATCGCTGTGTCTTTGTCGCCCCCGGCAAGATATTGTTCACCGTTATTCCATATTGTGCCACTTCATTGGCAAGTGTTTTAGCCCAATTTGCCACTGCCGCACGAATCGTATTAGATACTCCCAAATTGGGCAATGGTTGTTTTACGGATGTCGAAATAATGTTAATAATACGACCGTATTGGGCGTTTTTCATAGCCGGTAAAAAGTTTTGTACCAAAATATGATTACAAATCAAATGCATCTGAAAAGCATTGACGAATTCCTGAATTTGTGCATTGATGATGCTACCGGGCACCGGACCACCAGTATTATTGACAAGTATATGTACGACTGGAAAATTCCGATTATATGCTTCCAATAATTTTTTCAACTCTTCTGGTTTTGAAAAATCGGCACATAAATAAGAATGCTCCTGGTGAAAGGATTTATCTAATTCATTAATGACTTGTTTTAGTGCGCTTTCATTTCGGGCACAAATGGTTACAGATGCGCCAGATTTTGCAAATTGCAATGCAATGGCCTTGCCAATACCTTGTGTAGCACCACACACAAACGCTCTTTTGCCTTGTAATTGTATTTGCATATTAAAGTTTTAATTCCTGTATAACAGAATAAATATCCTGTAAACTATACCCTTTTGAAAGTGCAAAGTTGATGATTTTTTTCTTAACAATCATTTTATCTTGTTCTTTTTGCTGTATTTGATGAATTTTTTTGGCAATCAAATTCTTCAAAGTATCAAGATAATCAGATGATTCAATATGTTGCAACACTTCATTAATCTTTGATTCTGAAATATGATGTTTTTGCTTCAAATGAAACTTGATTTTCTCCAATCCCCATTTTTTAGACAATTTTCCGTTAATAAACGCTTGTAAAAATCGAACTTCATTCAGGTAATTTTCCTCTCTCAGATATTTCAGTATTTTTTCTATGTCGTTTTCTTTTACATTCCATTCTTCTAACTTTTGTCTTACCTGAAATTCCGAGCGTTCCTGATAAGCACACCACTTAGAAATTTTGGAAATAATTTCTTCCATTACACTAAATAAATATAAATACTTTTGCAAAAGTATTAAAATATTATGCCAGAATGATTGGTTCTATAAAATTAAACAGATTAAGTTTAAATGGCTGGTTACTTACTTCCTTAGTTGTAGGAGCATTGATATTACCAACGCTTTTTATGGACGGGATGTTTTTGGATGCTACACTCTATTCTACAGTCGCTCATAATTTAAGTCAGGGAATTGGAACATTCTGGTTCCCAAAATTCGATACAAAAATTGCTGATTTAGACACATTTCATGAGCAACCGCCATTTGGCATCTGGCTCATCTCTCTTTCTTTCAAATTATTCGGCGATACAATATTCGCAGAACGCTTTTTCGTTTTAATCATCCTTTTCATAAATTCATTTCTCATTCATAAAATATGGATATTAATTTCTGGCAACATACCTTCACTTAAACACCTATCATGGGTACCCTTAATTTACTGGGGAATAATTCCTCTCACTTTTTGGTCTTTTTCAAATAACATGCTCGAAAACATTGTTTCAATGTTCACCTTGCTGGCGGTTTATTCATTTTTAAAATCTTATACAAATAACCACTTCTTGTTCTGGACACTAATAGCATCCGTATCAATACTTGCTGGATTTATGACAAAAGGATTTCCTGCTTTATTTCCCATATTCGTACCGTTATTATATTTTGTAATTTTTAGAAATACAATATCCTTTTCATTTAAGAAAATTGTTTATCAATACATTTTCATTCTTATATTAATTATATTACTTTCAATTTTAATCTATCAACATCCGGATGCCCGAAAAAGTATGAATCACTATTTAATTGATCGTGCTTTTTTCAGAATAACCCAACAACCCACTACAGATTCGCATTTTTACATAATCTATCGACTATTATTAGAATTGCTATCTCCATTGATACTAAGTGTATTGATAATATTTTTATCTTACAAAAAATTCCAAACCCCTCTCCTTTCTAATTTGAAAAAACATCAACAATACAGTATATTCTTTTTTATTATCGGACTATCAGGATCTTTACCACTAATGCTCACCATGGTACAAAAAGGCTTTTATATGGTTACATCTTTCCCCTTTTTTGCAATTACTTTTGGGATTGTTTCATCACAATTTATTATTCCAATTTGGTCTTACATCAATACCGCATTTTCAAATAAATCAATCACAAGAACCTTAGTCATTTTAAATTTTTTATTGCTAATAATTACCATTTCACTAGCAGGTACTCCTAAAAGAGATAAAGAACTTTTAGAAGATGTAAGAAAATTATCAAAAATACTACCACCCCACGAAATCATAACTATTGAAAATTATCGTTTCGAAACAAAGTGGACTTTTATCTGTTACTTAGGAAGAATAGGACAAATATCTGTAGAAGGACTTAATTACAATCGAACATATTATATCAAATTTAAATCCGACACATCAACTTTATACGAAAATTTCAAAAAACTACCGCATCATTTTAATTTAATTGAACTTTATAAAAATAAAAACATAAAAGAGAAGTAAATTTTATTCATTTTTCAAAGAAACAGAGAAACTATCCTCATTTTCTTAAAAAAAATTAAATACTTTGATATTAAAAAAATAATTCTTTTTTTTGCGACGCCAAAATAAAAAAATTATGTAATTATGTATTGGACATTAGAATTAGCATCCTGGTTAGAAGATGCTCCGTGGCCAGCCACAAAAGAAGAATTGATTGACTATGCTATGCGAAGCGGTGCACCATTGGAACTTATTGAAAACCTGCAGGAAATAGAAGACGAAACCGAAGTGTTTGACTCAATTGAAGACCTCTGGCCTGATTATCCTTCAAAAGACGACTTTTTATTTAACGAAGAAGAATATTAATCCAATGTCAATAATTGTAGTTGAAGCAAATACCAATAAAAACAGGGCGAATGCCCTTTTTTATTTTTTAACCTCTTAATATGAAAAAAATCACAGAAAAAGATAAATTACTTTCTTATATCAAAAACGCAAAAAATATCATCATATTCTCCCATCACAATCCAGATGCAGATGCAGTTGGTTCTTCTTTGGCATTATACCTTACTCTCAAAAAACTAAAAAAAAATGCTCACATCATTTTACCCAACGAATTTCCTGCTTTTCTGAATTGGATGCCGCAGTCCAATAAAATTATATTGTTTGAAAAACAAAAAGAAAACGCTACCCGACTTCTTCAATCCTCTGATTTAATTTTCCTATTAGATTGCAATGCTTTCAAACGATTGGGCACAGAAGGTCTGGCAGAATTAGCACAAAATGCCAACGTTCCTAAAATCCTTATTGACCATCACCGTTTCCCGGAAAAATACTTTAATGCTTATTTTTTTAACGACAAAGCCAGTAGTAGTTGTGAACTTCTCTATCAATTTATTCATCATTTAAAATTAGAGAAAAATCTGGATAAAAAAATCGCTCAATGTCTTTACACTGGGCTAATCACCGATACAGGTTCCTTTAAATATGACTCTGTTACTTCTGAAACACTTCAAATTGCTGCCCATCTGATGAAGTTCAAAATCAATCATACTCGCATACAACAGCAAATATTTGATACCTATTCTTACAATCGCTTGAAATTAGTGGGCTACGCTCTTTCTCAAAAATTAAAATACCTGAAAGAATACAACACCGCCTACATTGCGCTTTCTCAAAAAGAACTGAAATCTTTCAACTTTCAAAAAGGCGATACCGAAGGACTTGTAAATTACGGGCTTTCAATCAAAGATGTCGTGCTCTCTGCTCTCCTCACCGAAACCGACAAAATGATTCGTATTTCCCTGCGTAGCAAAGGCAATTTGGACGTCAACGAAATTGCAAGAAAACACTTTAACGGCGGCGGTCATAAAAATGCTGCGGGGGGACAAATGCACACTTCCCTTGATGAAGCCATTAAAACTTTTGAAAATGTAGTTAAGTCAATCTCCACAAAATGATTGAACACAATAACTCTATAGTGCTTGTAACCTCTTACGATACTTTTCTTTCCAAAACAAATGAAATTTCTGAATTTTTTAATGTTCGTGAGAACTTTAATAGAAATTTAATTCTCTTTCATCACCTCCCAATTATGGATTATACTCCTATAAAAAAAACACCCACTGAAAATGTCATTCTCATCTATAAAAAAGATTTTTTACCCATTCTAAATCTCTTGAAAAGTGATATTAAAAACACACTCAAAAATTATACTTTCACCTACCTGGTGCATTACAATATACATCCAGAATCTTTTAAGTATACCTCAAAAATCGCCAATTCTATTCTTTCTCAAATAAAAATATCCGACAATATTCAACATAAAAAAAACATCCCCATCATCATCCTTGATAGCCCTTCTTATCTTTCCAAAGTATCAGAATACTTGCCAAAAATAAAAACATAAAACACCTCACCCCCATATAATATCATAACATTATTTCACATTCCATAAAAGTATTATTTTTATTATTTTTGCAATCAATGAAACTCAAACAATTAAACATATTCTTCTTTGCTGTTATTTTTCTGATAGCAAATTCAAATTTATTTTTCTACCAACATTATTGTGGCGATGAACTTTATGCTTCATCATTTTATCACACGCCCACTTGCGAATGTAATGATGTAATGAACATATCACATCTTGATTGGCTCAATATACAAGACGATGGTTGTTGTCAGGAAAAACTCATCTTTGCACACATAGACCAATCTTTCATAAATTATACCTTACTACTTCAAATTTTCTTCGTTTTACTTCTCATCCTTCCTTTTTCACTTCAAATTGCTTTACCATTCATCTTACACCTTCATTCTACACTTTCAAAAATTTATCTCCACACTGTCCGATGTTACAGTTTGTTTTATAAATACACCATTATTCGTTCGGTTGTTTTGAGAAATTAGTAGTTTTTTTAGTTTCTCGTAAATCTCTTTTTTATTTTTTTCTAAAAATTAAATCACTAAACATTTAAATTTTAAACTATGAAAACACTCATTATTTCATTAATTATTTTATTAAGCACAACACTTTTCAATGCTCAAAACAAAAATTCTGTAATCACACAAACCCTTCACGTAAAAGGCAATTGCGGCCAATGCAAAGAAAGAATAGAATCTGCCGTGGATGTCAAAGGCATCAAATACGCTGAATGGAACAAAAAAACTCAAATTCTCACCATCACCTATAAGCCATCCATCATCAACATTGATGAAATCAAAAACAAAATTCTCAAAGTAGGTCACGATATAGATTCTTTGCACGCTGACGACAATACTTATCAAAATCTGCCCGAATGTTGCAAATACCGTGATGTAAAACCTCATTAAATTTTTTCATAGTAATCTTAATTCAAAATTATTTCCACTCTTTGATTTTATCAGAGAGTAGGAAACTTTCTACAATTGATTTCCAAATCAAAAATCAATTTGCTATCCCACATTCTAAAAATTTCAAACAACGTCATTCTCCTTTTCTTCTTAATCAAAACTTAAAACTATGAAACCTTCTCATTTCAAATCAATACTACTCTTTTTCACTATTCTATTATTTTATTCTAACATTTATTGCCAGACCATCGGAAGAGTAGCCGAAATTAAAAATCAAAAAGACACCACCTACCTTTCCGATGTAATGATTTACTCCACTCAAACCAAACAAATTATTTATTCCGACTCCACAGGATTTTTTATGCTGAACACTCTTCCGCCCAACGACACATTAGACATCATCGCTATGGGCTACAATCGTCAAAAATTCATCATCAAAAATCCTAACGAAAAACTCCTCATCACTCTAAAGCCCGCTATACAACTCAACGAAATTGAAATCATTTATCAACGACCATCCGTTGAATACTCCGTTTTAAATCCCTTACAAGTTCAAACCCTTAATGAAACCTACCTCCAAAAAGCCGCTTGTTGTAACCTCTCCGAAAGTTTTGAAACCAACGCAAGTATTGATGTTCAAATAACCGACGCTATTACCGGCATCCGACAAATTCAAATGAACGGACTCACCGGCAAATACATCTTACTCACCAAAGAAAATATGCCTTATCTTTTTGGCATCCAATCCTCGCAAGGGCTCTCTTTTTTACCCGGCCCTTTCATTCAGTCCATCCAGCTTAGCAAAGGGACCGGTGCAGTCCTCAATGGCTATGAATCATTCGCCGGTCAAATCAACACCGAACTCTGGCACCCTGCCAAACCAGAGTTTAAACTCTACTTCAACAACTACCTCAACCAAAACGGCAGAAACGAATACAACCTCGTCTTTAATCAAAAACTTTCCAACACCATTCACTCCAACCTTTTGCTACATTCCAGTTTCAACCCCTTATCACAGGACTTTAATAACGATGGTTTTATAGACATCCCGACTGGCAAGCAATTCAACATCGTTCACAAATATGCTATCAAAAACAACATTGGTCTGGATTGGCAATTCGGCGGTCAGTTAATTTTAGACCAACGGAAATCCGGACAAATTATGCCCAATTACAATTATCTTGAAACACCCTACATCGTTACTTCTTCTACCAAGCGATATGATCTGTTTAGCAAATCGGGCTGGATATTCAAACAAAAACCCGGACACAGCTTGGGATTACAACTTCTTTACTCTTACTATGAAAATAAAAATCTCTACGACAAAGATCCTTACAATACCCTGCAGTACTCCTTCTATGCCAACTTCATCTATCAAGGAATTATCCAAACAACAGCACATACCTACAAGATAGGTGCTACCTTTAACACCATTCAACCCAATGAAACGTACCGTTATTTCCCCTTCAAAAGAAATGAACAAATCTCTGGAATGTTCGTAGAATACAATTATGTGCCATCTCCCAATTTATCTCTCCTCGTTGGCAATCGCTTAGATTGTCACAACTATTATGGTTGGATTTACATTCCCCGCTTTCATCTTAAACTCAACTTCAACAATCAAAACACTACCTTAAAACTCTCAGCCGGCAAGGCCTTTCGGACACCCAACCCACTCGCCGAAAACATCGGATTAATGGCTTCCCGCCGAATATTTTACTTTGACGGCATATATTCGAATTTACCTTACGGTTACAAACCAGAAACAGCGTGGACAGTAGGTTCAAACTTATACCATTCATTCAAAATGTTCTACCGCCCTGCTAACATCTTGTTAGAATATTATTACACGTATTTTACCTCCACTTTAACTACAGATATAGACATACCCCAAAAAGTTCATTTCTATAATAGCAGCGCCTACTCTCATTCTGCTCAATTAGAAACACAATTTCAACCCATCAAAAGATTAGAAACCCACCTTGCTTTTCGTTATATTCAACAACAAGCACTCTATTCAAGAAGATGGGACGAACAACCTTACATCCCTAAATTTCGTGGCTTCTTAAATCTCGTTTACACCACTGCTAACAAAAAATGGAACTTTGACTTTACAACACAATACATTTCACAAAAACGATTACCCTATACTTTTCAGAATCCGCCCGACTTCAGAAGACCCAACTTTTCACAAGCATACTGGAATATTCTTGCTCAAATCACCTACACACACAAATGGAAGAAAAACGAACTCAAAACATACATTGGCGTTGAAAACCTAAACGACTTTAAACAAACCAATCCCATCGTTGCTGCCTCTACCCCTTCTTCTCCTTACTTTGATGCTTCAATGATCTGGGCACCCATTTACGGAAGAATGCTCTATGCCGGCTTGAGATACTATTGGAGAAATTAATGCTGCCTTTTCTTTATCAATACCACAGCGCTCAACATCACAATAAACGAAAGAATAAACGGATACGAAAAATGCACATCATATAAAAAACCACCAATAGCCGGTGCAATGGCTCTGGCCAATGAGTTCAAACTTTGAAATACACCCAATAACGACCCTGTCTGCTGCGAACTTACCTGTTGAGATAATAGTGATGTTACAGAGGGCGAAATTAAACCATTCCCCATTGAAATAAAAAATAACAACACAAACGAAAGATAAAGCACATTCTCAGGATTGAGCACAATCATACCCAATAAGGCCAAACTCATTAAAACAGATACTATCACAATAATTTGTCGCTCGTGAATAATCTTTAAACTCCATTTTAATCCAAACCCTTGCCAGAAAATACTCATCATTCCTACAAACCCAAACATCCATCCAATTTGTTTATCTTTTAATAAACAATGCTGTTGCCAATGCACCGTAGATAATACCTGAAAAATACTAAACGCCGCTATAAAAATAAAGCCATAAATTAAGTATGACCGAATGACGGGAAAGTCAAAAAAATAACGAATGTTTCTGATAGGAGAAAATTCAATATCTTTCATATTATCTCTCTTAACAAGTGCCTCATCCAGAAAAAAATAAGCAGAAATTAAATTGACAAAACACAATCCAGCTGTGAATAAACCTACATATAACATTCCGCTCTGCTCATCCAGATGCTTCAAATATCCACCAATGGGCGGTCCTAATACAAAGCCCAATCCAAATGCCATTCCAATTAATCCCATACGCTTGGTCCGCTCTTGCGGAGCCGTAATATCCGCAATGTAGGCCTGTGCAACAGAAATGTTAGCCGAGCCAATGCCCGCTATAATCCTGCTCAACAACACCAAAAACAAATTCTTTGAAAACGCTAAGAGCAAATAACTCAATGCATTCATTAAAATAGTTATCATCAATACAGGCCGTCTTCCAAGTTTATCACTCCACGCTCCTAAATAACTCGTCATAAAAAAATTCATCAGCGAAAACACCCCTGCAATAATTCCGGTCATAAAAGTAGTAGCACCCAATTGTATCGCATAATTAGGCAATATGGGAATAATAATACCAAAGCCCAATAAATCAATAAATACTGTTAAGAAAATAATGGATAACCGCGACAACATTAAAACCCAAGTATTTTCAACATTGACTTATAGGACTGCTCTTTAGCAAACAATTTGGTAGTAATCTCACCATCTTCATTTCTATCAATTAAAACGTGTTTGGGCGCCGGAATCAAACAATGCTGAATCCCGCCATATCCACTCAATTCCTCCTGATACGCCCCTGTATGAAAAAAACCTATGTACAAAGGTTCTTTATCTTCTTTCGTTACCAAAGGCAAGAACACCTGATTAATGTGTGCCTCACTATTGTAATAATCCATACTATCACAAGTAAGCCCACCAAGATTCACAGGCACATAAGCTCTGTCCCAATAATTAATTGCCAATAAAATAAACTTCTGACTAATGCCCCACGTATCCGGCAAAGAAGTAATAAACGAACTATCAATCATATACCATCGCTCCCTGTCATTTTGCATCTTTTGATCAATCACCGAATACAAAGACGCCCCGCTCTCCCCCACCGTAAAAGATCCAAACTCTGTAAATATATCCGGCTCTTGTATCTCATTCTGTTCGCAAAACAACTTTATCTGCGAAATAATTTCCTCAATAATATAATCATAATCATATTCAAATGATAGCGAAGTCCGGATAGGCATTCCACCGCCTATATTCAAAGCATTCAGAGTGGGGCAAATTTTTTTCAATTCTAAGTAACCATTCAAACACTTATTCAACTCCGTCCAATAATAAATCGTATCCTTAATACCAGTATTAATGAAAAAATGCAACATTTTCAACTCAAATCGTGCATCCATTTGAATTTTATTTTTATACAAATTGACAATATCACTATACCGAATGCCCAAACGTGAAGTATAAAACGGAAATGACGGCTCTTCCTCCGTTGCAATACGAATCCCCAGACGACATCTATCCGCTTTCAAATGTTTTTTGTAATAATCAATTTCATCCAAGTGATCCAACACAGGAATCACATTAAACCCTTCATTCACCAGTTCCACAATCAATTGCTTGTACTTCTCCGGCTTGTAACCATTACACACAATATAAATTTCTTTGTTCAATTTACCTTGCTTAAACAATTCTTTTACAATATAAATGTCATACGCCGAAGAAGTTTCAATATGTGCTCCATTCTCCAGAACCTCATCTAAAACAAATGAAAAATGGGAACTTTTAGTACAATAACAATAATAATACTCTCTCTTGTAATCCGCCTTAGCCATCGCCACATTAAACATCCTCCTTGCTTTCTGAATCTGTTGCCCTATTTTTGGTAAGTACGAAATTTTGCACGGTGTACCGTATTGTTTAATAATCTGCATCATCGGAATATCATTAAAATACAACTCATTCTCTTTCACCTCAAAACTCTCTTGCGGAAAATGATGCGTCTGCGCAATCAAATCATAATAAGTCAAAGACATTTTGTTATTTTTTTGTATATTTACGCTGCGAAAATAGTAAAAAACAAAGTAGAACTTATTTTAATAATTAAATTGAATTTATGGCTAAAATCCAAATAAAACCTATCAAAATTGTAGAAGTTAAAAGTGAAATCGGTGCAGGTACAAGAGGCGCCAGTTTAGGAATAGATGCCATTAAAATCGCTGCTTTGGACTTTGGCAGTCCATTCTTTAAAAAATTCAAATCCATCGAAATACCCAATGAAAATCACCTGCTTTTAGAACCAGTTGTTAACGACTATGCTAAGCGCATCAAAGGCGTGTACCATCTCAACGAACGACTCGCTAATCAAATTAAAAAAATCCTACTCGAAGACGAACTCCCAATTGTCTTAGCCGGCGACCATAGTTCTGCCATCGGGACCATTGCCGGAATTAAAATGGCCTATCCGGACAAACGTTTAGGTGTAGTATGGATTGATGCACACGCCGACCTCCACTCCCCCTACACCACGCCCAGTGGAAATATACACGGAATGCCGATCGCCTGCGCACTCGCCGAAGATAACAAAGACCGCCAACAAAACAAACCCGATGATGAGACCATTGAATACTGGGAAAAACTCAAAAACCTCGGCAACATCAAACCCAAAATTTACTACTCCGACCTCGTTTACATCGCTTTACGTGATTACGAACCACAAGAAGAATATCTCATCAAAAAGAATAAAGTACGAATCTTTACTGTGCCCGAAATCCGCAAAAAAGCAGTAGAACGTATTGCCATTGAAACTCTTAACTATTTAGATCACTGTGATTTAATTTATGTCAGTTTTGACGTGGATAGTATGGATTCGCGTATTAGTAGTGGAACAGGAACACCCGTACCCAATGGTATCACCGAAAAAGAAGCCGGTAATCTGATTTACTATTTAATGCGTAGTAAAAAAATAGTTTGCTTTGAAATGGTAGAAATCAATCCCACGTTAGACAGAGAAAATTTAATGGCTGAAAACGCTTTTGAAATCTTACAAAAAGCCACCAACCAATTAACACAAGATTTTTAATTATTGTTCTTTAAAATTTTTATTAACTAATTGTAAATCATATATTTTAACAAATAATTCCGTCAATTTATTGACGGAATTAAGTCAAATTGCGTCAATACACTGACGGAATTTATTTTATATAGATCTTTGAAATTAGTAAAAAAACAATTCTAAATTGGTTAATTATCAGGATACAAATTCTAAAAAATTATCGGAATGAACAAGCTTAAAATTTAAAGAATAGTGCTGTTTCCATAAATCCGGAATACGAATTCTTTTATTGAATTGCCACTTAAATTCATACGCATATAATTTCCCATTTCTATCTTCTATCCAGTCAATTTCCTGTTGTGTATATGTTCGCCAAAAATAATTGTTGACATTCATACGCCTATAATATTGATATTTCAAGCGTTCAGAAACAATAAAATTCTCCCATAATAATCCAACATCTTGTCTTCGGTCAAGTGTATTAAAGTTATTCAAAAACACATTGAGTATTCCGTTATCATAAAAATACCATTTGTTGTTTTTAGTAATCTCATTTCTTAAGTTTCTACTAAATCCTTGTAACCTATGAATAACAAATACCTTTGATAACAAATCCATATAACGTTCCACGGTATTTTTACTTATTCCCAATTGCTGCCCTAATTCCTGATAAGACACTTCAGAGCCCACTTGGTAGGCCAATAACTTTAATAAATTAAACATCTTCATAGAATGTCTTATTCCATCCATTGTTAATATATCTTTTAATAAATAGTCGCTGGCTAATTCTTTTAAATAATCTACCTTATCCTGTTTATTTTTGATATTAAAAATTTCAGGGTAGGAACCAAAAACCAAACGGTCAGGCAACATGGCTTTCAATTCAAAGATAGAATAGGTTTTTCTTAATTCCATTTGTGCAATAGGAAAAAGCATCATAGTATATTTACGCCCCGTCAGTGGCTCACCCAATTTATTTTTCAAATCAAACATAGAAGAACCAGTAACTATTAACTTCACTTTTGGAAATTCATCTACAATAAACTTTAAAATACTTCCAATTTCTGGAACCTTTTGTGCTTCATCTATTATTAGTATCTTATTATCCTCAATCAAATCAGTATAATTTTTTCTAGTTCTTTTGGATAATACATCAATCGTAAAAATATCTTCGCCATTCAATCGTAAAAATTTTTCTTTTATTTCGTTTTCAATGCTGTTCAAAAAAAAAGTTTTTCCCACTCTTCTGGCGCCTAACAATAATAAAACTTTTCCCTGTTTCACTTTTTTAAGAAAGTCGTTTCTTATTGAACGTTCAATTAATTTCATAAAAAATTTTAATGCAAATATACAAAAAACTTCGTCAATAAACTGACGGGATTAAGTCAAATTTCATCAATAAATTGACGGAATTTATTTAGAATGATTTTAAAAATCAAAAGAAAAACAGAAAAAAGGTGAAAACAAAACGAATAAAAATATTTTTATATGATAAAAATTACAGTTTGGGCTTAACCTCTACCAGTTCAAATCCTTCCAGAATATCACCTACTTTTATGTCATTAAAATTCTCAATCGTCAAGCCACATTCAAATCCTGCAGCCACTTCTTTCACATCCTCTTTGAAACGTTTCAGAGATGATAAATTGCCTGTATAAACCACCACCCCATCTCTCAATACTCTTACTTTTGTTTGTCGCGTAATTTTTCCGTCTAATACATAACAACCTGCCACTGTTCCTACTTTACTAATCTTAAATACTTCCCGTACTTCCACATTGCAGGTTACTTTCTCTTCAAATTTTGGCTCTAACATACCCTCCATAGCGGCTTTCACCTCGTTGATAGCATCGTAAATAATAGAGTATGTTCGGATTTCAATCTCTTCTTTTTCAGCCAATTGCCGTCCTTTTAAGGTAGGTCGCACCTGAAAACCAATGATGATAGCATCTGATGCCGAAGCCAGTAACACATCGCTTTCACTAATCGCACCTACTGCTTTGTGAATGACATTCACCTGAATTTTGTCCGTAGAGAGTTTTAGTAATGAGTCCGTTAGTGCTTCTGCCGAGCCGTCCACATCGGCTTTTACAATAATTTTAAGTTCTTTAAAATCACCTATAGCTAATCTTCTACCAATTTCATCTAAAGTAATATGTTTCTGAGTACGTAATGCTTGTTCTCTGATAAGTTGCTGCCGCTTATTGGCAATTTCCCTTGCTTCTCGTTCATCATTCATTACGACAAATTTATCACCGGCATTAGGTGCACCATCCAGTCCAAGTACTTTAGCCGGTATGGAAGGTCCTGCCTCGGTTATTTTTTGCCCGCGTTCATTAAACATAGCTCTTACCTTTCCACTGTATGCTCCTGCTAACAATACATCTCCAATTCGTAAGGTCCCGTTTTGCACTAATACGGTTGATACATATCCCCTTCCTTCTTCTAATGCGGCTTCAATCACTGTGCCCAATGCCCGTTTAGTAGGCTCTGCCTTTAAATCCAAAAATTCAGATTCTAACAAAACTTTTTCCAATAGCAAATCAATATTTAATCCTTTTTTAGCCGATATTTCCTGGCATTGATATTTTCCTCCCCATTCTTCTACCAGAATATTCATATTTGCCAGCCCTTCTCTGATTTTATCGGGATTAGCGCCGGGTTTATCAATTTTATTGATGGCAAAAACCATTGGAACACCTGCTGCCTGTGCGTGATTGATGGCTTCGACCGTTTGGGGCATAATGCTGTCATCGGCTGCTATCACTATAATAGCAACGTCTGTAAGCTTAGCGCCACGTGCCCGCATTGCTGTAAAGGCCTCGTGACCGGGTGTATCTAAAAATGTGATACGCTTTCCATTTGGTAAACTTACATTGTATGCCCCTATATGCTGTGTAATTCCGCCGGCTTCTCCTGCTACAACATTGGATTTTCGGATATAATCCAATAAGGATGTTTTCCCGTGATCAACGTGTCCCATCACTGTTACGATAGGTGGACGTGGCACTAAGTTTTCCGGTTTTGTTTCTTCTTGCTCCTCTATTTTTTCAACATCTTCTACAGTAACAAACTGAACTTTAAATCCAAATTCTTCTGCTACTATTGAAATCGTTTCAGCATCCAATCTTTGATTGATAGAAACAAATAATCCTAACTGCATACAGGCCTGAATAACCTTTGCAACAGGAACATTCATCATACTGGCCAATTGATTGGCTGTAACAAATTCTGTAACTTTTAGAATTTTACTTTCTTCTGCTACTTGTTCTTTTTGTTTTTCAAGTTTTTCCTTTATTTTTTCTTTGGCTTCTTTTCTTACTTTCTCTAATTTCGAACGTTCTTGTTTTTCTTTTTCTTTCTTTGCTAAAGTTTCCTTTATTCGTTTAGCTACTTCTTCAGGGTCTGGCTCTGTTTTTGTAGATGGGAAGTAATTCCTTTCGTCTGTATGCCTACGAAACGGTTTATGTGTATCTCTTTTGAAACCATCTTTGTGCTGTTGCGGCGGAGTTTCGGGCTTGCCAATCCGTTTTCGTTTCTTGTCTTTCTTATGAGGTGAAGTGGACGTTTTTTCGCCTTTCTGCACAGATTCCGAGGTTGAAAAAATAGGTTTTTTCTCCTCTTTTGGTTTGGTTTTTTCAAACTGGGACAAATCAATTTTTCCTAATACTTTGGGCTGCTCCTGAGTGGGGATTTCGGTTCTTATAAATTTTTCTTCATCGGGCTGTTCAACCAATGTTTCGGTAGGAGATTTTTCTTCTGTTTTTGCTTCATCTCCCGAAACAGAAATTATTCCTGAGTCGGCTGATATTTCCTCTGTTGTCTCATTTTTGGATGTTTTTTTAGTGGTTTTTGATTTTTTGACCGTTGTTTTTTTCTCTTTCGTTTCTTCTTGTTCAGGACTTTTATTTTCTTCCTTTTTCTTTGCCCTTGTCTTTTTATCTGCTGATACTGTGTCTTTTTCTACTTCTTTTGTATCTTCTGGCTTTTTACTCTTACGGGATTTTTTACTTTTCTCTTCAATCTCTATTTTACCTTGAATTTTTAGACCTTCAATTTTAGGCACATCTGTTTTAATAATCGTATCGGAATGCTTTGTTTCGTCTGTACTTTCCTCACTTTCGGGTGGTTTTGTTTTTGGTTTATCTTGCTTAGCCGTTTCTTTTTTATCCTTTTCTTTGCTAATTGTATCCGGCGTAATAATTTCGGCAGTAGCCGCATTTTTAATAATGAGTTTTTCTTCTGCTATTTTTTCTTCTTGTTGTTGTTTCAATACTTTATCTATAGTTACTGCTTCTTTTTTATCGGATTGAAGTTGTTTTAGTTTTTTATCGGCTTCCTCTTTTATCTTTTTATCCTGAGCAAATTCTCTTTGTAAAACAAAATAGGCCTCTTCTGATATTTTATCATTCGGAGTTTTAGGTGGTGTTATTCCTTTCTTTTTTAAGGTTTCGGCAAGTGTATCAAAAGAGATATTAAATTCTTTGAAAACGGCACTTGCGCGTTTGGTAGATGTAGTGCTTTCTGCCATAGAATTCTGAAATTGTCCGCAAAGATAATTAAAAATATGCTTGATAGTTGATATTTCTTTGAAAAATCTTGCATTCTGATAGTTTTTAAAATTATATTGGCTGTAAATTACACTATCTTTGGGCAAATTTTATTTAAATGAAGCATTTAAATCCTTGGCAAACTTTGAATGTTCAGAAGTTATTTGATTCGCCGTGGATTGAGTTAGAGTTACACGATGTTATCAATCCATCGGGGAATAAGGGTATTTATAATGTGGTTAAGTTTAAGCATCTGGCTATTGGCATTTTGCCAATAGATGAAGAAGGATACACTTATCTTGTAGGGCAGTGGCGGTATCCGCTAAATCAATATAGTTGGGAAATACCGGAAGGTGGTGGAAAATTAGATGTAGATCCGCTGGAAAGTGCTAAAAGAGAATTATTAGAAGAAACAGGGTTGGTGGCAGAACATTATGATGAATTATTGAGATTGCATACCAGTAATTCTGTTACGAATGAATTAGCAATTGTTTATCTTGCTACAAGATTGAAACAAATGCAAGCAACCCCCGAAGAAACAGAAGATTTGAGCATTAAAAAAGTTCATTTATCCGAAGCATTTCAAATGGTAATGAATAATGAAATTACGGATTCTATAAGTATGGCTGCCATCTTAAAAGCCACAATAAAATTTAATCTTCTAAAATAGATATGAGCAATTTTTTACTGACCTATTCATATTCTCCTGAATATGGTTTTCAAAATTATTTTTATTTTTTGGAAGATACAATTATTGACATTCGTGATGTGGAAAAATATGAGCAACTTGCAATAGCAATACCTTATGATTTTAAGAATGTTATCGAACCCAATTGTTTTAAAAGTACTTATTCAAGTGTACCTTTAATCATCCCTGTAAAAGAAAAAGTACCTATTGAAAATTTTAATCATATTGAAACATTATTAAAAGAATTTAATTTTAATGATAACTTTCATTCAAGAAAATTTTTTTCTATTGATTTTGAAACATATAATCAAAACTTTCAAAAAATACAAAATTATTTGAAAGCAGGAGATATTTATGAAATGAATTATTGTATTCCTTTTGTTTTTGAAAACATACAAATCCCTGTTGTTCAGGTTTTTGTAAACACCTTGCAAGCCACGCAGCCCCCCTTTGGAGCGTTGTTTAAATTTCGTGATGATATTATTTTAAGTTTTTCTCCAGAAAGGTTTTTAAAGAAAGAAGGTAATTATTTGTTCACAGAACCAATAAAAGGAACAGCGACGAGAGGAAAGAATATTATTGAAGATGAAAAAATGAAAGAAAAATTATTGAAAAGTAATAAAGAACGAACGGAAAACGCTATGATAGTGGATGTTAGCCGAAATGATTTAAGCCAAATTGCTCAAAAAGGCACTGTCAAAGTTGAAGAATTATATTCTATAAAATCATATCCAACGGTGCATCAAATGGTAAGTAAAATATCTTGCGTAGTCAAAGAAAATAGTACTTTTAAAGATATAATACACGCTACATTTCCAATGGCCAGTATGACAGGTGCCCCAAAAATTCGCACAATGCAAATAGCCGAAGAGATAGAAGCACAACCAAGAGAATTTTATAGCGGATGTTTAGGCGTTTATGAAAGAGGGAATTTTGACTTGTCAGTTTTAATCAGAAGTATGTTTTACAATGAAGAAAAAAAGGAATTAAAAATATGGGTTGGTAGTGCCGTTACCATTTATACCAATGCACAATCAGAATACGAAGAATGTCTTTTAAAAGCTGAAAAAATCTTACAACCCATTGAAAAACTTACAAATTCTAAAAAAGTATGACAGAATTGCATATTTTTGCCCTTTGGCAGAACAATTGCATAACATTTTGTCCTAAAACTTCGATTTTATGGAAGACAATAAAAGCACTATGATGGAAAATGAACAATCTCAATCTTTAAATGAAAAAAACACTGAAGTTAATAATGATAAAGAAGATAAAATGGACGATACAAAACTTGATAGCATAGAAAATAAAACTGAAGAAATTCAGACAGAAACAACAAACAATAGTGAAGTTTTTTCAGACAATAATTCAATTAATGATGAAAAGGAAATTTTAATGAAAAAAGTAAAACAATTAGAACAACAACTAAATGATATTAATGATAAATATGTCCGTTTATTGGCTGAGTTTGATAATTTTAGAAAACGAACTAAAAAAGAAAAAGAAGAACTTATCAAATACGCCGGTGAAGATACCTGGAAATTATTACTTCCTTTATTAGATGATTTTGAAAGAGCGTTGAAGGAAAACCAAAATACTGAGAATATAGAAGTGGTAAAAAAAGGATTTGAATTAATTTACAACAAATTGAAACACATCACCTTAAAAAATAATATCACCGCGATAGACAGTTTACATAAAGATTTTAATCCGGACACAATGGAAGCAGTGGCTAAAATACCCGCCCCATCTGAAGAACTAAAAGGCAAGGTAATTGACGAACTTGAAAAAGCATACCAACTCAATGATAAACTTATTCGCTACGCTAAAGTGGTTGTAGGAGAATAATTCTTTTGAAGAATTGATAAATTTACAGCAATGAAAAAAGATTACTATGAAATACTGGGAGTTTCAAGGAATGCAAGTGATGATGAAATAAAAAAAGCATTCCGAAAACTGGCTGTTAAATATCATCCGGATAAAAATCCGGGTAATAAAGAAGCAGAAGAAAAATTCAAAGAAATTAATGAAGCGTATGAAGTTTTAAGTGATAAAGAAAAGCGTGCGCGGTATGATCAATTTGGACACGCAGGTGTAGGGTCTTCTGCCGCATCGGATGGCGGTTTTTATGGTGGATCGGGAGTAAACATGGATGATATTTTTTCGCACTTTGAAGATATTTTTGGAGGCGGATTTGGATTTGGAGGCAATGGAAGAGGTAGCCGAAGAACACAAAAAGGAGGAGACGTTCGAATATCTGTAAAACTTACATTAGAAGAAATTGCAAAAGGGGTCAGCAAAAAAATTAAAATTAAAAAACAAGTTCAATGCAACCATTGTCATGGTACCGGTGCAAAAAGCGGCAAGTTAAACACTTGTCCGACGTGTAAAGGTTCAGGTGTTGTCGTAAAAGTACAACAAACGATTTTAGGTGCTGTCCAAACCCGAACCACCTGCCCTACCTGTAGTGGCACCGGCTCTATCCCGTCTGAAAAATGTTCGGTTTGCAATGGAACAGGCACTGTTTGGGGAGAAGAAATTGTTTCATTTAATATCCCGGCTGGTGTAGAAGATGGAATGGAATTATCCTTACGAGGAAAAGGACATGCCGCACCGCAAGAAGGAATCCCAGGCGATTTAATTATTCATGTAGAAGAAGTATCGCATCCACATTTTAAGAGAGAAGGGAATAATTTGATTTATCATTTATTTTTAAGTTTTCCAGAAGCTGCCTTAGGCACACAAGTAGAAATACCTACCTTAGACGGCAAAGCAAGAGTGAAAATAGACCCCGGTATTCAGTCCGGCAAATTGCTTCGGTTAAGAGGAAAGGGCTTGCCGTCCATTAATGGATACGGACGCGGTGATATTATTGTAGACGTCAATATTTATACTCCTACACAGTTATCCTCAGAAGAAAGAAAAATTTTAGAACAACTGAAAAACTCTAAAAATTTTCAACCATCACAAAATAAAAGGGAAAAATCCTTCTTCGAAAGAATGAAAGAATATTTCGAATAATTTTATGACTTCTCTTCAAGAGATAAAAAACAGATTTGGCATCATTGGCAATCAGCCGTTATTGAACAGAGCCATTGATATTGCAATAAAAGTGGCTTTTACGGATTTGATTGTTTTGATATTAGGCGAAAGTGGGACCGGTAAAGAAGTTTTTCCGCAAATCGTTCATCAATTTAGCAGTCGAAAACATGGACCATATATTGCGGTGAATTGTGGCGCTATTCCTGAAGGAACTATAGATAGTGAATTGTTTGGTCACGAAAAAGGTGCCTTCACCGGTGCAACGGATTCTCGCAAAGGATATTTTGAAGTAGCCAATGGCGGTACGATTTTTTTAGACGAAGTCGGTGAGCTGCCATTGGCCACACAAGCACGCCTGTTGCGTATTCTTGAAACCGGCGAATACATTCGTGTAGGAAGCAGTAAAGTGCAGAAAACGAATGTACGAGTAGTGGCTGCAACGAATATCAATTTTGATGTGGCTATTCAAAAAGGTAAATTCAGAGAAGATTTGTATTATCGCTTGAATACCGTGCCGATTTATTTACCACCCTTGCGTGAAAGGAAAGAAGATATTTTATTACTGTTAAAAAAATTTGCAGCCGATTTTGCAGTTAAATATAGAATGCCGGCTATTCAACTTACTTCGGAGGCCGAGCAGGTATTTTTAAATTATTATTGGCCGGGGAATATTCGTCAGTTGAAAAATGTAACCGAACAAATTTCCATCATTGAAAAAGAAAGATTGATAACCTCTGAAATGCTTGAGAACTATTTAAATTTTTCTTCGAATGCAGCACCTTCTCCGATGCGAATTAGTGATGTGCAATACGAAGAAGCTCTTTTAAAGTCCGCCTTATTTGAATTGAAAAAGGAAGTAGACCAATTGAAAAAAGTGGTATATAATTTGGTAACTATTGTAAAACCAGACATTGTTCATAATACTGAAAATATAAGCGCTTTGCCAATATTGTCATCTGAAATACCGCCTGCACCTGTTGAAAAAAATACGCATGTATATTCTTCTGAAACAAAAGAAAAAAATATAATACCAATTGAAGAAACGCTTTCTTTGCAGGATAAAGAAAAAGAATTAATACGAAAAGCATTGATAAAACATAAAGGCAAACGAAAAAATGCAGCCAAAGAACTTGGCATAAGTGAACGTACCTTATATCGTAAGATTCATGAGTATAATCTTAAAGATATTTAAACCTAAACCACATACACGAATTATCAACCATTGACTCGGTATGAAATACAGAAATTTAAACATCGTATTTATTTTTATTTTAATAATCAGTACTTATTCATGTACTTCAAATCAACAAGCACACAATACTGATGTAGACAATCTCATTATTAAAGATTCTATTCAAAATAAAAAAGGGAACCATTCGGCGAATGAGAATGCTGTCGCGTACTTCATTGAACCCTTAAAAGATTCAAGCTATACCGGAGATGCAGAAGAGCGTTATCCTAATGGTGTTGTGAAATACAAAGGTTTTTATCGCTTTGGAAAAAGACATGGCGAATGGTTGTATTTCTATCCTAATGGGAATCTGTGGAGCCAGAGCATTTACAACAGAGGAAAACTTAACGGAGAGAGTAATGTGTATTATCCGAATGGAAAATTGTATTATAGGGCTTATTACAAAAATGATAGTAAAGATAGTGTGTGGACGTATTATGACACATCAGGTATTGTAAAGACGATAGAATATTACAAGGCAGGAAAACTTGTCAAGAGAGAAAAAAATAAGCAATGAAAAAGTTTTTATTCTTTATTCTTGGAAGTACTTTATTATTGGCTACAGGTATATATTTTACTTTTAAGTGGGGCAGCGAGTGGGTGAGCACTTTGGTTGCCAATGTTGTTCCCCCTGAAATACAAACACGGATGGGAGAGTACACGTTGAAATCTTTGGAAACACAAGGTTTAGGAGAAAGTCGTTTGCCCATATTTACACAAAGAAAAATACAGCGATTGTTTAATCAAATGTTGGAAAAAGATAGCACTAATATTCATTTGATTTTTAAGCACGCATTATTTCCGAATGCCTTTGCTTTGCCGGGAAATTCCATTGTTTTGTTGGATTCATTGGTAAATTTGAGTAAAGATACAGTGAACTATTCAGATGTATTAGGTGTTCTGGCACACGAAGCGGGGCATTTGCATTACAAACACAGTTTGAAGTTATTGATAAAGTCCGGATTAACGGCTGCGATAGTAGGGTATTTTATCGGGGACTATTCGGCTTTTTTAGCGTCCTTAACGCATCAGTTATTTTCACTTTCATATTCCCGTACTTATGAGGAACAGGCAGACGATTATGCTATTCAAATGTTGAAACAACAGCATATCTCTACTTTACCATTAGCACAATTATTAGAAAACATAAGCAAAGATACCGAACACATTCCCGCTTTTTTATCCACCCATCCTGTTACTAAAGAAAGAGTGAAGAAGTTGAAAGGAGAGTAAAGTCAAAAATAAAAAATAATAAGTTTTTAATCTGAATATAAAATTCCTATTATGCATACGTTGAGAATTTTTAGATAAAAACCAAGTAAAAACCATATTAAGTTCATTTTTTTATTTGAAAATTATTTTTTACTTTTGTAAAAAATTATATCACTATGAAAACTTCTATTCCAACTCCGGCAAAAAGTGTAGAGAAGTTTTCTACACTACACTACACTACACTACACTACAAACATACGCTTGTGAAAAAACAGCGTATGCTCAAACATTTAATTTGTCGGAGTAAGCGGTGGTGGCAGGTAGTGTTTGTTTTTTTAAGTAGTTTTTTTTATCAATTACAGGCACAGTTTCAAGCAGGACCTGATGCGGGGCATCCATTTACAATTTTGGTAAACACAGATAGTGTTTATTACCAGAATCAAATGCATGGATGGTTTAAGTTTAATACCAGTAATTTTAATAACATTACGGGTAATGCTGTTACTTTGAAAGGCGCTTTATTACCCACATCTTCCAAAATAATCATGTATGATACGGTCTTTGTGAAAAGTTTAATTATTTACGATAGTTTAATGAACATTGTATTTGCGGATACAATAAAGCACATTCAGGATACTTTGAAAATCACTGTAACACTTGAAAAAATCAAAATTACTGGATAGATGTCATAGCCAATTATCCCTGCGACACCTGTGTGTATAATCAGGGGATAACTTATAATTTAAGTATTTTCGGATGTCCTTCTTGCCCACCGATTAATCTCTGTCCATTTTGCAATGTGCTGAGCGGGGTTTTAACTTCAAGTCCTCCGCCCAATCAAAAGTATTGTATCAATACTCAAGTGATTATCAATAGTGTCATTACCTTTTCAGCGTCCGAATTTAAGATGGGACCGGGTGCGAAAATTATAATTGGAAACGGCGGTATGCTCACCATTGATAATTGTCATTTATACGTATGTGGTAATGGTATGTGGGAGGGTATCAAAATATATGACCCGGCTACCAACTCTGCTTCAAACGGCTGGCTTTTTATACAAAATAATAGTTTAATTGAAGATGCACGTTGTGCAGTAAGCGTTCCTTACGGTTCAAATGTACCGATAGTGTGGTGGTCACCTTGGCTCCGAATCCAGAATACAGTTTTCAATAAGAATGACACAGCCATTTCTATACGAAATTATTACCCGACGATATCGCCAGCACCAATCTATATTGCATCCACAATTTTTACCTGTCGGAAGATACCTTATAGTCAAAATCCACCTTTTGTGGTGCCAGCGGCTTATTATAATGCTGTAAGAGGCAGCAGTTCTTATCCCGGTTCTGCTTTAACCAGTCCTTATATCAATAATACCACTTATCCTGTAACTACTACCAAACTTGGACAGAATGCCAAAATTGGTATTTATCTGAATGATGTGGGCACTACATCCGGCACTTCTTTGCCTTTATCGTACAATGAAATACAAATTGGATTTATGGGCTCCACAGGACTAACGAATCCTATTCCATTCCTAAATGTTTTTGACAACATGTCGATTGCTGGTATTTATGCTCTCGATGCAAATCTTACATGTTTTAATAACGTTTTTCAGAATGGTGCCTTGAATACGAGCACAGGAAATTATGGTCAAGGTATCTATGCTGAAGCAACTGCAACTCAAATAGGAAAAAACTTAAAACTCACTGTAAAATCTCCCTGTCTTTTTAATTGTGGTTCAAGTTATTGGTCAGCCGGCAACAACATGTTTTTTGACCTGAGCAGAGCCATCTATGTCAAAAACTACTTAGAAGTGGAAATCAATAATTGTGATATTCGGAGTACTCAAACGACCTCCGGCAGTAGGCATAAAGGTGAATATGGTATATTAGACCAAACATTTCAATTTTACAAACATTATATTGTATCCAATACTTTGTTTAATATTGAAAATGGAATAATAGTATGGACGGATTATGGTGATATTAATATCCCCTCTGTAACCTCCGGATCTGTCTCCAATTCCCAATACTCCGGCCATTTAAAAGTGGATAGCAACATCGTACAGGCCAATTATTTTTCTCAGCCCCTTACTACCCAATTTGTAAGTAATGCCATTCATGTAGAAAACACCTCTGCTTCTGGTACTTCATACTCAACACCCTACATTCTTTCAGTGAAAGGAAATACTTTGAAAGATGTATACAGAGGTATTGAGGTGGCTAACTACTTTAAAAAAAGGGTTTATGTGTATAGAAACTGTATTACTTTAAGAACAGAAAGTGGCAACCCCTTACAATATGGAATCGTCAAAAAGCAATTAACAGGGATCACATTTTTATCCAATTTCTGTACAGAAAATGATATCAGAGGGCCAGGATTTACTAACCCGAATATGTACGGCATACGAATAGACAATTCCAGGAATGAACAGGTGAGATGTAATAAGGTGGATAAAGTGTATAATAGCATTGCTTTTGATGGGGGCAGCGGCATTTCCCGGTTTATAGGAAATTCCATGTTTAATTATATTTACGGCTATTCGTTGAAAAACAACTCTGTTATTGGACCGCAAGGGGGACCAGGTAGCCCTTCTGATAACCAGTGGGGAGCAACCAACTGCCTTACACAATTTAAAACACTCACCTTTAATGCCAACCCGGTTTTATCCCCTTTGTATGTTCGGTCTAATCCGCCTGTTTTTAATCCCAATGGATGTGGGGCTGGCCCCCCCCCTATTCTAATGCCAATGGTTCTTTAATTTACACCACTGGTGGCCCTGATACAAACCTTAGAAAAAATTGCACAGAATCAAATCCCTTTACCGGCTTTAGATAAATGGCAACAGCATAATTTTCTTTACCGTTTACTTAGCAGCGATACGGCTTTGAGAAACACTTCTTCTGTATTGAACAATTATTATTTAGTCAATCAAAGCAGTGTTCATCAGAATATTATGGATATTGAAAACGATTTGTTTGGTGGTAATCTTTCCGGAGCACAAAGTAAACTCATGAGTTGGAATCCACAGAATACCAGAGAAAGTACATTAAAAGATTATTATACCATTCGTTTGAATTATGCCTTGAACAACAAACAATTAACATCAGCCGATAGCATCCAGTTATATAATATAGCCACTTCTTGTGAACAAATCCATGGTTACGCGGTAAGTTTTGCCCGTGCTTTTTATGATATGCTCTATGAACAAATTCATCTCTGGACAGACAATTGCAGTACTTCCAGTGGTCAGAGAAAAATGCAATCCGATATTTATCACCCGGTAAGCGACGCCAATTCCAATCTTAAAGTAGTCCCCAATCCTGCCAAAGAAAGCACGGTTCAACTCTGGTGT
Source organism: Sphingobacteriaceae bacterium (assembly GCA_037447455.1). Lineage (GTDB taxonomy): Bacteria > Bacteroidota > Bacteroidia > B-17B0 > Aurantibacillaceae > BPGX01. The sequence goes on along the minus strand of JBBIGQ010000003.1, from coordinate 110,534 downwards.
GAAGAATGTTCAGACGTGAACAGAATTAAAATTGTGGCTCTCAGTGGTAAAATCCTTTACGAAAGAGAAGCAGAAAACATTACTTTCCCCTACACGGTTCATCTGCCTTTTTCTGCCGGAGCATATATTGTGCACATCATGGAACGTAATGGAACGACATACACTCAGAAAATCATTTTACAAAACAAATAAGCCATATTAAAACAGAAGGATGAATGGACAGAATGCACGGATAATATCCTGTGCATTCTGTTTGATAGTTTTTAAGATTTGAAAAGATGAATAAAAAAATATATTGTTTAAGGATTGTTTTACTATGTCACTGTTTGATAAGTGTTGCCCAAACAAAATTTGACAAGCTAATATGGTTTAATAATTTGCCTTCTTTTGTCGCAAAAGAAAATGGCCACATATTTGTAAATTCCATTGAATATAAAAAAAACTATTATGTGTTTGGTTTCAACACGGGGAGAATACAAACGATGAATTGCAACGATATTTACGATGGATGGAATGTATTTAAATTGGATAGTAACGGGAATTTATTGAAGGCAGTGAGAATAGGCGGCCCAATAGATGGTGAGCGAATGTTTTTTCCGGCTATTCAAACTAAGAACAAAGGTTTTCTAATTCCAGGTCATAGTTATTCTTTTTCTTATACCCAAAGATGCGACTCATTTGATTCGGATTGTAATTTTTTGAAATTGGATAGTAATTTGAATTTTCAGTGGCTAAAATCCATTGGCGGAAAAAGAGGAGAGATTGCTCTTGGTGTTCTTGAATTAAAAAGTGGGCGATATATGGCTTTTGGAGAAACACAGTCCTTCGGACACCCTGCTACCTTACCATGGGATAGTGCCAATACGGACATATATATTATGAAATTGGATAACTCCGGCAATTTGGTACACTCCATTACTTATGGTACAAAGGATTTTGATGAAATACTAGCCATTGAAAAAGATGAAAATGATTTTATTTACTTAGCTGGGCATTATGGTGGACCTACCTCACCGAATGGGCTCTCATCCCCTTTTTTAATTAAATTGGATACTAATTTAAATATTGTGTGGGCAAATTATTTTTCAGTTCCTCCTGACCGGGATACTTCCGTTTTTCTATCTATCAAGTTTTTTAATAATCGATTGTATTGTGTATCCCATCATATATCTTTAAAATTAAGTATTTCACACTATTACGGAAATATTGCAGTCATTAATCCGACCACAGGAGACATTGAGCGTTCAACTATAAAATCATATCCATTCCTATTACTTGGTACAGCGGATTTAGATACTAAGATTTTTTTATACAATAACAAAATATACAATCAATGGTGGACATGGTATTCACCCGCACCTTATGCCATCAGAACTTTTGTTTCTTTTGATACTACTCTTAATTTATTATCTTCTATATATTCCCCTAAACCATTTAAGGAAACATGTATTTCCGGAACCCCTGGTGCAGGTTCAAATATCAATTATATAAGTATGGCTTCTGAACAGAATTTTATTTTAGGTTCCACCGCTATTTTAGATACACTTAACTTTACAAAAAATTATTTGTACCTCAGCAAAATGGCGACTGATTTTGAAACCTGCTACCCTGATACCGGCAGTATTGAAGAAGATGCCCTCACTATTTCGTATATTCCAATTGCCACCGGTAGCATCACTTCTGTCAATCAAGGTATTGTTCTGAGCTGGACACCTACTATTGTAGAGGGCGCCAAAGATTCCTCCCTTTGCTTTTGTCCAGATATCCCTGTTCAAACACAAATAACACCCGTGAATTGTTTCTCTAATGGTTCTGCTACGCTTACTCCTTTACAAAACGATAATTACACCTATCAATGGTCTCCACCCGTCAGTTCTACCAATACAGCGTCCAATCTATCCGCCGGCCAATATACCGTCATTATTTCTGATTCTACCGGCTGCTGGCATAAAAATATTATTACTATCCCGGCTCAACTTTCTTTTCCACTTTCTGTCTCCGGAAATACTCTTCTTTGCAGCACTCAATCTACCACTCTTTCGGCAAGCGGCGCACAATCTTATACATGGAGCACCGGCAGTACCGATAGTTCCATCGTCTTGCAAACTTCTGTCACTACCAACTACACACTTATAGCGGCAGCCGGCAATTGTACTCAAACGACAGTGTGGACTGTTTCTGTGAATCCTACACCCACACTTCTTGTCTCTCCTCTTTCCGGTACTATTAGTAGCGGTGATACTTTGGCTATTTCTGTGAGCGGGGCAAATTCATACTCTGTACTTTCGTTGCCCAATTATTATTGGAATAATAATACATTGTATGCATTCCCAAGAGAAAAACAATTTTTCTGTATCGTCGGAGAACAAAATACGTGCAGAGACACAGTGTGTGTTAAGATAACAATAGATGGTTCTTGTGTGGAACTTGAAATTCCTAATATTTTTACACCAAATCAGGATAATGTCAATGAGCATTGGAAAGTAAACTGGAAGTGTCCTGAACTTATAGAGGACTTTAATGTACAGATTTTTGACCGGTGGGGTGTATTGGTTTATCAGAGTGCGGATAAATTTTTTAAGTGGGATGGGCACTGTTCGGAAAAACTGACGCTTCCTGATTTCAATGAATGTCCAACCGGCACTTATTATTATGTACTGGAATGGACAAGCTACTCAAAAAAACATCAGAAAAAAGGATATATAACTTTATTGAGATGAATGAAATGAAGAATAGAACGTTACCTTTTCACAATTAAAATATCTTCACGCCTATTAGCCATTGGGAGATTAGGGTTTTGAGGGAGTAAATACGTTTCACAGCCAAATTTTCTCAATCGCATCATTAAAGAAAAAATAACAGTATCATCTATTTTTTGATTGAGATTTTCGTGTGCTGTTGCGCCTTTTAATTGTCTCTTGTTTTTCAGGAATTTTTTTCCTTCTTCTGATTGCAAAAAGCGATTTCGTTTATCGATGTTTGGAATGTCCCCAATCAACATTTTTCCACCGGATTTTAATAAATCCACTGCTTCGTGTATAAACTGATAGATATTATCATTAGCAAATACGTAAAATAAAACACTATAACATAAGATATAATCTACTTTTCCTTTGTATCGCTTTAAAGTAGGATGCTCCAGCGGAAATTTTCCGGCAATGTACTTTGGATAATTATCGTTTGGTAAATTGTCCAACATCTCTTGTGAATCGTTCAGAAGTAACGTATGTTTTTGTTGTTTACATAAATTAATGAGTTTATGCGTTAATACATCACAACCGCAGCCAATATCTAATACCACTTTTTTTGTTTCTGTATCAAAAGGAAGTTTTGAAAGAATATCCTGTAATATATCATCGTAATAAGCTTCTCTGTAAGAACTTGGAAAGCCAATTTTTTCAGGTAGTTTAAGATTTTTTTGTTGTGCTAATTTTTGAAAATCTTCAAATGTCAGTTCTTTATTTTTTTTACTCATACGTATACTTCTTTATATTTCGTGTAATCTCTGATATAATCGTTTTCATCATAAAGATTGCTGGCCAATACCAATTGTACGGCGGTGTGAGAATATTCCATATAATGCCAGCAATAAGGCGGGAGATAAATTCCAAGATGTGGTTTATCAAGCGTATAGACGTTTTTTGTTCCATCTGGAAGCTCTGTATGAAGAATTACTTTTCCTGTTACAGCGATTATTACTTGCTGGGTTTTGTAGTGTGCGTGATGCCCACGAGTAAGTTCTTCAGGAGTGAAGTATGTCCAAAAAACTCTTTTAATTTCAAAAGGGATACTGATTAAATTTTCTGCTACAGAAATATAACCAACAGCACTATTTCCAATTTTTGAAAATTCTATCCAATATGGCGGAGGATATTTGTTCATAATTGCGTGATCTTCTGATTTTCGCAAATTAATGTAATTCCTTTTATTTTTTGATATACTAAAATGTCGTGTGTGGCTAAAAGCACAGCGGTGCCTTTTTCAGAGAGGTTTTTGAGTAATTGTACAATTTCAAGAGATGTTTGTGGATCTAAATTTCCTGTGGGCTCATCGGCAATTATTAATTCTGGATGATTTACCAAAGCACGGGCAATGCATACTCTCTGTTGTTCTCCGCCTGATAATTCGTAAGGCATTTTGTTATATTTATCTTTTAGTCCCACACTTTCCAACACTTCCTGAATCCGTTTATCCATTTTTTGATGTTGTTCCCAGCCAGTGGCTTTCATTACAAACAAAAGATTATCATACAAATCCCGGTCCGGGAGTAGTTGAAAATCCTGAAACACAATGCCGATTTTTCTTCTCAAATAAGGAATTTCTTTTTTACGAATTTTTTCAATCTGGTAGTTACATACAATTGCATTGCCTTTTTGAATGGGTATATCGGCATAAATACTTTTTATCAAACTGGATTTTCCACTGCCGCTTTTACCCAATAAATACACAAAATCTCCTTTTTGGATATTTAGATTTACATCCTGTAAGATTAAGTGTTGGTCATAATAAATATCTACATTTTCGTATTTTAAAACAGTGCTCATTGTCCGATTTTGGATGGACAAAGTTAGTGGGATTATATGGGATAGCAGAGTTAGAATATAAAATTTTACTAACATAAGCGGGTGGATAAATTTTCATTTATAGCTTGAAAAGACAATGCATCTATCAATAATTTTACCGAAATTTTTTAGGATGCATTTCTTTTGGAAATCTATAAGTATATTTCTTTTTTTCTCTTATACCATTGCACAAAAAACAATTTATTATACCAATGATAATCTGAATTTTCAAAAAGCAGTGGAGTTGTTTGACAATAAAGATTATTCCAATGCTTATCAATTGTTTGAAAAATACATACAGCAAGGTAATAAAGAACAATTACTGGTGACAGATGCTGAATACTTTAAAGCACTTTGTGCCTATTATTTAGAAAATAAAGATGCGGAACAGCAATTGAAATCATTTGTTGAAAAATATCCAGAAAATACGCGTATCAACAATGCTTTGTTTTATCTGGCAGATTGGTATTACAAAAGAAAAAAATACGATGATGTATTGCGAAGTTATGAACAAGTGGAAATAGAAAATCTTACCAAACAACAACAAGCAGAATATCATTTTAAGAAAGGTTATGCTTTAATGGAAAAGGGAAATTTAAACGAAGCATCGGCAGAGTTCTATGAAATCAAAGATACAGACAATCCTTACTATCAACACGCTACCTATTATTATGCACACATTGCATATCAACAAAAGAAATACGAGACAGGGCTTGAGAATTTTCTGAAACTTCAGAAAAGTACATATTACGGAGTTATTGTCCCCTATTATATTTCACACATTTATTTTATTCAAAATAAATATGAAGAAGTAATAAAAAATGTTTTACAATTGGTGCAAGATTCGCTGTTTTATCAGAAATTACCTGAAATACAAAGAATGTTAGGTGAATCGTATTTTAATTTAAAGCAATATGAGCATTGTGTAGAAGCATTGAAAAAAGCCAATCAATTGAGTGGATTAGATAATCAAAGCAATTACATTTTAGCGTATGCATACTATCAGATGAAAAACTATGAGAACGCCTCTAAATACTTTGAAAAATCAGTTGGTAAGAATGACTCCATTGCACAAAGTGCGTGGTATCATCTGGCGGATTGTTATTTGAAACTTAATCAAAAAGATAAAGCCAAAAATGCTTTCTATGGTGCGTCTCGTTTGAGTTTTATTCCTTCCATTGCAGAAGATGCCTTATTCAACTTTGCAAAATTGTCTTATGAATTGGAGTACAGCCCGTTTAGTGAAACTATTAAAGCATTTTCTGATTACATTCAACTTTATTCAAAATCACCAAGAAAAGACGATGCACTGAAGTATTTAATCAATGCGTATGCCACGACAAAAAATTATGAAATGGCATTAAAGAGTATTGAAGAATTGTCTATCAAAACGCCACAAATAGAACAAATTCAACATCGCTTATTATACAATCTGGCAGTCAAATATTTTAATGATAAAAATTATCCATTGGCAGAATTATATTTTAATAAAGCAATTAAAGTGGTGAATGAATCAGTGTTTACAACCTTATCACATTATTGGTTAGGTGAAATTTATTTTCAAAATAAAGATTATTCCAATGCAATTAATATGTGGAAAAAATTTCAACTGCTTCCGTTTGCCCCGTCATTAAAAGAATACGAGATAAGTAATTACAACATTGCTTATGCGTATTTGAAACGACAACAAGAAAAAGATGTTTCTGAAGCGGCCGTATTTTTTGGAAAGTTTGCCAATAGCAATTCTACAGATTATCTCAAAAAAGCCGATGCATCGGTGCGTGCAGGCGATTGTTTTTTTCTTCAACAAAACTATCCAATGGCTATAGAATATTACAACAAAGCCATTCAATTGGATAAATTAGATATAGATTATGCGATGTATCAAAAATCTTTGTGTTTAGGTTTAATCAAAAAATTAGATGAGAAAATTGCTATGCTCAAACAATTGATACAATATTATCCAAAATCAGAATATAAACCACTGGCCATTCTTGAAATAGCCGATACTTACAACAATGATTTGAAAAACAATGCTATGGCTATTCAGTATTATCAGCAGTATCTTACAGAATTTCCGAATCATTCTTCCTCCACACGTGCAATGGTTTCAATAGGTTTGATTTACTATGGACAAAAAGAAGACGACAAGGCCTTTCAGTATTTTGATAAAGTGGTGAAAGCCAATCCTAAAAGTGAAGAAGCACAAGAAGTATTGTCGATTGTAAAAAAGATTTTTGAAAACAAGGGTCAGATTGCTGAAATGGAAAGATATTTTGAAAGCATTGGAAATCCTTTGTCTATCAGTCAGGTAGAAAGTTCGTTGTATGAATCGGCAAAGGACTATTATTACAATCAAAAAAATTGTGAGAAAGCAAAATCGTTATTTGAAGAGTATTTACAAAAGTTTCCAGATGGTAAATATAATTTTGAAGCGCACTATTGCATTGCAGAATGTTTGTATAATACGAATGATTCAATGAATATGGCTCAAGCCATAGAACATTATCAAACGATTATACAACATCCCAATCGCTTTATGTTCACAGAAGATGCCTTGTCTAAAACAGCGTTTTATTTATACAAAACTAAACGTTATGAAGAAGCATTGCCTTTATTATTAAGGTATGCTGAAATGACCGAAGAACCTTCTAATATCTTTCAGTCCAAATGGTTAGCCCTTAAATCTGCTGTTCAAATTAATAATTTTGAAAAAGTATTAGAGTTGAGTAATTACATTATCAATAATAGTGGTAAAGCGAATGATAATCAAATTAAAGAAGCAAAATTTTACAGAGCCATTGCTTTATATGAACAGCAACAATACAATGAAGCATTGAAAGATTTTTTAGGATTACCTAAATGGCTCAAAAACTCTAATGGTGCAAAAAGTTATGTGTATATCGCCAAAATTTATTTAGGTCAAGGTAATTACAAACAATGTGAAAATACTATAAACGGTTTATTGTCTTATCAATACACCAATGATAATCTCAACGCAGAAGGAATGCTGGTGCTGGCAGATGCTTACATACAACAAAAAGATTATGCAAATGCTAAAATTATTTTAGAAACAATTCTGACAGCAAAAGTAAAACAAGAATATATTCAGCAGGCACAAACAAGATTAGAAGAAGTGAATCGCTACTTAAATCAAAACGAAAATAAACAACAAGACAAGGACTTGTTTGATAGAATGTTTGAAGAATATCAGCAATCCAAACAATAATAATTTTAGTATGATGAAAAGTAAAGGAATTTTTCTGATTATTTCTATAATAATTAGTGTTTCAAAACTATCGGCACAAGTGCAGGATATTAGTTTTAATGTGCAATCGCATTTTCAGCCCATTATCAAATCTGCAAATAAAATTTCGGATAATCCAGAAGTAGCAGATACTATAAAAAAAATGAATTCCTTTGATTATACTATTACATCTTTTCCCATCTATAAAAAGTATTCATTAGAACCATTAACCTATGCTAAACATAAAGAAAAATATGTGTGGAATGCTTATCAATCCTACATAAAAGGTGGATATGGGTTAATGTATAATATGCCTTTGTTAGAATTGTATTTTGGTAATAAAAATGATAAAGAGTTGCGGTATGGAATTTACTATAATTTATTAGCATCCGGAAAACAATTGAAAGATGTGGGTTATAGCGGATTTACAGATCAAAAAGCAGAAGCATTTGCTGAAAAATACATTGCTAAACATTTTGTAAAATTTAATTTAGAGTATTCAAATAATAAATTATATCATTACGGATTTGACACGGCTTTGATAAAAATTTCTGACCGAAATACATACAGACAGCAGTATTATTATGGTTCGCCATCGGTGAGAATTAAAAGCAATTACAACGATTCTGATAAAATTCATCACGATATTTTTATCTCTTATTACAATCTGCAAAACTATACAGATGCCAGAGAAAATAATTTTAAATTGAATACATTACTCAATAAATTTATTCATCAGGAGAATTTTTATCTACAACTTAATTATGATTTTTACAATCATAAAATGAATAAAGATACTTTTAATAATCACATTTTTACACTATCGCCTTACTTTTTATCTAAAAATGAAAACATTGAAATTCGTATCGGTGTAAAAACCACATTAGATGTTTTTAGGTCAAATAAATTTTATTTTTATCCAGTATTTTTTGGAAATTACAATTTATATCGTCATATTATTGAAGTATTTGCGGGTATTGACGGGCAATTGAACAAAAATAGTTTAAAATCGTTATCTGACGAGAATCCATTTATTGCTACACAATTTTACAGCTACAAACAAGATTTGCATCTTGCAAATTCCAATCAATCCATTAATATCTATGCAGGATTTAAGGGGCGCTTGAGTTCAAAAACAGATTATTTAGTTCAAGGCAGTTATGAACGTTGGGATAGTATGTATTTTTTTAATCCTTTTTTTGATAAAAACATTAATCTTTCTAACTTATATCAGGTAGAATACGATAACACCACGCTTTATACATTAAATGCGCAAATGCGTTATGCTGCGAACAGACAAATTCAAATCATTGCATCTGGTTATTATTATTATTATCAATTAAAAACTTTTATTAGACCCTGGCACAAACCATTGTACAAAGCACAATTGTCAGCAATTTATAAATGGAATAATATGTTTGTATTCAAAACAGATATTTTCCTGATAGGGGAACGTTGGGCTAAGACATCCTACAAAAATGATACTAAATTATTGTCTTCTATTTTAGATATTAATTTCACAGCAGAATACAAACGCAATCAGAAGTTGTCAGTATTTGCAACCTTCAACAACATCGCTAATGCTCGCTACTATCAGTGGTACAACTATCCTTCTCAACGTTTTAATTTAATGTTAGGATTTACCTATGTCTTATTTTAATTGCATAGTGTGTATTAGCCAAACTGAAAAAAGCAACACCTGATTTATGAAAAAAATCACACCACAATTTTTCAGTATTGCGGGGCTATTTTTTTTCTGGGGATTTGTAGCCGCCAGCAATGATGTTTTAATTCCCATATTCAAAGATCATTTGCAGTTAGAACAATGGCAATCTCAAATGATTTCATTTGTATTTTATGTTGCGTATACAATTGGAAGTATTTTATATTTGTGGATAAGCCAAAGGCTGAAAGTAGATTTACTTGAAAAAATTGGGTATACCAAAGGTTTGAGTATTGGGCTTTTCATTTCCTTGATTGGAATTTTGTTTTTTATACCTACTTCTCTTTATAGTTCGTTTTTCGCACTTATCACAGGATTATTGATGATAGGGTTAGGATTTTCATTACAACAAACAGCAGCCAATCCGCTTGTAATAAAGTCAGGAGATGAATCGTTTGGCTCTCAAAGATTAAGTTTGGCAGGCGGAATTAATAACATAGGCACCACTATCGGTCCATTAATAGTATCTTATGCGGTATTTGGCCAATCAAAAGACATTGAAAGTTTAAACAATCTGATGTATCCTTATTTATTACTGGGCGTGTTGTTTATTGCTTTCATTATTTATTTTCAAAAAATAAAAATAAATTTTTCAGATGATTCTATCGCATCTGTTACTACAAACATACAAAGTATAAAAGATGTTCTTTTTCAAAAAGAAGTATGGATGGCAATGCTGGCGATTTTTACCTACGTCGGTGTAGAAGTTTCTTCTGCTGCTAATCTTGCCGAATTTGCCAAGCAAAAAGCAAACATTTCTACGAGCGAAATCGCACCTTATATCTCTCTGTACTGGGCTTGCCTGATGATTGGAAGATGGGCATCTGCATCAGATGTATTTGCAAATAACAAGTTTTTCAAAATTCTCTTTAAAATTCTTTTTCCTTTTCTTGCCTTTGGATTATTTCTATTCATCTTATCTTTCAACAACAAAATTATTCCACATCTTGAATGGATGATAGGATTTATTTTATTACTAATCCTTGCAGACATTGTTTCTAATGGTAATGCCAGTAAGCAATTAAGTATTTATGCTGCTATCGGAATAGTTATGATAATACTTGGGATGTTAATGAATGGATTATCTTCAGTATTTTTCATTATATCGGTAGGTTTGTTTTGTTCTACTTTGTGGCCTTGTATTTTTGAAATTGCTTTGAAAAACAAACATCAAAACTCTGGACTCATTTCAAGTTTACTTATTATGATGATAATGGGCGGTGGATGGATTAGTGTGTTACAGGCATATTTATCAAAATTTATTGGAATAAATGCAAGTTATTTTGTAGGGCTGTGTTGCTTTGCATATTTGATGCTTTATGGAATGCTATCTTTGAAAAAATTAAATGCTGAAAATTAAATGGAGATAAATCAAATCCATAAATTGCCGATACATTTTATTTTTTGCACCGAGCGTTCAGGCAGTAGTTTGTTGAATACTATTCTCAATCAATCCCCTGAAATATTGGCCACTTCCGAAGAATTATTTGCTTTGTATTTGTACCCAAAGTATCACAAAAAAACACATTACACCGAAAAAGAAATTAAAACACTGGTAAAAGAATTTGTTTATGTATCAGAAAAAAATTTGAAGATGTTTTTTAGTGATATTAAAGTGTTTGAAGAAAATTTGATGAAACAACGAGAGTACTTACCATATTCTTTATTAGTGCGGCTAATCTATTGGCATTTTTTTGACTTAAAAGATAAATCACAATTAAAACTTATTGTAGATAAACAAATAAAATTTCTATACTATATTAAAGAAGTTGTAAAATTATTTCCTGACTCAAAATATATTATTCTTGCAAGAGATGTGCGAGATAATGTGTTGATTAGAAAAAAAAGAAACCTTGATAATACAAGCGACATCGTGTATATGGCAGGCATCTGGAACGATACGTACAAAAATGTGGAATATCTTTTTAATCACATTGCCCCCAACAAAATAATGATCATGCATTATGAAGATTTAATGAAAAATACAGCAGAAGTGGTGCAAAAAACCTGTGAATTTTTAGAAGTCAGATATTTTCCGGAAATATTGAATTTTCAAGAAACATATAAAAAATTTATTGAATTAAAACGTCCAATTGTTGGTGAAGAATATTATCAAAGAACTTTAGATTTTCACAGCGGTTTATTAAAGCCAGTTTCCACCAAAAAAATTGGATTATGGAAAAAAGAATTAACTACCGACCAACTGCAAAAGATAGCCACAATATGCGGAAAAACAGCCCAATATCTTGATTACAATTTGTATGAGTATGGCAGCAGCACATTAAATTTTAAGGATAAAATGCAATTACTAAAAGCCAAAATAAAAAGATATTGGTTTTTGAAGCTATATCTGAAGTTACCTTTATCCGTAAAAATTTGGATTAAAAAAATACACCGACAAAAAACTATTGAAGCATAATAATTCAACAATTATTTTAATAGATTAAAAAACCGTTTCCTTTCATTCCATCTTCTTTTTGTAAATTCACCGCCAACTACTTATGCAACCAATTATTCTGATTACAAATACTGACAACTATGATATTTATGTCAGTGTATTAAAATATTATCTTTCTTCTATTTCCCCCCAATTCAACATATCAGAGTATTACATTGAACAACACCATTCATCTGTAAATAAAGCCGCTGCCTACATTTTATTAAATGACCATCATTTTCAAAACAATACCGTTTTCTATCTTGAGATAAATATCCCCCAAAAAATCTATCAACAAAAAATCCTTTTGATTCAATACAATAACAAATGGATTTTTACCCCGGATAACGGAATTGCTGGACTTTTAGAAAAAGATAAAATTCAAAACATTTATGCCTGGAAAGAATACATTAAAAGTTCTTTTTATGCTAAAAATGAAATGTTGAATGCACTGAAACGTTTTATAGAAAATACCTCTTCCGTTACCAATGATTTCAAATCCATTTCACCAGACGAATGCACACAAATTCAATGGCCAGACATAGTAGAAAGAGATAAACCATCCACCAATATCAAAAAAATATTTATACCTGTTCTTTACATTGATAAATACGACAACATTATCTTGAATCTTAAAAAAGAAACATATAATGTCTGGTTAAAAAACTACGATATAAGTATACATTTACCGCTTACTGAACGCAAAAAAATCAGCAATACTTACAACGACGAAGATAACAGTGAAACAATTATTCTCTTCAATGATGCTGGCTATATGGAAATTGCTAATAATGGCGGACACATCGCATCACTCACTGCACACAAAGATATTTTTTCTGAACCAACTTATTTAATAACTATTGAACTAAAACCTAAACTATGATCAAAAGAATTGTACGAATGAGTTTCCATCCTGATAAAGTGGGCACATTTTTAAATTGGTTTGATGAACACAAAGAACAAATAAAAAATTTTGAAGGATGCTCTCATTTAGAACTCTGGCGTGATGCTCAACAGCCCAATGTTTTTTATACATTTAGTATATGGAAAGATGAAATATCCATTGAAAAGTACAAAAACTCAGAACTCTTTAAAGTAGTATGGTCATTTACTAAGCAACTATTCAACGACCAGCCATTCGCCTTCTCTGCACTTTTAGAAAAAGAAATTTAAATTCAAAATTATGAAAACAATACTACTCATAAGACACGGTAAATCTGACTGGGGATATGAATTCTTAAACGATATTGACAGACCACTCAACGAACGCGGATACAGAGAAACTTATCAGCAAAGTAAGTGGGCAAAAGACAATTTACCTACTCCTCAACTCATCATATCCAGTCCTGCTATTCGTGCCATTTCCACAGCATTGATATTCGCCAGAGAATTAAACTACAATGAGCAGGATATTTTAATTCGCCATGGAATCTATGATGCAACAACAGATGATTTTTTAAACAACATCCACCTATTACCAACGGCTATTCATACCGTCCTGTTTTTCGGACACAATCCAACCATCACCAATTTGTCCAACTTGCTTAGCAGCGAATCATTCATTAATAACATCCCTACCTCCGGCATTGTACGTTTAGATTTCAACACCAACGAATGGACAAAAATCGGAGAACTTAAATCCTCTCAATTTGCTTACAAATTTGTGAAATAACACAAATGCAAAAAATTATTCCCCCTTTTCAGTTTTCAAAATCTCTTTCAATCCCTGCCTCTAAAAGTATTCTGCAACGACTCATTACGCTCTCCGCTTTTTGTACAGAAAAAACTACCATTAAAAACCCACACTATTGTAACGATGTAAAAGCTTCCATAAACATTATAAAATCAATTGGTGCCAACGTAAAAGAATATCCGGATTCAATAGAAATTTGTGGAATTAAACCAGATAAAAACAATACATCTATTCATATTGATGCAGATGAATCCGGCTTAAGTGCACGAATGTTCGCCTTACTATTACCCGCGTTATACAAAGAAGTTATCATAACTGCTAAAAACACTCTACTCCATCGTTCTATACATTCTTTAATTCAAATTCTTGAACAGGTCGGCTGTACAGTCCAATCAAAAAATTCAAAATTTCCCCTTCATATAAAAGGTTTTGCTAATTACCAAAATATACAATTAGATACAGTAGATACCTCTCAAATTATTACCGGACTATTATATGCATCCGTTATCTCTCAAAAAGAATGCACTATCTATTTAAACAAAATAGTAAGCACACCTTACATCCAAATTTCTCTAAACATTGCACAACAATTTGGACTAACAATTCACTCATTAAACCACTTCAAACATTTTCACATCCCCCCGCAACAAACTATTAAACCCATTAACACAACAGCAGAAGGTGATTGGAGTAATGCCGCTTTTTTTATAGTAGCTGCTGCTCTTTCCGGAGAATGCTATTTACACCAACTCCATCCACACTCCTTACAAGGTGATAAAATCATTACAGATATTCTGAAAAATTGCGGCGCACGTATTCAATGGATAGAACAAAACATATTGCACGTTCAAAAAAGCCCTTTAAAACCCTTTGTTGCAGACCTTACTCATTATCCCGATTTATTTCCACCACTGAGCATCTTAGCCGCCGGAATAAAAGGAACCTCTGTATTAAAAGCCGTATCAAGATTATCCAACAAAGAAAGTTCTCGTGAAAAAGCCCTGTTAGCACTGCTCAATGCGACAGGAACAGATGCCTATATCAAAGACGACGCCCTATATATCATTGGAAAAGGGGAACTCAGCGGATCTATAGTACATTCATTTAACGACCATCGCATTGCTATGGCAGCTGCCACTGCTGCTACCATTTCAAATACTCCCATCATTATTGAAAATGCAGAAGCCGTCAATAAATCATACCCAACATTTTTTGAAGATTTAATACAATAATTTTTTTCAATTAAACATGGGGCTGTTAAAAAAAATAAAAAAATGTTCAAACAACACTTGTTTATACATATATTTGCATCCAAAATCTCAATTTATGAAAAAATTAACCCTTACAATTATGACAACAACAAGCATCGCCACACAGGCACAAGTAAAATGGAAACTTGACAACGCACATTCCAAAGTGGGCTTCTCTGTAACCCACATGATGATTAGCGAAACCGAGGGCTTCTTCAAAACGTATGGAGGCGAGGTACAATCCAAATCAGAAACCGATTTTACCAACGCTACCATTACTTTTACAACCGATGCCAACAGTATCAACACCGACAACGAGCAACGGGACGGCCACTTAAAATCATCCGAATTCTTTGACGCCGCCAAATTCCCTACCATCACTTTCAAGTCCACTTCCATGAAACCTACCAAAAATCCCAATGAGTACGAATTAGTCGGTGAATTAACCATCAAAGACGTTACAAAAAAAGTAACATTGAAAGCAATCGGTAGCGGAAAAACAGTAAAAGATCCGTGGGGAAATGTTCGTTATGGATTTAAACTAACAAGTGTCATCAAAAGAAGTGAATTTGGTTTAAAATGGAATGCAGCATTGGAAACAGGCGGTGTAGTAGTAAGCGACGAAGTAACAATTAACTGCAAAGTAGAACTCGTTAAAGAAAAATAACACATCCATAAACCGAATATCCCAATTATTCCATCCCTGGTGCTGTGCATCAAAGCATCAGGGATTTTTATTTTTAAACAATACCTTCCTATAGAAGCCCATCTATTTTATTTTGAAGTACAAAACCTTTTCACATATACTCAAAAAAAAATTGATTCTTAGCAGCGTTCGTGAATACAATAAAAATTTTACATAAATGAAGGAATATTTTTTTATTTAGATTGTAAAATTTTTCTCACATTTACTCACCATCTATATTTTATTTAGCGGTGTTCGTGAATACAATAAAAATTTTACATAAATGAAGGAATATTTTTTTATTTAGATTGTAAAATTTTTCTCACATTTGAAACAAAAAAATTATGAAAGTGAATATCATTGCTGTTTCCATGTTAATGGCCATCGCCACATGCACATTAGCACAAAAAAAATCCGATAACTCCAAAAACAATAAAACGGATAAAGAGTTCTTAAAAAGCCAACCCGAAGGACTATATGCAAAAATAGAAACCAATAAAGGCGACATATATCTGCAATTAGAATACAAGAAAACCCCGCTCACAGTAGCAAACTTTGTAGGATTAGCAGAAGGAACCATTCAAAACACGGCAAGACCAAACCAAGCTTTTTACAATGGACTAATTTTTCACAGAGTAATTAAAGATTTTATGATACAGGGCGGATGTCCTAAATTCAATGGTACCGGCGACCCCGGCTACAAATTCCCTGACGAAATAGATACCACTTTAAAACACAATGGACCCGGCATTCTATCGATGGCCAACGCAGGACCTCATACCAATGGCTCGCAGTTTTTTATCACACACAAAGCCACACCATGGTTAGATGGACGGCACACCGTATTTGGTCATGTTGTAAAAGAACAAGATGTAGTAAATGCTATAGAACAAAACGACACCATTCGCAAAGTTGTCATCCTTCGTAAAGGAAAAGAAGCAGAAAAATTTGACGCTCCAAAAGTATTTGAAACATTAAAAAAGCAGAAGGAAGACGAAGTGCTGACAATATCCAAACAAAAAGAAGAAATGGAACTTAAACTCATTCAGGAAAAATTTCCCAATGCACAGTCCACGGCTTCCGGACTAAGGTACATCCTTCAAAGAGAAGGTACAGGGGATACCCCTAAACAAGGACAAACAGTGCTTGTACATTATACCGGTACATTTTTAGATGGAAAAAAATTCGACTCTAGTTATGACCGAAATCAACCAATAGAAATACCCATTGGTATTGGCCGTGTGATAAAAGGATGGGATGAAGGCATCATGATGCTAAAAAAAGGCAGTAAAGCTACCTTAATTATTCCTTATCAGCTGGGCTACGGCGAACAGGGCTATCCGGGTGTAATACCACCTAAATCGTGGTTAATTTTTGATGTAGAATTACTGGACATCAAATAAACATTATGCACAATAAAGTTCAGAATACAAACAATCAATTTGACCAGATTAAACAGATATTAGACGACTATTTAAAGAAAAAAAAATTGCGCAAAACATTAGAACGATACAATGTTTTAAGAGAAATCTATGCGATTAATGGCCATTTTGAAATTGAAGAATTGTATGAACGAATGAAAAACAAAAAATACCGCGTCAGCAGAGCCACTCTGTATAATAACATGGAGTTGTTTGTAGAAGCAGGGCTTGTTATTAAACACCAATTTGGCACTCATTCAGCCCAATATGAAAGGGCTTACAATTACCGTCAGCACGACCATTTGATTTGTCTGGATTGTAATAAGGTGCTTGAATTTTGCGACCCAAGAATCATACAGATACAAAAAACTACAGAAAATTTATTAGGGTTTACAATTGTTCAACATTCATTACAATTTTCAGGAAGATGTAAAAAACTTGAAAATACTGGAAAATGTCAACATAAAAAACAATAATATGAAATTTGATTTTGAAATTAAAGAACATAAAAATTACATTGACATTAAACTGAAGGGAGAATTGATAGATAAAACACAAGCACAACCCTTATTAGATAAAGTAGATGAATACATACAAACCAATATCGCCTATTTCATATTAAATATGCAGGATTTGAAGTATCTGAACAGTAGCGGATTGAATGTGCTCATTCAGATTTTCACGAAAGCAAGAAATAACAACGGCGAAGCGGTTTTATATCATTTAAATAAAAAAATCAATGAATTAATTCTTATCACCAAACTACACAGCATCTTTAAAATCACAGAGACACAAAAAGAAGCCATAAGCGCTTTAAAAAACAATTAATCATCTCAACTTTATGTTTCAACTTCCAAATAAATTATTAAATTATATTAACGGTGAACTCGTAGAACCTGCTTCTAAAAATTACATCGCAGGTATAAATCCTTCTACAGGCGAGCACTATTGCATAGTGCCGGATAGTGATGCAAAAGATGTGGAAACGGCGGTGCAAGCAGCATCAGATGCTTTCTCAATGTGGAGCAATACACCCCATCAAAAGCGATTTGAATATCTTATGAAAATCGCAGAATTGATCGACAAAAAACAGGAGTATCTCGCCTATGCAGAAAGCATAGACAACGGAAAGCCCCTGAAATTGGCCAAAAAAGTGGATATTCCAAGAGCATCAGCTAACTTTCGTTTTTTTGCCACAGCTATTTTGCATTATTACTCGCAAGCACATATTAATGAATCCACGTCTTTCAATTATACCTTCAAACAAGCCCTTGGTGTAGTAGCTTGTATTTCGCCGTGGAACTTACCGCTTTACTTATTTACATGGAAAGTGGCGCCTGCCCTTGCTTCCGGATGCACAGTAGTAGCTAAACCATCTGAAATCACACCCATGACCGCGTTTTTACTTTCTGAAATATGCATAGAAGCGGGCCTTCCAAAAGGTGTTTTCAATATCGTTCACGGATTAGGACAAAAAGCAGGGCAATACATCATTGAACATCCTAAAATAAAAGCCATTTCCTTTACAGGAGGAACGAAAACCGGTAAAACAATTGCATCCACAGCAGCACCAATGTTTAAAAAGTTATCCTTAGAATTAGGAGGAAAAAATCCTAATATCATTTTCGCAGATTGCAACTACGAAAAGATGTTGAAAACAACTATTCAATCGTCTTTTGCCAATCAGGGACAGATTTGCTTATGTGGCTCGAGAATTTTTGTGGAACGTAGTATTTATGAGAAATTTAAAAATGATTTCGTTGAAAAAACGAAAGCGCTTAAAGTAGACCCACCACTTAATGATGATACTCAAATAGGTGCCGTTGTTTCTGAACAGCATCTGCAAAAAGTTTTGAGTTATATTGAATTGGCGCAAAAAGAGGGAGGGACAATTTTATGCGGAGGAAAAAGAAAAATTTTAGAATCACCTTATGATAAGGGCTATTACATTGAACCGACCATTATTGAAGGATTATCCTATACATGCAGAACCAATCAAGAAGAAATTTTTGGGCCTGTTGTAACTATTATGCCTTTTGATAGTGAAGAAGAAGTCATTGCGATGGCAAATAGTGTAGAATATGGATTAGCCGCTACTATCTGGACGGAAAATCTTAATCGTGCGCATCGTATAGCACATCGGTTAGAAAGCGGTATTGTCTGGATTAACACCTGGCTTAACCGGGATTTACGAACCCCATTTGGAGGTATGAAAGCATCTGGGGTAGGCAGAGAAGGAGGATTTAAAGCCCTGGACTTTTTTCATGAAGACAAAAATGTGTGCGTTGACCTAACATAATTACAAAGAAAGTAAATTTAAGACCATTGCAAAACTCCTCAGAGTTTTAGTTTTACAACACCTTATTGGCTCTTTCTTACTTCGTTGAATTATCAGTGAGTAGAAAACCTGAAATGATAAATCCTTGCAAGCCCGATGAAAAATTAGTTTTGCAAGGGTCTCAATAAACCCTTCCTTTGATCTTCTCCAAAATATCCAGAACTTTTGGAAGCAAGGGTTCTTCTTCATTTTCATTATTGTAAATGATGAAATCCGCATGCGATAGTTTTTTTTCATCTTCTATTTGCATGCTCATTCTTTGTACAATTTCCTCATCACTCAGATGATCTCTGTTTTTAATTCTTTGTATGCGAATTTCTTTTGGAGCTGTAACAAGTATGATTTTATAGCAAGACGCTTGAAGTTGGGCTTCAAAAATTAAAGCACTTTCTTTAAAAATAAATTCTGCATCAGAATCAGAATGTTCTTTTACAAATTCCTGAAAATCTTTTTTTACAGCAGAATGAATAATCGTATTTATCCTGTTCAGCAACACTTCATCTGAAAAAATTTTATGGGCAATATATGGTCTGTTAAGTGTTGTTTCATTTAAATACGCATCTTCACCAAGCCATTGAATAACTTTTTGTTTGACCTCGGGTATAAAATACATTGCTTTTGCCCTTTCATCCGAATAATATACAAGATAACCCAATGTTTCTATAATTTGAGCGACTGTAGTTTTTCCTGAACCCATACCACCCGTGATGCAAACAATGTTCATTTTTTCTTTTTTATATTTTGAGTAGAAAATTTAATACGAGCCGTATCCGGCTGAATTTCTAAAACTTTAATTTTCACAGGGAATTGTTCGTTTTCAGAAATGCTTTCATTTTTAATCAAAAACAATCCTTTTTTATTGACACGTTTTAGATTCTTAAAAGGAATCGCTATTTTTTCAGGGTAATAACCTTCCAGTAAAGTAATTTTCAAACCCGACCCTTTCACTGTAATCCTCATTGGAATAACAATACTATCTTGTTCGTAGGACGCGGGCATATCTACTATTACAGCATTCAGATGATACTGACGAATATACGTTTGGTTCAATTGATGGATAATCCATAATGCCAATGCAATGAACAAACATACCCCGAAAATTAAAATTTCTTTTCGTATCATTAATAATAATAATGGCGAATATACTTATGATTTGTTTTTTCAGCAAGCATTAAAATAACTTACTTACCTTTGCCGTCCAAAAAAATGCGTCCCAAAATTGTTGCTGCTAATTGGAAATTAAATAAAAATTTAAAGGAAGGATTGGCATTGGTTGATTTTTTACATTCAAAAACGAATGCACACGATGAAGTCATTAAAATAATATGTCCTACTTTTCCATTATTGCATCCTTTATCGCAAATACTAGATCAAAATAAAAAATTCTTTTTAGGTGCCCAGAATTGCAGTGCGTATGAAAAAGGCGCTTATACCGGTGAAGTATCGGCCGGCATTCTCCAATCAGTGGGCTGTGAATATGTGATTATAGGACACTCCGAACGAAGGAAATTATTTGGAGAAACAGAACAGATACTATTTCAAAAGTTGCAACTGGCACTGAAAGAAAATCTGAAAGTAATTTACTGTATTGGTGAAGAATTAGAACAAAGAAATGAACGGCTACACTTTAATGTGATTCAATCACAATTGGAAAACATTTTAAATTTAAATACAGAGCAATTGAAAAATGTAATAATTGCTTATGAACCAGTGTGGGCAATTGGCACCGGCATAAATGCCACCCCCAAACAAGCACAGGAAATGCACCGTTACATTCGGGAAGTCCTTGCTACTAAAGATGCGGAAATAGCCCATACCATACCTATCTTATATGGCGGAAGTTGTAATGCTTCCAACGCCGAACAACTTTTTCAACAAAAAGATATTGATGGCGGATTAATTGGATCGGCTTCATTGAAAGGCGAAGAATTTTTACAAATCATTTACGCGGCTTCTTAAACTAATGGAAAATAAGTCCTACTGGCAATATAACTTTCAACTTTCAGAAACTACAGATAAGGATCTTTTAATCACCCTGCTTTCGGATTATGCTTTTGATGGTTTTGTAGAAACAGAAACGGGCTTTATAGCGTATATTCCGAGCGATAAAGCAATGGACGAAGATATATGGTTGAATGAACTTAACAAGCATGATGAAAAACTTCTATTTTCCAAAGAATTAATTACACCCAAAAACTGGAATGAAGAATGGGAAAAAAATTATGATAGTGTCAAAATCAACGAGCAATGTGAAATTTATGCTCCTTTTCATTCTGTAAACCCTGCTATTTCGTATCCAATATTTATTGAACCCAAAATGAGCTTTGGTACAGGTCATCATTCCACCACCTGGATGATGGCTAATTTGTTATTTAAATATCAACATGAATTAAAGAATAAAACAATTTTAGATGTAGGTTGTGGCACGGGTATTTTAGGTATTATTGCCCAAAAACTGGGCGCCTATAAGATAATAGCCATTGATAACGAGCCTGTTTGTATTGAAAATACGCGTGAAAATTTTCAGAAAAATTTTTTGAATACTCTTCAGAATGAGAATACAATAGAATTAGGGAATACCCAACAATTTACAGCAAAATATCCCGGATTTAAATGTGATGTTATTCTTGCTAATATTCAAAAAGATGTGATAGTAAACGATTTATCCTTTTATAAACAAATACTGCGAAGTAATGGATTTTTATTTGTAAGTGGTATATTGAATGAATACGTGTATGAAATTATTCAGAAAGCACTCCCTTTAAAGCACTTAGAAACAACGCATGATAAAGAATGGATTGCTCTGGTCTTTACAGAGTAAATTCACTAAAGGTTTTCTTTTTAAACAAATAATGCTGAATCACAATGCTTTTATGTAATGTTGGTTCAAATGTATATTGAACATAATATTGCGCTTCAAATACTTTTCTTTTATTAAAAAATTTTTTAAAATTTTTGTAGAAAAAAAAATGTGCTCTTATCACTGCCAACGTATGCTTGCCATGCCCCTCCACTAAGAATTTTAAACCCGCTACCCCATCCAATAATAATCTGAAAATTATTTTCCAAAATAAATTTTTATAGGGATGATTTTTGACAAGAGTAAGTAAACTGTTTCGGAAATTTAAGTATGTCTTGTGCGGATTTATTTTCTTCAATGTTCCGCCACCCAAATGGAAAACTTGAGATTCCGGATACACCACCACCTTATATCCGATATTTTTAATCCTCCAGCATAAGTCAATTTCTTCCATGTGTGCAAAAAAATCATCGTCAAATCCACCTGCTTGCCAAAATACCGTTGATTTAATCACCATGCAAGCACCAGTTGCCCAAAAAATTTCTCTGATGTCGTCGTACTGTCCTTTGTCTGCTTCTAATTCCTGAAAGATTCTCCCTCTACAGAAGGGATAACCCAATACGTCTAAATAACCACCACAAGCACCGGCATATTCAAACTTTTCAGTATTTTGATCATCCAAAAGTTTGGGCATGCAGATAGCCACCTCTTCTCGTTTACTCATAAACGCAAGAATGGGCTCTAACCAATTTTCTGTTGTACGAATATCATTGTTCATTAAAATATAATAATCGGCTTGAATGTGTTTCAATCCTTCATTATATCCTTTTGCAAAGCCATAATTTTTCTCATTTTGAATAATAGAAATGGAAGGATAATGTGTTTTCAACCACTGAATACTATCGTCTGTTGAAGCATTGTCTATAACGTAAATAGTATGTGTTGGATGGTGTTGTACTACAACGGAAAGATAGGTTTGCAACAAAGAGCAGCCATTGTAATTCAGAATGGCAATTGCGTAAGTGGGCATTTACTGAGGGTTTTGGTAGAGTTTGTCAAAGTTATTACCGTAATTCATTTTTTGTTGCTGGTAAGGATCATTGATGTTGTACGGATCGTGTTTCATAATTTCTCTTTGCCAGTTAGGGTTATTGTACTCCCCTTTCATATCGCTGTGTATGAGCGAATAACAATCATCTGCAATCCCTTTATTGACAAATACAAAACGGCGATTGGAAAAAAATTGCTGAGTGGCTGCATCATAAATTCTATAATACTGCCATATTTCATAAGGATAAGCACCGGGTTCAGAAAGTTGAATAGTACGTTGATGGGGTGCCCCGTATTGTAAAAAAACCCTGCCCCTGTCTGTATAATAAGGGGCTATTTTTCCGCACTTAAAGTTCTTCATTACATAATTCAATTGAGTATAATACTCTTTTGCCAGTTTAACAGCAGATGTAGTGTCGGATGCCCTTTTATCCCAAAAATCTACCATGAAATTTTTCATCATTTGAGCATCTTTATTAATGGTTTGGTTAATAATCCATTCTTTTTCTAATTGATTAGCAATTGGCCACAAAGATTCCGTCCACATTTTAAGTGTATCAATATTCGTTTGATTGCCAAAAAATAACTCATCGTTGAATGAAGAGTGTTTCTTGGCTGTATAACTTTTCCTTTGAAAATAAATTTTGGTTTGGTTCAAAAGTGTATTAAATTTGTTTTTTACCTCAATTTTCAGAAAATAATTACCGGAAGGCAAATTCTTAATAGACAATGTACCTATCAACACATTGACTTTAGACGCCTGCATTTTTTTGAAACCACCAAAATTTTCTACTACTTTATTATTGTCTTTGTCAATGATATAATAATGGACGACAAACGGTTCATTTTCACCCACAATCTTATCTGCAAAGTACAGTTCTGTCAGAAACTTTAATTCATCATACTGTTCATTGAAATAAGTGTCGTTGTATGGAATAATGGTATAAGCATGCTTGTAATACATATTGGGCTGCTGTGATTTTTCAATAACATCAATAAACTGAATACTTGAGAAACATATACTATCCGATTTAAAGAGGGTTGGGATGTTCTTTTCATCATAAAAATAAGAATGGGGTTCTTTTGCAAAGGCATCTGTAATACGTAGTTGAATGGTATATTTTTTAAAGTTATTTAACCAGTACCTTCTGATATAACCAAAATAGTTCAACTCTTCCAATTTTTTTGAAGCAGGGCTTTTTACAACAAAACTATCTCTTTTAAATAAGTTATTCCCTTCATAAATATCAACTATTCCTTTGATAGCAACAAACAAACTACTGTCCTTGTTTTTCTGAACATTCAAATTGTACGGAGCAATTGTAAGTGCTATTTCTGCATAACAGGATTTTTTAGCAGTATCATCAGGTACATGAAAAACAAAAGTATTCCAATAAATAACAGGTTTATCCTGAGCGCTGAAAACGAATGGAATAGAAAATAAAACTGCAATAAATAATAGTTTCATCTTTGCAAAATTGACAAAAAAATTTCGTAAAACATACAGAATGGTATCTAAAAGAAAAATTTTACACATCTTTGCAGAAATTTATACTAACCTACGCCCATGAAAAAAAATTTAGTCATCGTAGAATCACCTGCCAAAGCCAAGACCATTCAGAAATTTTTAGGAAAAGAATTTGAAGTAAAATCAAGTTTTGGTCACATCCGGGATTTAGCAAAAAATGGTTTAAGTGTAGATATCCATAATGGCTTCCAACCAAGCTATGTCATAGATCCTGAAAAAAAGAAAATCATTGACGAACTAAAAAAATACTCCAAAGAATCAGATATTGTATGGTTAGCATCCGATGAAGATAGAGAAGGAGAAGCCATTGCCTGGCATTTGTCAGAAGCTCTGAATTTACCAAAAGAAAAAAGAAGACGTATTGTATTTCACGAAATTACCAAAAAAGCCATCGAAAAAGCGATTAAAAATCCGAGAGACATTGATATTAATCTGGTAAATGCTCAACAAGCACGTCGGATTCTGGATAGATTAGTGGGCTATGAACTTTCACCCATACTCTGGAAAAAAATCAAAGCCAATCTTTCTGCCGGACGCGTACAATCCGTTGCCGTTCGTTTAATTGTGGAACGTGAAAGGGAGATTCAGAATTTTGAATCCAAAGCCTTCTTCAAAATCAGTGCTTTGTTTTCAACAGATGGACAAACCTTTAAAGCAGAATTAGACAAAAAATTTGATAGCGAAAAAGACGCACAGGATTTTTTAGAAAAATGCAAAAAGGCACAATTTGAAGTAGAAAGTATAGAAACAAAGCCCGCCAAACGCACGCCTTCTGCTCCTTTTACCACTTCTACTTTACAGCAGGAAGCGTCCCGTAAATTAGGTTTTTCAGTAGCACAAACGATGGTCATTGCCCAACGACTATACGAAGCAGGGCACATTACCTATATGAGAACCGATTCTGTGATCTTGTCTGACTATGCATTGGAAACAGCTGAAGAAGTTATCCACGATTTCTACGGCAAAACGTACCATCAAAAACGTCAATTCACTACTAAAAGTAAAAATGCTCAGGAAGCACACGAAGCCATCCGACCCACCTATATCAATAAACTTCAGATAGAAGGCGATAAAAACGAACAACGACTTTATGAACTGATATGGAAAAGAACAGTCGCCTCACAAATGGCCGATGCTCTATTAGAAAAAACCATTGCTAAAATAAAAATAAGTACTCGGGAAGAAAAATTTATCGCCCAAGGTGAAGTCATCAAGTTTGATGGCTTTTTAAAACTATACATAGAAAGCTCAGACGAAGAAGCCGAAACATCCAATGAAGGCAATAGTTTATTACCACCTCTAAAAAAAAGACAAGAACTTCAGGTCAAAGAAATTAAAGCATTACAACGTTTTACACATCATCCCCCAAGATACACAGAAGCATCTCTGGTCAAAAAGTTAGAAGAACTTGGAATAGGTCGTCCTTCCACGTATGCACCTACCATTTCCACGATTCAAAAAAGAGATTATATACTAAAAACAGATAAAGAAGGTAAAGAAAGAGAATATGTAGAACTTATTTTAGAAGATAACCACATCAGAAGAGAAATTAAAAAAGAAACAACTGGTGCTGAAAAAGCCAAACTATTTCCTACAGATCTGGGAATTGTAGTAACAGATTTTTTAATGAAACATTTTCCAAAAATAATGGACTATCAATTTACTGCTAACGTAGAAGAAGAATTTGATGAAATAGCAATTGGTCAGTTAGATTGGGTGAAAATGTTGGAGAAATTTTACTTTCCATTTCATAAAGATGTTGTGCAAACAATAGAAGAATCCGAGAGAAGCACCGGCGAACGGGTGTTGGGGATTGATCCTAAATCCGGAAAAAAAGTCATCGCACGAATAGGTCGTTTTGGGCCATTGGTACAACTCGGAGAACAAGACGATGAGGAGAAACCCAAATACGCTAAAATGCCTAAAAACATGAGTATTCATACCATTACACTTGAACAAGCCTTAAATTTATTTGAACTACCAAAAGTTTTAGGTAAACATAACGGTAAAGAGGTGATTGTAAATATCGGTAGATTCGGACCGTATGTACTGTATGACGGAATCTTTGCTTCCATACCTAAAGAAGAAGACCCTTATTCAATCACCCTTGAAAGATCTATTGAACTGATTCAAAACAAACAAAACGCTGCTCAATCTAAAATTATACAAAGCTTTGAAAATGAGGGTATCCAGATATTAAATGGACGTTACGGACCTTATATTGCTTACAATAAAAAAAATTACAAAATTCCAAAAGAGAAAGACCCCAAAGCATTAACGTTGAATGAAGTGATAGAGATTATAGGCGAAGATTTTAAAGGTGGAGAACCGGTAGAAGAAGTCAGCAAACCAGAGAAAAAAACAAGTACCAAACCCAGAAAAAAATAATATCAGTATGCCACAATATTGGCTGATAAAATCTGAACCATTTAAATATAGTTGGGAACAATTATTAAACGACGGCAAGACCTTTTGGGACGGGGTAAGAAATTTTCAGGCCAGAAAAAACCTGCTGAGCATGCAAAAAGGAGATAAATGTTTGTTTTATCACAGTAATGAGGGGCTTGCTATTGTAGGCATTGCAGAGGTTATTAAAGAACACTATCCAGACCCGACAGATGATACCGGCAAGTGGGTATGTGTGGATATAAAGCCCTATAAAAGTTTGAAAAAAACTGTACGTTTAGAAGAAATAAAATCACATCCGGTGCTTAAATCAATGCAATTGGTTAAGCAGCAGCGATTATCTGTGAGCAAAGTAACAGACGATGAATATAAAATTATATGCGAACTAGGCGGTGCGAAATATTGATGAAAAGCTTGTTCTCAATAAGCACGCTAATTTTTATTCAATGCTCAAAAAAAACAGAGGAGGGGGCTCACCCTTCCATATATAGGAACCTGGAAGATTGGGTGGAAATAGAAGTGTTGAGTCAAAAGTTAACAGCAGAACAAAAGTGGAACGATACCTTACAATGTTTGACTGTAGAAGATAATTTAAGTCCGCAACAAAAAGATAGTATATTAAACTATTTTTCACACCACCCAGAGTTATTGAAAAATCAAATAGATAGTTTGATAAATAAAAAATAAACTAAGTTCTATTTTACAAACTATTTTTTAGACACACTTCTGCTTGAATAGATTGTTATAGAATAAGTTTTTTGATACCATATTTTGTCGCATCTTTGCAAAAACTATTTTATGAAGAATCTTATCCATGAAACATTTAAATCGTATTCATATACAGTGGTAGACAGGTTTATCAAATATGTACAAATCGACACTCAATCTGACCCCAATAGCACTTCATTCCCAAGTACTGAAAAACAAAAAAATTTAGCCCGTGTACTTGTAGAAGAATTGAACACAATGGGCATGCAAAGTGTAGAAATGGATGAAAACGGCTATGTATATGCCGAATTACCTGCCAATACTCACAAGACAGTACCTACCATCTTTTTTTGTGCACACATGGACACTTCACCGGATTGTTCCGGAAAAAATGTAAAGCCAATTATTCACAAGAATTATCAGGGGCAAAACATTGTTTTGCCGGATGATACAACGCAAGTTTTGACGACCCAAAATCACCTGGAATTAAACCATCAAATCGGAAATGATATTATCACTGCCAGCGGTACTACTTTGTTAGGTGCTGATAATAAAGCCGGTGTGGCAGAAATCATGGATGCTATGCACTTTCTGATTCAACATCCTGAAATTAAACACGGAACGATTAAAGTCGTATTTACACCCGATGAAGAAGTGGGCAGAGGTACAGAAAAAATTAATCTTCAAAAATTAAATGCACACTACGGTTACACTATTGATGGCGAAACATTAGGGCATATTGAAAATGAAACATTTAGCGCCGATATGGCAATCGTTGAAATTCAAGGGTATTCAACGCATCCGGGACTTGCCAAAAACAAAATGGAAAACGCATTGAAAATTGCTGCTGAGATAATTGCTCTGCTCCCAAAAGATAAAGCACCGGAAACTACTGAAAAAAAAGAACCTTTTATTCATCCTACCAGTATTCAAGGGAACATTGAAAAAGTGGAAATGCATTTTATTCTGCGGGCATTTGAAAAAAATACCTTACAATCCATGGGCGATATTCTTAAAACTATTGTTAATCAAGTTATTCAAAACTATCCTAAATCCTCTGCCAATGTTATCATAAAAGAGCAATACCGAAACATGAAATTAATTTTAGACAAACATCCTTTTGTGGTAGATTATGCTATTGAATCGATAAAACGTGCAGGCATTGAACCGACGTTATCTTCTGTAAGAGGCGGCACAGATGGTTCACGATTATCGTTCATGGGATTACCGTGTCCGAATATATTCGCCGGCGAACACGCTTTTCACAGCAAGCAAGAATGGATAAGCGTTCAGGACATGCAGAAAGCCGTACAAACAATTGTCCATTTAGCAAATATCTGGGAAGAAAAAAGTGCTTGAAAAGCAGAAAAAATTTAAATAATCTCTATTGACTTTTCATCAATCCAACCTTCAGTGCCGTTTTCAAGCCGTATAAGGTAGAAGTTATCTACTTTTTGTAGTAATTTTACTTTTGTTCCTTCGTGTAAATTAAACTTAATAACGGCATTAGAAATGGGCTCACTATTCACTTTTACCTGTTTTTCAGTGATGATGGCAAAATGGCTTGTCTGTTGAGATTTTTTAGAGGAATAGGAAAGAATATAAAGAGCAAGGTCCGCAAACACAAATAGAATCAATAATGTAGCGTATAATTTTCTATAAAGTGTATGATACAAAAATAAAATAAACACTAATAGCGTCAGAAAAGCAATGGCAATAGTTACATAAGCGAGGAAAGTTAGATTTAATTGATTCAAAAAATTGTTTTTAGTTATTTCTATGAAAAAATTTTCTTTGGTGTCAATTTTATCAATGGTTTTATTGTATGCAATGGATAAATTATGTTTCAAATCGGGGTCAGAAGAATTTAATCTTTTGGCTTTTTCATAATATAAAATGGCTTTGCCTAATTGATTGTTCTTAAAATAAGCATTTCCGAGATTGTAGTAAATTTCAAAACTTTCATAATGTTGATTTAAAATTTTTTGATACAATTCAATGGACTTAGAATAATTTTTTTGTTTATATGCTTCTTCTGCCGATTTAATTATAGATGAAATATCAGATGTGTTTTTTGCAAGGAGTGAGAAATTAAGAAACACGGTAAAAAAGCAAATGATAAAGTGTTGAAAAGTTTTTTTCATCTTCATAATTGTAAGGTTAAGCAGAAAAACGATGTTGTTCAATTTGAGTAATGATTTGCTGCGCTTTGGTGTATACTTCATTAAGGGAAGCAATGGTTTGGATAGGTGAATATTTAGCCATTTCACAGGTATCTAAAATTTCAAAGTAATGTTTTTGAATAGATTCAGGAATTTGCTTTTGATGGAAGGTATTTTTGATTTTATCTTTTGACAATTCTGACTTTGGTACTTTGAATTTGAAAATAAAATAATTTTCTAACGCCTGTAAAATAGCAGTATAAAACTCTGTCGTTTGGTTCTTTTTAAGTGCTTGCTCGGCTGCACGCAAATACTGATGCGCAATTTTGGAAGCATGTTTTTGTTGATAACTAACCCAATCCTGACGAAGATTTTTTTGATAAGAATAATAACCAAAAACTACTAACATAGCCAGATAAGGAAAAATCAAAGCAAGAATGTGTGTGGGTGAGTTAAAAAATGTTTCATCTTTTTTAGTAATGATATAAGGATACGTTTTGATAAAATGAATATCATTATCGTTTGCACTCACTTCTTGCTTGAATTGATGATATACTTGTGCGGCATTATTATTGGGATGAGTTGAAGGCGTTACTTCAATGATAATCTCAGGTGAAGGAATAGTTATGTAAGATTTTGAATTTAAATTGAAATAAGAAAAATGAATGTCGTTTAATTTGTAAATACCTTCTTGCCTTGGAATAATAAGGTATTCAAAGGTTTTTGTTCCACTTACACCATTTGCAGTAGAAATGTTTTCTGAAATTTTTGGATCGTATGTTTCCAATTCTGATGGGAAATTAATTTTAGGTGCATCAATAAGTGGGATATTACCATTCCCTGAAATGATAACCTTCAGGTTAATGGCATCATTAGCAGCCACTTTGTTTTTATTGATTTCTACCTTGAATGAAAAGTTAGTTCCAACAGCACCAGAGAAATCATCGGGTTTATTTTGCACCGGCAAATCTTCTACCTGAATAGTGATGGGCTGACTTTTAATACTGACAACTCTATCTTCATACGCGTTCACACCAAAAAACTGCTCAAAAATATCACGTGGTGGGCGGTTACTTCTTTTCCTTACTACACATTCAATTTCTAATGATGGAATAGTAAGCTTACCGATTCTTTGAGGGAAGATGTATTGAGTGCTAATCACACCTACATAATAATTGATGCCATTCATGTTTTCAATGTTTAATTGAATGTTATTATTTTTATCTTGATTTTTTGCCCAGAATCCTTTAAGATGAGGAAATTGGATGTTTTGAATACCACGTAATTCTAAGCGGGTATAGATTTTTTGTGTCAATGTAATTTGTTCACCTAAATAACATTGCTTTTTATTCACAATTGTTCTGACAAAAATATCTTCTTTGTCAACTTCCACTGAAGAAGATTTTCCCCCATTAGTGCGTCTATTTTGTTGAGCCGAATAATTGCTGTTTCCTTTTTGGACATCCAGAGTAATTGGGGAACTGTATACAGATTTTCCGTTGAATACTGCTTTAGCAGCACCTATGACTACCGCTCCTTCTTTTTTAGGAATTAGAACATAAGAAATGGAAAACGATTGAGATACATTGCCGTTGATGAACTGAATGTTCTGGCTTTGATTGGGCCCTGATATTACTTCAAACTCCTTGAAAGAAGGATGTGTAAAACCCTGAGGGGCGGCATTCATGTGAAATGCTATTTCAAAAGGCACGCCAACAGAGGGTTTTGTCGTACTCACCTGTACGTTAATCTTTTGAGCAGAAATTGAAATACTCAATGCTAATAGTAAAATTATCAACTTTAGAGGTTTCATAATTACCAATCTTTTTCAGGTTTTACAGGGTGTCCAGCGGGTTGTTGTTCTTTTTTATTTTGTAATTCTTTTTCTTTTTGGATGAGTGTTTGAAGCAGGCGTTCGGCTTGTTCTTTGCTTATTTGTGGTTGCTGTTGTTGGTTTTGTTGATTTTGCTGTTGTTGATTTTTATTATTGTTGCCACCACCGCCATTATTCTTTTTTTGTTTGAGTGCAAAGGCAAGGTTGTAGCGGGTATCTTCATCATTCGGGTTAATTTTCAAAGCTTTTTTGTAAGCATTAATGGCTTCATCGTATTTTTTTTGGAAGAGATAAGCATTTCCAAGATTGTGGTATACTTTTTGGAGAGTGTCCTTATTTTGATACAATTGTGATGCAGAGGAGTACAAATCAGCAGAACGTTGTAAAATTAAGTTAGCAATAGAATCTTTGTTATTGATTTGAAATGCTGCGTTGTTTGAAAATTTTAAGGTAAGTGCTTCTTTGTATAAGGCATTGCTAAGATTATAGAGTGCTTTTTTATGATTCGGCTTAACTTTCAATGCTTCGTTGTATTTATTGATAGCTGTTTGCATATCATTTTTATGAAATGATTTATTTCCTTCGTAGACCAATTGATTAGGGTTTTGAGAATAAACTCTCAATGATATTGCAAAGATAAATAAGAATAGAAGAAGTTGAGTTTTAAACATTGTTAATAAAAAATTTTTCATAATGGTATTATTAAATATTCAGCCATCTGCCAAATATACTTAACCATTTCGGTTTTGTTTCAGAGATTAAAAATTCTATTAAAAGTAAGAATAAACTAATGCCTAAAAACCATTGATATTGGCTTTCATAATCTTTAAATTGTACGGTATCTGTTTCTGCTTTGTTTAATTTTTTAATTTCTTTTAATAAGGTGTTCAAGCCAAAATCACTATTTGAAGCAATGACCACAATGCCTTGTGTTTCGGATGATAATTCATTCAAAAAGTTTTTATTGAGTTTAGTAATTACGGTATTTCCTTCTTTGTCTTTTTTATATCCTATCATTCGTCCGTTTTCATAAACAGGAATAGGTGCTCCTTGTTCTGAACCAATACCGATGCAATGAATGGGAATGTTTTTTTCAGCGAATTGTTTAGCAATTTCGAAAGCATTTCCGTCGTGGTCTTCGCCATCTGTTATTAAAATAACTGCTTTATTATTGGTAAGGTTATTTGAGTTTTCAAAAGATTCCAATGTTTTTTGAAGCGCACTTCCTACATTCGTTCCCTGAATAGAAATCATATCGGTTTTAATAGATTGAATAAAAATTTTTGCTGCATTGTAATCTACTGTCAAGGGTAATAAAACATAAGAATCGCCTGCAAAAACAATGATTGCAATTTTATCGCCTTGCAAGTTATCCACCATTTTTTGTAAAGCCATTTTTGCTCTTTCTAATCTATTGGGCGATAGGTCTTGTGCCAGCATACTATTGGAAATATCCAAACACACAATTATATCTGAACCTTTAACTTTCACTTCATGGCTACCTGTAAAAATCTGAAAGTTCGCCAATGCTATTATTAATGATGCTATTGATAAACTAAATAAAATAAACTTCAACCATTTTGAAAATACATATAATTGTGGTATGTGTTGCAACACAAGATTTTCAACTCCTAATAATGTTCTTTTGTTTTTAGCACGAATTAATGAAATTATGAAAACTATCAATAATACAATAAGCAGTAATAGCCAATATAGATATTCTTTATGTTCAAAACGGTACATTGAGTTTTAAGTTTTGAGTTGTGATTTTCTATTCTTTTGTGAAAAGGAAAAGAAATGAAAGTTCTGCTGGAATAATTATTTTCTTCATGTTACTTTTTTCTAAAAAAAGTAACCAAAAAATCAGCTGCCCTAAGGCAATGCCTTGCTTTGCAAGGCACCGCCGCTGCAACTTGCCCCCACCCTTCCAATAAAATTGGAGAGGTGGGAGACCCCAACGCAAGCTTGCAGCGGCTTTGCTGAAGGGCAGCCAAAAAGCGGAATTATTTTTTAAGTTCTGGTTACCAAAGTTGCCGAGTGGTAACATATTATTATTTTAGGTAATAGTTTTATAGTAGGTGTGCTTCAATAAAAATTCTGCAAGTAGTAAAATTAATGCTAATAAGGCAAAAGGATAGTACAAGTCCTTGCGGTTGGTGTAATTTTTTTCAAGAATAATGTTTTTTTCCATCTTATCAATTTCTTGATAAATTTGTTCTAAACTTTTTTTATCGGTTGCTCTGAAATATTTTCCACCAGTTTCATCTGAAATTTTTTTCATCAACGCTTCGTCAATTTCAACATCGGCATAATCGTATTGCAGTTCTCCGTTTGGATACATTGCTACAGGTTGCAAGGCCTTGCCACGGCTACCTACTCCGATGCTATACACTTTGATATTGTAGGATTTTGCTAATTCTCCTGCCGTTATGGGGTCAATTTCACCAGTGTTATTCACGCCATCCGAAACTAAGATAATAACTTTGCTTTTAGAATCCACATCTTTCAAACGTGCAACAGCATTGGCTAATCCAAGTCCAATAGCTGTTCCCTGTCCTAAACTTCCTGCTTTTACTTGAGCTACTAATGTTTTTAAAATCTTATGATCAGTAGTAAGTGGACATTGAGTAAATGCTTCGCCGCCAAAAATCACTATTCCAATGCGGTCATTGGGTCGTTGATCTATGAATTTTTGTATAACATCTTTTGCTACTTCTATCCTGTTGGGTTTAAAATCCTTTGCTAACATTGATAAAGACACGTCCAAACTCATCATAATATCAATTCCTTCGGTTTGCACATCTTTGCCGCCTGAAATACTTTGTGGTCTTGCTAATGCAATAATCATTAAACTCATCGCCAATAAACGCAAGGCATAAGGAAAAAAACGGGATTGTACTTTAAAGGATAATGGTATGTCTTTTATCAATAAAAAGCTTGAAAAATTTAAAGTAGCTGTTAATTTGTCTTTTTTGAAATAATAATACACTCCTAACAATGAGATAAGAATTAATAACCATAAAAATTCTTTATTCGCAAATACAAATTCGTCTATATCAAACCATTGATTTAACATATTTCTTTTTGATGATTGATTTAAGAAGGATTATTCGTAGGTGTTGATTCAATAGTAGCAGGTGTTTCTAATTTTGTTTCATTTACAAAATCAAAAGCGATTTGCAATATCTGATGGTGGTCATTTTCAATCGGTAAGAATTTAGCAAATTTCACAAGGTCTGCCAGTTCTAACAAGTATTTCAATTTTTCTCTTGTTTCAGGAGCAATGGCTTTGAAACGCAAGGTCTGTATGGTTTCAAATGTTGTTTGTTCTAATGCTGGTATTTGATACCTACCTTCAATGTATTCTCGGATAGTATCAGAAACAGCAGAATAATATTCTTTAATTTCTCCTTCTTTCCAAATTTCTTCTTGTTTGATTTTTTCAAGTTTTTCAAGGGCTATAACGTGAGGTGGTAATTTGGGTTTCAGTTGTTTTTCTCCTTTTTTATTCTTTTTATGGAAGTAACGATAAATTAAGTAGATAATTATACCTAAAAGCAACAATCCAATTAATGATTTAATAATCAATGGCATATACCATTTAATATCAAAGGGTTCTTCAAAAATGGGTTTTATGTCTTTGATAGAAGTTTCGGAAGTATCGGTGGGTACTGTATGAACGGTGATGAGAAGCGTATTTGTTTGTACAAATTTCGTTGTGTCCGCTGCATCCAGAAACGTTATAGCCGGTAAAACATATTGTCCAGAGTCATACACTGAGATGTGAAGAATCTGACGAAGGATATTATTTTTTAAGGTATCAATTTTAGAAGCATCAATAATTTCAAATTTTTGCGTAATGGTATCTCTGAATAGAGGCCATTTTATTTTTTGAATTTTATCAGAAAATTGAATTGTCAACTGAAGTTCAATGGGTTCGCCAATTCTGATTTCATTCCGATTGATTTCTGCATTAGCAACAATTTGTCCATATAATACATTAACATTCAAAATGCTGATAGAAAAAATTATCCATTTTAGAAAAACAAAAAATTTAATTATGTGAAATACTCTGAACATTCAAATGTTTTTTTTAATTATCTATTCTTGAAAAGCAAAGAAAGCGGAATAACATAGTTTTGATGCGTAAAAATTTTTGTACTATCAACTTTAGATTTTTGTAAAATTTGTTTGAGTTCATTGCTATGTTTCAGAAAATTGGCTGTATACTGGGTTCTGAATTGTTTATCGCTGGTATCAATCCATTGAATGGACTGGGATTCAAGGTTTTTAATTGGTAACAATCCTACGTTTGGTAATTCTTTTTCATTTTTATCGTTTACTTTAATGGCAATTATATCGTGCTTTTTGGCACATATTTTCAAGGAGTCCTGAAAATTTAATGGAAACAAAAAATCGGAGAGAATAAAAACAGTGCTTCTTTTTTTGATGGTTTGAAACAAATAGCGGATGGGTTCATTAAGATTACTATCTTGACTGGATTTTTCTGTAGCAATGATTTCTCTGATTATTCTTAAAATGTGGCTTTTACCTTTTTTAGGCGGAATAAATTTTTCTACTTTGTCAGAAAAAAAGATTACACCAATTTTGTCATTGTTTTGATTGGCAGAAAAAGCAATAGTAGCCGCTATTTCAGCAATGATATTTTTTTTGAAATCATTGACCATTCCAAACGATGTACTCGCACTTATATCAATCATCAAAATAACTGTCAATTCTCTTTCTTCTTCAAATACCTTAACATAGGGCGTATCAAAGCGGGCTGTCACATTCCAATCAATGTTTCGGATATCATCACCGGGCACATATTCACGCACTTCTGAAAAAGCCATACCACGCCCTTTAAAGGCACTATGATATTGTCCGGAAAAGATATTTTGACTTAATCCTCTGGACTTAATTTCAATACGCTTTACTCTTTTCAACAACTCGCTGAGTTCCATTTTAACTATATTTTTCTAAACTATATTTTCTAAAAAAACTATTAAGGAACTTCTACAACATTCAACAATTCTGTGATAATATGTTCTGTGGTAATGTTTTCGGCTTCTGCTTCGTAAGTAAGCCCTATTCTATGCCGCAAGATATCGTGGCATACGGCACGAACATCTTCGGGAATTACATAGCCTCTGCGTTTGATAAATGCATACGCCTTGGCGGCCAACGCAAGATTAATGCCTGCACGTGGTGAAGCTCCATGAGCAATGAGTGGTGCAAACTTTTCTAATTTGTAATCTTTTGGAAAACGTGTAGCAAACACAATGTTTACAATGTACTTTTCAATTTTTTCATCAATATACACATAGCGTACTAAGTCCCTTGCTTTGAGAATGTCTTCTGTGGAAAGCACCTGTTGTGGTTTTTTCAAACCTTCGGGTGATACATTAGAAGCAATGATTTTCAATTCTTCTTCTTTAGAAGGATAAGTCAATACTACTTTGAGCATAAAACGGTCTAACTGTGCTTCGGGCAAGGGATAAGTTCCTTCTTGTTCAATAGGATTTTGCGTAGCCAGGACTAAAAACGGATTGGGCAATGGAAAAGTTTGTTCACCGATTGTTACTTGTTTTTCCTGCATAGCTTCCAGCAGAGCGGATTGTACTTTGGCGGGCGCACGGTTGATTTCATCTGCCAGCACAAAATTAGCAAAGATAGGTCCCTTACGGACATTAAATTCCCCGGTTTTTTGATTAAAAATCATCGTGCCGATTAAGTCAGCGGGTAATAAATCGGGCGTAAATTGTATTCTGCTGAATTTGGCATTAATGCTTTTAGCCAGTGTATTGACAGCGAGTGTTTTTGCCAATCCTGGTACACCTTCCAATAAAATATGGCCATTACTCAAAAGTCCGATTAGCAGCCGCTCTACCATTTGATTTTGACCGACAATCACTTTATTAATTTCCATTAAAAGCAAGTCAATAAAAGCACTTTCCTGATGGATTTTTTCGTTAATGGCCTTAATATCAGTAGGATTGAGAGTTTGTGCCTGCAGAGTTTCTATCATAAGTTTTTATTTAGAGTTGGCAAAAATAAACATTAAGCCGATTGCAATACAATACCAGAAATATAAGAAATGTTAAGATGCTATTTAAATGGTAGTTTGATGAATATAGTTACTGCTCAGTTACTATGGCTAAATTTAAAAAAATGTAACTTTTCTAAGTTCATTGAATAGGGGAATTAGTTTTATGGTTTTGTGTATTCTTATTGTTGTGTTTTTTGTGGATGGTTGTTTTTTTGCGTGATTTTTACCTTAATAAAAATAACATTAGAATCATTTTCCCAACAAGTTAAATAAAACAAGAAGGTGAATGAGTTACAAAATAATTTTTCTTCTCGTGGTTGAAAAAAATCAACTTTTGATAATATACGCAAAAAGGGCCATCACCAGTGAAAGTACAAGTGGAACAAAACAGGTAATCATACTCAAACGCTTTTCTAATGCTTCAAAACGCTTATCTATGGCTTCAAAACGAGCCACATTTGCCTTTTCCATCGCCTCAAAACGGGTGTTCATCTCACGTTGCAGTGCTTCAAATCGTTTGTCCATCATCTGCATCAGCAATTTTATATCCTCCTTTGTCGCTAATCGCTCCTCCCGACTTTGTTGTTCTTCCTCTATTAACAACGCCACCTCCTCTAATATGCGAGCCAACCAACGTTCTATCTCCCTATCCTTTATCTCACCAGAGTGCTCTTTGACAATATGCTTTATCTTTAACGCGACACTCATATTATATTTCTATTTTTTTACAAGGTTACAAATAAATTTTTATATTAATTGAATAATTTTTTCTCAGTGTTCTTCGTGGTTCATTATTTTTTTCTGCAATTAAATTTTACTTTGAAAAATAAAAAAATTGTATCTTTGCAGGCAAAATAGTTTTAATATAAAAAGATGGTTTATTTTTGGAATTGTAGCTGCCTTGTTTTTTGGTTGTAAAAAGAAAGCGGCACCGGTCAATAATGAGAATACAAATGGAAGCAATGTAAAAGTTAGTTTAACTACGGATAATGCGATGATACGGCTTGGACAAGAATCGGTTGTCACGGCGTATATAGAAGGGGCACAAGGAAGCATTACGTATCAATGGGAAGTGAATACAATTTCCAACATTTTAGGAACGGGAAATACTGTTACCTTATCACCTTGTTGTTCAAGCGTTGCAGGAGAGAATATTGTGAAATGTACAGCCACTGATGCTAAGGGTAATAGAGGGGTTGGACAGATTACGATTATAGTGAATCCGTAATATGTTTCATTTTCAAAAACATTTTTTTTGTTGTATATTTATTTTATGGTGTTCATCCAATGTTTACAGTCAATGTTGTAGTGCCCATCCGGTCGTTGGATCAACAAACATTGGCTTATTAAGCAAAAACACGTTAAGAGTGATTGGGTTTTATCAGTATAGTTTTTCAGACACTTACTTTGAAGGAGATAAAAAGCGAACAGATATTCATTATCTCAGATATTCTTTGTATTCATATCTCGGAAACATTATTTCTTATGGTGTTAGCAGAAAAATTACAGTTGATCTTGAAACGGGTTATTATTTGAAAAAAGCGGAATTGACCGATGCGATGAGAAAAATTGAAACACAGGGATGGAATAATGGTATTTTCAGCGTGAAATTAGGCATTATCAAAAAACCGACCTTTGAATGTACATTAGGTGGCGGGTTGAAGTTTCCTTTCACTCAGCGTTTGAAAGAAATGGACGGACGGTCTCTTTCCATAAGTTTACAACCTTCTACGAATGCCTTTGGTGCGGTAGCACTTTTATTTTTACAAAAACATTTTCCAGAGAAAAAATTGAGAATATTTTTAATACACCGTTCGGAAATATTAAACGGATACAACGCTATTTATTATATGAAAGGTTCAGCGTTTTTTACAAGTGTCTTTTTATCTCAATCATTTAATCCACATTGGAGTATTTTAGCACAGATAAAAAACGAATATCGCACCAGAGATTATTATTATGACAAAGCGCTGATAGGCACCGGAGGTAATTTGCTATTTCTTTCGCCCCAGATAAATTATTCTATTAAAGAGTTTAATTTTTCGTTATTGTTTGATATACCTGTTTACAAGATGGTGAATGAAATTCAGATCACCAGTCGTTATGCTTTTTCGTTTATTTGCACCAAAGATTTTAGTTGGTAAATGATATGATTAAATCCAAATTACTTTTAATCTATACGGGAGGAACTATTGGAATGGTGCAGGATGTCAAAAGCGGTGATTTAAAACCATTAGATTTTAATCAACTGTTTGAACAATTACCTGAACTTAAGCGGTTTAACTTAGATATTGACACTTACACTTTTGAACCAATTGATTCTTCCAATGTTACGCCAGAACTATGGAAGTCCTTGGCTACATTGATTTATGAGAAATATACTCCATACGATGGTTTTGTTATTCTACACGGTACAGATACTATTGCTTATACGGCATCTGCCTTAAGTTTTATGTTAGAAAATTTGAGAAAGCCCGTTATTCTTACTGGTTCTCAACTTCCTATTGGAGTGTTACGGACAGATGGGAAAGAAAACATTATCACGGCCATTCAAATTGCATCAGAGAGAGATATTGATGGAAATCCGATTGTTCAGGAAGTGGCTATTTATTTTGAATACAAATTATTCAGAGGGAATCGTTCTATAAAATACAGTGCGAATCATTTTGATGCGATACAATCGCCGAATTATCCGCTGCTGGCAGAAGCTGGAATTGATGTTGAGTATAACAAAACGGCTTTGTGGAGAAATACCAATGATAAGGATTTAAGCATCCACACACACCTTTGTAATGCAGTTAATATCATACATTTATTTCCCGGAATAGATGTAAGGTTATTGGAAAAGCAACTCAAGGAGTCAGATATTAAAGGATTGATTCTAAGAACGTACGGCTCTGGTAACGCCCCTACTCAAAAGGAGTTTTTAGGTTTAATGAAATACTTAATTACTAAGGGAATAATTGTATTGGATGTAACGCAATGTTTACAAGGTAGTGTTGAATTAGGAAAATATGAGACGAGCAAGTATTTGAAGGAGTTGGGCGTGATTAGTGGCGGTGATATGACCTTAGAAGCCAGTATTACCAAACTAATGTATTTATTAGGAAAAGAGAAAGATGAGAATACAATAAAAGAATTGTTAGTTGGGAATCTGCGTGGTGAAAGGAGTGTGTAGAATTTTACTTACCTAAAAGCAGTTTAGTAGCGTAAATAACGAGAAAAACTGCAAATATCTTTTTAAGATAGTCATCCGGAAGTTTGACAGCATACTTTGAAGCGACATAACTAGCCGCTAAAAAACCTATTGCCATTACAAAAGCGTGAGATAAATTCACGTTACCGGATTTGTAATAATTGATGACTGCCAGAATTCCTATGGGTGGCAACATGAGTGCTAATGAAGTGCCTTGTGCTGTCTTTTGCGAGTAATTTAATAAAGCTACTAATAAAGGGATGACTACCAATCCACCACCAATTCCAAGGAAAGAACTAACCGTGCCCGCTAAAGCCCCAATGGCTAAAAGTATCAAAACAGTTGTAATCTCCATAGAGATTATTTGTACTTATCTGCCTTTTCAGTTTCACCGAAACGGAGGTGTAATTGTCTTAGCCGTTGTTTTACGGCTTTATCATCTGGTTTTAGAGCATAATATTGTTCAAAATAATCAATGGCTTTGCGATAGTATTCATTCATTTTAGCTTCGTATTCTTTGGCTTTTTTGGTTTCAGAAGGCGGTAAATCGCCTAATTTTTTACTCCATTCGTTGCCGGTATTAAAATAATACGCACCGACATTAAATAGTACCGGTTCATTTTTAGGGTTCAGTTCTAGTGCTTGGAGGTATTCTTTTTCGGCTTTATCTTTTTCACCAAGCTTGTCGTAGATATTTCCTAAAACGGCGTGGTAAGCTTCGTTATCAGGGCTGGCTTCTACTGCTTTTTCCAACTTAGATTTTAATTCGTTTAATTTATTTTGACGAGAAAGAATATCAATTTCAATGTTCAATAAGTCGATATTATCATCAAAAATAGTTTGTCCTTTATGAAGATAATCCAATGCCGATGTTGTATCACCTTTTGAAAGTGTGAGTTGAGCAGTACCTATGTAAATATAAGGGTCTTTGTATTTAATGGTATAAAGTTGATTCGCGAGCTCTTTGGTTTTATTGAGGTCTTGTGCAAAGAGATAGGTTTTGTATTTTTCAAACAACAGTTTTTCTTTTGTGATGTTATTTCGTTTAAGTGATTGGTCCGGGTCAAAAGGAACGGCTTTTTCAAGAATATCAAACGCTTTGATGGCTTTTTCAAATTCTTTATTGGGTCTGTAAATAGAAGTGGCTTTGTACATTAAGTTATTGGATGAAACAATAAACCCTTCTTTAAAGTCGCTTTCATTGACATACACTTTATCTTTATCTAACTCATAACATTTCACAAAACTCTCTACAGCTTTTTCGGCTGCTTCA
The DNA here is from genome assembly GCA_037447455.1 of Sphingobacteriaceae bacterium. GTDB lineage: Bacteria > Bacteroidota > Bacteroidia > B-17B0 > Aurantibacillaceae > BPGX01. The sequence goes on along the minus strand of JBBIGQ010000003.1, from coordinate 68,172 downwards.
GTATCTAAGTTTTTATATTTTTCATCTTTGGTAGAAAGTAAGGCATAATAAATTTTTCCGCGATACATCCAGGCCTTTGCAGAACTAGCAGTACTTTCATTTGTAACGGCAGCGTCTGCAGCAGATTTGGCTTTATCTAACTCTTTATTACGTAGATAATTAGCAGAATTCTGGATATTAAAATTTTGTGCTATTAAAATAGAATTCAATAAAGCAGTAATAATGAGTGTTTTTTTCATAATGAGAATATTTAACTATGTTTTAGTCAATGCTTAATTTCTTTGGTTTAAGATTCTTAATGACAGGACTGTATTTGGGGTCTTTTGTAAGACGAGCTAATTGCATTTCAATCACTGTTTTATCACCTACCATGATAGTGTTCAATTGATTAGGTAAAAAGTATTTTTTGATTTGATTATTCACTTCTTCTTTTGTGATATTTCTTAAGATTTCGTTTTGTTTTACAGAAAAATTATTATCTAAATTATATTTAGCCATCATGGTAAGTAAAGCGGCTTTTTGAGAAGGTGACTCGTATTTCAATGCTTCGGAGTTCAATAGAGAATTTTTAGTAAATTCTAATTCTTTATCGATGATACCATTTTCAAAATAATGTTTGAACTCTTTTAAAATTTCAGCAACGGAAGCGATGGTAGCCGCTCTTTTTACAGAAGAAGAAATGGTAAATTCACCGACATATTTATCACCACTAAAGTAAGAACGAATGCCGTAAGTATATCCTTTGTCTTCCCGAAGGTTTAAGTTGAGGTGGCTGTTAAAATTACCACCAAATATGAAATTAGCAATTCTGTTTTTGTAATAATCACCATAAGGTTCAAATTTTATAGAGGGATAACCCATCATAATGACACTTGAAGAAGCACCAGGCTTGTTGACGATAAAAGTTTGTCCTTCTTTTGGTTCAGATGGTACTGGCGGTGGAGTAATGGTAACATTTTTATTTTGCCATTTGTTTAAGAAATCCAATTTTTGTTTGGCTTCTTGGTCTGTAATATCTCCTACTATTACAATTTTAGCCACATTGGGAGAATAGTCTTTTTCGTAATATTCTTTTACATCGTTTAGTGTGATGTTATCTACTGATTTTACAGAGGGAGAAAGTCCAAAGATATTTTCTCCATAAAGTACATAATAATAGGCCTTATTAGCCATGGCTTCTGGTTGTTTGGCCTGTTGTTTAATACCTTCCCGCATTTGCTTTTTAGCAAGATTGAATTCATCTTCTTTGAATGCAGGATTGAATAATTTTTCTTCTAACAATTTTAAAGTGGCATCCAGGTTTTTCTTCGGAGAACTTATAGTAATAGTAGTAGATTGTTCATCGGCAGAAAAATTGATATAACTACCTAATTTATCTAGTTCTGCTTCCATTTGTTCTGCTGTGTAATTTTTAGTACTTTCATTCATCATATCTGCGGTCAGAGAAGCCAAGCCCAGTTTTTTGATATTATTGTGTGCCAGATCTCCACCTTCCATTTGAATTTTAATAGTGACTAATGGGGTTTCATTAAATTGTGTTCCTAGACATTCTATACCGTTATTCAATTTGAATTTGTAGGTATCCGGAATTTTGACAGTTTTAGGAGGTCCTGGTAATGGGCGAATAGATCTATCAAAGTTATCTGGATTAGGTTCATATTTTAAGTTGGCATATTCCGGATTGGGTGGAAATTTTACGCCTGCATTTGGATTGACGCTTTTAACGGAATCTTTTGGATTGATAATTGGATAAGTATTTAAAACAGCCGCTCCACTACCCTTGATGTATTTATTGAACACTCTGATAATATCGTCTTTTGTAACTTTATTATACCGTTCAATCTCGTCCGAAATAGTATATCCTTTTCCTAACAATCTTTCCCATTCAGAAATTGCGAAAGATTTATTGAATACACTTTCTAAGACATTGTATTGTTGTGCTTCAAATTTACTTTTTGCTCTGGCAAGCGCTTCGTCTGTAATGCCTGTTTTTTCAAATTCATCTAATGTTTCTTTTACTTGTTGGTCCAGTTCTTTAAAGAGTTTTTCATAATTCAGGTCTTCGGGTGGATATGCTACTACATATATTTGAAACTCTCCTATTAACTCTTGATTATTGTGTGTTACTGATGCCTGAACGGCTTTTTCTTTTTTTACAAATTTTTGATAGAAAATAGAATTTTTACCGCCTCCCATCATTTCGGCAAGTAAGTTTAATGCAGCTTCATCTTTATGGTATTGTGGTACAGTAGGATATACTCTTAAGTTTAATGGAAAATAAACTCTATCACTGTATGCGCCGTACTTGTCTTCTGGTAAAATAACGGGTGGTGTTTTTAGTTTTTTTACTTCGGGACATGGCTTAAGTGAGCCCAAATATTTTTCAATCCATTTTAAAGCTTGTTGTTTATCAAAATCTCCGGAAATAGTCAAGATAGCATTGTTAGGTCCATACCATCTTAAAAAGAAATTACGAACATCTTCTAATGTAGCGGCATTAAGTTCGTCTACATATCCAATAGTAGGCCATGAATAAGGATGTTTGGGCGGATATAAAATTTTATAGATTTCTTCTTCAAAACCAATAGCATAAGGTTGGTTTTCAAAATTTTGAGATTTTTCGTTCTTTACGGCATCGCGCTGGTTTTCAAATTTTCGGGCATATAGTGAATCTAATAAAAAGCCCATTCTATCGGCTTCTAACCATAACATTAATTCAAGATAATTGGAAGGCACTGTTTCAAAATACACCGTTCTATCTCTTGTCGTAAAACCATTCATAGTGCCACCTGCCGTTTGAATAATCTTAAAGTGTTCTTCATCCGCCATATGTTTTGAGCCCTGAAACATCATGTGTTCAAAAAAATGTGCAAAACCGCTTCTTCCTAAATCTTCACGATTAGAACCTACTTTATAAGTTACCATTACATTTACAATAGGATCAGAATGATCTTCGTGCAGTAAAATAGTCAAGCCATTGGGGAGTTTATACTTTTCGTACGGAATAACAAGTTTTCCTTGCTGTGCTTCTACTTTTTCTATCAACTGAGCTGATTGTGCCAATGAGCAAGCTACCGGAAAAACCACAAGTAATAAAATGGAAAATAATTTTTTCATAATCAACTTTTTCGGCAAATAAATGAAATTAGTTGTTAAACTGCCAAATTCTTAACATAATTTTTTTATTCAAGCATTATCCTTACTCCATTCAAAAAAAATTATTACCAATCAAAAAATATTTTTCAGAAAAAAGATAATGAAAGTAGCATACAACCATCTGTTTTATATTTTTGCCAAAAAATTACGTATGAAAAAAAATGTATTTACTGTATTGGCTGTGTGTTGCACTTTAAATTTCATTGCTCAAAATCAAGGCACTGCTGTTTATCAAATGTCCATAGACGGATTGCCTCCTGAACAAACATCTATGATGGGAGATATGGAAATGAAAATTGTATGGAAAGAGAACAAAACCTATTCGGAGCAAAATTCAATGATGTATAGCATGAAAAGTGTTTCTGATGAAAATGAAACATTAATGCTAATGGAAATGATGGGTAATAAAACTTACATGAAAATAAAACATGATGATCCTAAATACACCAATAAAGATAAAGAATTGCCAGAATATAAAGTGGAATATTTTAATGAAACAAAGAAAATTGCTGGTTATGATTGCAAAAAAGCCCTTGTAACTGTAAAATCGAAAGAAGGGAAAGAAATGACTATGGAAGTTTGGTATACAGAACAAGTGCCCAATGTTTATTCTCAACAAAAATATTCAGGCAGGAGAAATCAAAATGCCGCTTATTTAAAGGGAATAAAAGGTATGCCTCTGGAATATTCTATTCCACAAGGCCAAATGACGGTAAAAGTTACTGCCCAGGAAATTAATTTCAATCCTGTGTCTGATGATGTATTCAAACTTTCCACTGAAGGATATACTGAGATGAAGCCAGAAGACATGAAACGTATGAGTGGCGGGCAATAAATATCAATTATGATAAAATTCCTTATTGTTTTAGCATAACAGTAAAATTCAATGCATTTATGTTACAATGCTCATATATTTATAGAAATAACTTTAAAACCATTTGAATTATTGAGCGAAATAGCACTTTCATTTATTTTATAATATCTTTTCTTAAATAACTTTGTGCCCAAAATACATTTCTATGAAAAAACTATTATTAATTTTATTTGTGTTAGTTTTGGCAACAAATGCTTGTTTATCTCAAGAAAAATCGCCTTATATCCCTACTAAATCAATACTGACCTACCAGGATTCTTTAGAAGGGTTTGATATTTCAGAATATAAAAAGTTATCTCAACAAAACAACTACACTCCATACGAATACGAATTGAATCTACCCCGCTTTAAAAGAGAATATATTAAAAGAAAATATGGTTTGTATTCATATTCCACTTCAACACAACAATTTAATGTCAAAAATTCTTATACCCCTCTTTCTCCTCTAGCGGCACCTTGTGTTAACGAAGATTTTGAAACTGGTACTTTTGCCGGCTGGACTATCACAGAGGGTAGTACTAGTAATTCTTGTACACAAGCGGGTTGTTGTCCAAATAATTCCAACACATGGAATCAGATTGTAACAACCCCATTAGCCGATGTCAATGGTATTATTCCCGGCACAATTCCCAATTCTCCATTATGAGGAACAAAAGTCGCGCTCTTAAACTTCAGTGGTATGGGGACGAATTATCAGGTTGTCCGCATGGAACAAACTTTTCCTGTAACAGCTACCAATGCCTTATTTCAGTTTGCTTTCGTGGCCGCATTGGAAAATGCCGGGCATGGATGCTGCGATCAACCTTATGCAACAATAAATTTACTTGACTGCGGGGGAAACGTTTTACCCTGTCCTACTTTTAGTATTGTAGCACCCACAAGTGGTTGCGGCAGTACCTTTACTGGCTGGACAAATGGTGGTGGCTGGACTTATACTAATAGCTGGATTATTTCCTCTATTGATTTAACCGCTTACATTGGCTCCTGTGTTACTATTCGTGTTACTGTTGGATGATGTAATGCAGGAGGTCATGGTGGTTATATGTATTTTGATGCCTTGTGTAACCCCATGGATGTAAATGTAAATGGTATTGATTTTCCCGTTGGCACCAGTGGAGGTAATATTCCTGCCTGTGGTATAAATTCCGCTACTGTATCTGCCCCTCCTTTTTTAGGGCCTTATACATGGAATGGTCCGCCAGGGAGCGGAATTACAAATTATCCCAACCAAACCTTTACAACTAATACGACCGGTATATATACTCTTACAATGAATCCGCCCGGTGCTTGTGCCCCAATTACCAGAACCATTAATATACAATTTTACCCTAACCCTAATGCCACTTTTATCAGTAATAATATTTGCAATACCTATACCTTAATAAATACCGGCGATCCTGCACCCTCTGTTCAAACTTACTCCTTTGCAGGTGCGTCACCTCCTACTACATTTACCACAACCAATACAAATTCCAGTGTTATTTTCCCTGCTGCAGGAACTTATACCATTTATCATACAGTGGTTAATACTCAGTCCTGCCAAACCACAGAAACACTTCAAATCACTGTCCCTACTCTACCAACAGTTAACATTAATGTTACAAATGCCAGTTGTTCTTCGCCCGGAAGCGGAACAGTTAATATTGCTGGTGGTACAGGCCCATATTCTTATACATGGTTACCTGCCGGGGGAAATTCCAGCGTTGCAGTAGGGTTATCGCAAGGAAATTATACTGTTAATGTTCTTGACAATAACGGTTGTGTGGGTTCTGGTACCACTTCTATTACATCCGCTAACTCACCCTCTGCTACTGCCTCACAAGTAAATAGTGTAACTTGTAACAGCGGCAACAATGGCTCTGCAACGGTTACTGTGAATGGTGGCGTCCCTGCCTATACTTATACATGGTCAAATGGAAATAATTCCTCCAATCCAACAGGTTTATCGGCCGGTATTTACACTGTTACCGTATCGGATGCCAATAATTGTCAAACAACTACTACTGTCCAAATTCTTCAACCTCCAGCATTATCTTTAACAGTTAATTCAACCAGCGTAAGTTGTAACGGTGGGAACAACGGAAGTGCTACGGCTAACGTCTCCGGTGGTGTTGGCGGATATACTTATACATGGGCGCCTTCCGGCGGTAATAATTCGGTAGCCAGCAATTTAACTGCCGGGAATTATACGGTTACAGTTAATGATGCTAATGGTTGTAGTATTGCGGGCAACACTGTGATAACCCAACCACCTGCTATGAGCATTTCCATTGTTTCTAACAGTATTACCTGTAATGGATACAGCAATGGAAGTGCTACAGTAACTGTAAATGGTGGCACATTACCTTATTCATATACATGGACACCCACAGGCGGGAATAGCAACATAGCAAATGGACTGAGTGCAGGCAATTATTCTGTTTTTGTATCCGATGCTAATGCTTGTCCTATTAACACATTTGTAACAATAAATGAGCCCTCGCCTGTTACATTGATAACCAGCCCCAATGCAACCATTTGCTTCGGGCAAAGTACTAACCTTTCTGCTAATGCAGGTGGCGGCATTTCACCTTATACTTATTCGTGGAATCCTTCTAATCTTTCAGGAGCCGGACCAATATCTGTAAACCCAACTGTTACAACGATATATAATGTGTATGCTACAGATGTGAATGGCTGTACTTCGCCAACTAAAAATATTCAAATCTATGTATTATCTCCCCTTACAGCTACAGGAATGTATACTTCTGTTTGCGAAAACACTAATGGCGTATTAACGGTTTCTATAACCAGTCCGGGCAATGGTGGCCCATATTCCTATTTGTGGAGTAACTTTGCTACTACACCTTCAATAACCGTTTCAGGAAATTATGCAATACAACCTATCACTTACACTGTTACTATTGATGATGGATGTACTTCGCCATCCGCTGTTGCGATAAGCACTTTGTATGTAAATCCTTCGCCAAAGGGTTATTTTACAGGCGATTTACTTAAGGGCTGTGTACCTCTCACAGTAAATTTCAATGCTGTTTCCTCCGGAGGTGCTTCGGATTCGTTTGTTTGGGATTTTGGTAATGGCGAATCTGGGAGCGGTAACCCAGCAACAACGAGTTATACAGAAACTGGTGTTTACAGCGTAAGTTTAACAATTACTAATCAGTATGGCTGTGTGTATGATACAACAGCAAGCAATTATATTGAAGTTTATCCTTATCCAATTGCTGATTTTAATTATTCACCTATTAATCCAACAATTGTTGAACCTGTTGTTAATTTTATTAATACTTCATATGGTGCTACGAGCTATACCTGGAGTTTTGGAGATTTTTCATCTCCTTCCAATACTACTACCATAGTTAATCCAAGCCACACATATTCGTATTATGGTACTTACTCAGTTACTCTTATTGCCATAAATCAATATGGATGTGAAAGCAGAATTACAAAACCATTGTACGTTGATCCTGAATTTCACATATATATTCCCAATGCCTTCACACCTAACGGAGATGGCTTAAATGATGTTTTCAATGTAAAAGGAGTAGGAATAGATGAGAACAATTTTAAAATGTATATTTTTGACCGATGGGGTGAATTAATTTATTATACTACCGATTTATATAAGGGTTGGAACGGCACTGTCAAAGGACATGAAGGTAAAGCAACGCAGGATGTATATGTTTATAAAATATACGTTAAAGATTTGAAAGGTGGAAAACACGAATATGTGGGACATGTTACTTGTTTGCCGGACTACGATAATTAATTGAGGTATTTTCTTTAAATTTTTCTTTTATATTTTTGCCCCATAAAGGCAATTTTTAATGCTGTATATTACATTCAATGATTATCCGGGGGGGATTTATTACAGTCAGGTTATCGATGTGCTTCATTATCTTAATAAGTTAAGTAATAAGAGCGTTCGTTTAATTGCTTTTGTTTCTGTTCGTAACTTTTGGTCTAGTAGAAAAAAGATAAAACAACGGTATGCATCTTCTATTGTTATTCCAATGTTTCTGGGGGTTCACAACTGGAAGTGGAATCGGTTAATGTTTTTTTTTATTGCTTTATTGTTTTTTCGTTCTTCTGTCATTTGCAGAGGGATTTTTGCTTTTCACATTGCCTATCCCTTTCGCAGATATGGTCTTTTAAAGTGTATTATCTTAGATGCAAGAGGGGCTTACAAAGCAGAGTTTGAAGAGTATAAAGTTATTAATCACACAAAAATTTTGAATGTCATTGAAGAGATTGAAAAGAAGGCGATTGAATTAGCAGATTTTCGAATGGCTGTGTCAAATGCTCTGGTAGAGTATTGGAAGAGAAATTTACAACTTGATATTACCGGGAATTATGTTGTTATACCTTGCACCTTATCTTATGATTTTGTGAAGCCATTTCCAGGTTTTGATTTTATCACTCAATTAAAAAGAAAGTTAGGTTTTAATGAAGACGACATTATCTTGATTTTTTCAGGGTCTTCTGCGGGTTGGCAATCATTAAACAAGGTGAATGCGGTTTTTTATGAATTACTCAAAAATAATTCAAATCTTAAAATTTTATTTTTGGGTGATGTTCTCGTTGAACAATTTAATTTCTACAAAGAATATTCTCATAGAGTTATTCAAAAAAAGGTAGAGCCGGGTGAGGTTCTGAATTATTTATATATTGGAGATTATGGTTGGCTTGTCAGGGAAGAGAGCGTTACTAATCAGGTGGCTTCTCCTGTGAAATTGGCTGAATATTTATCTGCCGGTTTAAAAGTTTTGATTTCACCAAATTTGGGCGATTACAGTGCATTTTGCATTCAATATGATTGTGGAGAAATTATTGATCTTAATAAACCACAATTAATTACATTGAAAAAAATTCATTACGAGGAAAAGGAAAGGATGCATCAATTGTCAGAAAAGTTTTTTAGGAAAGAATGTTATCAAGGTCAATATCAGAAAATTATAGAATTTGTTTAGTATATGAAAATAGCATTATTGACCGATGGTATTTATCCTTTTGTAATAGGCGGAATGCAAAGACATTCATATTTTTTGGCAAAATATCTTGCTCAAAAAAAAATTTATGTAAGAGTGTATCATTGTATCCAAAAGCACCATGAATCCAGTTATTATGAAAGATTAAAAGATATTTTTTCGTCAGAAGAGTTGAATTATCTTGAATTGGTTTTAATTCCTTTTGATTTCAGATCAAGATTTCCAGGATATTATTTATTAGAATCTTATTTGTATTCCAAAAGAATTTATGATCATTTGATTGGAGATATTGATAAATTTGATTTTATTTATTCAAAAGGATTTACGGCATGGCATTTACTTAAAAAGAAAAGGAACCACTTTCCAAAGATTGGAATAAAGTTGCATGGTTATGAAATGTACCAATATGCACCGGATTTAAAAACTAAATTACAACACTACTTATTACGAATACCTACATCATTCGTCAACAAAAATGCAGATATTGTTTTTTCTTACGGAGGAAAAATCACTGAAATTTTAATGAATAGATTATCTGTCAATAAAGAAAAAATTATTGAAATTCCAACCGGTATTGAGAAATCATTGATTGTTGACAACATTACCGATAGTCATTCTGAAGTAAATTTTGTTTTCATGGGCCGATATGAGAAAAGAAAGGGAGTTGAAAATTTGAATAAGGTGTTGTTGAATTTAATTCGTCAAAATATAAATTTCAACTTTCATTTTATAGGTCAGATTCCAGAGCATTTAAAGATTGCTGATAAACGAGTGCTCTATTATGGCGTAATAAAAGATTACACGCTAATTAAAGACCTACTAAAAAAAATGGACATCCTGATATGTCCCAGTTATAGTGAAGGAATGCCGAATGTTATTGTAGAAGCAATGGCTAATGGGCTCACTGTGGTGGCAACGGATATAGGAGCAGTTAATTTATTGGTCAATGAGGAGACGGGGTATTTGCTTCCTAATAATCATCTCGATATTCTTGAAAAAACACTCATGAGCATTCTGAAAGAAGATAAAAAAGTGCTGTCACTCAAAAAGAATGCAGCACTTCAACATATTCAGAATTTTACTTGGGAAAAAATAATTGATGAACTCGTTAATGAGATTAAAAGATTCGTGCTTCCACGCTGATTTCAATGTTAGCATCTTTTGGTAAGCGTTTGGCTTCAATGGTGGCACGAGCTGGAAAATCTGCTGTAAAATAAGAGGCATATACTTCATTCACATGATGAAAATTATTTAAATCGCTGAGAAAAATGTTTACTTTCACTACATTATCGTAGGTCAATCCAGCTGCGGCGAGAATTTCTTTGATATAATCCATAACTATTTTTGTTTCTTCTCGTATGTTGCTTGTTTTGATGAGTTGCTTAGATTCTAAATCCATAGCAATTTGTCCTGCCACATACATCGTATCTCCCACTATAACAGCTTGATTGTATGGACCGATAGGTGATGGAGCTTTTGGCGTATTGATTATTTTTTTCATGACCTTATTTTTTTTAATTAATTTGTGAGAGGCAAATTTACGAAATATGAAGTATAAAAATTATTTTTTTTGAGGATTAAAATTTGGGAAGAAAAATTTTTGAAAATAATTTAAAGTAGATTGAAAATAGGCATCGGCTACTTCGTATACTCTTTTCGGGACTTTAATTACGTGATATTCATAGCTATAATCGGATAAGTTTTTATATTCTGCTATATTATCCTGACACATACTTTCACCGTAAACAAGAGGAGATATTATATATCTTGTGAGAAGCAAGTTTCTGCAATATACACCACTTTGCTTAGTGGGGATACATACTGTTTGTAGATATTGAGCATCTTCTCTTTTGGCAGCACTAACACTTAATTGCTGTTCAAAATGCTGCATAGTGTATGTGCTTATTTTTTCACTATTTTCTATTTGTGGTGTGAATAATAATCTCAAAAAATGAATTTTATTTACCATCTTATCCATATCGGACTGTTCAAATGCCCCACTGATAAAACACATGGAATAATTATTAGAAGTGGGTTTATCCCATGGATTGTTTTTTTCATCTACGTTGTAATGAATAATAATCGTTAAATGTGGGTTGAAATTATTGATAATTCTCGCTCTTTGAAGCAATTCATGTTCTTTGAAAAACAAATTAAAAAATTGTTGAGGACTACATGTTTTTAATTTCTGATACTTGTTTCGGGATAATTCTTTAGATTGATATAAGCTATCTAAAACCTTGGTTTTTCTTTTTTGCAACCATTCTTCATAACTTATTCCAAAAGCCGTATGATGCAGTTTGTTGCGAGTAATCAATATTTCTGCGCCTTCATTTTGCAATTTGTTAGCCAGAATAATGGCTGTGAGATAAGTTAATTTACCTTCATACAAAACATTTGTATCTTGTTTATTGGTACTTAAATGCGTAAATTGTAAAAAACGTTGTTCTATCTTTGCGGTATAATAATTATAACCAAAATGTCCCGGATCAATAGCAATTCTAATGCCCGAAAGCGGGAGATGTTTTTTTTTATTAAAACTATAAATCTCATCTATGCTAATAAGTATACTGTCTTTTTCTCTTTTTGATAATTTTCTATTTTGTTTTTCAGAAAAAAATTTTTCTAACACTCCTAATTTTTCAGATTCTAACAATTTACTAATTGTTGGTATTTCATCAGTGTAAATAGTGAGTTCTTCTCTTTTATTTTTATCTTTAATGACAATTTTATCGGGATAAAAAAATACAATGCTGTCTAATTCGCGATTTAGATTTAAATATTTATTAAATTTTTGTTTGAAAAAAGCAATGTCCTGTGAATAAAGATTGTACAACAACAAAAGAAAAACTAAAACAAATTGTTTACCTGCTCTTTTCATTAAAACACATCACTTTTACAATACACAATATTTTTATCGGGATATGATTATTTTCTTTGATACTTTAAGAGCATTAATTCTATCTGATTGAATGGTCAGAAAGTAGACGCCTTCAGGCAAAACAGAAACATCAAATTGTTTTTTATAGAATCCTTCCTTTACTTTTTCTGAATAATTCAAAATGGTTTGCCCTAAGATATTGGATAATACAAAGGTAAATTCTATTGGAGAATTGATGTTGGCTTGAATAGACAGACGATCTTTTGCAGGAAGTGGAGAGATAATTAAGTTCTCTATATACGCATTGATATTTTTTACACTCAAAGCCGAATTATAGTAGATAGTGAAACTTAATGAGTCATTAGGATTATTTACATTAAAAATTTTGTAATATACTTCTGAATAACCTATAGGGTTGATTTCATTGAAATACGTAATCAATTGATCACTTGTATCAGGTACTAATACTATATAATCACCGGGGTTTGAGAGTGTATTAGCCGAAGGCGGGAGGCAAGTAGCCCCTACACAAAAATATGTAGAGGCCGTTGCACTACCTTGTGCATTTAGTGTTTTTATTGTTCTAAGAACATTGTAGGTATGTGTATTAGTTGCATCTATGTTGTAAAAACGGAATTTGGAGGTAATATCATTGGTATTAGCTGTCGTTGTAACGGAATATCCACCGCCATTATTTATTACAGCAATGGTAAAACTACCTGCCGGATTAGTAGTAACTAAATGAATACTGCTCTGTGCACGGATTATTATCGAAAACGATAAAATAAATCCTACCAAAATATTCCATCTGCTTAATATCATAAAACTTGTTTTTAATGTGTTACAGTAATTTTCTTATTGACAATCTCATTAGAGGTTTTAATAGTGATATTATAAATACCATTAGATAAGTGTTGTACAGGTATGCTTATATCTTCCTTAAAGACATCTGTTTTTTCCAGACGATATACTTCCTGACCAAGAGTATTTAGAACAGATATTTCAATATTATCCGTTTGTGGTAATTGAATATGCATATTAATTTTATCATAAGCAGGATTGGGGAATACTGAGATTTCAGGAGAGTATTGTATGGACGAAATGTTTGCATTTACAGCGGTTTTAAACCACTTTTTGAAGCCCTTTTCATAGTTTGCATTGGCAGATAAAATACTATTACCTCCTGACTTCAAGTTATAATTACCATTTCCGTAAGAACAACATGCGCCATCTCCATAATCATCTGTTACTTCTAGAACATAACACTTATTAGATTGTAATGTAAAGGTTTTGGTATGAAGCAAAGTGCCGGGATTTGCTAAATTTGACCATGGCCCATCTTGAGCAACAATTGTTCCATTGGACTCATCAATGACCTTCCAACGAATCTCACTACCATACTGATCTTGTGTAAAATCCATTTGCATATTTATACTTGGAGCAATCAGAGTAGCGGTAGGGATAATTTTTGTAACAACATCATTCGTATTCACCTGATCGGGATTACCATTTACAGAAGCCACGCCAATTTGTAAGGTATTAGAAGTTGGTAATGGGCTGAACGACACATTGTTCATCATGATTAATTGTTGAGTATAAGGCGGGCATATTCCATTCCATGTATAAGTAGCAGGTGTACCACCATTTATAGCATAGGTAAAAGTAGCCGTAGTAACGGTATCTCTACCATAGTTTGTAAACCAGAATTGTGGATTGATAATTCCTGCGCATACTTCGCTTTCTGTTTTTAAGTTAGCCACTTCAATATCTCTTTGATTAGGAATATTCATAATAAATAGCGGTCCCCGTGCTGCATTGATAGTTAAGGAATTGGATTGTGTTACAAAAGCCACTAATTCTATACGTCCTAACAAACAAGAAGAAGTGTAAGAGCCGGTTGCCGGGTATTTAGTAGGGACTGTATAAGTAACTGTGGTTGTATATAAAGATCCTGCTGTTGTGGGTGAAACTGGTACGCCAAAAGTAGGTGTCAGAGTTTTTCTTAATACGTGATTATGTTTATATGATCCATCCGCGAACCAATTGGTAGGGTTGTAGTTTCCATAAGTACTTTGCGGACCCGGAATGTTGTTTTCCAATAACATAATGGTTAAGGAATTAGTTGGCGCAGGACTATTCGCTGTATAATAAACTTGTGCTTCAACGGTTAGTATACGTGTTTGAGCATCCACTGTACCTTGCAGTGCTACATTGCAATAAGCGGATTGTGTTTTCACTTGGTTAACATAGGTGCTCCATAACGAGCGAGACGTCTCCATCACTGTGCCGGTATGAATAGTTCTATTGATTGCCCCTGTTGGATACCCTGTAATACCCATACCCGGCATAGAAGCTATGCTGTCTCCTTCTGTAGTTCTGAAATCAACATCACCGGCGGCAAATGGGGCAGCAAACCCCTCTGTGTGAATATCGATAAGCACGACATTATTCGGGTCTGCATTATAGATGTTAGTAGCAATCTTATGCCCATCCGGACAATAGCCGCAATGAATACCGGTAAATACTTCCAGTACAGCTTTTTTATTTTGTGGCGCTGTGCTCACTGGCAATTGAGCATTCACGAAGGTGCCTATAAATGCACTCAATGCTAAGAAAGAAAATAATTTTGTTTTCATACGTCTGAATTTTGCCGAAAATTTAAGGAATTATTTTTGATTAAACAAAATAAATAAAAATCCCCCTTTGATTTTGGGGGATTTTATGAGAATTCGACCTCTTTTTTTATCTATTGAATTGTTTTCAGCACTTCTTTATTAATTTCAACGGGGTATTTCTTTTTCAAGTAGTTTAACCATTCGGTTTCAAGATAATTTTGATAGTCGGCAGTTACTTGCCCCCGAGCTTCTTGTAAGGTTTTAATAGTCGGTGGAATGATTTTTTTGACCACCAATACTTCTATTCTGTTTTCTTTTTCATTTTTAATGTTTTCTGGTAATATGCCTTCTTTCCAGAATTTATCAACATTTGGATTTTCTCCTTTGAAAACGATAGTAGAATGTGTAGCTAAATTGGATTGGTTTTTTTTGTTGATGGTTTCTACAATTTCTTTTTCTGTTTTCTTTTTAGATAATAATTTTCTTACTTCATTGGCTATTTTCTCATCGGCACATTTGTAAATTGTAACATCTGTCCGCTCGTTCCATTTGTATTTATCTTTATTTTTTTCATAAAATGTTCTTAATCCCGCCGTGTCTTTGATGGCTTTGCTCCACACATTTTTGTCTGTAATGTCAAATAATAAAATACCATCTCTGTATTCGTTTAATAATTGTTTGTATTCAGGATATTTTTGTGGTAATCTTTCTTCTTCAAATTCAATTACTATTTTATCTCTCCATCTCGCATACATATTTTCCATTAATCCTTTTAATTCGGTGGGGCTTCTGACAATCATTTGAGATTCAAGATATTGAGCAAAATCTTTTATGGTATAAGATTTGTTACACAATTTTATTATTTCACGGGTTTCGATTGGTTTGACACGTTCGGCTTTCCATTCGCTCTTTAAATAAGTTGAATCAAGATATTTCAAAATTTGATCTCTGTTTTTCAAGTTTTCTGTGAAATTACATTCTTGTTTAATTTTAGCAATCAATGCTTTTTGTCCCGCAAGTCCTCTCTGGTCTTTTTGTATTTTGGCTTTAAGTTCATTTTTTATTGCATCAAAAGGTGGTAATAGTTTCAATCCTATTCGCTTAATAATGTGCCAACCATAAGGTGTTTCTACTGGTTCAGAAACATCTCCATCGTTTTGCAACGCAAAGGCAGCATTCTCAAAGATTTCTGGATAACGGCCTGATTTAAAGGGTGGTAGCATTCCGTTTCTTAATTTGCTTTGCTCATCTTCCGAATATTGTTTTACGGCATCGTCAAATTTCAATTCTCCTTTTTTGATTTTATCGTATAATTCATAAATTTTCTTTTTAATGTTTTCTTTATCCTCTGGTTTGGCATCTTTGGGGAATTTGAGCATTAAATGAGCAACTTGTATTTCACCACGAGAAGGTTTTTTATCGTATTCTTTTACAATATGGTAACCATATTTTGTTCTCACAATTGGTGCAATGTCACCAACTTTGGTATTAAAAGCAGCACTTTCAAAAGGATACACCATATCAAAAGCAGAGAAGTATCCTAACATGCCCTTGTTGTCAAGAACAGATGGATCATCAGAAGTTTTAGGGGCAATGTCTAAAAATTTATCGTTTCCTGCCTCTTTGATGTATTTTGGTAGATTTTTGACAGAATTTAAAATCGTTTTGTAAACTGCACTATCCTTCTTTTTCAGTTGCGCTTCAATCATTGTAGAGCGACGAAGTAACTTTTCATATTCGGCAATTTCTTTTGAAGTAGGCAGTTTTCCTAAAAGTGCATTGCGGATTAAATATGCTCTTGTCCATGATTCTAAAGTGTCTTTGGGCAGTGCTTCTTCAGAGCAACGAATTAAAATGTGTGCGGCTTTTACTTCGTATTTCAACCTATCGTATGCTTCTTCCACAATTTTTTCATCGGTATTTTTATCGTGAAGGTATGGATTAGCCAATTGTTTTTTATAAGAACTAAATTCCCTTTTGAATTGTGGTAAGGTATCCAATCCATTGGCTTCTGCTTCAAATACTTTCATTTTGTACAAAGCGAACATTTGAGCATATTCATCGGTGGTTTTTTTATCTACACTTCGGCCATTGTTTTTATGATATAATGCTTCAAATTCTGATTTGTAGATGGGCTTTCCGCCTACTTTCATTACAACAGGATCATTGTTTTGAGATTGACTGAAAAAATTCAACAACATTAAGACACCAATATTCATTTTTTTCATGGTCATAAATTTTGGTTCGCAAGTATATGAAAAAACTTATGAGTGTTTAAATTTAATTTTACTTAAAAGAACTTAAATATTTTAATGCCCATTGAATGGTTTTTAAAGAAACAGGAATTTTAATGCTCCCTTTTCCAATATCTTCAATTAATGAAAAATGAATAGTTTTAGCAGTATTTTTCTTGTCCTGAAGAATTTTTTGTGTCAACAATGGTATGTCTGAAGGATTAATTTCTGATAGATAACGAGTAGAAAAATGTTGTAAAATATCTTGCTCAATTTGAGTGGCTGTATCTGGATGTAGTTTTTTTAATTTTACGGCAATTTGATTTTCTGCGATTATTCCGTAAGCTACAGCATAGCCGTGTGGTATGTATTTTTTTCGTTCTTCTAAAAGCCCTTCAATAGCGTGCCCTATCGTATGTCCATAGTTTAATAATTGTCTTTTATTTTGATCATTTAAGTCCTTATGAATTATTTTAAATTTCAGTTGAATGGCTTGTTGAATATGTTCTTTGTCGGGAATTAGAGAATGATGAAGGTGTTTAATGATTGTGTGATAAAAACGCTTGTCTTTAACGAGTGCTATTTTTATGATTTCTGCCCAACCGCTTAATAATTGCTCATTTGACAACGTATTTAAAAATTCAGGAACGATAATGTTTTTCAAAGGAAGTGCAATAGTGCCCAAAATATTTTTAGTGTGATTCAAATTCACTGCATTTTTGCCTCCAATAGATGCATCAACCATAGAAAGCAAAGTAGTAGGCACAGATACAAAAGGAATACCTCTCTTAAAAACACTACAGGCAAAGCAGACCATATCGTGTAAAACACCACCGCCAATGATGAGTGCTTTGTGACTTTTTGTGGCTTTTTGATTTAATAAAAAATTCCAGATTTTTTCAGCAGTGTGCAATGTTTTAGTGTGTTCTGAAATTGTGATTGATAATAAGTTTTTATGATTTTTCAGTGCATTAAATAATTGTGGATATTTTTTTTGAATAATCGTTTCAGTAATGATAATTGTATGGGATAGTTGGTCAATGTCTTTTTTTAATTCGTGTATTGAATTAAACTGAATTGTATTTTCATAACTTACTTTCAATGTTATTTTCATAATGATTAAAAATAAAAAATAAAGGTATTAAAAAACGTGAGTGGTGAGGCGTGAAAGTTGAAAATATCTTTATTTGCTATGAAATAGCGACATTCTGATTTGAGTACAAAATGTTGTGCTAAAGCATAATTCAGACCAAGGGAAGTATTGAAAGTATCAAAATTTTTTGAAGTATTTGTAATAATTATATTGTGAGTATCAGAATATCTTTCCGCTCTAAAAGCCACTGATAATGAAGAATTAAACACACATTGAGCCAGTAAATAGGTTGACCACCAAATATTTTTTTGGTATCCTAAATCTAACCCACTGACTATTTTTAATTTTTTTAGATTCAACTCCATAAAAAAATTATGAAACAGACGGGAATAGCCAAAATTTTTTATATAACTAACATAAGAAGAAGAATTTAAAGTCAGATTTAAATGGGGCTTAAAAGTAATTTGATGTCCAAATGCAGGAAACTGCTCATAGATTTGATAAGTAATATTTTGCCAGCCATTGAGTATATTTAAGTTGAAAGAAAACTTATTATTTTCAGAAGAATATGAATAGCGAATACCTGTTTCAAAATATGGTGTATTGTCTGCTGTAATAGAGCGAGAAGCCAAAAAGTTATCTTTTCCGTAATTGGCTTCATAGCCAATATGAGACGGCAAAACACCAACATCAATCCAACTATTCTTCTCTTCTGATAATTTAAATCCCACATACAATCGGTCAATATACTTTAATAAATCCATTTCATTGTACAAATTTTCATAAGCATAAGTTCCAGACATAAAAGAAGTCACAAAGCGATAGTTAGATGGCTTTGAATTAGTGATGGAAAAGCGAATTAAATTAATTTGCAAGGAATGGATGGAATTGTAGGAAACTAAAAAAGGAATTTTAGTAACTTTTTTATCTGAATTAAAGTTATAAAAAAGTTCTATATCACCATTTATTTGAAATACATTACGATTGGTTTGACAAAATATAGATGAAAAAAACATTAAGAAACAATATGCCGCACAAATATATCTTTCCATACTTTTAGTGAATAATATTTTTCTACTCCTTCTCTTCCTTGTTTTCCCAGTAATTTTCGAAGTTCTTGGCTTTCAATTAAAACAGATAATTTTTCTATCCACTCATTTTCTGTATTCACAATAAATCCGCCTTTTGTTTTTTCAATGATTTCAGGATTAACTCCTACATTACTTGATACACAAGGCACTGCACAGGATAAATACGTTAGCATCTTCAAGCCACATTTCCCTTTACTCCATTCTTCATCGGGCAAGGGCATTATACCAATATCCAATGAGTTTAAAAACTCTATCTCTTTTTCTCTCTGCCACTCTTCAATATAAACTTCTAATTCAGGAATGTATTTTTTTGTTGCTACAAATCTATATTCAACATTAGAATATTTTTGTTGAATTTTTTTCAATATCTCTGTAATGCTCAATAAATGTGGAATTGTAGAATGACTGCCCATCCATCCAATAATCACTTTATTCGTTTTTTGTTTAATATCTTTTGGAATAAAATAATCGGTATCTACTGTTGTAGGAATGAATACAACATTTTGATTGTATTTTAATGCAAACTGCTTTAAGTATTCATTTCCAGCAAATACTGTATCTGAATTTTTAATAAAATGAACAGTTTTAGAAAATGGCTGTTTCATTGCATTGACAATTCCTTTTTCTGATGGCAAAAAGATTGCATCATCAAAATCAAAAATAATTTTTTTGGCTTTCCTTTTTAAAATCCACATCCATAAAGGACAATGAAACCAATGCAACTCACGAAATATCAAAATTACATCTACCTTTCTTAAGAATATTATCTGATACATTCTTTTCAAAAAAGTGAAAATCAATACAAGAAATTTGAGAATGATATTATTAGATTGAAATAAAATTTTGTCATAAAAACTATTGACTAAATAAAGATAATTTACCTCAAAGTATTCTTTTACAAAGGGCTCATATTGAAACCATCTGTAACGTTCATTGGGCGCACGAAACGGTCGATGGATAGCAAAAAAAATGAGTTTGTCTTTTTTCATTAATACTTTCTATTTAATCAACTGAAACTGACAATATTTTATGGAATATCCCTTCTGATAAAATAATTGCTCGTAATATGTTTTGATTCTCTTAATCTCATCAAACATTTCATTCGTTTCTTTATACAAATCAATCGTGCAGATTGTAGGTGCAATGCCTTTTTCAGCTAATATCTCCAATGTATACTGAAAAAATTTATCATTGTCTGTTTTCAAATGAATGATTCCATTAGGTACTAAAAATTTTTTGTAGTGTTCTAAAAATATTGGATGTGTCAATCGCTTTTTTTCACGAGATTTTTGTTCTTGTGGATCAGGGAAAGTAATCCATATTTCGTTGACTTCATTGGGGGCAAATACTTTATCTAAAAATTCCACCTTTGTTCTTATAAATGCTACATTTTCCAATTTCTTTTCCAATGCTTGTTTAGCACCCATCCACATTCTGTTACTCTTAAAATCAATTCCAATAAAATTTTTTTCTGGGTATTTCTCTGCCAATCCTATTGCATATTCACCTCTGCCACATCCTATCTCAACAATGATGGGATTAATATTCTTAAAATACTCTGCCTGCCATTTTCTATATAATTCCATTGTTTGATTTTCCAGAATGTACTCATCAAACAAGTAAGTAAAACAATTAGAAAATATTTTAAATTGTCTGAATTTCTCTAATTTGGTGGGCATAAAATCAAATTTGTATAAAAGATTGAGAGTGTGCTGATTCTACTTTTTGCAATTGATGAATGTTCTCCACTCTATATTGCTTCATTAATCTGCAATAATATTCTATAATTACCAATGATAAAACAAAAAATGGTAATGCAGGTGTTTTTAGACGAACCAACGAACCAAAATTCGAAATACTTAATCCCACTGAAAATGAGAAAAACAAGGCAAATGTCAACGTAAATAAAACGACCGATTGATTATAAATAACATAAAAAATATTTTTCCATTTATAGCGATAAAACAAGCGTATTAAAAGATATAATAATACAGTATTTTCAAGAGCAGATACCAACATCACCACGTTTCTTACATCTAATAATGTCGGGCGAAATAATCCAGCGAAAATGGCTTTAGGTGAAATTTTTATCAACCCTGAAATTGAATTATCGTATTCTCCAATGTCAAATGAATTTCCTTTATATGCTTCCCGCTTCAAATCACTTCTTACAATTTCCGATTTTTCCAAAACCCGATCCACTGCATAATCGCCCATTTTATTACTCAATAAACTCAAAGCAAAAAAACCTAATACACTCCCAAAAGAAATAAGTATCATCGTAAAAAGCGAACGAATAAACCTCGCATTATATTTGTCCAAAATACTCACACTCCACCAAATCAAAGAACCCGGCAATAAGGCATACAAAACATACGGTTTAACATTCAAATGTATATACACAGCCGAAACAATAGCCAACCAATAATACCAGTTAAATTTTCTTTTAATCAACAAATTGTAAAAACCATACAAATACCAACAAACCGCAGATAATGTTACCGTATCTTTCATTATCCCAGATGTCCAAAAGGCAGTCGATGGTACAACAAAAATTCCAATGAACAATTGCTTCTTTAATTTAGGATATATTTCGCAAAATAGTTGATACAATTTCCAGTTGCCCCAAAAACCAAGTACAGAAAAGGTTAAAGTCGTCGGAATAAAACGTCCGGCACCAAATAAGGTAACGATACTCGTTATTCTTGAAACAAAAAATGCATACTTGTCATTTGTCCAAAATACCGGAAAAGTATAATCATCACTATAAAAATAATACATACGATTGGGATGGGCATTTCCTATTATGATTTCAAAATAATCCATTGGTCTTGTCAGCATCAATTCCATCAACGCTTTACCCGTTCTGTAATAATTTCCTGTGTCCCCATCTTTGTAATAAAAGGCATACACCATTGCAAAAGCAAATGCTCCCGTCATCTTAATAATAATACCTAAATCAAAATACTTGTACTCTTCTTTTCCCGCTCTCAAATATTTTTTTTTGTAAAAAATAGCCAACATTGAAAAAACTATCAGATAAATCAGAAACAACAAAAAATCATACCCCTCTATAAAATCACGTAAAATCATTCTGTAAGTATTGAACTCGTTACTATTTCTGAATCTTTAGAAACTGTTTTAATAAAAATATCATTCATGGACACCGCATCCTCTTTTACAGAAATTATTTCACACACCGGTAAAATTAATTGTAATATCTTATTGATAGTAAATCCATCCTTTAATTTTATCTTAACTACCCATTCATTCCCCATTTCTTTTGTTTCTAATAATTCTGCACTTGCCCATAGAGCATGAGTAAAAGATTGTAAAGGCCCTTTCATTTGTATTTGATAAACAGATGACTTAAATTGTTTTTTTATCTCATTGACATTACCTTTCAATACCACTTTTGCCTGATGTATCAATGCAATATCATCACACAATTCTTCCACACTATTCATATTATGAGTAGATAAAATAATCGTTACTCCCTCCTTCTTCATACTTAATAACTCATTCTTAATCAATTCAGCATTAATAGGATCAAAACCACTAAACGGCTCATCCAATATCAATAATTTCGGACGATGCAATACTGTTGAAATAAACTGTATCTTTTGTTGCATCCCTTTGCTCAGATCTTCTACCTTCTTATCTTTCCACTGTTCTATACTCAATCGATTCAACCAAAGTTTAGCACGTTTTACAGATTCCGCATAATCCAATCCTTTTAACCTTGCAAAGTAAATTAATTGTTCCCACACGTTCATCTTCTTGTACAATCCTCTTTCTTCCGGCAAATAGCCCATTTCATAAACAGCTTCTTCACGCATTAATTTTTGTCGATATAAAACTTTTCCCTCATCCGGTGCAATAATTTGCGTAATAATGCGAATCAAAGTAGTTTTTCCTGCACCATTGGGACCTAATAATCCAAAAATACTTCCTTCCTTAACTTCTACCGAAACTTTATCCAACGCTTTGTGTTGATGGTACTGTTTACTCAGCTCTATTAACTCTAACAAGTTCATTTCAATGAATTTTTGTCCTAAATTTTGCTCAAATTTAGCCAAATTGTCGGATACAGATTGAAAAAACTGAAAAAATGTTCCGAAAAAAAATATTTAAACATACTGGTACAATGCTTGTTAAACATAGTGCAGAATTAACCCCTAAAACTTACCACTATGGCAAACATTGTAAAACAAGAACTCAAATTCCCAACTTTCAAAAACTTAATTGAAAGTTTCTTTGAAAACGACTTCCCAACATTTGGAAGTTCCTTAAACAAATGGATTGGTACTACCATTCCATCTGCCAATATCAAAGAAACAAACGACAATTTCTTGATTGAACTAGCCGCACCCGGTTCCCAAAAAGAAGACATCAACATTGATTTGGACAACGATGTCTTAACCATCTCTTCCGAACAAAAAGAAGAAAAAACTGAAGAAAAAGACAACTACACACGCAGAGAATTCAACTACTCTTCATTTAGCAGATCGTTCTATCTGCCCGAAATTGCCGACTCTGAAAAAATCTCTGCAGAATACAAAGACGGTATTTTAAACATTACCATACCCAAAAAAGAAAGTGCTATCAAAAAAGCCCAAAAAAGAATTGAAATCAAGTAATCTTTCGCACAACTGAACATGCTAATGGCTTGAAGGCAATGCCCTCAAGCCATTTTTGTATTTAAACAGCACAAGATAAAAATCAACACGATTCTTTTTTGAATAAGGTTAGTATTCCAAAAAACGAATAACTATTTTTGCCCGTATGTCAAAGTTTATTCAACCTTCTTCCATCTTATATCCTTATCGTAAATCCATTTTTGCAGCAGCCCTACTTTTGCTAATTTTAATCATCGGCGTTATTGGTTATACAACCATTGAGCGTATTCCATTTTTAGATGCACTCTACATGACGGTTATTACCGTTTCCACAGTAGGTTACAGAGAGGTTGCCATTCTCTCAGATACCGGAAAAATATTTACTATTTTCCTCATCATTACAAGTTTTGGTATTTTTGCCTACGCCATCTCTTCTATGACTCAATTTATTGTAGAAGGCGAATTCAATCTATTCTTAAAAAACAGAAAAAAAGTGGAAGAAATTGCTAAATTACACAACCATGTTATTATTTGCGGCTTTGGTAGAAATGGTCGTCAGGCCGCACAAGTTCTCAAAGCACACCATCAACGGTTTGTCGTCATTGAAAAGGACTCCAATATCACAGATAACATTACCCACAAATACAAACATTTGGTATTAAACAGCGATGCTTCAAATGATGAAGTATTAATAAAAGCAGGTGCAAAACGCGCTAAAGCCATCATTACAACATTACCAAATGACGCCGATAATCTATTCATCGTACTTTCTGCCAGACATTTAAATCCTGACATCTATATTATCTCAAGAGCAAGTGAAGAAAACTCTGATACTAAACTCAAAATAGCAGGTGCTAATAAGGTCATCATGCCTGACAAAGTAGGGGGCGCTCATATGGGAACTCTTGTCTTAAAACCCGATACAGTAGAACTCATAGAAATGATTTCTTCTCAAGGTCTAAACGATGTTTCGTTAGAAGAAATTTTGTTCAGCGACCTATCTTCTTCCTTACAACACAAGACCTTAAAAGAACTGGAACTGAGACATAAATGCGGTGCTAATATCATCGGCTTCAAAACACCCGATGGACAATATATCATTAACCCTAATCCAGACACACCCATCATCCCCAACTCCAAAATTTTTGTCTTAGGTACAAAAGAACAAATCAAGCGTTTAAAAACAATACTATCTGAAACCGTATGAAAAAATTTTTAATCACTGGTTCCAACGGCTTACTCGGTCAAAAACTTTGTCAAAAACTTCTCTCAAAAAATTATTATGTTATTGCTACTTCAAAAGGTAAAGATCGGATGAACTTTCATCACCCAAATTATATTTATGAAGAATTAGACATTACTAATTTTGACCAATTAAAAAACATTTTTGAAAAACACCTACCCAAGGTTATCATCAATACTGCGGCCATGACCAATGTGGATGTTTGTGAATTAAACACCTACGACTGCTTTATGCAAAACACAAAATCCGTAGAAATGATGACCACTATTTTAAAAACACTGCAATCAGAAAATTACACCCCGCATTTCATACACCTTTCTACCGATTTTATCTTTGACGGCACAAAAAAAATGCTGACGGAAGAAGATACCCCCAATCCGCTCAGTGTTTACGCACACAGTAAACTAGAAGCAGAAAAAATTATTCAGCATTCTAAATTGAAAAAATGGGCTATTGCAAGAACGATATTAGTTTATGGCGCTGCTAAAGACATGAGCCGATATAACATTGTTTTGTGGGTAAAAAATTCTTTGGAACAACATAAAACCATTTCCATCGTTACCGACCAATACAGAACACCCACTCTTGCAGAAGATTTGGCCGATGGATGTATTTTAATTGCAGAAAAAGAAACCACCGGTATTTTTAACATCGGCGGAAAAGATTTTATGAGCATATACGAACTCGCCTTCAAAGTAGCCGACTTTTTTCATTTAGATAAATCGTTAATAAAACCCTCTTTAAGCACCGACATTCAACAACCTGCCAAACGCCCGCCCATCACAGGATTAGATATTTCCAGAGCACAAAAGATATTAGGATACAACCCGCATTCTTTTGAAGAAGGTTTAGCCATCGTGGCAGAACAATTAGCACATAAAAATTAATTGCAAATGCCTAACGTTATACAATTATTACCCGAACACATTGCGAGCAAAATTGCAGCCGGTGAAGTTATCCAACGCCCTGCCTCTGTATTCAAAGAACTAGTAGAAAACGCCATTGATGCTCAAGCCAACAAAATTACAATCCACATAAAAGACGGCGGAAAAGAATACCTACAAGTGGCAGATAATGGCATCGGAATGACACCCGAAGACGCACGATTATGTTTCGAAAAACACGCCACCTCTAAAATCAAACACATCGACGATTTATTTAATATCCTTACCAAAGGATTCAGGGGAGAGGCATTGGCCAGTATAGCTGCCGTAGCCAAAGTAGAATTAAAAACCAAAACAGCAGAAGCAGAAACGGGAACTCGTATCGTTATTGAAGATAATAAAGTCCTGATAAACGAACCTTGTGTGTGCCCAACCGGTTCAATATTCAATGTTCAAAACTTATTTTTTAATCTTCCTGCCCGAAAAAATTTTTTAAAAAATAATACAGTAGAATTTAAATATATTTTAGATGAATTTGAACGATTAGCCATTCCCCATCCTACTATCCATTTTTCACTCACTCATAATGATAAAATAATTTACCAACTCCCTCCGGCATCTAACTTATTCTCAAGAATTGAAGCGTTTCTGGATAATACCTCCAAAAATAAATTTTTCACTATTCAGGACCAAACACCCGCCTTTGAACTAAAAGCGTATATTGGAAATCCGGAAATAGCCAAAAAGAAACGTTCCTATCAGATGATTTTCATCAACAAACGCTATGTCAAAAACAATTATTTAGTTCATGCAGTTTATGAAGCATTCAAAGGTTTAATTCCTGCAGACCATCATCCACCGTTCTTTTTGTTTCTAAACATTCCACCAGCCCGAATTGATTGGAACATTCATCCGGCCAAAATTGAAGCACGTTTGTTAGATGAAAAACTCATCTATCCTTTTTTAGTAAGTGTCATTAAAAAAGGATTAGGTGTATCGGGAATCACTCAAACCATTGATTTCAGCACTCCGCCCGACATTGACATGAGAGACATTAATCGTCAAAAAACAGCCACCCCTCCCGAAATAAAATTATCACCCGATTATTCTCCTTTCAAAACATCTACCAATGCACCTTTAGCAAGTAAAACAAGCCACCACCACTCTACTTCCTGGGAAGAATATTACAAAATTTTTCAGAAAGGGAAATTTGACGTTTCTACCCCCACAGAAAAACAAGAAGGTCTAAACATTACCCCCGCTTCGGCCACTACCATAGAGTGTTTTCAATGGCTTAACAAATATATTCTTTGTTCTCTAAACGAAAAATTACTTATCATCGATCAACACCGCGCCCACGAGAAAATTATATACGAACAAATGAAATCCCGGAAATCAACTATAGCTGCCCAAACACTCTTGTTCCCCTTGCATCTGGATTTAAATCCGAATGACTTTGTTTTATTACAAGAATTACTCCCTGTATTTAAAGAAAATGGATTTGAAATAGAATCTTTCGGAAAAAATTCTGTTATTATCACCGCATATCCTGATATCTTGTCCTCTCAGGAAGTACAAAATACTATTGAAAATACGTTAGAAAATTTCAAAATCAATCAGCTATCCGAAATAAAAGATATAAGAGAAAATTTTATACGGTCTTTGGCCAAAAGCACCGCCATTCAATACGGACAAATTCTCACCAAACCTGAAATATTATCCATTCTGGAAAAACTCTTTGCATTAAATGATTTTACCTACTCCCCTTCCGGAAAAAGAATTATAAAAGAAATCGAACGTGAAGAGATATTAAATTATTTCAAAAAATAATACCCATGAATAATTACCGAACTTTTTCAATACCACCTGTAACTATTAATTTTTTAATCATCAATGGCTTAATGTATTTGATTAGATTAGTATTTCTATACAAATATGATGTGGAAATTTCTGAATATCTTGGTTTAAGATATATTGCCTCACAAGAATTTCATTGGTATCAATTGATAACCTATATGTTTGTCCACGGAAATGAGATGCATTTATTTTTCAATATGTTTGCTTTATGGATGTTTGGTCCATTATTAGAACAGATATGGGGAAGTAAGCGTTTTTTAATTTATTATGTAATTTGTGGTCTTGGAGCGGCTTTTACACAATATATTTTTTATTACTTTTCTATAAAAGAGCCCCTTGCCGAACTCCATCGGATACACACCGAAATTTTGAAAATCCCTCACGAAAACATACCATCCGAGTACCTTGAAAAATGGACAGAGCGAATAAATGAAATCTATGATAGTATGATTATTATTGGGGCCTCCGGAGCCATTTACGGACTATTAGCGGCTTATGGGGTGCTTTTCCCAAATTCTTATTTTTATATTTACTTTGTGATGCCCATCAAAGCCAAATGGTTTGTAATAATTTACGGACTTATTGAACTCTTCACAGGTATTTTTCTGGAAGATAATGTGGCGCACTTTGCCCATTTAGGTGGAATGTTAGTAGGTATTATATGGGTATGGATCTGGAAGCAAAAAAATAAACCCTATTTTTTTACCGATGTATAATTTTTTCGTATAAAAAATACTATGAAACTTTACAATAAGACCTGGTACCAATTGAACAACAGTAATTATTTAACCATTTTACTTGTCTTGAATTTTACACTATTTGTATTGATTAATTTTTTTACGCATCTGCTTCACATCGATTTAACCCCCTACATAGCAATGCCTTTAAATGAATGGAAACTCTTATACAGCCCATGGACCTTGTTAACCTACATGTTCTTACACACCGACTTTTTTCATCTGCTATTCAATGTTCTGCTACTTTACTTTACAGGCACCTTATTTCAAAGTATTTTGGGAGAAAAACGTTTGCTTTATCTCTACATCATGAGTGGTTTATGTGGGGCATTATTTCTGTTAGTTACACAATTTTTTTTTCCTTATTTAGGAAGTGGTTATTTATTAGGCGCCTCTGCCGCAGTGATGGGTATTATTTCAGCACAAGCCATTTATACCCCTAATTACACGGTGCATTTATTTTTCATACTTCAAATGCCCTTCAAATATTTTGCTTTGATTACATTTATTTTAAGCACATTGATTGATTTCTCTTTCAATACTGGCGGGAAAATCACACACATAGGCGGCGCTTTGTTTGGACTCATTTATGCCTCATACCTCAAGAAAGGGATTGACCTCAAAACACTCTCCTTATTTAAAAAATCTCCCACCACCACTATTTTTTCAAAAAAACGATTTAATAATGAAGATGAATATCTGGATTATTTGTTAGATAAAATTTCAACCAAAGGTTACCACTCCTTAACCAAACAAGAAAAAGAAGATTTGTTTAGAATTTCACAAAAAAAATAATACCACTCTCTCGTTTTAGAGTGCTCCCAATTTCTCTGCCATTTATATAAATTTTACTAATTTAGCGGCTCATTTATTTCGGACTCGTGGGAAAATATATTCTTTCAAAGCTCATATACTCAGTCATTGTCTTATGGGGCGTTATCACCGCTATCTTTTTTTTGTTTAATGTACTACCCGGCGACCCTGCTACAATCATGTTAGGTCAACGTGCCAACAAAGAACAGGTAGAAGCCATTCATAAAGATTTAGGACTAGATCTACCCATTTTCACGCAATACTTTTTATATCTCAACGATTTATCGCCAATTTCCATCCACAAATCTGAAGATAAAAACTCACACTGGTATTTTGACACCGATAAATACAGTGGTTTTACAATACTCCCACTAGGAAAAGAGAAACATGTGGCCTTAAAAATACCTTATCTACGCCGATCTTATATTACCAAAAGACCTGTTTCAGATATTATTTTAGAAACTTTACCCGAAACCGCTGTATTGGCCTTTTCTTCTATCATCGTATCTTCTGTGTTAGGAATTTTACTGGGCATTTTAACAGCAATTAAACTCCATACATGGTACGATAAGTTATCCCTCGTTTTATCGGTCTTAGGTATGGCAGCACCCTCCTTTTTTGTCGGACTTATAATTGCCTGGTTATTTGGTTATGTTTTAAGAGATTATACCGGACTATCTCCCACCGGTAGCTTATACGAATTAGATGTATGGGAAGGTGAAAAAATTCAAATTAAAAATCTCATTTTACCGGCCATTACATTAGGCGTTCGTCCCTTAGCTATTATCGTTCAGTTGATGCGTAGTTCATTATTAGATGTCATGTCGCAAGATTACATTCGTACGGCACGTGCCAAAGGACTGTCCTTTTACACAATCATCTTCAAACATGCACTCAAAAACGCTCTTAATCCTGTTGTAACAGCCATTTCTGGATGGTTTGCAGGGCTCATGGCTGGGGCAGTTTTTGTAGAATATATTTTCAACTGGAAAGGCATTGGCTATGAAGTATACGAAGCGCTTACTAAAAATGACTTGCCCGTTGTAATGGGTTCAACACTTGTGTTTGCTACCATCTTTGTTATGACAAATATGGTAGTAGATATTATTTACGGATTTTTAGACCCACGCGTGAGAATTAAATAAATCTATGAAACTATCGTATCTATTATTAAAACAACTGCTACCAATAGAACTACAGCCCTACGAACTTGCAGATATTCTTACAGAAATCGGCTTGGAAGTAGAAAGCATTACGGAATTCAGTTCGCATAAAGGTTTAGAAAATGTTATTGTAGGCGAAGTCATTGAAAAGCAAAAACATCCCAACGCGGATAAATTATCCCTAACCAAAGTATCCATCGGAAATGATAAAATCCTAAACATTGTATGCGGCGCACCGAATGTTGATGTCCACCAAAAAGTATTAATCGCATTGATAGGTGCTAAGTTGCATACATTCAAGGGAGAAATAATTGAAATTAAAAAATCCAAAATTCGTGGAGAAATAAGCGAAGGCATGATTTGTGCCGAAGATGAATTAGGACTTTCTGATAAGCATGACGGAATAATGATTTTACCACCAGATGTTCCCGTTGGTTTACCTGCTGCTGATTACTTTAAAGCCACCAAAGATTATATCCTTGAAATTAGCCTTACAGCCAATCGTGGTGATGCGGCTTCTCACTTAGGAATAGCAAGAGATTTAAAGACCTACCTTAAAACACACTATCCCGAGAAATACGCCGATTTAACCATACACTTTCCTGCCTCACTTGATTTTCCGGAATCTTCCGGCACAATTGACATAGATATAGAAATTCAAAATACAGAAGATTGCAAACGCTATGCAGGCATTGTTATTAATGGTGTAAAGGTAGAACCTTCCCCAAAATGGTTGCAAAACACTCTCAATGCTCTTGGCATACGCCCCATCAATAATATCGTAGATATTACCAACTATGTTATGATGGAGTTAGGGCAACCCCTTCATGCTTTTGATGTACGCGCCATCAAAGGAAATAAAATTGTTGTCAAAAATGTCCAACAAGGAACAGAATTTGTAACCTTGGATGGCATTACCAGAAAACTCTCTTCTCACAACTTAATGATTTGTAATGTCGAAGAACCTATGTGCATTGCGGGTGTATTTGGTGGATCAAACAGCGGAATTAAAGACGACACTCAAACTATTTTTTTGGAAAGCGCCTGGTTCAATCCTGCTTCTATCCGAAGAACATCCTCTACACTAGGCTTAAAGACCGATGCTTCTTTTCGTTTTGAACGTTTTACAGATCCAGAAATGGTCGTTTACGCACTCAACAGAGCATGTTCACTCATCCTTGAAATAGCGGGTCGTTCATTGAGTATGGCGGTAAAAGATATTTACCCGAACCCCATTGAACCTCACAAAGTCGGTTATTCTATTAAACACGTTAACGATTTGTTTGGACAAGAAATACCGTTTGAAATTACTAAAAAAATCATTCAGGAATTGGATATTCAAATAGAGTCCGAGAGTCACGAAGGCATGCTTTTACTAATTCCGCCACGAAAATCCGATGTTATCAGAGAAGTAGATGTTGCAGAAGAAGTGCTCCGAATTTATGGATATAACAAAATCCAAAGCAAAAAGAAAATTGCTTTTCAAATTCCTGAATATTCTAATTACAATCAATCCCTCTGGGCACAATTCACCCATAAACTCTCGGAATACCTTGTAGATCAAGGTTTTTACGAAACGCAAGGGCTTTCTTTTCATCACCATTCCTTTTATTCGGAAAATATTCAAGACAAACTTGTAAAAATAAAAAATCCTGTTAATGTTGAATTAGATGTTTTACGAAATACTCTACTCTTTAATGCTCTACAAACCATTGCATTAAACGAACGACATCAACAAAAAAATATATTAGGTTTTGAAATGGGGAAAGTTTATTGGAAAGAAAATACTGCTCTACAAGAAGAATATCGCTTGTCTATTTTTTCATCTGGAAAAATCCCTCAAACAGAAAGTTTTTACCACTCCAATAAAGAATTTTATTTCATCAAAGAAATCATTGAAAACATTTTTAATTTTTGTAACACCTCTTTTCAAATAAAAGAAGACCAACAATCACCATTTATTAAAAACATAAAGTACTTTTCTACTAATCAACAGGGATTAGCATCTGTTGGATTTATCGATCCTGCTTTTCTTAAATCATTTGAGATAGAAACTTTTCCTGTCATTTATTCAGAAATTCATTTACCAATCATTTTTGAAAACTTTAAAACCAAACAAACCACTTATCAGGAAATTATTAAATTCCCCATTGTAGAAAGAGATTTGTCTTTATTATTAGATCAGAAAATATCTTTTGCAGATATAAAAAAATGCATTCAACAATTGGCCAAACCTTATTTGAAAGAATTAAAAATTTTTGATTATTACAAGGGAAAAAATATCCCGGAAAATAAAAAGTCCTACGCTGTTCGGCTTTTCTTGCAGGATAGTTCCAAAACCCTTACAGATAAAGAAATTGATGCTATAATGCACAAAACCATTCAGGAATTAAAGAAACAATTAAACGTTGAATTACGATGAAGAAACCTTTTATCTTGGTCACGAATGATGACGGAATCGCTGCTCCGGGTATTTTGTTTTTAAGCCAGACCGCTAAAAAATTTGGCGAAGTAGCCGTAATTGCTCCCGATAAACCACAATCCGGCAGTGGACACGCTATTACTATTCATACAACCTTGAGAATTCAACCTTCTCATTATCACAATACTTCTATTGAATATTCTGTGAATGGAACACCCGTAGATTGTGTGAAGTTAGCCGTTAATAAAATTCTTCCACAAAAACCAGATTTAATTTTATCCGGCATCAATCACGGCAGTAATAGTTCTATCAATGTTATTTACTCCGGCACGATGTCTGCCGCCATTGAAGGATATCTGGAAGGAATATGCTCTATCGGTTTTTCACTTTGTAATTATAGCATTGAAGCAGATTTCACACCTTCCGAAAAATATATTCAACAACTCATTGAATGGGTCTTAAATCAAAATAATGAACTCATTTGCTTAAATGTCAATATCCCGGATGTGCCTTTTGATGCTATTAAAGGCATTAAAATATGCCGGCAAGCCAAAGGCAATTGGGTAGAAGAATTTGAAGAACGATTAGACCCTTATGACAGGCCTTATTATTGGATGACCGGAAAATTTACCAACTTTGAACCTGATGCCGAAGATACAGATGAGTGGGCACTCGCTCACGATTACATTTCTGTTGTCCCCATTCAAACAGATTTAACTTGCTATACTACTATTTCAAAAATGAAAAAACATTTTAATTTGTAAATTCACTACTTTAAAAACTTAAAATTATGAGAACCGACAACTATCAACATCATGATTATTATCTCGTAGATGAACTTCTTACCGAAGAACACAAACTCATTCGTGACACTGTCAGAGCGTGGGTTAAAAAAGAAGTTACACCTATTATTGAAGAAGTGTGTCAAAAAGCCACTTTTCACAAACCATGGATAAAAGGATTAGCCGAGATTGGAGCGTTTGGTCCTTTTATTCCGCAAGAATATGGCGGTGCAGGATTGGATTACATTTCTTACGGAATTATGATGCAGGAATTAGAAAGAGGCGATAGCGGTGTTCGTTCTACTGCTTCTGTTCAAGGATCACTGGTGATGTACCCCATTTATGCTTTTGGCAGCGAAGAGCAAAAAAGAAAATACTTACCCCGATTAGCAAAAGGAGAAATTATGGGTTGTTTTGGTTTGACCGAACCAGATTATGGCTCCAATCCTGGAGGAATGATTACTCGTATTGAAGATAAGGGAGATTATTATTTATTAAATGGTGCTAAAATGTGGATTTCTAATGCTCCCTTTGCAGATATTGCAGTGGTATGGGCAAAAGATGACAACGGAGAAATTCGTAGTATAATTGTGGAAAGAGGCATGGAAGGATTTAGTACTCCCGAAACTCACGGCAAATGGAGTTTAAGAGCCAGTGCTACTGGTGAACTTGTATTTGACAATGTGAAAGTCCCAAAAGAAAATTTATTACCCAATATAAAAGGTCTTAAAGGACCTTTGAGTTGCTTAAACAGTGCCCGTTATGGTATTGCATGGGGGGCTATCGGTGCTGCCTTAGATTGTTACGACAGTGCTTTGAGATATTCTAAAGAACGGATACAATTCGGGAAACCGATTGGTGCTTTTCAATTACAACAAAAGAAATTAGCCGAAATGATAACTGAAATTACCAAGGCACAATTACTCGCGTGGCGTTTAGGTGTATTGAAAAATGAGAACAGAGCTACGCCGGCTCAAATTTCTATGGCTAAGCGAAACAATGTCTACATGGCTTTAAACATTGCTAGAGAAGCTCGGCAAATTCACGGAGGAATGGGCATCACAGGTGAATATCCTATTATGCGCCACATGATGAACTTAGAATCGGTTATTACCTACGAAGGTACGCACGATATTCATTTGCTCATTACAGGTCTGGATATTACCGGATTTAATGCATTTAACTAAAACTATGGCACTACTGGCACCATCCTTATTATCGGCCGATTTCCTGAACTTGTCTCATGCTATCGATGTAGTCAATCAAAGTCCGGCTGATTGGCTTCATCTGGATATAATGGACGGAGTTTTTGTCCCTAATATATCTTTTGGTTTCCCGATACTGTCTGGCGTTCAAAAACGTTGTCAAAAGCCCTTGGATGTTCATTTAATGATAGTAGATCCTGAACGTTACATTGAAAGATTTGTAAGACACGGCGCTCATTTAATATCTGTTCATTACGAAGCTTGCATTCATCTGCATCGTACGGTTCAAACTATTCATTCTTTCAACATAAAAGCTGGAATAGCCATCAATCCGCACACATCTGTCCATTTATTAGAAGATATCATTCAGGGGGTTGATTTGATATGTTTGATGTCAGTCAATCCCGGATTTGGGGGACAAAAATTTATTGAACAAACATATTCTAAAATTGATAAACTCAAAAACTTAATTATTCAGAAAAATTCCAAAGCGTTAATTGAAATAGACGGTGGCGTTGATAGATCTAATGCTCAGAAATTAGTTCAAGCAGGTGCAGATGTGCTGGTAGCCGGAAATAGTGTTTTTGGTCAATCGGATATACTGCAATCTATCAACGATTTGAAAGCACTTATCCAATGAACGATTTAGTGGAACAGCAAATAAATTACTTAAAAGAATTTATCACACAAAAACGATGGGATAGATTTTTAGAAGTATTAAATAACAGAACACGTTACATTACAATAGTATTAGAAGATGTTTTTCAAGGGCATAATGCTGCGGCTGTACTGAGAAGTTGCGATTGTTTTGGTATTCAGGATATTCATTTAATTGAAAACAGAAATGAATTCAAACCTAATGAAGAAATTTCATTAGGTTCTACTCAATGGTTGACATTGTATAAATACAATGAAAAGGATATAAACAACACAGAAAAATGCTACCTAGCATTAAGACAAAAAGGATATAAAATCGTAACTACTTCCCCTCATTCAAAATCTAAAGAAATAAGTGAATTATCATTAGAAAAACCAGTTGCTTTGGTTTTTGGTGCTGAAAAAGAAGGATTAAGTGAATATGCACTCAACAATGCCGATGAATCTGTTTATATTTCCATGTATGGTTTTACCGAAAGTTTTAATATCAGTGTGAGTGCAGCATTGTGCTTATACGAGACTAATAAAAAATTAAGAAGTTCATCTATCCAGCACACTTTATCTGATATAGAAAAAAAAGAAATTTTATTACAATGGTTGAAAAATAGCGTTAGAGACGCTGATAAAATTTTAAAAAATATTTTTTGTCAGGTTAATTCATTCCCGTCTATTTCAACAAATAAATTTTAATCACTTATAAAAAATAAAGCCCCCAATGAAGGGGGCTTTCTTGTAACCTCTATTTCTATAAATTCTACTCTTTCACGACATTGATCCTATCTATTCCTTTTTCGCTTTCTACTTCAATTACATACATTCCTCTTGAATAATTTGTAATGTTCATTTCCACATCTTTTTCATTGGATTGAGTAAGCGCCATCACTCTTCCAGTTACATCCATTACACGAATCATTTTCATTGAAGTATTATTAGTGCTAATCACAAACGTTCCGTTATTAGGATTCGGATATACTGCTATACCACCATTTGCACTAATACTTGCTATAGATGTTACACATCCTACTGTAAAGGTTTGTGAAGTAGAACAACCATTGGCATCGGTTACTATAACTGTATAGGATGTACCATTACCAGAAGTACCATTTAAGTTAGTAGCAATATTCGTTGCAGAACTTGCCGGCGCTGTCCATGAATAGGTATAGCCACCTGTACCACCACTCACCGTCACGGTTGCAGAGCCATTGTTACAACCCGGTGAAACGGCATCTGTAACCGCTATTGTACTTGTTGGTGTCGGATTTACGATTACTTGTGCGGTAGTAGTGTTTGTACATCCTAAATCTTCGCCGGTTACTGTGTAAGTTGTTGTAGTAGTAGGATTGTCTATGATGCTACTTGTTGTTGCACCAGTATTCCATGTGTAAGAAGTAGCACCGCTGGCGGTGAGAGTAGCGGTTTGTCCGGAGCAAATAGTTGAGGGTGAACTGATACTTACTGTCGGTAATGGGTTTACAATTAAATCAACCGTGCTGGTATTAGTACATCCGATGTATAAAACATTGAGTGCTGTTAAGGTGTAATTGGTAGTGATTGTTGAACTTTCAACGACAGAATTAGTAGTAGCCCCCGTACTCCATGAATAAGAAGTGGCACCTGAGGCAGTGATAGTTGCAGTACTTCCACTACAAATTGTGAAGGACGGATTGGCTGTAAATGTGACCGGGAATGTACTACTTGAACTTGTAATATCTAAAGTGAAATTACTAGCAGATAAAAATCCTGTTATTAAAATATAATAAGTAGAAGCGGGTTGAGTGCACCAAGCCAAAGACGCACGGACACCAGAACAAGCAGGGCCATTATCATCTCTACATCCTACTACTGTAAAGGAACCGCAAGTCCCTTCATAGACGAAAATTTTTGAATCCCAACTCGTATTACACAAACTTGCCATTAAAGTAACCGCGGAAGGTGTGGTAATGGTGTACCAAACTCCCGGTTGACTAACCCCTGTTGTAGTACAAGTGGGTAAAGAAAGCGTTTCTGAAGTAGCTGCAATAGTAGTTCCCGTATAAGTTCCAGGTGCTGTAATTAGAGTAGCATTGGCGCAATCATCATTAGCTGGTGCTGATGGCGGAACATAACCCGGATTATAAACTATCACCATTCTACACGCACTTTCTGTTCCACAAGCAGCATCGGTGTTAATGTGTATATTGTAAATGCCCGTTGAACTAATCGTAACAGTGAGTGGAGAATTACCCGATATGATAACGTTATTGGAAGCGTCTGTAAAGGTAATATAATTACCAGCACCACCAGTAGAACTAATGGTATATACGCCCGTTGCGGTAAAGTTATTGACTGAATATTCTCCAGGAAAGGTACAAGTTGTAATGGTGGTTGGCGCAGTAGAGGAAATAGTTGTTGTGGTGGATGGATATTGAGAAGTGTTAATGCACGGTGCTTTAATAACATCCACATTATGACAAACTGCGTCGGTGCCACAGGCCGCATCGGTACTAAGATGATAACGATATAAACCGGCTGTTGTAATATTAACAAGTAAAGGTGAATTTCCACTTGCTAATATGTTATTATTATTATCTGTAAAAGTAATAAAGTTGCCGCTACCTCCTGTTGCGTTGATATTATACTGACCGGTTGCTGTAAAATTTAATACCGCATATTCGCCGGCGTAATTACAAGCCGTTACATTTGTAGTGCCTGTTCCGGCAATTGTGACAGTTGAGCTTGGATTTTGGGTAGTATTAATACACCCCGAAGGTGGCGCTACACTGGGTGTAATCACTGTGGTTCTACACGCACTTTCTGTTCCACAAGCAGCATCGGTAGAAATGTGGCAGTTGTACACCCCTGGAGCAGTAATTGTTACCGACAAAGGAGCATTTCCCCATACAATGGGAGAATTAGCATTATCTGTAAATGTCAGATGATTTCCACTTCCACCGGTTACATCAATAGTATAAATCCCTGTTGCTGTAAAATTCAAGACGGCATAATCTCCGGCAAAATTACAGGTGGTAACAGTTGTTGGGGAAGTAGAATTAATGGTAACGGTTCCTGATGGGAATTGGTCCGTTTGAATACATTGCGCATAAGTGCTCGCAGCAATACTTGTCAGTGTGGTGATTAAAATTGTAATAATCCGTTTCATATATTTTAGTTTTGCGTGCAAATATAAGTGTTTTATTTTTAATTTTTTCTGCTTTAGTGGATATTTTTTCGTTTTACCGGTAAAAAATATTTATGTTAATTTTTAAATTTAGAAATTTGGAAGGTAGCGTAAAGTTTAATATACTTGCGGCTCAAATTTTTCGGGGTGTAGTTCAGTTGGCTAGAATGCGTGCTTTGGGAGCATGAGGTCGTCGGTTCGAGTCCGGCCACCCCGACTTTGTTTTAATTTGTACTCTGCACTTTTTATTTTTCTTTTTTATAAAATTTTGCTGCCCTCAAAAATGTTTCTGACTTTTAGAGTCGGGAAAAGGTAAACAGATTAACTCTCTATAATTAAATTTTTATTTTTGTTTGCTTTGTCTTTATTTTTACAAAAGATCTTTATCGTATTTTTACATCGGAGTAATCTATTTTTTTTATATGCGAACTTTCTTTTATATCTGTTTCGTTGTATTAGCTTTATCTTCTTGTCATCAAAAAATTAAAGTAGATTTCATCTTAAAAGATGCGACTATCTATACTTTGAATAACTACAATGACATTGTGCAATGTATGGCAGTGGCTAACAATTCAATCGTTGCGATTGGTAATAATGAAGAAGTATTAAGTCATTATTTTTCTGATAGCATCATTTCATTAAAAGGAAAATTTGTGTATCCAGCGTTTATTGATGCGCATGCTCATTTCTTTGGACTCGCAGATTTTTTAGGCGAATGCAATTTATACGGAACAAAATCCATTCAGGAAATTATACGGAAATTAAAAACATTCAGAAAAAATAATCCTGATAAAAAATGGCTAATAGGTAGAGGTTGGGATCAAAATT
The DNA here is from genome assembly GCA_037447455.1 of Sphingobacteriaceae bacterium. GTDB lineage: Bacteria > Bacteroidota > Bacteroidia > B-17B0 > Aurantibacillaceae > BPGX01. The sequence goes on along the minus strand of JBBIGQ010000003.1, from coordinate 28,873 downwards.
TGTTTGATAATAAGCAATTTCCCACCAAAGAAGCATTAGATAGCGTGTTTGCAGATATTCCTGTTTGCTTAAAGCGAGTAGATGGGCATGCTGTCTGGACAAATTCAAAAGCAATTGAAATTGCCGGTATTACAACTAACACAAAAGTGAAAGGTGGAACAATTCTCTTAAACGAACATCATCAGCCCACAGGCATTTTTATTGACAATGCTATGACGTTAATAGAAAAACACATTCCCAAAAAATCCAAAAAAGAAATTATTCAACTCTTAAAAAAAGCAGAAGCCGTTTGCTTTCATCACAATGTTCATACTATTCACGACGCAGGATTAGAACTCTGGCAAATACAATTATTGGATTCACTCATAGAAACAGGATTTCTAAAGATTCGTATTTATGCGATGGCTTTGCTCAATGAGGGAAATCTCAATTATTTTATTCAACACGCCTGTATTGATAAAAAGAACTTCAAAGTTAAAGGATTCAAAATTTATGCAGATGGGGCATTAGGTTCCAGAGGGGCACTACTCAAGCAAACATATAACGATTGGAAAGACAAAACCTATCGCGGTTTGTCTCTTATTTCTTATGATAGTTTGAAAAAAGTATTGAAAATATTGTATGACAAAGGTTTTCAGGCCTGCACTCATGCAATTGGTGATTCTGCCAATAAATTAGTACTTCAGGCGTATTCTGAAATTTTACCAGCTCAAAACAATCGTCGGTGGAGAATAGAACACGCACAAATAGTAGATAGTCAGGATATTAGATATTTTCAGGAATACCACATATTGCCTTCTGTTCAGCCCACACACGCTGTTTCAGACAAAAACTGGGCTATAGAACGAATTGGCAATAAACGCGTTCACTTTGCTTATTGTTATCAAACTTTGTGGCAACAAAACAAAATTTTACCACTCGGCACGGATTTTCCTGTTGAAGATGTTTCACCACTTAAAACATTTTTTGCGGCTGTGTTTCGTAAAGATTATGACTTAAAAGACACTACCACTTTTCAAGCACAAGAAAAATTAAACAGATTACAAACATTAAAAGGAATGACACTCGACGCTGCTTATGCTGGTTTTATGGAAAATGAAATTGGAAGTTTGGAAGTAGGTAAAACAGCGGATTTCATTATTTTAGATTTTGATTTAATGAATATTTCAGAAAAAGAATTAAGTGAAATGATTACAAAACAACATAATGAAAAACATTAAATTTATTATTTCTTGTTTTGACTCTTAAACTTTCCCTTTCGCCACGCCTCAATAAATTGTGCCCAAGCAATGGGATTAAGTAAGTTAATTGTCGGATATTGACCAAGAGAATACATTTTTGTCAGTTGCTGTTGCATAGCATATTGATAGTTGGCCTGTGCATCCATTTTTAAATTACGTTCATTGTAGCTCAATTCTTTTCTATCCAGGTTTTTAGCAGCACGATCGTAATCTGTTTCTGATAGATCTAAGTTTAAAAATGCTTTTTTAAATTCTTCTTTGGATGGCCATGGATATACTGCTACAGAAGGTAATACAACAGTATCTTTTACTAACGAATGTATGATGTAATAATGATTCAACTTTAAAGTATCGTCTAATTTGTACACACCATTTTTATGATTTAAAGAGAAGAATTGTAATTCATCTCCCGGAGAGGCAACAAGCGTAAAGAAACCATAATAGTCTGTAATCGTCCCTCTTTTAGTACCTTTAATGATAATTGATACAAAAGGTACGGGCTTTAAACTATCCGCATCCACTACTACGCCAGATATCTGAATAAATTTTTCTTCAGAAGGTTTATTATTCTGAGAAAAAACTTGGGTTGACATAATCAATATAAAGAAAATAACAATTATATTTCTCATAAAATTTTTAGCAAATATCGTTGAAAAATTTCTCATTCTTTATTTTATTGCATTAAAAAAATTATAAATTAAAACCTACTTCCAAATTTTACAAGTAGATACAATATCAATAAAAACAACACTAATACAGAAAAGAGCAAGTAAATTCCGGAATATTGCTGACGAATTTCTTTTAAATCTTTACGATAAGCATATATCATTCCAATTAAAAAAATTACAATAAAAACTATTACAAATATCAACCTTCCATGAGTAAACATGTACTACAACTTTTTGGAAAGTTCTTGAATTTTTTGATACAACTCGGGAAGTTTCTTAAATAACACATAACTTCTTTTATACTCACCAACATTAAAAGCCGGCGATCCTTGTAATACAGAATTGGGTTCTTCTACATTATTTCCAATCCCGGATTGGGCGGCAATTTTCGTGCCATCTGCAATTCTCAAATGTCCAATAATTCCCACTTGTCCGCCAATCATACAATTTTTTCCAATTTTTGTAGAACCTGCGATGCCGCTTTGTGAAGCAATTACCGTGTTTTCTCCGATTTCTACATTATGTGCGACCTGAATTAAATTATCTAACTTCACGCCTTTACGAATAATAGTTGAACCTATCGTCGCTCTATCAATGGTACAGTTTGTTCCAATTTCAACATTATCTTCTATCACGACATTGCCTAATTGCGGAATTTTGTTGTATACATTTTCCGGATTGGGCACAAAACCAAATCCATCACTGCCAATCACCGTACCAGCGTGAATCGTCACATTGTTTCCAATTTTACAATCGTGATAAATTTTTACACCAGCATAAATAATCGTATTGTCTCCAATGATAACATTATTGCCAATGGTGCTGTTGGGATAAATCTTGCAGTTATTCCCAATTTTTACATTCTTACCAATATATACGAATGCACCAATGTAACAATCTTTTCCATATTCGGAGTTTTCACCAATAAACACTGGACTTTCCACGCCTTTTATAGATTGTTGAACATACCGCTGATAAAATTGCAACAATTGAGCAAAAGCCTGATAAGGTTGGTCAACACGTATCAAGGTAGGTTTATATTTAAGTTCTTTTTGTGGTTGGAATGTTTTTGAAACAATCACAGCCGAAGCCCGTGTTTCATAAATATAGGACTCGTATTGAAGATTGGCCAAAAAAGTAATGGCATTGGGCACTCCTTCTTCAATTTTACAGATATTATTAATTTGAATATCGCTGTTCCCTTCAATTTCTGCATTCAGCAGTTCGGCAATTTGTTTGATACTTACAGATAACATAACATTGAATAACGAAGAGACAAAAATACAGATATTTATTTTATCAGATCTTCAGAAAATTCAAACGGCAACCAATCTTTTACAGTTTCCATGATATAAACTTCTTCATTTGTTACAATAATCGTTTGTATGTTTTCATTTTGTACGTTTTCATATTCTATCATCACCTGTCTGCACGCCCCACAAGGCGTTAGCAAATTTTTAGCATCGGGAGAATAAATAGCAAGAGCTTTTATTTTTTTATCTGGATATTGAGCATGTGCATAAAATAGCGCTGTGCGTTCAGCACATAAACCACTTGGGAATGCCACATTTTCCTGATTATTTCCTCCAATCATTTTTCCATCTTCTAACAATACTGCTGCGCCTACTCTGAATTTTGAATAAATGGCATACGCCTGAGAAGCCATGTCTTTGGCTACCTTACACAATTGTTTAATCTCTTCTGAAAGATTGTTAACATCGTAAACTTTCAAATGAATTGTTTTACTTAATAGTTTTTTCTCTTTCATTTTTTTCATTTAATTCTTGCCAAATATACCAAGATTTTTCTGCCTGTAAATAAAGCATTTCCAATCCATTTAAAACTTTTGCACCTCTTTTTTGCGCTTCTCGTAACAATGGCGTTTCTTCCGGATTATAAATTAAATCTATTACAAAATGTTTTTCATTAATAAAATCTATTGGGATTGGTGGTAAAGTATTAACATTGGGATACATCCCTAACGGCGTGGTATTTATGATTAACCTGTGCTTAATAAAATGGTCTGATAATAATTCATCATAGGTTAGTACTTCAACATTTGAACTTAATTTTTTTTGTCTGGATACATACACAAACTGAATGCTTAATTTTTCCAGTGCATACGCTACAGCTCTGGCAGCACCGCCCGTACCCAATATCATTGCCGATAAATGATGTTTTTCCAATTTATTTTCAATCATCTTGTAAAAGCCACACCAATCGGTATTATATCCTATCCATTGTTGATTTTTAATATGCACACAATTGCAGGCATTTATTTTTTTCACCTCCTCTGAAATACTATCTAAATATTTTATCATCTCTGTTTTATATGGAATAGTAACATTAAATCCTACCACATTTTCTTTGCTCTTAATGAAACTCCGAACATTCTGTAAATCTTTCAATTCCCACAGCTCATAGACATAATCGGATAAGTGTAAAGCAATAAATTTTTTCGTAAAATATTCTTTTGAAAACGAGTGCGATAATGAGTGTCCTATTAAACCAAAAACTTTTTTCATTGACTTAAATCTTTCAGTGCCTCTTCTAATTTGCTAAATTGAAATTGAAAACCTTTGTTTTTAATTTTTTCATTACTCACTTTTACCCCTGTAACTAACATTTTATACATTTCTCCCAGCGTCCATTTTAATACCCACTCAGGAACATTGGGAAGGAAAAAGGGCGCCTTTAATGACTGGGCTAATTGTTTGCTAAATTCATAATTACTGACTTGCTCATCACTGATGGCGTTGTATATACCAGTATGCTCGGGATGCTCTATTAAAAACTCAAACATTCTGCATAAATCATGAATATGAATCCATGGCATATTTTGATTACCAGAACCCAAAGCAGAACCTAAACCCCATTTGAATAAAGGTTTTACCTTTGAATATAATCCCACATCCTTGCTTAGCACTAAACCAATTCTTACAATAGCGGTGTTAATATCATTATCAAACAGTGGGAAATACGCTGCTTCCCATTTTTCACACAATCTTGACAAAAAATCACTGTTCCCATAATCTTGCTCTGTAAAAATCCTATCACTTATTTGCATTCCATAGAACCCAACTGCACTTGCCCCAACAAACTTTTTAATTGGCACCTTGTATTTCAATATATTATGTATTATCCAATAGGTGCTCATTAAACGAGAATGCTCAAGCATCAATTTATAGTGTTCATACCATTTTTGGCCTGCTATATTTTCACCCGCCAAATGCACTACATACTCTACATTTTCAAAAGCATTTATATCTATTTCAAAATCTTTTACACTCCAGTAAAAATATTTTAATTCTTTTTTGTCAGAAACCAAACGTCTTCTACTCAGACAATGCACCTGAAAACCTTTGCTAATAAGGTAATTAGAGAGATAAGTCCCAACCAAACCAGTACCACCAGTAATTAAAACAGTTTTCATTGAGCGGAAATTTCGGTAAAATTTATTCAAATGGCAATTTTATTGGGTAGATGGCTATATTTTTTTATTTAAATAGTCCTCATTTTCAGGATTGATTTTATACCTTTGCATCAAAAACATGACACGATATTTTCTTCTTTTTATTATTTTTATTATTTGCTTAAAATTTTCATTTTACGCTCAAATCTTGCCGCAATCTGAAGGTATTACTCAAAAAGAATGGAAAGTAAATCCCTTTGAACAAAAATATTTCATTGAAAACAAAGACCAATGGTATAATAATACTACTCAACAAAATCCTGTTCTTTTTGCTTATGATGGGCAAAATGAAGATTACTTTTTTTCTAAAAACAGCATTCAAATAGAACTCATCAAAAAGAAATGGAAAAAGAAAGAAGAAAAAGAAGAATATGAAAAAAACAAAAAATGGGAAGAGGAAGAGTATGTGCTGAGCGAACAAAGAGAAACGATTGTTGGTGAATGGCTGAACGCCAATCCAAATGTTGAAATCATACCATTAGAAAAAAACACATTTTATTGTAGTTATTCATTTTACAAAGACAATCATTTAGAAAACATCAATTACATTCCAACTTACAACAAAATACTATACAAAAACATCTACCCCAATATTGACATTGAATACACTCTTCACCCTCAAAAAGGTTACAAATACACTATTATTGTTCATCCGGGTGGGGATATTTCTGATGTTAAGTGGAAGTACTCTAAAAAATCAAAACTAAAAAATAATTCTATTTACACGCCCACACGGTATGGCGAAATTATAGATCATTCCCCCATTGCCTACTACGCCGATAGCAAAGTGCCAGTTGAATGTTATTATACTCTAAATGACAATATTTTGTCTTACACACTTCAAAACTATTCTGCTGATAAAACCATCATTATAGATCCGTGGACACAAACACCTAATTTTCCAAGCACCAACTGGGATTGTGTATGGGAATGCGAACGAGATGGCGCTGGCAACGTCTACATCATTGGCGGAACATCGCCTATGCAACTTATCAAATACAATAATGTCGGTGCCTTACAATGGACTTACAATACACCTTATGACACTACCAGCTGGCTTGGTACATTTGTAGTGGATAACGTCGGTAATTCCTATGTAACACAGGGTTCAACCGCACAAATCCAAAAAATCAATACTACCGGCGGATTAGTTTGGAACAATACCTCTCCAGTCCCAATGAATAGTGCTGAATTTTGGAACATTTCCTTTAACTGTAATCAAACAAAACTGGTCGTTGCAGGGACATCTTTACCCTTTTTATCAACTACTCCTTTGCCTTTCATATACAATGTGGACGTTAATACAGGTAATGTAACAGCCAGTGTTCAGGTAACAGGTCCTGGTGGCTTAATTTCACCAGGGCCTCAAGAAGTAAGAGCCATCACATCTTGTTCTAACGCAAATTACTATTATTTGACCCATGATTCTATTGGCTTTATTCATGACAACTTAATATCTTGCAACCCTAATTCTCCTTTTCCAATTCACACAGCCAATGGCATTCAATTTGGTTACAAATGCGAAAATTTTCGCAAAAACAACAGTGGACTGGAAGCATTGGCATATAGCAACTTCAATGGTTTCGTTTACCTCAACAAAGGCGATCAGGTTCAAAAAAGAGATTTTGCAACTGGTGCAGTTGTAGCTACTGCCAATATCCCCGGCGGCAGTTTATCTGGTGGTGCAGGAAATAGACAAACCGGTAATAGTGGTATTGCAATTGATAATTGTGGTAATGTTTATGTAGGATCTACTAATGGTGTCTATAAATTTGACCCTAATTTAAATCCATTGGGTAATTATCCTACTTCTTTTAACATTTATGATGTAGAAGTTAATTCCGGAGGAGAAATTATAGCAGCTGGTTCTACCGGAAATTCAGGCAGTGCTTCACGTACCGGATATGTACAAACGTTTGCAGCATCTGCCTGTGCCCCTCAATCTTTAATTTGCTGCGATCCCAATATCTGTCCTCCTCCGCAAAAGTGTCTGAACGACCCGCCATTTACTTTTTCTGTTTCTACCCCCGGCGGAACATTCAGTGCTTCGTGTGGTAATTGTATCAATCCTTCCACCGGCTCTTTTAGCCCATCTGTAGCTGGGACAGGAACTCATGTTGTAACTTATTCACTCTCGTGCGGTTCACAAACAACACAGGTTGTAGTGGCTCCCTGTGCCACACTCAACGTTTGTTCATTACCATCTGGTTCATTGCAAGTCAGTGGTGGTACGCCATCATATACCTGGGCCTATCAGACAAGCAGTGTGAATTGCAGTGGTTGTACTATTGGATGTACCTTTCCGCCCGGCTGTTCTGTTACGGTTACATATTGGTCCAACTATGCAACGGGTTCCGTAGTAGCAGCACCGCCCAACTATCCTATAAGAATTACAGATGCAACGGGCTCTACCTTACAAATCAACAGTGCCGCTTCTATTACACCTTGTGTCAGCTGTCCTACCATTACAATCACACCTACCATTCAAAATGCACTATGTAATGGTGGTACAGGTTCTGCCACCGTCTCAGCATCCGGAGGCACTGGTCCTTATACTTACACATGGATGCCCGGTAACTTAACTGGTTCTGTTCAAACTAATTTAAATCCCAATACTGTTTACACTATAACCGCACAAGATAATAATGCCTGCACAGGTACTTTAACTTTGAGTATCACACAACCTCCACCCATTACCTCTACCATTAGTGTAACAAATGCTACTTGTCAAGCCGCCAATGGAAGCGCTACAATCAACGTATCGGGCGGCACTTCTCCTTACACATATACATGGACACCCGTTGGTGGCAACTCCAACACTGCAAGTGGATTAGCGTCCGGCAATTATTCTGTTACAATAAAAGATGCCAACAACTGTATAATAACACAAACTTTAAATATCGGTTCAACAACCATATCTATCAGTTCTTCTGTAAACATTCAAAATGCTTCCTGTTCTACATTAGGGAGTGCTACTATTACACCATCGGGCGGGACGGCTCCATATTCGTTTACATGGATTCCTACTGGTGGTAATGCCTCTGTTGCAACAGGTTTAAGCATTGGTAATTATACTGTAAATATAACAGATGTCAATGGTTGCAGTACCTTTACAACATTAACAATAGGCGGCACCGGCATTGCTATTACTTCTATTCAAACTCAATCAGTAACATGCTACGGAGGTAGCAATGGTAGCGCAACGGTAAATGTTACTGGCGGTACAACACCTTATTCTTATACATGGGTACCGTCTGTAAGCACTGCCTCTACGGCTACCAATCTTTCAGCAGGTAATTATACAGTTTTTATTCAAGACAATGCTTCTTGTACTGCATCCACAGTAGTCAATATCACGCAAGCCAATGATTTTACAATCTCTATATCAAGCACATCCGTAAGTTGCAACGGTGGGAATAATGGTAGCGCTACTATTACCGTTCAAGGAGGTACTGGGCCTTATTCGTATACATGGCAACCTTTTGGTGGCAACAATACTACAGCTTCTAATTTAACGGTCGGTACTTATACCATTCAAGTTAGTGACGTGAATAACTGTTCAACATCTACAACCGTTTCTATACCTGAACCTTCTTCTATGACTATCACAATCACTTCAACTAACAACTGCGGTGGTAATGCGACTGCAACTGTCAATGTAACCGGAGGTACTGCACCACATTCGTATACATGGAGCCCGATTGGTGGAAATTCCAATGTTGCAAATAATCTCCCGCCGGGTAATTACACCGTCTATGTATCAGATAACAATTCTTGCAATGGCTCTGCCACATTTACTGTTTCTACTTCTAACATTTCTTATACTTTCACTATTGATTCCGTTGATTGCTTTGGGGGTGCTACCGGCAATGCGACTGTCGCTGTGCAAAGCGGGATTGCCCCTTATACATACACATGGCTACCTAATGGTGGTAATTCTAATAGTGCCAATAACCTTTCTGCTGGGGTGTATACCGTAAACATTACGGATGCCACCGGTTGTAATATTTCTCCTACAGTCAATATACCTCAACCCAATTCAATTACTTTGAATGCTTCGCCGAATGCCTCAATATGCCTCAATAATACAATTGCTATTTTTGCGAATGCCTCTGGTGGTAATGGCAATTTCTTTTACAATTGGAATCCGGGAGGCATTGTCAATAACGGCACTCTGAGTGTTTCACCATCATTAACAACAATCTATTCTGTGCAAGCAACCGATGGAAAGGGATGTACAAGCGGAACATACACTATTCAAATAACTATACATCCTACACTTTCAGCAGTTGGCAATACTGTTACAATCTGTGATAATTCTAACATTATACTTTCACCAACTATTACAAGCATAGGAAATGGTGGTCCGTATTCTTATACCTGGAATACCGGTGCTAATTCTTCCAGTATCAATGTAACAGGAAACTATGCCTCTCAACCTCACAACTACACTGTAACTATCAGCGATGGATGTAATACACCTGTAAATGCTTATTTTACAGTGAGTGTAACGCCCATCCCTTCGTCTTCTTTCACGGCTAACATCACCAAAGGATGCCCACCTGTAAAAGTAGATTTTACAGCGAACCCATATAACTCGACTTTCACTTATTCGTGGAATTTGGGAAACGGGCAAACGGCCGTCGGTTATTCTGTTTCTACCACCTATACAGCAGCAGGATATTATGATGTATCGCTCATTGTATCTAATGGAAATTGCACATCATCTACTACATACAGCAATTACATACAAGTATATCCTTATCCGGTAGCTGATTTTGTGGCCAATCCGTGGATTACTTCTGAATTTGAACCCACTGTAAGTTTTACAAGTACTTCACAAGGGGCTATTACATACAATTGGTTTTTTAACGACTTTGCAAGTGGAGCAAATAATACCAGCAATGTTCAAAATCCCATTCATACCTTTACACAGCCCGGCACTTATTCCGTGTCGCTAGTAGTATATAATCAATACGGTTGTAGAGATATGATTGTAAAAACAATAATTGTAGAGCCTGAATTTCATTTATACATTCCAAATGCCTTCACGCCCGATGGAAATAACATTAATGATGTATTTATTTGCAAAGGTACGGGTATTGATGTAACAAAATTTGAGATGCTGATATTTGACCGCTGGGGAGAACTAATATTTAAAACAACAGATTTCTTTCAAGGATGGGATGGTACAGTAAAAGGTAAGAAAAATAAAGCTACACAAGACGTTTATGTTTACAAAATAAAAGTTTATGACTTAAAAGGGGATAAGCACGATTTTGTTGGACATGTTACTTGCTTGCCCGGAACGGATGAATTTTAATTCATTTTGTCTTATTTTTCAACACCTTACATTATTTACTAACATAACAATGATTTTTGTCAGTTTTTTCTTTTTCTTTGCACAAAAAAAATGAAAAAATTTTCATTTTTACTAGTTTGTTTGTGGAGTATAAAACCAGTTTTTGCTCAATTAAATTTTTACGAAGGATACATTGTAGATGAAAATGGTGATACTATAGTAGGTGAAATCAAAGCCAATCCAAAAAAAGAATTATCTCTTTTTGCCAAAGTATTGTTTAGAGACAAACAAGGATTTTCAAAAACATATAAAGCCGATAAAATCAAGGTCTTTGCATATTACAATCCCGATAAGAAAAAATGGAATCAATTCATTGCTATTAGAGATGATGAACCTAAATTTTACAAATTATCTATTCAACACCCTATTAACATCTATGAATATCAATTTGAAGATATGCAAATGGGGGAATTTTTTACAGCCAAACAATATTTTATAAAAAACAATAATGAATTTGTAAGATTGAAATCTAAAAAATTTAAGAAACAACTATCCGAATACATTGATAACGAAGAAATTTTAAGTGAGTTAGAAAAAATGGAAGAAATTGATATTGAAAAACTCTCAGCATTATTTGAAAAACATTATAGTAAGACATCTTCCTGATTTTTGTTTGAAAAAATAAATTCTTACTCTTAAATTTGCAGTCAAAAAAATATGAGTCATCATTCAGAACATTCTTATACTGAAGAAAAAAAATCCGTAAACTTTTGGGCACCATTAATCGGTGGACTTGTTGTTTGGTTGATTATTTTAATTATTGAAACCAATCTGGACAAAAAAGATGCTCACATAGCCAATGCTCATCATACTACTACCGAAGAAGTTCACCACTAATATCTCTACTTTTTGCCAAACGAAATAATTGAAGCGTATACAGATGGTGCATGTTCCAGAAATCCAGGAAAAGGGGGATGGGCGGCTATTTTATTGTATAAAAGTCGTAGAAAAAATTTATCAAAGGGTTATCGTCTTACTACGAATAACCGAATGGAGTTAATGGCAGTCATTGGAGCGTTAAAAGCCATTAAAAACAAAGATATTCCAGTCATTGTTTATTCGGACTCAAAATATGTAATTGAAAACATAAAAGAAGGTTATGTTTTTAATTGGATTAAAAAAAACTTCAAGGATGTGAAAAATCCGGATTTGTGGCAAGAATTAATACACCTTATTTCAAGATTTAAACAAATTGATTTTGTTTGGGTTAAAGGTCATCATACTAACCCATATAATAACGAGTGTGATAAAATGGCTGTCAATGCTTATTCTACTGATGATGTTAATGATCTAAACATTGACACTTATTACGAAAATTTAGTTAATTCCAATAATAGTAATGCTTGAAAAGTAGGAATAATTAATTATTCCCAAACCTAGTATTCAATTTATTATGTAAATTAGCTTGCTAATTTTAATTATGAGCGTTTTTCCAGATACCATTCAGTATTACAAAAATAAACCCTTCGCAGAACATTTGAAAATTGAAAAATTTTATTTCAAAAATTTTCAACACGTTGATTATGCCATTTATAAACAAGAAAGAATTCAACATCTGAAATCTATTAATGAAAACGGTATTTTAAATGCACTAATTGATTATTTACAATTTTATACTCCTAAAATTGCAGTATTTCCGGGCAGTTTCAATCCCTTTCACAAAGGACATTACAATGTATTACTAAAAGCAGAAAAAATTTTTGATAAAGTGATTATTGCATTCGGTGAAAATCCAGAAAAATCCCCTCGTTCATTCCCAATCCCTTTTACTATTCAAAACCGACAAATTGAACACTATAATACTTTACTGACAGACTTTGTCTCTAAACTACCTCCTTATGATGTGACAGTTATCCGTGGATTAAGAAACTATACCGATTTTCACTACGAGCAAAACCAATATCGCTACATGCAAGAACTTTACCCTAAAATAAAAATCATCAATATCTTCTGCGACAAAATGTATGAACATATTTCTTCCTCCGGCATCCGCACCCTTCAAAAACATAATCAACATCAACAATATCTCTTAGATTAAAAATTATGGTAAACAGAACCAAAGCGCCTGAAATACACACTATTGACAAAATAAAAATTTTACCAACTACTCAAGGCACATTTAAAAATGGCTTTCAAGTTTACACATTACATTCATCCGAATGTGAAATTCTTCAATTATCTTTATTCTTCAAATCCGGCTTCATTCATCAATCTAAAAAATTACTTTCAAACACATTTACCTCTTTGATGATTAACGGTACATTACATCATAATGCCCGTGAAATAGCCGAAATGCTTGAGCAATACGGAGTTTTTTACAACATAGAACCAACGCCCGTTTATTCCAAGTTCCAATTTACTTTTCTTAAAAAAAATACTTCCTCTGTTCTCTCCGTCCTTGAAGAAATCATCAAATATGCTAACTTCCCACAAGAAGAAATAGATGTTTACATTAAAAATCATATTGAGCAATATCAAACAGCCATTAAAAACGTTGGCATCCTTGCACAATGGAATTACTCAAAAATAATTTACGGTGATACCCATCCCTTAAACAAATTCCATACCCCCGATGATTTTAAAAATATCACAAGAAACGACCTTCTAGAATTTTTCAACACACACATTCACCCCAAAAATGGTTTTATTTTTATTTCAGGTAATATAGATAACACTCTTTTGCAACAGATTGAACACACATTCGGTAAGGAAGATTTTCACCAATCGCATTATCAACACGGTGAAAATGTTCCGCCACCTTCTTTTTATGAAATGCATTCTTACACTCAAATTCCCGATGCTTTGCAATCTGCCATAAAAATCGGAATGCCAGTATCGCTTTATTCAAAACATCCCGACTACTTTGACTTTGTAATTGCTAACACTTTATTAGGTGGCTTTTTTGGTTCACGACTGATGAGTGTCATTCGTGAAGAAAAAGGCTACACTTATGGCATTTATTCTGCCTTAAACACTTATGATTCGTATTCTGTATTCACTGTAAGTGCAGAAGTAAAAGCCGAATACACTCAAGCCAGCATAGATGAAGTCATCAAACAAATTGAATTGTTACAAAACACACCACCCGATGAAGACGAATTAGAAATTGTCAAAAACTATTTATCAGGCGAACTGTTGGACTTAATCGATGGCATCTTAAAACAAGATAACCTGTGGAAATCTCTCATCACAAGGAAATTAGACAAAGAATACTACAATTCATTTTTGAAACGAATTAAAGAAATACAAGCCGAAGAAGTATCGTTAGCACTAAAAAAATACATAGATATTTCCAATCTAAAAAAGTGCATTGTTGGTAAAATCAATTAACATCAAAATGAACTTAAATAAAAAAGAAATAAAAGTAAAGCAAGAAAAAGCACAAAAAATATTTTCTGTTTTTGAAAAACATTCCCCCAATCCTACCACTGAACTTCATTATCGCAATGAATACGAACTATTAGTAGCAGTCATTCTCTCGGCACAATGTACTGACAAACGTGTCAATCAAATTACACCCGCCTTATTCAAAACTTATCCGGATTTTCAATCATTATCTAATACCACACCAGAAAAGGTTTTTGAACTAATAAAATCGTGTAGTTATCCAAATAACAAATCCAAAAATCTCGTTGCAATGGCTAAAACCATTGTAGAACAATATAATGGAACAATACCTCAAGACATAAATGAATTGGTAAAAATTCCCGGTATAGGCAGAAAAACCGCTAATGTGATTTTATCTGTTGCTTTTAATAAACCGACATTAGCCGTTGATACTCATGTTTTCAGAGTATCCGCCAGAATAGGTCTTACGAAAAATGCTAAAACGCCCGAACAAGCCGAACAGCAATTATTACAGATTATTCCTGAAAAATATCTACGAGACGCGCATCATTGGCTCATTCTTCACGGCAGATATATTTGCACTGCTCGGAAGCCCAAATGTGATGAATGCATCATCTCAAAGCATTGTGATTATTTCAATCAACCGTAAACGCTTTCTTACCCTATTTTATCTTTATTTCACTATTATTGCTGCCTGAAAAAATTATGAAAAACAAAGGTTGGATAATTGTCATTATAGTTTTACTTCCTTCCCTTATCTGGATTTTATTAGACGTTAGTTTAATACATTCTAAAAAACTCAATTATTTTGGTCCGAAAAAAATCGCTAACAATCAAAAAGACACCATTTATTACTCCGTAAAAGAAACTACTTTTTTGAATGAAAAATTACAGCCTGTAATTTTAGATACCAATCGTTTCAAGGTTTTTATGATTGCTTTTATTAAGCCCGAGTATGTTAAAGAAAAATTCCGCATTGACCAATTCCTTACTATGGCACACTATGAGCCCGATAAAATCAAACATATTCCAATAGTTTTAGTTTATCCTTTCAAAAATAATTCTACTTTTTTTAATCTTAAAGATTCGCTTCATCTTAATCTTCCTAACATACACACTCTTTATCTTCCGGATAGTATTTTTCAAACCATCAATCAAAAATATCTTATTCAAAAACCCTACTATGTGGATTATAGTTTTACCGTACTTGTAGATAAAGATAGACATATTCGTGGATACTATGATTGGAGATACGCCGACGAACTTAAACGATCTATTCAGGAGTTTAATCACCTCTTCATCAAAGAAGGTTACAAAGAAACATTACAAAAAAATAAAATTGAACAACGATGAAAAAAATCAGTGCACAACTTTTTGTCCTCCTCTCTCTCTTTCTCACATTCTGCCAGCAAAATAAAAATTCTGACAAAAAATTTTTACTTCCTATTTTTGGAGAAAAAAAACTATCAAAGATTGGTAACAAAATAGATACTATTTATCATACCATTGGACAATTTACACTTACCAATCAATACAGCGAGATTATCACGGATAGTGTAATTAAAAATAAAATTTACGTAGCAGATTTTTTCTTTGTGAGCTGTCAAAGCATTTGTCCTAAAATGTCACATCAATTGAAACGAATGCAAGATACATTTGCGACAAAAAATGATTTTCTTATCTTATCACATACTGTAAATCCAGACCACGACACAGCAGAAGTACTGAAAATTTATGCTGAAAAATATGGTGCTATTAAAGGCAAGTGGCATTTACTTACTGGAAATAAAAAACACATTTATGATTTAGCACGTTATCAATACCTTGTGAATGCCGATGAAACCGAAGGTGAAGGCGATTTATTCATTCATTCAGAATTATTTATTTTAGTGGATAAAGACAAACGGATTCGTGGTGTTTATGATGGTACGGATAGTTTGCAGGTCAATCAGTTAGTACATGACATTCGTCTGTTAGATAAAGAATACCAGTAATGAAGGAGATTAGCATTGCCGTCAATGTCCGACACCTGATTCCCAACAAAATGGAAGGAATCGGCTGGTTTTCTTATCAAATCATGAAACGTTTGACACAACAGCATCCCGATGTGCATTTTTATTTTTTATTTGATAGAAATTTTAGCGATGAGTTTATTTTTTCTGAAAACATTACACCTATCATTCTCACGCCACCTGCAAAACATCCATTATTGATTTACATTTGGAATGAATTTACTGTGCCCAATCTATTAAACAAACTCAAACCCCATGTTTATTTATCATTAGATGGTTTTATTTCAAAAAGAGCAAACTACAAACAGTATGCTGTCGTTCATGATATTAACTTTATTATATTCCCAGAACATCTGCCATGGAGCATAAAAAAACTATACGATTATTTTTTTGTGAAACATATTCACCATGCGAATAGAATAGCGACTGTATCTAACTTTAGTAAATCAGAAATCATTCAACATTTACATGTTTCTGAATGTAAAATTGATATCATTCCCAATGCCAGCAATTTAAAGTTTCGCAACATTCTATCAGAAGAAGAACATCATATTAAAGCACAATTTACTAATGGCAAAAATTATTTTCTGTATGTGGGAAGTATTCATCCCAGAAAAAATATCGTCGGCCTAATAGAAGCATTTAATCAATACAAAATAAACACATCATCAGATGATAAATTAGTCCTTGTGGGACGCTTTTTTTGGGGCAAAAGTGAAGTGAAAGATGTAGTGGAAAAAAGTCCATTGAAAGAAGATATTATTTTTACTGGTAGATTAGATGACGATACAATGATGGTGTTAATGCAATTTGCAAAAGCATTGGTAATGGTTTCTTTTTACGAAGGATTTGGCGTTCCTGTTATTGAAGCCATGCAATTAGGCACACCGGTTATTTGTTCAAACACCACTGCCTTAAATGAAGTTGCCGAAAACGCTGCTCTTAAAGTCAATCCAAAAGATATTCAGGCAATTGTCCATGCTATGCAAGAAATCAACGACAATCCTGAAATCATTAAAACCCTTGTCAATAAAGGAAAAGAACAAGCACAAAGGTTTAACTGGGACATTTCCGCTCAAAAATTATGGGAAGGGATAACGAGTGTATTGCAAAGTTGATAAAACATATTTAGTATTTTTGTAAAAGAATTTTTACCTGAAGATGCGTTCTCATAAAAAAATAATTTATCTAATCATTATTTTATTGGCAGTATCTTTCTCCTATTATTCCCAATACAATGATGAAATGGTAGGTAGAAATCGCAAACCCAAAATATGGAGAAAATGGAGACATAAAGAACGTTCTAACAGCGAGCCCTTCAACCCTTATCTTAAGAAAAAGAAAAAAGATTTACCTTCTGCTCAAATGAGCAAGCAAGACAAAAAGGAACTCCGCCGACAAAAACGACTCGCTAAAAAACAAATGCGTAAAAATAAAAAGGCTTATCAAAAAAATTAATTTAATTTTCATCTGTGTTACAATCCGACCTACATTCACTCTTCAAATTACCTTCTGATTTGCCAACTAAAATCATTGTATTTTCGCCTCATCATCAGAACACTCGTTTGATCTACACACTAAATTTTATCTTCCAAAGAGTTTGGCAGAAAAATTATATTCTTACTAACAACTTTGATGAATTTATTCTTTCTGATAAGTTAAAAATCAACTATTCCGAAAATTATATTGAAAACTGTATTAATGTTTACCCTACCCCACTAATCACTCACTATTTGAAAACATCTTTTATACCCAATTTTCAAATAACACAACATGCTTTTTATGAAGAAGACATTTTTGCAAAGGCATTTTTCTTTCTCTCTCGTTACGAAGAATGGTTCTTTCAATATCAACCCGATAATCATCAGCGCTTTGAAATCCATTGCAGTATTTTCAGAGAACAATTAAAAACTCCATTAGTAGACGAAAGTATCCATAACTTCAAACAATACATCCTTAAACTATACCCACAATTCAAAACACCATATTTTTTTCAACCCATTTATACTTTTGATTTAGATAATATCCTTGCATTCAAAGGAAAATCTTTATTAAGAACCACAGGTGCTTTTCTTAAACACTTATTAAAGCAAGAATATCATTTAATTGACAAAAGAATTAAAACACTCTTCTTTAAACAAGATGACCCTTTTATTGAAGTTTATAAATTCATAAAACAATTATCTCAAAAACATCCTGTTATTTTTTTTATTTTATGTGAGTCCAATGCTCAGTTTGACAGGGCTGCCAATATTCAGCATCCACACAGCATTTCTACATTAAAATATCTTCATTCTTTTGCCCACATTGGTTTGCATCCTTCTTATGACACGTTTTCAGATAAAAAAAAACTTTTGAATGAAAAAAATAAATTAGAAAAAATACTAGAAACATCCATCATTGCTTCTCGTCAACATTATTTGCGAATGAAAATTTCTACTACCCCTAAACTGCTCATAAAATCAGGCATTCAATACGATTTTAGCATGGGCTTTGCATCGCAAACTGCTTACCGTGCCGGAACAAGTTATCCATTTTATTTCTACGATTTTGAAACAGAAACAACCAGCAATTTATTATTTATTCCTTTTCAGGTAATGGACGGTGCTTATTTCAATTATCAAAAAATAAATATTGAAGATTCTATTCAGGATTTACAAAATATTTATACAACGGTTCAAAAGTTAGGCGGCTACTTCATCCCATTATTTCATGAAATCACGCTTTCACCATTATTTAATAAAAATGCACTGAAATGGCAATCGATTTTGCAAGCCATCTGAATTACACAATCTGATTTAGTTTCTTATACACTTTAATTAACGTCTCCACATCCTTTTGACAATAATTCTTTATCCTTTCATAATCTTTATCTTCATAATACACCTTTGCGACCATACTTCCATCTATTCCATCTTTTGGGGAATCAATATTAAAAATATACGCCAATAAATCCAGCGATGTATAGTTTTTGTAATCCCCAAATTTCCACATCTCCATCGTGTCTAATAATAAATCTCTCCGCCCTGATTTCAAAATATCCGGAATACTGATATTATTTACCAACATTCTTCTGCACAAAAATGGAAAATCAAATTCTCTTCCATTATGAGCACATAAGTTGTATTCTGCATTATATGTTTTAAAAACATATTGATAAAACTTGTATAAAACAGTATTAAACTCATTCAATAATTGCACTTCATCCTGATTAAATAATACCTTTAATTGTATTTGTCCATTCGCATCCACATACCCTAACCCAATGCAAATTACCTTCGCAAATTCTGCATAAATGCCGCTTTTATTATATTGTTCAGAAGGATTTATATCTGGATTATACTTCCACTTTGCATCCCACAATTTTTTCTCCCGTTCACTTAATTCATCATACTTATATTTCAAAGGAACTGTTTCAATGTCTAAAAACAAAATTTTCTGAATCATCTTTTACAAAATAAAAATTAAACATATAAAACATTACCATTCATCCGAAACGGCCTTGTAAGGTGTGGACATAGCATCTTTCAAATCTTCTGCTAACAAATTAGCGTCTCTTATGGCCTCTCCTTTAATTTTCTTCCAGGTCATTTCAGGTAAAAACATACTTCCACACTCTGCTATTTCCTTAGTAATATCTCCACCCGAATTTTTTCCATTATCTGCAATATGTTTTACCTTATTGATTGTATAACGATACTTTCCATCTTTCACTTCTATTTTAACATGCATTACAATTATGCCAGTAAAATCATAGGGAGGATTCAATTCTTTGGGCTTTATTTTAAACTCTGCATCTAATTCTATCTTTGTAGTTCCACCTACTGCATTAACTTTATCATATTTGGAATGCTTCTTCTGTGCCCATACAGTAGCACGATTCAACAGTTCTTTAGCCGGTACGGAATCTTTAATGATAATTTCAGTAATGATAAACCCATCTTCATTAGGTAAATTGGTTGACGTTTGAGCACACAAAAGCAGTGAAAAAAACATACTACAAGTAAAAAAAACTATTTTTTTCATAACATTGTTTTTTAATATATTACAGGATATCGTTTTGGATTGGCTTCATGCATCAAATTATAGATTGCGTCAAACACATCGTCAGCACTTGGCTTAGAAAAATAATCCCCATCCGAAGCGTACACCGGTCTATGCTCTTTTGAAGTAATGGTTACGGGCGGCGAATCTAAATAGTGATAACCACCTTGTTCTTCAAGTATTTTATTTAATATGAAAGCGCTCGCCCCTCCGGGCACATCTTCATCTAATATCACCAAACGATTGGTCTTTTTTAAGGACTCTACAATAATATGATGAATGTCAAACGGCAATAAAGTTTGCACATCAATCAATTCAACAAAAACATTATGTTCATTAAGCCAATCTAGTGCTTCTTGAGCGACACGAACACAAGAGCCATAAGTTACTAATGTAACATCTGTTCCATCTACCAACACTTCAGGAACACCCAAAGGTACTCTGTATTCACCTATATTAGAAGGTAATTTTTCTTTTAAGCGATATCCATTTAGGGGCTCAATGACTAATGCTGTATCATCTGATAATAATAAAGTGTTGTAAAATCCCGCTGCCTGTGTAGCATTTCTGGGCACGCAAACATAAATTCCTCTGCAGGCATTGATGATTATTCCCATTGGCGAGCCACTATGCCATACGCCTTCTAATCTATGTCCTCTCGTTCGTACAATCACCGGTGCCTTTTGCGTTCCCTTACTTCTCCATCTGACGGTAGCTAAGTCATCACTCATGATTTGCAAGGCATATAACAAATAATCTAAGTATTGAATTTCTGCTATTGGCCGTAATCCCCGCATTGCTAATCCAATGGCTTGCCCAACAATTGTTGCCTCACGAATACCCGTGTCAAATACTCTAATCTCAGCATATTTTGCTTGCAGCTTTTCCAATCCTTGATTCACATCTCCAATTCTCCCACTATCTTCCCCAAAAATAACCACCTCAGGATACTTTTCTAATATCGCATCAAAATTATCTCTTAATACGATTCTGGCATCTACAATTGGTGAATCTCCCGAATATGTTGGTGGTAACGCCGTAACTTTCAAAGCACTCCATTCGGTTTCAGAATACAAGTTATCACCATAAACTTTTTTAGCATCTTCTGTTTTTTCTATTATCCAGGCAGATAATTTTTTACGCACTTCTGATTGTTCCTGCTTTGTTAATCTCAAAACTTTTTTCACCACCTGATGTACATCTTTTCTTATGGGCTCTTTAAGCGCATTCAATTCTTTTTTTATAGATTGAAGCTCATTCTTAAAATTACTATTTT
This sequence comes from Sphingobacteriaceae bacterium, assembly GCA_037447455.1. GTDB lineage: Bacteria > Bacteroidota > Bacteroidia > B-17B0 > Aurantibacillaceae > BPGX01. The sequence goes on along the minus strand of JBBIGQ010000003.1, from coordinate 7,450 downwards.
CTGCCAACTCATCTAACCAATCCGAAATCAATTTTCTTTCTTCTAAAATAGGTGTTAAGTAATCTTGCCATGCCTTATTTTTGGCTTCCTGTACTCGTTGTTTGGCTTGTTCCTCAATATCATTTAATTCACCTTCTGTTGCTAATCCATTAGAAAGTATCCATTCTCGCATTTTTTTAATCCCATCAAAATCAGCTTCCCATTGCAAACGTTCTTTGGATTTATATCGTTCGTGTGAGCCAGAAGTACTATGTCCTTGTGGCTGTGTAACTTCATCTACATGAATTAAAACCGGTACATGCTCGTTTCTCGCGATGTATTCTGCCTTTTCATAGGTTTCAACTAAATGAACGTAATCCCATCCTTTTGTATAAAACATCTCAAACCCCGGATCATTTTTAGACCGTTGAAAACCTTTTAATGCTTCGGAAATAGATTGCTTTGTCGTTTGATATTTCTTAGGAACAGAAATGCCGTGCCCATCATCCCATACCGATACTATCATTGGCACCTGCAATACACCCGCTGCATTCAATGTTTCCCAAAATAATCCTTCCGATGTACTGGCATCTCCAATAGTTCCAAAAGCCACCTCGTTTCCTTTATTTGAAAATTTCAAAAACTTACCTTGCTGCAAAGCGGGATTATGCCGATAAAAATACGATGCATACGCCAGACCTAATAATCTCGGCATTTGACTGCCTGTCGGCGATACATCTGCCGAAGAATTTTTCAACTCTACCAAATTTCTCCAACTGCCATCGAGATTTAACAAAGGCGTCGCATAATGGCCACCCATCTGTCTTCCGCCGCTGGTGGGCTCAAAATTCAAATCCGTATGTGCGTATAATCCTGCAAACCATTGCTCAATCGTCAATGCACCAATGGCAAACATAAATGTTTGATCCCGATAATAACCACTTCTGAAATCTCCCGACCGAAACACCTTTGCCATAGCCAATTGTGGGATCTCTTTCCCATCTCCAAAAATTCCAAACTTTGCTTTCCCTGTCAATACTTCCTTTCTGCCTAACAAACTGGTTTGGCGGCTTTCATTAGCAATCCTGTAATCTTCTAAAATTATTTTTTTAAGGTCTTGAATACTCAAATTTTCCTTTTGTTGTTGAACCGTTGACATTCCGATAAATTTTTTGTTCCCTTACAAACTTACGGAATAACATACAAACAAACAAAATAAATTTCTTGGCTCTAAAAAAATTCCAACCTTTTTTTCTTTCGTTACGTATTTATTTATTGCAAAATGTAAAAAACCATACCACTATGAAAAAGCAAGTATTAATCTCAGGCATCGCTGCAATGGCAGCACTCACAGCATCGGCTCAGCCATGCTCATGGGGCTTACAACAAATTACTCAGTCCCCAATTAATCCCTTTACCATTTCCTTCACCCCCCAAACTACCGGTTCGGTCCCGAATTCAGTATCTTATGCTTGGGACTTTGGAGATGGTAATTACGGTTCAAGTGTTTCTTATAGTAGTACAGTCGTCCATCCTTATTGTAACCCAGGGAATTACACGGTAGTTGTATGGGCAATAGACTCTCTAAATCCATCGTGCTCTTTTAGTATGCAAACAGTGGCGTCAATAACCGCAACACCTTTCTCAATTACTTCCATTAATGTAGATGCATCTGCGGATCCTATCGTACATTTTACAGCTAATGTAAATAATCCTTATGGTTTAAATCTAAGTTATACGTGGGATTTTAATTATCCTAGTAACTCGACGGGTAGTGGCAATCCGGTTACTCACAATTACAACAATCAGGGTAATGGTACTTATTCTGTAATGGTAAATGTTTCCGCCAATGGTTGTTCTAAAAGCGGTTCAACTCAGGTGACAATTAATAATTCATGTTTTGCATTTCCAAATATCTCAGTTATAAGTAACAATGATCCTACTTTTACTTTCAGCGTATCCGTTAATCCAGCTCCATCAAGCAACGCAACTTACCAATGGTCTTTTGACGATGGCAATATCTTAAATACTAATACTGACAACACTGCTTATACCTATACAAGTAATGGCTCCTATAATGTATGTGTATTCATCACCGATCCATCCAGTGCCTGCACTTATTCTGGCGCTTGCGTGCCCGTAACTGTATCTAATGCTAATAATGGTGGTGGAAACAGTCCTTTGACATGTAGTTTAAGCATCAACTTCACCCCCGATAGTGCTAACGCAAACGCAAATGTATGGTACTACAATTATAGCGACGTATCCAGTGACCCAAATGCCACTGTAACCTACTGGTGGAACTTTGGCGATGGCAATACCTCCACACAAGCATCCCCCACACATACTTACTCTGCTGTTGGTAACTACTCTGTATGCTTAACCATCACTTACATAAATTCTACTGATACTTGTGTAGTTAGCAGTTGTGGATTCATTAGCAATGCTCAGTTCCTTTACAAAGTAGGCACACCATTAGGAATGAAAGACATCTCTATAGCAAATCTGATAGTATTCCCTAATCCATCTCAGGATGTGCTGTTCGTAACATCACCAGTAAATATAAGCGGTACAATCCAAATCATTGACATCACAGGAAGAGAAATCATCCATAAGAATGTGGAAAATGTTACCTACATTGAAATCAATACCTCAGTGCTCAATAATGGAACATACTTCCTCAAATATAAGGATAATTCAGGAAACGATGTAACCAAAATGATTATTAAAAATTAATCTATAGAACCATTCCTAAAAAATAGGCAGAGATAACAAAAATCAGGTTATCTCTGCCTTTTTTTATATCTTTGCATAAGTAATAAACGCATTTGAATGCAGATAGACAATTACCTCATTGAACAATACAAAAACAACGAAAGAAAAGCTCAGGAAGAACTCTACAAAAAATTATTTCCATACCTTATGGGAATATGCTACAAATATTTTCTCTCAAAAGAAACCTCAAAAGAAATAGTCAATACAGCTATGTTTAAAATACTCACACAAATCCATCAATTCAATAACGAATATCCATTCAAAATATGGGCATCTAAAATTGCTGTCAATTGCATCATTGATGAACTCAGAAAAAAACAAAAATTCAGTAATATTGAATATGTGGACACCTATAATTCTAATTCGGATTATTTAGAAATAAATCCTGCTCTGTCTAAAATGTCTGCCAATGAAATTCTTAACCTGATTGATAAATTAGAACCCACTGAAAAAACTGTTTTTAACCTTTTTGTCTTGGACGGCTATTTACACAAAGAAATCGCAGAACTACTAAACATCAGCGAAGGCACAAGTAAATGGTATCTAAATCAGGCAAGAACTAAATTAAAAAAAATGTTAGAAGCTATCTTTCAGTAAATTGCTCATGAACAAACCCAACAAACATAACTCTGCAGGCATTGATGATTATTCCCATTGGCGAGCCACTATGCCATACGCCTTCTAATCTATGTCCTCTCGTTCGTACAATCACCGGTGCCTTTTGCGTTCCCTTACTTCTCCATCTGACGGTAGCTAAGTCATCACTCATGATTTGCAAGGCATATAACAAATAATCTAAGTATTGAATTTCTGCTATTGGCCGTAATCCCCGCATTGCTAATCCAATGGCTTGCCCAACAATTGTTGCCTCACGAATACCCGTGTCAAATACTCTAATCTCAGCATATTTTGCTTGCAGCTTTTCCAATCCTTGATTCACATCTCCAATTCTCCCACTATCTTCCCCAAAAATAACCACCTCAGGATACTTTTCTAATATCGCATCAAAATTATCTCTTAATACGATTCTGGCATCTACAATTGGTGAATCTCCCGAATATGTTGGTGGTAACGCCGTAACTTTCAAAGCACTCCATTCGGTTTCAGAATACAAGTTATCACCATAAACTTTTTTAGCATCTTCTGTTTTTTCTATTATCCAGGCAGATAATTTTTTACGCACTTCTGATTGTTCCTGCTTTGTTAATCTCAAAACTTTTTTCACCACCTGATGTACATCTTTTCTTATGGGCTCTTTAAGCGCATTCAATTCTTTTTTTATAGATTGAAGCTCATTCTTAAAATTACTATTTTCTGCCAACTCATCTAACCAATCCGAAATCAATTTTCTTTCTTCTAAAATAGGTGTTAAGTAATCTTGCCATGCCTTATTTTTGGCTTCCTGTACTCGTTGTTTGGCTTGTTCCTCAATATCATTTAATTCACCTTCTGTTGCTAATCCATTAGAAAGTATCCATTCTCGCATTTTTTTAATCCCATCAAAATCAGCTTCCCATTGCAAACGTTCTTTGGATTTATATCGTTCGTGTGAGCCAGAAGTACTATGTCCTTGTGGCTGTGTAACTTCATCTACATGAATTAAAACCGGTACATGCTCGTTTCTCGCGATGTATTCTGCCTTTTCATAGGTTTCAACTAAATGAACGTAATCCCATCCTTTTGTATAAAACATCTCAAACCCCGGATCATTTTTAGACCGTTGAAAACCTTTTAATGCTTCGGAAATAGATTGCTTTGTCGTTTGATATTTCTTAGGAACAGAAATGCCGTGCCCATCATCCCATACCGATACTATCATTGGCACCTGCAATACACCCGCTGCATTCAATGTTTCCCAAAATAATCCTTCCGATGTACTGGCATCTCCAATAGTTCCAAAAGCCACCTCGTTTCCTTTATTTGAAAATTTCAAAAACTTACCTTGCTGCAAAGCGGGATTATGCCGATAAAAATACGATGCATACGCCAGACCTAATAATCTCGGCATTTGACTGCCTGTCGGCGATACATCTGCCGAAGAATTTTTCAACTCTACCAAATTTCTCCAACTGCCATCGAGATTTAACAAAGGCGTCGCATAATGGCCACCCATCTGTCTTCCGCCGCTGGTGGGCTCAAAATTCAAATCCGTATGTGCGTATAATCCTGCAAACCATTGCTCAATCGTCAATGCACCAATGGCAAACATAAATGTTTGATCCCGATAATAACCACTTCTGAAATCTCCCGACCGAAACACCTTTGCCATAGCCAATTGTGGGATCTCTTTCCCATCTCCAAAAATTCCAAACTTTGCTTTCCCTGTCAATACTTCCTTTCTGCCTAACAAACTGGTTTGGCGGCTTTCATTAGCAATCCTGTAATCTTCTAAAATTATTTTTTTAAGGTCTTGAATACTCAAATTTTCCTTTTGTTGTTGAACCGTTGACATTCCGATAAATTTTTTGTTCCCTTACAAACTTACGGAATAACATACAAACAAACAAAATAAATTTCTTGGCTCTAAAAAAATTCCAACCTTTTTTTCTTTCGTTACGTATTTATTTATTGCAAAATGTAAAAAACCATACCACTATGAAAAAGCAAGTATTAATCTCAGGCATCGCTGCAATGGCAGCACTCACAGCATCGGCTCAGCCATGCTCATGGGGCTTACAACAAATTACTCAGTCCCCAATTAATCCCTTTACCATTTCCTTCACCCCCCAAACTACCGGTTCGGTCCCGAATTCAGTATCTTATGCTTGGGACTTTGGAGATGGTAATTACGGTTCAAGTGTTTCTTATAGTAGTACAGTCGTCCATCCTTATTGTAACCCAGGGAATTACACGGTAGTTGTATGGGCAATAGACTCTCTAAATCCATCGTGCTCTTTTAGTATGCAAACAGTGGCGTCAATAACCGCAACACCTTTCTCAATTACTTCCATTAATGTAGATGCATCTGCGGATCCTATCGTACATTTTACAGCTAATGTAAATAATCCTTATGGTTTAAATCTAAGTTATACGTGGGATTTTAATTATCCTAGTAACTCGACGGGTAGTGGCAATCCGGTTACTCACAATTACAACAATCAGGGTAATGGTACTTATTCTGTAATGGTAAATGTTTCCGCCAATGGTTGTTCTAAAAGCGGTTCAACTCAGGTGACAATTAATAATTCATGTTTTGCATTTCCAAATATCTCAGTTATAAGTAACAATGATCCTACTTTTACTTTCAGCGTATCCGTTAATCCAGCTCCATCAAGCAACGCAACTTACCAATGGTCTTTTGACGATGGCAATATCTTAAATACTAATACTGACAACACTGCTTATACCTATACAAGTAATGGCTCCTATAATGTATGTGTATTCATCACCGATCCATCCAGTGCCTGCACTTATTCTGGCGCTTGCGTGCCCGTAACTGTATCTAATGCTAATAATGGTGGTGGAAACAGTCCTTTGACATGTAGTTTAAGCATCAACTTCACCCCCGATAGTGCTAACGCAAACGCAAATGTATGGTACTACAATTATAGCGACGTATCCAGTGACCCAAATGCCACTGTAACCTACTGGTGGAACTTTGGCGATGGCAATACCTCCACACAAGCATCCCCCACACATACTTACTCTGCTGTTGGTAACTACTCTGTATGCTTAACCATCACTTACATAAATTCTACTGATACTTGTGTAGTTAGCAGTTGTGGATTCATTAGCAATGCTCAGTTCCTTTACAAAGTAGGCACACCATTAGGAATGAAAGACATCTCTATAGCAAATCTGATAGTATTCCCTAATCCATCTCAGGATGTGCTGTTCGTAACATCACCAGTAAATATAAGCGGTACAATCCAAATCATTGACATCACAGGAAGAGAAATCATCCATAAGAATGTGGAAAATGTTACCTACATTGAAATCAATACCTCAGTGCTCAATAATGGAACATACTTCCTCAAATATAAGGATAATTCAGGAAACGATGTAACCAAAATGATTATTAAAAATTAATCTATAGAACCATTCCTAAAAAATAGGCAGAGATAACAAAAATCAGGTTATCTCTGCCTTTTTTTATATCTTTGCATAAGTAATAAACGCATTTGAATGCAGATAGACAATTACCTCATTGAACAATACAAAAACAACGAAAGAAAAGCTCAGGAAGAACTCTACAAAAAATTATTTCCATACCTTATGGGAATATGCTACAAATATTTTCTCTCAAAAGAAACCTCAAAAGAAATAGTCAATACAGCTATGTTTAAAATACTCACACAAATCCATCAATTCAATAACGAATATCCATTCAAAATATGGGCATCTAAAATTGCTGTCAATTGCATCATTGATGAACTCAGAAAAAAACAAAAATTCAGTAATATTGAATATGTGGACACCTATAATTCTAATTCGGATTATTTAGAAATAAATCCTGCTCTGTCTAAAATGTCTGCCAATGAAATTCTTAACCTGATTGATAAATTAGAACCCACTGAAAAAACTGTTTTTAACCTTTTTGTCTTGGACGGCTATTTACACAAAGAAATCGCAGAACTACTAAACATCAGCGAAGGCACAAGTAAATGGTATCTAAATCAGGCAAGAACTAAATTAAAAAAAATGTTAGAAGCTATCTTTCAGTAAATTGCTCATGAACAAACCCAACAAACATAAC
>JBBIGQ010000002.1:0-319688 GCA_037447455.1 Sphingobacteriaceae bacterium | reverse complement strand
AGGCATAGACCCTTTGTTTCCGAATGTTATCTTTCTTTTCTGTTTTCTCCGGCATTATTTTCAAGGCATTCTCATACTGTTCCATCGCTTTGGTAAATTCGCTTTTGATATAATAACACCATCCTTGTTGTATTATGCTTTCTGCTTGTTTTATTTTATCTCCTAAAATTTTTGCCCTTTCAATGCTTTTGCTCAGAAAATAAATGGCGGTATCGGGATTAGAATTTTGAAATTTAACTCCAATCTGGTAATAACAATTATACACATTGGTATCGGCTTCTGTGCCTCTTTTGCTTTCCCAGTGTTTTAAGGCAGTGAAAAGGGAATCCAGTTTGTGATCATTTTGTGCTTTATATAAAAATGCGGATACAAATAGTAGTATAATCCCTAAAGGTTTGTGCATAATATTTGAAGCAAATATGCTTGTTAATCTACGTTTTTACAAAAAAAATAATTAAAAAAACAAAATTATTTTGCGAGTTCAAAAATTGTATGTAGATTTGCGAAACTTTTTAAGCAATGGCTAAAGTGTTGACTAAAAAAAAATTAAATCTTGCGGATAACAAGGCATCTGCTGCAACAAAGTCAAAAAAAACATCTAAGGATGAAAATAAAGGCAAAAAAAGAAAAGCAGATGCGTCGTCCAAAGATAAAAAGAAAAAAGCATTCCCGGTTATTACTAAAAATTCAAAAAACCACCTTTTAATAAGAGAGACAAGAGAAATTAAAGATCTTTACCCCTATCAGAAAGAGGCGGTAGAAAAAATTTTCAAGCGTCTGGAAGAAATGCCGCCTAACGCTAATTTATTGTTTCAATTGCCGACAGGTGGTGGCAAAACCATCATTTTTTCAGAAATTGCTAAAAGGTATATTCTGAAATATAAAAGGAAAGTTCTGATTTTAACCCATCGTATAGAGTTAAGTCAACAAACCTCTGAAGTTTTGAGTTATATTGGCATTTCGAATAAGGTCATCAATTCGGAAGTCAAGCATTTACCTAATCAAACGCCCTACCAGTGTTTTACGGCTTTGGTGGAAACGTTGAATAACCGATTACAGGAAAATGAAGAGTTTTTAGAAGATATAGGTCTTGTGATAGTGGATGAAGCACATAATAATTCTTTTCGAAAGATTTTTCATTACTTTAAAGATGTGAATATATTAGGGGTTACTGCGACACCGTTAAGTAGTAATAAAAAACTTCCACTGTATCAGATTTACAGTGATTTAATTGTTGGAGAAAGCATTAAGTCCTTGATAGAAAAAGGTTATTTGTGTGATGCGGATACGTATACGTATGAGGTGAATCTGAGTTCTCTGAGGGTAGGATCCAATGGAGAATTTACAGTGAGTTCACACGAACAACTGTACACCCAATCCGTTATGTTGAATAAGTTGATTCAGGCCTATGAAGAGAGAGCATCGAATACCAAAACTTTGATTTTTAACGCAGGCATATTAACGAGTAAGGCGGTTTATGAGGCCTTTTCTAAAAAAGGATACCCTATAAAACATTTGGATAGCACGTTTAGTGATCGTGATAGAGCGGATGTTTTAGAATGGTTTAGAAATACTCCCAATGGTATTCTGACGTCTGTAAGTATTTTGACACAGGGTTTTGATGAGCCAGCAGTAGAAAGCATCATGCTTAATCGTGCGACCCGGTCGTTAACCTTGTATCATCAAATGATTGGGAGAGGTAGCCGTGTTTGGAAAAGTAAAAAAAGATTTCAAATCATTGATTTAGGAAACAATTTAAGACGATTTGGGTATTGGCAAACCGAGATTGATTGGAGGCATGTATTTAGAGAGCCGCATTTGTATTTAGAAAACAGATATAAAGATAATTGGGATTATGAATTGGATTTTAATTATGAGTTGCCGCCAGAAGTAAAAGAGCGTTTTGTCAATTCAGCGTATGAGTCTTATTCTGTAAAAGATAAATACCAGGAGTATGTTAAAAAGGGTATTAAGCCGTCTAAAGTTCTGGAAGAGTCACTGCACGATCACTATGAACGAATAATAGGGAATGCTTCCGAAAAAGAAGAGGCCTTTGAACTTTTTGAGTTGTTACGTGATGAAACAAAACATCGATTAAAACAGTATTGCAAATGTATTAATGCTACAGATAATTATTATTTGTGGCAATATCAACAGTATATAACAAAGCTGAGAAAAATGATCAATTATCATTACGATGTTTAATCTTGTCAAGTGGTATAAAAATTTTGAGTGGTTGTCTTTAATTTTAGCTTTTATTTCTGTTCTTTTTATTTTTATTAATTGGCTTTTAAGTATTTTCTTTGCTGGCTTAGGGGAGGTGGTTGCTTCGATGGCTATTCTTATGTATTTGTATAGACCCAAAGAGATTTCTTTTTCTGGTAAGGTACTTTTTGGTTTGCTTTTTTCATCTTTAACTATTCTGTTTTTGTTTTTTAAGATGCTAAAATCATGACTTTCTTTTTTGAGAAAATGTATTTGTTTTTTCGGTTAATCCGGTTTAGTCATACCATTTTTGCTATGCCTTTTGCTTTGTTAGGGGCGTTTATAGGATATTGGCATTATCCGGAAGCGTTTACGTGGCGCACGCTTGTTTTTATTATCCTGTGCATGTTTTTTGCCAGAACATCGGCTATGGCGTTTAATCGTTATCTGGATAGAGATATTGATGGATTAAATCCGAGAACAAAAAACAGGGAAATACCGAGTAATAAAATCAAACCGAAGGAAGCGCTTTTGCTGACTATTGGAAGTGCTGTTTTGTTCTCCTTGTTTTCGTTTTTTCTAAACCGCTTGTGTTTTTATTTATCACCGGTGGCACTCTTGATTATACTGGGATATAGTTTTACCAAACGCTTTACATGGTTGTGTCATATTATACTGGGACTTGGATTAGCATTAGCTCCTGTTGGTGCCTACATAGCCATCACAGGAACGTTGCATGGTAGTGTCGTGTTGCTGAGTGTGGCTGTTTTGTTTTGGGTAAGTGGATTTGATATCATCTACGCCATGCAGGACGAAGAGTTTGACAAATCTCACTCGCTCTTTTCAATACCGTCTTTGTTTGGAAGAAAAAAATCGATTCTGTTTGCTCGTATTTTTCATTTCTTGAGCAGTGTTTTTTTGTTGTTAAATTATTATTTGTATTCTTTTGGAAGCATATATTTTATTGGTTGGATAATGTTTTGTTTGTTTTTATTATATGAGCATTATCTGGTTCGTCCGGACGATGTTAGTAAAATTCCATTCGCCTTTGGTACTTTAAATAGTTGGGCAGGGTTGATGTTTGCCAGTTTTGCCACATCCGATGTGATAACAAAAATAATTATGTAGAGGTTAGAAAATTATTCTGTATTTTTGTTTGCAATAATTTATTTTCATCATGAGGACTGGTCGTTTGTATGTGCTTATTTTAGTTTTTTTTATAGGGTTATTGATGTCTTGTAAAATATTGCGTCCTAATTTAATGCTCACTACTCCGTCGGGGTATAAGTATGCGGATTTAAATGATAGTTTATCCCGGGTATCTTATTTATTAGCCCCCAATAATATCATTAGTTTTCAGATTTTTACAAACGATGGTTTTAAAATGATAGATGTGATTAACAACGCTCAGGCAAGTTTTTTTGTAAAGGCAGAAGCTACTATTGAACAAGATGGTACTGTGAAAATGCCTATGATTGGCAGAGTTAAAATTACCGGCTTGACTGTTCCTGAAGCAGAAAAAAAACTGGAAACCTTGTATTCAGAGTTTTATATCAAGCCATTTGTGAGGTTATCGGTCAATAATAAACGAGTGATAGTTTTCCCAGGCAATAGCGCTCAGGCCAAAGTTATTCCATTACAAAACAATAATACCACCGTTTTAGAAGTCATTGCCATGGCGGGTGGTATTCCCGAAGATGGAAAAGCGTATAAAGTAAAATTAATTCGAACACTTCCGAACGGGCAATCTTTGGTGTATTTGCTGGATCTTTCTACTATTGATGGATTATCTAAAGGCCAAACGACTGTTTTAGCCAACGATATAATTTATGTAGAGCCCCGCTACCGACCGCTACAGGCATTTGTCAGGGACATTACTCCTATTGCATCACTACTATTAAGTACTTTGATACTTTTAAGAGTTTATAGATCGTTCTAAAATTTATGATAATTACCGATACCGATAACGAATATCAATCCTATAAACAACGGCTGGAAAGTTTTAGCAACAATCTGGATATTGGGTTGTTGGTGGACATTATTATTAAATCAAAATGGTGGTATGTGGTATTTTTTAGTATAGCCGGCGTATCTGTTTTTTTATATTTGAGATATAGTGAAAGAATATATCAGTCGCAAAGTGTGATACAGATTGTAAGTTCTGATGCCAATCAGATTTTACAAATTAATCCTGTCAATTCAGAGGGAAGCAACAAAGTGTCAGAAGCGATTGAGCAGATCCGTTCAAAAACCTTTCTTGAAAGAATAGTAAATATTTTAAACCTGCAAATTGCCTATTACAATGAAGGTACTTTTAAAAACCACGAACTCTATAAAAACTCGCCTTACTTTGTAGATGTAAATGTTAAGCAAGATAATGTGTATGAGAAAAAAATATATGTTGATTTTAATAGCGATTTAAATGGTGGTACGATTAGCGTTGAATTATCTGAAAACACATACGAAAAAATACCATTTAAAGTGAATAACTGGGTAAAACATTCTTTTTTTGATTTTAATATCCATTTGAATGAAAAGCGGGATATTCATTTAATAAAAAAAGATATCGAAAAGAATCAAAAAACATTTTTTATTATTCACTCCAAAGATGCTATGGCTTCCTATCTTCAAAAAAAATTGGAAGTAAAACCATTGAATGATTTAGCACAAACTATGTCTATTTCTATAAAGGATGTGAATCCTCAAAAAACAGCAGATATTGTCAATAGTGTTGCAGAAGAGTATTTAAATTATGATGTAGAGAGAAAAAGTGAAAGCTCAAAGAACATCCTGAATTTTATCAATGCTCAATTAAACATAGTGTATGAAGAACTAAAAAATTCAGAAACACGTCTCAATGAATTTAAAAAACAAAAGAACATTATTACGCCAACAGAACATTCTGCATTTAATACTTCTCAGTCCCAAATTTATTCATCTGTTCAGGAGCAACTATTGCAGATAGAATTAAATGAGCGGCTGTTAGATGAAATCTTAAAAAGCATACAAAATCAAAAAAACATTGATTTGTATCAATTAATTTCTTTGGCCAGTGGAACTTCTTATGAAGAAAGTATCCGCAATATTACTTCCACTATCCAAAAACTCTTAATGGAGAAAGAAAATTTATTATATCAGGTTACGCCTAATTCAGAACAGATTAAAATTATCAACTACCAAATAGAAAACCAAAGAAAAATACTCATTGAAACACTGTACGCTTTAAAACAGAAGTACAGAACTCAATACAAAAATTTGTTAGAAAGAAAAAACGAAGTGAAAACGGAAGTTTATCCCAATAGTGAAAATGAAGTAGAGTTAACACGGCTATCACGGATTTATTCTATTAATGAAAAATATTACACACTCTTACTAGAAAAGAAAACCGAATACGCCATCTCTAAAGCTGGTTTTGTTTCCCAAAATATTATTTTAGAAAAATCATATTCTGCACAATTTGTATCACCTAGTAAAAAATCAGCATTAACATTAGGTGTTTTAAGTGCTTTTCTTCTTTCTTTCTTGCTGGTATTTTTCAGATATGTTAGTAACGATGTTATTTACTCACTATCTAATATTACCAAAGCCACTAATGCTAATGTAAGTATTTTAGGGATTATACCTAAGTATACTAAAAAGTTAGAAGTGTCTCAATTGGTCGTAGACAAGAATTCAAAGTCCATGATTGCAGAGTCCTTCCGAAGTTTACGTTCTAACATGCAGTTTATTGATAATGCGCCGGGGCCGAAAGTAATAGCACTCACCTCTACTATATCCGGAGAAGGTAAAACATTTGTAGCTGTGAATTTGTCGGGTATTTTAGAATTTGCAGGTAAAAAGGTAATCATCATTGATCTGGATATGCGTAAACCCAAAATTGATAAGGGTTTTGGCTTGCCCAATGAAAAGGGGATGAGTACATTGCTTTCAGGTATTCATTCGCTAAACGAATGTATTCAACAAGGTCCATTAGCCCATTTGAAAATTATCACGGCAGGGCCTTTACCACCGAATCCCTCCGAACTTATCTTATCTTACCGGATGCAGGAAGTGTTAGAAGAACTAAAAACATCCTTTGATTATATTATCATTGATAATCCTCCTATAGGTTTGGTTTCAGACGCTACGCCCATCTTACAAAAAGCAGATATTCCCATTTATGTTTTCCGGGCTAATTATTCAAAAATGAATTTTGTTCAGATTTATGACCGTCTTAAAAATGAAAATAAAATTTCCAAACTCTCTGTTGTTTTGAACGGTGTAGAAATCAAGAAAAATACGTATGGCTATAACTATGGTTATGGCTATGGTTATGGATACGGCTATGTGTATGGAAAGCGAAGTAATTATTATGTGGATTAAAACGCCTTATTATGAAAATCATTGAAACCTCGTTATCGGGATTATTTATTATTGAACCAAAAGTATTCAAAGACGAGAGGGGATATTTTTATGAGGCCTATAATCAGCGGCTCTTTGAGGAAAAAGCTATCACTGATAACTTTGTACAGGATAATCAATCTCTTTCTCAAAAAAATGTTATTCGCGGATTACACTTTCAATGTCCCCCTCATGCTCAGGCAAAATTAGTTCGTGTTATTAAAGGTGCTGTGTTGGATGTGGTTGTGGACATTCGCAAAAACTCACCTACTTATGGGAAAACGTTTAGTATTGAACTTACCGAAGATAATTTTTTAATGCTTTATATTCCGATTGGTTTTGCTCACGGATTTGCTACACTTGAAGACCATACTATTTTTGCGTATAAGTGTTCGGCATTCTACAACAAATCTTCAGAAGATACAATACTATGGAATGATCCGACATTAAATATCCAATGGAATATTAAAAATCCCGTTTTGTCTGAAAAAGATAAAGCGGGTAAACGATTTGATGAGTTTGTTTCACCCTTTTAGTTTTTATTGGCGTATGCAGGAAAAATTATCACCAGATTTATTTTTTACTTTTTTCATTATCGGAAATTTTATTGTCTCTCTGGTGTTGTACAGTTTGTTTTCTTATTTTTCTCATTCTTTTGGTGTCCGTGATTATCAAAAAACAGAAACAAACCGCTGGAATCCTCACTACAAACCATCGGTAGGTGGATTTGTTTTTTATATTATTTTTCTTCTTACCATAATTTTTGCGGCTATATTTTTGGGTATTGATTTTGAAGAGAGAGAAAAGATTTTAGGATTATGGGGTGCAGCTACTATTGCTTTTTTTATGGGATTTGCCGATGATACGTTTAATACTCAACCTATTGTAAAATCTGTGAGTCAACTATCTTGTGCCCTTATACTGATTCTTACAAATACTCAGATTCACCTGTTTCAAAGTAATTTATTCAATCATTTTCTGACAATTTTTTGGGTGGTTGGCATTATGAACAGTATTAATATGTTGGATAATATGGATGGAATAGCCGCTAGTGTGGCTTTATATATTTTCGGGTTCGTTTTAATCATAATGACTATCCTTGGCACCCCTATCTTTTCAATTTATTTTTTAATTTTCTCTGGTATTAGCATCGGTTTAGTAAGTTTTTTATTCTTTAATTTTTATCCATCCCGTATTTATATGGGCGATACGGGTAGTCAGTTTTTGGGGATTCTGCTCGCATTTGTGGGTATTGAATATGTTTGGAATTTTCCATTAAATGATAGTGTAGTTATACATCCGGCTATTTTCCGACTTTTTATAGTCGCACTCATATACCTTATTATGCTAACAGATACTACTACTGTAACAATCAATAGAATTTTAGCAGGCGGATCGCCGTTTGTTGGCGGAAAGGATCACACTACACATTTTTTATGTAAAAGAGGATTAAGTGAACGATCGGTATTCTATCTTTTTTCAGCGATTTCTTTCATGAGTTTGTTTTTGGCTTACCTCCTGATATCTAATTTTTCAATGGTTCTCTTTTACATAAGCGTTTTGTTTTGTCTTTTAGTTTTCTTATTTTTGTATTTAAATACAAAACTTTTTGCGTCCAAAGAAAAATAATAAGTTTAATATCAGAAGATATTTAAAGCCCAATTTGTATTACTCCAATGCTATGGTGTTTTTGGGGTGTTTCGTTTTTTGGATTATTTTTTCTATAAGTAGAAAATCACCGGAAAATTATCCTTCTTATTTTAACAACAATCTGTTTATTTATGGGAAAGGGCTTCCTAAATATATGCATTTCTGTAATGACACTTTACCATTGAATGATCTGGAAGTAAAAACAGCGATACAAAAAGAATTTTATGAACGCGGATTAATTAAAAATAAATCCTCTGCGTTATTATTGATTTCAAGATGTAACCGTTGGTTTCCGTTTATTGAACCAATTTTAAAAAAATACAATTTGCCGGACGATATAAAATATGTGGCACTCATAGAAAGTCATTTGAGCAATGTAACATCTCCAATGGGTGCAAAAGGTTTTTGGCAATTGTTACCTTCTACTGCACAAAGTATGGGACTTGAAGTGAATGAGTATGTAGATGAGCGATTAGATGTAGAAAAATCTACGATAGCTGCCTGTAAGTATTTTCTGCAGGCCTTTCAGGAATTAAAAAACTGGTCGCTCGTAGCCGCTGCATATAATTATGGTATTAATGGAATAAAATATCAATTAGAAAAACAGAACGTAACCTCCTATCACCATTTGCAATTAAATAAAGAAACAAAAGAGTTTGTGTACCGCATCATTGCTTATAAAACCTTATTGACTTATCCTGAATATTTTGGTATTAAGAGAAAATTGCTGACAAGAAAAAAGCCCTATTTAAAAACAATCTCTGTCGATACCTCCATCACCAATATAAAATTTCTTGCTCAATATATTCATTGCCCCACCTTGTTACTAAAAGCATTTAATCCATGGTTATTATCCGAATCATTGCCCAATAATAATAAGAAAAAATACATCTTTCAATATCCGGCTAATACGGCACAGGACTATTCGGCTTACATTTCAGATGTGTTGGGATATGATTACAATTATGAACCATCGGCTGAAAACGCAAACATCAAAAAAGATTCTATGGTATTGAAAGATTCCTCAAATTTGCCTGCTTATCCCAAAACCGTTTCAGAATAATATATGGAAGCCATCACCTCAACGAATAAACAGGTAAAATCAAACAATCAAATTGAAATTATTCACGCACGTGTACATAATCTAAAAAATATACAATTAAGCATTCCGCACCATCAATTGATAGTTTTTACCGGATTGAGCGGAAGTGGAAAGTCATCCTTAGCTTTTGATACCATTTATGCCGAAGCACAGCGCCGCTTTTTGGAAACACTTTCTGCTTATGCCCGCCAGTTTATGGATGAATTAGAGCGTCCGGATGTGGATAAAATCAATGGATTAAGTCCGGCCATTTCCATTGAACAAAAAACAGTAGGCAAAAACCCAAGAAGCACCGTTGGCACTATAACAGAAGTGTATGATTTTATACGACTCTTGTATGCCCGAACAGCCGACGCTTTTTCGCCTGTTACCGGAAAAAAACTAGCGAAATATTCGCATGAACAAATCTTTCAACTTCTCCAGAAAAATTACTCTCACAAAAACATTATACTTCTTGCACCGCTTGTATATGGAAGAAAAGGACACTACAACGAACTATTTAATCAATTATTAAAAAAAGGGTACACCAAATGCAGGATAGATGGGAAAATCAAAGATCTAAACACCCATTTGAAGCTGGACAGATATAAAACACACAATATTGAGTTGTTGATTGATACATTAGAAATCAACTTAGATACTATAGAAAGATTAAAAACTTCACTCAGCACAGCCCTTAAACAGGGTGAAAACAAGATAATGGTACTGGACGATGAAAGTAAGCAAGCAGTGTTGTATTCATTGAATTTTACGGATGAGGATTCCGGGCTATCTATTGAAGACCCTTCTCCGAATACTTTTTCATTCAACTCTCCTTACGGCTGGTGCCCATCCTGCAAAGGCATTGGCGTGAAAACAATTATCAGTATTGAAAAAATTATTAAACAAGCCGATTTGCCTTTGAAAAAAGCTATTAATAAAGAGATTATCCCTTATACAGATGCTGAACTCAAACACCTTATTTCAGACATTTTATATTATAATGCGGTAATAGATGATTGGGATGAACGAGAAAACATTGAGAAGAAAATCAACAAAATCCCCTATCTTAAATTAAAACAAGAATATCCTGAACTAACAAAAGAAATTTTAAATCGCATTTTTTCAAATTATGTTTTCTACAAATATAAAATAGATATAGATCAATATTTAGAAAATTCTGTTTCAAAGAATACGGAAAGTTACTTATTGGAAAAATTCAATCAGTTCTTAAACAAACATCGTTTAATAGAAGAAGCGATATGCAGTGATTGTCAGGGTAAGCGCTTAAAACAAGAAGCATTGTATTTCAAAATTCACGAATGTACTATTGGCGACATAGGAGAATTTTCCATCTCACAATTGTATGAATGGCTTAAGCAATTACCAGAACCCGAAACAGCATCCAAAAAAATTATACAAGAAGAAATTTTAAAAGAATTATTACCGAGAATAGAATTTTTACTGGATGTTGGTTTGGGATATTTGACCTTAAACTTACCGGCTTATGCCTTGAGTGGCGGAGAAGCACAGCGGATACGATTGGCTACACAATTGGGCTCACAATTGTCTAATGTGCTGTATATTTTAGATGAACCAAGCATTGGCTTGCATCAAAGAGATAACCATCGCCTCATTAACGCATTAAAAAAACTCAGAGACCAGCATAACACTGTGATTGTTGTAGAACACGATAAAGAAATGATTTTAGAAAGCGATTATGTTATAGATATTGGACCCGGTGCCGGCCAGCACGGTGGACACATTGTTTTTTCAGGAAGTTCAAAAAACTTATTAAACACCGACACCATCACGGCTCAGTACCTTAACAACCAAAGAAAAATCTATACACCTTCTGAACGAAGAAAAGGCAGTGAAAAATACATTACCATTACCGGTTGCACAGGCAATAACCTGAAAAATATCAGCGTCTCTTTTCCTTTGGGAAAATTTATCTGTTTAACAGGGGTGAGCGGAAGTGGTAAATCTACTCTTTTGATGGAGACCTTTTTACCGGCCGTCAAAAGCAAATTAGCTTATGTCCTGGAGAATCCACCTTATCCTTATCAATCTCTGGAAGGCATTGAGAACATTGACCGTGTTATAGAAATAGATCAATCGCCTATTGGACGTACACCGCGCAGTAATCCGGCCACGTATACGGGTGTTTTTGATGATATTCGGAAACTCTTTGCCGAAACTCCGGAAGCCAAAATTCGTGGGTACAAACCCGGCAGGTTTTCATTTAATTTAATTGGCGGAAGATGCGAAGAGTGTGGGGGAGGGGGACAAAAAGTTTTGGAAATGCTCTTTTTACCGGACGTTTATATCACTTGCCCGGGTTGTCAGGGTAAACGATATAACCGTGAAACCTTGCAGGTAAAATACAAAGGAAAAACGATTAGTGATGTTTTAAATATGCCCATTGAGGCGGCCTGTATGTTCTTTGAGAACCATCCCTCGATATTAAAGAAACTTAATATTCTTAATGATATTGGGCTTGGTTATATTCAGTTAGGACAATCCTCCTTAACACTTAGTGGCGGTGAAGCACAGCGCATTAAATTAGCATCGGAGTTATATAAAAAAGACACCGGCAAAACACTTTATATTCTGGATGAGCCAACAACCGGGCTGCACTTTGAGGATATAAATAAACTGTTGATTGTTTTACATAAGTTAGTAGATAAAGGAAATACAGTGATTGTTATTGAACACAATATGGATGTTATAAAAACTGCTGATTATATTATTGATATGGGTCCTGAAGGTGGAAAAGAAGGTGGCAGAATATTGTTTGAGGGTACACCAGAAGAAATGATTTTACTTAAGAACAATGATACAGCAAAGTTCTTAAAATTGGAATTTAAAGATTAGTTTAATTACCCATCTTTAAAATTTTTTCGCTTTGCGGAATAAAGGCACAAAACTTCACCTATTGAGTTTTTTCTTTTGCACCTTTGCAATTTTGAGAGAAATAAACGGCATGGCAATGTAAAAAACTTACACATGGATTTAAGATAAATGCTATCGAAAGCCGGTTTATTGACTCGTTTTCAACTAACTATTTTACTCTTCCGAACGCGTAAAAATATTTTTGGTAATAGGGTTCATTTAAATCGCTTATTATCACCCCTTTTTTAGTGGAAGCATGAACGAATTTATTGTTCTTCAAGTATACGCTCACATGAGATATTGTTTTACTTTCTATTTTAAAAAAAACCAGATCACCTTCCTTTACATCAGATCTGTTGATTTTTTTACATTGTTTATTAAAAATATCTTCAGATTTCCTTTCTAATGATTTATCATATATTTTTTGATACAATACATTGACGAACCCGGAACAATCAATGCCATTTTTAGAACATTCCCCATATTTGTAAGGTACGCCATACCATTCTGTTATAAATTGATATAATGGTTGTTTCATTTCTTTATCTGTAATGTTTAATAGCGTTTTTACTTGAGTATAATTAGAATGCTTGGTATCTGCTGTAACTACTGATTTTTTTGATCTACACGCCACCAAAAAAATAATACTCATTAGTAAAGCATACTTATAATTCATAACAATGAAAAAACAGGCGTTAAATTAAGAATATTTTGCGTTGGGCATTTTAGCCCACAAGCAAAATAATTGTATTTTTGCCACACTTGTAATTAAAAAATTTATTATGCGTCTGATTATACCAATGGCAGGAAGAGGCACGAGAATGCGCCCATCTACTCTTACAATTCCTAAACCCTTATTCCCAATTGCCGATAAGAGCATAGTAGAATGGCTGGTTTATGAAATATTTCAATCTACTAATTTAAAAATAGAAGAAATTGCTTTCGTTATTCATCCTGATTTTGGTAAACAAGTAGAAACTGATTTGTTGAACATTGCAAAAAAGTATAATGCCGCTGGCACAATATATTATCAGGATAACGCCTTAGGAACGGCACACGCTATTCTATGCGCAGAAAATTCCTTAAACGGCGAAGTGCTTATTGCTTTTGCAGACACCTTATTTAAAGCCACGTTTCAAATAGATACACAAAAAGATGGGATTATCTGGACAAAAACCGTGGAAGATCCAAGGCAGTATGGCATAGTAGTAACCGATGCATCCAAAAGAATTTTAAGATTTGAAGAAAAACCGCAAAACCCGATAAGTAATGAAGCGATTATTGGAATATATTTTTTCAGGGATGGCGAATATCTTAAATCAGAATTACATTATCTGATTGAAAAGAACATTAAAGAAAAAGGCGAATATCAGCTGACGAATGCTATGGAAAACATGAGACAAAAAGGGAAAAATTTATACTCTCAAACAGTAGATAAGTGGCTGGATTGCGGAAATAAAGAAACAACGTTGTATTCTCACCGTGTTGTGTTGGAAGAAAACAAAATCCTTTCTCATGATAATTCACAAATACTCAATAGCAAAATTATTCCGCCTTGTTATATTGGTCATCATGTGATTATTGAAAATTCTGTTATAGGCCCTTATGTAAGCATCGGTGATCATTCCAAAATTTCCAATGCTTTCATTGAAAACAGCATTGTGATGAAGCAGGTTAATATGAATACCATTAAGTTACAAAAAAGTATTATCGGCGCTCATTCTAACATCAAGGGAAAAGATCACGGTACTCTTTTAAATGTACACATCAGCGATTATACTCAAATAGAATTAGATTAACGGATGATGAAACTGCTCCATAGTTTAGTAGTTGTTTTTTTATTGGCTTATAGTACAAGTTGCAAGGTCAACAAAACATCTATTGCTTCAACAAAAAATAATACTTCCGCTAGTTTAATAAATAATGATAAGCAGGCCCAATTATCTTCTTTATTTATTGAGGCCTGTTCCAACAGATTATTAGGCAAATTCAAAGAAGCAGAGTGGTATTTAAAACAATGTGAACGATTAGAACCTTCTTCTGCTGCAGTACAATACGAATTGAGCAATCTGTATCGTTTATCCAACAGAAAACAAGAAGCACTGATAGCCGCACAAAAAGCAGTGAAATTAAACCCGGATAATATTTGGTACCAATATGCCTTAATTAAAGTGTATGATCAGAATAATCAACACAATAAATCCATCAGTGTTTTAAAGAATTTAATAAAAAAATTTCCCAACAATCAGGACTTGTACCGGCAATTAGTATTAGAGTACGAATTAAACAATCAGCCCGAAAAAGCCATTGAATTATTGGAAGAAACAGAGAAAAAATGGGGCAATTCTTTTGACATCATGTATGAAAAAGTAACACTGCTCTTTTTTATGGGGAAAACTAAAGCAGTAGAAAACGAACTTCAAAAATATCTGAAGCAATTCCCCAATGACCTGAAAGCAAAAGAAGTGCTCGCCAGCATGTTATACAAAAACAAAGAGTATGAAAAAGCATTGGCGCTTTCTGACGATTTACTTAAAGAAGATTCTTTAAATGCTACTGCTCATCTGGTGTATTACGATTATTATGTAAGTCAAAACAACATTGAAAAAGCATTTTTTCATTTAAATCTTTTATTTTCAAACCCGGATTATGATGTAAAAGATAAACTCTCCATATTGATAAACTTATACTCGTCCAGCATAAAATCTAAAGATAAAGATCTGGATGAAAAATTACTTCGCGTGTGTGAAATTTTTGTTCATACGCATCCGATGTCCCCTGAAGCACATAGCATTTATGCAGATTATTTGTTGAAGCAGGACAAAAAAACCGAAGCCATTGCAGAATACTATAAAGCCGCTTTATTAAGTAAAAACAAATATCCTATCTGGGACCAATTGCTCTCTCTGGAATACGAAGCAGCTTGGTATGACTCCTTGCTCAGGCACAGTGAAATGGCTTTAGAAATTTTCCCCAATCAATCGATGTTTTATGTGTACAAAGCCATTGCATTAAAAAATAAAAAACAGTACGAAGCAGCCATTAATTATTACAAAATAGCCACTGATTATGCCCTTGATAATAACAATTTGCTGGAAATTATTTACACAGAGCTTGCTGAAACATACCATGAAACCAAAAATTATGAAGAGTCCGATAAATACTTTGAATATGCATTAACCATTAACCCAGACAATTCTCTGGTTTTGAACAATTATGCTTATTACCTCGCTGTGCGTAAACAAAAATTAGAAAAAGCAGAAAAAATGAGTAAACGAAGTTTAGAACTTTCTCCTAATAATCCCAATTACATAGATACCTACGCGTGGATTTTGTATCAACAAAAACGATATAAAGAAGCCGAATCAACATTAAAATCTATTTTGGATAAAAAACAATCACCCACTATGTTAGAGCATTATGGGGACATATTATACAAACTGAACAGAAAAGAAGACGCCTTGGAATACTGGAAAAAATCTAAAGAAGCCGGTAATACATCCGAAACCTTGATAAAAAAAATTGAAACACAAACCCTCCTTGAAGAATAAATCTAAAAAATTGAAAACCCTCTCTCATAAAGTAATAATAACCAAAAGCATACTATTATTAGTAAGCGGGATGTTTCTATTTTTTTCCTGTAAAACAAAAAAAACAACCATTCAATCTAAAGAAACCGTTCTTTCAGACACTACAGAAAAATGTAAATTATCTGTAAAATCTACCCGCCTTTTGATTGAAAAAATGCAACAAAATACATTCCACTACGAATGGATATATGCCCGTGCAGAAACAAAACTTGTTATAGACAGTGAAGATACGGATGTAGATATAAAAATTCGTTCCAAAAAAGACAGTGCCGTTTTAATTACCGTTGAAGCCATCGGCTTGTTTGATGTGGCGAAAATATTAATCACTAACGACTCTGTAAAAATGATCATTTACCCCAAAAAACAATACTTTTATGGAAGCATTGAAAACATCTCCAAATTACTCAATATCTCGGCAGACCTTGATTTGATACAATCGGTGTTGTTTGGTAATAATGCAGAATTTTACAACGAAGACGACAAAGTTAAACATGTTAATGATAAAAAAAATTGTTTGTATCTATTAACCACTACAAAAAAAAGAAAAGTAAAACGATTGATAAAAGACAAAGACCTCCTTATTGTTAAAGAACCCATTCAAATTATCACCATTCATCCACATACATTTAAAATCACACGTAATTATTTTCTGGACGTAAAGAATAATCATTCTTTGAGTGTAGAATACGAAAATTTTCAAACACTTGATTCTTTGGTTTTCCCCAAATTAGTCAAAACTAAAATTTTGGCTAACAAACCATTGGATTTTCAATTAAAATATACAAAACTTGAACTCAATAAAATTCAGAACTTATCTTTTCGTGTCCCCGGAAATTATGATAAACAGGAAATAAAATGATCCGTAACCGATTCATACATGGTTTAATATTGGTCCTTGTTGGGTGGCTGATTTCATCACATAAAGCTTTTGAAACACACAGTTTTTCTGAAAATACAACCCCCTTTCGGATACTCCATCAAATGATGGACTCTATTGACAATATTAAAACTTTAAAGATGAAATTGGTAGCACTTGAAAGGTATCAGAATAAATATTTAAAGGCCGTTTCTTATACCAAAATTTCCTACTATCCGATTAAAAAATTATATTTCATTAATCCGGAAAAAAAGATTGAAATTTTGTACACCGAAAATGCTAATGATAATAAAACACTTGTTAAACATCCCTCATTGCCTTTTAGCCTCTTTTTGGATCCGAATGGATCTGTCATGAAAAAAAATCAACATTACACCATACACGAATTAGGATTTCAATACATTTCTCATACCATCCAAATGGCCTTAGCAAAAGAAAAAAATAATTATCAAAAACACTTACACTATCTCGGCTTAAATGAAAAAAATAACAAACTCTGTTATACGCTGATGTACGAAAGCTCTGATTTTAATTTTATTACTTATACCGTCCAATCCAGAGAAACGGTAGTAAGTATTGCCAGAAAGTTCAATATTAATGAATATATCATCCGGGATAAAAATAATTTGTATTCAAATTTCGGCTTCTTAAAAAAAGGCACCTTCATACTTATTCCTACAATGTATTGTAAAAAAGCATTTATATATCTCGACAAAAACAACTACTTGCCAGTATCCATAAATTTATACGATGATAAAGGAATTGTAGAAAGTTACGATTATTTTGAAGTGCAAAAAAATATCCCCATCAACGATGAAGAATTTACAAAAAACTTTAAAGAATACAATTTTTGACCATGCCCAGGTACTTTATTGAACTAAGATATTGTGGAACTGACTTAAACGGCTGGCAAATACAATCCAATACGCCCAATACTATCCAGCAAATTTTAATACAAACACTTTCTGTTACATTAAAACATCCTGTTGAAATTGTTGGTTGCGGAAGGACTGATAGCGGTGTACATGCCAAACAATTTTTTGCACACTTTGACTCTGAAACACTCGCACACCATCTGTTTGATTATTGGACTTATAAGTGGAACTCTATGTTGCCAGACAGTATTGCTATTCAAAATATTATTCCGGTAATAAGCACGGCACATGCCCGTTATGATGCTATTTCACGAACATACGAATATTATATTCATCAAAAAAAAGATCCTTTCTTATTTCAAAAATCGTGGTTTTTTCCGCGCACACTTAACCATCAAAAAATTACCTCTGCACTTGAGATATTAAAACAATACAACGATTTCGCTTGTTTTACAAAAGAAGCATCCGAATATACTCATACAATGTGCAACATTTATGCAGCAGATTGGAAAATAGATCAATATCAAATAGTATTTTCTATTACCGCCAATCGTTTTTTACGAAACATGGTACGGGCAATTGTCGGAACATTGATTGGGGTCGGTACTGAAAAATTTTCATTAAGTGATTTTGAACATATTTTAATTTCAAAAGATAGAAAAAAAGCCGGTGTTTCCGCTCCGTCAGAAGCTTTATACCTTACAAAAGTGGAATATCCTACCCATATTTTCAGTGTATGAAAAAAAGAAATATCATTTTAAAAATAGTATCAGAATTACAGAGTTATCCAAAGTGGTTTTATTCATCCATTCTATTAACCTTTCTCATCTCATCTGTATCTATCCTCCGTCCAATTATGGTCAATCGCCTGCTGAACCGTATAGAACAAACAGATACACAACAATTAATTTATTTCGGTATGTCCTTAATACTGCTCTTATTCGTTGAAGCCCTGTTTCAATACGGTAATAGCGTTATATCCGTTATTTTAGGTCAAAAATTGGTGCTGAAAACACGAAAACAACTTTTTCGTCATGTGTTACATCTACCCGTTTCATATTTTGATAAAACCCCGGTTGGCACCATTGTTACAAGAGTAGTATCGGATATGGAAGCCATGAATGAAATTTTCTCTGAAGGATTTACCACTATTTTAGGAAGTGTTTTAACTATTCTCGTTTTTATCACAACGATGCTGTATATTAATATAAAACTTACACTGTCTGTATTATCTGTTTTACCCTTGCTTCTGTTTGCTGTGTGGCTCTTTAAAAATGCTGTTCAAAAATCATTTACGCAGGTTAGAAACGCTATTGCACATCTGAACCGCTTTATTCAGGAGCATTTAATGGGCATGTCCATCATTCAGCAATTCAACGCAGAAAAACAAGAATTTGAAAAATTTAAACAACTCAACCAACAACATCGTAATGCCCATATTCAATCCATTTGGTATTATTCTATTTTTTTCCCTGTTTTGGAATTATTTTCCAGTATTGCCATCGCGTTTTTGATTTATACATCTTCTGTATTGCCCAATGTTGCTTTAGGAGACATCACGTTTTTTATCATGATGACACAAATGTTGTTTCGTCCATTGAGAATGCTGGCCGATCAATTAAACACCTTTCAAATGGGGCTGGTAGCGGCAGAGAGAGTATATCAACTTTTGGACGAGCAAATTATTCAGGAAAACAATGGTAAAAAAGTGTTTCAACATCTTTATCAAGGAATAGAATTCAAAGGTGTTAGTTTTTATTATCAGGATAAAAAAGTAGAAGTGTTATCAGACATTAATTTACTTATTCCCGCAAAAAAAGTTACAGCAATTGTAGGGCATACTGGTTCAGGAAAATCCACACTCATTAATTTAATAACCCGACTTTACGATATCAAAAAAGGCGAAATACTTATTGACAACACGCCTGTTCAGGAATATACCCTTTCCTCTTTAAGAAATAAAATCGCTGTAGTTTTACAAGATCCACATTTATTTAATGATACCATTTTAAACAATGCGAGAATGTTTAACACGACCATCTCAAAAGATTTAGTAGAAAATGCGGCAAAAGAAATTGGAATACACGAATACATTGTGCATTTAGAGCATGGTTATGATTATATTGTTCAGGAAAGAGCCGTGAATTTATCTTCAGGACAAAAACAATTAATTACCTTTTTACGGGCTTACATTCATCGCCCCGAGATTTTTATTTTAGACGAAGCCACTTCTATGATGGATTCTCAAACAGAACAGTTACTACAATCGGCTTTGAAAAAAATTTTAGTCAACCGAACCACCATTATTATAGCCCATCGCTTGTCTACCATTCAAATGGCTGATCAAATTGTTGTAATGCATCATGGTAAAATTGAAGACCATGGCACACACCAGCAATTGATTGAAAAAGAGGGCATTTACAAAGAAATTTATGAAACACAATTAGAAGAAGTACACTAAACCAAATGAGTAGCAACAGCCATGGTAATGATGCTGATTTTCCCATTGTATCCTGTTTTGGATAAAGCGGAATAAGCAGATTCAAAGGTAGCGCCTGTCGTCATCACGTCGTCTACCAAAGCAAGGTGTTTGAAATGGTTTATATCCATCACAACATCAAAGTTATCCTTCACATTTTCCCAACGCTCGTGTTTTTTCTTTTTAGTTTGAGTAGTGGTATAAATGTTTTTCTTCAATAGTTGTATAACAGGAACTTGGGTACTTTTCGTAATACCATAACAATACTCTTCACTTTGGTTATATCCGCGTTCTAATTGCTTTTGAGGGTGTAAAGGGACAGGCACTAAAACATCTATCTCTTTAAACCAATCCACCTCCATTAATTCTTTTGCCATCCATTGACCAATTTGCTGTGCCAATGCCTTCCCGTTTTTATATTTGATAAAATGCAGAACGTTTTGAACACCGCTTTTTTTTGAAAATAAATAATAAGCCGCTGAACCAACCACGGGTACTCGTCCATACAAGGTTTTCCGGATTAAGGAAGTTTCAATATTTTTATGAAAATACGCTCTTGGCAAGCAATTTCTGCACCAATAACACATCCATTCTTCATGTTTTAATAATGTCTTGTTGCAGGCCACACATACTTTTGGAAAAATGAGTCCGATAAAATCATAAAATAAGTCCGTACTGTTTATCAACATGTATTTACCAATTAAAGAAAATGGCATGAAACAATTTTTATTACTTTTGCAGCAAAAATAAACAAATGAATCTATCCAATACAAATGAAAATGATAAAGAAACCTTAAGAAAAAGAATCATCCTTTTTCTTTCCATTTTTTCAGGAATACTAGTGATTACAAATATCTATTTATTGGTATTGTTGTTCAATCAGAAACAAAAAACCAATGAGCAAGTAATCGTTACAAAAGAAGTGATTGTAGAAAGAGACAATGTCAAAACAGCTTTGGAAGAATTGAAAAAACAATACGAAGATCTTAGAACAGACAATACGGATTTACAAAAAGAAATTGATGAAAAAAAGGCCTACATTGATGAGTTGTTGAAAGAAGCTGAAAAGCACAAAAACGATGCAGTAATAATCGCTAAATTAAAAAAAGAAACCGAAACCTTAAGAGAAATTATGAAGGGATATGTACGAACGATTGATTCGTTAAATATCCTGAATCAAAAGCTGGTAGAAGAAAAAAAACATGTTGAAAAAAAATTGGATGAAAAAGAAACGGTGATTAGTGAGATGAATAAAAAGCAGGAAGAATTAAAATCTACCATAGAAAAAGGATCTATTTTAAGTTGTTCTAATATCAAGGCAATAGCGGTTCAAATAAAAAAAGGCGGTAAAAAAGAAAGCGAGACAACTCGTGCTAAAAGAGCAAACAAAATTAAAGTCAGTTTTACATTGGGTGAAAACAAAATTGCTAGACCCGGCCCGCGTGATATTTATGTGCGTATAATGACACCCGATGGTAAAGAATTGGCAAAAGAATACAGTGACCTTTATAAGTTTACCTTTAATAAAACTTCTTCGGGATATTTTGCTGGTACAGAAACCACTCAATACGCTAACACCCCAATGGATGTGGTAGTGTACTGTGAAGGCAGTGAGCCCTTTGTACCCGGCACCTATATTATTGATATTGTGTGCGATGGTTTTGTAATAGGTAACACCAGCTTAAAATTAGATTAATTAAAATAAGTTTTTCCTTTGATTATCTACGATTACCCAAATTTAGTCCATTTTTTTTCAAAAAAATTTTTAGGCTTAAGTTTAAAATCATTAGATTTGTGGCAAAATATTATATTATGTTGATAAATAAAGTTAAAACTAGTTTTTATTTAATCTTAGTAAGCATTACCGGATTTTTTTACAATTGTAAAACCGCTCACAAAGAGGAAGCAAAAGAACTGGTCGGTGGAATATACAAAGGCGGCTTCTTGCGTGTCAACGAAGTGGAAAACTTCCGCACACTTTTTCCGATACATATTAATGAAGTAAATGGTTCCCATATTGCTTCTCAGGTTTATGAAGGGCTGGTGAAATTTAACGCGGCAGATTTGTCTGTAAAACCATGCATTGCATACAAATGGGAAGTGAGTGAGGACTTAAAAACATATACCTTTCATCTCAGAAAAGGTGTCAAGTTTCATGATGACCCTTGTTTCCCTGAAAATAAAGGGAGAGAGGTAACGGCACAGGATTTTAAATATTGCTTTGAAAAATTATGCACTGCTGATCCCTCTAACAATCAATTTAAAATAACTTTTAAAAATAGAGTGCTTGGCGCTGATGAGTATTTTGAAAAAAAATCCAATGATCTCACCGGCGTAAAAGTGTTAAATGACTCTACATTATCTATTGAATTGTACCAGTCAGACCCCACATTCATTGAAATACTCTGCATGCCGGGTTGTTATGTGTTTCCCAAAGAGGCGTATGAAAAATATGGTCAGGATATGCGAGTAAAATGTGTCGGAACAGGTCCTTTTTATGTTGAAACCATTAAAGAAGGTGAAATCATATTAATGAAACGTCATCCCAATTATTGGGATAAAGATGAGAACGGTAATGCATTGCCTTACTTAGACGGCGTAAAATGGACATTTATTAAAGAAAAAAAATCAGAAATACTTGAATTTAAAAGAGGAAACCTTGACCTAATATACAGAGTGCCCGTAGAAATTTTCCCGGAAGTAATGGGTAAACTGGAAGATGCCAGAAAAAGAAAAGCTGACTTTGCTATTGAATCCTCTCCCTTATTAAGCACATTTTACATTGGATTTAATGTTCAGGTCAACCCGATATTTAAAAATAAAGATGTACGTTTAGCGTTTAATTATGCGATAGATAGAGATAAAATTGCAAACTTTACAATACAAGGTGAAGGTAGTGCTGCAAAATACGGCATGGTGCCTTATTATGAAATTTTTGAAAAAGAAGGATACGATTATAAATCTGTAGGCGGATTTAACTATGACCCCCAAAAAGCCAAGGACTTATTAGCCAAAGCCGGTTATCCAAACGGTAAAGGATTTCCGGCTATTACACTTTCTATTAACAGTGGCGGAGGCGACAGAAATATATTAGTGGCAGATGTGGTGAAAAAAATGTTGGAAGAAAATTTAGGAATTAAAATAGATATTGTTGTTACCACATTCCCGGAACATATTGAGAATATTGCTTCTTCAAAATCGGATTTCTTTCGCTTTGCCTGGGTAGCCGATTATCCGGACCCCAAATCCTTTTTGGACTTGTTTTATGGTAAGCACGTACCCGCTTCTGTAGACGAAAAAACATACATTAATAATTTCAGATACATCAATCCTAAATTTGATTCCATCTTTAAAGCAAGCCAAAAAATTACCGATCAAAAAGAACGTATGAGAATGCTTTCTTTAGCCGAAAGAGAAGTTATCTTAGATCCACCATTTATTCCTATTTTCTACGATGATAACTTTTTATTGGAACAAAACAATATTCGCAACATTCCCGCTAATGCCATAAATTATTGGGATCTTTCTACCGCATACATCATCCCACAAGAAGCGATGTCTAAAAAGAAATAAGTTTTTACGATCCCTGAAAAAGTTCGCATCTCAGATTAAGAAAAAATACAGGAAGAAATTCTGAATGCCTTTCTATTATTAGCATTGAGATGTGCTTACTTATTAGCCATGAAAATAAATAATACTGCAATAGGACGTATGCATTGTAAATGTATAGTGCCTATTCGGTTTTTCAACAAGTTTTCATAAAACTTTTCACTACTTTCGCCCATTCAAGTATGTCATAAAATGTCTGATAGAAAAAAAATATACTTTGCGTCGGACTTTCATTTAGGAGTACCTGATTTTCAATCCAGCTTGAAAAGAGAAAAAATAATCTGTCAGTGGTTGGAAACTATTAAACAAGATGCCGAACGAATTTTTTTAGTAGGAGACATTTTTGACTTCTGGTTTGAGTATAAGTACGTCGTCCCAAAAGGATTTACAAGAGTATTAGGAAAATTAGCAGAGTTGACGGATAGTGGTATTCCGATTGAAATTGTAGTAGGTAATCATGATATGTGGATGAAAGATTATTTGTCAAAAGAATTAAATGTTGTCATTCATCATCATCAGCCGATTGTCAAGTCGTTTTATGGCAAAACATTCATGATAGCTCATGGTGATGGGCTTGGACCAAACGACCACAACTATAAGTTCATTAAAAAATTTTTTCGCAATCCTTTTTGCCAATGGGCTTTTGCTCGCTTACATCCCAACCTTTCTTTTAGGATCGCTAACTATTTCAGTCAAAGGAGTCGGATAGCCACCGGACAACTGGATGAAAAATTTTTGGGTAAAGAAAAAGAGTGGCTTTATATTTACTGTCAGGACGTTTTAAAAAAACAAAAAATAGATTATTTTATATTTGGACACAGACATTTACCGCTTATTATAAAA
The DNA here is from genome assembly GCA_037447455.1 of Sphingobacteriaceae bacterium. Lineage (GTDB taxonomy): Bacteria > Bacteroidota > Bacteroidia > B-17B0 > Aurantibacillaceae > BPGX01. The sequence continues at coordinate 295,204 of JBBIGQ010000002.1, read as the reverse complement.
ATGAATACATCGGCGTATTTAAATTTAGGGGACTGGATAAAATACTATACATTTGCACAATTTGATGGAGAAAATATACACTTAATCGAATATCCATCTTTTAAAGAAATTTCAGAAACACAGGTCTAAAATTTAAAATTTTGGAAATATGAAAAATAGGTTTTATTATTGCAGCAAAATTTTACTAATAATGAAAAAATCATTAGTGTACATTTTAAGTATTTGTGCATCTATGTCTTATGCACAACAAGGTGTGTTGATATTAGAAGGTAATTATCAAGGTAAAAACTTATATGTACAAAATCCCTTTGCCAGCAGTGGTGTTGGTTTTTGTGTAACAGAGGTATTGGTGAACGGTAATATCACTACAGATGAATCAAACTCATCTGCTTTTGAAATTGACTTTAAACCACATAAATTAAACATCGGCGATAAAGTAGAAGTGAAAATAAAACATAAATCTGATTGCAAACCAAAAGTACTAAACCCCGAAGTATTGAAACCAAAAAGTACTTTTGAAGTTATCGCTATGACGCTTGATAAAGATGGGCTCTTAAAGTTTTCTACAAAATCTGAAACCGGTAAACTAACTTTTGTTATTGAACAATATCGTTGGAACAAATGGGTAAAAGTAGGCGAAGTAGAAGGCGTTGGTACACCCGGTACCAATAACTATGAATTCAAATTGCAATTACATTCCGGAAAAAATACAGTAAGAGTAAGACAAACGGATTACACCGGTCAACCAAGAGTTTCAAAACCTGTTGAAGTTATTTCAGATATTTCTGAAGTATCTTTTGGGCCAATGAAAGCCAAAACAGATATTCAATTCGTAGCCAACGATAAGCCCGTTGAGACAATGTACGAAATCTATGACCAATATGGAAACATAGTGAAAAAAGGGTACGGTAGTAAAATAGATGTTTCTAATCTCCCCAAAGCTGGTTATTTTCTGAATTATGATAATAAAATGGGTGAGTTTGTGAAGAAATAATTTCATCGCTTTTGGCAAGTCTTTTTATGTTCTTGGTTCATTTTAGCGACCTATTAACGATGTACTCAAAGTGAATTTTTTTATGCTCTCATTACCCGATGACACACTGCTTGAAGTGAACAACCTCAATGTTATTTTTCATCAAAGCGGTGTGTTTAATCAGGCGGTTAAAGAAGTGTCATTTACTATTAAGCGTGGTGAAATTGTTGGTATTGTTGGTGAAAGTGGTTCAGGAAAAACAGTAACCGCTCTTTCTATCATGCACTTGATACCTAATCCACCAGGAAAAATATCAGGAGGGCAAATGCTTTTCAGAAAAAAAGATAACACTATCCTTGATTTAAATATTCTCCCTCATGAGGAGATACGAAAGATACGAGGCAATGAAATTGGAATGATCTTTCAGGAACCAATGACTTCTTTGAACCCTGTCATGAAGTGTGGAGAACAAGTAGCCGAAGCGATTTTACTTCATAAAAAAGTGAGTTATCAGGAGGCCAAAAAACAAACCATTGAATTATTCAACATCATTAATCTCCCTAATCCGGAAAAAACTTTTGAAAAATATCCTCACGAACTTTCAGGTGGACAAAAGCAAAGAGTGATGATTGCCATGGCCATAAGTTGCAATCCTTCTTTACTCATAGCCGACGAACCCACTACAGCATTAGATGTAACCATTCAGAAAGGCATATTGGAACAACTAAAAAAACTTCGCGATGAGTTTAACACCAGTGTTATTTTTATCTCGCACGATTTATCTGTTATTGCAGAAATAGCAGACAAGGTGATAGTGATGCTCAACGGAAGCATTGTAGAAAAAGGCACCATTGAAGAAATTTTTACTAACCCTCAGCACCCTTACACAAAAGGATTGATGGCGTGCCGACCACCCTTAAATAAAAGATTAAAAATTTTACCTGTTATTTCTGATTTTATGGAAGTAACAGAAACGGGTGATATTATTGAAAAAAACAACTCTTTTGAAAACATTCTTAAACACGCTGTGGTGGGCGAAAAAGAGCGGGCAGATTATTTAAAGACCATGTATGAAAAAGATAAGCTACTACAGATAAAAAACCTTCACACATGGTTCCCAATTAACAGATCTGTTTTTGGTAATGCTAAAGAATGGTTTAAAGCGGTTAATGGTGTGGACTTAGAGGTTTATGAAGGAGAAACGCTTGGGTTGGTCGGAGAAAGTGGCTGTGGAAAAACCACATTGGGAAGAACAATATTGAAATTAGTGAAAGCAAAGGAAGGACAAATTCTTTACAAAAATGAAGAAATTTTACGTCTGAAAGAAACAGATTTTAGGACACTCCGAAAAGAAATGCAAATCATTTTTCAAGACCCGTATTCATCACTTAATCCAAGAATATCCATAGGAGAAGCCATTGTAGAACCTATGGAAGTATTTGGAATTAGAAAGTCAAAATCCGAACGCAAAGAAATAGCCATAGAACTCCTTAAAAAAGTAGGATTAAAAGAATCACATTTTAATCGTTTCCCACACGAGTTCAGCGGTGGCCAAAGACAAAGAATATGCATTGCTAGAACGCTTTCTGTCCAACCCAAATTCATTATTTGTGATGAAAGTGTCAGTGCCCTAGATGTAAGTGTACAAGCACAAATACTAAATCTTCTCAATGAACTCAAAAAAAAGTTTAACCTCACCTACATCTTTATTTCACACGATTTAAGCGTTGTAAGGTTTATGAGCGATAGAATTGCCGTAATGAACAAAGGCACTATTGAAGAAATTGGTGACGCTGATCAAATTTATTTCAATCCTCAAAAAGAATACACAAAAAAACTGATTAACTCTATTCCAAAAGGGAAAGTCCAGTTGAATTAAACGGTAATCCCTTAAATTAACACTATTAATATAGAGATTGTGCATTCATTACCTGCTTTGTACTTCGTAGCCATAATCCCCCCAATAGAAATTTATGAAAATATACAGAAAATCAAATTATATGTTTCTAAAAAATACAATTGTAAACACGCACTCAATTCCCCACCACACATTACTATAGAACCTCCATTTCGCTTTTCAGGTGCGAAGGAACACTTGCTAATCCGGAACATCTATCATCTTAATCAACAACTTCAAACATTTCACACTACCATTCAATTGAAAGATTATGATGTGTTTTTATCCAAAGTAATTTTTATTAAAGTATTGGAAAATGCAGAACTCATAGATATTTACAACACGACTCATCAATTCATAAAAACACAATTAAAAATTACGAAAGATTTACCTCCTCGTCCCTTTCATCCCCATATCACAATTGCTTTCAGAGATGTAAAGAAACAATTTGTAACAAACATACTTCAGGATGTAAGACAACATTTTCCTATAGAAGCGAGTTTTGAGTTTAAATGGCTATCGCTTTTAAAACACAATGGGCAAAATTGGGAGATTATTCTTTAAAAGAATACTTTTGCATTAAAATTCATTATCTATATGAAAACCATAGCTGTTATCGGTTCTGGCACAATGGGTATCGGCATTGCACAAGTAGCATTGATGAACAATTGTAAGGTGTATTTGTACGACATCTCTCCAACCGCAGTGCAAAACGCTCAACGCTTACTTGAAAATAATTTATCCAAATTAGTAGAAAAAAATAAAATTACAGAACAACAAAAACAAACCTATTTAACGAACCTAACTATTATTGATTCTTTTAGTCCCCTCAAAGATTCAGAGTTAGTAATAGAAGCCGTGGTAGAAAATCTTGAAATTAAAAAAAAGATTTTTCAGGAAATTGAACCGCTTGTACCTCCCGAATGTCTATTAGCTACCAATACTTCCTCTTTGTCTGTTCACTCAATGATTAAAGGACTTCAAAATCCAGATAGCTTCCTTGGCATACACTTTTTCAATCCCGCACCGCTAATGTCATTAGTAGAAGTAATTCCTACAATGCTCACAAAAGATACAGCGGTACAATCCGCAGTAAACCTACTCAACCAATGGAATAAAACAACTGTGCTTGCCAAAGACACACCGGGTTTTATTGTCAATCGCATCGCCCGACCTTATTACAGCGAAGCATTACGAATTTATGAAGAAGGGGTAGCCGACATTGCAACCATTGACTGGACAATGAAGTATTATGGTAAATTTAAAATGGGACCTTTTGAACTCATGGACTTAATCGGACACGATGTCAATTATATTGTTACCGAAACCGTCTGGACACAAATGTATTATGATCCTAAATACAAACCTTCTATCACCCAAAAACGACTTATGGAAGCCGGCCTTCTCGGAAAAAAAACCGGCAAAGGATTTTACGACTATTCTCAACCTCTCCCAACAGAACCTACCATCAAAGACGAAAAATTGCATCAACAAATTTTTATGCGAATACTGGCTATGCTCATCAACGAAGCCATCGATGCTCTATATTGGAAAATTGCCTCTAAAGAAGATATTGAAACCGCCATGACAAAAGGTGTAAACTATCCCAAAGGACTTTTACACTGGGCAGATGAATTAGGCCCTTCTACCATATATAATGAACTTCAAAAACTCTATGAGTATTATCAGGAAGACAGATACAGACCTTCTGTCCTTTTAAAAACAAAATTAAACCACAATGAAAAATTTTTTGAATAATTATTTTTTTTGCACATTTGCCTAAAATAAAAAACCATGAAGAAATTAAAAATACTCATTTCTTTGTCCATCGCATCTGTTTTTTTAATGTCTTGTGGCGGGAAAAAAGAAGAAATAAAAGCACCGGAAGGTATGCAAATAGTAGATCTATCCAAGTATGGTAAAACGTTTATCCTGTTTACGCCGGACAGTACCGCAGGAAAGTTGGAAATATCCGAACAACCCGGTGGCTTATTAGAAATAAAAGTGGGGAAATCATTTGACATCATTATCAAAGAAGGCGAAGAAGATATTGCCTTCAAAAAAGCAGATTTGGGCAATGACGATGTGTATAAAATCAAACAATTTTTTGTAGATGAACCCAATACCATTGCCTGGGAATGGGCTATTGGCGATATGCCTTCCGAGTTTCACTTTTTAACAGTACAAAAAATTGGAAATTCTGCCTATACTTTTGAAGACGCCAGAAATTCAGAAGGTGCTCCTTTTTCTAAATCGGCTATTGAAAAAATGCTAGAGTCCTGCAAATCCATCAAACCTGTACCTAAAAAAGAAGAGTGATCCCCTATTACTTGTTAGAATACATGAGAAAAAAAGATGTATTCTTTTCAATTTTACTGCTCCATTTATGTTTGTATAGTTTTAAGTTGATACCTCAAAATTATTGTAAACCCTGCGAAGATAAGAAAAAGAAAGCATTACAATCTGCCCCTCTAACACGAGTACTCATTATTTTTGATGCCAGCAACAGCATGAAAGGCAAATGGAATGGAACAGAAAAAATCACCATTGCCAAAACACTTGCCTTTCAACTCATTGATTCTCTCTCTAGCATACCCAATCTTCAAATGGCGCTTCGTACGTATGGTTCTACTGTCAAATATCCCCCCGGTGATTGTAAAGACAGCAAACTTCTCTTACCTTTCAAATCTAATAATACTAAAGCCATTAAAGAACTGATTTCCAACTTAAAACCAACCGGTATTACTCCCATTGAATATTCTTTGATTCAATCTGTTACGGATTTCCCTGATAATACATCTCTTAATAATATCATTCTCATCACTGATGGTATCGAAGAATGCAAAGGAGATCCTTGCAAAGCCCGTCAATACCTTGAATCGCAAGGCATTATATTCAAACCTTTTATTATTGGCATTGGACTAACTGTTCATCAGGCGCAAACCTTCAATTGTGTGGGCAATTATCTGGATGCGAACCAAAAAGATCTTTACAAAAACATATCTGATATTCTTATTCAACAAAAATTAAATAAAACCACTGTACAAGTCAACCTTCTTGACATTGCCGGACGACCTTTAGAAACCAATGTCAACATTACATTGTACGACGCAAAAAAAAATACCTATCTCTACAATTACATTCATACGCTCAATGAATTAAATAACCCTGATACGTTAATTCTACCTTCTCCTATAACTTATAAAGCTATTGCACACACCATTCCACCTGTAGAAAGCAACACTATTCAGCTAAACGAAGGACATCATAATATCATTCCATTAAATACACCACAAGGATTGTTAGCAGTGCAAAGAGAAAAAGGCAGTTTTAATTTCAATGAGAAAATCAGAACCGTCGTCAGAGATACTCAAACCAAAAAAATCTATAATGTACAAAACCTTAATTCTTCAGAAAAATACATCGTTAATAACTATGAAATAAATATTTTAACCTTGCCTCGGATAGACAAAACTGTCCAAATTCTTCCTGCTCAAACACAAAGCATTACCATTCCTTCTGCCGGTGAACTTACCATTCAAAGTTTGGAAGCGGGGGATGGCAGTATCTTTCTGGACGTCAAAAACCAATCTCTCAAATGGGTTGCCAATCTTTCAAAAGAAACGCAACAAAAATTTTATCTCCTGCCCGGTAAGTACAAAATTGTATGGCGTGCTAAATCCATGCGAGCCAGTATTTATACGATTGAAAAAGATATTGAAATCAAATCTCACCAATCCTATTTAATCAAGTTGTATTAACTTATAAAATTCATTAACTTTCACCAATAATTGAAAATTCAAGATATGAAATCCTTTGAAGAATCTGAGCTCATATTAACTCCAGAAAATCGTCTTTATCACATTAACCTCAAAGATGAAGATATTGCCGACACTGTGATTGTTGTGGGCGATCAAAACAGAGTAAATGCTATCAGCAAGTTTTTTTCATCCATTGAGCACACTTCAGAACATCGTGAGTTTGTTGCACATACCGGCTATTTTAACAACAAACGCATCACGGTGTTATCCACTGGTATTGGTACTGATAATATTGACATTGTTTTGACAGAACTGGATGCAGCAGTTAATATTGATCCGCTTACAAGAAAAGTAAAGGAAAAAAAGAGAATACTGAACATTATACGATTAGGTACCAGTGGTGCGTTACAAGAAAATATCCATGTTAATGACATAGTTGTAAGTACGCATGGTTTGGGGCTGGATGGTCTTTTAAATTTTTATAAGACCGATGACAGTATTTATGAACATGATATTAGTCGGGCATTTATTCAACATGCCAATTGGCTGAAAACATTGCCGTACCCTTATTGTGTCAAAGGATCAGAAGAATTGATTAACCAATTTAAAGGAATTGAAAATGTCCATTTTGGCATTACTGCAACGGCTCCCGGTTTTTATGGTCCGCAAGGAAGGCAGTTACGGCTGGATGCAGCTTTGCCACAACTCAACGAACGCTTGACATCCTTTCGTTACAATGGACTTAAAATTACTAACTTTGAAATGGAAACCTCTGCTTTATACGGCCTTGGCAAAGCATTTGGACATCAATGCGTTACGGCTTGTGTGATTATTGCTAACCGGATTATTCGCCAGTTCACTAAAAATTACGATAAAAGTGTAGAAAAACTCATTGTAATAAGTTTGGAAAAACTAACATAAATGTGTTGGTAAAAAAGTAAAATAGAGTCAGTTTATCCTCCATCTTTGCTCTATCTTTGGGGGCAAGATGTATTCCACAGAAAACGAACACACTACTAAAAAAATAGAAGCCCTTTTAAAACTTCTCGACGACCCCGATGATAATGTATTCTCTGAAGTAAAACAGCAATTGTTATTGTTGGGACCCGTTGCACTTCCTTATCTTGAAAAGGTATGGAACAATACCATGAACAATTGGATTATTCAACGTGTGGAAGATGTTATTGAAGATATTAAATTTAATGAGCTTGCTAAACAACTCCTGCAATGGAAGTACCATAAACAAGAAGATCTAATGTATGCTGTCTGGTTGCTTAACCATTTTCAATACCCTGAAATTTCTCTGCAATTCTTAAACCAGAAAATCGAGCAAATCAAAAAAGATATCTGGATAGAATTTGCAGAAGGTTTAACTGCTCTGGAAGAAATAACCATTATCAACCATATCTTATACGAAGTCCATCTATTTTCCCCTAACATTGCCAATTTTTATGCTGTTCAAAACAACTTTTTACATTATGTATTAGAAAATAAGAAAGGCAATAGCATTTCCTTAGGAATACTTTATTTACTCATTGCTCAAAAATTAAACTTACCCGTCTTTGCGGTGAATATCCCTGATTATTTGATACTTTCTTATATTAACGATGGAATCAATCTTTATGATGCAAAATCTGACAGTGTACAAGAAGCCACATTATTCTACATAAATCCCTTTAGCAAAGGAACATTGCTGCAAAAAGAAGATATTAAAGAATTTTTAAATCACCTTAATATTGAACAAAATGTGGAGTTTTTTATACCATGTAGTCATGCTATTATTATCGAAAAATTGATTTTAAGTACCATGCAGTCATTTTTACACCAAGGCAATTCTGCATTGTATAGGAAGTATAAAAACCTTCTTAAAACATTCAGGGAAACATAAATTAAAATGATTGTTTTGTCCAACACTATTTCGCTACAAAGGTTTTTTGCACAAATAAATTTTTTCACCTTTCGGTAAGCGATAATAATCTATTTCCTCTTCTGTAAATGCCTTTGTATAATCGTATTCTTCTACCACAAATCCTGCACGTTTGAGTCGTTCAGGATAATCCAGTCCATACAAACGAACATGATCTTTTTGCCAGAAATGCTTTTCCCGTTCTTCCGGTGAAGTAATACTCTTATCCTCATAGGTTTTTTCTCTTGTGGTATCTTGCGGGACCTGAAAAATTCCCCATCCGCCGGGCTTCATCATTCTAAATAATTCTTTCATACATTGTATATCATCTTCTACGTGTTCTAATACATGATTGGCAAAAATAACATCAAATGTATTGTCTGGCAATGGGGCGTGATGTAAATCAAAGTGCAGGTCAGCAATAGGCGATTCTATATCGGCAGTAATGTACTCTAAATTTTTCATACTTTTGAAAATAGGTAAAAAACATTGCTCAGGCGCAATGTGTAGCACTTTAAGGGTCGCGGAGAAAAAATTTGTTTTATTTTTCAAAAACAACCAAAGCAGACGATGCCGTTCAAGCGATAATGTGCCGGGCGATAAAACATTTTGTCGCTTACTTTTTTCAGAATAACCATAAGGTAAAAATTTTCTATAAGTTTTGTTATTGATGGGATCTTTATATTTTTTGCCATAAAACAGCAAAGGGGCAAAGAACTTCACCAGATAACTCATTCTGATTAAAACAGGGCGAGGAATTTTTTTTAATAAAAAGTGAAACATAAAAATTTTTGTGAAGCTAATATCTGCAAAGGTAATCAATTATTATTCTATTCATCAACAACCAATGTCTCAAGTCGCTTTGATACATAAGGATATACTTTGAAAAACATGGATGAGATAGAAATACATTTTAATTTCACACATTAAATCTAAAATGCATCACATCACCATCCTGCACCACATATTCTTTACCTTCTATTCTTAATTTGCCGACCTCTCTGCACGCTGCTTCTGAACCATATTTAATAAAATCTTCATAAGCAATCACTTCTGCTTTAATAAACCCTTTTTCAAAATCGGTATGAATAACACCCGCTGCTTGTGGGGCGGTCCAGCCCTTTTTAATCGTCCATGCACGCACTTCTTTTTCTCCGACGGTAAAATAGGTTTGCAAGTTAAGAAGTTTGTACGCTTTTTTAATGAGTTTATTAACACCCGGCTCATCAAGCCCTAATTCTGCCAAAAATAGTTGTTTCTCTTCATAACTTTCTAATGCAGCAATTTCACTTTCCATATGTGCTGTAATGATCAGTACTTCAGCATTTTCTTCTGTTGCTATTTGTTCAATTTGTTGAGAATATTCATTTCCGGTTTTAGCCGATGCTTCCTCTACATTGCATACATAAAGTACGGGCTTTATTGTCAATAAATTTAAATCGTTAATTCTGGATGTCTCTTCTTCTGAAAGATTCAAAACTCTGACAGATTTGCCTTGCTCTAAGACCTGTTCGATTTTTTCTAAAAGTTGAAACGTTTTTAATGCCTCCTTATCATTTCCGGTTTTGGCCTGTTTCTCAATTTTTTTAATTCTGGTCTCTACTGTTTCCAGATCTTTTAGTTGTAATTCTATATCAATAATTTCTTTATCTCTTACAGGATTCACCGAGCCCTCTACATGCACTACATTTGGATTATCAAAGCAACGCACGACATGTATAATCGCCTCACATTCACGAATATTGGATAAAAATTTATTTCCCAAACCTTCCCCTTTACTGGCACCTTTTACAAGCCCTGCAATATCAACAATTTCAACAGTAGTGGGGACAATGTTTTGTGGCTTTGCCAACTCTGCCAACTTGTTTAATCGCTCATCCGGTACAGTGATACTACCCACATTCGGATCTATTGTGCAAAAGGGGAAATTAGCCGCCTGGGCTCTTGAATTACTTAAACAATTAAACAACGTGGATTTTCCAACATTTGGCAATCCAACAATTCCACATTTTAATGCCATATAATAAATTTTGAAAAAGTCGGCGAATGTAGAAATTTTTCTGTTCAGGTGTTTCAAATTCAACCTGCATCTATTACTGTCTGAACTTTCTGGGCAGACGGAAAAATTATATGTATCTTTGCGGGCAAAAAACTATGTCCAATCAGGAAGGCAGACAGATTATTTTCAGCATGGTGAATGTGAGCAAAATCCATCCACCTAATAAACAAGTACTTAAAGATATTTACTTGTCTTTTTATTATGGCGCAAAAATTGGAGTATTAGGATTAAATGGTGCCGGTAAATCCACACTATTAAGAATTATTGCGGGCATTGATAAAGATTACATTGGCGAAGTGCATTATTCACCGGGGTACACAATTGGCTTGTTAGAACAAGAACCTCAATTAAATGAAAATAAAACGGTGATTGAAGTAGTGAGAGAAGGTGTTCAACAATATGTTGACATCCTGAATGAATACGAAGAAGTCAATAATAAATTTTCCGATGAAGAGGTGTTGAATGACCCTGATAAGATGGAAAAACTTATCAATCGTCAGGCGGAACTTCAGGAAAAAATTGATCACTACGATTTGTGGAATTTGGATGCACGACTTGAAAAAGCTATGGATGCCTTGCGTTGCCCGGAAAGCGATACGCCCATAAAGGTTTTATCTGGCGGAGAAAGAAGAAGGGTGGCTTTATGTAGATTACTTTTACAAGAACCCGATATTTTGTTGTTGGATGAACCCACTAACCATCTGGATGCAGAAAGTGTAGATTGGTTAGAACAACATTTGAAAAACTACAAAGGTACGGTTATAGCCGTAACACATGACCGTTATTTTCTGGATAATGTGGCCGGCTGGATATTGGAATTAGACCGCGGTGAAGGTATTCCATGGAAAGGTAATTATACCAGCTGGCTGGAACAAAAACAAGAACGCTTGCGACAAGAAGAAAAACAAGAAAGCAAAAGATTAAAAACACTTGAAAGAGAGTTAGAGTGGGTAAGGGCGGGCGTTAAAGGAAGAGGTACTAAACAAAAAGCTCGCTTACAAAACTATGAAAAACTCTTAAATGAAGATGTAAAAGTTAAAGAAGAAAAACTTGAAATTTTTATCCCCAATGGACCAAGATTAGGCAACGATGTCATTGAAGCAGTGAATCTTACAAAAGTATTTGGAGATAGAGTGTTGTTTGAAAATTTAAACTTCAAATTACCCCCCGCAGGAATTGTTGGAATTATAGGCCCCAATGGGGTAGGTAAAACCACACTTTTCAGAATGATTATGGGGCAAGAACAACCCACTTCGGGAGAAATTAAAATTGGACCGACTGTAAAAATTTCTTATGTGGATCAAACCCATAAAGCCATTGCTCCTGAAAAAACAGTATTTGAAGTAGTAAGTGGCGGATTAGATAATTTGGTTTTTGAGGGAAGAACCATTAATTCACGGGCTTATTTAGGCCGGTTTAATTTTACAGGTGCCGATCAGGGTAAAAAATGTGGGGTATTATCTGGCGGTGAACGAAATCGTTTGCATTTAGCACTTGCTTTAAAAGAAGGTGGTAATGTATTATTACTTGATGAGCCCACTAATGATCTCGATGTGAATACTCTTCGTGCTTTGGAAGAAGGTTTACTGAACTTTGCGGGGTGTGCGGTGATTATTAGCCACGACAGATGGTTTTTAGACAGGGTATGTACGCATATTTTAGCATACGAGGGAGATAGTGCCTTCTATTGGTTTGAAGGTACTTATTCTGAATACGAAGAGAATAAGAAAAAACGATTAGGAACTATTGAACCCAAGCGACCACGATATAAAAAACTCAGTATTTGATACAAGAAAGGCATTTTTAAATTTTCATGAAGAGATAAAAATTTTTACTTACATTTGTCCTGATTTAAATTTAATTCATCATGCAAACGTATACTTTTAAGAGCCAACCTGTTATCTGTTTCGTAGTATATGTGTTTTTCACTTCTTTTGTATCGGCACAAGCTAAAAAAGGAAACAACAAAGCACTTTCAGTAGCCCCGGAGTTTGAAAAAGGATGGTATTTACCCTACAAAGGCGACACTATAAAGGGCGAGATTCAAACAAATGCAGGAGAAACAGAAGCGCAATTTAATATCAGTTTTTTCTTTAAAGCCCCCAATGCTAAAAAAGTTACAGAAATTACTCTCAAGAAAGCAAAGGCATTCGGTTTCAGTGATAGAAAATTCGAATTACTCAAAATAAATGAAATAGATTATTTTGCAGAAGTGTTAGAAAAAGGCAGAGTTACTTTATACCAAATCAGTGAAGAAAAAACAGAAAAAGACCGGAAAATAGCCGTGCCTGTATATTACATAACAGATGCACAGGCAGATCCTAAAAGCAAACTAGCGGGTATTGTGGAATTACCAAAAGAAAAGCCCTACAAAAAAGTTTTAAAAGAATTGTTTAAAGAACAGCCTATGCTGATTGAAAATGTAGATAAATGGTATTTACAGATTGATCAGGTAAGACAAGCCATTGAGGAATTTAATAAGTTGTATCAGGGCAGTTCAAACTCTGTTAATACAGATGGTACTAAAAAAGAAGAAGTGACCGAAAAAATTGAAGTAGAAGAAGTAAAATAAAACTAAAAAAACAAATATATGAAATTAAAAGAAAGAGGTATTATTTTAATTCCTATTGATTTTACAGAACAATCATTAATTGCTATCAGGCAATCTTACAATTTAGCAAAGTACAGTCATTCCAGGTTAGTGTTATTATATTGCTATGAAAAAAGAGGAATGGAACGTTTTGAAGAAATGAAAGAATTGGCTAAAAAAGCAGAACAGGAAAGTGGATTGCCAACCGATTTTATGACTGTCAAAGGAAATGTGTATGAGGAAACTGATAAAGTCGCAAAAGAAATTGGCGCCACACTGATCATGGCTGGACTTGAAAGTCACATTGAGTTCAAAGATATTTTTAAGCCCAGTGCCTTCAGTATGATAAGAAAAGCACCGTGCCCCGTCATTACTATTCGTGGAAAGGAAAACAGAGATGGTTGTGAAAACATTCTGTTGCCGCTTGACCTTTCTCCTGAAAGTCGTGAAAAAGTGGATGTGGCTATTCAATTCGCAAAATACTATAATGCTTCTGTTCGGTTGTTAGCTATCTTTTCTCCTGATGATGAGGGCTACGAAAATCAACTGCTCGCCTATTCTCATCAGGTTAAGCAATTCATTAAAAGCAAGGGTATCCCATGTTCCAACAAATCTATTGGAACAGATGATATTCCTAAAACCGCAGTAGAATATGCCAATAAAATTGAAGCAGACCTTATTATTGTGATGAATAAACCGGACTTATCTATCAGAGAATTTTTCAGTGGTACGGATGTGCAAAAAATTGTGGATATTAGCAATATCCCTGTGATGATAATAAATCCAATGAAAAGAGAAAGTTTAGCACACTTTAGTTCCGGAATTTAATAAAAAACTCACGGCACCGGATCGTAGCCGCTGCCGCCTCCGGGGCGGCAGCGGCTTATTCTTTTTAAACCCAACCACAAACCTTTAAAAAAACCATATTTATTCACTGCTTCCAGCGTGTATTGAGAGCAAGTTGGTGTAAACCTACAAGCGTTCGGTAAGATAGGAGATAATACCACCTGATATACACGAATCAAAAAAACAGCAACGTATTTCATTACACTATTTTTACTTCAAAAACCTTTTCCTTTTCCAGAAAACCACAGAGAAGATCGCCTTTTTTTACTCCACCTACATTTTTGGGCGACCCTGTAAATAGTATATCTTCCGGATTTATAGTAAAAAATTTGGAAGCGATGGATAATAATTGAGCAAAAGAAACCAACATCTGCGAAGAAAGACCGCGTTGTACTTCTTTTCCATTTATTGTCAAAAAAAACTCGTAATATGCTTTCGAAGCATCAAAAATTTTCCATTGTCCCACAACGGCAGAGTCATCAAAACTTTTGGATTTTTCCCAAGGCATTCCTTTTTTCTTTAAATCCATTTGAAGGTCCCGGGCGGTAAAATCTATCCCCACACTGATTTTATCAATACTTTTGAGTGCGGTATCTTCATTTACATACTTTAAAGAGGTATTGACTTGAAGGATGAGCTCTGTTTCGTATTGCAAGTTGCTTGTAAAAGAAGGGTAATGCACTTCGCCCGACTTACACCAAGCACTTTCCGGCTTCATAAACAAAACAATTTCGTGATCATCTTGCCATCCCATTTCTTTTACGTGTTCAGAGTAATTTTTCCCAATACAAATAAATTTCATAATACAATTTAATTTTGACAAAATTACAAATAATTAGAATGCTTTTTCGAAGTCCAATAAAATTATCTCTTATTATTATGTGAACTTGAAGTATATTTGCATAACTATTAAAAAAAATGATTACGCCCTTTTCAATAGATAAAATTTTAACTGCTGCTAAAATTGAGGAGGTGATTTCTGATTTTGTGGCTCTCAAAAAGAGAGGCGTAAATTTTGTTGGTTTGTGTCCCTTTCATAATGAAAAAACCCCCTCTTTTAGTGTATCACCTTCCAAAGGAATTTACAAATGTTTTGGTTGCGGAGCGTCCGGAAATGTTGTGAAATTTTTAATGGATCACGAAAAACTTTCCTATCCGGATGCTTTGAGATGGCTGGCCAAAAAGTACAATATTCTTATTGAAGAAGTGGAAGAAACGGAAGAAGTAAAAAGAGAAAAATCCGAAAGAGAAAAAATTTTGGAAGAACTGCAATTTGCACAAAAATTTTTTACAAATGCACTATTAAACACAGAAGAAGGTAAAGAAATTGGGCTTAATTATTTATACAATAAACGAAAAATAGATTTTTCTCTTATTCAGAAGTTTCAATTGGGTTACAGTCCTTCCAATAAAAAAGCATTGACTAATTTGGCGTTGCAAGCCGGTTTTTCAGCAGATGATTTATTAAAAGCAGGATTGGTAAACTATCCGGATTATGAAGAGGGTAAAGCAATAGATGTACATAAGGTTTATGATAAATTTTTTGGAAGAGTCATTTTTCCGATTCACGATTTGTCTGGAAAAGTCATTGGTTTTGGTGGAAGAACATTAAGTGAGGATAAATCCATTGCTAAATATATCAATTCCCCTCAAACCGCTGTGTACGATAAAAGCAAAACCTTGTACGGTATTCATTTGGCGAAAAAAGCCATTATGCAACAAGAGGTGTGTTATCTGGTAGAAGGGTATGCAGATGTGATTGCATTGCACAAGGCCGGTATTGAAAATGTAGTCGCATCATCCGGCACCTCGCTTACAATAGAGCAGGTTAAATTGATACATCGTTTTACAAATAATGTAACCGTGCTCTACGATGGAGATGCCGCAGGAATTAAAGCCGGTATAAGGGCTATTGATATGCTTTTAGAAGAAGGATTACAGGTAAAAATACTTTTATTTCCAGATGATGATGATCCGGATAGTTTTGTCAACAAACATTCGCAAGAAGAAGTAATCAATTTTATCAACGAGCATTCAAAGGATTTTATTCAATTTAAAAAGGATTTGTTTTGGGCAGAGGCACAAACACCATCTGATAAAGCAAAGGCCATTGAAGAGATTTTAAGTTCGGTCGCCCGCATCTCCAATGAGATTCAAAGAAGGGTATATGTGCAGGAATTGGCAGATAGTTTGAAAATTGAGGAAGCGACACTGCTCAGGAATACTCAAAAAATTAGAAATGAATTGTATAATAAAAAAGAGATTGTTCATAAGAATGAGAAAACGCAGGAAGAACAGTCCAAAATAAAAGTTCCTTATGTGGGTTTTGCACCAGCATCAACAGAAATAGAAGAAAAAGAATTATTAAGACATTTGATTAAATATGGAACTATTGTCATCAACATTGACGCAGAAATAGCCGGCTTTGAAGACAAGCAAAATATAGAAGTAACTACTTGTGAATACATTGTTCTTTATGAACTTAAACACGATGAAGTTGAACTCGAAATTCCTGAACACAGGTTAATAATTGCTGAAATAGAAAATTGTTTAAGCAATAATCTTGTCCCTACCGAAGAATATTTTTTTCGGCACCCTGATCCTGTGATTAGTAATATTGCTTTTAAGTATTCCGAAGAACATTTAATTAGTCCAAACTGGCAGCAGAAATACAAAATTCATACGCCGGAACCAATTGAAAATGTGGAAAATGTAATTCGGTATTTAATTTTGTCCTTCAAAGAAAAAAAGATAAGAAAACTATTATTACAAAAGCAGCAGTCCTTACAAATGGCTGAAACAGAAAAGAATGAATCAGAAATTCAAAAACTCCTTTTTGAAATCAAAAACCTTGAAGAAATAAAAAAAGACATCAACAAACGACTGGGTAAAAGAATAATAATTGTTTAAAACTTCGCTCTGATTTTTCTGATTCTTTTCTTTGATTTTTTCCCGAACCAGGAAAACTTGCTTCTGTAAAAAGAACTTTTGCCACGAATCACATAACTATAAGAAACACGCATCGTTAAAAAAGCGTCTTTGTGAGTAGGGTCTCCTCTTTTTTGCCCCCAGTTATGAGACAGATAAACACCCGGATTGTCTTGTAATACTTTTGTCCCTAGCTCAGGGGTACGAAGAGACATTGCTTTTGCAAGATTATCTTTTGGTGGAGTAGAAGGATAATTGCCACTAATATCATCTAAGTAATCGGTAAATGTTTTCCAGTAAGTAGCTTCAAAACCAATGCGATGTTTTCTATTGAATGTAAAATAAAATCCTAACCCCATCGGAATAGCAAAATTAATAGGCGAATACACTACCCCTTCTGTTTGTAAAGGTCTCAAATTAACCCATTGGTCTTGATAAAGCCCTTTCGGATTATGATAAAAAACACTACCTCCTGCAAATAAGTACGATCTAAAGCTATTCCTGTAACGATAGGTGTTTCCCAAATCAGGATCTTCATAAAAAAACCATTCACCCGTAAAGGATAAGGTGTAAAGATTGTTTTTAAAGTTCAGATTTCTATACTGCCGGGCAGGATTAGTCGTTAATTTATCATCACCTTCAATTCTGATATAATCAAATGCTATTTTAAGTGATATATTAGGCATAAATTTATATCGGGCAAAGGCACCAAAATTGTATTTTGTCTTGGCCAATTTCATATCATAAACAAAGTCCCTTCTTGTTTTTTCTTTTCCGCCGATATCTCCAAGATAATTAGAGGCGCCTATTCCTCCTCCAAAATCCCATAACCATTGAGATTTCAGTGACAAAACCACTGACAAAAATAACAGAAATGTTAATCTTGTTCTCATAAAAATATGATTCTATTTCCCTGCAAAGGTAAGAAAAATTTTTTATACAAAAAAATGTCAAATAATAGTAATTTTATGAATAGTATGCCGTATCTTTGCAGAAAAATAAAAATATGTATCCGGAAGCCATTGTAAAGCCAATGAAAAATGAATTAGTAACAAAGGGGTTTAAAGAAATACTAACCCCAGAAGATGCAGAAAATGCCATAAAATCAGAAGGAACGGTTTTAATAGTTATCAACTCTGTCTGTGGTTGTGCCGCCGGATCGGCCAGACCAGGTGTTCTTTTAAGTTTAGTACACTCTAAAAAACCTCAACACTTATACACAGTATTCGCCGGGGTTGACAAGGATGCAACGGCACAAGTCAGAAAATACCTTTTACCGTATCCTCCCTCTTCTCCAAGCATTGCTCTCTTCAAGGATGGAAAACTTATTCATTTTGTAGAACGTCATCACATTGAAGGTAGAAGCGCCGAAATGCTGGCAGAACACCTGAAAGAAATCTACAATCAGTTTTGCTGAAAATAAATGGTTTTGTAAACACCCTATCCTTTAACTTCTTGTTGAAGTAAGAGTTAAATAGTATTTTTGTGTTTTCAAAGCGACCCTGTTGAAAAGGTTTATTGTTTTATTATCTTTGTCCTTAGGTTTAGTTTCTATTATTTGTTTTTCTCTTAATTATACATTCAGAAATGCCCCTTGGAGTATTTACAAAAAGTTTTATCAAATTTTTACAGATACTTCGTATTATGATGTATGGGTAATAGGATCATCAAGAGCAGAAACGGCTTTTGAAACAAATCTTTTATCTCAAAAAACAAACTTAAAAATTTTTAATGCTGGCATTCACGGAGCAAAAACACAGCAAAGTTTTTATGTCTTAAAACATATCCTTCATCAACATCCTTCTCCCCAACTCATTCTTTTTGACCTTGATATTCATAACCTTGAAGAGGTAGACACAATATTAAACATTGAGCAATTTGCACCTTTTTTATCCCATCAGGAGTTAAGAAAAAATTTATCAAAAATAGATAGCAGAATTACTTATGCTTATTATTTGCCGTTTTATGGAATAACATTTTATGGGTTAAGGGGGCTATCCAAATCATTCAGAATTCTCACCAATAACCCCGGTAGATATGACACTACTTTTCAAATCAGCGGCTGTTATCATTCACACACCGACTATCAAAAAGATCATTATCCCGATACGACGCATCCATTTAAGTTTCATTCCTTCAACTTAATGTATCTTGATTCTATTATATCTATTTGCCAAAAAAACAACATTCGTTTGTTAGCCACTATTTCACCTATTTACCAAGCAGATTTTAATTTAAAGAGTGCTGCCGCTTTCATTCAAAAATATCTGCAAGAAAAAAAAATTAAGTGTTTAGATTTTACCAACATCTCTGGTTTATCTAACAACATTTTTTACTTTTCAGATAAATATCACTTAAAATTTGAAGGCAGTGTTTTGTTTACCAATATTGTTTTAGATTCATTGAAACAACAGCTACCCCAAACAATGACAGATAACTTTAAAAGATAAACCACTACTGTTTTTTCATTACAACATTTAAAAATTCCGTACCTTTGCTTTTCGCTTATTATGCTTTATGGAAATGAACACTTCACAATATATAGTCTCTGCCCGAAAGTACAGACCACAAACGTTTGATACCATTGTAGGACAAGAACACGTTACCAATACACTTAAAAACGCTATATTAAATCAACAAATTGCTCAGGCCTATTTATTCTTTGGTCCCCGTGGTGTTGGTAAAACAACCTGTGCACGTGTTTTTGCCAAAACCATCAATTGTTTGAATCTTCAACCCAATGGCGAAGCATGCAACGAATGTGCTTCTTGTAAATCCTTTAACTCCAATACTTCTTTCAACATCTATGAATTGGATGCCGCTTCCAATAACTCTGTAGAAGACATTCGTCAACTTATTGATCAGGTGCGTTATCCCCCTCAAATTGGTAAATACAAAGTGTACATTATTGATGAAGTGCACATGCTTTCTACAGCTGCATTCAACGCTTTTTTGAAAACACTGGAAGAACCTCCGCCTTACGCCAAATTTATTCTAGCAACGACAGAGAAAAACAAAGTATTGCCTACCATTCTTTCCCGTTGTCAGGTGTTCAATTTCAATCGCATTAAAACGGAAGATATTGCTCGTTATTTGGAACGTATTGCAGCCAAAGAAAATCATCAGTATGAGCCCGAAGCCATTCGTATCATTGCGCAAAAAGCCGATGGTGGCTTACGCGATGCATGCAGCATTTATGACCAAATGGCCGCGTTTACGCAAGGCAACATCACCACACAGGCAGTAATTGAAAACCTGCATGTATTGGATTACAACTTCTACTTTCAGATAACAGATGCGTTTCTCAACAAAGATTTCTCAACCATTCTGACTCTATTAGACCATGTCCTTTCTAAAGGATTTGATGCTCAGAATATACTAGTGGGCATGATAGAACATCTGCGGTATTTGCTTTTGGCCAAAGACCCTCAAACAATTATTCTTTTAGATCTTTCAGATAGTGCCAAAAATCTGATTTTAGAACAAAGTAAAAAGTGTAGTGAAAAATTTTTACTGAATGCCCTGAATATCTTAAACAAAGCCGATGTCAATTTTCGTTCCTCTCGTCATCAACGATTGCATTTGGAAATTCATTTTCTGCAAATTGCCAACCTCTTACAAACGATAACAGAAACGGAAAAAAAAAACATAACGCATGATTCCGATACCAATTTTGTGTCCACTTCCAATATATCTTCTACACCTGTTCCTTCCTCTTCCAACACTACTATAAAGACAGTAAAAGTATCTGACAAACCATTGCTGAGCGAAGTCGTAGTGAAAACTACTGCTTCCCTGAAAGAAATTAATGCACTTTTGCAATCCGCCCATCAACAGGTTTCTGTAAATATTACAGAAGCAAAGCATGAAAAAAAAGTTTATGTTTCTGATATTACAGAAAATAATGAAACACAGTCAGCGGAAAATTATACAACCACTTTACCGGCAAAAAACGATGAGTTAAAAGAACAAAAGCAAGAATATCAGATAAATACGGATAGAAAAAATGAGCCGACTATCTATTCGTCCACTACTCATACTATGACCGAAACAAAAAGCATCACTCAAAAAAGATACGATTATCTTTTATCTAAAAATCCATTGATAGAAGAATTAAAAATCAAATTAAACATTGAATTTAAATAATGTCCAATTATGAAAAAACATCTCATTCCTTTTAGTTTGTTACTCACCATATCTCTATCTGCCCAACAAGCTGCGAAAGTAAAAGGTATTTCGGGCTCTATTCACAGGACGATGCAACAAATTCAGAAATCCCTTGAAAACATCTTTCAATATGACTCTATACCCGGCGATCCTTTTCATACGCGAATTTATACTTTTCCTAATGGCTTAAAAGTATATCTCTCACCGTACCGTGTTCAACCTAAAATTTTTACCATGATTGCTGTAAAAGCCGGCAGCAAGTACGATCCATCCGATGCCACCGGATTAGCACACTATCTGGAACACATGCTTTTTAAAGGAACCGATCAGTACGGCACAAAAGATTATGCGTCTGAAAAACCTTTGTTAGATAAAATTGAAGAACTCTTTGAGACGTATCGTCAAACAAAAGATGAAAATTTAAGAAAAAAAATCTATCATCAGATTGATAGCATCTCTCTCATAGCTTCCCGGTACGCTATTGCCAATGAATACGATAAAATGACAGCAGCCATCGGTGCACAAAACACCAATGCGTTTACTTCAGAAGATGAAACCGTTTACATAAACGAAATTCCTTCCAATCAGGTAGGCAATTGGTTAGACATAGAAGCAGAACGGTTCAGAAATCCTGTTTTCAGAATATTTCATACTGAGTTGGAAGCGGTGTATGAAGAAAAAAACAGATTTTTAGATAGTGATGAAAGTCAGATGTACGAAGCGTTTTTCAAGGAAATATTTCCCAATCACCCGTATGGTACACAAACTACTATTGGCACTGTAGAACATCTTAAAAATCCATCCTTAAGAGAAATAAAAAAATATTACGAAACATTCTATGTGCCTAACAACATGGCCATTATCATGGCAGGTGATTTTAATCCGGATTCTGTTATCCGAAAAATCTTTGTTCGCTTTGCTGCAAAACCTTCAAAGCCGGTTCCCTCTTTTCAGTTTTCATCGCCTAACCTCACTCAAAGAATTCAAAAGACCATTTATGGTCCAAAATCCGACATGCTACTGATGGGATGGAAAACGGACGGGGCGGCTTCCAGAGATAAATTATTTTTGACATTAATCACCAGCATTTTGTTTAATAATAAATCCGGACTACTGGATATAAATGTAAATGGTAAACAAAAAGTACTTCGGTCAAGTGCAGATAATTATGCTATGAAAGATTATGGCGTTTTAATGTTATCAGCCGAACCAAAAGAAAATCAGACATTAGAAGAAGTTGAGAAAATTTTATTGGATGAAATTCATAAATTACAAAAAGGGGAATTTGATGATCATCTGATTAAAGATATTATCACCAACAAAAAACTTGAACTTCAGTCAATAGTTGAAAATAACATCGGGCGTGCGTATAATCTATTGTTTTCTTTTACAAAAGATATTCCTTTACAACACATTGTTCATGAAATTAACGAACTGAAAAAGATAACAAAAGAAGACATTATGCATTTTGCACAACAATATTTCAGAGATAATAATTATGTGGTTATTTACAAAAAAACAGGAGAAAATAACGCAGTTAAAGTAACAAAACCCGCGATTACGCCGGTAGAATTAGACAGAAACAATACTTCTCTTTTTGCTCAAAAAATTATTGAACATAAACCAGCTCCTATATCCCCTAAATTTATTGACTTTAAAAAAGACCTTCAATCGTATACTATTACCACGAACTCTGCTCCGTCCAGAACAGTAGAACTTTTGTATCACCCTAACAAAGAAAATGAACTTTTTGAACTGACCTATTATTTTAACCTCAATGACACCGTGCTTAAAAAGTATGATGTATTGTTTAAATATTTAAATAATTTCCCTGCCACGAAAAGTTTATCTACGGAACAATTTATGAAAAAACTGTATCAACAGGCCTGTAGTATTGACTGGAACATCTCAAAATCAAATAATGTGGCGTATCTCACCGTGTCCGGATTAAATGAAAATATGCAGGAAGCAATGCTGCTTGCAGAAGATATACTCAATAATCCAAGCATCCATCCACAAATGTTTCAGGAGTTTATCAAAGATTATATAACCGAAAGAGAAAACAATAAAAAAAATAAAAATCTTATTTTAATGCATTTACAATATTATGCCATCTATGGTGAAAAAAATATGCTGAACAATGTGCTTAATAACGATGAATTAAAAACAATCACAGCGTCAGAACTAGAACGACTTCTAAAAGATTTAAATGCGTTCCCTCATTCTATTCTCTATTATGGCCCTTCAAAGCCAAAAGACCTTATAACACTACTGAAAACCAATCATAAAATATCTTCTCGCACTATTTCCGTTACACAATCTAAAAGTTATTCTACTGAATTATTGACAAAAGGTAAAATGATTTTTTATGTTCCTTATACGATGCAACAAGCAGAGTTTAGAATTCTTAGTAAAGTAGCTGACTTTGATGCACGTCTTATTCCTGAAATTTCATTATTTAATGACTATTTTGGCGGAAATATGAGTGGTGTTGTCTTCCAGGAAATTCGTGAATCAAAAGCACTAGCTTATTCCGCGTACTCTTTTATTTCAACCCCTCCAAATAAATACTATCCTTTTATTAGTACTTCTTACATAGGCACGCAGACCGATAAATTAGCCGATGCCTTGCCGGCTATTTATTCTTTATTGGACTCATTGCCATACAACACTTCTTCTTTTCAGGTCGCTAAGGAAGGTGTTATTCAACAAATCCGCTCTCAACGTATTATCAAAACAGAATTGTTGTTTGAATACTTAAAAGCAAAACAATTAGAGATTAATTACGATATTCGGAAAGATGTATTTGAACGCGTACAAAAAATGAACTTCAAAGATGTAGAACAGTTTCAGCATCAATACATCCGTAAAAAACCCAGAAATATCGCCCTCATTGGAGATGAAAATAAATTAAACTTTGATGTGCTTAAACAATACGGAAATATCCAAAAAGTATCTCTAAAAGCCATCTTTGGTTATTAATTGTAATGAACTGGTACACTCTTTTGCCTTTAATGATTTTATGCTCTGCGTTCTTTAAGATAGGAATGCCTGCTCTTGTTATTTACTTCCGCTTTGATTTTTTCTATTCTTTTATTTTTGTTGTAGGAACCGGCTTTGCAGGGAGTATTATTTACACGTATTTTAGTTATTATATTATAAAGTGGTGGAAAAAAATAAAACAAAAATGGTTTAAGCAAAAAGACAAAATATTCACTAAACAAAGCAGAAGAATTATTAAAATAAAAAATAAATTTGGACTTTTAGGTATTGCTTTATTGGCTCCTGTATTATTATCTATTCCCTTAGGGACATTTTTAGGTGAACGATTCTTTAAAGATAAAAGTAAAGTTATTCTTTATCACTGTGCTTCTGTTTTATTCTGGTTTTTAGTGCTTTACATATTAATGAAATTTTTTTACTTACAACTAAAAGGTATTTTGTTTTAAACCATCATTAGTTCATTCTTTTCTTAGTAAGTAAAAAAATTGTATGTGTTACTCTATCCAAAAATCAGAAGCATTAATGCCTGCTTTAAAAGTGTGTATGAGTTGACCAATGGCATCGTACCGGTAAATAGTAGAATTTTGAATATAATCCATAGCATCGCTTACATAAAGATGGTCGTCAAAATAACTCCACGCCATTGAATAAAAATTCCGGTTGTTACTGGAAATAAAATATTGAGAAGGTAATGTATTATCGTTGATGTTCATTTTATAAATATCTTTGTTGATAAAAAATAAATTTTCTCGTTTGCTATCTATAATTAAATGATGTGGTGAATCATTAGCAGTAAAATTGATTTGTTTTTCTATCTGGTGAGACACTGGATTTATTCTGTATAAATGTGCTATTTGATTCGAAGTATTATCACCTTGCGTTAAAATCCATAATTTCTCGTTTTTGTCTAATACTATTCCACCAGCGTATTTTCCAACATAGATGCTGTCTGTAATCTGATCACTTAAAACATCAATACTATAAACATAATTTTTATACAAATTTGTAACAAATACTTTGTTGTAAAACTGTACCATTTTTTCTGTCCAACCAGCACAAGGAATGTATGAGGTAATAGATAGAGTGCTGAAATTCACTACCGCTATTTTGTTCGCATACAAATCACTTACATATCCTTTGCTAAAAGATACCGGCAAAATATATCGTGGCGATAAGAATCCATAGACAGTTTGTTTTACTTTAAAATCGTCTGCATTTACTACTACCACTTTTCCGGAATTGTTTATGACCAGATAAAACACATTCCCTATTTTATTAATACTCTGACACACATCACCTAATGTGTAATTCGGATTTTGCACCTGAAATATATTTGAAATAACATCTTTGCTTTCCGGATTATAAAATGTTACAGAAGCATTGTTATACATAAAATTACCTTCATTTGTTATATACACTTTGTGCGAACCGCTTATAGTTACATTATATTGTGGTGTGCTTAGGGAGGGTTTGTCTTTGACACAAGACATTAGAATAATCCCGCTGCTTAATAGGACCAGATAATTTTTCATCATTGTTTCAAAATTTTAATCGTTTTCTTTTTGTCTTCTGCTTGAAGGATAGCATAATAAGCACCCTGGGGGATATTGGATAAATCGATATGTTTATTGTTGTCTAATAAAATTGTATTTAGTAAAACTTCGCCATTTGTGTTCACTATATTTATGTGCAAGGGTTTATTTATATTCTTTGTAAGAAAAATTTTGTCAACAAATGGATTAGGATACAGCTGAAGTATTAGAGGGTCGTTTAAATCTAAAATGCTGTTGGTTTGTTGATGAATGACGCCCACAGCATCTAAATCAAATCCTCCAGAAGCAAATGCTGTTGGGTAGGGATCATTGACAATATTCCCGTTTTTATCAAATGTTCCTAATGATGGATTTATACTCCCAACAGCATCTATGATTTTAATGTGTGTAACAGAATAAATATCTAACATCGGAATACCCGATAATTCCTGCAAGTCAAAAGGCGTACCATAATTCACTAGATATTTTCCGGCAAGATTGTTTATTTTTCTGCAATCCATATTGGCCGCATTATCGTATTGCACAGAGGTTTGTAAGTAACTTTCAGCAGGGAAGCGAAAAAAATGAATACCATCGCTGCTGACTTCTACAAAAGCCAGTTCTAAAAATGTGCCGTTAAAAGAATTTTCAAACACAGCAAAATCCCATCCGGGTCCATCTGTAATTGGAACAGAAAACGTAAGAATGGCGTATCCGCCATCTCCTAAACTTACCACGCCTGTGCCGTCTGCTTTACCAATGGCTTTTGTGCTATCTCCAACGCTTGTATAACCTAAAGACGGATTGGCAATATCCTGATAGCCCCTGTAAATTCTACACTCTTTAGCCCAGCCCACAAGCACACTGCTGTCTTTATGAATAGCCGTTGTGGAAGCATCTCCCACAGGTCCGGCAAATTGTGCCAAGACCTGTGAGAAAATACTGCCCAGACCCAACAATAGAAACCATCTCATTGTTTGATAATCAAATGTTTTTCAGTGCTGTTATTATTTTCAATCAGCATCAGATAGGCGCCTTTCTCGTATTGTTCAAAATTCAAAACTATTGGTGCGTTGGTTGTTGAATGGAATTCATATACTGCAATAGTTTGACCAAGCATATTAAAGAGTTGTATTTTATAATTCTCATTTGGTGGCACCTGAATAGAGAGTTTATCTTTTACTGGATTAGGGAATATACGGCTATCTAAATCAGATAATGAATGAATACCAGCTGTACCAGAAGTAGTAAAATTATCCATGCTAAAATAAGTAGGCGTATTGATGCCATAAACCCCTACATCCGATGAATACATGTAAAACTGAATACTATCCACAGTACCCAAACTACTGCAATCTACCCATTGCCAATTCCAGACAATATAATCTAAACTATTATTGGAAAAGCGATAATCAGCTAAGTAAAACTCTACACTATCATTCAGCATACTGCCGTTTTTGTATCCCTTAATGGTCACTTTAAACCAATCCGGATAAGACCCTTGCGGACAGTTACATCCTGTGCCGGTGGTGTCTCCAAAAGCACGGGAAAACATATTGCCGTATTTCATCACTTTAGCAGCATAAGTAGTGTTGGTAATGTAAAAACCATCTACAATCTGATAGGGCGATTTCAAAACAATGGTAGCAAAGTTTTGTCCGGTGACGTAATAATTAGAGTTGTTGTAACCTTTGTAAGCAATGCATCCGTATAAGTTGGTATAATTCCCGTTTGTAGAGTCATTGATATTAGTGTATGCCGTACCTTCGCTCCAGTAACTCCAGCCAGTATCCCAGCTGTATCGGAAGATAGCGTTAGTAGTTTGCCAATCTGCCCCCGTTGTGTCTTTGTAAAAAGAATTGGCAGGAAGTGATAAGTTTTCAAATGTTTCTGTGAATGTTTGTGCATGTGTGTGGATGGTTAAGGCACACATCAGTACTGCTGTTGTGAGGATTGGTTTTTTCATGGTTTTAGGTTTTTAGAGTTAATGATATGTTTTAATTGGATTTAGTTGTTCTGGTGTTGAATTGAACTTGAATAAAATAATTTCTTCCCAGCATAGGCCGTTGTGCTATTATCATATACTTTTGATTAAAAAGATTATTTATTCCAAAGGATATATTCAGAGAAAATTTTTTGAAATTAAAATGGTATCCGGTAATGATATTATTTACAGAATAAGGATTTAACCATTGTAAATTATCCGATGAAATAAATCGGTACCCTACATATTGAAATAAATAAACAGTATAAAAGTTTTTGACAATCAATTGCCAACTGCTGTTTATATTATAGCGTGGTGTGTAAATCAATTGCTTACCGATGGAAGCGTCATTGTTTATTTTTGATTTTTCTGTTGTTGAAAGGATGTAAGCAGAATTTACAGTCCATTTTATTTTCCCTTTTTTTAGATGAAGCAGATAGTAACTATTAGTTTCTGTGCCCCGGCTCCATACCTGTGCGATATTCGCAGGAACGGGCTGTCCGCTTCCGCCGGGCAACCATATTATCCAATCGTTTGTAATTTTGTTGAATGCAGTGAGTTCACTTACAATTTCTGAATGTAATTTAGTGAGAACTAATTTTAGAACAATTCCTCCTTCATAATGATAACCTTTTTCTGGCGCCAGATGAACGTCTCCGCTGTTTTTCCAATATAAATCATTCAAAGTAGGCAGACGATAAAAAAATGAAGATTGCGCTTTTAATGCCAGCATACTATTTAGCCGGTACTCTGCCCCGATATTTCCGGTAAATGGAATAGCGGTGCGAATATTCGTCCACTCTTTACGAACAATGGCATTTAAGTTGATGTGTTTATAGCGTTTGCTAATCCCCATAAACACAGCATGTCTTACTAATTCCTGATTTTTTGCATAATTATTAGTGATGGCATAATTATAAATTAACTGATGTCCGATCATCATCTGTAGATGGCTTTTTAGTTCTTTATGAATAATTTCTTCTGTGTGAAACGAATGAATACTACTTCTTGAAAAAATTCTGGTAACACTATCTGTATAATTGATTTTATCAAAAAGGTAAGCCAGTTTAATTCCTACTTTCCAGTTGTTTTTGGAATACAAATAGTCGATCACATTTCTGAAAGTTTCATCGTATTGTTGGGCGGCATATAGATTATTAAAATAGTGATTAGGCAAATTTCTAAATCCGTTGTGATACCAAGAATGCGCCTGTATTTTCTGATGTTTATTGATGTGTAATTGAATGCCACCTGAAATACCTTTGTTTGTATAGGAAGCATTTTTTAAGTGTAAAGTATCATTGATAATATAATTATTGTCAGATTGATTCCAATAACTATTGACGTATGTTTTTATTTTTGAAACATTAAAATATGTTTTTACTAACCCCTGATGGGTACTAAAATTCCCGTAACGATAGCTAAGCTGAATATGATTTTGTTTGTCAAATGTGTTATTCAGTTGAACAGCACCATTGATGGCGCCGCTGCCCCATAAAGAAGAGGATGCACCGTACTCTATCTGCACAGCATCAAACAATCCGGCATTCCATTGAGAAACATCCGATTGACCAAGCATCGGATGAGCAATGTTTATACCGTTCCATAAAACCATTGTTTGTTGTGCGTTGCCACCCCTTGCAGACATAGAACTGATACTACCCGGTGCATAATTTTTGACAAAAACCGATGATTGGTAATTGAGCACATCACCAAGTGAATTGACACACAAAGTTTTCAATATCAAACTATCTATTGAATCTGCTTTTTTCCCGGATTGAAATGTTTGGTCTTTTACATCGGTGGAAGTGGCAAAAACAGGTATACTTTCAAGATGAATAGTGTCTTGAATGTTTTGTGCTTTTGCAACGGATACAAGACAAAACAGGCAAATCAATTGTATTTCGTTTTTAAATAGCATTTGTGCAAATGAAAATGGTGTTTATTCATTTGCAGCATTACGGGAAATCGCTACTTGTCAAGTTAGATAAGGAGCGGGCTTTTGTTCCCGAAAGCCGCTTTTTTAGATGCTTAAATGGGCAGGTCTTCCGGCTTGTTCCGCTTTGCTTCACCTTCGCATTCTTCCGGTTAATCGGAAGAACACTGGTACAGAACAATGAACAAAGCATTTTATGGAACTTACGGCTGCGGGCACAGCTCAGGATTTTCACCTGATTCCCTTTTCATCTCTTTTTGAGAACCCTTTAAGCAGGTGCAAAAGTAAGTATTTTTTAGTTAAGATGAAATATCTGTTTTTCTAATTTAATTTTATCCATGTTTAGAACTTTATCGGCTATGTTTGAATTTAATTATTTTTTAAATATAAGATAAAATCTATAAAAATTGTGATGTGGCTTTGATAAAGTAATTTTGCGACAAAAAATGATTGTTGACAATGTGGAAATTCATCAGGACGCCATTGCTTATGCAAGTTTGTTGCAAAAAGGCATGTTACCGAAAACAAGACACTTTAAAAAAGCATTTCAGGATTTTGGTATTATATGGTTACCACACTCTGCTTTGTCGGGAGATTTTTACTGGCTTACAATAAAGGACAATAATATATTCCTGGCAGTAGGTGATTGCACTGGTCATGGTGTGGCCTCGGCTTTGTTGTCAGTAATGGGGATAAGTATTTTAAATTATCTTGTGGCGAGTAAAAATTTTCAAACAACAGGAGAATATCTGAACGAAATGGATAAAAAGTGGATAGAAACATTTCAATCTGAAGTAGATACAGAATTGTTTAACAACGATTGGTTAGAAATAGCATTGATTAGAATTGATACAGTTACTCAAACTTTGCAATTCTCCGGCGCCCGGCAAAAAATAGTGATAAAGAGAAATAACCAGTTGATTACTTGGAAAGGTAATCGTTTCCCAATTGGAGGTTGGCAGTTGGAAAGAAAACGCATATTTGATACACAAAGTATTTTATTGAATAAAAACGACGAAGTATACCTTTTTACAGATGGTATTATTCATCAACATGGTGGGGAGTATGGTAAAAAATTTGGGCTGAAAAGATTTTTGCAAAATATAATAAGTGAAGATTCTTCTGTCAGGATTAAAACAGAGAATATCAAAGAAACATTAGATAAATGGCAGGCATCATTTCCCCAAACAGATGATATAACTTTAGTTGCATTTAAATGGTGATGAATGGTTATTATTAAAAAAGTAGAATAGGAAGATGTACAAGTTTATTTAAGAAACACGCATCTGTTTTTACACTTTCTTTAATTTTCCAAAAATGCCTAATGGTAAAGCATAGCCGGTAGCAGATGGAATAAACAATTCTCCATACTCTATATCAGAATGATGTTTTTCTGCAAAATCTTTCAATAAATTTTTCACTATTAAAGCCGAGAGTCCGAGAGAATAGGCATTCAGAATTAACAGGTGTTTTTGTGGATCTAATAGTTGTAATACATTCTCTATGAGTTCATGAATTAATTCTTCTAATTGCCACCGTTCACCCTTGGGTCCATGGCCATAAGCAGGAGGATCTAAAACAATACATTGATATAAAGCATTTTTCTTTACCTGTTTTTTTACAAATATCATGGCATCCTCCACAATCCACCGAATGGTAGTGATGTTGTTGAGTTGTGCGTTTTCATTTGCCCAACTCACAATTTGCTTGACACTATCAATGTGTGTTACTTTTGCACCTGCCAGAGCACCCGCAATGGAAGCCGCACCTGTGTAGGCAAACAGATTGAGCATGTGTGCCTGCGGAATAGTTTTCAGTGATGAATAAATATCTTTCCAGTTGACCGATTGTTCAGGGAAAACACCAACGTGTTTGAATCCGGTCAAGCTTAATTTTACTTGTAATGAACAAGCCGTATCTAAAGGAAACTGAAAAAGCCATTTGTCGGGCATGTTCTTATACTTTTGCCAGATACCGCTGGTACTTCCTTTTTGGCTGAATTCTACATGTGCCTGGGATTTCCATTGTTGTTCTGACCATTTGGGTTTCCACAATGCTTGTGGCTCCGGACGAATGAGAATATATTTCCCGAAACGTTCCAACTTTTTATAATGGCCAACATCTATTAACTCATACTCTTTCCAAGGTGGAACTTCAATCGTTTGTATCATGGTAATTGGTAAAAATTTTTTCAAGATATAAGCATTTCACTGAAAAATGAAAGCGGGGATAAATTTACAGCAGAGATTGTTGTAAAACTAACTTTCTTGAAAGTTTTGTCAAATAATTTGCCTTTGGATTGCTGAAATGTTTTTAATAAACTAATGCCCTAAGTTTACTACTTTATTGGTGCAAGGAAAAAAAATACAAAACAACAATTGATGCAAATTAATTTTTTATAAATATAAATTTACTTTAAACGAAGGTTATCCTATTTGAAAAATAATTTTGCCGCAATAATGAGTTGTAGTAAATTAGCACTTTCATTTTACTAATCTAATCGGAAACCGCGTAAAAAATGGAAAGTGAAGTTTTGAATGGCATTTTGCACGAAGTTGCTGAAGATATTAAATCGGCATTATGTGCTGACAAGCAAACGCTTTCTAAATGGAATGCACTCACTCCTATTCAACGCAATGAATGGATTTGCTGGGTAACCATTGTGAAGAAAGCAGAAACAAGAGCAGAACATATTCGTCGTATGCTGGAAGATTTGAAAAATGGAAAACGCACGCCGTGTTGCTGGCCGGGCTGTCCTCACCGAAGACCCAAAGCAAAAAAATGGTTTAAATAAACAGATACATAAAGATACTATTCACATGGATACGCTGACTTACAGTCGCAACTTCTCTGAAATGTAAACCATAAAAGTAAACTCTTACGATTAAAATAATACAAGATGCAAGACATTCAACATCACGATAAAAAAATAGCGGAAATGCCTTTTCCTTCCGTTTATCCACACTATGTGAATAAAGTTATTCGCAAAGGCAGAACGGTAGAAGAATTGCATCAGGTTATACAATGGCTCACAGGATTTGATGAACGCAAATTACAGGAGTTGATTGATAAAAATGTAACTTTTGAAGAATTTTTTCAGCAGGCACAACTTAATCCTGATGCGAAATTAATTAAAGGTACTATTTGTGGCTATAAGGTTCAAGAAATCAAAAACCCGCTCACGCAAAAAGTAAGATGGCTGGATAAACTGGTAGATGAGTTAGCCAAAGGAAAATCATTAGAAAAAATACTAAGAAAATCTGAAAA
The DNA here is from genome assembly GCA_037447455.1 of Sphingobacteriaceae bacterium. Classification (GTDB taxonomy): domain Bacteria; phylum Bacteroidota; class Bacteroidia; order B-17B0; family Aurantibacillaceae; genus BPGX01. Next base: position 262,355 of record JBBIGQ010000002.1, on the reverse strand, counting down.
ATAAATTTCTCTATGAAAAAGTTAGAATTTAAAGTAAGTATCAATGCTCCTGCTCACAAAGTGTTTGACAGAATGTTAGGATTAAGCGATAAAACAACGTATGAAGAATGGACCAAAGCTTTTCATCCCACAGCAACATATGAGGGCAAATGGGAAAAAGGTTCTAAAATATTATTTATTGGTACAGACAGCCATGGAGAAAGAGGAGGAATGGTTTCAAAAGTTGTTGATATAATTCCCAATCGTTTTGTATCGGTTCAGCACTATGGGATAGTGAAAGGTAATCAAGAAATTACAGAGGGTCTGGAAGTTGAAAAATGGGGAAATGGTTTTGAAAATTATATCTTTGAAGAAATAAATGGGTATACGGTTGTTATCGTTAATCTGGAAACACCTGAACATTTCGTTGATTATATGCAAAAGACATTTCCTGTAGCGTTGGAAGGGTTGAAAAAAATATGTGAAGAATAATTGTTTGAAAAGCACATATAGGCAATATAAAATAAGATGCATTTAATTATGCGACGATTTTAAATTTTTTCGTTTAGTAAAGTTGTATTGTTTAAATAACAAAAAACGAGCGTATTCGCTTAACTTTTACCGTTGGACTTGTAATTTTTCTCAAAAAAGATTTTGTAATCTTCTGTTTTATTGGTTTTTAATAATGTTTTATAATTTTCATCGGAAATAATGTAAAATTCAAAAGTGTCTTTTGGTAAGTCATTTGTCATTTCTTCATCGTTGATAAATAAATTAAAATATTGTTGTGCTTTGTCTTTGTTACCAAAGGATTTTACTAATACGATTTGTTTTTTTTGTCCAAATAACACAGAAGTAATAGAAAACTCTTCATTTGAAAAATACGTTTTATTAAAGGCATCTATTTTGTTTTTTATATTAGTGATGATTTTGGGTTCATCTGGTGTAATAATAAAAAAGTAATGCAATGCAACAGGATTGTGTGTATAAGTAATAGTATTATTTTCTGTATTATTTTTGGCTGCAGTATCGGTCTTTTGCTGTTTAAATTTATTGATAGAAAGAAGAATTTCATTGGCTCTGTCTTTAAGTTCAGATTTGGGATATAGGGCAATGTATTTTTTCAGGTTCATTTCTAAAGTATCTAAGCTTTTAAGTTTTCCGTCACATACAGCTTTAAAAAATTCTGTTTTCTGTAGCATTTTATCGCTTAATCCGGATTGGATTAATTCATCTGCAAGATAATAACATTGTTGATAATTACCAGTGGTATAAGCGTCATATAATATTTCATATTTTTGCTCTGTTGCATTTAACTGTGTTTGTTTATTAGCAATATAATTAGGATTTTTAATAAGTTGGGCATATTCACTATTAGGATATTGATTTAAAATTTTTTCTTTGTATTCATTGGATTTACCGGTGTTTCCAACTTTCTGATAAAGCAGATACAGTTGATAATAAGAAGAAAGTTTATATTTATTATCAGGATATTTAGAATTTAATATTTCAAAAGATTGAATGGATTTCTGGAAATTATTCAAATCTTCTTTATAAGTCAATGCCATTAGATAATAATATTCTATAATTTTGTTTACATACGCATTGTACATAGAGTCATTAGTGGGTAATTTATTTAAATAATATTCTTTGGTGGTTTTGGGGTCAATATTGTTGTTATTGGTATTACTTGAAGCGGGTTTGGAATTATTCGTAGAAGCATTTGAGTTGTTGTTTTGAGTTGTGTTGTTATTGATGTTGTTATCGTTATTGTTCTCAGATAAATTTTTGTTTTTTATACTTCGTCTCCAGTCGTCTTCTAAGGGGCGAGGTCCCCATTTTTTGATAAAATCTTGTATTCCATAATTTACCGCTGTTGGATTGTAGAAATAAAAAGAAGAAGATTGTGCTGCAAATGGATTATTGTTAGGATCATTAGGATTAGAAGGGCCTGATGGTGGTGCTTTTGCTTTTTCTTCTTGCTCTTTTTGTTTCTTTTCTTTTTCAGCAAGGTATTGTTTTATTTGCCTATCAATCAATCTGTCAATTTCATTTTTATCAAATTTGGCAAGTTGTATCAAACTATCTAATTCATTAATACCTTGAATATATTTAATCAGGTTTTGCAGCACTTCTTTTCTTGAAACAATTTTTTCGTAGTTTTTGTGGGTTTTAGGTAAAGTAGTAATGGCGCTATCGTAATACTTACCAGCGGGTACATATTGTCCTTCATCAAAATAAATATCCCCAAGTTTCAGGTAAGAATAGGCCTTTTGTTTGGGGTTGGTGGTGCTGGTTCTTACAGATAAGCCGTAATAATTTTTAGCTTTTTCAATGCTATTTTGTTTTTCTTCAATTTGTCCAAGTGTGTAATAAATAATATCTAAATATTCTTTGTTTTTGGTCTCATTAGCCATTTGTAAAAGTTCTTTTTTCTTTTTTTCCATTTCAGAAACGTTGGTATTATCAAATAACAAAGCGCTTTTCATTTTAGCATAAAATATCATTTCGTAATCTAGCTTGAGTTTGATGACCATTTTATAGTATTCTTTTGCCTTTTTGAAATTTTCAGATTGTTCACTGAGTTGGGCGGCCACAAAAGCACAACGTGCTTTTTGAATTTTTTTCTCACGATTAAAATAATAGTTCTGATGGATGGCTTTATCCAAATTTTTCAATGCTTCCTTGTAATTGCCACGTTTGATGTGGTAATCGGCATTTAGGGCATACAATTCTTTTTTAATATCCGATGGGACTTTCTTATCATTGTTTAAATTATCTAAAACAATTTCGCTTTCCGAAACAGCGCCTATTTCATTATAAGAACGCACCAGCCAGTACATCGCATCATATTTTTCCTGATATTTTGCATAATTACGGGTAACATAATCCAGCTTTTCAATACCGCTGAAAAATTCACGTTTGTAATAATGAGCAATTCCAAGATTAACCCAGCAGTTATCAATCCATTTATTGGCACCGTGTTTTGTTGTTTCTGCACTGCTGCCTTTTTCTTTGATGGCATGTCGTTGAATCATGAGCGATGCTTTCTTAATAGCACGGTCAAATTCTGGATAAGTTTTTTTGGCTTCTTCATCATTTTCCGGAACAACAAAGATGGGCAAAAGTTCATCAAAATTATCTCTGTGTGCCGTGCGAATTTTATATTGTCCTTCTTTGATGCTTTCGGTTGAATTAAACAAACCATTAAACCGTATGTTCATACTATGCCAGAGGCGATGCACGGCTGTATTTTTTTTAGTGCTACACGAAAGTAGTATGAAGGGGAAAAGAATATATGTAAAGTGTTTTTTCATTTCAGGGATCATTTCAGGGATTAAACGAATAATTCTTTTAAAAAGTATGTTTGCAAAAATAAGTGTTTTAATTTAGAGTATGGCTCTCTTTATTAATCAATACTCGTATTTTTGATGTAAAAAAATAATAGGAAATGAAGCTGATGCAGGAAAAGTAAATGAATTCGTTACACCATACGAACGGAAGTGAAAGTTTTAGCATAAATACTAAAAAAGCACTGGATAAAATGTAAACAACAAAAGAAATACTTTCCGTCAGTAATGCTTTTTTCGTCTCACCAAGTCCGGTTACAGCGCTCAAAACAGGCATGGACAGGGCAAAGTAAACCAAAGCAAAACTAATAACCCGCATCACGCTCTTACCTTCTGCTAATAGAGTAGGGTCGTTTGTAAAAATTTTCATGAATAAGGTTGGATACATCAAAGAAAATATAGAAAAAGGCAAAGTAAAAAAAACAGAAAGTTTACATATTTTAAGTAAGGTGGGTTTCAAAACATTAAATTGTTGTGCTCCAAATAGCTGCCCGATAATTGTTATGGTAGAATGAGAAAAAGCCAGAACAGGCGCCATAATTAAAATATATACTGCTCTGATAACATTAGAAACCGCCAGTGCACTTGTGCCCATCTTTTCAATAAATAAAAAGAATAGGAACCATGAAAACACAGATATAAAATGTTGAAAGATAAGTGGTGTTGAAATACGGATAATGGCTTTAATAATCGTCCATTTTAAGTAGGATATAAACTGCATGGCTTTTTTCTGGTAAGCATAATACAGCATGATTAACAAAGTGCTCATCCATTCTGATAGTACAGATGCCCAGGCAGACCCAAGATAGTTCAATGGTTGTATATAACTTTCCCATCCATAAATCAGTATCGGATTTAGCAATACATTGATACTACTCATTACAATTGTGCTTATTGAAATGATTTTTGTAGCGCCAATACCTAAATAGTAAGCCCGATAAGCATAAAACAAATAATATGGGAATAATCCCAATATTCGTATATCCAAAAAATGAATAGTAGCCACTCGTACATTTTCGTGTTGTACAAATAACTCAAGTAAAATATGTCTGCTTAAAAAATAAATCCATGTGAATAGAGCAGAAAAAAGCCCTTGAATTAAAATACCATTGAAAAGATATTGGTGTAATAAGGCAACATTACCTTCCCCGGTTTTTTGTGCGATGATTACTTGTAGCCCTGATGAAATGCCAAAACCAATCATGATGATGGAAGCATAGAATAATCCTGCAATAGCCGAAGCCCCTAATGCCACCTCGCCTAATCTTCCTAAAAACAAAATATCTGTAACATAAATGACGCTTTGACCCAAACCACTAATAATCAGTGGAAAAACTATTTTCAATATATCTCTGTTTGAAAGCATGTTAGTTTAATACCATCCAGTACTTTTTCATTGACTTCCCACAATAGATAACTATAGATAACTATCTGTTGAGCAATAAAAACAATAGGGCTTACAAAGCACTTGTATTAATGGTCAAGCCCAATTCTTCCAATTGTTTTTTATGAATTTTAGAAGGGGCATCAATCATCGTATCCTTTCCTGCATTGTTTTTGGGGAATGCTATCACCTCTCTGATAGAATCAACCCCACATATAATAGCCGTTAATCTGTCAAAACCAAAGGCAATACCTCCGTGTGGTGGTGCGCCATATTCAAATGCGTTCATTAAAAATCCAAATTGCCGCATCGCTTCTTCTTCAGTAAATCCTAATAATTCAAAAACCTTCTTTTGAATTTCTTTATTGTGAATACGAATACTGCCTCCTCCGACTTCTATTCCGTTAATCACCATGTCGTATGCATTCGCTTTGATTTCTGCAATGTTTCCAGACAAATCCCCAATAGGCGATGTGAAAGGATGATGCATACTGACCCATCTTTGTTCTTCTTCATCGTATTCAAATAATGGGAAATCCACTACCCACAAGCAAGCATAGCCGTTCTCGGGAATTAAGCTGAGCTGTTCTGCAAGATGCAAACGCAGTTGTCCCATGCCTTTTAAGGTTTTCCATTTTTCACCCGCCATAATCAGCATCAAATCCCCTTTTTCAGCTTGTGCAGTTTCTAATGCTTCGGTTAATTGTTCTGCACTGAAAAACTTATCAATAGAAGATTTTACAGTTCCATCTTCATTATATTTTATGTAAACTAATCCACTTGATACTACTTTAGGGCTTTTGACAAATTCTGTCCATTCATCAATCTGTTTTCGTGTCGCATTGGCCTGATTTTTCAATACCATGCCCACTATAATTTCAGATATATCAAAAACCTTAAATCCTTTATTTTTCAAAAGATTGGTCAGGTGTACAAATTTCATGTCAAATCTTAAATCGGGCTTGTCTGATCCATAATAATTCATCGCTTCATCATACGACATTCGCATAAAATTTGGTAATTCCACCCTCTTCACAACTTTGAACAAATGTTTTATTAATCCTTCAAATGTTTGCAATATATCCTCTCTTTCCACAAAACTCATTTCACAATCAATTTGTGTAAATTCCGGTTGCCGGTCTGCCCTTAGATCTTCATCTCTAAAACATCTTACTATTTGAAAATATCGATCATAACCTGCCACCATTAAGAGTTGCTTAAACGTCTGCGGACTTTGTGGAAGCGCATAAAACTCTCCTTTATGGAGTCGGCTGGGCACTACAAAATCTCTTGCGCCCTCTGGTGTGGATTTAATTAAAAAGGGCGTCTCAATTTCAAGAAAATACAAGGCATCTAAATACTTTCGTGTTTCTAATGCTAATTGATGCCTTACTATAAGATTGTTTTTTAATGGATGCCTCCTCAAATCTAAATAACGGGACTTCATTCGTAATTCTTCACCGCCATCTGTTTGATCTTCTATCGTAAAAGGGGGCGTTAAGGAAGAATTTAATATCGTTAATTTTTCTACTATTATTTCGATATCACCTGTCGGAATCTTAGGGTTTTTGTTCTCTCTTTCTTTTACTGTTCCTGTAACCTGAATGACAAATTCTCTATGGATTGTTCTTGCAGTTTCCAATAATTCTGGATCAATATCACTACTAAATGTCAATTGTGTAATACCATAACGATCTCTTAAATCAATGAATGTTAGGTTGCCCAAATCTCTTCTTTTTTGAACCCAGCCCGCTAAAACAACTTTTTGATTGATATGAGCCGTTCGTAATTCTCCACAAGTATGTGTTCTGTACATACAATTTTTTATTTAAGGTCGGCGAATGTAAGTAAAATAATACTTTTAGAGGTATTTAAAACAAAAAACTTCCGCATTTGCGGAAGTTTTTTTGTCAGTTCTTTTTGTAAGAGCATTAATTGGACTCTGCATCTGGAATTTCTTCTGAATTTTCTTCTCCTTCAATTTTAGGTTTAACTTTTGGTACTTCTTTTTTGGGCGCATTCGGATCTATAAAATCCCAGCTAATAATTCTAAAAACAACTCTTCTGTTTTTCTCGTGCAAAGCTTCTTGTTCTTCTTTTGTTTTTACTGCTTTAATCACATCATCTTTTATCAACAGTTTTCTTTTTCCATAGCCCTTGGCTTGCAAGCGGGCAGGATTGATTTTCTTTTCGTTAATCAAATAATCTACTACGGATTGGGCTCTGTCTTGTGAAAGTTTGTCGTTTTTCTTATCGCTGCCGCGGCTGTCTGTATGTGCTTGAATTTCAATGATAATAGTTGGATTATCTATTAAGAGCTTGTATAAGTATTCAAGCGAATCTTTTGATTCTGGTCTAAGTGTAGCTTTATCTAAATCAAATAATATTCTTGGTAAACGAATTTCTCTTTCTACTGGTTTTACTTCAAAACCCTTTACAAATTCTTTTGAATTGTTTACTCCAACGGTAGTAAATGTCCCCTTCTCGCTACTGGCTAGGTAGCCATCCGGATAATGTTCGGACACAGAGTTTTTATTGGTTTCAATACTCACTGTGTAGGAGGTATTCTCTTTTAAACCCGTAAAGGAATATCCACCTGTTTTGTCGGTCATAGTTTCCTGAATATCTCCATTACTTCCTTCTAATCTAACTTTTACATTGGCTACCCCTTCGCTTTTTCCAACACCTGTATTACCTCCTGTACTTACTACAGTACCTTTCATTTTGAAGATAAGTGGTGGTAAATAAAATGACCAAATATCATCGCTACCTTTTCCTCCTTCTCTGTTCGAAGTAAAATATCCTCTCTTGGCTTTGGCACCTTCAAAGATAATTCCAAAATCATCTGCGGCTGAGTTAATAGGATATTTCATGTTCTCAACAGGTTTAGTAAAATTACCATTTTCATCTGCTTCTGCTTTGAATATATCTAAACCACCCATACCTAAGTGGTAATTGGATGAAAAATATAAGGTTTTTCCAGCAGGATGAATATATGGATATACTTCATCTCCGGGGGTATTGACCATATCTCCAAGATTAATGGGCTTAGACCATGTGTTGTTTTTCTGATCCCATATGGATTTCCAGATGTCTTTTCCGCCTTTCCCGTCTGGTAATTTGGCTACAAAATACAATGTTTTTCCGTCTGGTGCTAAGCTGGGATGTCCGAAAGCAATACTATCAATGTTGAATGGCAGCTTTTCTGGTTCTCCCCACGAATTACCTTGTTTTTTTACAATATATAATTGACATGCTAATTTTTTCCCTTTGGCTTCCGGGCATCTCGTCATCAGCATAAAATCGCCTTTTTTGGTAAAGCAGGCACAACCCTCATTGAAAGGAGACGCAATGACCCCTAATGGGGTAGGCGTGCTCCATTTTCCGTTTTTATCTAAAGTTGTTTCGTATAAATCCGAGTGATTTTGACCGGTGGTAATGTCCAACTTACCTTGTGCGCCTTCTCTGGTAGACGTAAAAACAAGGGTTTTGTATTTAGCATCTTTGTATTGTGGGCAAAAATCAGATTCTTTTGAGTTTATCAAAGCCATGTTTTCTATCTTGTAACGGGTAGGGTTGTCTTTCCATTCTTGAGCCAGTTGACAGGACTTGATACCCATTTCTCCTCTTGGGTCAGAGGGATTTTCTTTTTTGTAGGTCTCGTATTCAGCCATGGCTTCTGGGTATTTCATTTGTGCTTTTAATACATCTGCTAATACCATATGCACCGCAGGATCAGGATACTTAGCAGAAATAGATTTTTGCAAATAGGTTTCAGCAGATTTTAAATCATTGATACTCTTGTATGCCAAACCAGTTTTGTAAAGTATTTTGGCTTTTACATCTGGTTTTTTGGCTTTGGTATAGGCCTGTTTATAGAGTTCAATGGCATTAAAGTATTGCCCATATTTTAATGCTTCATCAGCAGATTTAATATAATTTTTTTGTGCTTGCAGAGAAAGTCCTATTATTAAAGCACACAAAACAGAAAAGATTTTTTTTATCATATAGTGTTAATTTTTGGTGGGCAAAATAATGAAAATTTTAAACATCCAAATTTAATTAGATAAAATCGGATTAATGTTCGCCATTTTCATGGTTGGAATGGCTTTTTAATTTTTCCTGTTGTTCAAAATAGAGCTTGTCCACTTTGTTCCTATAATGAGGGTTCATAGAATAATTACCATCCACAATCAAAATAAAAACAGTATAAAGAATAAAAACAGAATATGGGACAAGTATGGTATATTTGAAAAATGTTCGTTCGTGTTTGAGGTGCATAAAATAGAGCACAATACCTCCTGCTTTCACTAAAGTAAAAGTAATGAAGAAAATTTTCAATCCCAAAGTACCGGTCCATCCCTTTTCAGGTGCCATAAATCCAACAATTAACTCAAGTATAGTAACAATAAGCATCAGCCAAAAAACATTCCACAATACTCTTCTTGCCTTTTTACCTTCTTCTTCGCCATGAATGGCCATTTTTTCGTATTCAGGATAATGATCATGAAAATGCATATTTTTATTTTTTTAGGTTAATGAATTTTTAAAGTAGATAGAAAAATGTAAAGACAAACACCCATACTAAGTCCACAAAGTGCCAATATAATCCTACTTTTTCTACCATTTCATAATGTCCTCTTTTTTCCATTACACCATTCAACACCTGAATAAAAATAATAATATTTAGTACAACGCCGCTGAATACGTGGAAACCGTGGAATCCTGTAATAAAAAAGAAAAAGTTGGCAAACTGAGGAATGCCGTATTCATTCACCGTCATATTAGCACCGTGAATAATTTGTTGTACATATTTTTGTTGTTCCTCGTTCCATACCCATCTTAACGCTCCTTCTTCTGTGCCTACGATGAAATTATACCACTCCCATGCCTGGGAACCCAAAAACATCAGCCCCCCTAATATAGTAGCCAACATCCAGATAGCGACTTGTTTTTTATTTTTTCTCTGCCCTGCTTCTACTGCTAGTACCATCGTTACCGAAGACATAATCAAAATAAACGTCATCAATCCTACATAAGCCAGTGGAATATGTTGCTTTACGAATGGAAAGTGGACAAACACATGTTCTGCATGTGGCCAAACATCGGCAAAACGGTGTCGCATAAAACCATAGGCACAAAGCAAACCACCAAATGTAAGGGCATCTGAAACCAGGAAAAACCACATCATGATCTTTCCATAACTGATATTGAACGGCGATACACCTCCGTTCCACAATTCCTTTTCATCCACTACAGTTGCATGAGCGTGTGACATAAAAAACTTTTTGCGGGCAATTTTAATGAATAAATATTAAAAATAAAAATAAAAAAATCCAAAGTGCATCCAAAAAGTGCCAGTAAATAGAAATAAGTTCTATTCCTAAATAATTTTCTGAGTTATACTTTCCTAAGAAATTTTTTATTGTTGTTACGAGCAATCCTATTAAACCGCCTAATAAATGCAACAGATGCAAAGCGGTTAATAAGTATAAAAATGAACCTGAAGGATTGCTATACTTCCCGGCATACACAATACCGTTTTGATACAATTCTTTCCATGCAAAAAATTGACTTATGGAAAAAACAACACCAAGTATAAATGTGATTACTAAAAAAATGGTGGTTCTTTTTTTATCATTTTTCTGAATGCTTGCTTGTGCTAAATACATTGTTAAACTACTGATTAAAATTATCACTGTACTAAAGTAAAAAATATCCGGCAGTTGAAATTTTAGCCAATTCCCACCCTGTGCGCGAATAATATACGCACTTACCAAACCTGAAAATAACATAATAATACTAAAAATACCTAACCACAAAAGATTTTTTTGGGCTTTTCTTCTGAGTGGTAGTTCTTCTTTTTTCATAATTCTATTTTTATAATCTTGTCATAATGCTTAATTGCACAACAGGCAAATAGACAATGCATACTTTAAATAATTTTTTTGCCATTGCATCGGTGGGATGTTGATAAAACAAGTACGTTTGAAGGAGTAAGCTCAAAGATGCAATAATAAGAATCGTTAAAGAAATCCATCCGATAAAATGAAAAAAATAAGGAAGCAAAACCGCGATAATTAAAAAGATTGTATAAAGGAAAATCATAAACGCAGAAAAACCATCTTTCTTTCGGTTAGGCAGCAAATAAAATTCTGCTTTGGCATAATCTTCATAGTTAAACCATGCCAATGTCCAAAAATGCGGAAATTGCCACATGAATTGTATTAAAAACAATAATGCTGAAAAAAGTTCTATCCGATTCTGCTGACTTTGACCCGTTATAGCACCAATTAAAGTAGGCAAGGCGCCTGGAAATGCGCCTACAAAAACAGCCCATGGAGTTTTTTGTTTTAAGGGCGTGTAAACCAACACATAAAGCAGCATTGAAATAAACCCAATAAATGCCGTCAATACAGAGCACAAGTATAAAAAATAAAGCCCTGTAACCGCTATGATAATAGAAAAAATTAACGCCTCTGTATTGCTCAAAATCGCTTTCGGTAAAGGTCTGTCTTGAGTCCTGCTCATTAAGGTATCCGTTTTTTTTTCGATGATTTGATTAAAACTATTGGAGGCGCCGGTAATTAAAAATCCACCTATACTTAAATAAATGACCTTCGTCCATTCCGGCTCCTCAGCAATTGTAACATAACTTACGACGGCTGAAAACACTACCAATAAAGACAAATTGTATTTTGTAAGTAATAAAAATGCACGTTTTTTGGAGTACACTGCTTCAATGATTTTTTATTAAGATGCACCCACCATTAAGTGAATGTATTATCGTTTAGGGAAAAATTTTTTCGGGTCAAAATTATCCTCATCGTCTCTGTCTTCATCATCATCCTCATCATCGTAATCGTCGTAATTGTCTTCATCATCATCCCACTCATCGTATTCATGTTCAATATAGTAGTAAGCATTTTTTATATCTTTCATAAACTGACTGATTTCTTCAAATGTAAAACCAGATCTTTTAAGTTCAAGGATACCATTGAACCAATCTTCTACCGATTTATTAGGAACTTCGTACAGGTCTGCATCCCCGTAATCATAAAATTGTAAAAGCAACTCTACAAGATGAGAGGTCTCTGCATTAATATCGGCGATTTGTCCTTCTGAAAATCCTTCTTTTTTAAGACGAATCAGCCCTTTCATCCAGATGCCTATTAAAGTTTTCGATTCTTCCATATTTTTTTGCTGCAAATTACTGCAAAATAATTGATATAAAACAATAATTCAATAGTATTCAATTTATCGGTATAAAATTAGTATCTTTGCAAAAAAATAATAAAATGAGAAAGTTAATCTGGTGTTTCAACTTAATATGCTTAATATGCATCAATATCATTTTATCACAAAATACTTCTTTGGAAAAAATCAGTTACCAAGGGATAGCCCGGGATGCCGGCGGAAACATTTTATCAGTTCAACCGATAGATATCCAATTTATTATTCATCAGGGAAGTATGAGTGGGAACCCCGTTTTTACAGAAATACACGCTACCACTACCAATAGTTTAGGGCTGTTTACATTAGAAATAGGGAAAAACAACCCCACGCAGTTTCAAAGCATTGATTGGTCAAACGGACCTTACTTTTTGGAAGTACAAATGGATCCTACGGGTGGTACATCGTATACTTATGTTGGCACACAACAACTGCTATCCGTGCCGTATGCCTTATATTCAAAAAAAGCAGAATCTGTAATTAATACAGGCATCTTCACTGCCTGGAGTACCGAAGGAAATTATCAAACCGACTCAACACTTAATTTTATTGGAACCAAAGACAATGTTCCTCTTATCTTTAAAAACAGCTAATAATGAACGTATGCGTATTACAAAAGGTGGAAAAATTCGTATTGGTAGCTCTATTATTCAACCACCGGCACTACTGAGTGTTTTTGGAAATATTAATGATACTGTATTAGCACATTTCAGTAATACGAACAGTTTTGCAAGTATAATAGATGTCTATAACCTGGGTGGGAACTCAGGTATGGTACTCCGAAGCGGAATCGGTAATACTCAGGATACCAGTTTTATAGTTACTCAGAAAGGACAGGGTTTATTGATAGGGAGCACAAAAAAAGTGAATTTTTCTGCATTTGATAGCATTAAAATATATGCACAAAATGGCGGATTACATATTGGTACACCAAAAAATATCAATCTCTTTTCTTTGCAAGACAGTATAAAATTATATGGTAAAACATTTATGTATTATACTGCTAATTCTACATCATTTCAAGACGCAGGGGTGACAATCAATTTTGGAAACGGGGGCTCTGCTGCTGCTGCTTCTGCTTTAAAAATCAATCATTCGGCCTCAATTACATCTACATCTTCTAATGTTAGCTATGGAATATATCTGGATAACAATGCGCTCAATAGCAATACTCTTGCAACGATAGTGGGACTAGGGGCTTATTTCTCTGGCTTTTCAAGCACCGCTGTCAACAGAAGAAGAGGTATAGATGTATACGCAACAGGTTTAGGTAATAATGTTGGAATTTTTATAAAAGCAGATGGGGGCAATTTAGTAATAGATGGTTATTCTGATTGGTCTATATATTCCAACGCTGGTAATGTAATGATCAAAGATGGACATATTAAAAGCGTGTCCTCTACTAATATCCCGAGTATATTAAATATTTCTCCGGTAGGTGTTACTGCTATACTCTTTCCAAGCTCCAGTGATGTGAAAGGAAATGTTGAGGTCTCTGGTATCCCTCCTAGTTCGTATGCTCAGATAAATATTTCATTCGGCACCACATACGCGTCTGTTCCTGTTGTAGTTGTTTCATTGGTTGATAATGGAAATGATGCTGCTGGTTACATACAATACTACATCAGTGGGGTTAACAATTTCGGGTTTAGTGTAAAATTAATAAATAATAGTACTTTCACAATCAATTCCATAAAATTTAACTATTTTGTAATAGAATAATTTTTTGTACTATTGCAAAAAATAAATTATGAAAAAGTTACAATTTTTTATACTAACATTTTTAAGTTTACAATTATGTTTTTCTCAAACATCTCCCCCTCAAACCATTAGCTATCAAGGGATAGCCCGGGATGCCAGCGGAAACATTTTATCAGTTCAACCGATAGGTATCCAATTTATTATTCATCAGGGCAGTATGAGTGGGAACCCCGTTTTTACAGAAACACACGCTACCACTACCAATAGTTTAGGGTTGTTTACATTAGAGATAGGGAAAAACAATCCCACACAGTTTCAAAGCATTGATTGGTCAAACGGGCCTTACTTTTTGGAAGTACAAATGGATCCTACGGGTGGTACATCGTATACTTATGTTGGCACACAACAACTGCTATCCGTGCCTTACGCTTTGTATGCGAAAAACTCTTACAGTGCGAACACTAGTTACAATTCAAGTTATGCGTTAGGTTCATACTCTACTGCGAATGCACCGCCGTTTACATTTACTTCCAGCAGTACTTCTACAGGTGCCACTTTTACATTGACACAGGGAAGTAATACGGCGACCACATCTATTAGTTTTCCACCAACGCCCCCCACTACTGTTTCTATGTTTTCATCGGGTATTGCAAGCGTTACACCGTCTAGTGGTAATGCTTTTACGGTGCATGTAGATGCACCAAGTTTAAATGTTATCAACGGCAGTTCGCAGGCAACGATAAGCGTATCACAAGGCACTGCTACCAGTACGAAAACCTTAAGCTTTCCGGCCAGTAATATAACGATAACCCCATCCGGTATTGCTGCTATATCACCAACAACGGGCAATAATTTTAATCTCAGTGTTCCTGCCCCTTCGTTATCAGCTACTTCAAATACTACTGGCATAATAACCCTTACTATCAATCAGGGTTCTGCATCCGATACAGCAATGATTGATATTAAAAACAATGCATGGGCTTTATTCGGCAATAGTGGTACTAATCCGCCAACAAGCTTTCTCGGCACGACAGACGCCAAGGATCTTGTATTCAAAACATCCAACCTTGAACGGATGCGTATTGCCAGTAATGGGAATATTGGAATAGGAGTTTTAACACCCACTAATCCATTGCATATTGTATCTTCTGGCACTGTTCCAAATATTTTTTCTTACAATAATTCAACTGGTGAAGCGGGCTTCTTTTACTTGGATAATAATGCCAATACGAACAATGCCGTGCACGCCGTAAATAATGGTAATGGTCGGGCAGGAGATTTTGAAATCAATATCTCTACCAATTCAAAAGAAGCATTTTTAGCTAGAACAATAGGTACTGGGCAGGCCGGTAGGTTTGAAGTAGCAAACCCTTTTAACAATCAACCGGCACTTTTTGCTATAACCAACGGGACTACTACTGGCTCTATGGCATTCAAAGCAGTCGGCAATGGAACCACAACAGCCGTTTTTGAACAAGGAAATGTAGGTATAGGAACACTTTCACCAACAAGTCTACTTTCCGTAGCAGGTGATGTAGATATCCCAGCCACCAATGCTTACAAATATACCTCTCCAAAAACCTATACAATGTCTATATCTCCATTTGCATTTCATGAAGAATCACCGGCATGCAGTTATACAGCAGTTACCGGGAATATTGGCCCTGTTCCCGGAGGAACTATTGCTCTAATATCAGGTTTTGCTTGTTATTATGACGCACCTCTTATACTTCCTTCTAACTGTACCATTACTGCCATTTATGCTTACGTATATGATAATAGTACTTACTCTATTACATGCCAATTGTGGCGTAATGATTTTAGTACATCTACCGCTTATGGTAATGCAACTAACCTGGCAACATTAAGTAGCGGAACTTCACCCACTATACAAGAGTTGTCTCTTACTGCTCTGAATATTTTGTATGCCCCTTCTACGCATGCTTATTATTTTAGAGTTCGGTTACCATACGATCCTGGCAACATTCGCTTAGGGAAAATTTTAGTGGTTTATCAAAAGTTAGAAACAGATTAAACAGTGGCTATGAATATTTAATAAATTAAAAAAATATGTTTAGAAAATCCGCAAGAGGTTTTATCATGATGAATATAAAAAAAATGATATTGATTTTAATGCTTATTGCATATATGCCTTATTCAATATTCTCTCAAACCATTTCTCCTTTTGTTATCAATACCTGTGGGGGAGAAGGGAATGTAGGCAATGTGTACTTGTATTACAATATTGGAGAAACAGTTATTAACACCATTTCAAATAGTAATAACATCATCACTCAGGGCTTTTTGCAGCCCGATGCAGGAAAATTTAATTTATTAGCAAATTATACTATCACCCCTGTTTCCTGTGTGGGTAAAGAAGACGGTAGCATAGTGCTGAGTAAATCTCATACGGGCATTGTCCCTCAATCTTTGAATTATCAATTGTTCTGGAATGATACGCTCTGCCCCACAAATGACTGCGGTGCCTTGTACAATCTTGCACCCGGCACTTACAGTGTGATGATTATTGCTTACGATGGCACTCAACCATTAGATACTGTAATACTTAATAATCTTGTCATATCTCCTTCTTCTGAACCGTGCAAGATTAAAGTATTCACCTATATCAGCCCCAATGGAGATGGGCAGAATGATCAATTCTTTATAGAAAACATTGAAGAATATCCTGACAATATTGTGTATATATTTAATCGCTGGGGGCAGGAAGTAATGTATATTGAAAATTACGATAATCAGGAAAACACTTGGGGAAGCAAAAAATATCCTATTACCGTTCCGGCTGGCACCTATTATTATTTAATTGACCTTGATGGAAAAAATAAAAATATCCTAAAAGGTTTTATAGAACTAATAGGAGAAAAATAACTTTTGATAATCATTTATGAAGTTTTACACAATTGAAAAAAAATTATTTGCTTATTACAACACCAATGTTAATTACGGAAAGACGTTATCTTTTATTTTTCAGAAACAAGGGATGAAATTAAAATTAGTAGTAGTTTTATTTTTCGGTTTTGTGGCGAATTGTTTTAATACAATAAACGCCCAGCAGGATCCACAATACAATATGTATTTGTTTAATCCATACATTATCAATCCTGCTTATGGCGGCACACGGGAAGCAATTGCGGTAACAGGATCATTGAGAAATCAATGGGTAAGTTTTCCAGGTGCTCCCCAAACGGGTTATTTATCAGTACATGCACCGATAAAAAAATACCGACTGGGCTATGGTATAGCGGCTATGAATGATAGAATCGGAGCACGAAACACCTCGGCGGCTTATGCCAGCGTTTCTTATATTCTTCCTCTATCTTCCAAATGGAAATTGTCTTTTGGTGCCCGTGCCGGCGCTATCAATTATCAATTTAATCTGAATAAAACCGAATACAAGGACCTCAACGATAATAGTTTTATACTGCTTAACAGTTATCAAAAAACAGTACTGGATGTGGATGCAGGATTTTATTTATACACCCGGTCATTTTATGGTGGATTTAGCTTCACACATTTAAATCAGGCCAGGATTATCAATAGCAGTTTTGCTATGGCCGGAGGAACAAGCAGTGTGGTTTATACACTGATTCCTCACGGATTCTTTATTCTTGGAAAATCATTTTACATCAATGAAAATTTTTTGTTGAATGTAAATTACTTACAACAGTGGGCATGGAGCAGATATAAAAGTGATTTATCTTTAAACGCTTTAATTAAAAACCGAATCTGGCTAGGTGTTTTTGTAAGAGAGGATTATGGCGGCGGGTTGCTGACTCAAATTATCATTACCAGACAATTGAGGATTGGATACTCGTATGATCTGGGGGCAGGTACTAAGAGAGCATTGGGCGGCACACATGAAATCATGATAGGATGGGACATTCGTCCTAAAAACAATACCGCTGTGATTAATCCAAGATTCTTATAAGATACGAATTTTGGATGGTACATAACTACTTTAAAAAATACTGAAAAAGAAAATGATGAAGAGAAAAATAATATTATTGTTACTACTGATAATAAGCTTAAGCCAGAGCAGTTGGGCGTATTCTCAAGAACCCAAGGGCGACAAATATTTTTCAAAAAAAATGTATGGCATCGCTATCCGATATTATGAAAAAGAATTGAAAAAAAACAGTACTAACGCAGAATTGTTGTACAAAATAGCAGCAAGTTATTACAACATTGGTCAATACGAACAAGCATACGATTATTTTACTAAGGCCTATCAACAAAATGCACAGCCCTCAAATAATGAATTTTTATACTTATATGCCAATACCTTAAAAATTAAAGAAAAATATACAGAAGCCATCAAACTATACTATGCTTTTTTGGAAACCAATCCTAATAATGTGGCGGCTAAAAATGCGCTGAAAGCATGTTCTGACATCCGAAATATCTTAACCAAGCCCAAAGAATATGATATTCAGGCATTAGATGATCTCAATACAGAAAAAACGGAATTTATAGCCGGCGTTTTAAAGGATAAGTTGTTGTTTATTAAAGAAACGAAAGTTCCTGAAATGTTTGACGACATTCATAGTAATTATGACAACGGGTATTTTTTTGATATTTACGAATATGATGTTGTAAAGAAAAAAGAGAAAAACTTTTCTTCTAAACTCAATCAGGATTATGCTTATGATGGACCAATCACTTTCTCGCCGGATGGTAAAGAAATCATTTTTACCCGTACTATTTACAATCCAACCAAAAACCTCAACACAGCTAAATTATATATGGCCGATTATGTCAAAGGAAAAATTAAAAACATACGCCCGTTTGAATACAACAGCAACGATTACAACACCGCTCATGCTTGTTATGGAGCGGATGGCAATACCTTGTTTTTTGTGTCCGACATACCCGGCGGATTTGGTCAAACCGATATATGGGTGTGTAAAAGAGAAGGTAATAGCTGGAGTAAGCCCGTTAATCTTGGCGGTGATGTCAATACTAGTGGAAAAGAAATGTTTCCATACATACGAAAAGATGGTAAGTTGTTTTTCTCATCTGATGGTTTGCCCGGTTTAGGAGGGATAGATATTTTTTCTGCCCAACAAAAAGAAGGAATATGGATTTTAGACCGAATGGAAAGTTTACTATTAAATAGCAGTTATGACGACTTTGCAATTATATTTACTTCTGATTCTACTGGTTATTTTTCTTCCAACAGGCCCGGCGGAAAAGGAAAAGATGATATTTATTCATTTAAGTACAGAAATTTATCAATGAAAATTGATGGGAAAATTTTATTAACTGAAAATCTCAATGATCCCGCCAAGAATGTCAAGGTATATTTACTGGATGCGGTGGGTAAAAAGATAGATTCAACGACTACTGATGTCAACGGTAATTTTGTGTTTAATTACTTAGATTACAAGCAAAATTATCTGGTGCAGGTAGATGATGAGACGCCTGAATTTAAGGGTAAAGCTCGTTTTTATATGGCCAAAGACGAAAAAATTATTCGCGTGAGTAAAAAATTAAAGGACGAAGAATTTGTGTTCAAACTCTTACCTTATGAAAAATATAAGATTGAAGATTTAAAAGGAGATGGCGATTTGACATTGTCCGGAAATTTTCTAATAGCCGGCAATAGCAGTTTGCCACTTAAAAACGTGAAAATTATTATTAAAACACCTTCCGGAGATATTATTGACACTGCTACTACCAATGAATTTGGTGCCTTTGTATTTAAGTACTTAGAGTACGATCAAAATTATTTAATAACGTTTGAGGATAAAGATTTAAACCTTTCACCTGGTACTAAGTTAATTTTAACCAATAAAGTAGGTAAAGAAATTAAGTCCTTTTTGTACAATCCCAATCAACCGTTTCAATTTGAACTGCTTCAGGCAGATAAAGTTGTCTTAAAAGAAATGGAATTATCTGATAAGGATTTGATATTTAATTTGAAAGGATATTTAAAAGATATTAAGCTCAATCCACTATCTAACGTAGAAGTGAATGTAGTAGATGACAAGGACGTTTTACAAACTATTAAAACAGATGAAAGCGGTATGTTTGCGATAGAAAACCTGAAATTTAAAAACGGCGTGTCCTTTGACATTGATGAGAATAACGATAAATTGAAAAATTTAGATGTTATTTTAATTACGGATAGTAAAAATAGAGTGATTAAACGGCTGGTAAGAGGATTGGGTGGTGAATTTAAGATTGAATTGTTGGATCTGGAGAAAACTACACTTTCTCAATATACAGTGGATGATCCATGGTTGAAAGTGTTGAATTTAAAAAATGCTAAAAAGAAGGACAGTATTACGGTGATAGAAAACATCAATTATGCACTGAATGAATATAAGTTTGACGAAGCAGGAAAAAGGATACTGGATAAAGTTGTGCAGATATTAAAAAACAATCAGAATTTGCACGTAGAAATCAGTTCACACACCGATAGCCGTGCCGATGACAATTATAATTTAAAACTCTCACAAAAAAGAGCACAGTTTGTTGTGGATTATTTAATTTTGAATGATATTGACAAATCAAGATTAAAAGCCATTGGCTATGGTGAAAAAAAATTATTGAATAAATGTGGAAACAACGTCCTCTGTACAGAAGAAGAACACGCTGTAAACAGACGGACAGAGTTTAAAATTGTGGACAAAACAGCCAGCGAAATAAAAAATTAATGAAAAAAACCAAATATCTTCTTTGGTTTAGTCTGCATGATAACAAAGAATATCAGGGAGTGGAGTCCTGTTTTGAAGAAGTGAGTGCTCTTAAAGGGATTAAGGAGTTACAGGAAAATACAGAAATAATATATTTAGAACTGTTGAATTTTATTGCGCAGCAAGAAATGGAGGCACAGTTTAATGTAACAATGGTGGAACGGCCGAAATCCTGGAAAGTACGTTCATTAAGAGTATGGGGTGTAGAAATGTATGATTATCAAAAATACTTTCCGCAAACTATGCAGGTACTTTCTAAAATAGACAATGTGGTTAATGTAGGATTTAATTTATTGGAGCCACATGCAACCATCAAACCACATCAAGGTGATACGAATGCTATTATTCGGTGTCATTTAGGATTAGAAGTCCCAAAGGCAAAAGAACATTGTTATTTATCGGTCAATGGTGAAAAACGCTATTGGGAAAAGGGTCATGTGCTGGCTTTTACAGATGCTTATACCCATTATGTTCAAAATGAAACCAATGAAAGACGGCTCATTCTGTTATTTGATGTTTTAAGACCAGAATATCTACATAAGAAAAATTACATTTGTGCTACCGTTCTCACAAGTTTTTATTTGCAACAATTAGGAAACTTTTTTCCTGTTCTGTATAAATTCCCAAGAAGAATTTTTAAGTATATACTTTTCCCGATGGTATTATTTTTGCAACTTGCCATTCCGGTTCGGAATTATCTCAAAAAATAAAACGATGCAACACATTCCAATCACCACTTCTACCAAGTCCTATCAATACAAAGAATTGTACGAACAACTCACACATATTTTAGACCATGAAACAGACCGTATTGCCCGAATGTCTACCATTTGCTCTGCTATTAAGGAAGCGTTCAATTTCTATTGGATTGGCTTTTACAGAGTTTTGAATGAAAAGGAATTGGTAGCAGGTCCTTACATTGGCACACTGGGATGTTTAAGAATTCAAAAAGGGAAAGGCGTATGCGGTGCCGCATGGCAATTGGAAAAAACAATCGTTGTGCCGGATGTAAAGAAGTTTGATGGACACATTGCTTGTAGTAGTGCATCAAAATCAGAAATTGTTGTTCCTGTTTTTAAAAATAATCAAATTATTGCTGTATTAGATATTGATAGTGTGTACTATAATACCTTTGATGAAATTGATAAAGAATGGTTGGAGAGAATTGTGGAATTGGTGTAGAGCATTGTAAATACAAAAAGACATAAATCACTAGCATAACAAAATTTCGGAGTATAAAACAGTAAATATTTCACTATCTTTGCAAAAAATAAATACTATGAAAAGAAAAGTTGTTTATATTGTATCGGCAGCAAGAACACCAATAGGAAGTTTTGGCGGCAGTTTATCGTCTGTACCTGCTACCAAATTAGGCGCCGTGGCTATCAAGGGTGCTTTGGAAAAAATTCATCTGAATCCAAAGGAGGTGCAGGAAGTGTTTATGGGGAATGTATTACAAGCCAATGTAGGGCAAGCGCCGACCCGACAAGCTGCTAAATTTGCTGGTATTCCGGATAATGTGCCTTGTACAACTATCAACAAAGTTTGTGCCTCTGGAATGAAATCCATTATGTTAGGAGCGCAAAGCATTATGTTGGGCGATGCCGATGTCATTGTGGCGGGAGGAATGGAAACCATGAGTATGACACCGTACTATGTTGAAACCAACCGCTGGGGTGCTAAATTTGGTAACAGTGCTTTGATAGATGGTATTAGTAAAGATGGTCTTTTAGATGTGTATTCCGGGAAGATTATGGGATCTTGTGCAGAAACATGTGCTACTCAATACAAGTTCAGCAGAGAAGAACAAGATAATTATGCTATTATGTCTTACCAACGTTCTGCCGAAGCATGGAAAAACGGGAAGTTTAAAGAAGAGGTGGTGCCGGTGGAAGTACAAACAAAAAAAGGCAATATCCTTTTTGCTGAGGATGAAGAATACAAAAACGTCAACTTTGAAAAACTGAAACAACTTAAGCCCGCTTTTGAAAAAGACGGGACTATTACTGCGGCTAATGCTTCTACAATTAATGATGGCGCTGCAGCCGTCGTATTGATGAGCAAAGAAAAAGCAGAACAATTAGGATTAAAGCCCTTAGCCATTATTCGTTCGTATGCAGATGCAGAGCAAGAACCTCTTTGGTTTACCACCACTCCTTCCAAAGCAATGCCTATTGCAGCTGAAAAAGCAGGATTAAAAATTTCGGATATAGATTATTTTGAAATCAACGAGGCCTTTTCGGTAGTAGCCCTTGTAAATGCTAAATTATTGAACATACCATTAGAGAAGTTAAATGTAAATGGCGGCGCTGTTTCATTAGGTCATCCATTAGGGGCTTCGGGGGCAAGAATTATTGTTACACTTATCCATGTATTAAAACAAAACAAGGCCCGTTATGGATTAGCCGGTATTTGCAATGGCGGTGGCGGTGCAAGTGCTATGCTCATTGAAAATGTGCAGTAAGAATACAGATATTTTCAGTTGGTTGACAGGTTTTTTGAATGAATGTTGAATTGCTTATTAATGTTGTTTTCATAAGTTTATTACATGGGTTTATTCCCAGCCATTGGGTGCCCGTGATGGCCATGAAAAAACAATACCAGTGGACTATTTTTTTTACGTTAAAAATGGTTTCATTGTTGAGTGTTGCCCATATTTTAAGTACTTTAACAATTGGAATTCTTTTTTCTTTGCTTGGTAAGACACTTTCCGATGCTTTCAAAATTATTTCAGTTCATTTACTTTCCTCACTTGTATTGACATTATTGGGTGTTTATTTTATTTACAGACATTACTTTCATCACCACTTTCATTTGTATCAGGAAGAGAATGTGATGCAGGAAAAAAATATGAGAAAACAATTGTATCTTTTGACGATAGGCATGCTTTTTTCTCCATGCATGGAAATCACCGGGATGTTTTTTGTAGGTGGGATGATGAATTGGGGTTATGTTTTTTTTATTTCAATTATTTATTTTACAATATCTTTTCTGAGTTCTGTGTTTTGGGTATATGCTTTTGATTCGCTGTCAAGAAAAATTAGTTTTCATAATCTGGAACATTACGCTGGATTATTATCTGGATTAAGTTTAATCATCAGTGCCTTGCTGCTTTATTTTATTTAAAAGATTTGTTATTGCACGTTCAATTTTTAAGCTTGACATTTTTTCTTCCTCCATTTTTCAGTAAAAAACGTTTAGGAAGATTAATGAGCATATTTCCGCCTCATATAGGGAGAATTACTTTTCAGGCAACTTGTCCCGCGAAGTGAAGCAAACCGGAAAGGTAAGGGAAAGTTTTTATTCTTTCCCCCCTTTGTTTGAAAAAAGTTTATTGTGTTTTGTTTTAATTTTTAATAAAGTGTAAAACTTGTAAATTGAACTTACATAATTAGAACTTTCAAATTATTAAAAATGAGTTTTACAACGGTTTTAAATTTAGTTTTTATTGAAAAATATTTTTTAAATTTGCAAGTAATAAAAACACACAGCTATGAAAGCATTTATTATTTAATTTTAGGATGCATTTTAGTTTATAGTAATTTAAGTTTGAAGAGTCAAAATTTTGTGAACACCCGAAAATATTCAATGTTTGAAAAGGATTTAGAAAAACAAAAAGTTCAAAAAAATGAAAGTAGTTTTATTCAAAGTAAAATTTTCAATGATAGTAAAATTAATAAGGTATCGAAAAATAAAATTAATCAAAAAAAGATAGCATCAATTTCAGCTACCAGATTTAGTAGTTCTATGAACATTTATGGGTTATTAAACTCTCAACAAAAAGCACTTCAATATAATTCAGATGTTGATATGATTACTTTTTTTCACAGGAAAAGCCCATTTTTCACAACTAATCCGGTTAATAATTCGGCTTCTATCGTGGTTTCATGGTCACTTAATCACGGATTAATCTGGGATTCCACTTGTATATAGTCTGACGGAACTAATTCTCATAGTATCATAAATATTGAAACTTTTCTTAATGCATATTCCAATGTTCAAATTGAGATTATTAACGTTTTAGGACAATTAGTTTATTCCTCAAAAACTCAAACTGAAGCAGGTAGAAATATCTTTAAACTAGACATATCATCTTTTGATGAAGGTGTGTACATATACAAAGTTTCTACTCCTGAAAAGATATTTTCAGGCAAATTCCTCAAAAATTAATTGTAACTTCACTTTTCTAAGGTTTAAACACTTTGGCAAATTGTTACTATTTAGTTGCGTCCTGTTTCTTCCTGCTTTGCGTCTTAGCGAGATTTTTTATGATTTATGAGAAAATAAACAAGAGATTTAAATGCCAGAATTTCTCTCCACTTCAAATGTTCGTGTTTTATGAAAAAATATACAATCAATATCGCTTCAATGCTATAACTGATAGTGGCTACTAATGCCGCACCATTTATTCCCCATTTCTGAACAAATAAATGACTAAAAAGAATGGTTACCAAACAGGCCAATGTATTACTGATGGCATTATATTTCAAAATTCCAATTCCACTGAAATAATGCGATAGAACCGCTGAATAAGAAATCATTAAGGCCCCCATCGACAGGAGTTTCATCGGCTGCTGTATGCCCTTAAATCCTTTGCCTAAAATCCAAAGTAGCCATGGTTCCGGAAGGATTAAAATTACAACAATTGCTATAAAACTTAAAAGAAAACTGGCTGTGGCGGCTTGTATTGTAATTTTCCTTGATTGCGCTCTGTCTGTTGTATTTGATACATACGTCAGAACAACTGTTGAAACCCCGCTATAAATCACAAAGATACTTTCAAGCAATGAAGTAGCAGTAGAATATATCCCCAATACCTGTAATCCAATCAACGATAATACATAATAACTGAATCTGTTAGAAAGCAAGTGCATCCAATTGCTCCATTGAGATAAGAAACCATTGGAAACGATGGGTAGCAGTTCAAATTTTTCATTTGTATTTTTTTGAATGTATTGAAAAAGAGTTATCAAATTTAAGGCGAGTGCTAATCCAAAGGAGTAAAACAATCCTTCCAGATAACTATCTAATACTAATTTTTTTTCAAAAAAGATATTAAACGTCAATACCACTAATAACAACAAGGGTTGTAAAATGCTTAATACATTGTATAGCCGTATATTTCCTTTACCCAATAAAACAACCATACAAAAGGTATTTAAAAGCACCATGCAACTGATGATGATAAAATGTATTTCGTAATAAGGAATTAAATAATCTAAATACCATAACATCCAGCTGCCCAGAAAAACCACCATCATTATCCAGAACACACCATAATGAACTATTTTTTTTAGTGAATATTTAGGAATAAAATGTACTAATGCATAGCCGGTAAAAATCTCGCTTATCATCTGAACATTGGCAATGTTTAAAATGAACAAACTAATCTGACCACGGGTTTCTACACCCAAATATCGGGATGAAATAATCAATACTAAAAAATTAATACACGCTACTACACCGCGCGTTACAACACTGTAAGAAAATTGTTTCAATAACATCTGAATTAATCAAATTGTTTTTGTACTCTGATGAAGTACCAGTGAAAGTGCAATCCTAATGTTAGCCAGGAGATATTAAACGTATTTTTCCATTTTGAGTAATCGGCATATTTATTTAAGGTTCCGTACGTTGGATTAAACGATTGAAAGTATAAGGTGTAGTTCAGAAAAGCCCCGAATCCGAGATTTTCTTCTACCATAAATGTATATGAAAAATTCCCCTGCAGAAAAGTCGTTGAAAACTCAGTGGGGGGAGCGGGTTTGCCGCTATCTACTTTTAAGGCAATGTTTGTATATTTATTAAAACTATAGCCGGCCCTTAATTCTATACAAGCAAATTGATCCGGTCTATTGCTCTCTACTTTCACCGGCATAAAATAGCCGATGGTAAAGTTGGCATTATACGCACGGAGAAAAAAATCGTATGGTAAAGAATTGTTTCCACTGATAAATTGAAAATTTTTAGAAGTTTTAAATAGCGCATAATTAAATCCTACGCCGCTGTAAAATAGATGAAACAGTTTTATATTAAATTGACCCCCGGCCTGAAATTCACCTAAAAACGTGTTTCGAAAGGCCTGACTACTCAGTGCATTGGGGATTCCGCCTTCTCCCTTGAAGGAAAAACGAGCCAGTTTACTTTTGGACTGTGCGTTCATATCCTTTATAGCACACCCCACAAGGGTTAAAAAAAGCAGAACTATTTTTTTGATACGCATCATTGAGCTTGCAAATCAGGGCTCTAAAATATACATTTTATTTGATACATAATGCGTGAATAAGAGAGTACTTTTGTATATGTTTAATAATATTATTTTTTTTGGCAAAAAATATGTTTATGAAAACCGTTCGATTGAATCATGAAGAATACGATTTTATTGAAAAAAAACAGTCCCGTTGGAAAGAGTTTTTATTTTTAATTAAGGTAGTGATTGAATTTATAAAAGGATTTAGAACATTTCATTTTATAGATCACTGCATTACGATTTTTGGTTCCGCTCGTTTTAATGAAGAAAACGAATATTATGAAAAAACCCGACAATTGACTGCCCGGTTGGCTCAACACCATTTTACCATTATGACCGGCGGAGGACCCGGCATTATGGAAGCTGCCAATCGTGGCGCAAAAGAAGCAGGAGGATTTTCTATTGGCTGTAACATTCAATTGCCACACGAACAAAAGCCCAATCCGTATTTAGATAAATGGGTTACTATTAAATACTTTTTTGTCCGAAAAATGTTATTGATTAAATATTCACATGCTTTTATAGTAATGCCTGGCGGATACGGAACATTAGATGAATTTTTTGAAGCCATCACACTTGTACAAACACAAAAAATGCCCTCATTTCCCATTGTTGTTTTTGGAAAAGAATATCATCAACACTTGTATAATCATATTCAACAGATGGCTAATCAGGGCACCATTTCCAAAGAAGATGCTCAACTTTTTCTCTTTACAGACGATATTGAAGAAGCTATACTGTTTATCACGAATCATCCACTTGTAATAAAACGAAAAAAACAATCCGTTTCATTAATTCCAAAATGGTGGATGGGTGAAAAAGAAGTATTGAATTCATAACCATTTCTCTATAAAAACATACTACGAATAATTGCGTATTTTTTGTCCTCCATTTATTTCATACCTTTGAAGCAAAATTAAAATTATGAAAAAAATCATCTCCATCCTCACTGCCTTTACATTAAGTACAGGGCTATTTACAACAGGATATGCTCAAAACAAAGAAAAAGTACCTTATTTTTATGAGGTTATTTCAAATTCGGATAAAACCATTGATTATGCTTTTGGCGTTTATCCAACCCGCTCCGAATATGTCAGAAATTCAAATGGAGGCGGATACACTAAAATGAGAGTCGCTGTGATTATTCTAAACAGGATTTAAAATGGAACGATTACAAGGTTTACATTTTAATGAAAAACGGAGACTTGTTTTACAACTATACCACTGCCGCAAAAGAAGGGGAGTTGGCGTGTAATTATGTTGTAAAGCCGAATGAAACACACATTCAGTATGTTTGCTTTGAAAAAGATTTTGATCTTAACCAGATAGATAAAGTTTATTTATCGCTTTTAGATAATAAATTTTTCCCGCTCATATATACAGATCGTTCTGACAGCAAGTAAACGTTTTCGTAAAATAAAAAAGCCACCTGAACGGTGGCTTTTTTTATTGAAAAACCTTCTAAAAAATGATTAAAGTTTGAATTCTGTATAGGTTTGATTTAATTACATTTTTCTCCTTCCCTTTTTGGAAAGGGTTACAAATCACATTTATCTCACAAAATGGATACTTCAGAAATGGAAGGGTTATAATTGTCAAACTTAAAAGTTGAATCTGCAAAATCAAATGCTTAAAAAATTGTTATTCGGTAAAATTAAAGATATGAAAAAGAAGTATATAATTTTTTTAATAAGTGTTATTCATTGTTTATTTAAAAGTATAATGCACGCTCAAGGAGATGTTAATTATATAGGAGAGTTGTGGGTATCTAAAGAGATTTCTACATCCGATACTATTTATACAACAATGTCATTTATATATTCTGAACCAGTAAACAAGTTTACACCCTACAAATAATGCTGGAAGGATTAAATTTAACGACTCATTACTGATTTATAATGATCTAACAAAATGTTATTATGAAAAAGATATTAGAAAAAATGTCGATTTTATTAAATGGGAAATAGATTCTAAAAGTGCTTTTATAAATCTATCCAATATCTTATTTTCAATTGTAAATAATTTCAATTTTATGCCAGATACTATTAGTAAAAACAAGGCGTTAGAGATAAAAATTGATAATATTCAATATGCAAATTATGTGGATGTAATTATTGAAGACGGTCCATTTCATATATCTACTCCATGGAGCCAAACTTATGTAGTTAGTAATTCTAAATCTAATATAACTATTCCTAAAATAGCATTAAATTCATTAGTTCCTACTAATAATGAAAAAATAAAATTTATTTTTCATAATAAAAATTTATCCTTTACTAACAATGAGAATTATTTAATTGATAAAAGATTAGTGATTACAAGACAGATTACTATAAAAAATTAGTGCATGAAAAATATTAAAAACCTTGCCTTGTTGGTTAGTATGTTGATGATAGTAGGATGTGTAGTACACAAAAGATTATATAGAAAAGGTTTTTATGTTGAAAAAATCAGTTCAAAATCGATTGAAAGCTTGCAAGAAAGTAAATGTATGTTAGGGAATAAATATAGTAGTGATAAGGTAAAATTAGTTCAAATGAATACCCCACTTATATCTTCAAATGTTTATATCCAAAATAATAAGAACGTTTTTTTATTTAACTCTTCCTGTCAAGAAAAAAACAACTTATTTAATAAAACATATTCTGATTTCAAAAAGGAAACTACAAGAATGAATTTAATAATCAATAAAAAATATGGAAAGAATACAGTGAACATACTATCTTTTCTGAACAAAAATAAAGATAGTATGAGCATCTATGATAAAATAGGATTATATATTAGTGTGAGCATGGCTGTATTGGCGGTTTTACAAGTTCCTTTTTTATTCAGTATTATGTTTGAGACATTTCATAATATTTTATTTTTTCCATTTTTAGTAGCACTCAATAATTTTGCTGCATGGACGCTATTGGGATTATTTTAGTTGAATGTAATATTTTTTATTATTATGAACGGAAAACTCAGTCATAAGATTAAAAAAATTATGTTTTTTGGAGGATGTTTAGGTTTTTTAATGTGGATACTTATCATTGGTATATTAACATCAATCTGGGTTGTTTAGATAAATAATGTATAGATTCGCCCCCCTTCCGCAAGTGGAAGGGTCGGAAGGGTTGACAGTTTTTTGTTAAAGTTTCTTTTTTCAAATTAAGTGGGATAAATGCATATACTGACGTCTTATAAGAGAAAGGCGGAAAGAATTTATTCCATCTTCCTCCTTTCTCTAAAAAAACCAAGATTTTCAGACACTTTAAAGTGTAAAACTTGTCAATTGAACCTACATGTAAACTCTTTCGTTGAAGCGAAAGGATGAATTTGCAAAAGATAAAAAGAATACTTAAGGAAGAATCTAATAAACGTTAACAATTTGTTTTCGCAGGTCGGAAACAATTTGGTGAGCATTTATGAATTGTTCTATGCTTGCAGGGGATTGGTTTAATAAACGGTGCACATCTTTAAGTTTTTCAATCAAATTTTTCTCTTCTGCTTCCATGTTTATTTGCAAAAGTTCAAGCAGATACGACAATGCTTCTTTTTGTTGAAAATAGAGATTTAATGGGGTTTTAACAGCCAGCGTGTCTTCCTTTTTAGAGAGAATGTACTCTCCTGCTACATACATGCCTTCAAGATAGGCACCTGCAATCATCAGAATAGACAATTGTTGCCGTTTGTTTCCCGAAAAAATTTTATCCGATTTTTTAAATGCCTGAGAAATAATTTGTAGCACACTATCTCTGTTTTCTTTATTTATTTCCAATCTATTCATAGTAGATTCATCAAAGGCAGAACTCACTCCTAACTCCTGCGCCAAATAATTGGTGCATTTCAAAAACAACATGCTTTCCTGAACCTGGTTGAATGCTGCAGAAATAGCAAGGTTTGTTCCATAAACACCCAGATTTAGTGCTCTTGGTTTTTCCAGTGAATAATTTTTATGCTTGGTGGGATTATTCAGAAAATCGGGATTATAGTTTAATCTGGATTGTTGAATAATTTCATAAATATCCGTTGCGGAAGGGAGCGTGTTAAAAAAATTCTGGACATTGATTTGCTTCTTAACTTCAAAATCAGAAACGCTTGTTTCATTTTCATCCTTCGTGTTCTTAATATCCGTACACTGAATGAAAATGAAAAATAAAAGAATGTATAAGCGCCCGTATTTCATCTTTGCAAAAATGCAAAATAATTTTCTTAAAAACTATTTTGTCTATAAATGTTTTATACCTTAATTTGATTCGTACAATAGTGTTTTTTGTGGGCTATTTCCCCATTCTTATTAAGCCGTGAGCGCAAAATCATATAAAAAATATCGTATCAAGGTGCCGGGTGTTGGGGATATTTACGCCCGTGTTCACCGGAATATAGAGGGTATTCTTTAATACTTGCTGAGCAAATAAAATTTTATTACCACTTACTAAAAAATAAATCTTACTTTTGTCCCCCTAAAATTAAAATTTCTATGTCAGAGGAGAAAAAAAATAAGTTGGAAGATGCATCTGTGAATGATTTCAATGCTTCTGAAGAAATAAAGGATGAGAAAACAGAAGAAGAAACAGAAGAGATGGTTGAGTTTGAAGAAGTAACACTGCAGCCAGAGCCCACCGGAAAATACAGTTGGGAGTGGTTTCAGTGGTATTATGAAGCCAACAAACAAAAGGTCAATTATGTCGGCGGGGGAATGTTGTTGATTATTGGTTTGATAGTGGGTTATAAGTGGTATTGGTTGCCAATGAAAGAATCTGAAGCAGCCGATGAGATATTTTATGCCCAATCTTTATTTGAAAGAGATAGTTTTAATCTGGCCCTGAAAGGTGGAGCGATGGTGCGGTATTCACAAGGTACCAAACCAATGATGGGTTTTGAAAAAATTTATGAAGAATATAGTTACACTAAAACTGGCACATTGGCTGCTTTTTATGCAGGGGTTTGTTATCTGCATTTAGGTAAATATGAAGATGCTATTAAATATCTTGAAAAATATGACCTGAATGATGAGATGTATCAGCCATTGGCGTATGGCAACATAGGCGATGCTTATATGGAATTGAATAAGCCCGAAGAAGGGGTTCGTTTTTACTTAAAAGCAGCGAATGAAAAAATGAATAACTTTACAACACCTTTGTTTTTGAAAAAAGCCGCGCTGGCTTTGGAATACCAAAAGCGATACAAAGAAGCACTGGAATTATACGAAAGGATAAAAAAAGAATTTGTAACCAGCAATGAAGCAAGAGATATAGAAAAATACATAGCACGTGTATCCAC
Organism: Sphingobacteriaceae bacterium; assembly: GCA_037447455.1. Classification (GTDB taxonomy): domain Bacteria; phylum Bacteroidota; class Bacteroidia; order B-17B0; family Aurantibacillaceae; genus BPGX01. The sequence goes on along the minus strand of JBBIGQ010000002.1, from coordinate 230,477 downwards.
TTATTTAGAAGTCAGTGGAAAATAATTCTGATGTTGGTTTCTGAGGAAATAAAATTGTTGTATCCGCTTCAAAATAAACAGGAAGTACGGGTAGGGGTTGTTTATACACAATGGAATGCCAGATTGGTAGAGATGTTGTATTACGATGCCATAAAGACCTTGCAAGAGTATGGCATTATGGAGCAAAATATATATTCTGTTCAGGTGCCTGGAGCAGTGGAGATAACGTATGCTGCTAAAAAACTGGCAGAAAAAAAAAGAACGGAACTTTCGGGTATTCTTACACTAGCTTGTGTTATCAGAGGAGATACACCACATTTTGATTATGTGGCTATGTCTGTTACGCAGGGCATTACGCAATTGAATATTCAACTGGATATACCGGTAGTAATGGGTATTTTGACTTCTCATAATTATCAACAGGCATTGGAACGTTCTACCATTAAGGGGAGAGAATTTGCGATAACACTTTTAAATATGATGGCTCTTTCTCAAAAAATATAACGATTTTATGCAGAATGTAGATGTATTACTCGGCTTACAATGGGGCGATGAAGGAAAAGGTAAACTGGTAGATATTTTATCGCCATCGTATGATATAACAGCCCGATTTCAGGGAGGACCTAATGCCGGGCACACTTTAATATTTAATGATAAAAAATACATTCTACACACCGTTCCAAGCGGGATATTCCGTGCAGAAATTATTAATTTGATAGGGAATGGGGTGGTCATAGACCCTATTATTTTAATGAATGAAATAAAAAAAATTGAAGCAGAAGGCATTGAAGTTCGTAACCGATTGATTGTTTCAAAAAAGGCACATTTAATTATTCCATCGCATCGTTGGTTGGATGCTGCCAGCGAAGCGATGAAGGGGAAAGATAAAATCGGCTCTACTTTAAAAGGTATAGGACCTGGTTATATGGATAAAACCGGTAGAAATGGCTTGAGAGTGGGGGATATTGAACAAAGTAACTTTAAAGAAAAATTTGACCAATTGTATCAAAAGCATTTACAACTTCTTAAATTTTACAATTGGCAAGATATTAATGAAACACCAATCAAAGAATGGTTCGAAAGCATAGAGTTTTTGAAGCAGTTACAAATGATAGATGGTGAACAGTATATTAATGATGCTATTACAAAAGGTAAGAAAGTATTGGCAGAAGGGGCACAAGGTACTTTGCTGGATATTGATTTTGGCACGTATCCATATGTTACTTCTTCTAATACTATTACGGCTGGTGCCTGCACAGGATTGGGCGTTGCGCCTAATAAAATAGGAAACGTTTATGGTGTATTTAAGGCCTATTGCACAAGGGTAGGCAGTGGTCCCTTCCCAACAGAATTAAACGATGCGTTGGGAGAAAATATTCGTAATGTGGGTAAAGAATATGGCTCTACGACCGGACGCCCAAGAAGAGTAGGGTGGTTGGATTTACCCGCCTTAAAGTATGCCATTCAGTTAGATGGGGTGAATGAGTTAATTATGATGAAAGTAGATGTATTGTCGCATCTTGAAGTTGTGAAAGTTTGTACGCATTACCATTACAATAATCATGTGATTGATTACTTACCTTATGATATAAGCAATGAACACGTTTCGCCTATTTATCAGGAATTAAAAGGTTGGCAAAAAGATGTGTCACAATGTAAAAACAGGCGCCAATTGCCCAAAGCATTGTTGAAGTACATTGATTTTATTGAAGAGAATGTTGGTGTAAAAATTTCTTATCTTTCTGTTGGTCCGAATAGGGAGCAAATCGTAAAATTGTAATGACTTTAGAACTCATAAAGCGGCCTGTTTTTAGGAGTATTTTAAGTGGTGTTTTGCTTTATTTATCTTTTACAAAGTTGGGTTTTTTATTGAGTTTTATTGTTTTTGTGCCAATTCTTTTTATTGCCAAAGATTATAGAGAGCAAAACATTCGTCCATTGAAATTTATTCTGCTTATTTTGTTGGGTTTTCTCATTTGGAATGTTCTGACAACATGGTGGATTAGTTTAGCCAGTGTGGGCGGGGCTGTGATGGCTATTGTAGCAAATAGTATTCTGATGTGTATGGTGTTTTGTATACCATTTTTATTGCAAAAAAAAGCACGGCAATCTTTCAATGTCTGGCATTTAATACCGTTCTGGATTTCTTTTGAATACCTGCATTTTCATTGGGACTTGATGTGGCCGTGGCTTACGTTGGGCAATGTATTTGCTTTTGAACCTATGCTTGTTCAATGGTATGAATTAACCGGTACTTCTGGAGGAAGTTTGTGGATTTTAGTCATCAATAGTATTGTTTTTAATTTTCTCACTAATAATTTAAACAAACGTTTATTTATTAAAAATATCACCACTGCTTTACTTATTCCGATTATTCTTTCAGTGAGTATTTATATTTTTAGATATAAAGAAACCGTTGCTATCACAAAAAAGGAACATTTAAGTGTATTGATTGTTCAGCCCAATGTAGACCCATATAACGACAAGTTTTATATTGAGCCCCTTATTCAGGTGCAGGCGATGTTTCAACAAATTAAAAAATATTTGAATGATAGCATTGATGTAATTGTATTGCCTGAAACATTTATTACTGAAAATATCTATGAAGGAAGTTCAAAAGAAATGTTCCAATATCCCAGTTTGAAGTTTTTGAAAGATAGCATATTAGCCAATTATCCTGAAATTACAATAATTACGGGCGCAAATACTTTTAAATTTTATACATCCAATGAAAATATCCCAGCTACAGCCCGCCCAAATTCAGAAGGTATGTATTATGATATTTTCAATACGACTTTGTGTATTTACAAGGATTCGGTTCAGATTTTTCATAAGTCCAAATTAGTTCCGGGCGTAGAAAAAATGCCATATCCAAGGTTATTTAAGCCATTGGAAAAACTGGCAATTGATTTGGGCGGCACAACAGGAAGTTTAGGACAACAAGAAAAACCTTCATTGTTATATATTAAAAATACAATACCGATTGCAGCGGTTATATGTTATGAAAGTGTGTTTTCGGATTTTGTTTCAAAATTTTTTCGTTTAGGCGCGAAAACCTTGTTTGTCATTACTAATGATGGGTGGTGGGGGCATTCACCGGGATATTATCAGCATTTAATTTTTGGCCGGCTGCGGGCTATTGAAAACAGAACTTTTATTGGGAGAAGTGCGAATACCGGAATTTCTGCGGTCATCAATCCATTGGGAGCAATAAAACAAAACACATCGTTTTGGACCAATGAACATATTTTAGCACAAATACCACTCATTCAAACGACAACAATTTATTCAAAAACAGGCGACCTGATTTCACCCATTTGTATTTTAATTCTTTTAGGAATACTGGGACGTTTTTTAGTTAGAAAAAGTCAATAGATTTTATTGATAATAAATTTATTTTTGATAAATAATATTTATGATTGTAAAGGATCAGATGAATAGAGTTGTTGAAATAGTAAGGTGTCCAAATAGAATGGTCTCGCTGGTTCCATCTATCACAGAATTATTAGTGTATTTGGGATTAGAAGAAAAAATTGTTGGTATTACAAAATTTTGTGTGCATCCTAAACATTTATTGAGAACAAAAACTATTGTTGGTGGAACGAAGCAAATTGATATTGAAAAAATTAGAAAATTACAACCTGATTTAATTATTGGAAACAAGGAAGAAAATGTAAAAGAACAAATTGCAATTTTAGAAAAAGAATTTCCGGTATGGATGAGCGATGTGAATACTTATGATGACGCTTTGGAAATGATTGAAAAGATTGGTGAAATAACGAATACTAAAAATAAAGCACAGTCATTGAAAAATGACATAACAAATAAATTTGATGCGTTACAAAGTTCACGGACGCTTTTGAAAAACAAAAGAGTTTTGTATTTGATTTGGTATAATCCATTTATGGCTGTTGCAAATAATACATTTATTCACTCCATGTTAGAAAAAGCGGGAATGAAAAATGTTTTAGAAAATAAATCTCGTTATGTTGAAGTGAGTGTAGAGGATATACAAAAATTAAAACCTGATTACATTTTGCTCTCATCAGAACCATTTCCATTTAAGGAAAAACATAAATCAGAATTAGAAAGTAAACTTAATAATGAAATTAAGATATTTTTTGTGGATGGAGAATTGTTTAGTTGGTATGGCGTGAGAATGCTCTATCTACCGGATTATTTAAAGCAAATAAAAGAGTGAGTTATTTTTTAATGATTTTACTGCGTTTGATAAGATATTCCTGTAATACTTCATAATATCCTGTATTGATATTAACTGGAACAAAATCAATTTTATATTGATGACATTTTTCTTTTAAATTACTGAGAAAACTTTGTATTTGTTGAACATAGATATCTTTGAATTCAATAGAATTAATTTTTACTTGTTCACCTGTTTCCATATCCACAAATTCGTAAGGGCGATTATCAAAATCAAATTCTACTTCGGTATGGTAATCCAAAGTGTGAAAAACAATCACATCGTGTTTTCTGTATCGAAGGTGCTGAAGGGCGTTAAAAATATCTTCTGAACGTTCAAAAATATCACTGAATATTATTATTAAAGAACGTTGGTGAACAACTTCTGCAATTTGATGCAAAGCAGAAGATATATCTGTTTTTTTCAATTCGTTTTTTTTCTTGCTTTGAAGTAATTCTGATAGAAGAGAGTAAAGGTATTGAATGTGTTGATGATTAAGTTTAGCCGAAAGATGGGTTTCAATTTTATCAGAACATAAGGTTAGTCCAACGCCATCTCTTTGTTGTAATATAAGTTGTGTAAGAGCAGCGGCAGAATAAACAGAAAAAGTAAGTTTATTAGTTGTACTCTGCAGAGGATACAACATAGAAGAAGAAGTGTCAATTACAATTTGGCATCGTAGATTAGTTTCTTCTTCGTATTTTTTCTGATAAAGTTTTTCGGTGCGGGCGTACAATTTCCAATCTATGTGTCGGGTTGATTCTCCGGGATTATACATTTTATGTTCTGCAAATTCCACTGAATAGCCGTGTAGCGGACTTTTATGCTGTCCAATGAGAAAACCTTTTACAATTTCTTTTGCCTTTAATTCAAGGTGTTTGATAGGGTCTATTCCTTCCTGAAGGTTTTTCATTGGCTCTATAATAGCAAAAAATTCAATACCGAATTTAATTTACTAATTTTGCAAAAAAATTGGATGAGAAAACTTCCGATAGGGATACAGAGTTTTGATGAGATAAGGAGTGAGGATTATATTGGATTGAGATTAAGTGAGATTGCGAGAAGTAATAAGGTGAGTTTGGAGAGTAAAGTATATTATGAGATGTTTAATGAATTGATATTGAAGCTATATGAGAAAGGGAAGGGGGGGATATTAGTGGATGAATATGATAAACCGATATTAGATAAGATAGAGGATAAGGGGGAAGCGATGAAGAGGCGGGAGATATTGAAGAGTTTTTATCAGGTGATGAAGGATAGGGATAGGGAGTTGAAGTTTGTTTTTTTGACTGGGGGAAGTAAGTTTTCAAAGGTATCGATATTTTCGGGATTGAATAATTTGAGAGACATTACAATTAACCAAAAATATTCTGCAATATGTGGTTATATGCAAGAGGAGTTGGAGCAAAGTTTTAGTGAATATATGGATGGTATAGATAGCAAAGAGATGAGCGAATGGTATAATGGGTATAATTGGACTGGGGCGAGTGTGTACAATCCGTATGATGTATTGTTGTTTTTTGCGGATGGCGGGCGGTACAAGAGTTATTGGTTTGAGACGGGGGCGCCGGTTTTTTTGATAAAGGAGTTGATGGATAGGATGTTTTATTTGCCGAATATAGAGCGGATAGAGGTGGGGGAAGAGATATTGTCGTCGTTTGATGTTGGAGACATCCATCCGGTGGCCTTGTTGTTTCAAACAGGATATCTGACGATAAAAGGTCAGGAAAGAAAAGGAATTAAATTAAACTACATTTTATCGTATCCCAACTTAGAGGTGAGAATAGCATTGAATGATAGTATTTTGAGAAGGTATTTAGACAATTACAACACGAGCGGGTACACTAATCAGATATATGATTATATGGAGTCAGGCGATGTGGAGGGTATGATAAAGGAATTTAAGAGGTTGTTATCATCTATTCCGAATGATTGGTATCGGAGGAATCGGTTGAATGAGTACGAGGGTTTTTATAGTAGTGTGTTTTATAGTGTATTTCAGTCGTTAGGATTGGAGTATGTAGGAGAGGATGTAACGAACAGAGGTAGGATAGGTTTAACTGTGAAGATAGGGAGATATATTTATATTTTTGAGTTTAAGGTAATAGAGGATGATGAGGATGGGAAAAAAGGCGCATTGGAACAGATAATAGAAAAGCGCTGTTGGGAGAAATATGATTCTTTGAATAAAAAGGTAGTATTAGTAGGCATAGAGTTTTCAAAAGATTATAAAAATATTATCAAAAGTGAACATAAAATGATTAACTAACTATGAGTGACGCAATTAAACACGAATGCGGCATTGTTTTAATTCGTTTAAAGCAATCTTTCAATTACTATAAAACAAAATACGGAACTGCCCGATACGGTTTGCACAAACTCTATCAAATGATGGAGAAACAAATTAATAGAGGGCAAGATGGTGCCGGTGTTGCAACGGTTAAATTGAATACATCGTCGGGTGTAAATTATATTGATAGATTAAGATCAGTAGCACCAAAAGCGCCACAAGATATTTTTCAACAAATTCATCAGTTATTTATAGAAGCATCTAGAAAGTATCCTTCCGAATATTCTAATCCAGAATGGCAAAAGCAAAATATTCCGTTTTTAGGAGAAGTGATGATGGGACATTTGCGATATGGTACGTATGGCAAAAATACTATACATGCTTGTCATCCTTTTTACAGAAAAAATAACTGGAAAGCCAGAAATCTCTTGCTGGCAGGCAATTTTAATTTGACAAATGTAGATGAATTGTTTCAACATCTTGTAGAACTTGGACAACATCCATCTGAAAAAAACGATACAGTAACTGCCATGGAAAAAATTGGACATTTTTTAGATAAAGAAAATGAAAGAATTTTTAGGATTTATAAAGAACAAAATTTATCTAACGATGTTATTTCAACTAAAATACAAGAAGAGCTAAACATTGCATCCATATTATATGAAAGCACAAAGAAATGGGATGGAGGATATGCAATGGTCGGTGTTATTGGGCACGGAGATGCTTTTGTGATGCGAGATACAAATGGTATAAGACCAGCGTATTATTATGAAGATGATGAAGTTGTAGTAGCGGCAAGCGAACGACCTGTTATTCAAAGTGTATTTAATGTTTCCTATAACAACGTTAAAGAAATAAAACCGGGACATGTACTGATTGTAAAAGCAAATGGCAAGGTGTTTGAAGAAAAAATTTTAGAGTCGTCTAACGTTTTTTCTTGCTCGTTTGAACGAATTTATTTCTCAAGAGGAAATGATGCGGATATTTATATAGAAAGAAAAAAATTAGGAAAAAATTTAGCCCAAAAAGTATGGGAAGCTATTCAAGGGGATATTCAAAATGCCGTTTTCTCTTACATTCCAAATACTGCTGAAATTGCTTTTGGTGGGCTTATTGATGGATTAGAGGAGATATTAAACAAACAAAAGATTGAAAAAATAACAACTGCAAAAGACGATCAGGAAAAATTAAAAATTTTATCACAACGACCAAGAGTGCATAAAATTGTTTGGAAAGATGTCAAACAAAGAACATTTATTACCGATGATGAAAACAGAGATGCAATAGTTGATTTGGGATATGATGTAGCATACGGAGTAGTTAAACCAACAGATACGTTGATTGTATTAGACGATAGCATTGTAAGAGGCACTACATTAAAGAAAAATATTTTGCGCACTTTGGCACGATTACAACCTAAAAAAATTATTATCTTATCTTCTGCGCCGCAAATTCGGTATCCCGATTGTTATGGCATTGATATGTCTATTTTAGGGCATTTTGTGGCATTTCAGGCCGCCATTGCGTTGTTGAAAGAAAAGAGCCAAGAAAATTATATTAAAAAAGTTTATGAATTAGCCCAAAGAGAATTACTTAAACCTAAAGAAGAACAAACCAATGTAGTGAAAAAATTTTATGAACCTTTTAGTGCTGAAGAAATCTCAGAGAAAATAGCACAGATAGTAAAACCAGAAGATTTGAAATGTGAATTACAAATTATTTATCAAAGCATAGAAGGATTACACGATGCTTGCCCGAATCACAGAGGAGATTGGTATTTTACAGGCAATTATCCAACATCTGGCGGTAATAAAGTAGCTAACCGATCTTTTGTCAATTTTATTGAAAATAAAAATGAACGTTCTTATTAAGAAACAAATGATTATGTTGGATGAGATAATTCAAAATTTAAATAACTTTAAATCTCATTTACCTGAATACATCAAATTAATAGCAGTATCAAAATTTCAAAGTGTAGAAAAAATTAGAGTAGCGTACGAAGCAGGCCACAGAGATTTTGGAGAAAATTATGTACAGGAGATGCATGAAAAACATGAGCAATTACCAAAAGATATTCACTGGCATTTCATTGGACATTTGCAATCCAATAAAGTAAAATACATTGCACCTTTTGTGCACTTAATTCATAGCGTAGATAGTTTGAAATTACTTACAGAAATTCAAAAACAAGCAAAAAAACATCAGCGTGTAATAGATTGTTTATTGCAAATTCACATTGCGCAAGAAGAAACAAAATTTGGCTTAAGTTTTGAAGAAGCCAGAGATTTATTAAATGCAGATGTGCTTAAAACTTTTTCTAATGTTAGAATCAGAGGATTGATGGGAATGGCAACGTTCACAGATAACGTCAATCAAATTAAAGAAGAATTTTTGTCCATAAAACGTTTTTTTGATGAAATAAAATCACAGCATATTTCTGATAATGTTCAATTTGAAGAATTGAGTATCGGAATGAGTAACGATTACAAAATAGCCATTGAATGTGGGAGCACAATGATTAGAATAGGCACGGCAATTTTTGGTGAAAGACAAAAAACTTAAAATACTTTATGGCAGGTAATACTTTTGGAAAATTGTTTCAATTACATACCTTTGGAGAAAGTCATGGAAGGGCGATTGGTGGTATTATAGAAGGTTGTCCTGCGGGATTAGAAATAGATTTTGAATTTATACAAAACGAGTTGAACCGCAGAAAGACCAATCAAGGGATGTGGGCATCGCCGAGAGTAGAGCCCGATGAGGTGAAGTTTTTATCTGGGATATTTGAAAATAAAACCTTGGGAACGCCCATTGCATTTATGGTGGAAAATAAAAATCAAAAGCCCGAAGATTATGAACATTTGAAACAGGCGTTTCGTCCATCTCACGCCGATTATACTTACCACATGAAGTATGGCATTCGTGATTATCGTGGAGGTGGCAGAAGTTCAGCAAGAGAAACGATTGCAAGAGTAGTGGGTGGAGCAATTGCCAAACTTTTGCTGAAAACACTCAATATTCAAGTGCTTGCGTTTGTTTCAAAGGTAAAACACCTTTCCGTTCCATTTGCGGCTGAAAAAATAAATCCAGATATTATTGAACACAATCCATTTCGTTGCCCTAATGATGCAAAGAATGGGGAAATAATCAATTTGGTAGAGCAAGCCAAAAATAATGGTGATACCATTGGTGGCATAATTACTTGCGTTATTAAAAATGTGCCAGTAGGATGGGGAGAGCCCGTGTTTGATAAATTGAATGCTTTGCTGGCTCACGCTATGATGAGCATTAATGCTGTAAAAGGTTTTGAAATTGGAGATGGATTTTCTATTACAGAAAAATTTGGAAGTGAAGTCAATGATGAAATGTTTGTTGAGAATCATCAAGTAAAATTTAAATCCAATCATAGCGGTGGTATTCAAGGTGGTATAAGTAATGGAAATGACATTGTATTTAATGTGGCGTTTAAGCCCATTGCTTCGATAAAAAAAGAACAATCCACTATCAACACAGAGAATCAAAATGTTACTATAAAAATTGAAGGAAGACACGATGTGATGGTGCTTCCAAGGGCTGTACCAATAGTAGAAAGCATGGCTGCCTTGGTATTAGCAGATGTTTATTTAATGAGTAAATTGAATCGTTTATGAAATTAAACAAACTATCTTTTCTTTATGGATTGTCATTTTTAGAAGGTGGGATGATGTTTACTATTGAATTAGCATCCACCAGAAAAATTTCTGTTTTCTTTGGAAGTAGTTTGTATGTATGGATGATAGTATTAAGTATTACTTTGATTGGTCTTGCGGCGGGCTACTATTGGGCTAATTATCGGATTGAAAAAAGAAAATCAAATAATTCGCAACTTGATATAAAAGACATTTCTACTTTGTTTTTGTATCTTTCTTTGGCATTATTAGTATGGAAGTTCAATAATACAATAGCATTAGGATTAATTAATGGTACTATTGGACTCATACCAGCAGTAGGCATAGATGCCTTGATTTTGGTGGCCTTTCCAATGTTTCTATTAGGTGCAATAACTACTTTTTTTGTTGCAATTGGGCAGACAATTCAATCGCATCGTCCTGTATATGGAAAAATTCTTGCCTTTTCAACTCTTGGAAGTGTTGTGTTTGCAGTGTTTTCGGTGATGTTGTTTTTTCCTTACATTGGAGTGCAAAACACGATATTAAGTTGTAGTGTTTTATCTTTATTACTTTCTATAATGCTACATAAAATCAAGTGGTTTTCTGTAGTTGTTGTATTGTTAGGAATTTTAATTCCTGAAAAAAATATTCGTGTAAATGTATTGTATGAAAACGATGGAGCATTTTCCAATTTAATGGTAGTAGATCAATATCAAACACGTTATCTTTTGGTGAATTACATTATTCAATCGTTTAAAGATAATGTCAATAATAAAACCTTGGAATACGCAGAATTGATAGATAGTGTAGCACGAGTTCAACATTGGAAGAATAAAAATGTATTAATTCTTGGTTTAGGTGGGGGTATTCTGGCGAATATTATGGAAAGATATTCACATTCTATTACGGGTGTAGAGATAGATCCAAGGATTATTCAATGTGCAAAAAAGTATTTTGGTTTAAATCCAAAAGTAAATGCTGTTTGTGAAGATGCACAATGGTGGATTCAAAAAGATACCAATCGTTATGATGTTATCATTATGGATTTGTTTAATGGTGAAGAACCGCCAGCATATTTGTTGACAAAGGAAAATTTTGAACGAATAAAAAATAAGTTGATGAAAAAAGATGGAATGATTATCATCAATTGGTATGGTTATTATGCTGGAAATATCGGAAGGGGCACAAGGATTTTATTGAACACACTTTCATCTGTTGGCTTTAATATTTCTGCTGTGCCAACCAATTCGTATGAAGATAGAAGTAATCTGGTGATATATGCTTCGTTGGATACAAACAATTTACCAATCAATAAAATTAAGATTCAAAATGAAAATGCTATTAACACAGCAGATAAAAATGTACTTTCATTATTAAATGCAGAAGTGAATTATCAGTGGAGAAAGGGCTATTTGAAGTTTATTCAAAATTGGTGGTAAGAACTATTCATCTACTATAACCTTCTGTTTGCGGAAGCTTTTAGTTTGAATTTATTTTCAATTTTATTATAAAAAAACAAACTATTCATCACCTTTTAATTTGAGTGAATATAGGTAAGATTAGATAATATAGATAAAAATCGGAATAAAGCGTATTTTGATTATGGCATAAGGAGATTATTCATCTATTAAAGTTCATTTACAAATATTTTTTCGTAATCTTTTCTTCTTATGATCGTGTCGAAAAGTCCAATGTCTTCACCTTCGTGTTTATTAATTCCGATATATTCCAAACTTGCGTCTTCGTAGCGTTTGAATTTGTAAACAGCATCATTCAGCAGGGCTGAATTGAACACACCAAGACTTACCAATAATTCAAAGTCCTTCTGTGTAAGCCCTGTTACCTTTTTAAAAAGTCCAGGTTCTAACTGAGTAATAACATCTTTTAGACTTCTTTCCCTGAAGTCCGTTAGGTACATAAAAACAGGAATGCGGGTTGCAAATTTGATAAGTTTTTCCTGTATTTGTTTTCTCAAATTTTTATATTGTTTTTCTTCGTCTGAAAGTTCTTTTTTCTCTTTTGGGGTCAGTTCGCGGTCGTTGGCTTCTTTCTTAGCTTTTTTTACAGCTTCTGACTTGTTGATAAGGGTTTCAATATCCTGATTTAGGTTTCTGAATCCTTCTATATTCATTAAGGCTTTCATCGCTTCTTCATTTGCCATCAATCGGGCAAGGGTATCATTATCTACATTTACGAGTAAAGCACTTTCCCATCGTCTGGCTAACAGAGTGGCCGTTGTGCCACTCATGGCAATATCCAAAATGCCGGCAGCATCTATTTGTTTCATAGAACTGCCATCATAAGCCAGTACGGGTAGAAAATTGATAAAATCTTCCACATTTTTTTCAGGATTAAATTCATTTACATTTAACCGGCAGGCATAATCAGCAATTTGGCGTAGAGCTCTGTTGGGAGCAAAATCAAACACATAGCATTCTTCTTTAAGTATCAGTTCTTTGTCAGGAGATTTACCATCAGGGTTCTTTAAAACCCAAGGAGTTTGTACACGGAACGCTGCCTGGAAATAGGTTTCAGGACTCGATAAATTCCGTAACATAAAAATTCCAGTCCATGGTTTTACAGTAACTCCTGTGGTTAATTTGCCGCAGGAAAGTGTAATGGTTTTGGACGCCAGGGGGTTATCCGTCATGGCTTCTAAAACGGGTTTTAGCGCATCAATTCCGATTCCTGCCTGTGTGCCTGCGGCAACAACTATGGTATAATCGTGATAAAATTTATTGTTTTGTCTTTTAAGCAGATTGGCCATAGCATAGCAGGAAGCCACGGAAGGCAAAAACCAGAAAGTATGATTTAATACTTTAAGTAAAGGAGCATGAGAAAATGGTAACGGAGGTTTTTTGGCTCCCATTTTCAGATTGTCAATGGTGGTTTCGCTGAATGAACCCCGTATTAAATCCAACCATTTTTGTACTTCATCTTCGTATTTAAATCTTGCTTTTGAACCTTCTCCCTCTGCTGAAAAGAATACATTCAAATCAAAACCATCAAATTCCACTAATTCTGCAATTTTACTAATAGAATCAGGTAACTGATAAGTCATCATTACCATACGCGGCAAGCAAGCATAGGGGTTGGGGCCTTTGCTTTCGTCCCATTCGACTTTGGCTTTTTGCTCGTCTGAATACGTCCAGTTAAAAATCTGTTCTTCTATAAATTCTCCTGAAGCAATGGCACGAAAAGGTGTACCTGACAAATACAAATAATGATTGGTAGTAATGGGTATAGCGTCTTCATCAAAGTAGTCGATGCCTTCGCCTTCGCCAAATTCTAATTCCTTATTGCCTTCTGATTCAAAGAGTTCTTTGGCATTTTCCCGCCAGGCACCGTAGTGATATTCATCAAAAACGACACAATCCCAATGCGTGGCGTGCACCCATTCGTTTTTGGTTTTGATGCCTCCTGTACTTGTGTTTTTACCCAACACATCCTGAAAGGATGCAAAACAAACCAAAGGTTTGGTCTTATCGTATGGAGGATTATTACCCTCTCGCAAATTTTTTCCTGCTATAAACAGCCAATCTTTAAAATCCACGTGAGTTAATAAATCTTCTTCCCATGCACTTTGCACGGCAGGTTTGAACGTAAGTACCAGAATTTTTGTCCAACCCATTTTTTTAGCCAATTGATAACTGGCAAAGGTCTTTCCGAAACGCATTTTGGCGTTCCATAGAAAGTGGGGCGTTTTATCGGGATTTTCTTTTTTGAAACTCTTGAAATAAGCCACTGTTTTTTCTACGGCTGCTGACTGTTCAGGACGCATACCGAAACTTAACGTTCGGTTGGCTTCGGTGCGTTCGCCTGTTTTGACTTCCCATATTATCCTACGTAAGTCATTGACCGTGCATTTGAACCATTCGCCTTCGGGATTAGCAAAACCTTGTTCTTGTAAATGACGGTGAACTTCATGGTCGGTAAATGAACTGCCATCACACTTCATGGCGGATTCCTGAAATACAATTTTGTACTGAATGGCTGCCGTACCCAATTGCTCTTTGATACGCTTTTTGGCATCACGGTCGGTATAGCCGATTTTGAGCAAACCTTTGTGTGAAGCAACATCTACCAACTCATAAGCGTAAATGGTGGGATTGGTTGACGGTCGGGGTGGAAAGAATTCTTTTTTACTCATATTATTCCATTGGTCTTATTAAAGTATCAATGAACTCAATTTCACTCTCTGTGATGCCATATTTTGCAAATAATTTCTCATCAGTCCATTCTTCGTTGAAATCTTGGATTGGCACAAAAGCAAAGACACCCCTAGAAATATTTTGGGTGTTTTTGATTAACGACATCATAAATCGGAAAAAACGTGTGTGCATATATTTTGCTACATTCTCTGCAATTTTTTTGTTTTTGTAAATCCCAACAACTAAATACGTCTCAGTACTACAAGACATTTTATCAGCAACAATTGGTTTACTAATTATTTGGTGAGGATATGAGTCTCCGCCTGGACTAGCTTTGGAAACCAAGACTTTTATTTCTTTTACCCAATGCTTATTCTTTATCACTTGTTCTTCGCTCACAAATCCATTATCTCCAAATCTGTATAGCAAGATATTATGCTTATCCGTTTTACTCTTTTTGAAACCTGAAAAATTGGTATCAAGTCCAAAGGGCTTTCTTGCACTCACCGTTTCATCAAATGTCTTTTCATTGAATTTCTTAACTTTTCTAAGTATGTCAATTGCTTCATTGTATCTTACAAAGACGTCAGACTTTGGCTCTAATAACGGTCTTTTTGAAGTGCTCAGAATTGTACCGTTTTTGTAGTTTGTGATTGTGCAATCACCTTTGTGTTCTCTGTCCCAAAGAAAATAGCACACACCACCACGAATGTTTAAACCAGGAAAACAATCAGATGTTTCTGGAAAATCGTGAATTTGAGCTAATCTTTTATCTTTCAGCATTTCATCTCTAAATTCATCAAGTCCTTTGCCGCCTGAGTACCATCTTGCAGGAACAATCATTGAGAGATATCTTGGATTCAATTTCTTTGCTTGTTCAATAAATTTGTGGTATAGTGGTGCTGCACTTTTTCCAAAACCACCGTCATTTAGCTGATAAGGTGGATTTCCTACAATAACATCAAATTTCATTTCTTGTTCTTTTTTTAATTTCTTGTTTGTAAAAAGTTTAGTTGGGTTTTCGGTGTGTATAAAGTTATAAGCGTAGCTTTCGGCTTCATCGCCACGGTCGTACACTTCCTGGCTTGCACCACAAAAGGTGCATTTGCCATCTTTCCAGGTGTGCTGCATGCGTTTATAATGTATATTCCCTTGTTCAGTAGTAAAACTTTCACAAAAGCTGTATTTACCGTTGGCAGTTTTAGAGCCATACACCGTTCTGCGGGTAAGCAATGCGGTGAGTTCTGTAATAGCAATGCCATAGAGTTGTTTGCTAAAAATATGGTTGATGCGTGCTTGTTTGTCGGGGATATGGGTTTCTAATCCTTTGTCCAATCGCTTTGCTATTTCGCGTAAAAACACGCCTGTTTTGCAGACGGGGTCTAAAAATTTTGCGTTGGGGTTGCTCCATAGTTCTTTTGGAAGCAAGTCCAACATATCGTTCACCAAATTGGGTGGCGTAAATACTTCGTCATTGCTCAGATTGGCAAGACAAGTGAGTACATCGGGGTTATAGTTCGTTTGTATCATCTTCGCCAAGTTTTAAGAAATGAATCAGTGGATAATCTTTTACAGGTTCGTCTATGGCAGCCGGGTTGTTCTCATCGTTAAATAAAGAATATTGATGTGTTTTTTCTACCAAAAACTTAAACATAAAATCCCTTCTTTTTAGCATATCCCCATCTACAAAGCCCCATTCTGAAAATATAATGGGTTGTTTAGTAACGGGATTAGTGAAATCTAAGGCATCACCCCAGAGTATATTTCTATTCAGTAAAAATTGAATGCTTCGTCTGCATTCATCTTTACATTTGTCTTTGAATAAAGAAGTGTAACGCTCATCAAAAATTCTGAACAGGCGTACCCGGCATTCTTGTGCATTGTCTTCCAAAATATCCACTCCGTAAATGCTCGAAACGGCAATCACTGCGTAGCGTTCCCATTCCATTTGGCTTTTGCTGTATCGTTGGTCAACAACATTCAATTTTCTGCGAAGCACTTCCGCCAAAAAGTTCCCATTACCGCAAGCGGGTTCTAAGAAACGAGAGTCAATACGTTCCGTTTCGTGTTTTACCAAGTCAAGCATATCATTGACCAACCATTCCGATGTGAACACTTCACCATAGTTTTGAACACGCTTTTTGGATTTTATTTGTTTTTCTTTTATAGTTTGTTTTGTCAACTCACTCATTATAATATAATTTACTTTTTCATTACCTCTATCTTATCGTGAATTGAAATTTTTAATTTGATGGGGCTAAATTATTAAAGTTTTTTCTTATATCAAAATCTGTTGTTTCTCACTTTATCATATTTTCAGTAACAGCATTATTACTTCACTGGTTCTGCTTTATTCATAAATACAAACTGATCGCCCAGATAATCTACTACAATTTTTTCATTACTTTTTACAGTGCCAGCTAATATGGCCTTCGATAATTCATTCAAGATGTTTTTTTGTGTCGCACGTTTAATAGGTCTGGCACCAAACTGCGGATCAAAGCCAATTTCAGCTAATGCTTCTACAGCGTCTTCCGTCAGCTCTATTTGAATATTCTGTTCTTCTAATCGTCTGGATACTTGTACAATTTGTAATTTCACAATTTCTTTCACTTGTGCTTTTGTCAATGGCTCAAACATTATGATTTCATCTACTCTGTTCAAAAACTCCGGACGAATGGTCTTTTTCAATAATTCCATCACTTCTGCTTTCGTTCTCTCAATCACATCTTCTCTGTTTTTATCATTAATACTTTCAAAATTTTCCTGAATAATATGTGAGCCAAGATTCGATGTCATTATGATAATAGTGTTTTTGAAGTTCACTGTTCTTCCTTTGTTATCTGTTAATCTACCATCGTCTAATACCTGGAGCAGAATGTTGAAAACATCGGGATGTGCCTTTTCAATTTCATCTAATAACACAACGCTATATGGCTTCCTGCGCACGGCTTCGGTCAACTGTCCACCTTCTTCATATCCTACGTATCCCGGAGGAGCACCAATCAAACGGCTTACAGAGTGTCTTTCCTGATATTCGCTCATATCAATCCGTGTCATCGCATATTCACTGTTGAATAAAAATTCTGCCAATGCTTTTGCTAATTCGGTTTTTCCAACGCCTGTCGTTCCAAGGAATATAAAAGATCCAATAGGTTTTTTAGGATCCTGCATTCCTGCTCTGCTTCTACGCACGGCATCTGCAATACTTCTGATGGCTTCTTCCTGGCCTACTACTCTCTTATGTAATTCTTCCTCTAAGTGCAATAATTTTTCCCGCTCGCTTTGAAGCATCTTTTTCACCGGTATGCCTGTCCAGGCACTTACAATAGCAGCAATGTCCTCCGCATCCACTTCTTCTTTGACTAATTGCGAACCACTTTCTTTTAATTCATTCAATTGTTTTTCAAGTGTTGCTAATTCATTTTGCGCTTCAATCAACTTGCCATAACGAATTTCCGCAACTTTTCCATATTCTCCTTGCCGTTCATATACAGATGCTTGATACTTCAAATCTTCAATTTTTTGTTTAACGCTTTGTGCTTTCAAAATTAAATCCTTTTCAGCTTGCCACTTCGCACGGATTTGAGAACGTTTTTCCTGCAGTTCAGATATTTTTTTGTTGAGCAATTGTACTTTATCTTCCTGATTTTCCCGCTTCATTGCTTCGCGTTCAATCTCTAACTGCATAATTTCACGTTCTATTTCGTCTAATTCGTATGGTACAGAATCCATTTGCATTCTTAATTTGGCGGCAGCTTCATCCACAAGATCAATGGCCTTGTCCGGCAAAAATCTATCCGTAATATATCGTGTAGATAATTCAACGGCCGCAATAATGGCTTCGTCTTTGATCCGTACTTTGTGATGGGCTTCGTATCTATCTTTGATGCCACGCAGTATGGCAATCGCATCTTCTTCGGATGGTTCGTCCACCATTACTTTTTGAAAACGTCTTTCTAAGGCCTTGTCTTTTTCAAAATACTTTTGAAATTCGTTTAATGTCGTTGCACCAATGGCTCTTAATTCTCCTCTAGCAAGTGCGGGTTTCAGGATATTTGCAGCATCCATAGCGCTTTCTCCTCCACCACCAGCACCAACTAAAGTGTGGATTTCGTCAATAAACAAAATAATTTCACCTTCACTTTCGGTTACTTCTTTAATAACAGATTTCAGACGCTCTTCAAACTCGCCTTTGTACTTGGCACCGGCAATTAAAGCGCCCATATCCAGAGCATAGATTTGTTTTGTTTTCAGATTTTCAGGAACATCACCATTGATAATACGATGTGCCAAGCCCTCTACAATAGCTGTTTTACCAACGCCGGGCTCGCCCACTAAAACGGGATTATTTTTAGTTCTGCGGGCTAAAATTTGCAATACTCTGCGGATTTCTTCGTCTCGTCCGATAACGGGATCTAACTTACCACTTTTGGCTTTTTCGTTCAGGTTTACTGTATACTTACTCAAGGCGTGGTACGTTTCTTCCTGTGTTTGAGAAGTGATGTTTTTTCCTTTTCGTAAATCCTGAATGGCTAAACGAAGTTCTTTTTCGGTGATACCAGCATCTTTCATCAATTGAGCGGCCTGACCTCCAGCAAGGAATGTGGCTAAAATCAAATGATCAAGTGACACGAATTCATCTTTCATTTCTTTAGCCAGTGATTGAGCTTTGGAAATCACGGTCTGACCAGTATCTCCAAGATACGGCTGTCCGCCACGCACTTTTGGATACAACGCAATAATACTGTCCAGAGATTTAGTAAACACGGGTACATTTACATTTAATTTCTTTAATAGAAAAGGCAATACATTTTCATCTACATCTTGTATGCCCTTTAAAATATGAGCAGATTCAATGGCTTGTTGTTGATGTTCTGTTGCAATTTGTACGGTCTGTTGAATGGCCTCTTGCGCTTTAATGGTAAATTTTTCTAAGTTCATAGTTGTAAATTTGATTATTTACTCATGGTTTATCAATTCTTATTCAAATACTGATTTTTCGGAATTTCTTGCATAAATATCAAATTACACCTGACATTTTGGAAGTAGGGTGTTCTCTACTTTAATGATTTTTAATTAATTAAAAACACGATACTAATAGAATAAATATAAGTGTTTATTCATTTTAGTCATTAGTTTTCACTTTTTAAGTGTTTTTGAAGATCATAGGGTGTAAGTGTCCAAATTTTTTAACTATTTTGGTTTTATTACAAAAGACACAAAGAAAATTTGCTCTCGGTTTTCTTTGCCTATATCTCTTAGTGCTCTTTGTGGGTTGTTATTTTTTTCTGCATAAGTCTTGCAAGTAACATTTCCCTGTTAAGGGATAAATTTTTATACGGCCTGTTAAAGCGTGTCAATTTGTCATATTTTAATTCAACTTCTTTTGTTGGCACAATCGTTGTAAAGCACTTTATCAAAATCATTAAATTATGAGCAAAATTATAGGAATAGACCTTGGAACAACGAATAGCTGCGTTGCAGTGATAGAAGGTAAAGATGCGGTAGTAATACCTAACAATGAAGGTAAAAGAACGACACCTTCTGTGGTAGCATTTTTGGATAATGGTGAAAGAAAAGTAGGTGATCCTGCTAAAAGACAAGCCATTACGAATCCAAAAAGAACAATTTATTCTATCAAGCGTTTTATGGGACGCTTTTATGATGAGGTGTTGGACGAAATTAAACACGTTCCATATAGTGTTGTAAAAGGATCCAACAATACACCAAGAGTAGAAATTGATGGCAGACAATATACACCACAAGAGATTTCTGCCATGATCTTGCAAAAAATGAAAAAAACGGCAGAAGATTACCTTGGCCATGAGGTAACAGAAGCGGTTATTACCGTTCCTGCATACTTTAACGATGCACAAAGACAAGCTACCAAAGAAGCCGGTGAAATTGCCGGATTGAAAGTGCGTAGAATTATCAACGAGCCCACTGCTGCGGCTCTTGCCTTTGGCGAAGATAAAAAGGGGAAAACCCTGAAAATTGTAGTATTTGACTGCGGTGGAGGTACGCATGACGTATCTGTTCTTGAAATGGGCGATGGAGTATTTGAAGTAAAATCTACAGATGGGGATACGCACCTTGGTGGAGACGATTTTGATCAAGCTATTATCGACTGGATAGCAGAAGAATTCAAAAAAGAAGAAGGCGTTGACTTAAGACAAGACCCAATGGCATTACAAAGATTAAAAGAAGCCGCAGAAAAAGCGAAAATAGAACTTTCCAGCACGACTACTACTGAAATTAATTTACCTTACATAACTTCTGTAAACAATGTGCCTAAGCATTTGACCAAAACATTAACACGTGCAAAATTTGAGCAATTGGTTGACCATTTGATTAAAAGAACAATTGAGCCGTGTAGAACAGCACTTGAAAAAGCAGGACTTAAACCTTCAGATATTGATGAAGTTATTTTAGTAGGGGGCTCTACACGTATTCCGGCCATACAAGCGGCTGTGGAAAAATTCTTTGGAAAAGCTCCGAATAAGAGCGTAAACCCGGATGAAGCAGTGGCAATTGGTGCAGCTATTCAAGGTGCTGTATTGAGTGGAGAAGTGAAAGACGTGTTGTTATTGGATGTAATTCCATTGTCTTTAGGTATTGAAACGTTGGGAGGAGTATTTACGAAGCTTATTGAAGCTAATACAACAATACCTACAAGAAAATCTGAAGTTTTTTCAACGGCGGTAGATAATCAAACTTCTGTACAAATCCATGTATTGCAAGGTGAACGGCCGATGGCAAAAGACAACAGAAGCTTAGGACAGTTTATTTTAGATGGAATACCACCTGCACCAAGAGGAGTGCCACAAATTGAAGTAACCTTTGATGTGGACGCCAATGGTATTTTGAACGTTAGTGCAAAAGACAAAGCCACAGGCAAAGAACAAAAAATCAGAATTGAAGCGGGTTCTGGGCTGTCAAAAGAAGAGGTGGAGCGAATGAAAAAAGAAGCTGAATTGCACGCAGAAGGAGACAGAAAAGCAAAAGAAAGAGCTGATAAGCTCAATCAAGCAGATGCCTTAATTTTCCAGAGCGAAAAACAATTAAAAGAATATGGAGATAAAATTCCTGCTGATAAAAAATCAAACATTGAAAGCGCTTTGCAAGAACTTAAATCTGCTTTTGAAACAAAAGATATAGACAAAATAGACGCTGCTGTCAATAAATTGAACGAAGCATGGAATGCTGCCGCAACGGACATGTATAATGCCGCTAATGCTTCTGGCGGAACATCAGAACAAACTTCCAATGAAGGGAGTGCCAATAATGGTCCGTCGGATGTAGAATACGAAGAAGTGAAATAATGTGCTTGCATTGATGTATAAAGCTCTTCCAAAATGGAAGGGCTTTTTTATTTTAAGAAGAGAGAATTTCAAGCATCTGAATTAAATCAGGATTGATTTCCTGAATATGTTTGGTGGCTTTTTCAAAAGCTGTGTAGTGCACTTTTTTATCAATAATTCCAATCATTACTAAGTGCTTGTTATCCAATAATGCTTTTACAGCGTGGTAACCCATAATAGAAGCATTTACTCGTTCCATACCGCTTGGATTTCCGCCTCTTTGAATATGCCCCAGAATTGTTACTCTGACATCATGTTTCGGATGATGTTGTTTTACAATTTCAGCGACGTTGTAAGCCCCCCCACTTTCATCGCCTTCTGCTACAATGATGATTTTACTGGATTTATCTTTTCGCCATGAATGAATCTTTTGGACGAGTGTTTCAACATCATTTTTAAGTTCAGGCACTAATATCGCTTCTGCGCCGCTTGCCAGAGCACTGCGTAGAGCGATTAAACCTGCATCGCGCCCCATCACTTCTACTACAAAAATTCTATCATGACTTTCTGCTGTATCCCGAAGTTTATCTACGGCTTCTACAACTGTGTTAATGGCGGTATCATAACCAATGGTAAAATCTGTGCCTATCAAGTCGTTGTCAATTGTACCCGGGCAGCCCACTATTTTTACAGGGGTATAATTTGCCAGTTCTAATGCCCCTTTGAACGAACCGTCGCCACCAATAATAACAAGTCCATCTAATTGATGCTGTGCAATGGTATGTGCGGCCTTCTGCAATCCTTCTGTTGTTTTGAAACGTTCACTTCGCGCGGTTTTTAATATTGTTCCTCCCCGGTGTATAATGCCGGATACAGCACTGCGGTTCAGTACAATAAACTGATTGTCAATTAAACCGTCGTATCCTCTGATAAATCCGACCACTTGTATATTGTAATAGCAGGCAGTTCTTACTACAGAACGGATGCAGGCATTCATACCAGGTGAATCACCACCGGATGTTAATATTCCCATTTTTTGCATGATTGTATTTTTTGACAAAGGTAAGCAGTAATTTTAATTTTCTTTGCAAAGAAAAAATGAGAAACACTGCTATATTAAAAGAAAACAGTTCCATAAAAATAATGGCGATTCTCAATTATACGTCGGATAGTTTTTATGATGGTGGAAAATATTTTTCAAAAGAAAAGTTTTTTGAACGTGCTGAACAATGTATAAAACAAAGAGCAGACATTTTAGATATTGGTGTGGCTTCTACACGACCGGGCGCTCCGCTTGTTGATGCGAAAAAAGAATGGGAGATATTAAAACCATTGTTATTAGAAGTGAGAAAAAATTTTCCGGATATATTAATTTCAATTGACACATATAATAGTTATACTGTTGAAAAAAGTATTGAACACGACGCAGATATTATTAATGATATTTCGGGTGGACAATTTGATACAAGAATGTTTGATGTAATTGCAAAAAGTAATGTGTTTTATGTTTTGATGCACACATCGGACACTCCTGAAAGGATGCAACAATGCACCAATTATATGAATGTAGTGGAAGAAGTGAAAACATTTTTAAAGCAAAGAGTACAAGTATTAGAAGATAAAGGATTTTCAAACATCATCATTGATCCAGGATTTGGATTTGGTAAAACGATAGAACAAAATTTTGAATTACTGAGGAAATTGGATGAGTTCAAAGAAATTACAAATCCCTTATTGGTGGGTTTATCCAGAAAGAGCATGATTTATAAAACACTATCTACCACGCCAGATGATGATTCTGTATTATTAGGGACAATTGCACTCAATACTATTGCTATAACAAAAGGCACTAATATTTTAAGAGTACACGATGTGAAGGAGAATATAATTTTGAAAACACTTGTTACAAAATTTCAATAGAAAAATTAATTTCTTGTTTTTTCTTTAGATGTGTTTTTTCTGATAATCCGTTTATATTATAATCTGGTGTTGTAATCACACTATCGCCTGGGTTAATTTTTATGTCTTTTTGAATGTACTTGCCGGAATAATAATCCTTTTTCTTAACTATGATAACCTGTGTTGGTGTTCTGATTATAGTATCTTCATCTGTTAGTTTAATTTCTTTTTTGGGTTTTAAAGATTTATGAGTATAATTATTAGATTTTGAAGTATCTGTTTGAGAGTTGAGATTTGTAAAAGAAATCAGCAATATAACCACAACAAAAAAAGGCAATTTATTATTGGTATTCATAGATTTAATCTTTGTTTAATCAAATACAGTTAATATAGCATGGTCGCCGATATTAGCCAAAGTCGGATCACATCTTAATTGCCATGGGCTGGAAGACCACAATCTAACAATATACCATTGTAATTGAACTGTAATAGGAGAACCAATAGTCACAGTAACAGGCACTCCGGCTATTGCTGCTGATCCACCAGCAATTACTCCGTTCATATCATCGTAATCCGTAATAATACATTTTGAAATGGCTTGTTCTACGCCATTAACCAAAATTCTTATATACATTGCTGCTTGACCAAACTGAGCCATACCGGTATTGTCTGTTAATCTTCCTGCTACAGATGCAAAAATATAAACTCTATTATGTGTTGGGGTCATGGTAATACTCATTCCAGGAATATTTGCCCAACTTCCGGAAGTAGTGCTTTGCATAGTCGTTAATTTCACACTTTGAGCATTATTACCATAAAGCGGTATAGAAGCGGGAGTTTGCCAAACAGGTGCTAATCCTGGTCCCTGACTTGTTAATATCTGTCCGCTTGTTCCCGCGTTACCAGCCGGCATTAAGGCACCGCTGAATCGAACATTACCTGCAACATCTAAACGTTGTGCAGGGCTAGTAGTACCAACACCAATATTTGTACCATTTACAGAAAGTACTCCACCTGAAGATGTAGTAACATCTATACGATTATTAGCAGCATTGATAATTCTGGCATTATAATCTTGTGCCGACCCAGTTCCAAAGTGAAAATCAATATAAGGCATACCATTAGTTATTGGATTGGCTAATCCGTTTTGTCCACCTAACTCGATACTTCCTCCCTGGTCATTTTGCAACAAGCTAACTTCGGATGAAGTACCCCAGGATATATTACCTCCTACAACAGCAAGTTTATTAGAGGGTGTAGTAGTGTTTATCCCCACATTAGTCCCATTGTCAAAGATGATAGAATTACACAATTGCGCACCCGTCCATTTCTGAACATAATTGGTCAATACACCTCCGCAGGTTGTAACGCCACTGGTGACAGGCGCCCAAATGCCATTCCCGCGTAAAACATCATTGACGTTTCCGGTGAAGTTTAAAAAACCTAAATCTCCACTTGTATTGGAAGTAACGATGGCACCATTTGCTCCGGAAGCAATAGCACTGAAACGACCTGTCCCAATGACATGTAAGGGTTGAGCTGGCGCAGCAGTACCTATGCCTAAACGATTATTAGTATTGTCCCAATAGAGATTAGCATTTGAACCTAAAGACGTGGCGCCTGTCCAGAAAGCAACACGGGTCGCAACTCCGGAACCAGATAATGCAGAAGAAGATGGCAGCAATTGAACTCAATTAGGAGAACCGGGCGTTCCTGAGTTGTAATAGTATCCAGCAGGAGAAAGCCCCCCGGTGCCGGTATTATATACTAACAAAGAAGTTGCGGGAGATGGGATAGTGGCAGCATCCGACGCACTGGTAAGTGCTACTCGTGGAATTAATAACCCTTTATTGGTAAAGTCCACATCTAATCCCGCACTGTTATTGGGTGGTGAACCGTAGCATTAATCCCGATATTTTGAGAGTAAAATGCTGAAATTGTGAGTAATATCAAACTTGATGTGTATAACCGTTTTTTCATACTTTTATTTTTTGTAAATTTAATAAAACTATTTTAAAAAAACAAAATTTTTTTATTCTTATTAAACAGAAATAAAACTATGTTTGCCGCATCTTTCTGTATCTATGTCTATGAAACATCAAAAAATTTTAATTTTAGATTTTGGCTCTCAGTATACTCAACTCATTGCACGTAAAATCAGAGAATTAAACGTATTCTGTGAAGTGCATCCTTATCATTACCATTTTGAGTTGTCTTCTGATATAAAGGGTATTGTTTTATCAGGAAGCCCTTTTAGTGTGAACGATACGAATGCACCAATGCCTGAATGGAGTGTATTTTTGGGCAAAATACCCGTATTGGGAATTTGTTATGGAGCACAATTAATAGCAAAAATAAATGGTGGTGAGGTTGCAAAAAGTCAGGTGAGAGAATATGGTCGTGCCCGATTAACACAAGTAAAAAATACTTCTTTATTGATGAAAAACATTAGCAACGGAGCACAGGTGTGGATGAGTCACGGAGATAGCATTTTAAAGTTACCGGAAAAATTTGTGATAACCGCTTCTACAGAAAGTATTCCAATTGCTGCATTTGAAAATACTGAGGAAAAAATTTATGCTGTTCAATTTCATCCGGAGGTGTATCATTCCGAGTGTGGAAGGCAAGTGTTAGAAAATTTTGTAAAAGGAATATGCAATTGTGTTGGCGACTGGACGCCGCAATCCTTTGTAGACGAAACAGTAGAGACATTAAAGCAACAATTACAAAATGATAAAGTGGTGTTGGGATTATCGGGTGGAGTAGATTCCAGTGTGGCGGCGTTGTTGTTACACAAAGCAATAGGAAAAAATTTACATTGTATTTTTATTGATAATGGCTTGTTAAGAAAAAATGAAGCAGAAGAAGTAGTGAAGTCGTATCAAAATTTAGGTTTAAATATTCATTTCATTGATGCCAGTCAACGTTTTTATGAGGCATTGAAAGATATTGAGGATCCTGAACAAAAGAGAAAAACAATCGGTCGTGTGTTTATTGAAGAATTCGATCGAGTGGCCTGTCAAATTAACGATGTAAAATGGTTGGCACAAGGGACCATTTATCCGGATGTAATAGAAAGCGTGTCTGTCAAAGGACCAAGCGCTACTATAAAATCGCATCATAATGTAGGGGGACTACCGGAGAAAATGCATTTGAAGGTGGTAGAGCCATTGAGAATGTTATTTAAAGATGAAGTGAGAAGAGTGGGCAAATTATTGAATTTGCCGGAAAACATTTTAAATCGTCATCCTTTTCCGGGACCAGGGCTTGCGATACGTATTATAGGAACGATTACTCCTGATAAAGTCAGGATATTACAAGAAGCGGATGCCATTTATATTCAACATTTGAAAGCCAGCGGATGGTATGATAAAATCTGGCAAGCCGGTACTATTTTATTAAATACTAAAAGTGTGGGTGTGATGGGTGATGAAAGAACGTATGAATATGTAGTGGCATTGCGTGCAGTACATTCTACGGATGGAATGACGGCAGATTGGGTGCATTTGCCGTATGATTTGTTAGCAGAGATTTCGAATGCTATTATCAATAAAGTAAAAGGTGTGAACAGAGTAGTGTACGATATTAGTTCAAAGCCCCCCGCTACGATTGAGTGGGAGTAAGAGTTTTTTATTTCCTTACAGTTTTTAAGTTTAATAAATTCATTGGATTAAGAGTAAGGTCTGTAACTTTTGGATTGACTAATCTGACTACTTCATCGTAGAATAGTGGAATAATTGGCACTTCATCTATGAGTATTTTATCCATTTCCTGATAG
The DNA here is from genome assembly GCA_037447455.1 of Sphingobacteriaceae bacterium. Classification (GTDB taxonomy): domain Bacteria; phylum Bacteroidota; class Bacteroidia; order B-17B0; family Aurantibacillaceae; genus BPGX01. The sequence goes on along the minus strand of JBBIGQ010000002.1, from coordinate 203,204 downwards.
ATTTTTATTTTTTCTTTTTCATCAATGGTACGTAATGCTTTTTCGTACAGCAAATCAAAGTCAACATTTTTGAAATGAGTGTAATTAAACCCAGTAGGTGCAAAGTTTTTACTGTAAAACGAAGAGAAAAAGTTTTCTTCATCAATATAATCTACTACCCAATTTTTTTTGAACATTTCGTATTGGAATAAAAAGGTGGCTTGCCGAAAAACAGAAGGTTGTTCAATTGAAATTTTGATGGGGATATTAAATTCTTTCCATTGAGATTGTAAAAAGGCGGCTTGCTCTTTGTAATCTTCTGTGATGTGAAAAGTAATTTCCGGAAGGTCTTTACCATCAGGGTATCCGGCTTCTTTTAATAATTGTCTAACTTTATCTGGATTGTAATGATATCCTTTAACGAGATTGGTATCAAAAGATTTGAATCCTTTTGGTATAAAGCCTGCAATAGCGGGCATTCCAACGCCGTTTCTGAAATATTTTACCAAACGTTCTCTGTCAATGGCATAATTCAATGCTTGTCGGAAGGGCTTTTTGAGCAATGGAGAATTTTTATTGGCTTTTTCATCTACTAATAGTCCGATATAGTCGGTTTTAAGATAATTGCCTTTTTGTAAATAACATTTTGAGGCGTAATTTTTATTCAGCATTCCGCTTTTATCTAATACTTCGTTGATATTCATGGCATCGGCGCCGCTTATCATATCTAATTTTCCATTCAGAAATTCTATGAAGGTAGTTTCTTTGTCGCGAATAAAGGAAATAGAAACGGCATCCAGATAGGGCAGGCGATGACCTTCTTCGTCTTTTTCAAAGTAATTAGGATTTTTCACAAGGATTAGTTTGTTCCCTTCCTTCCATTGCTTGAGCATAAAGGGACCGGTACCAACAGCATAAGTGTGGAACGATTTTTTGTAGTAATCAATGGCTTCATAAGGGATTACGGAGAAGTATTTCATAGTGAGGATATTCAGAAAAGCACTGTATGGCTGTTTTAGGTAAATGACAAAAGTTGAGTCATTGATGGATTGAAACGAGCGGAAGTTGGTGCGTTCGCTTCTGTCAATGTAGGAAAGTAAAGAAGTGGCGGTAGAATTGGGTGTAATGAGTAAACGGTTGAAAGAGAATTCAAAATCGTAAGCAGTTACTTTTCTGCCTTTACCATTTTGGAAGCAGGGGTTGTCGTGAAAGTATACATCGGTTCTTAGGTAGAACGTGTATTTTGTTCCATCTTCGGAAATTTCCCAATATTTGGCGATGCAGGGTAAGACATTTAAAGAGGCATCTAATTGGACAAGACCATTGTAAAGTTGATTGCATATCCAAATGTGCGGTAGATTGTTGCTTTCAGCAGGGTCTAATGAAGAAATGCCGTCTTTTTCATTGTAGTAAAATACCATTTTATCTTCTTTGGAGAAGTTGTTTTTGTTGTTGCGTACACAAGAAGATGTAAAAAAGATAATTAGGATTATTGAAACAAGAGCTCTCATGAATGCGTTTTTAACCTGCAAATTTGCAAAAATGATACTTGTAGAAAGTATGAGTTATAGAGGAAATATCCACAAAAAGCTGTGAAAAAGTGAGCAACAGGTGGAATATAAAATATGAGAGGACTCAATAGGAGTTGTGTTTGAAAACATTCTAAAAAATTATTATTGTTCAGATGTGTTCTATTTCTTGCATTTTTTAATTGTTGAATAATAGTTTTATTTTTTGTTATTTTTTTAGAAAAAAGTAATCAGAAAATTCCGATAAAGTCGGAACTCTTCCATAAATGGAAAGACTTGCAAAGTACAGGTACTTCCGCAAAGTGAAACACAGATGCAAAGTTCATATATTATAGTTTTTTTATTTTCTTTGTGCCTTCTACCTATGGCAAAAAAACAATTTGCGAAAAATAAGACGCACATTAGTAGTAACAAATTGTCTTACTAATTGGCAATAAGAATCATGTGAGTGAAAATAATTATGATGCTGCCATTGTATTGGAGTAACTTGAGTGAATATTTTTTTATTTCTTTAAACAACAAGAGTCGCCTTTTTTAAGAAGGTGGCTCTTGATTGTTTTTTAATCGTGTTATTTTATATCTTGTCTTAAGAAGAACTCTACGGAAGAGAATTTTAATGGCACTATACTTTTTATGATTGAGTACTCTCCTCTTGATTTTTATCCGGAAAAAAGTATTTTAGTTAATATATGTGTAGAAAACAAGGACAGTGTCGCTTATTTTTATGAAGTGTCAAAAAAGCAAATGATTAAATACAATATTCATAACCGAACTTTAACAGAGGGTGTGTATGTGGGGGGTGATTCGTTGAATGTATATTTCTTGAAAATGGTAAGCAGTGATTCTATTTATTTTAATTTATATCCTTTTTTCTACAAAAATTACCTGTGTTATTTAGGAGAAAAAAGGTTTTTAATTCCATTATCGGTTAGATACACTGAGAAAACTCGAAGGTCTTATTATGAAAGATGGGTCAATCCATCTAATATGTTTGCGATTTTTAAATTTAAAGACGATGCCATTGTATTAGATAGTATGCTTCCTATAAAACAAATGTTCAAGCAATCAGATAGAATACAAAACGTAGCGTTGATTCTTATTCACACCTATTCAAAATATCATAAAGATATTTTTTTACTTACAATATTTTTGATACAATATATTCTGCGTACAGAAGTCAAAATTTTATTAGAGTTGAAAGAAAAAAATGTGACTTTGGTTATCCTATTAAACCAGTTTTTTATGATATTGATACTATTACAAATATTGATAGGGCTTACTATAGTTGTGGAGAAAAACAAAGTTTTGTGAGTAATTTATTCTATGATGATAGTTTAAATGTTTTTTATAAGATTATTCACTACAAGGTCTATAATAATCAACAGAATCATTATGAAGTAAAAACGGTTGTGCAAATTTTAAGTTCTACTCTTCATCATATATATTAAAAATGTTGTAATCTCTCCTCAATATGTGAGATGGCCTTTTTATATTCATTCATCCTTAGTTTTTAGTAGAGTTGATAAAAAGAGAAAAAGGGTTTATTATGAAAAAATGGATAATTTGCCTTACTAATATTGTAATGTTATTTTTATGTAGTTGTGGTGATTTTGCTATTGTCACTGATACTAATACTTTGTTATATCATTATATTTTTGATTCATTAGGACTTAAATCTGATTCAGCAGAATGTTTGAATATGAAAGTTCTAATTTGCTTGTGGATACGAATGAACATATTTTTGATTATATACCACCTCCTAATATAGAAAACAAATTAATAATAATACGAGACAAACAAATTCAACGTATTTATTCTATTTATCCGAATAATCTGGATAGTATAAAGTTTTACATTGAGCATGAATAGAAAACATGAAATGTATTGAAAAATGAAAACAATGTCGTATTATCTGTAAATGGATTAATTAGTGGAAAGTTTTAGAAGATATGCTAACCCATAAACTTGTAAGAGAAGGAAGATTTTTTTAAGAAAACTTTTCATCTTTTTTGAAAGTGGGTTTATTTACTTTGTTTAAAGTGTTGAATAATGAGTTGTGCTTTTTTAGAGCCAATAATTTTTGATAAATCGTTGAGTGATTGTTTTTTGATTTGTTCGATTGATCCAAATTGTTGTAATAATTTGGTGGCTAATTTTTCACCAATACCTTTGATATTGAGTAATTCGCTTTGAAAAGCTGATTTGGTGCGTCGTTTTCGGTGATGCGTAATGCCAAAACGGTGTACTTCATCCCGAATGTGCTGAATGACTTTGAGCGTGGGACTGCGTTTGTCCAGATAAAGTGGAAGAGGATCATTGGGGAAAAAAAATTCTTCTAAACGTTTAGCGATTGAAATTACGTAAATTTTATCTTTTAAGTTCAGAGTTCCCAGAGATTCTAAAGCGGCGTTGAGTTGGCCTTTTCCACCGTCAATGACGATTAAATCGGGTAATGGGAGGTGTTCTTCCAGCACTCGTTTGTAGCGACGATAAATCACTTCTTTCATAGATGCAAAATCATCGGGTTTTCCTTCTTCTACAGTTTTGATATTAAAATGTCGGTATTCTTTTTTAGCGGGTTTTCCGTCTATAAAAACTGCCATGGCGCTGACGGCATGAGTGCCTTGAATATTGGAGTTATCAAATGCTTCGATTCGGCGAGGTTCTTTTTTCATGCGTAGATCTTTCATCATTTGTTGCATAAGTTGATTGGTATAAGTTTCAGGATCTAGAATAGAAAGTTGTTTTTCTTTTTCATTAGCGTATTGTATTAAATTTTGTTCTAATAATTCTAATAGTTTTTTCTTATCTCCAATTTTTGGGATAGTGTATTTTATATCAGGCATTTGAAATTCTGGCTCAAAAGGCACAATAATTTCTTTGGCATTTGATTGAAAACGTTCTCTTAATTGAGTAATAACAGTACTTAAAATTTCTGAATCGCTTTCATCACTTTGAACCGTAATATCTGAAATAAAAGTTTGAATGATAAAACCATTGGTAACTCTAAAAAAACCAATGTATGTTCGTTGATTGTATTTATATAAATGAAACACATCAGCATCCTTCACATCGCTGACAACCTGTGATTTGGCCTGGTATTTTTGAAGTATTTCAATTTTTTCCTTGATAGTGGCTGCTTTTTCGAATTCAAGGTTTTGTACGGCTTCTTTTTTTTGAAGTTCAAGGTATTGAATGACTTCTTTGATTTGACCTTTGATGATGTTTTTTATTTGCAGGATATTTTTGTCGTATTCTTCTTTTGATTGAAGGTCAATACAGGGCGCTTTGCATTTTCCAATGTGATAATCCAAGCAAGGACGAAATTTTTTCTTTTCAATATTCTCTTCAGAAAGTAAATAGTTGCAGGTGCGCAAGGGGAAGATTTCTTTTATAGTATCTAAAAGTGTTCGAACGGCTACAATAGAGGGATAAGGACCATAATATTCAAAATGCGGGATATTTTTTTTTCGGGTATAAAATACTTTTGGGAAAGGTTCTTTTGTGATAACAATCCAGGGATAAGTTTTGTCGTCTTTTAGTTGGATGTTGTATTTAGGTTGTAAGCTTTTAATTAAAGTGTTTTCAAGAATGAGAGCATCGTATTCAGCAGGAACGGTAATGGTTTCGAGGTGATGAATTTTTTTTACTAATAATTTTAATCGCAGGGTTTCGGGTTCTTTTTGAAAATAAGAGGAAACTCTTTTTTTAAGGTTTTTGGCTTTGCCTATGTAAAGTAGTTGGTTATCTACGCTATAAAATTTATAGATGCCGGGGGTTTCGGGTAATGTTTGTATTTGAAGTTCTCTGTTATTGGGTTCGGACATAATTAGTACAGGTAATGTTTAATGGAAGCAGGATAGGGTTGTTGGGGATTTTTTTCGAGAAATTTATGGAGTTTTTGATTCAATTTTAAAACGTATTTTTCAAATTTAAGGATATTGTAACCATTGACCATATACGGGAAAGGATGTTTGAGTTGAAGATTGTATTTGTTTTTGAGGAGAATGGCGGCGGTTTTGTTGGCTGGTCCGGATTCAGAAGTTTTGGAAGCTACTGTGTCTGGGAGGAGTGGAAGTTTGGATTCAATGACTGGCGCAAAGAGGTCGGCAATAAGGTAAAAATTTTCTTTTAGTGTGATGGTGGTGTCTATTTCTAAGTTTTCATTGAGAAAAATTTTTGGCTTTTTATTTTTTAATAGTTCTGTGCTGGAATAATCATAAATGAAATATATGGGCGAAAAGTTGTATTGTTTTTTGAAGGACTGTAAGATAATTTTGTTATTGGTCTTAGTTTCATTTTGTATTTGTTTAATCGTTTGTTGTTGATTTTTTTCTTTAAGGATTTGAATGAGTTTTTGATTGGATTTGAGCCGAACGATAAGAGCACCATTGTCTTTGAGTTGATGAATTTGCCAATTAGCCACTAAGTGTCTTAATTTGGAATATCGTAGCTTATTTTCTGAAGTGGTTTGTGCATTCGAAAAGTTATTAAGTGTTATTAAAATTATTATTTTCAGAATTAATATAAATAAGATTTTTTTATGGGAGTATGTTGACATTATTGTTCATTTTTTAAGTTTAATAAATATCCTATACCTCTTACAGATAAAAAGAATTTTGGGTTTTTACTATCTTCTTCAAAGAGTTTACGAAAAGTTACGATAAAGTTATCAATGGTTCTGTATGAACCTTCTTCTGCTTTATCCGCCCAAACGGTTTCTAAAATTTGTTGACGAGAGATTGCCTTGTTTTTATTAGCAATCAGATATTGCAGAAAGAGCGTTTCTTTTACAGACATTCTGTGTTGAGTGTTATTAGGTAATGTAATGGTCATAGAAGAAAAATCGATTTTCCTGCCGTTAATAGTGATGATGTTATCGGTTTCGTATTTTTTTAATATTCGTTTTACTCTTAATAAAAGCTCTTCTAAATCAAAAGGTTTTGTTAAGTAATCATCCGCCCCGAGTTTCAGTCCATGTATTCTGTCGTCTCGTTCATTACGGACTGTAAGAAAGAAAACAGGAAAGTTTTTATCAATGCTTTTTATTTTTTCACACACTTCAAATCCGTTCATCTTAGGCATACTGACATCTAATAGTGCAAGGTGTAGATGGTTTTTGTTTTCAATAAATAAATCAAGCGCTTCTTGTCCGTTTTTTGCGGCAAATACTTTATAGCCCTGTTGCTTTAAATTGAAAGATATTATTTCACGAAGATTGTCTTCATCTTCTGCAAGGAGGATGTTAAAATGCATCATACAAACTTAATTCCAATTAAGGTTATATCATCAGTTTGTTCGTTATCTTTTTTCCAGCTTAGAAGAGAGTTTTCAAAATATTTTTTTTGAGATAGCAAATCTAATGGCGCTAATTGAATCATTAAATTTTTTAATGTAGCCATTGAAAATTTTTTGTTTTTCTCTCCACCAAATTGGTCGGCAAATCCATCCGTCACCAGATACATCATTGAATTTGATTCTAAAGTTAGTTCATGTTTTGTAAATGGTTGAATGTTATCAAATTTTCCAATGGGTTGTTTATTGGGTTTTATTTCAATTAATTTATTTTGAGGATTGACGAGATAAAGAGGTCTATTAGCACCACTGTATTGAATTTTAAATAAATTATTTTTTTCTATTCTAATTATACAAACATCCATTCCATCCTGAATATTTTCTTCATTTTTACTAAGTTTTTCTAATACAATTTCTCTTGTTCTGTTGAGAATTTTATCGGTATCGGTAAGTTTATCTTCTGTTACAGATTTTGTTAAAGCAGTGCTGCATATTACACTAACCATTGCGCCGGGTACACCATGTCCTGTACAATCTGCGTCCGCAACATAAACATAGTTATCATTTTCTTCTATCCAGTAAAAATCTCCAGCAACAATGTCTTTTGGTGAGTAGTAAATAAAGCTATTTGGTAAAAGCTTGAGCCAATGTTTTTCATTAGGCAGGATGGCTTGTTGAATTCTTTTGGCATAGGTAATACTTTCTAAAATATCCTTATTTTTTAACTCTATAATTGTTTTTTGAGCTTGAGTAACTTTGTATGATTTATAGATATACATTAATAAAATGACAATTAAGAGAATAATAATGACTGTGCCGATGATAAAATATTGCTGTTGTTTTATTTTAGATTGTTTGATGATTTTTTCTTTTTCAAGTAATTTAATTTGATTGTTTTTCTGAGCAAATTCATATTTAGCTTGCAAATCGTTAAAATATTTTGATGTGTTTTCATTGAATATAGAATCTTTAAGCGTTGAGTACTTTGAGTAAATTTCTATTGCTTGTTTATATTGTTCCATTTTCAATAAAATATCTGACTTTAATTTTAGTCCTTTTAAGATGTTTTCTTTGTCTTGAATATCAAAAGCAAGTTTTAATGCCTGATTGCAAAAAGTTAGAGATTTAGAAGGTTCTTTGTCAAAAATCGTGAGTGAATAATTTAAATAAACATCAGAAATGGCTTTTTTATCATCTGTTTTATCAGTTAAGTTTAATACTTTCTTAAAATACTTTTCTGATAAATTAATTTTATTCATTTTGTAATACAAAATAGCAAGTTCATTATAACTAGTGATTAAGGTGGGATAAAAGTTTATTTTTTCGTTTAAGGATACAGCTTTTAAGAACCTTTTCTCTGCTTCAACATAGTTGTTCTGTTCAATAAATATTTTTCCAATGCTAATTTCACATTCTGCGATATCAAACCAATATTCACCATTTTTTTTCTCTTTTTCTAATTCATTAAAAATATGAAGCGATTTTTCTTGATACTCTAATGCTTTATCGTATTGTTTAAGTAAATAAAAAGCATTTCCGATATTTCCATAAATGGCTGCCACACCACTTTTGTCGTTTAGTGCTTCTCTAACGATTAGACCTTGTTGATAATATTCAATGGATTTTTGAAAATCTTTTTTTTGAAGATATATGTTCCCTAAAAGGACATAAATTTTTGCAATACCCTTTCTATAATTGATTTGTTTGGCTAGTTTTAAATTTTCTTTTAGAAATTCCTCTGAAAGATAAACATCTTTTGTGCTATTCATCCAGCAGTATTTATTTATACTATCTACTCTGGCAGAATCGTCATTTATGGTATTGAATTTCTGTAGTGCATAAGAAAATCTATTTTGAGAAAAACACACTGTTGCAAACATGAGAAAAATAAAAAATAGTTTTTTCATACTATAAACATTAAAAATTATTCTCCTCCCCAGTTTTGGCGGTCTAAACTTCTGTAATGCACGGCTTCTGCAACGTGAGCTGCTTGAATGTTTTCAAAGTTTTCAAGATCTGCAATGGTTCTGGCTACTTTGAGAATTCTATCATAAGCACGGGCAGAAAGTTGCAGTTTTTCCATAGCGTTTTTCAAAATAGCATTTCCTTTGTCATCCAGCAAACAATATTTCTTAATTTCTTTACTGCGCATTTGTGCATTGCAATAAATACCATCTGTATTTTTAAATCGCTCGGTTTGGATATTTCTGGCTTTTATGACCCGTTCCCGAATTTCTTTGCTGCTTTCAGAAGATATGTTTCTGGCGGATAGTTCTTCGTAATTGACCGGCACTACTTCTACATGCAAATCTATTCTGTCCATCAGCGGACCAGATATTTTACTCAGATATTTTTGGACCATTGCCGGTGTGCACACGCATTCTTTTTGTGGATGGTTGTAATAACCACAAGGGCAAGGATTCATACTGGCGACTAACATAAAACTGGCGGGATATTGCACAGAGAATTTTGCACGAGAAATGGTTACCACTCTGTCTTCTAATGGCTGCCGCAAAACTTCTAAGACAGTTCGTTTGAACTCGGGAAGTTCATCTAAAAATAAAACACCATTGTGTGCAAGAGATATTTCACCCGGTTGAGGATAATTGCCCCCGCCGACGAGCGCCACATCACTGATGGTATGATGTGGAGTTCGAAAGGGACGTTGTGTAATCAATCCGATGTTTTTCCCAACCTTTCCAGCAACGCTATGTATTTTAGTTGTTTCCAATGCTTCTTCCAAAGTAAGTGGTGGAAGAATAGATGGCAATCGTTTGCTGAGCATAGTTTTGCCGGCGCCGGGTGGTCCTATTAAAATGACATTGTGTCCGCCGGCAGCGGCAATCTCCAGAGCTCTTTTAATGTTTTGCTGTCCTTTTACATCAGCAAAGTCCAATTCATAGTCGTTTAATTTTTTGAGAAAAAGCTCGTGTATATCTATTTTGAGTGGTTGTAACATTTGTTTGTTATCCAGATGGTTTATTAATTCTTTTATGTGGGCAATGGGATACACTTCTAATTCATTGACAATAGCGGATTCGTGTGCATTTTCATAGGGTAAGTAAATTTTTTTGAAACCATCTTGTTTGGCTTTAATCGCAATGGGCAAGGCCCCTTTGATAGGTCTTAGCGATCCATCCAATGCTAATTCTCCCATAATAACGCTATCTTCCAGATGCTCTATTTGAATTTGTTCTGATGCAGCGAGGATGCCTATTGCAATGGTCAGGTCGTATGCTGAACCTTCTTTACGAATATCTGCCGGCGCCATGTTGATAGTGATTTGCTTGCCCGGCATTCTGTAATCTATGTTTTTCAGTGCTGCCTGAATGCGCTGTTGACTTTCTTTTACGGCACTATCGGGAAGACCTACCAAAAAAAAATTTACACCTTGTGCAATGTTTGTTTCTATGGTAATTTTTATAGCATCAATTCCATTTACTGCATAACCATATGTCTTGAATAACATGTTTTTTGGGATACAAAGATGAGGATTTTTTTGTAAAACTTAATATCTTATTGACAATATCGGATGTCTTCAAAGATTTGATTTTTCAGTTGTTCTAATGATTCAAATTTTTTTTCATCACGATTTTTTTTGTGAAAGAAGATTTGAATGTTTTCGTTGTAAATGTCTTCATTGAAGTTTAATAAATGGACTTCAATTTTTTCTTTGTTGTCAGAATCTGTGGTTGGATTGTAACCAATGTTAATAGCCGATTTATAGAATTTGTTTTTTACTTTTGTTTGTCCGCAATATACGCCTCTGGCGGGAATAAGTTTGTCTGGATCTTCTATGAAAATATTGGCGGTGGGGACATTGATTTGCCTTCCCAGTTGTTTGCCTTTAATGACTTTACCAGTAATAAAATAATGATATCCTAATAATTCGTTAGCGTGTTCAATTTCACCTGCTGATAAAAATTGTCTTATTTTAGTAGAGCTTATGTTGATGTTGTCAATCGTTTCAGCTGGTATTTGTTCTACTTCAAAGTTATACAAAGATTTGAGTTGAATAAATGTATGAATATCTCCTTGTCTGTCTTTTCCAAAGCGATGGTCGTATCCGATAATAATATGTTTGACATTTAATGTTTGTGCAAGATAAGTGACAAAGTTTTCGGGTGGTTGGTTAGCAAATTCTTTTGTAAAAGGGCAAAAAATGAGATAGTCAATATCGTAATTTTGAAGCCGTTCTGTTTTCTCTTCTTTGGTGGTTAGAAATTTTATGGATGATAATTGTTTTGTGGAATGAAGGATTTTTCTTGGATGAGGATAAAAAGTAAAAACGATGCTTTTAATTTTTTTTTGCTGCTTGATTTCTGCTAAGCGCTTTAAGATAATTTGATGCCCTTTGTGTACTCCATCAAATGTGCCTATTGTAATTACTGTAGATTTAGCATCAATAAATGTGGGGCATTCGTTAAGAATGATCATTTTTTTTAGATTGGGTAAATACTGACAAGAAAATAAAAATTTAATACGCTGTTATGAATTAAGCATTAGATTCGTTTTCATTGGCGGGCTTCATAGCACCAAGATCTCTGTCAAACATATAGAGTCCCATTTTATCATTACCAATTAATTTAAGTTTGTCGTTTATTTGTCTGGCAAGTGCTTCCTCTTCTAATTGTTCACTGACGTACCATTGTAAAAAGTGATGAGTAGTGAAGTCCTTTTCTTTTAATGTAATTTCAACTAATTTATTGATTTCATTGGTAACACTAATTTCATGTTCTAAAATATTCTGGAAAATTTCAATTAAATTTTTGTAGTTATCTTTTGGTTGCTTGATAGATGGGATAATTGCAGTGCCTTCCCGTTCATTGATAAACCGAATGAGTTTGAGCATGTGAATACGTTCTTCATCAGAATGTTGATATAAAAAGTTTGCTACACCTTGATAGCCGTTTCTTTCAGCCCACGATGCCATTGCTAAATAGATATGTGAAGATTCTGCTTCTAGTGTTACTTGTTTGTTTAAGGCCTCGTTGATGTTTTTTTTCATATTAGTTTTTTGGGGTAAATATAAGTATAAATTTAGTGCAAGTTACTCCACTTGAATGCTAACAGTTTTTTGATTTATTCCTTAAAAGAAAAAAATACAACAAATAATTAAATAATATCAAAATAACTCTGGATTTGTTTTGATAATTCTTCTTTTTCTTTTTGGTATTCCAGATCTACATCCAATGCTTTGAAATAAAGTTGTTCATTCAGTTCAGGGGTCAATAAATCATCTGCCATGGGAAACACTTCAAAATTTTCTATTTGAATATGATCGGCTAAGAGTGCGAGATATTTCTGAAAGCTTGTATGGGTTGATTTGAAGTCATTATTTTCTATTGCTGTTTTAATGTCTTGGATATATTCTCTGAACGTTTCATGTTGTTCGTTCATTTCTCCCACTGCACCTTGTTCCAATATCGGGTTTTGTTCTATCATTACGGGAAATAAAATTTGTTCTTCTTTAAAGTGGTGTATTTTATCGGCATAAAACTGACAGAATTTTATCATAAATTGAATAACTTCAAGAAATTTTTTGGGGTCTTTATTCCATAGCCCATTTATTTTTTCCAGTAATTGATTTAATTGAAGAATAATTTCATGTTCTTGTATTAAAAGATGTGTGATTTTATTGTCAGATCTCATAATTAAGAATGGTTTGTTTTATGAAATAAGGTATTCACACGTTCCAGATGTTGGAACCTGCCAGGAGTTTATCCAATGTTGGTGCTGGTCGTTTTTGTTTTAGTTGTTCTATTTTATCGAGTAAAAGTTGTTCATACGTGGGTTTGTTTTCTTTATATAAAACACCAAATACAGCTGGGAATTCCTCATATCCTGGCATGGAAAATTGTGCCAATAAAAATGCTTTTAATTTATCAGAAGTATCGTGAATCCACAGATTTTCAATAGTTATGTCATTTTCTTTCAGGTTAATGCATCTGGGTTTGTTATTTTCTAAAACAATTCCAAATTCTTTATTTTTTCCAAATATCAATGGCTTGCCTTCCTCTAAGTATAATGTGGCAGATTCTTTTTTATCTTTATCTGTAAATACGGAGAAGGTCTCATCGTTAAAGATTTTACAGTTTTGATATATTTCAACAAAAGAAGTGCCTGCAAATTGCGCCGCTTCTTTCAGAATATAGTTCATGTGTTTCAGTTCTTTGTCAATTGTTCGTGCCACGAAACACGCTCCGCTTCCAAGTGCTAGTTCTATAGGGTTAATAGGATAATCAATAGAGCCGTAAGGGGAAGAGTAGGTGATTTTATTTTGTTCGGAAGTTGGGGAGTATTGACCTTTTGTAAGAGCATAAATACGGTTGTTAAACATAATGATATGTAAGCCAATATTTCTTCGCAGGCCGTGTATAAAGTGGTTCCCTCCTATTGATAGACAATCTCCGTCTCCTGTAATGACCCATACATCCAAATCGGGTCTTGCTATTTTTAAGCCAGATGCGATGGCGATTGGTCTTCCGTGAATGCCGTGAATACCGTAGGTGTTCATATAGTAGGTAAAACGGGAGGAACATCCTATTCCAGAGACAAAAACTACTTCTTCATTTTTTCTATTGAGTTCGGCTAGTACCTTTTGTAACTGGGCAAGGATAGCATAATCACCGCATCCGGGGCACCATTTCACTTCCTGATTGCTGGCAAAATCCTTTGCTGTTTTAAGTGTCTGGGTATGGTTAAGTGTTTCCATATTTTGTGATTGATAAAATTAAGATAGATGTTTCAAAATGTATTCTTTCAACTCGTAATGTTTGAGCGGGATACCTTGAACACGGTTAAATCCAATAGCGTCTACCAGATATTTTTCCCGAATAATTTTGATTAATTGACCCGTGTTCATTTCCGGAATGATGATTTTTTTAAATCTTTTTATCAGTTCGCCAAGATTTTCTGGTAATGGATAAAGGTAACGAAGGTGTGTGTGTGATACTTTTTTACCTTCATGAACGAGTTCGTGAACAACTTCTTTAATAATGCTATAAGTGGATCCCCATCCGACTATTAGTACATCTCCGTTATCTTCGCCGGTAGTGATAGATTGTTTAGGAATGGTGCGTACAATATTTTCAATTTTATGTTTTCTGAGTTCTGTCATTTTCTGATGATCGTCGGGGAAGTAAGATACTTCACCGGTTTCTGCTTTTTTTTCAAGTCCTCCTATTCTATGAATGGTATTGGGGTTGCCGGGTATAGCCCAGTATCTAGCGAGATTTTCATTTCTTTTGTAAGGTTGATAATTCTCACCGTTTTTAATGATGGTATTAGTAAGTTGTGGTAAATCGTTTACAGAAGGGAATTTCCATGCTTCGGCACCATTGGCAATATAGGAATCAGATAGCATGATAACGGGTGTCATATATTCTAGTGCAATCCGGCAGGCTTCATATGCCATAAAAAAGCAATCGGATGGAGTAGCTGCTGCTAAAACCGGAATGAAAGAATCGCCCGGCCTACCATATAAAGAAAAAAGCAAATCACTTTGTTCTGTTTTTGTTGGAAGTCCTGTAGAAGGGCCGCCTCTTTGAACATTAATGATTACCACAGGAAGTTCTAACATAACGGCAAGATTCATGGATTCAACTTTCAAAGCAAGTCCTGGTCCTGAGGTTCCGGTTACGGACAGAGAGCCGCCAAAAGCCGCACCAATTGCTGCACACATGGCTGCTATTTCGTCTTCTGCCTGAAAGGTCTTAATTCCGAAGTTCAGATAGGAGGATAAAAATTTAAGAATGTCGCTAGCTGGTGTTATAGGATAAGAGCAGTATACCAGGGGTAAGTTGGCTTTTTGAGAAGCGGCTACCAATCCCAACGTAATAGCATGATTCCCCATTATACCTCTGTATTTGCCCGATTCCATTTTTGCTTCAGATACTTCATATTGAACAGCAATACTTTCACTAGTACTACCATAATGATAACCCGCCCATAATGCCTTTAAATTAGCATCACGAAGTTCTGGTTTTTTGGAAAATTTTGTTTTAATAAATTCATCTGTATTTTCTGGTTTAAAGCCAAATAACCAGGATACAAAACCCAAAACGAACATGTTTTTACAACGTTCCTTATCTGGTTTGGTAAGTGGAGAATCGTGGAGTGCTTCCAGTGTTAATGTTTCAATAGGGATTTCAAAAATTTTGTAATCTTTGTAGGTCTCTTCTTCTAAGGGATTAGAGTCATATCCTGCTAGTTTTAAATTTTTATTATCAAACCCATTGGTGTTAGCAATAATAATTCCATTTTTCTTTAAATTCTTGACTGAAGATTTAAAAGCAGCGGCATTCATCACTACCAGTACATCGTATTCATCTCCGAC
Source organism: Sphingobacteriaceae bacterium (assembly GCA_037447455.1). Classification (GTDB taxonomy): domain Bacteria; phylum Bacteroidota; class Bacteroidia; order B-17B0; family Aurantibacillaceae; genus BPGX01. The sequence goes on along the minus strand of JBBIGQ010000002.1, from coordinate 188,063 downwards.
AGATAAAACCTCTTCGTCTCCAAAATGTATTTGAAAACTGGATACGCCCGCTACTGTTCCTCTAGGCGCACGAATTTCAGATGGAAATTCAGGAAAGTTGACCGCTTTTGTTTTGTGGAATGCGGCATTATAGGTAAACTGATATCCGATAAGTTGAATGCCGTCTCCCGAATCGCCGGCAAATTTTATGACGATGTTATTTTTCTTAATCCTTGTTTTCATTCCTTAAAAATTTATCATTTCCCTTTGTATTCAATGTTTCTTCCAATATTTTTTAATCCTAATAAAGCGTCTTCACTTGAAAAAATAGGTTTAAGAAAGTGAAGTTCAGAAGACGGTCCTTTTGCCTCTTCAATTAATTGATTCGCATACTTTAATGCCAAAGGAGCTTTTTTACTCAATAGTTTCGATAATTCATCATTTGCTAATTTATTTTCAATGGGATTGAAGTTTTCCATTTTTCTTTCAACGTCTTTCCATTTATCGGGAAGAGGTGGCGTGTGAGGTTTTACAGAAATAGAAGATAAATTTCCTTCTAAAATAGTGCTATAATCTTCAAAAGAAATAATGCCATCTATCAAATGAATTTCTTTTGCTTCTTGTGCATTTAAATTTTTTCCTGTAAAGATTAGATATTTTGTAAGTAATTTTCCTATTCTTTTTTGTGTTCTTTGAGTTCCTCCGAGCCCCGGGTAGATGCCAATCCCTGTTTCAGGGAACGCCATTGTTACGGAAGGTAATGCATAAATTTCATCTGCACAAAGAGCTAATTCAAGCCCACCACCAAGTGTAAGACCATTGAGAATGGCAATAACTTTTTTAGGGGATTGATCTATTTTTTCTAATACTGATTGTGCATATTGAGTGAATGTAACGATTTTATCAATCTGAGCATTTTCAATATTTTTTATAAAAAATTTAATATCTGCACCTGCTACAAAAGCTTTACCAGTGGCAGTAAGGATTATTTTATTAATAGAGGAATCAGCGTTGAATTGGTCTACTTGTTTTTCCAGTTGTCTGAAAACATTTTCATTCAAAGCATTTAAATCTTCGGGACGATTAAATATAATATATCCAATATCTTTTATTTTTCGATTGTATACGTATTCTAATTGTAATTGGGAGGGTAAAATGCTTGTTTTTCTTTCCCCATAAATTTTAGTATACTCTTCAATAAGTTGATTGGTTTCTTCTATTGGCCGTTGGTTCATAAGGTCAATGGGACCCAGTTTCCATTTTAATCCAATTTTAGCCCCTTTGTTAAGATCTGTTGGGCTGCAAACATTTTCATTTAGTAATTGAGCGACTACAAAGAACACAACACCCAGTAATCTTTTTTCAATTAACATTTCTGTAATACGGTCGATGGTATTAAATTTTTCTATATTCCACATTTCTTGTTTTTCCGTCTGTTGTTTTAATAGTTCAGATACTTTGTAAGATGGACCAAAAATTTCTAGTGTTTTTTGAGCATGGTAAGCCACTGGAACCCCTGTAGCATTCATGAGAGCAAAAGGTCCCATTCCAATTCCAAATAACTTCATAGCGACGTAATCAATTTGTTCAGGAGTGGCTATTTTTTCTTCATAAATTCGGACAGATTCGTTTAACCATGGAACAAAAAAACGATTGATTGCAAAACCATACACATCTTTTGTCACAATAGGATCTTTTCCGGACTGAAGGGAAAAGTAGTATGCTGTTTTAAAAACATCTTCACTGGTTTTGGCACCTGGCACTACTTCTACAAGACGGTTTTTGGCTGCGTGGTAAAAATAATGTAATCCAATAAATCGTTCAGGATAAGACACATATTGAGAAAGTTCTGTTACTGAAAAAGAAGAAGTGTTGGTAGCAATAATAGTGTCTTTTTTTACGATTTTAGAAAGATTTTGGAAAAGCTGGGCTTTTACATCAAAATTTTCAAAGACCGCTTCAATAACTAAATCACTATCTTTTAAATCATTTAGTTGGAGAGTCGTTTTAATTCTGTTTAGTATTTCATTTTTTTTCTGGAGATGAATAACTTTTTTCTCTACGGCTTCGTTTAGGGATGATTCAATTCTGTCCCACCCTTTTTTTAAGGACTCCTCCGATTGGTCGCATAACAGAATGTTGAAATTTTCCTGGGCAAATTTTTGAGATAAGGCAGAGCCCATTGTGCCCGCTCCGATTACTGCTATAGTATTAATTTTTTTCATACTATTTGTTTTATTGATTTTTCCAAACAGGATTTCTTTTTTCCAGAAATGCCTGAATTCCTTCATTCGCATCGTGTCCTTCCATTAAGTCAATCAGATAAAGATTTTCCAGTGATGGTAAGAAATTTCGTAATACGTGGCTGAACTTAACTCTGCTGGCTTTTACAGCATATCTTAAAGCGGCTGCACTTTTTTTCAGAAAAATCTTTTCGATAAATTTTACCGTTTCGTTGTTTAAAGTTTCTTTGTTTTCAAATAGTTTATTCACGAGTCCAATTCTGTAAGCTTCATCGGCTGAAATGGTTTCGCCTGATAAAAGTAGTTCTTCTGCCCGTGAAAGACCAATTTTTTCCGGCAAAATGATAGAGGCAGGGGGAGCAAATACAGATAGGTTTATTTCTGGTTGTCCAAATTTTGCGGATTTATCTGCAAAAATATAATTGCATATAAGTGCCAGTTCCATTCCTCCACCAAGACAATATCCCGAAACCATTGCAATGGTGGGTATAGAGGTATCTAAAAACTTATAGAATAGTTTGTGAAAATTTTTAAGCATGTCGGCTGCCATTTCTTTTTTATGTTCTTCAACACTGGCACCAAAAGAGAAATTTTTTCCATCTCCTTCAATGGTGATTATTTTGATTTCTGGTCTATACTTAAATTCTTCCAATAAATGCATGAGCTCAGTCATCATTTTAAGGTCAATGATGTTCCCTTTTCCATCTTTAAGAATAAGTTGCTGCCATTGACCTTCAAAGTATTCCTGTACAATAACTTTTTCCATATTTTTGTGGTTTAATTTTGTTGAGATACTTTTTTATATTGTGGTGAGGTTTCACGAATCAATTCTTCATTCCATTCTTTTCCTTCTGCAAGCAGTTGTCGTAACTTAATGAAATCTACTTCTCTTTGATCTTTTGGACCTTCATTAAATGCTCTAAATCCTGCTTTAGCTTCTGTCATCATATTAAGTGCTAACCATTCGCGGCTACTTTCTTTATTTTTATCCCAGTGCTCCAATTTGAATTTGCGGACTTCTGAAATAGTTTTGTTGGTGCAATTTGGGAAAGTATAAATAAGTTTTGTAACCATTTTATTAACAGATTGGTCTAGTAATGACAAGTCCGTTACACATTGTTCCATAATTTTTTTAGCGTAATAAAGTTCTTCTCCTGTTTTCATAGAGCCGAAAACAATTCTGCCATATTCGTCTGTGATTTTATCTGTAATGACGAGTGGATGGGGAATAAATTTTCCATTGTATTTCAGACAAGGAACAATATCGGTTACAAGCCCATAGAAATAGGCCTGATGAGCGGTCCAGGGTTCGCACAAAACGAGTGAGTTCATCGCTCTTTCAATACCCACATAAAGCGGCAAAAAATCTGTTGCTCCGCCAATAGGAGCACTTCCGTGTTTAGGACCTGCTTGTCCAAAACGCGCAGTGTCTACGGTAATAGTAAAATCGCAAGCCATTCCAATTTCTTGCCCACCAGCAATGCGCATTCCATTAACACGGCAAATGACCGGTTTTTCGCATTTTAAGATAGCACTCACCATATCATTGAACAATCGCATATACTGTGAGTATTCCTGAGGATTTCCGGCATAGTATTCTGCATATTCTTTTGTATTTCCTCCTGTGCAAAATGCTTTATCTCCTGTTGCTGTAAATATCACTGCCACTACAGTTCGGTCATTAGATGCATGATTAAAAGCCAGAATAACATCTTTTACCATTTGTGTGGTATAGGAATTATACTGTTTCGGATTATTTAAAATAATCCAGGCGGAATGCAGATTAGGAATTTCTTTTCCCTGTATATCATAACAAGGTCTTTTTTCATAAATAAGACCTTCCTGAAAACTGTAATTTTCAATTAAATTGTGATTTTTCATAGTATTATGGTTTTAGAATTACACGTTTTTTGTATTTATGCTCCAAAGTATTTTGAAATACTTCGTTTATAGATTCTAATGGTTTTTCTTCAATAAAATCTTTGATATTAATTTTTTCTTCGGCAATGAGTTGTACAATTTCAGGATATAATTCTGGTTTACAACCCCATGTTCCGATGAGTGTGGCGTCCATAGCCATCAGGTTACTCAAACGGACGGTTACTTTGTCCATTGTAAAACCTACGACGGACATTGTCGATGCAAAAGTGAGTAAGTTGAATGCTGTTTCTTGACCGGCGGCTGTTCCAGACATTTCAAAAATTTTCCACATATACGGAGATATACCCCACGAACGAACTATTTCTTTGATGTGTTGTTTTATGGATTTCCCGTCCATTCCTTTAATATTCAGTGTTCCGTTGGCACCGGCTTTTTCTGCATTGTGTAGTTTTTCTTCGTTAATATCCAGAGACAGGACTTTTGCACCGAATAATCGTGCGATTTGAATAGCGTATGTTCCGATACCTCCTGCACCAATAATGATTGCCAAATCGTTTTTCTGAATATTGGCTTTTTTAATGACTTGATAGGGTGTAGAAACAGCATCTGCAATAACGGCTAATTCGGACAAACTATAATTTTTCAATGCGCTGTCGGGCACTTCACAAAGATACCTGGAAGGTACTACCACGTGTGTAGCAAATCCACCATCAAAGTCATTTCCGGGCATTAACTGCTTTTGGCAGATATTGGATCTTCCGTTTTTACATAGTTCACATTCACCACAAGGCAAAACAGCCGGGACAATCACCTTCTTATGAATCCACGCGTGATCGCCATTGATTACTGTACCACTGATTTCATGCCCAAGTGTCAATGGCAGTTCCTTTCTGGTTTTTACTCCATCGTGCCAAAAACTTATATCGGTGTGACATACACCGCAACCGGCTACTTTAATCAACACCTCCCCTTCTTTGAGTTCAGGGAAATTTTCTTCTATCTTGTAAAAGGCACTTTTTGGTTCTTTAAATTTCCATTTGATAATTTTATCCATAGTTTTTCAAAATTTTAACTGAGTTCATATAAAATAGCTGTGCCTTGTCCCCCACCAATGCAGGCAGAGGCGATACCATATTTTACTTTTTTTTCTTTCATACTTCTGGCAAGTGTAAGAGAGATCCGAACACCGGTAGCGGCTAACGGGTGCCCTATAGCTATTGCACCGCCATTGACATTTAATTTTTGGACATCTAAATCCAATTCTTTTATGCAGGCGAGTGTTTGAGCTGCAAAGGCCTCGTTAATTTCAATCAGACCTATATCCTGTAATTTTAACCCTGTTATTTCAAGTAAAAGTTGGATGGCGGGCACAGGGCCAATTCCCATATACTTAGGTTCGACACCCGTTGTAGCGGCAGCGACTATTTTTGTGAGAGGTTTTAATTGCTTTTGCTGAATTTCGTATTTAGATGAAACGACAGCGGCGGCAGCACCATCTACCATTCCGCTGGAATTGCCTGCTGTTTGTACGCCGTCTTCATAAAACACAGGCGTTAATTGAGCTAATTTTTCCAAACTTGTTTCTCTTACGTTTTCGTCAACTTTAAAAGGGGCTTTTTCTTTTGGGATTTTTATTTTTCTTGCTCTTAAACTTTCCGGATCATAAATTACAGGCGAAACGGGCTCAATTTCATTTTCGAAAAATCCTGCTTTTTGGGCGAGTATAGTTTTTTGAAAAGAATGGAATGCGAACATATCCACTTCTTCTCTGGAAATGTTGTATTTTTTTGCGAGATTTTCAGCTGTTTGTCCCATAGAGTAGCCTGCAGCCGTATCCATCAGTGATTCCCATAGCATATCGATGAAGTTGGTTTTTCCTAATGGGTATCCCAGTCGGTTTCCAAAAGAGGATGTTGGCATTTGAGACATGCTTTCTGTTCCACAGCAGAGTACATTGCCGGCTTTACCTAATGTAATTTGTTCTGCTGCCGTAATAATGGTTTCGAGTCCAGAACCACATATTTTTTGTACCATTAAAGCGGGCACTGCTAATGGAATGCCTGAATACAAAGCAATATGTCTGGGTAAAAAGTAAGCATCAGCAGAGGCCTGCCCGATGTTAGCAACAACAACTTGATGAATATCTTCTGTTGAAATTTTTGTTTTTTGTAAAGCGGCTTTGGAAGCAATTATACCTAAGTCCGTTGGAGATAATGAGGACAATGTTCCGCAAAGTTTACCAAAGGGAGTTCTTTTTCCGTTAACCAGATAAACATCGTCAAATAAAATGCCTACCCCTTTTTTTGTGTTGTAATAACTTTTCATACCTTAGCTATTTGTTGGCGTGATTGAGAATTTGAAATATAATCTTCTGCCATAAGTGCAGCACCAATGGCTACAATGTGTTGAGGATGATCGATGGTATAAATTTTTGTTTTTAATTGATTTTCAAGTATTTCCCGGAAGTAGGGATGATAAGCAGATACCCCGCCTATTAGTATAACAGGACAAGAGAGATCTATTCTCATCTTACTTACTCTGGAAGTAATAGATAAATAAATTCCTTTTGCAATGTCCTGAACGGGGATGCCTTCAAAAATCCAGTTCATAATTTCTGTTTTGGCAAAAACCGTACAGAAACTGTTTAATGGTTTATTATAGGCAGAATGTTTGGCCAGTTCATTCATTTCTTTAATATCTAATCCGGCTTTTTCTGCGATTTCAACAATAAAAGAACCGGTACCGGCCGCACATTTGTCATTTAGAAAAAAATTTTCAACGAGTCCTTGCTTATCGCATTTTATTATTTTAATATCTTCTCCTCCAATGTCAATAATTGTTTTCTCGCCGGGGAAAAAGAGGTTAACGCCTTTTGCAGCACAATTGATTTCTGTTTTTACGATGTCGGATTGTGTAAAATATTTTCGCCCATAACCGGTTGCACAACTAGACTGAATAGAATATTCCTTCAGAATCATATCTGTTACGTGATGTATAGAAATTTTATCCCGGTTAAATGTTTTCAGGATGGTCTTAAAAAGTATTTGATGGTTTGAATCAAGTACAGCAATTTTAGTATAAGATGAGCCGAGGTCTATGCCTAAATAAGCATCTGTTTTTTTTGAAGATATTGGTGCTTGAGAAGGTGCATTCAAAGATATTTTAATGTCTGGGATATTTTTTAGTGTTTGGGCTTTTACAATATTGTAAAACATTTGGTTCATGGGTGTTTTAATGTAATGTTTTCGCCCGTATTGCAAAATTTTTCCATTAAAGTATTCTATTTCTGTTTCTCTGCCATTCATCATGTCTATAGCGAGAGACGGGTAGTGGTCTCCTGCTTGTTTGAGGTAGCGGATACATTTTCGGATAAAATCATCTTCAAAAGATATTTTTTCAGCGGCGGCTACTTCAATAGATTCCTGAATGGTTTGTTCTACAATTTCTACCATATCTGGTTGTGACATCACTTCTTTCATGGTCATTCGGGATATGCCACAGAGGGCGCTGAGTGCTGAATTTAATATGGTTTTTTCCCAGGTTTGTTTGAGAATAGAGAAAGAATCTAAATCTTTTGTTTCTAAAGTTGCTGAGTTTAATTGTTCTGCGAAGGATTTTGCTAGTTCTCTTTTTGAATCGTCAATAGAAGCGATGTAATTAGGAGGAATAAAGAAGGTTTGTTTTACACTGTTAGGTGCAAGAAGATTGCCGGCAAAATTGATAACCATTCTCAATACATTGCTTTCACCAAAGATATTTTTAAGAATATTTTCTGTTTCTATTCCATTTTGTGCGGATAATACAGGGAGTATTCCAAACTGATTTTTAAATGCCTTTGCGGCACTTTCTGTTTGATAGGCCTTTGTGGAGAAGATAGCAATATTGAAGCGTTCATTAGAATTTACTTCGTGAAATTCGGAAAAAATGTGTTGTAATTTAAGATGTTCTTTTTTGTCTTGTTGGTGGAAAATTATTCCTTCGGTTCTTAAAAGGTTCGTTTTAACTTTATCTTTGTCAAAAAGAAAGATAGTAGATCCTGTTTTTTTCAGATATTTTGCTAATAGCAATCCAATGGGTCCTGCGCCTATAATTGCTATTTTATTTAGTGGTGGCATATTCGGATAATTGTTCAATAAAAGTTTCAATTTTTGTAATGGATTGTCCTTCTGAAAACAATCGCATATCACATAAGTCCCCTTCTATTACTAAAGTAGGGATATTGTATTTTTCTTTTATTTTTTGTGGAAGTCCGAATTTGGCATTGGAATTATTAAAGCAAGTTTTTGTGTCGTGAAATATTATGCCGTCTGCATGGTATTCTTTTACCCAATCCAAGATCATTTGTGTTTTGATGTTTTCACTTCGGTTGATAAATATTTTGGTATAAGCAAGTGCGGTAGATTCTAAAGTTTTTTTTTCATCAAACTCATCAAAAATCCAACTGTTACAATAAGTGGAAGCTACAATGGATGTTTGATTTTCTATAAAGACATCCGATAGTTTTCTTAACCTTCCCCATAAGGGCATTCCGTCCCAGAACAATCTTACTTTTTCTCCTGGCACAGCGGCAATGGAATGTTTCATTTTTTGTTGAAGTTCATTCAGTAGTGTTTGATAAAAATTTTTCGCTTCTTGTGTGCCTCTGAGTACTACAATGGGTGCCATTAGAATCACTCCATCAAAAAAGGTAATGGGAGCCGGTTTATTTTTTGCTGTTTCGAGAACTTCTTGCCATAAGAACGTGGCTTCTTTACTTAATTGTACTATTGTTTTAAAATGGTCTTCGTCCCATTTTTTGCCCGTTATATTTTCGCAAGTTGTTATAAGTTTTTTCATTTGGGCAATGACTTGTTGAATATCTTCTTTTGTGATATTATCCAGATGTCTTGGTGGATATATTCCTACTACGGGGCATTTGAATTCTTCGGCATAGAAATTAAACCAATCCTGAACTTCACGGCATTGGTTGGTGTTGTACACGATTAAATGTGGTTGGGGTACGCCTTTTATTTGATAGTGGGAAGATAAAGGCGTGCTACCAGCCAGATACGATCCTATATCAGCTGTTGTGTAGGAACAAACATGTGGTGAATATCCTTTTTTAACGGTATAATTAATATAGGTTTCTGCTGTTTTAGTTGCTCCTAATAATGCGCCGTGATTTTCCGGGAAAAAAACTTCAAAGCCAAAAGATCGTAGAATTTCAGCTGGTCCTACACTTGTACACCATGCTATCAGTGGTTTTTGTTCCAAACCCTGAAAGTAGGTTTTCATTATGTTTTTCAAATCCTTTATAGATTCAATTTCCGCCATAGTTCAGCGCATTTTTTAGTTGATTATCCAATACTATCACATAAATGTCTTTATCTTGTGGGATATGATTGTCGTATAGTTTTTTAATTGTATCAAAATATTTTTGAATGATGTTTTTAGGAGAAGGTTTGAGGGAGGGTGTAAGAGTGTTATCGTCAATACTTAACTCACTGTCTATGATGGCGGCAATTTTTATTTTTGAAAATTTTTGTTTGATTTCATCGTTGGTCTGACATAAACATCCTGCCAAACAACGTTTTAATTCATCAAGCGATCTTGGGCAAAAACATCCTTCATTGGGTGTAAGTTCGTAATTAGGGTGTTCCAGTAATTTTTTATTTGGAAAAAGAACAGCCACCGGATATTCCTTTCCAGTACCGTACACTAAGGAATGCGCGATATAACAGCATTTGCTTTCAATCAATTTTTCAATATCGGTTGGGATGACTTTTTCCCCGTTTGATAGTTTGAATATTCGGTCTTTTCGTGCAATCAATTTTAATCCTTTGGGTGTGATTTCGCCAATATCTCCTGTTTTAAACCAGCCGTCTTCTGTGAAAACCTCTTTATTGATTTCATCGTTTTTGTAATATCCTTTCATGACGTTTAACCCTTTTACTTGTATTTCTCCGATTTCATCCAGACGAATTTCTACACCCGGTATAGGGAATCCTACGACACCTGCTTCTCTTCCCTTTTCTGAATCCGTTATTGTGCAGCAAGGGGAAGTTTCGGTTAGTCCCCATCCTTCCATAATCCGAATGTTTCTTTTTGTAAATTCTGTAGCGATTTTTTCTGGTAAGGGGGCAGCAGCAGTGAATATAAACTGTAAATCCGGATGAAAAAATGTAGATAGGGCGTCGTTATTTATTGTGATGTATTCTATTATTGCATTGTAAACTTTTGGAACACTAAAAAATACAGTAGGTTGAATGGTTTTCCAATGAAGCATTATAGAAGAAATATCTTTTCCGTAAGAAGGTTCTAGATGATAGGTGGCACCGTTATATAATGCAGCAAATAATTCAAAGATACCACCAAAACTATGGTGCCATGGGAGATAGCTTAAAAATCTGTCTTTTGAATGGGTGTTCCATAGATAAGACATGGCTACCTGTTGTGATAAGATATTTTGATGTGTCAGTTGGACACATTTGGGTTTTCCCATTGTTCCGGATGTGTACATGTTCAGACAAATTTCATCGGGCGAGGCATTACTATCCAGAATATCTTTTTTTACACCATTAACAAGATGCAGAAGTGATGAGAAAGGGACAAAAGAATAGGAATTTTCGGTGGGGTTTAAATCTTTTTGAATGTAAAATACTTTTTTAAGAGGTAATTTATCAGATAGTTGCAGATATTGAAATTCTCCGTGAATCGTTAGAAATTCTGCATCGCAGAATTCTATTAGCATGTTGGTAGTATCTTTTTTAAAGTAAGCAAAAATGGGAACAGCAATACCGCCTATTGACATAACGGATAATTCCATTAGCAACATTTCTAGGCAATTAGGGGAATAGAGTACCATTTTATCCCCTTTTTTAAAACCTTCTTTTTTCAGATGATACGCTATGGACAAAATAGAGTCAAAAAAATGTTCCCAAGATATTTTTATCCATTTATTATCAGTATAATGAGCGAAGATGGGTTGTGAGGAATATTTTTTACTGTTTTCCATTATTAAACTTGCTATATTGGATGGAATTGTTTTATCAATATGTATTTTTGGTTTAAGATACTGCATAATTGGGTTTTGAGGTTTATTTTATTGTAAGACCTCTTTTTTTTGTTTTAGTTTTTGGTAACGGTATCCTCCCCATATTGCAGCGCCAATGGCACCAGAATAAATGGCATCAGAGGGGGCAATAAGGTCTGTGTCCGGGTTTTTTAATTTAAGTTGTTTTTTGATGGCTTCTATCATTCCTTTATTTTCTGCCATTCCGCCTACCAGTACGATGGGGTATTCTGTTTTTAATTTAGTAATTAATCGTGCTACTCTATTCGCAATAGACAAATGGATCCCCATAATGATATTTGGGATTGAAATGCCTTTTGAAACAAAGTTGATGACATCTGTTTCCGCCAATACTGCACAAATGCCGGATGGTTCTTCCGGTTGGTCTGCTTTCAGAGAGATATCTCCCACTTCTTCAATAGACAAACCTAAATACCTTGCGATATTTTCGATAAATTGACCGGAGCCGGAGGCGCATTGGCCGGTCATCTGATAGTCAATTACTTTTCCATTGCTGTCTACTTTCATTGCCCGAACATACAATGCTCCTAAGTCAACAATACATTTGGCGTCCGGACATAAATATATTCCTCCCTTTGCGTGAGTTGTCATGCTATAAAAATGACCGGTTTTGTTTTGTAGTAATTCTCCTTCCCCGGTAGAGGCGATATATGCTATGTCGTTTCTTTTGAGGCCGTTTTTATCCAGCAATTGCTGGATAATGATTTCTGCTACTTCTGAAGGGTTTCTTTTTCTGATTTTCTCAATAGATTTTTCCAGAATGAGAGGTTTTTCCTGATAGTTGAGCAAAACGCCTTTAATGTAACTTGAACCTATATCTACTCCAATAGTATAGTGTGTTTTCATAGAATTAAGATTTTAGGATGCTTTTGCTTTTTTTGTATCTAGTTCTACTTTAATATTTTTTTGTGCAAATAAGGCGCCACCTAATGCTCCCATAAAAATTGAATCTGTATGAATATTGATAGTAATATCTTTGCCGTAGTTATTATGTATAAATTCTGAAACATATTTTACAATAGCTTGATTTCTGGCCACTCCTCCTGTAAATGTAAATTCATTTCGCGCCCCTCCGGATCGTGCAATTAAAGACATTGCTCTTGTTACGATGGCTTTATGTAACCCAGCCAGAATATTTTCTTTTTTCTCTCCCATGTTTAAAAGTTCTCTGACCTCGGCGCCTGCAAAAACTGTACAAGTGGAGCATATATTCGTTTCACGTTTGGCCTGAAGGGTTAAAGGGCCTAATTCATTTAAGGACAGTCCAAATTCGTTAGCGATGTACCCCAAATATCTTCCACACCCGGCGGCACACCGGTCATTCATATGAAAACTGGTAACCATCCCATACTCATCCACCTGAATGGCTTTGGTATCTTGCCCTCCGATATCTAATACTGTACGTGTTTTTGGAAATATTGCGTGAGCGCCGAAAGCATGACATAAAATTTCTGAACGGATACATTCCTGAGGAAAAGGCAACAATGCTCTTCCGTAGCCAGTTCCTACCATATTTTCAATTACGATATTTTCTTTAGCAATGTTTTCAATATGTGATAATAAATCTTCTTTGAGTTCGTTGTAATTACCGGACAATAATTCCAGTTCAGACCTAAAATCGCTGGCAATTTCATCAATATCAGAATTTAATAATTCATGATAATGTTCTTTCAAAATATTTGTTCCTTCATGAATGAGTTGTTGAAAATCATATTCCACAATTTCATTTTCAACGGGATTTATACTTTTATCAAAAACATTCATTAAGGTTTCAAAATATTTTTTATCACATTGATCCAGTTTTTCATTATATTTTTCACTAACAATATCTCTGAAAAAGTGATTTTTATTTCCCAGGTTTTCATGGAGATATTTTTTGTAGAGTTCTTTCTCCATGTCTTTAAGTAGTTGAGTAAGGATCGGGGTTAGTTCTTTTTTTTCTTTATACTGTTCTGACTGACGAATCATTTCGTGAGTAAGTTTTTCGAATCTGTTTTTAAACTGCAGATATTGAAAGACATTTTCTAAGTCATTGAAAAATTTTTGATATTCTTTTTTACTTAATAAATGTTTTCCTACTTTTTCTTTTAGTAAAGTAAATCGGGCGTTGTATATGGCTTGCTGTTTGGCTATTTCGGCGGCTATTTCATAATTTGCACGGGTATTGGTAATTCCTCTTCCCACCACAACAGAGTGTTCATTGACAATCACTGCTTTGGAGGTAGTTGATCCGAGGTCTATTCCCAAATAATATTTCATACTATTAGTTTTTAATATTCATTATTTTTCGTTGGTGTAACATTTGGAAGAAAGATTCTAATCTGTTTTTAATGTTTGAATAGGAGAAATAACGTGGGTCCACTAAGTCCGATTCAATAAAGCCAACCGGAATGCCTAAATCATTTTCAATTTTTCTCATCATGGCCAATTGACCCGCAGAAAATGAGTTACAACTTTTGATAGAATGTACTAAAAAACCATCTGCTTTGTATTCTTTAATGTATTTCTTTAAAATTTCTATTCGTTGTGGCAGATTGAAATTTGTATAACAATTCATGCAATATTCGGCTAAGCTTTCCAATGGTTTATCTGGGTTATGCCGAAATCCTAAGTCATACAATCCTCCTACTTTTGTATAAGAAGAGGCAACGATGACAGCCCCCATATCGTAGAAAAGTTTCCAAAATTCTCTGAAACTTGTCCAATTAGGAGGGCCTTCTACTACAAGGCGAAATTTTTCTTCGGTCATTTCTCCCTCCGGTGTAACTGGTCCTAAACCTAATTTTATTCTTTCTTGTATTTCTTCCAGCAATAGTTTATAGTACTCAACGGCTTCTGGTGTGCCTCTGAATCCGGTATTAATGGGGCCAATGTAATATACTCCTGCAAAATACGCATCAATTGGAGAGGGGATGTGTTTGGGCGTTTCGAATATCTGATTAATAAGTTCCTGTGTTTCTTTGGCGTATGATAAAATTTGTTTTAGTTTTCCCTCATCATATTTTTTTCCGGATACTTTTTCCATTTTAGGAATTACCTCATCTTTCAATTGTTTTACCATGTATTCGGTCATTTCAGGGGTTATTTTTCCTCCTTCCTGATACGGTGTATGCAGCATTGCTACAGGTACGCCCGGATATAATCTTTCCAGATTTTCAAACCATTTCATAAATGTAAAACATCCGGTATAACTTAATAATAATAAGTCGGGAGGAGGGATCTTTTCGCCATACGGTCCAATGTTTCCGTTTATCATCATGCCTACATCGCATTTAACGTACGTGCAAATGTCTTCTGAGTATCCTATTTTTTCAGCGTCTTTAATAAAACTTCCCGATTTTTTTCTCATTCCGGATTGCAAGGCATTAATTTCCGGATATACCGGGATCATATCAAAAGTGTGAATAAGTTCTGAGAGATTGCCGGGAACAAACGTATATACTACTTTTTTTCCTTGCTCCTTTGCTGTTGTCAGATCATGGAACTGCTTCGCTATCATTTCTTTTTGAAGCAGCATGCTTTTATCTTTCTTAACTTCTTTTGTTGTTGACATAATCAATTTTTTATACAGTGATATCTTCCCATAATTTTATTGAATCTGAAAATGCTCCTACTTGCTCTTTGATTACCTTGAATTGTCCTGTGTTTTCACTAAATTGAAACGAAATGTATTTCATGTTGTTTTTTTCGCAGTGTTTTTGACAAAGAGGAGTATCCAGTAAGGCAGGGTCACAAAAGCTTGGAGAGGCAAAGATGATACCGTCTGCTTTTCTTTGTTTGGCTAATTCAACAAGACGTTTTTCTTTTGGATTATCTACATCGTAAACAGAAGATGAAAATGTGCTATTGTTTAGGAATGCTTCCGTTAGTGCATTTAATGGATCGTTTGAATGGTCATCTATATCTTTTGTAATCCATCTTGAACCGATAAAGAAATCGTCATCAATGATATAACATCCTGCGGACTCAATCGATTTAATCAGATTCAGAGGCATTTGTTCGCAAAAAGCTCCCCACACAATTACACGGATATTGTCCATTGGTACGCCGCGTTCTTTATTTATTTCTTCAATAACAATTTCTAATAATTGATTATGCTCATTCACCGGCATGGATAGACCTGCTCGTACAATTACATATAGTTCATAAGCCGACAGCCGCCAGGGGTATGTTTCCCGAATATCATAAATTATTCTTAAATAGCGTCGGTTGATGTTATACAACCGAATGGCTTCATTTAATTGGTCTTTTTCAACATGTATTTTGTTTATCTGATATATTTTTTCTAAAATATCTTCTAATTCAGATTTGTAAAATTTTCCACCGATTTCTTTATTAAAGTTTTGAGGGTAATCTAAGTATTTGGAAAACTTTCCTATTTTTTCTACCTGAAAAATTCCGGATAAATTTCTGATAACATCGCAGATAGAAGGGAACACAAAGCCATCAAAATCATTTAAATGTCCATCTAAAGCTAGATCTATAATTCCACGTGGCATGTGACAAATGTAGGATTGATAGTATGCGTCGCCTTTGACAACTTGTTTAAAATCACCGGCTCCCATGATTCCAACTGCCAGACCGTTAGCCGCCCATACGATTTCTCTTGGAAAATAAATGGGAAGATAACCTACCAATACTCTGTTTTTTTCCTTATTTTTCCATTGTTTTGGAACCGTGTAGTTAATATCACAGAGGATATCTTTACACTGCTCAACTATTTTCTCAATCTTATCCATTGTTTGTTTATTGATAAACGATGACTGAAATATTTTTTGCAAAGTTACAGGAGTTGATTTCTTTAAAATATGATTTTAATCATTTTGAAAGTTTTTCTTACTCTTTAATATTGCACCTTCAAGGACAAAATGAAACCGTGTAGTGTCATAATATTGTGTTCAGGAAAATCGGAAAGAATGGGTTTTCCAAAGGTCTTATTACCCTTTAATGAGTCGGATACTTTTTTATCTTATTTACTTCAGCAATATCAATTTGTTACTCAAAATATTGTTGTTGTTGTCACAAAAGATCTGTTTAAGTTTATTCAGTTAAACAAAAAAAAATATATTCGTTCATCAGTTAGTTATGTTATAAATGAATATCCGAATAAAGGAAAAATTTATTCGATTCAACTTGGATTAAATTATATTCATACAAATTACATATTTTTACAAAATGTGGACACTCCCTTTGTTACTAAAAAATTATTAACTCAAATGTTATCACTTATAGAACCGCATAAATATGTAGTTCCTATAGTTCAGTCAAGAAAGGGTCATCCTTTGCTTATTCATAAATCTATTGCAGATAGAATAGCGACTATTTTATCAGATGATTTTAATCTTCATTTATTGCTACAGGATTATCAACCGATAAGTTGTCCAACGAGTGATGCTAATGTTCTTCTAAATATCAATACTCCAACAGATTATTGCTTATCATTCAATAAAGAATTTTTTAGTGAGGAATGGTTATGAATAATTTTTTATTTCAATTATCCGATTTATTGAAAACTTATTATGCCGTTGCAATTTGCACTATTGTAGAGACAAATGGTTCTACGCCTATGAAAAATGGTGCAAAAATTATTGTATGTCCAGACAGAAAAATACTAGGGACAATAGGTGGCGGAGCACTTGAAAAATGTGTCGTTGAAAATGCCATAACATGTCTTAACAATAACGAATCAAAGTTATTTGTGCATCATCTTACAAAAGATCATCAAATGTGCTGTGGAGGTACGGTAAAAGTATTTATTGATATAATAAAACGACCTTCTAATTTATTCATATTTGGTGCCGGGCATGTAGGTTCTGCATTGGCAAGAATAGCTTCGTTTCAACAGGATTTAGAAATTTTCCTTATTGACGATCGCCCTTTTTATGTTCATCAGATTCAAACAGATATTCATTACAAGAGTCGTATAAATGGTGTACTTGCATCGCCTGTTGAATGGATTCAGCATTTTGATGAACAAATGTGTTTCAATAGTTTTTGCGTAATAGTAACATATAACCATCAGCTTGATAGGGAAATTTTATTAAATGCACTTTCTAAAAATTTTAAGTATGTGGGAATGATAGGTAGTCAAAGGAAAGTTTTAGTAACTAAAAAATTTCTTCTGCAAAAGAACATTCCGGAAGATGTTATCAATACTATTGATATGCCGATAGGAATGAATATCCACGCTTATTATCCGGAAGAAATTGCGGTATCTATTTTAGCAAAAATCATTTCTGTTAAAAATCAACAGATACATGAACATAATAACATAAGTGATTCGGGCTATTCAGAACATTACATTAAAGGAAAGGAAGATATAAATGTTATTGAAAATATGAATGTATGTCTCAAAAACTTATAATCATAACAGGCGCTTCAAAAGGCATAGGACTTGCAATTGCAAAGCGATTGTCATCAGAAAAATTTAAAGTAGTGAATCTGGATATTGCTCCTCCTGTGGAAGAGGAAGTCAACATAGAATATCTAAAATGCGATGTTTCTTCTGAAGTAGAAGTGATACAATGTTTTCAGCATATTCAATCTCAGTATTCCGGGCTGTATGGTGTAGTAAATAACGCTGGCATTATACGAGACAATGTTATTTGGAAGATGCCTTTACAGGAATTTGAACAGGTAATAAATGTTAATCTGAAAGGAACGTGGTTAATCTGCAGAGAAGCGATAAAAATCATGAAACAGCACTCTTCGGGTAAAATTATAAACATTGCATCGAGGGCATTATTAGGCAATCCGGGGCAAACTAACTACAGTGCTTCAAAAGCAGGAATTGTTGGATTAAGCCGGGCATTAGCATTGGAAGTTGGTAAGTTTAATATTTCTGTAAATGTTATTGCTCCCGGACTCATTAAAACGGATCTGACGGATAATCTACCACCTCACGTTTTACAGAAGCTCATAGATGCTCAGCCCCAAAAAAATATCGGAAAATCAGAAGACATTGCTCAGGTAGTGTCTTTCTTACTAAATGAAAATACTTCTTTTATTAATGGACAAATTATTTATATAGATGGTGGAAGATCCATCGGGCAAACTATATTATAATTAAACTAAAACTCTATGATACCTGTTAAATTAATCGTTAATTCTATTGAGCATCAATTACTTGTAAAAGCAGATGAAATGTTGAGTTATACATTAAGAGAACGACTGCTCTTAAAAGGAACTAAAATTGGTTGTGATCAGGGAACGTGTGGTACTTGTACCGTATGGATAGATGGTACCCCAGTGAACTCCTGCATAACGGCTACTATAAAAGCCAATAATAGAAACATTACAACTATTGAAGGTATTACAAATGAAGAAGATAAATTACTTCAAGAACTATTTGTGAAACATGGGGCTATTCAATGTGGTTTTTGTACGCCGGGAATGATAATGACTGCTCTACACTTTGTAAAAAATCATCCTAATTGTACAATAGAAGATATTAAAGAAAGTATTTCCGGGAATTTATGCAGATGTACTGGTTATAAAAAGATTATAGAGGCCATTGCTGAATATGCCGGAATAAATTCAGGTAGTGGTGATACATCAACTTTTATTCAGCCATCTGCTTTTCAAACTATTGGTAAAAAAACGCCTTATATTGAAGCTGAAAAAAAATCCAAAGGAATAGCTGATTATGCGGATGATTATGTGTTTAAAAATGTCTTATATTGTAAATTTTTACGAAGTCCTTTGCCCCATGCTAAAATTAAAAAAATTGATGTTTCAGAAGCGTTGAAAAATCCAAATGTAAAATATATTGTTACCGGAAAAGAATTACTAGAAAAATATGGAGTGCTTCCTATTTCTCAGGACGAAACAGCATTGGCTATTGATAAAGTTCGTTATGTTGGAGAGATTGTTGTAGCAGTTGCAGCAGAAACTATAGAAGACGCAGAACAAGCCCTAAAGAAGATATATGTAGAGTATGAACCTTTACCTGCGTTTTTATCTATAGAAGATAGTTTAAATCAGGTAGAAAATCCAGAGCATTTTATTCATGCCCATAGTCAAAAGTATGGAGCAAATATCCATAAAAAAGCAGAGATAAAAATAGGAGAGGAAAAAAAAGCGTGGGGAGAATCGGATGTTATTAAAGAAATGACGGTGGAATTTGAAGGCGTGAATCATGGATTTACAGAACCACATGCCTGTACGGCATGGTACAATGAAAACGGTATTAATATTATCACCGCTACACAGGTGCCTCATTATTTACACAGAAGTTTGGCAAAAGTATTGCACTTACCATTACATAAAGTAAGAGTTATTAAACCTTATGTTGGTGGAGGATTTGGAGGAAAAAGTGATCCCTTCCCTCATGAAATTATTGCATCTTATTTAGCGATGAAGACACAACGCCCCGTCAAAGTTACATTAACAAGAGAAGAAGTTTTTCTGACTAATCACGGCAGACATCCTTCCAAAATAAATGTAAAGATAGGAGCCGATAAAGAAGGACGACTTAAAGCAATATATGGTCAAACACTGATAGACGGAGGGGTTTATGGAAGTTTTGGGGTTGTTACAACTTATTACAATGGTGTGTTGTTGCAAGGCCCTTATCAGACCGATTACTATGGATTTAATTCTACCCGTGTTTATACCAACAAACCGCAATGTGGTGCTATGCGAGGTCATGGAGGCGTCAATGCACGATTTGTTACGGAATGTTTGATAGACGAAGTAGCACATACATTAAACATAGATCCTTGTGAATTTCGTTTGCGTAATTTTCACACTTCCAATACTACCACTTTGGGACAATTCCGAATTACAAGTAATGGTGTAGCAGACGCACTGAAAGTAGTGATGCAGCAGTCCGATTGGAAAAATAAACATGGAAAATTGCCTTATGGTCATGGTATTGGTGTGGCTTGTAGTTGGTATATCAGTGGCAGTTTGTTGCCCATTATATGGAATGAATATCCTCAATCTGTTGTTCACTTAAAACTTGATTTTGATGGGAGAATCATGTTATCTTCTGGTGCCAGTGATATTGGACAAGGCACAGATACATTACTTCCGATGATAGCTGCTGAATCTATTGGTATTGACAGAAGTTACATTCAGGTGGTAATGGCGGATACTTTTTTAACGCCTGTTGATTTGGGTAGTTATTCGAGTCGCGTAACTTTTATGGCGGGCAATGCTACAAAGGCAGCCGCTGAAAAATTAAAACAGGAAATTCTTAAAGAAGTAGCAAAAAGAAAAGAATGTAAAGAAGAAGATATTTTGATGGATAATGGCATTATCAGAAGTAAAGACGGGAAACTTGTTATCACATGGAATGAGGCAGTAGATATTACACTTGCGAATAGAGGGGCTATTTCTGTAAGTGGTTGGTATATATCACCTAAATTAGGAGGAACATACAAGGGTGCTGGAGCAGGATTAAGCCCGTCTTATAGTTTTGGGGCTGTAATAGTAGAAGTAAAAGTAAATCCAGATACAGGAGAGTATAAAGTTCTTAATTTGTGGGGGGCTCATGATTGTGGAAGAGCACTTAATCCTTTGGCAGTAGAAGGGCAACTGGAGGGCTCATGGCACATGGGGCTTGGACAAGCAATGAGTGAACAAATGAAATATCATAATGGGTATCTTCTGAATAATAATTTTTTGGATTACAAAATCCCTACTTCTCTTGACACACCTAATTTTCATACAAATATTATTGAAAGCATCGATCCGGAAGGGCCTTTTGGTGCCAAAGAATGTGGTGAGGGAGCGTTACATCCTAGTATTCCGGCTCTTGCGAATGCCCTATACGATGCTGTTGGTATTCGGCTTTATTCTCTCCCTATAACTTTTGAGAAAGTATTTTCAGTCATTAAAAACAAAGAATGCATTTCTCTATAAAAAATAAGATATGAACAAACAATATTTTACTCCCCAAAGTATTGAAGAAGCCGTTACTCTTGCAACACATTATTCAAATTTTAAGTATATAGCAGGCGGCACAGATTTAATCATGCACTATAAACAAAGAAATGTTCTCAATGATGTCTTTATTGATTTGACGAATATCGAGGAACTAAAGACCATTCTGATAAGAGATAATGAAATGATTATTGGTTCCTGTGTAACATTGAATAATATAATTTCACATCCAATTATTGGAAAACATTTTCCAATTTTAACGGAAGCAGTAAAATCTGTTGCTTCTCCTGTCATACGATACAATGCAACGATTGGAGGTAATTTATTGTGTGAAAATCGTTGTGTGTTTTATGATCAGACAGAATGGTGGAGAAATAGTATTGGTCGTTGTTTGAAGTGCGAAGGAGATGAATGTATTGCCACCGGTGGAAAAAAGAATTGTTTTTCAAAACTATCATCAGATATGGCGCCTGCTTTATTGGCTTGTGATGCGAAAGTTCTCATTTATTCTGCAAAATCCAAAACAAAAGATTTTAAACCATTGTCTGCTATTTATTCCGGAGATGGAATTTCACCGCATTCTTTGCATCTGGGCGATATAATCCTCTCCATACATTTACCACTATTAAACTATGAAAATTATTTTTATTATAAACTCCGGCAAAGAGAAAGTATTGATTTTAGCTCGCTTACTATTGCTATTGTAAGGCACGCGAATGTGTTAAGAATTGCTTTGGGAAGTGTAGATCCTGCCCCTATTATGTGGGAATACAACATAGATTCAGATATATCCTTTTCAGAATGGGTGAAAAATAAAATTAAAAAAGTGCGATTGGTAGATAATGATTTTTTTTCAAGAGAATACAGGAAACAGATTTTACAGTACCAATTAATGAGTTTTTACAATAGATGTTTTCAAACAATGTGATTTTTCTAAAAAAACATCTGAACTTTTATGAGTCGTGTGCATTGTTGCTTTTTCGCTTAAAAAAATGAATTATTTCTTTTCTGAAAAAGAAAGCCATTAAAACATAGGGAATAACCATTAAAAATAAAATACCAGAATTAATGCCTTTTGCAACGGAATTAGGATTGTTTTGTAAATCACTTTCGGCGGCGGCTTTACACATAGCACATTGCGCCATTACGGCATAAGATAAAAAAAATAGTGTGCTGAGAAAAATAAGTACTCTTTTCATTCTTCAAATTTTTTAAAATCTTTGGGAATAGAAAAAACAGTGTCGTTTATTTTTTCATGAGTTATTTTCACTGTTTCTAATTTGGATAGTATTTTTCCTGTGCTGATTTGTTTTTCAATGGAAAGCATGGGCATTGATCCGGCAGGTAAATTCTGAATTTTACTAAAGTAAACCGATTGTTTATCTTTTCTATTCCATAATTGTAAAAGCGGGATGAAGAAATTAAAATTACCACCATTCGTTATCCAGTAGGATATTTCTATATCTTCTTCTTTATTTTTAACCACATATTCGATACATTTTATATTGGTTATTGTTTTAGTGTTTTGAGTTTTCAGTACTTCACAATTACCTTTAATAACAGGAGGTACGGTACTTTTGTGAATATTCCAGAGTTTTCGTTTATGACTCAATAGTTTAATTTCTTTGGTATTTAAATTAAACAAAAAACTTCCCTCAAGTGTTCCATCATTTTTTTGGGAATATTGGTCTAATCGTACATTATGATCTTTGACAATATAAACATTTTTTGTTGTGTCTCTTTGATAGTACAAAAATTCAATTTTGCCTTCAAAGT
Source organism: Sphingobacteriaceae bacterium (assembly GCA_037447455.1). Taxonomy (GTDB): domain Bacteria; phylum Bacteroidota; class Bacteroidia; order B-17B0; family Aurantibacillaceae; genus BPGX01. Next base: position 165,224 of record JBBIGQ010000002.1, on the reverse strand, counting down.
TTTTTTGGGGAAAGAAATGGACAGCGTAAATTCCAAAAATTAAAAAAAGAATGTTTTTTTTCATTTTACGCTTTTTTGGCAAAGATAAGTTTTATTTTAAGTACTTTGAATGCTAAAATTTAATAATAATTTTACTAAAAAGTATTTAATCAATTTATTTATCTTTATAGATGACCAGATTAATTTGTCCTTTGTTGGGTGTAGAAAAATCTGAAATAGAAACCACAAAGGGTCTTCGTTCACCTTGAACACAATTGTACACTACATATCCTTTGTCTTCAATAGGGTCAGGTAATTTTTTTTGATAGTAATCTTTGAGTTCAGAAAATATTTGTGAAGAAAGCTCGGGATTGTTGCTATAAATCCACACATTAATTTCTTCCAAACTGTCATTGTGTGAAAGATATTTTACTGTGTAAGATACCAAACTATCAATTTGATATTGAAACTCAAGTGTATCTTTTTTTTCCAAAGAAGGAGTATTATTTTCTATGCGCTTAATAATTTTTTGAGAAACATTAAGATTTAAACCCCGAATGATGGAACTATCAGTTTTAATTATTTTCTCAAGGTATTCTGAATATTGCGGGAATATGCGACTTGTGACGGACTCTTCTTTTGCTTTTGAAGCAGTGTTACAATTTTCAAAGAAAATAAGTAAAGCAATAGCGAATAATCCTAAAAATGTTTTTTTCATAAAGTTTCTTTTTCGGCGGTTTCTGTAATTTTTTCAGGACGCATTTGTGGGAACAGGATAACTTCTTGAATAGAATGTTGGTTGGTGAGAAGCATTGTTAAACGGTCAATTCCTACGCCCAGTCCTGCAGTAGGTGGCATTCCGTATTCCAAAGCACGAATGAAATCATAATCCATGTACATTGCTTCGTCATCGCCTTTTTGTTTGAGTTTTACTTGTTCTTCAAAACGCTGGTATTGATCAATGGGGTCGTTCAATTCAGTGTAGGCATTGGCTATTTCTTGCCCATTGATATATAATTCAAAACGTTCTACAAAGCCGGGCTTGCTGCGATGCTTTTTAGTAAGCGGTGAGGTCTCAATGGGATAGTCCATCACAAAGGTAGGTTGTACCAATTCTTTTTCGCATAGGTTAGAAAATAATTCATCGATTAGTTTGCCTTTGCCCATACTATCATCTACTTCAATGTGATGCTTTTTACACAATTGTCTTAATTCTTCTTCGGTAATGTTGGAAATATCTACGCCTGTTTTTTGTTTGATAGCATCTGTTATCGTGATTCTTTTGAATGGTGCTTTGAAGTCAATGCGTTTATCTTCTACTTCTATCTCGGTTTTTTCGTATAAATCCATGACTACTTTTTCAATCATTGTTTCTGTAAACTGCATCATCCATTCGTAATCTTTGTAAGCCACATAAATTTCAAGTCCTGTAAATTCGGGGTTGTGTGAGCGGTCAATGCCTTCATTGCGAAAGTTTTTTGCAAATTCATACATACCGTCAAAGCCGCCTACTATTAAACGTTTTAAATATAATTCATTAGCAATTCTCAAATACAAAGGAATATCCAGTGCATTGTGATGTGTTACAAACGGTCGTGCGGTGGCACCTCCGGGAATGGGTTGTAATATAGGCGTTTCCACTTCAAGATATCCTTTGCTGTTAAAGTATTCACGAATAGATTGAATGATTTTAGAACGTTTGATAAAAATATCTTTTACATGCGGATTAATAATCAAGTCCACATATCTTTGGCGGTATCTGAATTCCGGATCGGTAACGGCATCGTGTGCTTTGCCTGATTCATCAATTTTTACAATCGGTAATGGGCGTAAAGATTTAGTCAGAAGTTTTAATTCCAGAACGTGAATGGAAATTTCTCTGGTTTTAGTTGTAAATACATATCCTATGACACCAATAATATCGCCAATGTCAATGAGTTTTTTCCAAACGATGTCATAGAGCGTTTTATCTTCATTTGGACAAATTTCATCTCGTTTAATATAAAGTTGGATTTTTCCGGTGGCATCTTGTAATACGGCAAAGGCGGCTTTTCCCATATCCCGGACACTCATGATTCTGCCAGCAATGGAAACGTCTTTGTAGTTCAACTTATCCCGTTCGTAATTTTCTTTAATGTCTTTTGCAGTTACATTAACGGAAAAACTTTCTGACGGATAGGGATTAATGCCTAACTCCTGTAATTGTTGTAATTTTTGTCGTCTGATAATTTCTTGCTCGCTTAAATGTCTTTCCATAGGTCTTTATTGGATTTTAATAAAAATACTTTGCAAAGGTGCATAAAATTTTGATACTTAACAAAAGTGTATTATGTACTGCTTTCTTACCACTGTTTCTTATATTAAAAGAGAGGGATATCTTTGAATATAAGTCAGAATAAAGATTTTGAAACTACTTTTAAAGAATATCAAGTTCCAAGAAATCTGTAAAGGAATTTTGTTTTCTCTGTTTTTTTGTAGAAAATAGTAGGTTTACTTTAAAAATCTTTTTTTCTAACAAGGGATAAAAGAAAAATTATGTTTAAGAATATCCAGAGGAATAATGAAGTATAAGAAATGAACGTTCCTAAAAAAGTATTAAAATACTTGTTAAAAACGGCACCTGTATAGCCCATTAAGGCAGATACATCTAATTTTAAAAGAGTATTGATGCGGGATAAATCAATGGGATTCAAAATAGTTAGAATAATGGATAATTTTTCCAGAGGATAATCTTTGAATATAAGTAAGAGTATTAGTATAACTGCATCGTAAATTATTGTAAACATTAGTAGCATTAGAATGACCATTCCAAATCCTTTTATTTTATCATTCATCAGTAATGAGATGTTGTAAGAAATGGCTGAAAAAATGAATGTAAGTAAAATAGCATTCATAATAAGGTTTAGAAAATTCCATATTTCACTGTCCGAAAAAATTCCATAAATCAGAAAAGGGATGCCTAATCCTAACAAAATGGCAAGAGAGATGGAAAGAGAAATACCGAGATATTGTCCAAGAAAAATGGCGCTTCGTTTAATTGGTAAAGATATGAGAAGTTCAATAAAATTTCTGGAATTGTAAAAATATATTGAAGCCAGTAAAGCGCTGAGAATGGGGATTACAAAGATATTGACATGCAATATGCTTAAAATGGCTTTTGACAATGAAGTTGAGAAGTAAAGCAGTCCCCAAGAGTTAGATAAAAAGAAAAGAGCAATGATTAAAAACCACTTGCTTCTGAATAAATCAAAAAATGTATATTTAATAATTTTATGCAATGTTGGATTTTTTATGTGTTAGTATTTTTGCAATAGCATTTTCAAGTTTGTTTTCATTAAAACTTTCTAATAGTTCCTGAATGGTACCAAAGTAATAAACTTTTCCATCCAGTAAGAATAGCAGGGTGTCGCAAATGTCTTCAATATCGCTTAAAATATGAGTGCATAAGAGTATTGTTTTATTTTGAGATTTTTTTTGGTATAACCATTCTTTTAATTTAATTCTGGAAATGGGGTCTAATCCTACGGTGGGCTCATCTAAAATAATGTATTCGGTTTTATCAAACATAAGTGCAATCATTATATTGACCTTTTGTTTGGTACCACCAGATAATGTTTTAATTTTTTTGGTAAGTGTGTTTTGCAGCTCAAATTGTTCTATCCAATAGGTGTATTCTGCTTTTTCGTTGCGAATATCTTCCATCATTTTAATCAGTTCATTCACTGTTATATTTTCTGGAAACTGGATACTTTGTGGTAAATATGAGATTTGTTTTTTTATTTTATGATTTTTATGTGTCAACTGGTTATTGATGATAATGTTCCCAGAATTTGGTATAACAAGACCAAGCATTGATTTGATAAGAGTACTTTTACCTGATCCATTAGGGCCTAGTATAGCGAGTGAGCTGGTGTTGGGTATTTCAATGTTTATATTCTTCAATACTTCTAAATTTCCAAACGATTTGCGTAAATTTTGAATTTTTATCATTCATTTAATTTTTGATAGGATTCATAAGGGGCATATTGTCAGATAAAGTAGCAGGTGTAAATTCTGGATTGATTCGTTCAATTAAATTCAATAAGTCTAAAAATCCACTTTGGAATAATACGATAGAATGTGGTGAAATTTCTAATATGTAAGTTGTTAAACTCACCGGGCGGTGTGGAATATCGCCGATATCGTTTTTATCTAAATCATAGCCAGAATAATTGCTCCAGAAATTTTTTTGAAAAAGATTATTGTTTACAGAGGTATTTGAAACCACTTCAAAAAAATTATCTATAAAATTATTGTACATAATTAAGTTATTATCACAATTACCATAAATTTTTAGTGCCCATCCGTTTTTAAGAATAGTATTGTATTTAATAGAATTATTTATGCATCCTTCCATATATATTGCTATAGAATTATTTTTGAACACATTATAGGCAATATCACTCTCTTTAATATCTTTTAATAAAATACCATTTGAAACATAACTCCAATTTTGTCCAAAATAGTTTCCAAACATTTTAATTTTTTTTGAGTACATGACGGCTACGCCCGCAGTATTTTCGGTAAAAGAATTTTGAATGTAAGTGCACTCATCTGAAAACATAAAATGCATTCCATACCGTATATTTCTTTGACTTGTATTATTTTTAATAATAGAATTTTTGACAAATTCAAGGTAAATACCATCCCGATGTTGTTGAATAAAATTATCTCTGATAATGCATTTATTACATTGCCACAGATGAATGGCGTTACCGGAATTACTTTCTTTTTTAGATTGTCCAATAACCGTATTTTTCTTTATGACACAATTTTCAGATTTTGAAAGATAAATACCAAAAAAACTGTTTTGAATAACATTATCTGATATAATGCAATTTTTCACGCTGTTTAGGTAAATAGCCGAATTTTCTTTTAAGTAACTTACAGGAATATTTTTTATACAAAAACCTTTAATTACCGCATTATTTGATGATACTACAAAACCATTCCCTTTAAAATTGACATCTATTACCACATCTGATTCTGCCAATAAAACTACTGGTTTGAAAATTTTTATATCGTATTCGTAGTAAATATTTTTTGTTACTATAATTGTATCTGATGGACGTGCTTTTTGTATAGCAAAAGCAATACTCTGACCGTCAGTTTTTATTTTTAAGGCATTGATTTCAAATGCAGAGCAAAAAAAGAAGATACTAATAAAAATACAACGTAAACTATTCATTTCACGCTCAAAGAAAATAAAAAACTATTTTTCGGAAGAAGATAATTTCGACACAACTTGTTGAAAATTCATTTTTTCACCATTGTATTTATTGAAATACATTTCCATTGAATCTTTTACTGAAAAAGACAAGATATTGGCACCCATTGGGCTTGAAATCTCGTCGGTATGAAGGTAGTAAGCCGTTTTTGTATCAATCAGTTTTTTAGGAATAGAATAATCTACCGTTAATAATTCTTTAAATTCATTTGAATCTTGTGAAGAATAAAATTCTATCATACATTCTATAGAGTCAAACTTGTAAACTTTGCCTTTTTTAGTAATAATCTCTCCACCAAATCTTTCATCTGATATAAGCATTTTACAAAGAAAGCACTCATCATTATTATAATTTATTGGTTCAGGTCCCGAAGCGCAAGAACTTGACATCAATAATGAAAGGGTAAATATTATGTATAAAAAAGGTTCTTTAAGAAATTCTTTGGATTTATTATTAATTTTTTTGTTTACAGTAGATTTCGTAGATAGTGTATGATTAGTCATTTTTTTTTCACTAAAGAAATTAAAAACGGAAACACTCAATGCCAAAAGTATGCTTAATATAAAGAATATTCCGCCAATAGCAGGATAAGAGTAGGCCGTAATGTTCAAAAGTTGTTTTTTACCAATAAGTGGTGGTATATATGTCATATTCTCAACTTTTATAGGTGCAAGGGGATCTAAGTTGGTACCATAATCTTTTCCCCATAAATGAAAATTATAAAGAGCCACAAAGGAAGCGGCAATAACAAGAATTGTCCATAGATAAACAGGAAATTTTTTATTGACCCATACTATTAACAATCCTGAAATAATGAAAAAGTATACAAAAAACTTCATAAATCTTAATTCTGGGATGCTTTCAGGGGCAATTTTTTTCATGCCGATATAGTGATTCAAAAGGTTGATGTTTTCCAGATCGTGCTCGTTAATTCCCTTTATTCCATCAATGTATATATACATTCCAATAGGATTAGGATATTGTGGGGCTTCCAGAGATACTTCCCAAATGGGAGAGTATAATGAAATTACCATTATTAAAACTCCTAAAAAAAACATTGACCTTGAAATTGGATTCATAACACAAAATTTAATTAATTACTTCGTCAATAACAAAAACATTCCCATTTGATCCTTCTATGAACCCAATTACACTTGCGTTATTAATTTTTATTACACCCTCTTTATTACTGATAGTTACAGATTTACCATTTGCCATTCCTAATTTCATTCCATCTTTAAGTTGTTCTTTAGTAAATGCGCTGGTAGTTACATGGTATTGTAATATATCTTGTAATTTTGGTTTATTTTCAGGGTTTAATAAATTTTCTAATGTCCCGGTAGGTAATTTTTTAAACGCTTCATCTATTGGCGCAAAAACAATATAAGGTCCTACCGTTGCCAAAACATCGACCAATTCTGCTGCTTTCACGGCCTCTACAAGGGTTTTATGTTGAGCGGAACTCATTGCAATTTTAAGCACTGTAGGTTTAGAATCTTCATCTTGAATAGCCGCCGACCCAGAGCCGTCTTTATGCTCCAATGTTTCATTAGAATTAGAATTAGTTGTTGTTTGAGAAGTGCTTGTTTCTGTGTTACTACTACAATTTACTCCCCACATTCCGATGAATGTTGCTGTAACTAGTATTGCTATCTTTTTCATATATTTTGGTTTTTATGTTTTTTAGATTAAGAAGAGAAGAGCGAAAGAAAAAACAGTACCCCAAAAACTTTCACTCTTCCTTCTCGTTGTTTAATCTAATCCTACTTTCCATGTAAGAGGGACATTAGAGCTCTTTGGAGATACTCTGATATAACCTTGCATTTCCTGATGAAGTGCAGAGCAAAAATCTGTACAATAGAATGCATACACGCCTTCTGCTTTTGGTTCCCATTTCAAAGTACTGGTTTCACCTGGCATTATTAGTAATTCGCCGTTATTAGCGCCCTGCACAGAAAATCCATGTGGCACATCCCAGTCCTGTTCAAGATTAGTTACATGGAAATAAACAACATCTCCCACCTTAATACCTTCAATGTTATCTGGTGCAAAATGCGAACGAATAGAAGTCATATATACGTGTACTTCATTGCCTTTTCTTTCAACTCTGGCATCTTTTTCATTTTTGCAGGCGTAAGGATGTTGATTTTCCTCAAGTTTGTATATTTTCACTTGATTTTTAGTTAAAATATCTGCTTTAATTCCTTGAGCATAATGTGGTTCTCCCACTGTTGGAAAATCTAATAACAACTTCATTTTATCTCCGGAAATATCAATTAACTGAGCGGATTGTGTAAGCTCCGGACCCGTTGGTAAATAACGGTCTTTTGTAATTTTATTTAAGGCAATTACATATTTTCCAAATGGGTTTTTGCTATCCCCTCCGGGAATACATAAGTGTCCAATAGAATAATACGTTGGAATTCTATCTACTACTTCCCAGGTTCCAATTTTCCATTTCACAATTTCAGAAGAGAGAAACATAGATGTATAACCATAACCTTTTTCATCAAATTCAGTATGTAAAGGTCCCAAGCCCGGATTCTTAACTTCTCCTGCTATCACTTCTTCATATTTTAATACCGGAATACCTTCTATTTCACCGTCAAATTTTTTTCCTTCTATTGCTTTTATCATTTTGTCATAACTATACACCGGAATGACGGCGGCTAATTTTCCTCCGGCGGCAATGTATTCACCTGTTGGACTCACATCTACTCCATGTGGCGATTTAGGACATGGCATATAGTATAACATTCCCGGACAATCTTTAGGTTCTAAGACATTTACTTCTTTTAATACTTCACTTTTGGCTGTGTGTTCTTTTTCATCGTAATAATTATGATAATAAGTTGCCTGCATTTTTTGAGATTTACCACTATTCAAATACTCTTCTGCTTTTTTCCAATTCACGGCTAAAATAAAATCTTTATCTTTTTGACTGGCATTAATTTCTTTCATATTGTATGTCTCTTCAGAATTATAGCATGTAAAAAATGTCCAATCTTTTGAAACCCCTTTACCGGCTCTGTTTTTATCATAGTCAAAAGGCGGACATAATATCTGTACTGCTAATGACATCTTTCCGCTTTCTTTGTCAACTTTTATTAATGAAATAGCGCCTCTAAATGTTTCTTTGTAAGAGCTAATGGGCACATCTTTTGTTTTAACAGGAACGCTAAATCTGGTGCCTGCTACGACATATTCTGTATTTTCCGTACAATACGGTGAAGGGTGATTCCCTGCACTGTTAGGTATTTCAATTATCTCTGTGGTTTTAAAGGTGTGTAAATCAATTCTTGCAATTCTCGGTGTATTATTTTCATTAATGAATAACCATTTTCCATCTGCATCGCCATTTGTTTTTGATAGTACCGGATGGTGTGCATCTCCCCATGGAATAAATCCATGTGACGTTTGTAATAGGGGTTTGGTTTCTTCAGAATAACCATAACCATTTTCAGCATTTTGTGAGAAAACAGGTATTACTTTAAATAACCTACCAGAGGGCAATCCATAAACACCTATCTGTCCGCTAAATCCTCCCGAAGTAAATAAGTAAAATTCATCATACTTTCCCGGGGCAACATACACTTTAGATGCCACATCACTATCCAATGCTGTATTTTTGTTAGATGATTTGTTTTGACATGAAAGCAGGATGCTTCCTGCTCCTGTTATTAACAATATCTTTGAAATTGTTTTCATACGTTTAATTTTTTAGTTTGTTTATTTTTATTTATTGTCGTAGTTTCTGAAATACTCCAAAATAGCGCGGGCCTCTTCTTCTGTTAAACTTTGATTAGCCATTGCAGAGGCATACTGACCTAATAATCTTTTTGCAATAGGGTCTTGTTGGGTCATTTCGTTAGGATTTAATATTATGTTCATGATCCATTCCGGAGTTCTTCTTTTTGTAATTTCTGCCAATGGAGGACCTACTACTTTTGATTCCATTTTGTGACAGGCAGAACATTTTCCATTGAATAATTCTTCACCTTTTTTGACAAGTTCAGCATTAATTTCACCGAGCGTTACCGATTGAACAGGACCAATACCTTTATTTGACATTGAATCTAATTTGACCGTTTGTTCACTTACAACATTTTCGCTACTGCCAGCCGTTGATTGTGGGTTATTCCCTTCATTTGAACCACCGCTTCCACTACAAGAATACATCCCAACTAATACGAGAGTTCCCATTAGTCCTGTTTTGAATGTTCTTAATTTTTTTTGTACTGTTTTTGACTTTTTCATAGTATTATTTTTTGTTGCAAATCTACCTACAACACACCTGCATGTCCTATAACCCTTGTCAGGTTTTTATTTATTTTTTTATACTCATTTTTATGACAATAATCATCTGATTTTCTCTCAAACACTGAAATTATCAATAAAAAGGTGGATTTTACTTAACTTGCCGCACCTTAAATTTTAAACACAAACAATATGCACTTTGATTGTAATCAATGCACCTGCTGCACTTTTTTTAACTTAATTGATGATCACTATAAACAAGAATTTAATAATAATAAAAAAACCTTTGAAATTAAAAAAGGAGAAAGATTTATTCAAGAAGGTAATATCGTAGATGGCTTTTATATTCTGCAAAAAGGTTATGCTAAAGTAATGATGCAAGGATATTTCAAAGATAAACAACTCATTATTCGCCTATGCAAAAAGGGCGGCATCATTGGACACCGTTCTTTTAATTCACAAAATTATCATATTTCTGCTAAAACTCTAACGAATAGTACTGTTTGTTTTTTAGATAAAGAGTATTTTAAATATTTATTGAAAAATAATTCTCAACTTTCCTATGCTCTATTAATGTTTATGACACAAGAATTATACGAATCTGAATTGCGAAGCAGAAATTATGTCATGATGTCTATTAAAGAACTTGTGATTTCCAGTATCTTATATATTGATAAAAAATTCGGTATTGAAAAGGATGCCCCCGTTTTATCCAGACAGGAAATTGCAGATATTGCTTCTACAACAAAGGAGCAAGTTTCTTTATACTTGAAAGAACTAGAGACAGATAACTTGATTAGTATGGATGGTAAAAAGATAATTATAAGGGATAGAAGAAAGTTAGAAACCTTTATTGAAAAATACAGAGAATACTACGATCCTGTTGAAAATGTATTTTTTTAATTCAGTCAATGGGTATTTTATAGAAACGAGGTGAAAACGGAATTATTTATTAAAATTTTCCTACTACTCAAATTGCACCCTATTTCTCCCTGTTTTGTGTTAACTCCTCAGGCAAGGATCGAATCTGTTGATACTCACGACAAAGTCAGGTTGCTCTAACCGGCTGATGTGTTTTAAGAATAAAAGAAGGCATAAAAAAAAGCGGTCAGTAGGTAGACCGCTTTGTGTTAGCTCCTCAGGCAGGGCTCGAACCTGCGACCCCATGATTAACAGTCATGTGCTCTAACCGGCTGAGCTACTGAGGAATTTTTTTTCAGCGTGCAAATGTATAGAGTTTTTTAATAAATTACAAAATTTAATTGAATAATACGTTCAAAAATAAAATCTGATAACAATCATAGGTCAAATTGATTTATCTCATTGAAAGAGGGGGAATCCTTCATCTACCTTTGTAGCAAAATTTTGTATATGAATACAGCTCACACGAATCTTGATTTAAGCCAATCGCATCGTATTTTATTTTTCAGCACACTCGCCTTTACAATCTGTTTTGCAGTGTGGACATTAAATGGAGTGCTGGCTACGTATTTAGCAGATAAGGGGGTTTTTCAATGGGATAGTGTGGAATTAGGATGGCTTTTGGGTATTCCAATTTTAACGGGTTCTCTCTTTCGTTTACCGGTGGGTGTTTTGACAGACAAGTATGGAGGGAAATGGGTATTTGTGATTATTTTATTGTTTTGTGCGTTTTCTGTATATTTATTAAGTTATGCAACGAGTTTTATCAGTTTTGTCATTTTGAGCTTGTGTTTTGGAATGGCCGGTGCTGGTTTTGCGGTGGGCATTGCGTACACATCCGTGTGGTATCCGAAAGAATGGCAAGGAAGAGCATTGGGAATATTTGGAATGGGAAATGCGGGCGCTGCTTTAACCACATTGTTTGCACCCACCTTATTAAATTACTTCACAAATAATGGAAAGGATATTGAAAACTGGGTTATGTTGCCAAAGACCTATGCTTTTATAATGTTAGGAATGGCGGTATTATTTATTTTGTTTACAAAAAACAAAAAGCCATCTACTCCTCCCCGCACAATTTCTCAAATGCTTCAGCCTTTATCTAATGTAAGGGTATGGAGATTCGGACTGTACTACTTTTTGGTATTTGGGTGCTTTGTGGCTTTTGCACAGTGGCTGGTTCCTTATTTTTTAAATGTGTATGGCGCCTCATTAGTGGTAGCCGGGCTTTTTGCCTCTTCTTTTAGTTTTCCTTCGGGTGTTATTCGTGCCTTAGGTGGCTGGATGAGTGATAAATGGGGGGCACGCAAAGTGATGAAAGGCGTGTTTGAATGGTCTATTATATTAAGTGCTTTACTCATATTTCCTAAGATGATGATTGTTACGCCAGGGAAAGGTATAATGGCTGCAAAAACCGGGAAGGTGAGTTTTGTAAGCGATAGCTTAATAAAAGTAGATGATAAATCTTATCCATTAGTTGTAAAGTCGAAAAATAAATCTTTATCAGAATGGGATATATTACCCTCTAAAATTAGCTGGCAAGAACCGATTGTGAAAGTAGGTGATGAGGTGAAGAAAAAACAGTTATTAGCAAAGGGTGTTTCGCAAATTTCTTTTGAAGCGAATATGTGGATTTATGTGATATTGGTGTTAATCATTGGCGTTGTTTGGGGTATTGGTAAAGCGGTAGTGTATAAATATATTTCGGATTATTTTCCAAATGATGTAGGTGCAGTAGGGGGAATGGTGGGGGTTATTGGTGGATTGGGTGGATTTATTTGCCCTATTATTTTTGGATATTTATTAGAATGGACAGGACTTTGGACCAGTTGCTGGATGCTTATGCTCGTCATTTCTATAATTTGTTACTGGTGGTTACAAAAAGTGGTAGCGTCTATTGTAAGTAAAAAAGCACCGGCAATTTCAGAAGAAATTGAACTCAAATAAAATGGAACAAAATCTTAAATTATTATCATATGAAAATAATTAAAAATTTTCTGACCATTTTTACAAGCACTGTGGTAAGTATAGCTGCAATGGGACAAACAACTTCTCCACAAACGGAAAAACCATCTATTAAACATGAGTTTGTCCCACAGATTATGACACGGGGAGAATACCGGCACGGTTTTCAGTCCTTAGCCGATACAAACCAGAAACCGGCTGCATTCATCGGGCAAAGAACGCGACTGACTTACAAAATGCTAACAGAAAAATTTGACATTGTCATAACCGCACAGGATATTCGGGTGTGGGGTTCTAATGCCAATTTACCCGTTGATACATCAGGGAAATTATCCTTAGCAGAAGGATATGGGGTAATAAAATTGGATGGAGCGAATAAGTTAAAAATAGGACGGCAAATAATTTCTTATGATGAAGATAGATTGTTGGGCTCATTGGACTGGGCTTTGCAATCTCGTCGTCATGATATGATGGTTTTTGAACATAAAAATGATAGTGTGTTAACGTTTCACATTGGTGCAGCGTGGAATCAAAAATCGGATTACTATACGACTACCGTGTATGGTATTCCAAAAAATTATAAAACACTTCAATATTTATGGTTGTTTCGTCAGATGAAGATATGGAATATCAGTTTGTTGTTTTTGAATAATGGTACACAATTGACCAAAACAGAGGGTAGTAAAAAAATATACAGAGATTGTTATACACAAACATTTGGATTTAATACCAATATAAAGATGAGTAAATTTTCATCCAATATCTTTGCTTATTATCAAATGGGCTTTGATGCGGGTATTGTAAATGCTTCCGGTAATGCAAAAGCTATTAATGCGTTTGATGTTGGATTAAACCTGAACTATAAAATCGTAGATTGGTTTAATGTTTCTTTGGGTGGCGAATATCTTTCCGGAACAAGTCAGGATCCACAAAAGCAGGCACAATCTATGTCTTTTAACCCTTTTTACGGCACTAACCATAGATTTAATGGGTATATGGATTATTTTTATGTAGGGAATCATGTCAATAGTGTTGGTTTAATAGATGGATATTTAAAATTAAATTTTGGAAAAAAGAACTGGAATATTTTTGTGAACGTCCATAATTTTCAAGCGGCAGCAGGTGTAAAAGATGTCAAAAAATCAACGCCTACTCAATTTGTAGCAATGGACAGACAATTGGGTCAGGAGTTAGATGTAACATTTTTGTATAAAATAAGCGAGGGAGTTTCTATTCAGGCGGGATACAGTCAGATGTTTGGAACAGAGACCATGGCTGCTATCAGAGGCGGGAATACTTCTGCTGTAAGTAATTGGGCTTATCTGATGTTTCATTTTAGACCAGGTGTATTATTCCCAAGAACCGGTCTAAAACAGTAAGTATCTGATAAAAATCATTTTATGCAGGAATAATTATAGGGAACTTTGCTGCAAAAAATAGGTACTTACATAATAACCTTTAAAAACAATTTTTATGTCAACATGGCTTACAAAATGGGAACCCGAAAACATTGATTTTTGGGAAAAGGAAGGCGGAAAAGAAAGAGGATGGAAAACTTTAATTGTTACAACCACAGCGCTATTGTTTTCATTTGCTACATGGTTTGTGATTAGTGCTGTGGTAGTTCGGCTTCCGGGAATTGGTTTTAAATTTAGTCCAATGGAATTATTTTGGTTGGCGGCAATGCCTGGTTTATCGGGTGGAATTTTAAGAATCATCCATACATTTCTTATTCCACTTTATGGTACGAGACACGTTATCACTACTACTATTTTTCTAAAAGTTATTCCCATGTTATGGTTAGTAAAAGCAATCAATGATCCTACCACCAGTTTTGGTGAGTTTTTAGCAATTTCGTTTTTATGTGGGCTGGGTGGGGGAGATTTTTCTTCCTATATGCCGTCCACAAGTTTATTTTTCCCAAAACGTTTGCAGGGAGTAGCTCTGGGAATACAAGCGGGTATAGGAAACTTTGGGGTATCGGTGGTTCAATTTATTACGCCATGGATTTTGGGGGTTGCTGTTTTTGGTTCCCTTATTGGTGGTCCTCAGGAATTTCATAAAGGGGAAGTGGTCAAACAAATCTGGTTACAAAATGCCGCTTTTATTTATGTACCGTTTCTTGTGATTATTGGTATTATAGCATGGTTTACTTTAAAAAGTGTTCCTGTTAAGGCGAGTTTCAAGGAACAATTGGATATTTTTAGTGATAAACATACCTGGTATTGTACGATTATTTATATTATGACGTTTGGTTCTTTTGCAGGTTTTTCGGCGGCCTTTCCTTTAATGATAAAAGAAATATATGGTTCTTTTGAAAATGCGCCAGATCCCTTGAAGTATGCTTTTTATGGGCCTCTCATTGGATCTTTACTACGGGTAATATTTGGTTCTCCTTCGGATAAATGGGGCGGGGCATTGTTTACATTGGTTTCCGGTTTAGGATTGATTTTAATTTCACTGCTCATGATTTTTAGTGGGACGCTAATACCTACATCGCTGGATAGTTTCCCTATGTTTGTCGCTCTAATGTTATTATTATTTTTCTTTACAGGTATCGGTAATGCTTCCACTTTCAGACAGTTCCCCATTGCATTTGCGTTTAATCCAAGGAAAGCAGCAGGAGTGATTGGGTTTACGGCGGCAATTGCGGCGTTTGGGCCTTTTATTTTTAATACGTTGATAGGTGCTTCCATTAAATCTTATGGCAGTGCTAAGCCCTTTTTCTGGGGGGCTATTGTATTCTATATCATTGCTACTTTTTTGAATTGGAAGCATTATTACAGCAAAAACGGAGAGAGATATGATAGAGGCAATAGTGGTGGAACATGGTGGGATAAGGCGAAAACTACTTATGCAGGTTAATAATGCTGTTATAGCATTTCTTTTTATTTTATTATTCTTTACGTCTTGTAATAAGGACGTAATTGTACCATGGAAATCTAAATTGTATCTAGAATTTGTACATACATATAATGACAAGAATATTCTTTGGGATACACTAATTTATTCAACCTGTAATTCGGATACCATCTCGGTATCTAAAATTGAATATATTGTAAGTAATGTTATTTTGTATTCAAAGAACAATTCTTTTAAGCAAAATCATTCGTTTTACATTAATCCTCGTCAAAATAAAATTATTTTAGAATTAGATTCAATAAGTGGATTATATTACGATTCTCTGTCTTTTACATTAGGAGATAATCATCCTTATGATTCTTTGAATATGGATATTGTTTCTATGCAATGGCCAATGATGATGGGAGGTGGCTTTCATTTTCTTAAATTAGAAGGATATTATAGAAAAAACACAATGCCTACAGGGTTTGCTATGCACACGGGAGGAAATATGCTAAAGCCCATTAAAATTGTTCTAAAGTATCCGATTCACATAACAAAGAGTAATCATACATTATTAATTGAACATAAAGTAGAACAATGGTTTAATGGTAAACAGTGCTATAAAGTGTCGGCTGCTAATTATTCTATGGGAATAGATAGTTTAATGCAGATTATTAATGAGAACGGCAGAACATGTTTTAGAATAACGCAATTGAAATAACAATGTGCAGAACAAATATTGGTATAATAGTCATTTTAGGGAGTATTTTTCTTTTTGAAGAATGCAAAAAGAAAAATGATTTAACAGAAGTAAATGCCAATGTTTGTACACTTGATACAAGTTCTTATGATTTAAATATTCCCTTATATTTTCCAGATATTCCTGCCTGCAATAAAATTAATCTTAAAAAAGCTAAAGTGGAATTAGGGAAGAAATTGTATTATGATTTACGAATATCTTCTTTTGGTAAAAATTGTTCTTCCTGCCATGTTCAAAGCCAGTCGTTTAGTAATCCTTCTGTGAATTCATTGCCACACATAAATTTGGTATTTAATAAAAATTTTTTATGGAAAGGTAAAGTACAAACAGGATTATTAGATGTTATGCGTTTTGAAGTAAATGATTTTTTCAATACCAATCCTGCAGCTATTCAAAATGATGAAGAGTACAAGAATCTTTTTTGTAAAGCATACGGCACAGATGAAATAACGAATGAAAAAATAGCCGAATGTCTGGCACAGTTTATAGCGACTATTGTGAGTGGTAATTCAAAGTTTGAGCGATATTTAAGGGGAGAAGCCATCCTAAGTGATTCAGAATTTAACGGATTAAATATCTTTACAACAGAAAAAGGCGATTGTTTTCATTGTCATGCATTACCTTTAATGACAGATAATTCGTTTAGAAACATCGGATTAGATAGTATGTTTACTTCTTCAAATTGGGGATTATATCAATATACACATTATCCACCAGATAAAGGAAAGTTTAAGGTTCCATCATTAATAAATGTTGCCCTTACTGCACCTTATATGCATGATGGAAGATTCCAAACATTAGAAGAGATTATTGATTTTTATGACCATGGAATAAAATACTCTCCAACACTAGATCCAATTATGATGAAATATAATCGCTTGCAAACGGGCTTACAACTTACAGAGCAAGAGAAAATAGATTTAAAGAATTTTCTCTTAACTCTTACAGATTCGTCTCTTTTAGTGAATATTAAGTATAAATAATTAAAAATTATTTTCTTTCCATTGATATTCTTGATTGTCTAACACTTCTTTTCCAAAAATAGGCACTCTTTTTTTAATCTGTTCTACAATCCATTCACAGGCCTCAAAGGAAGCTTTTCTATGTTTTGAAGATACAAATACACATAAAGAAAGTTCACCTGTTTTTACAAATCCTATACTGTGATAGATATGTAAACAAGTTACTTCAAATTTTCTGAAACATTCTTCTCTAATTTCATGTAGTGTTTTTTCTGCCATGGCACCATAAGCGCCATATTCTATTCCAATCACTTTCTTACCATTTATTTCATCAGCGCGTACCTGCCCTAAAAAAATAGCATGTGCTCCAATATCTGTTTTTAAGGAATGTTTTGCAATCATTTCAGATATTATAGTGGGAGGTATGGCGCCTTTTACGAAGATATTTTTCATATTGAAAAATTTATTTTTACAAAGGTCGTAAAAAAGGTAAAAACAAAATATGATATAGGTCATTTTCTATTACTATAATTCTCTTGTATATTTGCACTAAATGCTTTTTATGCAAGATAATATTCAACAACAATCGTCTGACAAAATTAAAAGAATTATGGAAAAATCTGTAGAGGATGATGGTATATCTCCTATGAGTCCGCCGGATTATTTTCAGCCCCCTTCAAAAATAGAAGAAGTACCCTATGACAAACTGCCTTCACCGATAAGAAAGCTGGTAGAGGAACACAAACAAGCTATTCAACATCTGGAAAAATTTCAAAACGCATTGGTACAATTTAAGGAAAGTGGATTTAAATATACCCCTGAACTTTCTGCAACGTTTAAAGAGTTTTTTAACTTCTTTGATAATCAATTAATCCCTCATCATCAAAAAGAAGATAAATTTCTTTTTCCATTACTTGAAAAATATCTCTTAAAGAGTGGAGAACACAGCAAATACATGAATAATCATCAATATGAAACATCTATTGATGTGATGGAAGATGATCATTTGAAAATGCTTCAGGTAGGTTCATTGATTTTCAATCTGCTCGGCATTTATGTAAGAATCCCTGATAATGTATCCAGAAATCTGATAGCAGATATTGTTTTTAATAAAGGTATGGAATTCATAGATCTTTTAAGAGTACACATTTATCAGGAGGAAAACATTTTGTTCCCCCAATCTGTAAAATTTCTTACCAAAGAAGAATTTGCTTCTGTAGCAAAGCATATAAAATAATAAAGAATGTTGATTGATTCCTATTATCGTATTCATGATTACTTGCGCATTTCTATTACAGATAAATGTAACTTTTCCTGTTCGTATTGTATTCCTGTAAAGAATTGTCATTTTCTTCCGAAAGAAAAACTCATGACGGCAGATGAAATTTTTCAGATAGCCCAAATTTTTGTTCAATTAGGCGTCAAAAAAATACGTCTCACGGGCGGCGAACCACTCATTCATCCGGAGTTTTTAACCATAGTTGAACAATTACACCAATTAAAAGTTGAACTGGCTCTTACAACAAACGGATATTACCTGGATAAATACATTGCCGAACTCGTTCGGCTTAACTTAACTTCTATCAATATCAGCTTGGATACATTAGAGTCCGCAAAATTCCTGAAAATTACAGGAAAGAATGCTTTTGATAAAATATATAACAACATTCTATTGATGTCAAATTATGGTTTGCATCCTAAAATTAATGTTGTATTAATAAAAAACCTTAACGATGATGAAATTATTCCATTTATTGAATGGACCAAACATTTAGATGTACATGTCAGATTTATAGAATACATGCCCTTTGAAGCCAACCAATGGAATAGAAATTATGTAGTGGAATTAAATGAAATACTAAATAGCATTCAACAAAAAGGATATACTCTTTTAAAGTTAAAAGATCATCTTAATAGTACTTCCAAATCTTTTCAAATCGAAGGATTTAGAGGAACTTTTGCTGTCATTAGTACCGTCTCTCATCCATTTTGTGACACCTGTAACCGGATACGACTCACAGCCGATGGAAAACTTCGGAATTGTCTCTTTGCTCAAAATGAAACCGATTTATTAACGCCACTGAGAAAGGGGGAAGATATTATTTATCTTATTCAGCAAAATATTCAAATGAAAGCAAGAATCAGAGGAGGGTTACCAGATTTCTATGATCCTCATCTCAATGCTAAACTTTCTAAAAGAAAAATGATTGAAATAGGAGGATAATTTTTTTAATAAGCGTTATATTTTAAAATACATAACGATATAAATGAAAAAGAAAAAAAACAATTTTGAAATTTGTGTGAAAATATGGATCAATAAAAATCAACAATCTTTTCTGGGAAGTGGGAGAATTTTGCTTTTGAGGTCTATTAAAAAAAATGGAAGTATTCGTGCGGCTGCGAAAGAATTGAACATGTCTTATAAAAAGGCATGGGACCTGATAAATAGTATGAACAAACAGACAGGTCATCTGCTTGTTGAGAAAAAGGCAGGCGGAAAATCGGGAGGTGGTGCCACGCTTACAGTAAAGGGGGAAAAAATTTTGCAGGAATACATTAAGCTGGAAAAAAAATTACAAACTCAGACCAATCATCTTTTTAAAAAGATGTACATCAAAATTCTGAAAGGGGCAACATTCTTTTTCTTTCTGTTGATTCTGCAATCCTGTGTTTTTTCAGATAAAAAAACAGATTCGTCTCCACCCTCTAATGAATTATATGTTTTTTGTGGAGCAGCCAGCAAACCCCCTATTGAAGAAATAATAACCATCTTTGAGCATCAAATGGGAAGTAAGATATACGCCACTTTTGGCGGTTCAGGTTTTTTACTTACACAAATGTGTTTGTCTCAAAAGGGAGACATTTATTTACCCGGCTCATCGGATTTTATGGAAAAAGCAAAAAATCTTGGAATTATTTATCCGGAAACAGAAAGACGTCTTATGTATCTAATTCCGGAACTATCTGTCCCTAAAAATAATCCTAAAAAAATATCTTCTTTGAAGGACCTGGCTCAACCGGGTGTAAAAGTAGGAATTGGGCATCCTGAAAATGTGTGTTTAGGTATGTATGCCGTTGAAATCATTGAAAACACATTGGCGGAAAAAGAAAAAAAAATACTCAAAAGCAACATCCTTAATTTTGCCGAAAGCTGTGAAAAAACGGCTAATCTCGTGTCGTTTAATATGGTAGATGTGGCGATAGGATGGAATGTGTTTCAGCACTGGGACTCTGTTCGCATAAAAAATATCCGGTTACATAAAGATGAGATTATTCGTATTGGATACATTCCGGTAGCTATTTCTAAGTTTACAAAAAACAAAGTATTAGCTCAGCAATTTATTGACTTTCTTATGAGCCCAGCAGCCAAGCAAGTGTATAGAAAATACTATTACCTGACCGATACTTCTGAAGTGTTTGAATATAAAGATATTGACGGATGTCCCATTGGTCACAAATCTATCGGAGGATTTTATCAATTACCCGATACATGGCTTCTTAAATAAATTCAAAATGCTACCCAAAAACATCCTCAAATACTTTCCGATTCTTCTTTTTGTACCTATGATATATTTGGTACTTATAGGATCATTGTATAGTTTTTTTGATAAAAACAGGTTTTTGGAAATCATCACTTCTCAACGCATTTTACATGCTTTAAAATTAAGCATCATTACCGCTACGATTGTTGCCTGTGTGTCCACTATTATCGCTATACCAACAGCTTATTTATTGAGCAGAAAAAAATTTTATTTTAAAACGGTACTGGATATTCTAATAGAAACACCATTGGTAGTTTCACCGGCTGCATTAGGTGCAATGATATTGGTTTTTTTGAATACTTCTGCTGGCAGGTATATCCAAAATCATTTCTTCCCCATTGTCTTTTCTGTTAACGGAATTATTATTGCGCAAATCATCTCTACGGTCGGAATAGCCATTCGTCTTATGAAATCTATAATAGATGAAGTACCCACACGATACGAGGATATTGCAAAAACATTAGGAGCTTCCGAATATCAAATATTTACTAAAATTACTATTCCTCTTTCTATAAAAGGAATTTTTGCTGCATTTATTCTCGTGTGGGCAAAATCTATTGGAGAATTTGGTGCTACCATTACCGTAGCAGGCACTATGCCGATGAAAACAGAAACACTCCCTCTGGCCATCTATCTTTATTTATCATCCGCAGACATTGAAGGAACGGTTGTTCTCATTGCATTGTCAGTATGGATAGGTTTATTATCTCTTTCTATCTTTAGATGGCTGAGTCACAAATCCATTTATGATTGAATTGAAAAATATATCTTATCAAACGGATACATTTAAGTTACATAGCATTTCTCATTTGTTTGAGGAAAATAAAATTCACGCTATTCTTGGGCCAAGTGGCAGTGGCAAAACTATTTTGTTAGAGTTGTTGGCAGGATTACTAACACCCACTACAGGAAAAATTTATTACCACAACAAAGAGATTAGCACTCTTCCACCACAAGATAGAAATATAGCATATTTACCTCAAGACAATGTGTTATTCCCACATCTTTCTGTTATCGAGAATATCACCTTCCCCTTGCAGTTAAAAGGAAATAAAAACCTAAATGACGCATTTCGCATCTCTGAGCAACTGCACATTCAACATTTATTAAAAAGAAATATCCAAAATCTGAGTGGGGGAGAAATACAGCGCATTGCCTTAGCAAGAAGTATTGTGGCCGGTAGAAAAATTCTATTACTGGATGAACCAACAGCTTCTATACATTATACCTTAAAAAACGAGTTCCTTTATTTCTTAAAAGATATACAAAAAGAATATCAACTCACCATTCTTTTTGTAACTCACGATATAGATGGTGCTTTTTCTATTGCAGACGAAATCAACTTCTTAATACACGGTATCTGGTATGAAACATTCTACAATCATAGTACACTTTTTATTCCACGTCGTTATGAAGTAGCAAAATTTATGGGAATCAAAAATATTTTTGAGGGCTTTTTTTCTTCGCCACAAATTATCACCTGTCCCTCTCTAAATACAACTTTGCAGATTCCATTTTCGTCTTCTTCCAACATCCCTCCTGGTAAAGTATTATTTGCCATAAAGCCGGAAGATGTGCGTATTGTGTTGCCCGAAAAAAGAAGCGAATATCAGGACATTCCAAATAAACTCATTGGCTATATTAAAAAAATACACCGTCATTATCAGTATTATAATTTATTTTTTTATCTGAAAGACACAGAAACACATTTGGAGGTTTATTTCCCCATTACAAAAACATCTAAAATAGAGCTCAGAGAAGGCGCTCAAATAGAAGTAGTTTTAAAACCAGAAAATATATTCATTCTTTGCTAAACAGTTCAACCGTTCGGGATACACAATATTTCTCGTAAAATAAGAGAAATGGGAAAAAAACGTTCGCTTGACAAAAATCATCCCCCATACTGATTATTATCATATTTTTTGGACAGCATACCCCCTACCTTTGTTGCGGAAAATTAGTTAACAATAACTAACAACTAACAAAAACTCTTAAAATTATGATACGTAAATTAGCTGTTGGATTTTTAATCGTCTCTTTCTCCTCTGCTTTTGCACAAGATGGAGCAACATTATTTAAGAATAATTGTGGCATGTGCCACAAGTTCGGTGCAAGATTAGTAGGGCCTGACTTAACCAATATAACACAACGAAGAAGCAAAGAATGGTTACATAAGTTTATCAAATCTTCGCAATCCGTAGTAAAAAGCGGTGATAAGGAGGCAGTTGCAATATTCAATGAATTCAACCAAACAGTAATGCCCGATCAAAATGTATCGGATGCTCAGATAGATGAAATTCTCAAATACATAGAAGAGAATAGTGCTTCTGTTGCTTCAACGACTGCAGAACAACAAGAACCACCCCAACCCGCTGAACCGGAAATTACTGATAAACAGGCCTTTGCTCAATTGGTTGAAAAGGGAGCGAAGTTATTTGATGGTCGCAATCGTTTTCAAAATGGTGGTTCTACCTGTATTTCGTGTCATAATGTAAACTCTTACGCCGTTACAGGGGGAGGCAGTTTAGCAAAAGATCTGACAGATGTTTACACCAGAATAGGAGAAGAAGGCATCAAAGGCGTATTGAGTGGATTGCCTTTCCCTGCTATGAAAAATGCCTTTGAAAAACATCCTATCACAGAAGAAGAATCGGTGGCAATTGCTGCATTTCTCAGGCAAGTAGCAAAAGAAAGCCACGAAACGGTTCCTTTTGATTATGCCTCTCTTTTGGTGTGGGGAGGAATACCCGGTATTATTATTCTTTTAGGCATTTATTCTATAATCTGGTATAATAGAAAAAAGAGAACTATTAACCATTCTATTTATTCACGACAAATCAAAAGTTATTAATCATTAAAAACTAATTCTATGACTTGGATTAAAGACATTATCTCTCCCGAAACCAGAAAATGGGAGGAGTTTTACAGAAACAGATTTCAACATGATAGAATAGTAAGAAGTACGCATGGCGTAAATTGCACAGGTGGTTGTTCCTGGCAAATTCATGTGAAAGATGGTATTGTTGTTTGGGAAACTCAACAATTGGACTATCCTTTGCTGGAAAGTTCCATTCCGCCATACGAACCCAGAGGATGTCAAAGAGGAATATCTTACTCATGGTATCTCTATAGCCCTTTAAGAATCAAATATCCGTTAATTCGTGGCGCCTTGCTTGATTTATTCAGAGAAGAAAAAAAGAAAACCGGTGATGCTTATACTGCCTGGGAAAATATCCAGAAAGATGAAGCCAAAAGAAAACGTTATCAAAAAGCCAGAGGGAAAGGCGGATTTAGAAGAGTAAGCTGGGATGAAGTATTAGAACTTATAGCAGCAGCCAACATTTATACTGCTAAAAAATACGGACCGGATCGTGTAGCAGGATTCTCACCTATTCCGGCCATGTCTATGCTAAGTTATGCGGCTGGCGGAAGATTCCTGCAATTATTCGGAGGTATGAATTTAAGTTTTTATGACTGGTATTGTGATTTGCCACCTGCTTTTCCTGAGATATGGGGTGAACAAACCGATGTTTGCGAAAGTGCCGACTGGTACAATGCTAAGATGATAGCGGATATGGGCGCCTGTTTGAATATGACCCGGACGCCGGATTGTCATTTCTTTGCAGAATCCCGTCATAACGGAACAAAAGCCGTTGTGTTTTCACCGGACTTCAGTCAGGTTTGTAAATATGCCGATCAATGGATACCACTGCACGCCGGCACCGATGGCGCTTTCTGGATGGCGGCTACGCACGTAATGCTGAAAGAATTTCATTACGAACAGCCCAGCGAATATTTTATTAAATATATTAAACAATACACAGATTCTCCATTCCTCGTTGAAATAACAGAAGAAAACGGCACATACAAACCAGGACGCTTATTAAGAGCCAACCAAATTAAGGAATATAAAGACATTGAAAACGGAGATTGGAAATTCCTTAATATTGATGAAAAAACAGGAAAACTGGTAGTGCCAAAAGGCAGCGTTGGTTTCAGATGGGATAAGCAAGGTGGAAAATGGAATATGAAATTAGAAGATGGTATTATGGATCAATCGTATGACCCTCTTCTCACGCTTATTAATCATAAAGAAGAAGTTTTACAGGTAGAAATAACCGATTTTGCTTTTGACAAGCAACATAAAAGGGGGGTTCCTGTCAAATATATTACAACGGTGGATGGCAAAAAAAGAGCGGTTACCACTGTGTATGATTTGATTTTTGCTCAATATGGTGTAAGCAGAGGGTTGCCGGGCGAATATCCATCTGATTATACAGATCCTACTCAATCATATACACCTGCATGGCAGGAAATGATCACTGGTATTGATGCTAAAACGGTTATTTCATTTGCAAGAGAATGGGCCAAAACAGCCGATATTACCAAAGGGAAATGCATGATAATCATTGGCGCTGGTATTAATCACTGGTACCACCAAAATTTAATATATCGTGCCGGTGCGATGGCTCTTATGCTGTGCGGATGTGTCGGTGTGAATGGCGGAGGATTGAATCATTATGTAGGACAAGAAAAATTGGCACCATCCGACTCATGGGGAACAATTGCTTTTGCAAGAGATTGGGTAAATGCTGTACGCTTGCAACAGGCCCCTTTATGGCATTACATCAATACCTCTCAATATCGTTATGATGGCAATCATACAAGGTACCATACTGTTCCTAAAAATGAATTATCCAAAAAACATACAGCCGATATGATCTACAAGGCCGTGCGTTGTGGGTGGATGCCTTATTATCCTCAATTCAATGAAAACCCCTTGAAGTTAGCTCAGGAAGCAATAGATAAAGGAGCTAAAACAAATGAAGAGATTGTTCAATTAGTGGTTGACAAATTAAAAAACAAACAGATAAAATATTCCGTATCCGACCCTGAAGCACCTGAAAACTGGCCAAGAGTTTGGTTTATATGGCGGGGCAATGCTATTGTAGGTAGTATGAAAGGACACGAATATGCATTGAAACATTACTTAGGCACACACCATAATTCAATAAGTAAAGATAATGAGGTAAAACCAGAAGAAATTACGTGGAGAGATATTGCCCCTGAAGGAAAAATGGATTTGGTAGTAGATCTCAATTTCCGTATGGATTCGTCTGCTTTATACTCCGATATTGTATTACCTGCTGCGTCGTGGTATGAAAAAGCGGATTTAAACTCTACAGATCTGCATTCTTTCATCCATCCGCTTTCTGCAGCGGTTGCACCAGTTTGGGAAACTAAAACGGACTGGGACATATTTAAAAATATTGCGTTTGCAACCTCTGAGATGGCTAAAAAACACATGCAAGGAACTTATAAAGATATTGTTATTAGCCCCATAGCTCATGATAGTCCGGGAGAAATAACTCAAACTCAAATTAAAGATTGGTATTTGGGTGAGTGTGAGTTAATACCAGGCAAAACAACGCACAATATTGCTGTTGTAGAAAGAGATTATACTAAATTATATGAAAAATTCTGCTTATTAGGTAAAAATATCAAAACGAATGGATTAGGTGCTCATGGGGTAAAATATGAAGCAGATGATGCCTATGAAGAAATGATTACTTCCAATCATTTTCCGGTTGAAGAATGGAATGGAGAAGTATTTCCTTCTATAAAAGAGGATGTATGGGCTGCTAACGCGCTGTTACATCTATCCACGCTGACCAATGGGAAATTAAATTACCATGCCTACAAGAATATGGAAAAGAAAACAGGATTAGTGTTAGCAGATCTGGCAGAAGGTTCAAAAGATATTTACCTTACTTATGCGGATTTACAGGCACAGCCGAGAAGATACAATACGTCGCCTTTGTGGAGTGGTTTAATGAACAATGGCAGAGCGTATGCCCCCTATACCTATAATGTTGATAAATTAGTACCTTGGAGAACATTGACGGGCAGACAACATTTTTACTTAGATCATGAAATGTACATTGCTTATGGAGAACATTTGCCCACCTTTAAACCAGAACCTAATTTTGAAGTATATGGCGATTTGAAAGAAACAATTAAGGATGACCCAAACGCCAAAATTTTGAACTATCTGACACCACATGGAAAATGGCACATTCACTCTACTTATGGGGATACATTGAGAATGCTGACCTTAAACAGAGGAATAGAACCTTGTTGGATTAATGAAAAAGATGCAGAAGAAATGGGTATCAACGATAACGATTGGGTAGAGGTCATTAATGACCATGGTGTATATGTAACCCGTGCTGTGGTGAGTTCCAGAATACCAAGAGGAGTATGTATTGTTTATCACGTACCTGAAAGAACAATTGTACCAAAATCAGAATCAAGACCATATCGTGGAGGCGGTCATAATAGTGTAACACGCATTCACCTTAAACCCAATTATTTATGCGGAGGATATGGTCAATTTACCTATCACTTCAATTATTGGGGACCTGTTGCACCACAAAGAGATACACATGTGGTGGTAAGGAAAATGAAAAAAGTAATATGGTAATTATCATCAATCATAAAAACAAAAACCTATGAATGTAAGAGCACAAATGTCAATGATTTTCCACCTGGATAAATGTATCGGGTGCCACACTTGTTCTATCGCTTGTAAAAATATATGGACAGATAGAAAAGGGGCTGAATATATGTGGTGGAATAATGTTGAGACAAAACCGGGTACTGGTTATCCCACAAAATGGGAAGATCAGAGAATATATAAAGGTGGTTGGGAAAAGAAAAATGGAAAAATTGATTTAAGAGGAGCAGGGAAGAAAAAAGGATTACTCAACATCTTTCACAATCCACATTTACCTGTTATTGATGATTATTATGAGCCATTTACGTACCGGTATCTGAATTTGATTGAAGCACCTGAAGGAAATGATCAACCAACTGCCCGCCCCATTTCCTTAATTACAGGAGAACCTATGGATATTAAAATGGGACCTAATTGGGATGACGATTTGAGTGGTACGCCGGATTATGGTCGTAAAGATCCTAATCTGGAAAATTTATCAGAAGCAGAGCAGGAGGCCATGTTTCAATTAGAAAAAATGGCGTTTTTTTATTTGCCAAGAATTTGTAACCACTGTTTAAACCCTGCCTGTGTAGCATCTTGCCCGTCAGGTGCAATATATAAAAGGGGAGAAGACGGGGTAGTGCTTATCAATCAGGAAGTTTGCCGAGCATGGAGAATGTGTGTAACCGCCTGTCCATATAAAAAATCATATTATAATTGGCATACCGGTAAATCCGAAAAGTGTATTCTTTGCTTTCCAAGAATTGAGGCCGGTTTAGCGCCTGCTTGTATGCATTCGTGTGTGGGTCGTATACGGTATTTAGGTGTGGTATTATACGATGCGGATATGATTGAAAAAGTGGCAACCGCAGAAGAGTCAGCGCTTGTAGACGCACACATGAATATGATATTAGATCCTTTTGATCCAAATGTTATTAAAGCAGCCAAAGAAAACGGTATTCCTGACTCTACCATTAAGGCCGCACAATATTCACCTACTTACAAATTTATCAAGAAATGGGGATTGGCACTTCCATTGCACCCAGAGTTCAGAACACTACCCATGTTATTTTATGTTCCGCCGATGCTGCCGGTAATGGCATCTTTATCTAAGCAAACCAATGAACATCTGAAAAATCAAATGGATCCGATTGCTAAAATATGGCAGGATGATTGGAAATACGATACCAGTATAGAAGAGATTTTTGGAGTAGTGGAAAAATCCAGATTCCCGTTAAAATATATGGCTAATTTGTTTAGCGCCGGAGACGAAAGTAAAATTAAAGATCGCTTAAAAAAACTATTGGCCATTCGAATCTGGAGAAGAGCTAAAACAGTGGGTGATATTCCATTAGACAAAGCAGAAGCGGCTTTAAGAGAAGTAGGGTATACTCCACAGGTAGCAGAAGATATTTATTACCTGACTTCGCTTGCTAAATTTGACGACCGTTTTGTTATTCCTGCTGCACACCGTGAAGAAGCAATGGAATTATTGGAAAATACAGGAGATAGAAAAGGTTCAGTAGGTTTTGGATTTACGGTTCCTGCTCAAAGAGGATTATAAAAACAAAAAATTTATGATATTAGAATTATTTGCACACATATTAGGATACCCTGATGAAGGGTTAAAGAAAACAACAGCACAATTAATAAAACTACTGGAACAGTCATCGGAGAGTTACAATAAAAATTTAATTGCGGCTATAGATTATCTGAAAGTATTTTATTACTACCTGGAAAAAACAAATATCCGTGAGCAAGAGGAAGTTTATACACAAACATTTGAAGTACAATCCATCACAACATTAGATGTAGGGTATATTTTGTTTGGAGATGATTACAAACGTGCTGAATTGTTGGTGCATCTTAATCAGGAAATTGTAAGGTATAAAGTGGATACTTCTATTGAGTTAACAGATCATTTAGCGAATATTCTAAAGTTACTTCACAGAATGGAAGATGATGTGCTAAAAAAAGATTTGATTAATTGTGTTGCTTACCCTGGTCTTAAAAGAATTATCAGGGATTTTGACAGTAAAATTATAGAAAACAAAAATAAAGTTTATCTCAAGCACCAAAAGACACTTATTGAAAAATCTAAAGAATACAGAGATATTTATGTAAATCCATTATTGGCATTGAAGCATGTTTTGGAAGCACTTTATAGTGCTCAGGAATTGGTAGTAGAAGATAAATCCAAAGGATTTTTATCAAACATTGAACAAGAATTAAATATTGAAAAAATATAATTAACAAAAAAACACAACACTATGGACACACTTAACAATTTCTTATTCATCGGATTACCTTATGCAGCATTAGCTATTTTTATAGTAGGTACAATTTTTAGGTATACAAAAATTGGATACAAGGTATCTTCGCTTTCGTCCGAATTTTTAGAAGGCAGACGTTTGTTCTGGGGTTCACAACCCTTTCACTGGGGGCTGCTGGTAGCGTTTTTTGGACATTTAATTGCATTTCTATTTCCAAAGAGTATTTTACTCTGGAATGGACATCCAGTAAGGTTACTTATTCTTGAGATTACCGGATTTATATTTGGATTGAGCGCTTTTATTGGACTTATTAATTTGTTTATCCGAAGAATCACTGAGCCCAGGTTAAAGGTGGTAACCAATAAAATGGATTTGATTATTGAATTGATTTTATTATTGCAGATTTTCTTAGGATTATGGGTAGCATTTAATTATCGTTGGGGGTCTTCCTGGTTTGCTTCTGTTATGACCCCGTATTTATGGTCAATATTCAAATTTAATCCAGACATTCAAGCAGTCGTTGCTCTACCATGGATGGTAAAACTGCACATCGTTGGGGCCTATTTAATTATTCTGCTATTCCCCTTTACTCGTTTAGTTCATTTCCTGGTAGCTCCACTACATTACATTGGACGTCCTTATCAATTAGTGATATGGTATAGAGATCGCAAATTATTAAGAAAACCAGAATCTCCATGGGTTATTCAATATCCCAAAAACAATTGATGGTTAATCACCTTCGAAGTATTAAAATAATAAATAGCCCCGGAAATTGAGGGGCTATTTTTATTAGTATATTTGCAAACGAACGAATAGATGGCGCTTATTCAATTTAATATCGTTAGTAATGAGCAATTAATAGCAACTATTATTGTTAGTTTTATTATTTTGATAAGTTCTGTAGTGGGGATTATCTTAAATATTTATTATTTATTGAAAGCCACCCATCAGCGCAATAAATTTGTTCGCTTTTTTCTTATGGTTTTGTTTAGTATTGCCACGGTGTTTTTTTACAAGCAATTTACAATGAATTATTCTTTTTATCAGAACAATACATTTGTGGAGGGGAAAGTATTGGATTTTTGTCAGACAGATAGAAAAGAAGAGGGCGTTTATTTTGAATATCGTTTTAATAATCAAGTGTATCGGAATTGCAATGTTTTCTTTCCTTTTCCAAAAGATTCTATAAAAATTGGAAATGTGTATCAAGTAAGAGTGAATAAATTACATCCGGAAGATGGAAGAATTATTTTAAAATAGCTACATGCATTCTGTTCAGGAAACATTAAAAATACTTACAAGCAAACTCTTATCACTTCCTAAGGAAAAAATATCTGTTTTAAATGCTTCCAACAGAGTACTGGCGGAAGACATCTATGCTCCTATTGACCTACCTTCGTTTAATCAATCGGCAGTAGATGGCTTTGCACTCGCTTTTGATAATTATTCACTCGAACAGGAGTTTTTGGTAATAGGAGAAATAAAAGCAGGGGATTCTAAAGTGCGTTATTTTTCGAAACAAAAATCACAAAAAAATGCTTGTATTAGAATTTACACGGGCGCATTGGTTCCTAAAGGATACAATGTCATCATTATGAAAGAATATACGAAGGAATATAATAAGATCGTTCAATTTTCATTGTCCTCGGTCAAAATACATCAGAACATTCGCCATAAAGGAGAAGAAGTAAAAAAAGGTCAATTAATTTTTCCAAAATATACATTGGTAAAACCAGAACACATAGCTGTGTTAGTCAGTTTAGGCAAAAGACAGGTGACTGTCCTAAAAAAGCCGCAGGTTAAGATCATTGCAACAGGAAACGAATTAAAAAAGATAACGTCTTCTGCGCTATTACCGGGCGAAAAATATGAAACGAATGGATTAATGTTGCAGCATTTGCTTAAAAAATACTTTGATATAGATGCTGAATATAGCATTGTAAAAGATAACAAATCAACGATTCGTCAACAGATGTACACTGCTGTACAAAAGCACGATATAGTGATAACTACCGGTGGCGTCTCGGTGGGTGATTATGATTATACGAAGGAAATTATTAAAGAATTGGGGTTTCAGATAATGGTGGATAAAGTAGCTCAAAAGCCCGGCAAGCCCTTTGTCTTTGCAGTAAAAAACAAGAAAGTAATTTTTGGATTACCCGGCAATCCGCGTGCGGCATTGTCTTGCTTTTATTGGTATATCATTCGTTATATCCGAAAATTGATGCAGCAGGATTCGGATTGGATAAATCCTATCATTCCGGTAAAATTAAATCAAGAGATAGTAATTAATGATAATAAAACCCGTTTCCTTTTTGTTCGGGTAGAAGACAACAATTGTCTTATTATTCCGGAAAAACAGGATTCACACATGCTGATTTCTGCTGCAAAGTGTAATGCTCTTGTGGCCATAGAAAGAAGCGTAAAAAAAGGCAATACTGTGAATGCTTATTTATTATGAATGGAATTATTCTGGCAGGAGGAAAAGCAACTCGCTTAAATGGAATATCAAAAGGATTAATTCCACTCAATGGAATGCCTATCATTGAAAATCAAACCAATCTCTTAAAAAAATTTTGTCATCAAATAATTATTGTTTCTAATGATTCTTCTTATCATTATTTGCAATCCGATACTATTGTTGTTATTTCTGATTTAATAAAAAACATAGGTCCCTTAGGAGGGTTATATTCGGGCTTATCTTTTACAAACGAAGAGAAAAACATTGTAGTAGCTTGCGATATGCCCTATGTTTCCGAAGATGTTATACACTTTTTAATACCATATCAGAAAAAGGGAGAGGTGATTGTCCCCAAATTACAAGAAGATATACATCCTCTTTGTGGAATTTATTCTGTAAACATATTACCGATAATACAACAACAGATTAAAAAAAATGATTTCAAGTTAAAACATTTACTAAAATTGACGGATACATTTTATGTTGACTTTTCAGATACCATGAAAAATTTTTTTACTAATATAAATACCTTTGAAGAATTAAATAAATTGAACGAATATGGCCAGCATTTTAATTAAATATTTTGGAATAGCAAGAGACATTACAAACAAAGAGGAAGAAAGCATGACATTTGAAGGGACACTCAGTTCTTTTATTGACCACATACATCAAGTTTATCCACCCTTAAATAATCCGAAAATTCAGGTGGTTTTTAATATGAAACTCATATCAAAAGATGCTCTTAAAAACGAAACGGCTCTTGTTCTCAAAGATGATGACGAGATAGCGTTTTTACCTCCTTTTGCCGGAGGATAATTTTCAATTTAAAAAATTTAATCTTATGAGAAACATCACTGAAAAAAATTCAACATTAAGAACTGCAACGGCAGAAGCCATTGTAGAAGTTACTCCGGACATTATTGAAAAAATAAAAAATAATGACCTTCCTAAAAAAGACATTTTACCGATGGCAAAAGCAGCCGGTTTTCTTGCCGTGAAAAATACTGCTAATGCGATTCCGCATTGCCATCCAATTCCAATTGATGGGTGTGATATTGATTTTTCTCTTGAAGAAAATAAAATAAAAATTCGTGTTATAGTAAGAAGCATTAATAAAACAGGTTGTGAAATGGAGGCACTACACGGAGCGTCCATTGTGGCACTTACACTTTATGATACTCTAAAACCTTTGAATGAGCCAATTTCCATACAATCCATTACATTGCTTGAAAAAACAGGAGGAAAAACAGATTTTGCTAATTATACTACCATTGCAAAGAAATTAAAAGCGGCAGTAGTGGTAATGTCAGATAGTGTATCCAAAGGAACAAAAAAGGATAAGTCAGGACAAATCATTAAAGATAAATTACAAAACCTTGGAGTAATGGTTGAACATTATGTGATTATTCCTGATGAAGCAGAGAAGATAAAAGAAACCATACTAAATTTTGTTCAACAAAAAATTGATTTGATTATCACAACAGGAGGCACAGGACTTTCACCAAGAGATGTTACTCCGGAAGCTGTGCGACCTTTATTGGATACAGAAATTCCGGGTATTATGGAGGCAGCCAGAAATTATGGTCAGCAACGAACGCCGTATGCGATGTTATCAAGAGGAATAGCCGGAAAAATGAAAGATACACTCTTGTTTTGTTTGCCAGGTTCTTCGAATGGTGTAAAGGAAAGTATGGACGCCTTGTTTCCTTATGTATTGCATATTTTCAGAGTGGCAGAAGGATGGGATCATCATTCCAATGAATACACGAGGAAGCAGACAAAAGAAAACAGATAGTTTATTAAAACATCTTAAAGAATATTGTTCATACTGTTTTTTTCTGATAAATATCATTTTATTATCAGGCAGAGGGCTATACCTTTGTCGTTCAAATAGTTTAAAATATGATGAAAACAGAAAGTCAATTATGCCAAATTCATTCTACCAATCATTCCTGCGTGAATTGTAGTAAAAGAACATTATCCTTATTTGAGGGATTGAGTGAAAAGGAATTAGAGTTGTTGAATCAAAATAGAGTTGTGGTAAATTTCAAGAAAGGAGAAACAATTTATAAAGAGAATTGTAAGCCGTCAGGATTATATTGCTTAAACGAAGGGAAGGTAAAACTGGTCAAATATTCCCATAGAAATCGGGAAATTATCTTGTCATTAAAAAGACCGGTTGATTTCTTAGATATTGAAACATTGGTTATTGGAAAAAATTATACGCACACTGCCATTGCTTTGGAAAACTCGTCGGTTTGTATTATTGATGAACAGCATTTTAATAAAGTTCTAATGAATAATACTCATTTTGCCAAAAAACTACTTTATGAATTTGCTACTGCTTTAATTAATCACCAGATACATTTTATTAATATTACTCAAAAACAAATACACGCCCGGGTAGCGGAAACATTAATAAAGTTAGGAGAATTTTATGGCTATTCTTCAGATGGATACATAGATGTGGCTCTGAAAAGGCAGGACATTGCTTCTCTTTCAGGTATGACTTCAGCCAATGTTATACGAACAATCACTGCATTTGAAAAACAAAAACTTATTGAAAGCAATAAAAAGAGAATTAAAATCTTAAACATCTCACAACTACAAAAGATAGCACAAGAAATAAAAGAGAGCGAGTAAAAAATCCGGTAAATAAAAGTTATTGCACCATTATCTTACTTCCTGCGATTTTTTGAATACTGTATAATAATTATCATGGTCTTGGTGTTTTCACAAGGGGCTTGCTTATTTTGTTCACTTTATCCATTTTTCTTTTTCTTACTTTTGCGAAACCTTGAATTTAAGTTGTATGTCTAAAGAACTACATTTTTACAATACACTTACCAGAAAAAAAGAAGTTTTTCAACCTATTAATCCGCCGTTTGTAGGTATGTACGTATGTGGGCCTACTGTGTATAACGATGTGCACTTAGGCAATGTGCGTACATTTATTGCATTTGATGTAATTTATCGCTACTTAAAGCATCTGGATTACAAAGTAAGATATGTGCGAAATATAACCGATGCTGGCCACTTAGAAGATGATTCGGAGGAGGATAAAATTTCTAAAAGAGCAGTGTTGGAGCGTTTGGAGCCCATGGAGATTGTGCAAAAGTACACCGTATCTTTTCACGAGATTATGCGTTTGTTTAATGTGCTTCCGCCCTCTATCGAACCTACTGCCACCGGGCATATTTTAGAACAACAAGAAATGGCTATGCAGATTTTGAAGAACGGCTGGGCATACGAAGTGAACGGAACAATTTATTTTGATGTAGAAAAATTTGCAAAACACTACGATTACACCGCTTTAACCGGTAGAAATCTGGAAGAACTTCTGAACAATACACGGGAATTAGACGGACAAGATGAAAAGTGCGGACGTTTGGACTTTGCACTTTGGATTAAAGCCAAGCCCCAACATTTGATGCAATGGAATAGCCCATGGGGAAAGGGTTTTCCGGGATGGCATATAGAATGTTCGGCCATGAGTACGAAGTACCTTGGACCTGAATTTGATATTCACGGCGGTGGAATGGACTTAGCACCGACGCATCACACCAATGAAATTGCCCAAAACATGGCGTATTGTGGCAAGCAACCCGCAAGGTTTTGGTTACATACCAATATGCTTACCTTAAACGGAAAGAAAATGAGTAAATCCCTTGGGAATGTGGTATTGCCGTTGGAACTAATAAGCGGAACGAATTCGTTATTACCCAAAGGTTTTAGTCCGGCTATCATTCGTTTTTTTATGATGCAGACGCATTACCGCAGTACATTGGACATTACGATGGATGCTCTGAACGCTGCAGAAAAAGGATATTATCGCTTGATTGAAAGTTTTGATTTGTTGAATACTATCAAACCGTCTGATAGTTCCTCTGTGTCAATAAAAGATTTATGGAATAAGTGTTATGCTGCTTTAAATGATGATATCAACACAGCCGTTCTTGTAGCAGAATTGTTTGAAATTGCAAAAATAATTAATAAAGCCAACGAGGGACAGATGGCTTTGACAAGTCAGGATATGGAAGAACTCAAAAAACTTTTTCAAACATTTTTTTATGACATAATGGGTATTCCAAAGGCAGATACGCAGCAAAATTCTGATTTGTTTTCCAAAGTACAAACACTTGTAGAATTGGTGTTAGAAATTCGTTCAGAAGCTAAGAAGAATAAAAATTACGCTTTGTCAGATAGTATTCGCAACAAATTAGAATCTATTGGAATTAACATTAAAGATACCCCAGATGGAACAAAGTGGATTTTAAAAAATTAATTTTTAGAAATCATGTTTCATTCAACATTATTAAAAAATCTCGCAAAGCCAATTGAGATACAAAGCTTAAAATAAGGTAATGCTGAGTAATAAAAAATAATTTTATTTTTGAGAATGTGGAAATATCTGAATATATCTGAAAAAACGATTTGGATAATTTTTTGCACGTTCTTTGTTTATCTATCAAAAGCACAGTATAATGTTCAAACTAAAAACGTCCCCTTAAATACAGATTATAGAGACGCTTTGCAGGAATGGAATATTCGGTATCCTTCAGAAAAATTTCATTCTGTGTATCAACCCTATTTATTTTCCACCATTACAGAATTTTCAGATACAGTGTTTAGCAAAAGATATTATCCGAAAATAAAATCCTTGGCTTTAAGCAAAGTATTCAACGATGCACCGAATAAACGCAATCAATATCAATTGCAGGTTTTACCGGTCATTCATAGTATTCAGGGATATGACGGAAACTTCACTTCCGAAAATGGTGTAGGTTCTCAAATGTATTTAAATATCAACAATGATTTTACACTTTATGGATTAGGGTCAATCTATTCATCAACTTTTCCCTATTTTTCAGATACAAGTGTTTTGATAAATCAGTTTATTCCCAACATTGGATTTCCTTTGAATGCGCAGAAAAACAGATATAATTATTTGTACTGGAATACGTATGCTTCATATTCAAAATCGTTTTTAAATTTTCAGGCAGGACGAGGAAAAATGTTTATTGGAAATGGGTATCGCTCGTTGTTGTTATCGGATATAGCAATGCCTTATCCCTATTTGAAAATACAAACAAACTTCTGGAAAATTCAATACAATGTTTTTTATATATTGTTACAGCATTATAGTCCGGGTAGTAGCTTAAACACCATACAAAAAAAATATTCAACCATGCATTCTTTGTCTGTGAATGTTTCCAGAAAATTTAATCTGACGCTTTTTGAAAATGTGGTGTGGCAAGGAACAGATACAAACAGACACCGCGGCTTTGACCCGACGTATTTAAGTCCGGTGCTGTTTTTAAGACCGCAGGAATATCAACAAGGCTCTTCGGATAATGTGATGATGGGCTTGAATGCAAGTTACATTCTTACAAAGAAAGTAATGTTTTATGGACAATTGGCATTAGATGAATTTTATTTAAAAGAAATTCGTGCCGGCAAGGGATGGTGGGCCAATAAACAAGGATGGCAGTTGGGATTATATTGGATAAATTTTTTTGATATTAAAAATTTAAATTTTCGTTTAGAATATAATGAAGTAAAGCCCTATACTTACTCGCATGGTGCACCAGCCCAGAATTATGCACATTTAGGGCTGCCCTTAGCCCATCCTTTTGGTGCGAACTTCAGAGAATGGATTGGTCAATTGACGTATTCTTACCATCGCTGGAAAATTCAGATGCATCAAGTATATGCTGAAATTGGTAAGGATAGTTTGAATGAAAAAAGTAATGTAGGGCAAAACATTTTCCTTTCGTACACAACAAGAGGAAAAGAATATGGCAACTACACTCTGCAAGGCATCCGGACGTATTTTAATCATTCACAAATTGAAATTTCTTACTTAATAGTGCCTGTGATGAACCTGCGTGCAAACATTGGGTTGATTTATAGAACAAACAACGATATGGCTATACGCTATACCAATGTATGGCTGTATGCAGGGTTAACCTGCAATGTGTTTAATTTTTACAGAGATTATTAAAAAGAAGAGAGGGGAGAGATTTAAAGTGTAAACCTTGTAAGTTGAAGCTACATCTAAATTTTGTTTAATGTCAATCTGGTACTGTTTCAGATATAGCCATATCCTTTCTTTTATACTGTCGTTCTGAGTATCTCTCTCAGCATTTTGTAGGCAATTTGGTTTATATATCCTTGAATGTTTTCCTGTGTCAGTTCTCCGAAGTGTTGCGGTGAATGATTGATGATGTAGTCTGTGTAAAGTTTGTCCATAGTGCCTTTAATGACCAATTCATACACCTGTCTTTCATCTTGATAAAGGTTGTTCTTAATGGTGGTTTTTAGTTCATCAGCTTTTTGAAGGGCTTGCAGATAATTTTCAACCACTTTTACAACTTCGGGAGATACTCTTTCTTTGAAACGTTGATTGATGTCCATTACCACTTCTTCAACCGTTGCCATTGGTCTAACGTTGGTGATGTTTCCACTGCCACGCTGACCGCCACCGTTTTCGCCTTCATTTTCATCGTCTCTGCCTTCGGATATTTTTTCAATGTCAAATATTTTCAGTTTTACTTTTTCGATTTCTTTTTCCAAATCTTCGGCACTCATTGTTGGGTCGAGTTCCTTGTAAAGAAGTGTGGCGAAGATGTTGAAGTCAATCAGTATTTTGTCTTTGAAACGCAAGCGGAACAAGCGATGGATAAAGCCAAACAAACGCACATAACGAGCTAGCGAGGTTCTGAACTCACGTTGCTTATCGATATCAACCTTAGCTTGCAATATACCTTTGATTTTGGAAAGCAAGGCTAAGAGTGGTGTTATATCGGCACGATTTTCACTGTTGAAAAGCTTTACACATTCTTCCACATCTTCCATTGTGAAAATGCCACGCTTCAATAATTCATCTTTGATTTTATACAAATCATCAGGATTGGCTTCTTTGTGGCTTTCTACATTGCTTTGATACTTGCGGAATGCTTTGATGATTTTATCATACGAATTGGTAAAATCAACCGTGAGTGTATCGAATTTCTTTCCGGGATAAATTCTATTCAGACGGCTAATGGTTTGTACGGCATTGCGGTCTTGCAGGGCTTTATCCAGGAACATGGTATGCAGTAATTTTTCGCTAAAACCAACCTGGAATTTGTTTGCCACAATAAGGAAACGAATATCATCATGCTCTGCAAAACAATCTTCTATTTTCTGAGAACGCGGATTATTGCTTCTATTCATTTCGGTTTCCGTATAGAATGTGTCGTTGTAGTTGATTTGGCCAGTGAATGCCACTAACGTTTTCCATTTTAAACCACGCCTTTTTAGCTCTTCATCCAGAAAGAGTTTATATTTCACGGCACACAATCGACTGGAAGTAACAATCATTGATTTGGCTTTGCCTTCAATTTTGTCGGCTGTGCAGTCTTTGAAGATGGAAACTATGATTTTGCATTTTTCTTTGATGACTTCATCATCTTCAAAGGCTTTCAGTTTCAATGCTCGGTACACCTGCAAGGTGGGATATTCATTCTGCTGATAGTCGTCAGGCAGCTTGTAATTGAGTTCGTAAAGGGTTTCGTAAGTGATGATGTTTTTTGCCACGTCCATTATGTAGCCTTCGTCTATAGCTTCATCCATACTGTACACGTCAAAGGCACGGCCTTCCTTGCCGAAATGCTGAATGGTTTTGTCGCTTGGCGTAGCTGTAAGGGCAATAAAACAAAGGTTTGGAAATTCCTTTCTGGCAATTTCATCAATCAATTCTTCCTGTTCGTTTTCCTCTTCTTCTATTTTTTGCTGAATGGTTTGCTCAGTAGCTTCATCAAATATATCCACCATTTTTTCGTGCAGTCTGCCTTCCTGACTGGTGTGTGCCTCGTCAATGATGAAGCAAATGTTTTTCCCTGTTTGGTCAGCTATATCTTTTAAAAATGAGAACTTATGCAGAATGGTAACAATTACTGGTGCATTAATGGGTATTTCGGGATTTCGGTAGTTTTC
The DNA here is from genome assembly GCA_037447455.1 of Sphingobacteriaceae bacterium. Classification (GTDB taxonomy): domain Bacteria; phylum Bacteroidota; class Bacteroidia; order B-17B0; family Aurantibacillaceae; genus BPGX01. The sequence continues at coordinate 125,514 of JBBIGQ010000002.1, read as the reverse complement.
TAATCGTTCGCCTAAAGCTAAACGAACATCATTGCTTTTTTTGCAATATGCCACCACCCCCGTTTGACCAATGGCTTTCAAGAAATCTTTGCTGATTTGGTCGTCTAAGTAGTTGACGATGGCGAGTTGTTCAGAAATATCTGGAACCACCATATAATAATCGCCAATTTCACCTTTCCCAATATTTTCCTGTGCCCCACCATAGCATTGGTAATTTATGTAATCCACAAACTTTGGATTGTCAATTACATATTTAAGAAATCTTCTATTTAATTCCTTTCTAGGTCTAATAATAGCAACTCTTTGATTTAGGAGTGCAATCTCTTCGAGGTTGTATTCTGAGCTTTTACCTATAGTAGCACCTGTCAATGCTAGAAGAAAATCCCCTTTTTTAACCTCAAATTGAGAAAAATCGTCAGTTTCTTTTGGTATAATTTTTTTAGCTGCTTCTAAGTCAATCTTTGGTTTTATATCACCAATTCTTAAAACTGGTATGCCTTCATCTCCAAACAATTCAGAATTAAATGAATATCCATTAATTAATTCAGATGCATTCTTCATTCGTTTCAATTTCCAATGCTTTGGCACTTCACCAATCCATTCAATACCACTGTCTTTCATTTCGGCATTGGGGTTTGGCCCTTTGGTAACGGCATTGTTGGCTTCCGAAAATCTGCGCACCAACTCCTCGAAAATGTACCCCATTTTGATGTTGCTCACCTTTTCGGGGCTTAAGTCAATCTCCGAAAAGTCCTTGATGAGTGTGTATAAAATTTTTTCTTCTGCCAGTTTGTTAATGTGAGCACGAATTCCCGAACGGTCAATAATGATTTTGATGTTGTCGGTATAGCCGTTCAGGTATGTAATAAAATTATTCTTGATGCTGCTTTCTCCTTCGCCTGCAATGATGGCAAGTGTCTTTCCGCTGGTGTTATTAAACTTGATTTCCTGAAGGAGTTTTCTGTTTAGGATTTGTTCCTGCGTTTTCATGTCCACCTTAGACAGCTGGCTTTCCAATTCTTTTTTAAGCTGCTCTGTCTTGGCAATCATCACACCTTCAATCCTTCGGATAAGCACCATCGGATAAATAATATCAGGGTATTCTGTCCGCTGAAAAATGTCTCTTAAAACATCGTTAGCGGTATTCCAAATGAGTGCTACTTCCTGCGAAATGTCTGTATCTCTTTTCATTTAATCTTTTTAATTATTTCAGGTTTCTAAATTACAATTTTAGTCGGTGAATTGGCAAGAAAAATATATGGCTATTTCTCTGTGTATGGTTGTATCTCTATATCCCAAGAGTTCCTGTTTTTACTTGTTGCCTGTATGTTATAATTTTTATGTCTGTTTTCGTCTTTCAAAATGGTTTGCTTTATTAAGATTTAGTCGTAATTATGATGTTGTTTTAATGTTCCTTTGCTGTCAACTTCTTTGCAGCAAATGTGTGCATTTATAATTTAAATTTTGTTTTGTAATTTACTCTTTTCCCTTTCACTTTTTAGAAAGGGGAAGAGAGTTTTCTTATTACTTCAAAATTTGTTCTGTGTGATTATCCACTTCTACTTTGGTAATAACATCTGAAATAGTGCTGTTTTCATCAATTACAAATGTGGTGCGGATGAGGCCTTCTGAAATTTTACCCATAAATTGTTTTTTGCCCCACACATCATAGGCACGAATGATGTTTTTATCCGGGTCAGAAATTAATGAAAAAGGCAGGTTGTATTTTTCTTTGAATTTCTTGTGGCTTTCTATACTATCGGCACTTACTCCAAATACAGTATACCCAGCGTCTAAAAAGCGTTGGTAGTTGTCTCTGATATTGCAGGCCTCTTTTGTGCAGCCGGGTGTATCGTCTTTTGGATAAAAGTAGAGTACTAATTTTCTGCCTGCAAAGTTGTTGAGTAATACTTTGTTGCCGTCTTGGTCTATGCCTTCAAAATAAGGCGCTGGCATACCGGGTTTTAGAGAAGTAACGTGTGGAGTGAATTTTTCTGAAGGTTGTTGTGTGGTTTTAGGAGTATATGATTTTGCGCTTTGTTTTGTTTTTTGAGGTGTTGTTTTCTTGCTGATTTTTACATTTACTTTTTTTGTAACCTTTTTTGCTGCTTTTTTGGGGGATTTTGGAGTGGTTGTTTTTTTACTAATTTTTTTTGTAGTTTTTTTTACAGATTTTTTAGCAACTGTTTTCTTTGCTGACTTTTTAGTTGCTTTCTTACTACTTTTTTTAGCTGCTTTTTTAGAGGATACTTTCTTTGCCATACAATTTTTTGGATACAAAGATACAATTTTTTATAGTTAAAAATACAAGGATGTTAGTTTGTTTTTTTAGGAAATAGGGTGGTACCCGAATAAGCCGAGGGGAAAAATTAGTTTATATTCTTTTTGTATCAGAGAAATAAAATCTGTATATTTGCCAATGCAGGTTCAGGTCTATCGCTCCTGCTACAAAACAGGAGAGGAAAGTCCGGGCAGCACAGGACAGTCCGCCTTCGGATGCTGTATTTGTTACAGCCGAACGAAGGGCACTTCTGCCGCGAGGCAAAGTGACAGAAAGTGCCACAGAAACGATACCGCTCCGGGTTCATCACCGGAGTAAGGGTGAAAATGTGGGGTAAGAGCCCACATCTTGTCGGAGTAATCCGCAAGAGGGTAAACCTCGGACGCTGCAAGACCAAATAGGTTTCGGATAAGGTGTTGTTCTGCACCTTCTCTTTACGAAGAGATCCGAAGCGGGTAGGTCGCTCAGAGAAATGATAGACATCAAACAGAACCCGGCTTACTCAACCTGCTTATTTTTTCACTATGAAAAGTACATACAAAGAAATTACCGATTGTCTCAAAAGTTTGATAGAAACGCAGGATTTTATTGTTATTCCGGATTTTGGAGCATTTGTGATGCAGATGGAGTCCGCAGAATTTTCAATTGCAAAGAATGTATTGTTCCCGCCACGCAAGAAGATGTTGTTTAATCCTTTACTTAAACACAACGATGGTTTGTTGATAGCGGAGTTACAAAAACAATTGGGTATAGAATCTATTCTGGCTCAAACTATTATTCAACAGTTTGTACAGAGTTTGAACATTATGTTAGAAACTAAAAGAAGAGCAGAATTAGAAGATATAGGTTATTTTTATAAAGATATTGAAGGGAATGTTTTATTTGAGTCCAGTTTAAATCCTTTTTATTTGTCAGAAAGTTTGGGTTTATACTCGGTTTCAACCATTTCAATTGAAAAAGATATTCCGTCGCCTGTTGTTTCTTCTGAACAAAATACGATAGTGCTGAACAGGAAGAATTTGTATAAAGCAGCAGTTGTGTTTCTGGCTATCAGTTTATTGTTTTTTTATTGGTGGTTGTCGCCGGTAGATATAAAGCATCAAATGGCGGGGATTTTTGAAAAGCACCCGGCTCGTACAGTTGCTATCAGTTCAAAAAAGTATCCTGTTTTGAATGTCAACTACTATCCAAATGTTGCTTTGTTTAATTCTCATAAAGCCCACAGTACTTCATCAGATTTTAATAAACAAGGTGCTTCTTCTTTTAATACACCGGATAGTGAAAAGTTTTCTATTGTTGTCGGATGCTTTAAGTTGAAAGACAATGCGCATAAATTATTACATCAATTCAAAAGCAAGGGGCTTGAAGCCGCATTAAACTGGAATGATCAAAAGCAATTGTTTATTGTGTCAGTTGGCAGTTATGAGAATAAAGAACGCGCTGTAATGGAATTAAAGAGTTTAAAGGAGCAAGGCATTTTGAAAGACGGCTGGATTAAAGAAGAAAAATAATAATTGTTCTTCCCCATCTCTGAAAAGATGAGAACTATTAAAATTTTGTTTTATTGAGTACACATGGGTTCCAAAAAAGCAACTGATTCCATTCCTGTTTTTGTTTTATTGTTTATTTATTTGTTATCTTTAATTCTTTTGTTTTTCAATAAGCAGGTTCAGTTAAATCCTATAAAACATTATGAAGTTAGTTTTTTCTCAGTGAACGAATATGTTGCAAAAGGGCTGAATTTGATTTTTCTGATTATCAACTTTTTTTTAATCGGGCGGGTCTTTGAAAATAAAGATCGTCAGGTGTCCGGGATACTTATTGCTTTTGTATATCTTTTATTTCAAAATAATATCTGGCTATTAAACCACATCAACAATTATCTTATTAGTGATTTTTTTATTTTGGTGTCTTTACGTTTAATCAATCCGCAGGAGGTTAAACGGCGGTTAGATATATTTGTTTTTTATTTGGCTATTGTTTTTAGTATAGGTTTTTTATCCGGCATTAATTTTATTTATACGTTCATTATACCGATTCTGATTTTTAATTTGTTTTTAATATCCGGATGGCGGACGTGGGTTATCTTTTTGCTTGGCTTTATTTTGCCGATTTATTTTTTAATAACCATCAATTGGTATTTTGACAGGGAGATTTTGCTGTATTTTCAAATACTTGCAGAGTACTCTTTCTATAAATTCAGTTCGTTTTCCAATCTTTCTATTGAACCACTAAAAGAAATGCAATGGATGAATGTGGGGATACTTCTGATTATTTTTTTAGTTTTTATAGCGGGTTTGAGAGAATGGCAGGATGTTTATTTTTATTCAACAAGAGATAGAAGAATTGCTTTGCTGTTCTTTTTTCTGATGTTTTTTTCATGGGGGAATTATTTGTTGATTTATTGGGTATATCAGCAGTATGCTCCCTCTGTTATTGCCTTGCCCTATGCATATTATGTGGGTAAATTTTTAAATAAAGTGCCGCGTAAAGCGAAATATTTTTTACTGTTTATACTTTTAATTTTAACGAGTTTTATGTAAAAAGTATTTAAATTAAAGTCCAAATTCTAAAAAAGTATTAAATTTTTTTGTTTGGTTTGAGAATTGTTTTTTTAATTTGCATCAAAAATCTAAAACTTAAAGTTATGAAAACAGTAAAACTACTTCTTGTGCCGATTATTACAACTTCATTGGTGGCAGTAAGTTGTAAATCTAAAAAAGGAACGCCAATTCAAAAGGAAACAGGTGCTAAGGAAATTGCACTTCCTTTTAGTTCAAAAGAATACAAAACCGATGAGGATTTTTTCAGGGCCAGAAACGTTGGTAAATCCCCAGACCTTGCAACAGCTAAAAAAATAGCAATGAACAATGCTAAATCCGAGTTGGCCAGTAACATACAAACCACTATTAAAAAAGTTACCGACCAGTATACGAACCAAAGAACCGTTGGAAGCAAACAAGAATTTGAAAATAAATTCGAAGAACTTTCAAGAGAAGTAACTAATTTGACTATCAGTAACATTCGTGTAAAAGACGAAAAGGTGTTCAAAGAAGAAGATGGTAGTTATACCTATTGGGTGGCTATTGAAGCGGATAAGAAAACTATTTTTGATAACATTGAACAAAAAATATCCAATGATGCTAAACTAAAACTGGATTACGACAAGAAAAAATTTGAAGAAATTTTTAATGCAGAAATGAAAAAATTAGCTCAGGAACAAGGCGGGTATTAATTTTTATCATCATCGCCCCCGAAAATAATTTTCGGGGGCTTTTTGTTATTACCAATTTCAAAAATGATAAGATATTTTTTTATACTTAAACAAATCGGCGTTGGTTTGTTTGTTGCTTTAATGTTGAGTGCCTGTACAGGAAGTAAAAGGTATTTTAAAGCAGCAGAAAAACTGGAAAAGCAAGGACTTGTCAATGAAGCAGCAGAATTTTATCTGGAATCGCTCAAACGCAATTACAAAAATACAGATGCCCGAATAAAGCTCAAAGAAGTTGGTCAAAAATATCTAGATTTTTTATCTTCTCAGTTTTTTCGTGAATATACAACCAATGAGTATGAAGCCAGCATTCGTACGTTTGAAAAAATTTTAGATTTTAAGGATCGGTCTGGTGCGTTGGGCGTGGAACTAAGTTATCCTTCTGCCTACAAAGAAGATTATCAGACAGCAATTGATAATTATGTGGAAGAAAATTACAACAAAGGATTAGCTATTTTCAAACAAAAAAAATATAAAGAATCCTTGCCCTATTTTGAAAGGGTAAAAAAGTACCGGCCAGAATATAAAAAAATACAAACCTACTATACTACGGCAGTTTGTGAACCTTTGTATCAATCAATGTTAGCGGATTTACAAAATAAAAACTATTCCAAGGTATTGCAAAACATTCAACAAATCAATAAAATAACAAATCAATACAAAGATGTAAAAGAAATAGAAGAGATTTGCTTATCGTATTTAAATAAAACTATTTTGCTCTTTAAACCTAATGTATCTAATCCTAATATTCGCATAAATTTAGATAAGGATCTCACTACCCAACTATTAAACAATTTACTGAGTTATTCCAACATAAATTATATTAAAATTAAAGAAGACAATACATTCGGTATTTTTTATTTAGATGCCATTGAAAATAATCCCGATCTTTTGAGAGCCATTGCAAAAGCTACCAATAGCGACTATTTTTTTGCAGCATACATTAATAATAAAAAAACATTTTCTAAATTACCGGAAGTGAAATCTTTAAATGCTTATCAGGAATTTGTTACGAAAGTGGGTGAAACCTTTGTTAAAGAATATAAACCCGTGGCTTATAATAATGTAAAACTTTCTAAATCATTTTCTTTTGATATGAATTATAAAATCGTCCAAACACAAAATTTACAGACAATTATTACTCAAAATACACTGATACAAGCCATTGAACAGAAAGAATATAATGAATTTGTAAATAAACCAACCGCAGATATCCGAAACTATTATCCCTATAATCCTGTCACTACACCGCCTTTTTCACAGTATAATCCGAAGCAATGGAGAGAATTATTTTTTGTAAACAAACAATTAAAATCAGATGAAGAATTAAAACAGGAAGCATTAGATAAAGCACTTCAGCAAATACAAAAATCTATTTCATCACTGCTTAAATAAATATGAATAAAAATTTTTTCTATGCAATAAATATAGTATTGTTTGCTTTTTCATTTTTTGCGCAAAACAATAATGCCACACTTCCTGAAACTCCTCCGCCGGATTGGGTAAGTCAACGACCTGTGAGTTCATCCAAATATATCGGAATAGGTCAGGCTTCTAAAATTGGAAATCCAAATTATCAGTTTGAAGCCAAAAAGAATGCCTTGTATGACCTTACATCTGAAATTAAAGTCAATATCTCTTCCAACTCTATGTTGTATTCTGTTCAGAATGACAATAAATTTTCTCAAACCTTTAATTCGCTGGTGAACTTAAAAAGTGTAGAAAATGTAGAGGGATACCAACTTGTGGGTACGTATGAAAATGATAAACAATACTGGGTTTATTATGAACTGGATAAACAGGAATACCTTCGTCAAAAAGCACAAAAGAAAAAAAATATACTTTCAAAAGCTGCAGAAATCATTAAATTAGCGTTGACCGATGATCAACAAAAAAATTATTCTGCCGGTCTCCGAAAAAAAATTCAGGCCTTCTCCATTCTTGTCCCTTACTTAAATGAAGAAATAGATTTTTCAGAATACAATATACCGGATATTAAAACCGTTTTTGATTTGACAAAGGATATACAATTTAAGCTGCAAGCCATTTCTATTGAAAACCCTAAAACTATTCCAATAGTAAAACCTTATCAGCAAAAATATACACCTATACAGGTGAAAGCACTACTGTACAATGCCCCTTTAACTCAATTCCCGTTTACTTGTTTTTATGACGACGAAATTATTCAAACACAAGATAAAGTTATTTCCAATCAGTATGGAATAGTGGAAATAAGCCCTGTATATGTAACTGCTAATTTTCAATTAACAACCATTGATGTGCAACCCGATCTGGAAGCATTGATGCAAAGCGATTCTGTTAGTGCTCAAAATATAAGTTTTTTGAAGAGTTTTATTCAGATTCCAAAATTTTCTGTGCAAGTCAATATACAGCCCATCAACATCTTTATTCAAACCCGCGAACTGAATTTTAATAAACCCTCTGCGACCTCTGCTATAAAGAATATTGTATTTGATAAACTTAAAATGAATGAGATGACTATCGTGAACGACTCTACACAGGCAGAATATATTGTAAAAATTTTCAGTAATACCATTGTAGATGAAAACAACGATGACTTAAAGAAACAATTTAATTTGTTTCTGGCACAAATGATTTTGGAAATTAATTTGTATAATAAAGAAAAACAAATTTTATACAGCCAAACAATCAACGATATTTATGGCTATGGCACTACACTTTCTTTGGCAGGTTCCAGTGCCTACAACAGTGAGCAATTAATCAAACGGCTGAACGAAGCATTGTTTTATCTTAAGAGAAAAATGGTTTGGTATTAAAAAATAGAGTGCAGATTAAACTGTCCAATTTAACGCTTACTCGCCTTCCACAAATTAATGTTTGAGTAATTTATAAAACATCTGACTTCCTGAAGAATAAATTATAGAAATAAAATAGATGCCGGTCGGATAATCTTTTACAGACACTCTCATCTGACGGGTATTTATGTTTTCATAATTCAATAGAACTTCGCCGGGCGCATTCCATATTTTCAAAGATTGTATGGACTGTGCCGATGTGATATTAATGTCGTCATGGGTAGGATTGGGATAGATACGCACCAATGTATCTTTTTCAAACGCTTTGACAGAGGTAAGTGCACCGCAAAAATCCGGTATTCCCCAACCTATTGAATTATTAGGGTTAGCTGTATTATTGCTATTTTGTTTTACAAGGTTAATAATCTGGATATTGTTGAGATTGTTTTTTGCCTGCCACAAACAGGTCATTGCACCGGCCATCAATGGCGCTGCAAAAGAAGTGCCATTTCCTGTTATCGGGAATCCTCCTGCTGAAGAAACTATTGTACTCACGCCTCTTGCACACACATCTGGTTTTATGCGACCATCGGCTGTAGGACCGTGTCCACTAAAACTTGCTATTGTTCCGGTATTATCTACTGCCCCAACGGTACATACACTATCTGCATCAGCGGGTGTTGAAATATAATACCAGAATCCGCTGCCTTCATTGCCGGCCGCCACGACTACTAAGATACCTTTTCGTGCAGCCATTCTTGCGCCAATAGCAATAGGAGTGGTTTGTCCATCTAAGTTTGAATAAGAATGATTATATACCGCATTATCAAAAGTAGTATAGCCCAAAGAAGTATTGATAACATCAGCACCAACACTATCTGCAAATTCAGTGGCTCTTATCCAATAATATTCTTCAATAGGATATTCAGAATTCACATCTTCACTTCGTAGAAGCCAATAAGATGCTTTGGGTGCGGTGCCTACCATATTACCGGGAGAAAGTGCCGCCATTGTAGAGAGAACAAATGCCCCGTGATTATCGTCTTCAAAAACCATAGTATCCCGCATTACCAAATCTCTTGTGCCTAACAATCGCCCTTGCAGAAATAAACTGTCAAACACAGGATTATTATGTACATTATAGAAACCTGCGTCAATGACTGCTATTATCATCCCTTCGCCTTTATAGCCCGCATTGTGCAAACATTCTACATTCAATTGATGAATCTGGTCATAGCTGTTTCCATAGTTGTACGAATAGGTTTTTGCGGTAAAAGAACCTTCAAAAAAACGTACAGAGTCAATAGGTTCTTGCGAAATGCTATAATTGAGCGGTTGAGCAGATTGTACATAAGTATAAGATTGAATAACTGATAGTGCTACCGTATTAGTTGTTTGAATAATGACGCCATTTAACCATTTAATACGATGCAGGACTGTTACGCCGTTTAAGGATTCAATTTGATTGACATAAGAAGGTGTAACAGGCAAGTCGGTAGCATCGATGGGGATGCCTTGATTAGTTCTTCTTTGAATGGCTTTTGCAGAGAGAAAGGCGGACGGGTTGGAAATAGAGTATCCATTGTTGTCTTTATTTTTAAAGGCAATAAAATACTTGTTGGTTTGAGAAAGTAAAAAAAATGATGGGCGTTCTATAGCGATTATTAAAAGTAGAATAAAAAATTTTTTCATAAGGGTAACAAAGATATAAAAATTTTTTCTGAATTAACGGGACTGCATAGAAACGGATTGCTGGTAGAGTGTTTGAATAAGTTTATTTTTCCTATCATCCATAATAATCTTTTTGATTTTTTCTTTTTCATATATTATCGGTGAATACTCATTTTTTATTTTATAATCCTTGATTTTAATATAATAATAATAAGTACCATCTCGCCATTCTATTACTTTTCCTTTTGGTATTTTTTGAATATCGTAGTTTTTCAAAAAACCGATTTCTTTGGTAACATCGTCCCATTTTAACCACAAACTGTCTTCTGTAAAATAACTACTGGCCTTTTCAACAAGAATACTTTTTATTTTTTGTGTGTTTTTATTGGCTAATAACAATGCTTTTTTAAATTCTGAAACATCCTTTTCATTGTCATTGAGTTTTACATAAAACAACTGAATGATATTATTGGATAACTTAAATAGGTCTTTGTGTGTTTGATAGAAATCAATTATTTCTTTATTTGAAACAGAAGTATCTAAATTGTCTTCAATATATTTTTTAATATATTCGGAAATATAGTATTGTTGTTTCATGGTTTTCAGATAGCTATTCAATTTGTCTTCGTCAACGATGATACTGTTCAATGCTTCCAGGTATAAATACTGATTGGCTTTCCATTGATCAATATATAACTTTGCTAATCGGCTGCTGTCTTTTTTATTAAAAGACATGGCAATAGATTGAAATTCAGTGCTTGTCAAACACTCATTCTTAAAAACAGCAATGCATTCTTTTTTGCTTTGAGGGGTATGCCAACCGACATTATTACATGAAAATAAAATGAACATTTCCAGAAAGTAGAGCCATATAAAAACTTTCATCGTAAACTGCACATGTTTATTGGTTATTGCTTATTACCTACTAATACTTCATCAATCATTCCATAATTTTTTGATTCTTCTGCTGTCATCCAATAATCTCTGTCTGCATCCTGCCAGATTTTTTCGTAGGGTTGCCCGGAGTGAAAAGCAATGATTTCGTACAGTTCTTTTTTCAATTTTTGTATTTCTCTGGCCGTGATTTCAATATCCGATGCCTGTCCTTCTGCGCCTCCTAATGGTTGATGAATCATAATCCGAGCGTGTTTTAACGCAGCCCGTTTCCCTTTTGTACCAGCACATTGAAGAACAGCACCCATACTTGCTGCAATACCTGTACATACTGTAGAAATGTCCGGCTTTACAAACTGCATAGTATCATAAATGCCAAGTCCTGCATAAACAGACCCTCCCGGACTATTAATGTAAATAGTAATGTCTTTTTTAGCATCTACCGATTCCAAAAATAATAGTTGCGCCTCTACAATATTGGCCACTTGATCATCAATCCCTGTGCCTAAAAAGATAATCCTATCCATCATCAATCTTGAAAACACATCCATTTGCGCTACATTCAACTGACGTTCTTCAATGATATAGGGTGTCATTGAAGAATAGAATCTGGATTGATAACGATGTAAGGTTAAACTGCTAATACCCTTATGTTTAGTGGCGTATTTAAAGAACTCATCTTTTTTGAACATATCTTTTTTGTGGCAAACATAGGGAATTTTATTCTATCTGCTTTGTATTTTTTATTCAATTTCTGTTTTATTTTTTAATTATATTCGCCGCCTTAAATATTTTTTTATGAGTGTATTAGAAAGTATCAGAAAAAGAACAGGATTATTAGTGGGACTTACAGGATTGGCACTTTTGATTTTCATTTTGGAAGCCCTTTTGGGGTCTGGTAGTAGCATTTTTACCTCCGAAGATAGAGTGGTAGGTAAAATCAACGGAGAAAAAATTGACTACATTGATTTTCAAAATTTGGTTAATCAGCAAATCAATAACATTCTTCAGATGAATCCCAATGCCAATGTGGATGAAAACACGAAAAAAAGCATTATTGAGAATGTATGGACACAACTCATTAATGAAAAAGTTATTTTTCCTCAATATCAAAAAACGGGTATTCAAATTGGTGAAGAAGAGTTATTCTATATTATGTTGGTGGAGCCTCACCAGATGATTTTACAACAACTCACTGACCAGAAAACGGGTAAAATTTACGAGGGCTTTGCTAATCCTGATGGCTCATTAGATACAAGAAAATTACAAATGTGGGTTAATCAAATGAATCCAGATCAGGAACGTTTCTGGAAGAGTATGGAAAAAGCTATTTCAGATTACAGAAAAGCAGAAAAATATTCTGCACTCATTAAAAAATCACTTTACACACCTAAATTCTGGGCAGAAATTATCCACAATGAAACTAATAAAAAAATGAGCATCACTTATGCCATGAAAAAATATGAAACGATTAAGGACGCCGATGTAAAATATACTGAAAGCGACATTGAAAAATATTATAAAGACCATAAATATGAATTTTACAATCCGATGACAACGCGTGTAGTGGAATATGTAAGTTTTGATGTAATGCCTACCAATGAAGATGTAAAAAGTATTGAAACGGAGATGCAAAACATTGCCTCAAAATTTAAAGAAATAGAGCCAAAAGAAGATACATCTTTTATTCAGGATAATAACGAGAATGGTGAGTTAATCATCAATAATTATACAAGAACATCTCTTATCCTCCCTGATTCCAATTTTTTTGAAGCACCTGTAGGATATGTAACAGGACTATTGACAGAAGGTAATTACTTTAAAATATACAAGCTTTTGGCAAAACAAGAAGTGGCAGATTCTGCAAGAGTGAGACATATTTTAATCGGATTAAATAATGTACGCACCAATACACAACGCACTAAAGAAAGAGCAAAAGCAATAGCCGATAGTTTACTGACGCTCATTAAAGAGAAAAAAATAAGTTTTGATACTTTAGTAAAAACTGTTTCTGATGATCCGGGTTCAATTGATAAAGGAGGAGATTATGGCTGGTTTAATGAAACAACCGGTTTTGTAGAACCCTTTAAAAATGCGGGATTATTGGGTAAGAAAGGAGATATTTCTGTAGTGGAAACGCAATTTGGTTATCATATTATTGAAGTGTTGGATGTGTCAAAAAATAAACATTTAAGTTACAGAGTAGGACAAATTTACAGGGAAATTGCCCCCAGCACAGAAACCACTAATAAGTATTATTCTGAAGCCGCTTCGTTTGCAGGTAATTACAATACTGCGGAGGCCTTTGATAAAGCTGTTGAAAAACTAAAATTATCCAAAAGAATTTTAGAAAACATTCACGAAGGGGATAATTATTTGCCCGGATTAGAAAACGCCAAAGAGTTTTCCCGCTGGGTGTATAAAGCTAATAAAGGCGATGTTTCCCCTGTTTTTGAATTTAAAAACAAGTTTATTATTGCCAAACTCACGCACATTAAGGACAAGGGCATTTTACCTTTAGAAGAAGTGAAAGAAGATATTATTACTCGTGTCATAAGAGACAAAAAAGCAGAGCTGCTTATACAAGAATTTCAGGCACAAAAAACAACAGATATTACAACGCTTGCTAATAATTTAAAAATTTCCACTCAAAAGCAAGATAATTTAGTATTCAATTCTTTTAATGTCTTTGGGATTGGCAGAGAAGACGCTTTAACAGGAACGGCGTATGCGCTGCCTTTGAATAAGTTGTCTAATCCTAAAAAAGGGGAGAATGGTGTATTTGTGGTAATAAAAACAGGTGAAAAAATTGAAAACGCTACAGATTTCAATATACTACAACAACAAAATTCTCAAATGCTTTCCAGTCGTGCGGAATATGAAGTATATAATGCTTTGAAAGAAAAAGCCAACATTGAAGATCATAAAGGTAGATTTGATTTTTAGTTGTTATGAAAGATATTCACATCACTGTCATTGATAAAAACAACAATAAAAAGGTCCTAATAGCGCCTGCAGATTTGGGATTAAACTTAATGGAATTCTTAAAAGCCAATGGCTATCCCATTTTAGCAACTTGTGGCGGAATAGCATTATGTGCTACCTGCCACGTAGAAGTTTTGGAAAATTATGAACAACTTCCGGACCCTTCTCCGGATGAATGGAACATGTTAGATACCTTACCTGAGATTTTTCCTACCTCGCGTTTGGCTTGTCAGATTAAGCTCAATGAAAATACGCCGGACCTTATAGTAAAAATACGTGTGGAATTAGAGAACGAAGAACGTGCCTAGTGTGTTAGTATAAGTATATTTTAACTACATTTGCCTTTACAATTTCCGCTTTATGACACAGAATTGTTACGTAATTATCATGGCAGGCGGGGCTGGAACAAGGTTTTGGCCATTAAGTACAGCACACAAACCCAAACAGTTTTTAGATGTTTTAAACACAGGTACCACTCTTCTGCAAGATACGTTTAAAAGAGCACAGTTAATTTGTGATAAAAACAATATTATTGTTATTACCAACAAAGATTACGAACACCTTGTAAAACAACAACTCCCCGATATTCCAGCAGAAAACATCTGGTTAGAACCCTATAGAAAAAATACAGCCCCTTGCGTGGCTTATGCGGCATACAAGTTAAGAGAAAAAGATACGAATGCGGTCATGTTAGTGTTATCCAGCGATCATCTTATTCAAAAAGAAAAAGCATTTATAACTGTTGTTCGCTCGTGTTTTCAAAAAGCAATGAAAGAAGATTGCCTGATTACCATTGGCATAAAGCCCACCAGACCCAACACCGGATACGGCTACATACAATACATACACCATTCCGAAGATCCGAAAATTTCAAAACTATACAAAGTCAAAACTTTTATTGAAAAACCAGATCTAGAAATGGCCCGGTACTTCCTTAAAAGTGGTGAGTTTTTGTGGAATACTGGCATGTTTATTTGGAGCATAAAAAGTATAATACATGCATTTGAAAAACACGACAAAGAATTAGCGCATATTTTTGATGAAGGAAAAGATATTTATTATACAAACGAGGAGCACAATTTTATTGAAAAAGCATATAGTGTTTGTAAAAATATTTCTATTGATTATGCTATTTTAGAGAAAGCAGATAATGTTTATGTGCGGGCATCGGCATTAGGATGGAGTGATATCGGCACATGGAAATCTTTGTTTACACATCTTAAAAAAGATGATAATAAAAATGCACTTACTGGCAAAAATGTAATGGTTTACAATTCTTCGGATTGTTTGGTAAATGTGCCGAATGATAAACTGGTTGTATTAGTAGGAGTAGAAAATTTTGTAGTAGTGGAATCCAATAACATGTTATTGATATGTAAAATGGACAAAGAACAAGAAATCAAGAATATCGTCAATGAAATAAGAGTGCGGAAAGGAGATAAATTTGTTTAAATTTATTTTAAGTTTTTACTACAGATTATTCCTACAATAAGTTGAAACTAATGAAACTGAATTACACGAATTATTGGTAAATGTGAACGGGGGTATTTAAGGAAAATGTTCTTTTTCTATTAAAAAGAGTGAGAGAGACAATAAAAAATAATATTCATAGAAATAAAGCATTTTTCAAAAAATCATTTTATTTTATTAACATATGGTTGTTATTAAAAATACTCGAAAGATTTGGAAAGATGAAATTTAATTCCATACCTTTATAGCACAAACTTTAAAAACTAAAATTATGAGAAAACAAATCACAACTGTTGCAATGGCATTAGCATTCGGTCTATTTACTGCCAACGCTCAAGATCTTACATCCAAAAAAGGTGAACCCATCCTTCCTGAAGAAGGCGACTGGGGTATTGGCATTGACGCTACACCTTTCTTAAACTATGCTGGTAACTTCTTTGGTAAAACTGGTGCTAACGCTGCTCCAAGTTGGAATTACCTAACAACAAACAATACTATTGTTGGTAAATACTTCAAAGATGCTACAACTGCTTACAGAGCAGCCATTAGATTGGGCTTCGGTTCTCAAAAAGCTGCCAATTATGTAAACGATGATACAAATACAACCCCTGATCCTAAATTCGTTCAAGATACGAGAACAGTATCATACAACGGAATTGGATTAAGTGGTGGTATTGAAATGAGAAAAGGAAAAACTCGTTTACAAGGTTATTATGGTGGTGAATTAGGTATATTCATTGGTGGTTCTAAAGAAAAATATACCTATGGTAATGCTTTTACTAATGGTAATACTATGCCAACTTCTACCGATTGGACAACAATGAACGGCGTTGCTATGTCCAGCAGAAATACAGAAGTTAAATATGGTTCCACATTTGCTTTTGGCTTAAGAGGATTCATTGGTGCAGAATACTTTGTATTGCCAAAAATGTCCATTGGTGGTGAATTTGGATGGGGAATCTCGTTCAAATCCACTGGTGAAGGACAAGTTACCACTGAATACTGGGATCTTGTAGATAATGCAGTTAAAACTCAAACATCTAAAACAGGAAAATCAAGTTCATTTGCTTTAGATACTGACAACAACAACAGCGTATTCGGACCTGCTGCTACTTTAAGATTAAACTTATACTTCTAATCTAATTTCTGTTAATAATCTTAAAAACCCCTTGAATTTTCAAGGGGTTTTTTGTTTTTATTAGTTTAATCAAAAACTTCTACCTACCTTTGCCACAAGAAATAAAAACGGCTACGTAAATTTAATTCTGTATTTTGACTTTTTATAGCCGCTTAAATTTAAGTTTGCAGAGTTAGGTTTATCAGTGCTGAAAAAAAACAAATTATGTCCAACACAGAAACACAAACACAAGGAACAATTACGTTCAAAGATTATCCATTATCAGAATGGATTCAAAAAGCCATTGAAGATTTGGGATATCAAGCCCCAACTCCTATTCAACAACAAACCATTCCTTTGTTATTGGAAAAAAACCTCGATATCATTGCACTCGCGCAAACCGGAACTGGTAAAACTGCCGCTTTTTCAATACCAATGCTGCATAAAATAGATGCTTCCAAAAAACATCCACAGGCATTAATCATTGCACCCACCAGAGAATTATCCGTTCAAATAGCCAATGATATTAAAAATTTGTCCAAATATAAGCCAGAAATTCAAACGGTCGCCGTATATGGCGGTGCCAACATTGAAACTCAAATCAATGCTTTAAGAAAAGGAGGTCAAATTATTGCCGCTACTCCCGGTAGATTGGTAGACCTTATTGACAGAAAATCAATAGATTTATCTGATATTAAAATTTTAGTGCTTGATGAAGCCGATGAAATGCTAAACATGGGATTTAAAGACGATATTGATTACATCATTGACCAAACGTTTGATAACAAACAAACTTGGTTGTTTAGTGCCACCATGCCACCAGAAGTTGCAAGAATTGCCAAAAATTATATGCATCAGCCAATTGAAATCAGTGTGGGAAATAAAAATGCAGCCGCATCTAATATAGAACATATTTACTATATTATTAGTTCCAACAAACACAGATATTTAGCATTAAAAAGAATCATAGATTATTATCCGGATATTTTTGGAATAATTTTTTGCCGTACAAAAGCCGATACACAAAAAATTGCCGACCAACTCATCAAAGATGGATATAGTGCTGATGCCCTGCATGGTGATTTATCACAGGCACAACGAGATTTTGTAATGAAACGTTTTAGAAACCATCAAATACAACTTTTGGTGGCAACAGATGTGGCGGCTCGTGGGATAGACATAGACAATATCACCCACGTTATTAATTATGATTTACCAGATGATTTGGAAGTATATACACATCGCAGTGGCAGAACAGCCAGAGCCGGAAAATCCGGCATTTCTATTGCTATTGTAACGCCTTCAGAATCCAAAAAAATAAAGGACTTAGAACGTTTTGCTAAAACAAAATTCCATCGTGCCCTCATTCCTACTAGCATTCAGGTTTGTGAAAAACAATTGTTACATCTTGTGGAAACAATTAAGAATACTACTGTTAATGAACTTGCTATTCAAAATTATTTACCCGCTGTTTTTGAAAGTTTAAAGAATTTAAGCAAAGAAGAATTAATTAAAAAATTAGTATGGGAAGAGTTTAACCGCTTTCATACTTATTATCAAAACGCTCCGGATATCAATAATCTCAAAGATCTGGATGTTTCTTCACATCGTCAAACACAACGTTATTTCATCAACTTAGGTGAAGTAGACGGTTTTAACTGGCGTTCTCTTAAAGATTTTATCTCAGATGAAACAGGTATCTCCGTTACAAATATTAAAAATACCGATGTTAAAAAGACGTTTTCATTTTTTGAAATTTCATCAGCAGATGTTGATAAACTTTCATCATTAGTAGGAAAATCATTTAATAATAGGTCTATTAGTATTGAAAAATCCAATAGAGAAAAAAACATTTCCAGAAAATCAGATTACTCCAACGATAAACTTTCTAATAAGAATAACGGATTTTATAAACATTCAGGAGAAGAAAGGCAAAAAAGAAAAAGGATATATAAATAATCCTTGATAGAATATAAAATCTAACAAATCCATTAAATATGCTTCACGTATCAAAGATTGATTAACTTGCTTGTGTTGGGGCAATACTATATAAGCATAAAAAGAAACTTACGATGGTTTGGATAACCGGATTAAGGGCTGAACATTCTGAATACAGAAAAACTTATTCTCCCTTCTTACCTGCTAAAAGATACATCACTGCCATTCGAACGGCCACACCGTTTTCTACTTGCTCTAAAATTATAGAATGTTTACTATCTGCCACATCGCTTGTAATTTCAACACCACGATTGATAGGACCCGGATGCATGATAATGATGTCTTTTTTTATTTCATCTAAAATTTCACGATTCAGTTGATACATTAACGTATATTCTCTTAACGAAGGAAAGTATTTTGTATCCTGTCTTTCTAATTGAATTCTCAATATATTCGTCACATCGCACCATTCCAGGACTTTCTTTAAATCTGTTTCTACTTTTACATTCAAAGAACGAATATGTTTTGGAATTAAGCTTAAAGGACCACAAACTTTAACATGAGCCCCCATTTTATTTAATAAAAGAATATTAGACAACGCTACTCTGGAATGTAAAATATCTCCTACAATAGCCACCTTTACATTTTTCAATGTACCTAATTTTTCTCGTATAGAAAAAGCATCCAATAAGGCCTGCGTAGGATGTTCGTGTGTGCCATCGCCGGCATTGATAATCTGCGCTTTCACTTTCTTAGACAAAAATACACAAGAGCCCGGAGAAGAATGCCGCATCACAATCATATCCACTTTCATCGCCAGTATATTATTGGCTGTATCAATCAAAGTCTCACCTTTTTTTACGGAAGAAGTAGAGGCAGAAAAGTTGATAACATCTGCACCTAATCGTTTTTGGGCCAATTCAAACGAAATTCTTGTTCGGGTAGAGTTTTCAAAAAATAAATTGGCAATGGTAACATCTCGCAAGGAAGGCACTTTTTTGATAGGACGATTAATCACTTCTTTAAATGATTGGGCGGTAGATAAAATTAACTCAATGTCTTGTTTGGTGAGAACTTTTATGCCTAATAAATGTCTTGTGCTAAGTGCGGTCATGTGTTTTAATTTGTTCTATGCTCTAATAATACTTTGCTTTTCTTCCAATCGTTTGCCCATTCAATGATAACTTTTTGGTTATCCAACGAATCAATGCTTATTCCGGAATAAGTCGGTTCAATTGGCAATTGTCTTGTAAACCGTCTATTGACCAGAACCAGCAGTTCAATTTTTTGTGCTCGTCCGTAATTCTGAAGACAGTCAAGGGCGGCACGAATAGTTCGACCGGTGTATAAAACATCGTCAATAAGCACCACATTTTTATCTTCTATAGAAAAATCAGGATTAATTTTTTGAGGGAAAGGAGAAAGCGGTTTAAGTTTAAAGTCATCTCTATAGAACGTTACATCTAATTCTGCGTAATCCATTGAGCGTATTTGCTTTGATGATAAAAGCAATTGATGAAGAACTCTGGACAAGTATATACCACGTGGTTGTAGTCCTATCAATACTAAATTAGTAGTAGTATGATAATGCTCTATGATTTGTTTGGCCAGTCGTTGAATAACTAATTCTAACAAGGGGAGCTTCAGTAGTTCTACACAGGAGATATTGAATGACTTTGCCAATTTTTTTGGCATAATTTTTTGCTGTAATAATAAGGAATTTTTACCCAAGCTAATGATTTTAGATTACATTGTATTCAATTTTTTCTATTTTGTATTTTCCGTTACTTTTACGGCTAAAAAATCATGATCCCCTTTTCTCCGCCAAGAATAGATGATAAAATTTGCAATGCCGTTGTAGAAACCTTAAAATCCGGATGGATAACTACCGGTCCAAAAACAAAATTATTTGAAAAAAAAATTAGTGCGTATTGTAATGTTTCTCATACACTTTGTTTAAACTCTGCGACCGCTGGACTTGAAACGATGTTACGCTGGTACGGTGTAAAACCGGGTGACGAAGTGATTGTCCCTGCGTATACTTACAGCGCTACAGCAAATGTGGTCATACATTGTGGTGCAAAGCCCGTCATGGTAGATGTTAATCCTCATGATTTTAATATCTCTGTGAAAGAAATTGAAAAACACATTAATCAAAAAACGAAAGTGATTATACCGGTTGATTTTGCAGGATTCCCGGCAGATTATGACGAAATAATGCAATTGGTGGATTCAAAAAGAAATTTGTTTCAAGCTGAAAACAAAATACAGGAACAATTAGGAAGAATACTTGTTTTATCCGATGCAGCTCATTCTTTTGGTGCTTTCTACAAGGGAAAGCGCACAGGCACCTTGTGCGATGCCACTGTGTTTTCTTTTCATGCTGTAAAAAACCTGACGACTGCAGAAGGCGGCGCCATTGCTCTTAATCTTCCACCTCCATTTGATAATGAAAAAATTTACCAATACCTCTGCCTTCACATTTTGCATGGTCAAAATAAAGATGCTCTTTCTAAAATGCAAAAAGGCAATTGGAAATACGATATTATAGAAGCGGGCTATAAATACAATATGACCGACCTCGCCGCTACTATTGGATTAGTAGAATTAGAACGTTATGATAATGACACATTGAAAAAAAGAAAACAAATTTTTGATTTTTATTCTGAAGAACTAAAAACTATCAAGAACGTTGAATTGCCTATTTATGAAACGAATGAGAAAACTTCATCGTATCATGTGTATCCATTGAGAATAAAGCGTATTCAAGAATCACAAAGAGATACTGTTATTCAGGAAATTTTTAATCAAAATGTTTCTGTAAATGTTCATTTCATTCCACTGCCCATGATGAGTTTTTATAAATCCTTGGGATATGATATAAAAAATTATCCGGTTGCTTATGATAATTATGCACGGGAAATTTCCTTGCCCGTGTTTTATGACTTGACAGATGAACAAATGCAAACCGTTGTCCATGCCGTAAAACGTGTATTCAAATGGTTTTAGAAAAATGATAAAGCGATTGTTTGATATTGTATTTTCCATGATGGCATTAATTTTACTTTTACCGGTTTTTGTAATAATTGCCATTACAATAATTATAGACGATGATTTTCCTGTTTTTTATTTACAAGAAAGAATTGGAAAAAATTTTCGTTCTTTTAAACTTATTAAATTTCGAACAATGTATAAAAACGCTGATAAAATGGGCTATTTGACAATTGGGTCAAGAGATCCAAGGGTAACAAAAATTGGGTATTATTTAAGAAAGTATAAATTAGATGAATTACCGCAATTCATCAATGTTTTATTGGGAGATATGAGTATAGTAGGCCCACGCCCTGAAGTAAAAAAATATGTAGATTTGTATAATGAACAGCAAAAAAAAGTTTTATCCATTAAGCCTGGAATCACCGATTATGCTTCTATAAAATACATAAATGAAAACGAGATTTTAGCCCATTCTAAAAACCCAGAAAAAACATACATTGAAGAAGTCATGCTGGAAAAACTGAAAATAAATTTGGAATACATTGAAAAACAAAATCTTTTTGAAGACATTAAAATTATCTTAAAAACATTTACAAAAATATTTTCTAAGCAATAATTTACCCTGAAAATCGTTTTAATGCCTTAATGTCATGCTTCCTAAAATTCATAATATAAACGAAAAACTAAAAATTATTTTATCTGCTCTATGTGCGTTTGTCATGATTATTTTGATAAACGGATGTAAAAAAGATAAATTCAATACTTCTTCCAATGCCGAATTGAAGTTTAGTAATGATACGATTTTATTTGATACTGTCTTTACTACGGTCGGCTCTGCTACTCGTCAATTAAGAGTGATTAACCCCTACAAACAAAAAATAAAAATTTCAAGAATATACTTACAAACCGGAAATACTTCGCCGTATATTCTCAATGTAGATGGCTTGTCTGGCAAAACCTTTTCTGATATTGAAATTGATCCTGACGATAGTTTGTATATGTTTATTCAGGTAAACATTAATCCCTTGTCCTCCAATAGTCCGCTCATTGTTCAGGATGCTATAATTTTTGAAGTGAATGGTAAAACTCAAAAAGTATACTTGGAAGCATGGGGACAAAACGCTTATTATCACAAACCTACTAATGCTATTTATTTTTCTAATGGGTCTTATTTACCCTATTCGACAATCTCTTCCGTGAATAACATCACTGTCACATGGACAAATGATAAACCCCATGTGATTTATGGATGGCTGGTCGTGGATTCATCTCAAACGCTCGTAATACAGCCCGGCACAAAAGTATATTTCTATCAAAACGCTGGATTATGGGTTTATCGTTACGGAACGTTGAAAGTTCAGGGAACTTATGGCAATGAAGTGGTGTTCCAGGGATTTCGCAGAGAAACCGATTTTATGGACTTGCCCGGTCAATGGGATAGAATATGGATAAACGAAGGTAGTAAAGAAAATGAAATCAATTATGCTATTATTAAAAACGGATTTATCGGTGTGCAAGCAGAAGTGTTGAACTCGGTGTATAATGCCGATCCGAGACGTTTACGAATTACAAATACCAGAATTTTTAATATGAAAAAATGGGGATTGTATAGTTTAGGATACAATATCTATGCCGGCAATAATATCATTGCAAATTGTGCAGAGTATTGTTTGGTGCTGGCTTTAGGCGGGAATTATAATTTTATTCATACTACATTTGCGAATTATTGGAATCAATCTGCTCGTAGTAAAGAATGTGTTTATATCAATAATCATACGGATAATGCTGTTTTTCCATTAGATACCTGCTACTTCGGAAATTGTATTATTGATGGTAATTTATCTAATGAACTGAATTTAGCTCTCAATTCAACCAATCCATCTTATCCTCCCCAGCATCAATTTAATTTTTGCTTAATTAAAACAAACATAAACACATCTAATGCTCATTTTACCAATTGTTTAATCAATCAAAACACAAAATTTAATAATCCATCAACTTATGATTTTTCGTTACAAAATGGCTCTGCTGCGATTAATGCTGCCAATTCTCTTGATGCGGCAAAATTTCCATTGGATATAAATAATAACAATCGTTTTGCCGATATTGCCCCGGATATGGGCGCTTTAGAAAAACAATAATATGAATTTCAAAAACAGTTTCATACTTTTTTTGCTTTTTTATTTTTCTTTTCATTCTTATTCGCAGGGAAAAAAACGAGCGTTTCATCAACACGAAATTGGCTTATTTATTGGGAGCTCTTATTATTTAGGAGATTTAAATCCAAGACAACATTTCTATATGACACGGCCTGCGTTTGGTGGATTTTATCGCTATGCGTGGGATTATAGAGGGGCTTTGCGTTTGGGCTTTAACTGGGGACAAATTGAAGGCGATGATGCTCAAAGTGATAACAAAGATCAAATAGAACGCAATTTAAACTTCAAATCAAACATTCAGGAATTTTATGGCATTGCAGAATTTAATTTTTACGATTACAGAATTGGTAATGAAAAACATTTTTTTACACTTTTTCTTTTTGCAGGATTAGCAGGGTATCATTTTAATCCACAAGGAAATTTAGGCGGAAACAGTTGGGTGGACTTAAGACAATTAAGAACTGAAGGACAAAGCAAACCATACAAATTATGGCAAATCTCTATTCCCTTTGGTATTGGTATTAAAATTAATGTTGCTAAAAATGTTGGACTCGGTATTGAGTGGGGACCACGCAAAACGTTTACAGATTATCTGGACGATGTAAGCGATAAATATCCTAATTTAAGTACGAATCCACCGAACGGACAAATCGGATTATTAATGAGCAACAGAACAAAATATCCTTGGTCGTTTATTCAGGGGTATTCTCGTGGCAATCCTTACACAAAGGACTGGTACTTTTTTACCGGACTTACAATCAATATAAAACTTGTATCACAACAACCATGCTACGCCACTGGTATGTAATAGTATTCAGCACATTAGTCATTACGTCTTGCCAAAACACTTCTGGCGAATTACCCAACACGCCCACTACCGGTAAAATCAGCATTTGGGGCGAGAATACATTCCAATACATCTTACTACCTCAGGTTGATTTATTTGAAACTATTTACAAAAACTCTCAAATACAATTGCAATTTAAATCAGAAGTAGAATGTATTCAAGGGTTATTAAACGACCGTTGTAAAATAATTTTTATCAATCGCTCTTTATCTCCTCACGAACAAAAAATTTTTCAAACACATAATTTGATTATTCAGCAAACGCCGGTTGCATACTCGGCCATCGCTTTGTTTGGAAAACCTTTTCAAAAAAAAGGAATAAATATCCATCAACTAAAGCAAATATTCATGGGAGATAGTATTTATAAAATTATTTTTTTTAGAAACAATAACGGTAGTATGTTGTATTGTAAAGATAGTTTAATCGGTGGAAAAAGTTTTGGAGAAAACTGTTTTAGTGTTGAGGATAGTTCTGAGTTTAGAAATTACCTGATAAATCATGAGAATGTGATTGGAATTATTGATTATGCTTTTATCTGCGATGATGATGATAAATGGATAAAAAACTTAAAATACCCATCTAATGATACGTTGTTAATTCCGGTACGAAAAACAGAAAATTCTCCTGCATTTTATCCTGACCAGAGTAACATTGCTACAAGAGAGTATCCTCTCACCCGAACGATTTATGCTATTCGTCGTGGAGATGATTTTTCATTAAGTGCTGGCTTTGAAGCATTTATTGCAGGAGAAAAAGGGCAGATATTATTTAAAAAAATGGGGCTTGTTCCAACCATTGACAGAGAAAGAAAAATAGAAATGAAACCGTATTAATTTTTTACATCTGTTTTATTATTTCCGTTACTTTGCAAAAAATTTTTATGTTTAGAATATCCTTCACCTTATTGACTTTCGTACTTTTAACAGCGTGTAATAATTCTAAGAAAGAAGACAATACTTTATCCGAAAAATCTCAATCCCCTAAAATTGAACAATTCTGGAACATAACACCTGCTTTTAACGCAGATAGTTGTTATTATTTTGTCAAGCAACAAGTTGATTTAGGGCCAAGAGTGCCGGGGAGCAAAGCCCATGAAAAATGTATTATATGGTTGAAACAATTTTTTGAATCCAAAGGATGTGTTGTTGAACTACAAAGGTTTGCCGCCATTACCTTTGATAATAAGCAATGGACCGGCACCAATATCATTGCAAAGTACAATCCCAATGCTAAACATCGGATATTATTATGTGCACATTATGACACACGCCCTTTTGCGGATAGAGATGAAACAAAAAATAAAAACCAACCTATTCTCGGTGCAAATGATGGAGCCAGTGGAGTGGCCGTTTTGATGAGTATTGTACAAGCCGTTCAGAAACAGGATTTAAAGAATATTGGAATGGATATTGTTTTGTTTGATTTAGAAGATTATGGTGATGCTGGTGGAGATTCTAAAACATGGTGTTTAGGTTCTCAATATTGGGCAAAAAATTTGTCAATTACATCTGTTAAGCCCGTAGAAGGTATTTTATTAGACATGGTTGGAGATACTAATGCGGTGTTTCCAAAAGAAGGTATATCCATTCAATACCATCCCACACTTATTCACAATATCTGGAATATCGCACAAAAAGCCGGCTTTGGAAAGTATTTCATAGATCAAAGTGTTAATGAAATTACGGATGATCATTTATTTATCAATTTGTATGCTAACATTCCTACCATTGATATAATTCATTATTATCCTCAAAAAAATGATTTTTTTGAACACCATCATAAAATAACTGATGATATGAAAAACATTAGTAAGCAAACATTAAACGCGGTTGGACAAACTTTGTTATATTATTTGTACCAACAAGAAGAAAAATTAAGTTATGACAAACCATAGTTTTTTCAAAGACATTTTTATTTACAACCATGATATAAATCAAAAATGGTTAAAGCATTTGTCAGATTTAAATATTCCACTCTCTGAAAATATGATGAAATTATTTAGTCATATTATCAATGCTCATCATATCTGGAATTGTCGTATTTTACAGAAGCCATCAAATATTAATGTATGGCAAATACATACACTTCAAGAGTTGATAAAAATGGACAAACAAAATTTTCATCAATCTTTGGAAATTATTGAAAATGACACTTTAGACCGAGTCGTACTTTACACCAATACTGAAAACAAAAGTTTTCAAAATTCTATTTTAGAAATATTGTTTCATATTGTGAACCATTCTACACATCATAGGGCACAGATTGCGAAAGAAATCAGGGCTTCTGGTTATTCCATTCCTGAAAAAACAGATTATATTATTTACAAAAGAGAAAACTAATTATTAATTAGTGTGCATCAACTCTTCAATTTCTTCTGCTTCTATTGGAATATTTTGCATTAAATTGATTTGACCGTTTTGTGTAATTAATATGTTGTTTTCAAGGCGAATGCCTAAATTTTCTTCTGGAATATAAATGCCGGGTTCACAAGTGAAGACCATTCCTGCCTGCATGGGCTCATAAAAGAAACCCGCATCGTGTACATCTAGTCCTAAAAAGTGAGACGTGCCATGCATGAAATATCTTTTGTAGGCAGGTTTTTCAGGCGTTTGATGTTGCACTTCTTCTTTTGTGAGTTGTTTTAATTTTAGTAATTCTTCTGTCATCATTCTTCCTACTTCAACATTATATTTTTCAAAAGTCATGCCGGGGCGTAACAATTTTGTGGCTTCTTTCAGAACAAACAACACGCTGTTGTATACTTCTTTTTGTCTCTTTGTAAATCTCCCATTTACAGGAATACAGCGGGTCATATCGCTGTTGTAATTGGCATATTCGGCTGCCGCATCAATTAAAATGACTTCTCCATCCAAACATTGCTTGTTGTTTTCAATATAGTGTAATACGCAAGCATTTTTTCCGGATGCTATTATAGGTGTATAGGCAAATCCTTTACTGCGGTTTATCAACATTTCATGAATCATTTCGGCTTCAATTTCATATTCCCACACACCGGGTTTTACAAATTTCAAAATTCTGCGGAATGCTTTTTCAGTGATATTACACGCTTGTTGAATGAGATCAATTTCAATAGTATGCTTGATGGCTCTTAACTTGAAGAGAATGGGTGCACTTCGTTCGTATTTGTGTAAAGGATACTGCTGCATGATTTTTTTGTTCCATCTCTCCTGTGCTGTTTCTGTTTCAATGTATTTTCGTAAATGTTCATTGCTATTTAAATAGACGTATTCTGCCTGATACATCAGCGATTTGAGAATTTGTTCAAATTGATGTGTCCAATAAACTGTTTGAATACCACTGATTTCAGTGGCTTGCTGTTGAGTTAATTTTTCACCTTCCCAAATGGCAATGGTTTCATTGGTTTCTCTAATGAAAAGTATTTCTTTGTGTTTGTTTTCTTTAGCATCAGGAAAAATTACCAAAATAGTTTCTTCCTGGTCAATTCCGGATAAATAAAACAAATCCGAATTTTGCTTAAATCCCATCGCACCATCTGCATTGGTGGGCATTATATCATTGCTGAAAAAAACAGCAATAGAACCGGGTTTTAAGTATTGCTTAAAATTATTTCTGTTTTGAATAAATAATGTAGAAGGGATAGAAGAATAACGTGACATATTCACAATATTTTATATGGCTGTAAAATACCAAAAAGATTTTGGAACAAAGTAAATATAATATCTTAGTCAAAATTTAGATTATCCACATTTGGTGTTGCCGCAGCTCTTGCATTTTAAGCAACCTTCTTCGTATACCAATCCTTCCGGGTCTCCGCAGGATGGGCAAACTTTATCAGCTTTTGTACCATCGGGAATAAATTTTTTCAACGCTCTTGCTACACCGTATTTCCAACTGTTGATGTTGTCATCGTAAAAGTTGAGTGATTCCACTAATTCTACTACCTGCGGGAGTGGCATACCTTGCCGTAACACACCTGAGATTAATTTGGCATAATTCCAGTATTCTTTATCAAACGAACGAGAAAGTCCTTCAATGGTAACTTTGTATCCATCTTTGTCTAAGAATTGAAAATCGTAACGTTTTGTGCCGTCTTCATTGCTTACTTTAATAACCCATCCTTTCTGCACATAATTAGGCAAACTGAAAGCATCTTCGGCTTTTCCGGTAAAAATTTCATAAGGTTTATTATTTAAGATGCCTACCACTGCAATCCATTTTTCATTTTTATTCTGGAATCTCACTACTTCGGCTTCCAATGATTTGGGTCTTTTGGGTGGGGTAGTGATTTCTTTTTTCTTTGAGTCGTCAGCAGAAACTAATACACCGGTTCTGGAACCATCTCTATAAACCGTAATGCCTTTCAATCCCATTTTCCAGGATTGAAGATAAATTTCTCCCACTTTTTCTACAGAAACATCAGACGGTAAATTGATGGTAGAACTAATACTGTGCGTTGTATATTTTTGAACAACGGCTTGCAGCTGAATACGTTTAATCCAATCAATCTCGGGTGCAGTAGATCCATAATAAGGTGATTTTGTAATGTCTTTTTCACCAGTTATTTCCATCCATAATTTTAATTTTGGATGATACACGTCAAATTCTTGCCATGCATCGCCTAATGCATCTACAAAATCAATTCGTGCATTTTTATCGGAAGGATTGACTTTTTTTCTTCGTTTGTAACTTAATAAAAAGACCGGTTCTATTCCGGAAGAAGTTTGTGTAAGAATGCTTAAAGTACCTGTAGGTGCAACTGTGCTTATAGAAATGTTTCTGCGTCCGTGCTTCATCATTCTTTCTGTAATGTCCGAGAATTCTTTTTTCATCATTTGAATAAATTCAGGTTGTTCTTCGTATTTAATATCAAATACTTCAAACTTACCTCTTTCAATGGCCATGTCTATACTACTTTCAAATTCATTGCGTAATTTGGCTCGCATAATTCTATCAACAGTAGTCAACGCTTCATCACTATCAAATTTTAAATTCAAGGCAGCCAAACAATCTGCTAATCCTGTAAAACCAAGACCGGTTCTTCTTCCTTTTTTTCCGGTTTCATACAATAATTTCCATGTACGAATTTCTACGTCTTTAATAAAATCGGGCTCCGGGTCGGGTTCTACTTTTTTCAAAATACGTTCAATAGATTCTAATTCCAGATCTACTAAATCGTCCATTAATCGTTGTGCATAATACACTACGGTTTCAAACTTTTTGTAATTGAATGCGGCTTGTTGGGTAAAAGGATTTTCAATGAATGAAAATAAATTGAGCGCCATTAAGCGGCAACTATCTCCGCCTTGCATGGCTATTTCACTACAGGGGTTGGTAGAGATATTTTTAAATCCGGGATAAACAGAAGAAGTGGAATAATAATGTTGTCTATCCCAAAAAATTAAGCCGGGCTCTGCAGTGTTGTGGGCACATTTAATAATAGTGTTCCAGAGTTCTTGTGCCTTAATGGTTTTTGTAAACTTGGGTTGTGGGGAATCAATAGGCCAGCGTAAGGTAAATTCTTTGTCTTCATCAACTGCTTTCATAAACTCATCGGATAATCTTACAGAGACATTGGCGCCAGTTACTTTTTTCAAATCTTGTTTAATAGTAACAAATTCAAAAATATCGGGATGGGCAATATCCATCGTTATCATAAGAGCCCCTCTTCTACCGTTTTGTGCTACTTCGCGAGTAGTATAAGAAAATCGTTCCATGAAAGATACGGCCCCGGAGGTCGTACCAGCTGCATTAGAAACTGGTGCGTTGGCCGGTCGTAATGTGCTAATGTCAATGCCTACACCACATCTTCTTTTGAACAATTGTGCTAGCTGTTGATCAGTATAAAATACTCCTCCGTAAGAATCGTAGATTTCAGGCAATACTACACAATTAGATAAAGACGCTATCATAAAGGGATTACCTAATGCAGACATCACTGAACCTTGTGGTACAATGTATTTGAAATTTCTGAACATTTCATAAATGTATTGTTCATCATCTGTAATATGTTGAATCGTTTTGTATTTTTCACTGATGGGTTTATCCGATTGTTTGTATTTTCTTTCTATTCTGGCAAATTCTCTTGCCATTCTTTTATGCATGTCATCAGGGCTTAGTTCATAATATTGTCCTTTTGAATCTTTCAGACAGTATTTGCTAATCCATGTATTGGTAGCCAATTCGTCACCACCAAAATATTCTAAAGTTTTATTAAAAACTTCGGAGTAAGAATATGACCGGGTATAATGCTGAGTGGTGTTATTTTCAGTATTCATAGGGCTTTCTGGAAGTTTTATTATTTTTTTTCTTTTAAGTGTTTTGTTTTCCATTTTATTATCTATTGTTGTTTCCATGATAACTATATTTTTGTGAGTGCAAATTAAGTTGGAAAAATTTTTATTTTTGAGTGTTTTGAAAATGTTTTATCCACACTTTAAACTTTATTTTAACAACCATGTTATGGTTTCTGTCTAAAATACTAAAAAATTGATTTAAATCAATTTTTAAAGATGGATTAGAAAAATAGAACTCATTGCCAGAATGATTCCTATCCAATTTAATACCATCAGTGTTTCTTTAAAGATGAAATATCCTATTAAGGCGGATGAAATAACATTGCTTAGATTCAGTATTAAAAAAATCTGTCCGCTTGGGAGGATATGCGTGTTAAGGGCTTTGATAATAAAAACTAAGTTGAAAAAATTAGGTAATCCTAAAATAGTTCCCAATACTATTGTGCTTTTCCAACTAAAATTTTTTTGCTGTAACATTTTATTTTTATCTAATCTCAAAAATAAAAATCCCGAAAACAAGGCAAACAAATAAACAAAAGTTGAAAACAAAAGTTGCTCAGGGATAGTATCTATAAATGTTTTATTACCATAATTAATGAGAGAGTCAATAATCCCGCTGCCTATAAACACTAATAAGGGAAATAAAAGAGATGAAGTTTTTTTGAAAGAGATATTTTTTGAAGAGTATGCCGTAAAGTAAACGGAAATAACAGCTATTCCTAATCCTAACCAACGAAAAAAATTTAAAGATTCATTGAATAACCAATGAGCAGAAAGAACGGGAAAAATTAAACTCATTTTATTGGCAACAGAAGCCACTGCCAATCCGTGATGTTGAATGGTCATCGCAATCCAATAGAATACTGAAATGAATAAGATACCTTCTATTACAGTTAACATCCAAACATTAAAAGTGTTGGATAATATTGTTTGAAAAAAATTCAGGTGTTGAGTTTGAAAATAAAAATAAGAATATGTCAGACCTGTAAGAAAAGCCGAGCTATAATTAAAAATTAATCCATAAAAAGTGTGTGCCTTGTACCGTTCAAACAAACGTACTATCACCAGCATCAATACGCTTGTAATGGTAGCCAGAATAATAAAAATCATATATATTCAGTGATTGTTTTTTTGAAAGTTACAAAGAATGTTGTCTAAAACACTTTCTTACAAATTGTCTAACTGCTATTCCTGAAGCGCGTGGGTTTTCTAACTGGCTGTAATGACCATCATATTCTAAAAGCAAGCATTCTTTGTTGGGTACTTGTTCACATTGTTCTAATAAAGAAGCATAAGGTAATACATTATCCTGTTTACCAATTACAAACATAATGGGAAGAGTGGCAGATTTAATGAAGGGTAATGAAGAAGGACGGTCTCTCATACCAATCAAAGCCGCTATAATTCCTTGTACGGATGTTTTCATAGCCACATCAAGAGCCAGTTTAAATTCTTCTTTCAAATACTTCAAATTTCGTTTAGAGAATAAATTTTTAATCATCGGTTGAATAAATAATTTAGGATTATGTTTTACAATTTTTATAGCTTTGTTTCTGTCTTTCTTTTTTTCTTCGGAATCCGGAAGGGCAGTTGAATGAAACAAACAAAGTCCTTTGACCATTTCAGGGTATTTTTTAGCAAACACCAGTGCTACATAGCCGCCCATGCTATGACCAATCAAGACGCACGAACGAATATGAAAACGCTTGAGCACTGTTCTCACGGCATCTGCCTTTAGTTCCATACTATGGGCATAGCCAAAACAATCGCTTTTGCCATGGCCGGGTAAGTCAATACAAATAACTTTGTAAGATTTAGATAAATAAGGGACAAGATATTTCCAAACTTCTGACGCTCCTAAGAATCCGTGCAATAAGACCACACAACGGCCTTTACCTTGTGTATAACAATAAATGTTTCCTCTTAAAAAAGGGACTACATGAGTTTCCATTAAACTAAACTTCCTGGTCAATTCCTTTTTTAAATAGTTGTGAAAGATTGGCTATAAAATCCAATGCTTTTTTGAACGCATCAAAGTATAACGTGAACCACAAGAAAATGGTCATCAACCATATTACTGCCGTATTAAAATAAAGTGTGTCAATGTAGACGCCTAAAAATTTCTTTCTGGGCGCATAAAAATGTGCACCACCTAAATTAGAATTTTCCGGGTCATAAAACACTAAATCAATTCGGCGAATGAGTTTGCCGTCTTTTTCCATACAACGTTCGCCACTTATATCATTACTATTAGTAACCAGTTGATTTAATGCTTCGTTTTCATTATCTTCTTCTAATTTAATGAATGCTTCTTTTTCTGCCGGTGTTTTTTGCATGCTTCTGGCTTTTTCGTCTTTCTTTTTACGGGCAATGTTCTCTATATCAATGTAATAATCATTTAGGTCATACAAAAATGTTCTGATATTATTAATAACATTCTGGTTGATTGTATTCGGTGAAAGAGCCAGCAACTCATCTGTTTCAGCAGGGTAAGGAATTTTTTGGTATATCTTGTTATACTCTTTGAGTACTTCATTCTTTACTAATTGAATGTCTTGTGAAAGAATACTTTCATTACGTTTTTTATCTTTTAATTCATCTTCAATTTTAGTTAACTTGTTTTGAATTTTAGGAATCCAATATACTTTTTTGTATTGAGCATTGCTAATGATTCTATCATATAAATAAAAATGCTTTTCAAAATGATTGTTTTTGAACTGATTCACAGCCAACGCTTCATAAGCCCAACGACTGGTCATCACTTCGCCACTCCATGGTACTGTGCCTGCTTGTGTCAGGACAGGATTCAATTTATCAAATTTTACAATGACACCGCTTAAAATCAATTGTGGAATAATTAAGAAAGGCACAGAAATATAAATGGTTACCACGCTATTAAACATGGCAGAAATATTTAAACCCAACATGTTCGCAAAACATGAAGTTGAAAATAATACCAACCAATAATCCAAGAATAAACCGTTTATTCCTAAGATATTATTACCTACTACAATAAACATAAACGTTTGAATAGCCGATAACACAAACATGATGACTACTTTACTCATCAAATACGATCCTTTACTTAAATTGAGAAATGCTTCTCTTTTTCGAATTTTTCTGTCGCGTATAATTTCTTCTGCACTGACCATCATGCCAATAAACAGCGCTACGACTACTGCCATAAATAAATAAGCAGGGATATTATCGTTTTCTCTAAAAATATAACCTCTGTCTGTATCTACGTCGGTGTTGTAATAACGTACCAAAAACGATAAGATAAATGCAAGGGCAGGGGCTTCCAAAAAATTAATTAAAAGATATTGGGTATTAGTGAGTTTGCTTTTTGCGTCACGTGTCAGAAATACTTTGAATTGCTGCAGTTTCCCGGGGATTTTGAAGATGGCTTCCGGAATCGTTTGAAAGTGTTCTTTTATCCGAATGTAGTTTTCTATAAGTTCTTTATAATAGTTATTCCACTCTACTGGCGATGTTTTACGCTTTTTGGTCAGATTACCATATTCATCTAACACTTTACTTTCAATGATATTAAATACTTGTTCCGGATTGACATTTCCACAGTGCGGGCATTCTGTTTCTTCAGCATTAGCATGGTTGATAAGACGTTTGAAATACGATACAGAATCTACTGGATTGCCATAATACACTAAATATCCACCCACATCTAAAATAATCAGTTTGTCAAACATTTTGAAAATATCGGAAGAGGGCTGATGTATTACGACAAAAATCAGTTTATCCTTTAAAGTCAATTCTTTTAGTAAATCCATGATGTTTTCAGAATCTCTGGAAGAAAGTCCAGATGTGGGCTCATCTAAAAACAAAACAGAAGGTTCACGAATGAGTTCCAGTGCTATGTTTAATCGCTTGCGTTGTCCGCCAGAAATGGTTTTTTCCAGTGGTGAGCCCACTTTCAAATGGGCTGTTTCTGATAATCCTAAATCTGAAAGCAGTAGTTCGCATTTCTTTTTAATGTCTTCATCCTTTAAGTTTCCAAAACATAATTTGGCATTGTAAAATAAGTTTTCAAATACGGTTAATTCTTCAATCAACAGGTCGTCTTGCGGCACATGGCCTATTACACCTTCAATTTTTTCGGGGTCTTTATGAATGTCAATACCATTGATTACCATTTTTCCGCGTGATGGTTTTTCACTTCCGTTTAATACATTCATTAAAGTGGATTTCCCGGCACCCGAACCTCCCATAATTCCAACCAGTGTACCACTCTCTTCAAACAGGTTAATGTCTCTTAAACCGATTTTTCCGTTCTTAAATTTGTATTCTACATCGCTGGCTTCAAAAGTAATTTTTGCAGTATGTTCATCAAATAAAAATTTACTAATTATATCACTATAATAAATGGGTTTGATTTTAGAACTTCTTAAAGAGGAGCCGTGTGTTAAAACATATACTCTGTTTCTATCTATAGATTGTCCGTTTAATTGTATATCTAAATCACCGAATACCCTTAAAATGTAGAGATTTACTGTTTCTATTCTCAATACCCGAATTTCACCATTGGTAATATTTTCATTAAATAAAAATTTTGTGTGTTGTGTATTTTTAGGCGGATGAGCACTTATGATTAAAAACTCATCGGCATCCGGTACATCTTCTGTATTTTGTTCAACCAAACGTTTAATATTCTCGAATTCTTTTTTGTCTATATTAAAAGTTTCTGCGACAGCTTGTACAAATTCTAATTCTTGTTCGCTGATTTGATTAGAAGAATGAATAAATTCTAACAAACGGACGAGTACAACAAATTTTTGTGTTTGTTCCAGTTCTTTATTAATCTGTGAACATATTTTTAGAATTTTCACCGAATTCAGAGCCGTTTTTTTAGCCGCCCCTTCTTTTTTCTGACTTACCTGATGGTATTGTTCCAGATAGTCGTCAAAAACTTTCAAGTATTTCTGAACCTGCTCTTCGTTTAATTGTTGTCTTAAATAGGACTGAACGATGTATCGGCCCGTATTCGTAATGCCATCTACTTTTGCGATGATAGCAAACATCTGCATCAATGCCCGTAATATCTGCTCACTCATGCTATTGGTTATTTAATATTGTGGTGGCCATTTCTTTTATTTGTCTGGTTTCTTTTTTTGAAAAAGATACTACCGATTGGTTATTGACAAGAATTTCAGTAATACCGTCGGTGCTTAGTGTTTTCAGATAATTAGATGGAAGCAATACTACAAAAAACAATTGATAGGTTTCTTTAAATATACTCCATTCTTTTTTGTAATAAGTTTTTGTCCCTGATCGGATTTCAATTTCTGATTTGTGTTTTTCAACAGCTGTGCCAAATAGAGTGTCTTTTTCAGCACCAAATATAACTTTCAGATAAATATTTTGATTGTGTTTAATAAATTGAATACACTGCTTGTTTTTACAATAATCAAGCACTTTACATGGAACAGGTTCTTTTGTATTAATGAGTGGTACGTATGTTTTTAAATCCTGAAATGCTTTTGTGTTATCTTGTGCATAAAAAGAAACGGCGCTTATGAAAGTAAACAAAACACAGGATCTTAAAACAGGAATACCGCATAGAAACATTACATGCTATTTTTGTTTAAATCCAATCAATAATACAGCACAACCTGAACCGGGGTTTCTATCGGGATCTAACTGCGCTTCAATAATTACATCAATCGTGCTTTTTGATTTAAAGTCCCAGTAAGGGGCATTTCTGTAGTTTTGATTGGTAAACAAAACGTTCCTGTCTTTATCTAATACTCTGAAAATCAAATTACCGTCTTTTAAACCGCTACAGGCCGCAAAGCGGTAGATGGTTTCTGCAAACATCGTGGTGTGGAATTCTGCTGTTTCTTCTGCGTTCAAAAGCATGGCTCTGTATTGTTGACCATCTGAAATATAATTGTTTGTAATATGTTTTACACACAAGCTGGCTATAGTATCGCATTGCGCAAAAGCAGCAACATACATGCCGGCTAAAAGAGCAGTTGTAAAAATAAATTTTCTCATAAATAGATGTTTTGTAGGATTGATAAGATGTTGAATTAAGATGCTGAATGGGTTATTTTATTTCTCAGTGTTTGAATCTTTTTAATAATAGTATTCAGGTCTGTTTCGTTGACTATCAATTCATTGGTGCTATTAATGTAAGTAATTTTTTTGGTGGTTTCTGTAGTGGGTTCATTATACTGATATTTAAATTCCACTTTTTCATAAAGCATGGATAAATCTTTAAGTGCTACTACTAACTCTGTTTGGTCCGGAGCATTGAGGGTGATGAGTTGCAGCAGATTATTAATGGTTAATTTCTGTTCGGCAATTCTTCTTTTAATTTCTTCATTCTTTTTTGCTTTGTATGATTCAATGGCAATGTGCATGCTTTCTAGCCACCCGCCCAATAGAATGAGCGAACTCACATCTAACCTTTTATTGTTTTTCAGATAGTTATCGCTGGCTCTATATGCTTCGCCTACCAATACCATTAAACTGTCTTTATTGGTTAAATTATTTTCAAAGCGTTTGAATGTTTGTTCATTAAAAGCAGAAGATACCCCTAATTTATCTGCCAATTGCTTAATAGAAGCGAGATAAGTAAGTGCTTCCTGTGTTTGACTAAACATACTTACATAACCCAGGTCAGCTCCGTATATCCCTAACATTAAGGCACGATCCACATCGGTATTAAAATTATTTACTTTGTTTGAAGCATACAATATGCTCTTATTAAAAGGCAATCCTAACTTTTGAATAAGCATAGCGGTTTGAATAGGCGATGGAATGCTAAACAATTGCCCCCCAATGTTCAGTACCCCTGCTTTTACTGTATCTTGTGTTTCTACAATTTGATTTTCATCAGTTTGTTCTTCTTTCTTACCACTGCAGGAAATGAGGGAAAGGGTACCAACAACCAACAGTGTAAGGTATGTGAAAGTTGATTTCTTCATTGTTTTTATTTTTTGCTTGCAAGTTAAATAAATTTATTTCTAAAATACAAATTTTTCACAAAATTAGTGTAGAAACTCAATTACTCAAAAAATTTTTTTATTAACCGAAAAATTAAAGAAATTACTAAACTTAAAATCAACATTGAAGTAAAGGGAATGTATAACCTGAAATTCCCTTTTTCTATGCGAACATCTCCCGGAAGGTTACCCAACCAACTTAACCATTTAAATTCTTTATTCTCCATTATTAAAAATACCATTCCAATTATTATAAAAACCCCGCCTATTATTAAAAACATTTTACTCATATCATTAATATCTATATGCTTTAATGACAAGAAAAAATAATGTCGCACAAATAATCAATGCCCACAACCAATACATTCTTTCATTATATACTTTAGTTTGATAATAGTATTTTTTTTGCTCTTTCTCATACTCTTTTTTTAATCGTTCAAAGTATTCTTTGTAATATTTTCTTCTTTTTTCATC
Organism: Sphingobacteriaceae bacterium; assembly: GCA_037447455.1. GTDB lineage: Bacteria > Bacteroidota > Bacteroidia > B-17B0 > Aurantibacillaceae > BPGX01. The sequence goes on along the minus strand of JBBIGQ010000002.1, from coordinate 87,393 downwards.
TTCGGGCGTTACATCCCATTTATCTGTTTTTTTTCTGGTAGTAGTAGAATGTGTATTATATGAAATAAAAATTCCTTTATCGTATTTTTCACGTAATATCGGGTCAGAAAGCACTTCATAGGCCCGAAGTATTTTTACAAACAAGTCTTTTGTTTCCGGATTTTTATCCGGATGATATAACAGGGCTAATTTCCGAAAAGCGATTTTGATTTCTTCGATGCTTGCTGTTTTGGATACTCCTAATATCTCATAATAATTTCCTGTCACAATTTTACTTAGTTTTGATTTTTGCCAATATAAGCAATTCGCAAATCATAATACCGCATTGGATTTATGTAAAATTCTTTGATTTTATTGTTATACAATCTATAAGATGCTTCGTACCACAATACAATTAGCGGGGCGTCGTCCATTAAAATTTGTTCTGCTTTCATAAAGTAATGATAGGAGGAATCTTTGTTAACTGCATCTCTTCCTTTTTCAAAGTATTCATCAAAAATCCGATTAATATATCGTTGGGTATTAGGGAAATAAACTTTATTTGTATCCAATGTTATGTATTTACCATAAAAAATATTTAAAAAATTTTCCGGACTTGGGAAATCTGCTACCCAACCCTGTCTGAAAAAATGGCCTTTGTTCTTTTGTTCCAATTGAAATTTTATATCGAGTGGTAAACTCTCAAAAACCACATTGATATTTAAATGTTTTTTTAATTGTCTTTGAAGTTCGTTAATGGCCGCTTGTATTTTTGAAAAACCTTTGTTGGTATAGATTGTTACAGATGGAAATCTCTGACCATTAGGATAACCAGCTTTTACAAGTAATTGCTGTGCTTTTTGAACATTAAGATCATACCCTTTTATTTGGGTGATATCATACGCTTTAAAGGACGGTGGTGTGATGCCATAAACGCCGGGTAGTGCCTGCCCATTAAAGGTCTTTTCAATGATTTTATTTCTATCCAGAGCGTAATTGATAGCTTTTCTTACTTTCACATTATCAAATGGCGGCATGTGTGTATTGATAAATACAAATTGTACAAACATTTGAGAAGTCATGTCAATAATGTATTCCGGTGGTACTTTTTGAAAAGAATTAATGTGCTGTTCTACCACTCTTTTGGCAGCATTGTTGGGCACACCATTAACCACATCTACCTGATGGTTCAAAAATGCAATAATGGCATCTTCGGTGTTTTCAAAATAGCGAATAACAATGGTATCTATGTATGGTAAAGCATACCCTTCTTTGTCAATAGCATAATAAAAAGGATTTTTTACAAGTACCAATTGCTGGTCATTGGAAGCAGATTTGTCAATGCGATAAGGACCTGCCCCAAAATCCAACTTGTCCCCATATTTTTCATATCCTTCTTTTGGAAGAATAGCAGCAATAGGTGTAGCCAATAGTTGCAAAAAACTTTGATAATTAGGATATTGAAGGTCAATAGAAAAAGTGTAATCGTCTATTATTTTTAGCCCTTTAATTTTAGGTTTTTTATCCCCTTCTTTGTAATATTGCATAGCGCTATTAAATTCTTTGGCACCCACAATTCTATCGCCACATATTGCATAAAAGTGAAAATTATCTTTTCGTTCATAGCATAATTTCTCCAATGTATATTTTACATCTGCCGTGGTAATTTCCCTTCCTTTTCCTCCCTCAAAACAAGGATTGTCCTGAAATTTTACGCCTTTTCGTAAATAAAACGTGAGGTGCTTCCCGTCCGGGGATACTTCCCATTTTTCGGCCAGTGCCGGGATTAAATCCAGTGTTTTCGCATTTAAACGAATCAAAGGTTCGTAGATCTGATTACAAATTAATCCCTCTTCTATTCGTGTTAATTTTTGAGGGAATAAAGAAAGGGGTTTGGTAATTTCAGCCAGTATAATTTTTCCACCTGCTTTTGGTGAAAGGGGTCTGGTGTCTTTCTCCATTTTTTTACCACAGGAAACTAAAAGAAAAAAAAGAACTAAAGATATTGTCGTGTAACGTAGCGTAGTGAATACTTTTTTATTGTTTAATGAGTTTATCATGGTAAATAATTTGTCCGTTTTTTTCTATGTCCATAAAATAGAGGCCAGCGGGATAGACGCTTAAATCTAATACAACATTGTTTTCAGAAACAAATGTTTGTAACATTAATCTGCCAGACACATCGTATATTTTCACAGTATAGTTTTGTTCGTTAAGCGATACAGTTATCTCATCAAAAGTGGGATTAGGAAAAATAATCAGTCCGGAGAGAGCAGGGAATGCAGCAACTGAAGCCAAAGGGTCTTTCGTGTACCATATTGGAGAAGTAACAATTCTTTGTCCATCTTGTTGAATGATTTCTATAAAATAATATTTTTGAATATTGTTGATCAAATTCGTATCAACAAAAGTAAGTACATTGGTGTTTATCGCAGAAAATATGACTGATGACAATGTTCCGCTTCCAGAAACACCTGACCATATTTTAATACTATCAGCCGTTTCACCGTCATCATCATTATGAATTACTGAGATGGTCGGATTAATAGAAGCCGTTACAATATTCCCCATAATTTCATTTCCATTAATTTTGAAATCAATTTTGGCATTCCAGTCATCACTTCCGTAAAAATGCATATTTTTCATAGCATAAAAAAAATCATTAGTTGTAAGAGATGGAGATAGAATAACTAATCTTCCTGCATTATTTCTGCCAAAGGTAGTATAGTGGTTATCGTGATCATAACCAATACCAGTTTTATATCCTTTTGAAAGCATAATTCTATAATACATTAAATAATCTCCTGAAGGATAATCCGAATAAGAAGTATCGGTGCTAAAAGCATATCCGCTTCTAAAAGGCACGGCTACAATTGCAGAGTCATAGGTGGCATTGTATGGATTAGAGATTAGATAGCCAAAATTATTATATCCCGGATGGGCTAGATAACAAAAAGCATTCGGATTGTTTTTTACTTTCTTAAATAAGGCATCATAATCTGATTTGGCTACATAAACATCAAAATTCCCTGCTTCCCAGCCCAATAACTGATTCCCAAAACCATACACTACCACATGTCCATCGGAAGGATTGGTGGTAACACCCCATTCCATTCCCCATAAACATAAAAATACATTTTCCTGATTGGCGGCCAATGCTTCGTTGTAACCCTGATGATAATCCGATATCTGAAGACCTGCTGATGAATGATTGTGCTCAGAAATGCCTAAAAAATTAAAGTGTTGAGATGCTTTTGCATAAGCATAACTACATGTAGGATTGTTACAACCTGTAGTAGCTGCATCTTTGTTGCCATCTGAATAGGCAGTGTGAGAATGCAGGTTCCCAAAATAATAATTCAGAGTTTGCCCATCACATACGATTATCTTCAGCAGAATACTGTAAATTAAAATTACTAAACGAGATTTCATAATTCGCAAAGTTACAGAATAAAATGCGTACATCAGAATAAATTAGACAAATTTAATATTATCGTATACAAAAAATATTTCTCATTTTTGCCACAAAAAATCTATGTTTTCTACATTCTTAAAAATCCACAGTATCAGCGTTACGATTTTCTTTTTAATTTATTTTATTAAAACACTTTTATTGCTTTCCAATGCTCATAACAAATTGGAAAAGTTCAAATCGTACACTAAAATTTTAGAAATGATTGTGAGCACATTGTTTCTAATCACAGGTGTTTATTTAATCACACAAATTCCTGAAATTAAAACAATGCTAATTATTAAACTCATTTTAGTAGTGGCTTCGATACCATTGGCGGTTATTGCCTATAAGAAAAATAATAAAATTCTTGCTTTGTTTTCACTCATGCTCATTGTAGGGGCTTATGGCTTAGCGGAAATGAGCCGCACTAAAAAAGTAGATTCTTCTATAGCAGATGGGAAATTATTGTATGAAAAAACCTGTGCCGTATGCCATGGAAACGATGGAAAGCTTGGTATGGCGGGCGCATCTGACTTAACACAAACCCAACTTCATAAAAGTGAAATTGTCAATGTGATTTTAAATGGTAAAGGTGCTATGCCCAAAGCCCAAATGACGGAAGAACAGACCAATGCTGTTGCGGACTATGTTTTAAGTACCTTTAAAAAACAATAGTTTTTTCATGATTGAAAAAAAGATACGCGCTTCTAATAAGCCATTAAGAGGGATATTAGTAGGCATAGAACTAAAAGGTCAAAAACTAGCTTTGCAAGAATATCTGGACGAGTTAAAATTTTTGGCGACTACTTATAATGTAGAAACAGTAAAAGTTTTTACACAAAAATTAGAAAAACCCGACCCGGCTACATTTATCGGAAAAGGGAAAGCGGAAGAGGTAAAAACATTCATAGACACGAACGAGGTAGATGTTATTATTTTTGATGATGAATTAAGCCCTGTCCAACAGCGCAATCTGGAAAAATTCTTTCAAAGAAGGGTAATGGACAGAACTCTTTTGATATTGGAGATATTTGAACAACGCGCCCAAACCTCTTATGCTAAAACACAGGTACAACTTGCTCAATACGAATACTTATTACCCCGCTTAACCGGCATGTGGACGCACCTTGAAAGACAGCGAGGCGGCACCGGAACGAGAGGTGGTGCCGGCGAAAAAGAAATAGAAACCGACCGTCGTATCGTGAAAAATAAAATTGCTCAACTTAAAAAGCAATTGAAAGAGATTGATAAACAGATGGCTACTCAACGTAAAAACAGAAGTCAACTCATTAGAGTGGCGCTGGTGGGTTATACCAATGTAGGTAAATCTACCATAATGAATGTATTAAGCAAAAGCAAGGTGTTTGTTGAAAACAAGTTATTTGCTACCTTAGATACTACCACCAGAAAAGTAATTTTCGACACAACCCCCTTTTTGTTGAGCGACACGGTGGGATTTATTCGCAAACTTCCACATCAATTAGTAGAAAGTTTTAAGTCAACATTAGATGAAGCAAGAGAAGCAGATATTTTGATTCATGTGGTAGATATTTCTCATCCAAATTTTGAAGAGCATATACGCGTGGTTAACCAAACATTACAGGAAATCGGGGCGGGCGATAAAATGACAATTACGGTGTTCAATAAAATTGATTTATACGAATTTCAATATCAAAGGTTTTTAAATACGCACTCATTAATTGAAAATGATCAAATGTTGTCTTTGGAAGAATTGAAAAAAAGCTGGATGCAGCACAATCATTATCCTGTAGTATTTGTCAGTGCTGAAAAGAAAATGAATATAGAGGAGTTACGTTTTGTTTTGAAAGAAAAGATAGAAGAATTGTATCATCAAAGGTATCCGTATGTGTCGTCCTATTTGCAGTTAAGTTAAAAATCATATATGAATTTCTTCAGACAAAATAAACTGGTAACGGGCATCTTAATAGCATTGATTCTTGGTATTATTACCGGCTATTGGATAAACCACTATTACACTACTCTTGAAAAAGAAATTTTAAAAAATACGTTTTCAAAAACTACTCAATCCGTTATTCAGCAGGATTTTAAGATACTTAAGGAAGAAATGGCTTCCCGCTTTTCCTTGCTGAGTGATATTTTTCTTCGTCTCATTAAAATGATTATTGCGCCGCTTGTTTTATCTATTTTAATCAGCGGTGTTGGAAAAATTGAAAACATTGCTACACTCGGCAGAATTGGTATCAAAACGCTTATTTATTTTTATATTATGACGGTAATTGCTTTATTGCTTGGGCTTGTCAGTGTCAATTTTTTTCAACCCGGCTATAAAATGCATTTGGAAGCGCCGGTTATGGAAACGATTACAGTTGGGAAAAAAGCATTTGATGCCCATGAATTTATTACGCATGTTATTCCAGACAGTATTTTTAATGTATTGGCTAAAAATGAGATTTTACCGATTGTTGTTTTTGCTCTTTTTTTTGGCATTGCAGCGGGATTGGGTTCAAAGAATAAGATCATTTTTGAATTTTCTGAAGCAGTTGCAGAAAGCATGTTTAAACTTACAAATTATGTTATGTATGTAGCGCCTGTTGGTGTTTTTGGTTCTATTACAGCCATTATTGTTAAGCAGGGTATTGAGGTTTTAAAGGGCTATATTTACTTGATAGTAATATTTTACCTAACCCTATTGTTTTTTTGTTTCGTTATATTAGGGATTGTTTGCTGGTTGTATAAAATAAACTTTAAGGAGTTGCTTAGAAATTTGTACGAGCCCATACTGTTGGCATTTAGTACGGCCAGTTCAGAAGCGGCTATGCCTGTAACTATCGAAGGGCTTAAAAAATTTGGAATTAGTGAGAAAATAGTCGGTTTTGTATTACCATTAGGATATTCTTTTAATTTAGATGGTTCTATTACTTATATGACGTTTGCAACGGTGTTTATCGCACAGGCGTATCAAATACCATTAAGCATTGGGGATCAGATAAACATGCTTTTGATATTACTATTATCCAGTAAAGGAATAGCGGGCGTTCCAAGAGCTTCTTTGGTGATTATAGCTGGTATGTTATCTTATTTTAATATTCCTACACAAGGGCTGATGTTGCTTTTAGCCATTGACCAAATTTTAGATATGGGTAGAAGTGCCACTAATGTTATTGGCAATGCTGTGGCAGCAGCCGTTATTGAAAAATCGGAAAAGAAAGACACTTAAATATTTTTTTTCAGAATTGTAACCAAAGTTCCATTTTTTCGTATAATTCGTATAAATAGTGCTAATTTATCTAAAAAAACATTTACTTAATCTAAAATATTTTTTACCAATGGAAAGTATTCACTATCTTTGTAACTATAAAATTATGAAAGGTATGAATTTCATAGTCGTTTGGATAATGTGGATGGGCAGTTATGCTCAGTCGTACGAGTTATTGAATGGTGATACCATTAATAAAATTGATGTCGAAGGAAAGAAACAAGGGAAATGGATTATTTATGGGAAGCATAAACCCGGCACGTGCTATCAGGCAGAACAAAAGGTTGAAGAAGGTAAATATACCGATAATAAAAAGAATGGTTTATGGATTGAGTATTATTGTAATGGTCATCTTAAAGGGAAAATTCAATATGTGAATGGTCGGCCGGATGGGTATTGTATTATTTATCATGAGAATGGTAAAATTCAGGAAGAGGGTCAATGGAGTTCAAAGTTAAACAGGTGGGTGGGTAAGTATAAGTTGTATTATGACAATGGACAAGTACAGCATGAGTTTAATTTTAACCCCAATGGGAAAAGAGAAGGCCCGGCCAAGTATTATTATGAAAATGGACAACAGGCCATTGAAGGGAATTTTCAGGACGGCAAAGAAACCGGCGTTTTTAAAGAGTATTATGAAAATGGTGATATAAAAGCGGAGAAAACATTTAATGGCGGGCAAGTAGATGTGGCCAGTATAAAGGAATATCAGCCCAAGCAGCCCGTTGAACCGACTAAAGAAGAAATAAAGAAAGCACCGCCCGTTTTAGCCAGTGTAGATGAAAAACCCAATGAAGCTCAGCAAACGAAAGGGCCTCTTATTTTAAATGGCTTTCATACTTTGTATAACAAAAACAAACAAGTATCCAAAGTCGGAGAATTTAAAAACAACCGGCTCATGGAAGGAAAATGGTATATTTATGATGAGAATGGTATTTTGATTCGTATTGCTGTTTACAAAGACGGTATTTACGTAGGCGATACGCAGCCAGAAAATTAAAGTTTACCTAAGTAAGTTGTATAATCAGAGATTGTTTTTATAGAGGTTTTTTCTTTGAATATTCCAAAGAGAGCGCTTCCACTTCCAGACATGCTGGCATAAAGTGCTCCGTGTGCGTATAATTGTTGTTTAATATTTTGAAGAACAGGATGTTTTGTAAAAATAGCTTTCTCAAAATCATTCTTCAAGTGTGTTTTCCATTCCGTTAGAGGTAATTGTAAAATCCTTTTGAGATCAACTTCTCGTTGAATAGGCACTATGCTTTGGTAGGCCTCCTTTGTAGAAATTACTATTTTCGGATAAATAACGTAAATGTAATAAGCCGACAAATCTAAAGAGATAGGGGTAAGCACATCGCCTTTTCCGGAAGCGATACAAGGACTGTTTTCAATAAAAAACACGCAATCTGAACCTAATTGTCGGGCGAAGTTTTTTAATTCTTCTTTTGTGAGATGAAGATTTAATATGTTATTGCAGGTATTTAGAAAAAAGGCAGCATTGGCACTCCCTGCACCTAGCCCGGCACCAAAAGGCACTTGTTTGTACAGATACACTTTTAAAGAGGGCAGGTGTTGAAATGTATTTAGCAATAAATGGTAGGCCTTAAAAATAAGGTTTTCTTCCGGAGGGATGTTGAGAGGGGTACCTAAATTGTAGATACGAATATCATTTTCTGAGGAAGTGTCAGGCAGTATTTCTATGATGTCCTTCCACATTATTGGATAAAAAACAGTGGATATATTGTGATAACCGTCTGTTCGTTTGTTTAAGATATACAGACCTAAATTAATTTTGGAGTTTGAAAAAACAATCACGTGTTTAATTTTTGCTTCAAAGATAAGTAAACAAAAAATTTACTTTCAATTGAATTATTCCTTACATTTGTAGAAAAAATAAAACTATGTGGAGCATTTCAACTATTGTTATTATTGTTATCATTTTACTGATTTGGGATGGTTTTAAAGTGGTTCAACAAGGGAAAGTAGCCGTGCTGACGATTTTTGGAAAGTTCAGCAGGGTTTTACATCCGGGGCTTAATCTTAAAATTCCGTTTATTGAACGGGTGTTTAGAGTTATTTCTATTCAGAACAGAAGTGTGGAATTGGGATTTCAAGCGATTACGGCAGATCAAGCCAATGTGAATTTTACGGCGATGCTTTTGTATACGGTGTTGGATCAAAGAGAAGAAACGATTAAGAATGTGGCATTTAAATTTATTGATGAAAAAAGTTTTATGCAAGCGCTGGTCAGAAGCGTGGAAGGATCGGTGCGTTCGTTTGTAGCAACCAAGAAGCAGTCCGAAATTTTATCGTTAAGAAGGGAGATTGTAGAAGCTGTGAAATTTCAGTTGGATAAAACACTGGAAGAATGGGGTTATCATTTGATTGACTTGCAAATTAATGATATTACATTTGATGAAGAAGTGATGCGTAGTATGGCAAAAGTCGTAGCAAGTAATAATCTGAAGTTAGCGGCTGAAAATGAAGGGCAGGCCTTGTTAATTACCAAAACTAAGGCAGCCGAGGCCGAAGGTAATGCTATCAAAATTTCTGCGGAAGCAGAAAAAGAAGCGGCACAATTGAGAGGACAGGGTATTGCTTTATTTAGACAAGAAGTAGCAAAGGGTATGGCTATAGCTGCTCAGCAAATGGAAGAAGCAAAATTAGATGCCTCATTGATATTATTTAGTATGTGGACGGAGGCAGTGAAAAATTTTGCTGAACAAGGCAAAGGTAATGTGATATTTTTAGACGGAAGTACCGAAGGAATGGAAAAAACTCTGAAACAACTGATGGCTATCAGGAATTTGAATTTGAACACTTCTAATGGTCAAAGTAAATAATCTGTAGTAACAATGCAGCGGTTTGCCAGCTGTCCGTTGTTACGATTGTTGATTCCTTTTATTGGTGGGATATTGTTGTATGTCTATTTTTCAGAACACTTTTTATCGTTCAATCTTTTTCAACACTTTTTATTTACGTTTTTACTAGTTATTGTTTTGGCAATATTCTTGATTATTCAGGCGTACAAAAACATCAATTTAGGTATTACTGTTTTTATTGATCTTGCTTTAATTGTTTTTGGTTATGAATTATGTTACTTTCAGGATTTGAGAAATTATGATTCATTTCTCAATCGTCATTTAAAGACAAATACTCAGCAATTACTTCTTGTCAAGCCGTGCGATATCATTGTACATAAAGATAATTTTTCTCGTTTGATTGTTCAATCTTATGGCTTATTTGATACGGATACAAAATCCTATCAAGCCGTTAATGGTAAGGTATTGGTGTATTTTTCAAACCATTTAAAGATAGATAGTATTTTTCATCCCAACAGATATTATCTTCTATTCGCTAAGTTTAAAACTACAAAATTGACAGAGAATCCTTATGCGTTCGATTATACAGAATATTTAAATCGTCAGGGCATTTATACCACGGCTTTTATAAGTAGTTCTAATGCAATTATTCCATTAAGTGTTAAGCAAAAATGGAATATTCAGGAATGGGCTTTGTTTACAAAGTATAAAGCGGTAGAATATTTTAGGCATAATGCTTATTTGAATGCATATGCTCAATCCATTGCTGCTGCACTATTGACGGGCTTTGATGATGAAATGGATAATCATATTATACAATCTTTTTCACATTCGGGTACTATTCATATTCTTTCTGTTTCTGGTTTTCATACGGGTTTATTATTTTTATTGATAAGTTTTATTTTAAATCTATTGGATCCTTACAAAAAATACCGCTGGTTAAGGGTTGTATCGGTTGTTTGGGTTTTATTCTTTTACGCTTTTGTAGCGGGCTTTTCACCGCCGATTTTAAGGGCAGCATGGATGCTTTCTCTTATCGTGATACAACAAAATTTTTATACCAACCGGATGATTCATGCATTGAATATTTTATCTGCGGCCGCTTTTGTTATATTATGTATCAATCCGTTTTATATTAATGATATTGGTTTTTTATTAAGTTTTTCAGCGATGGCAGGTATCGTATATTGTACGCCGGACTACTTTTTTGAAAATCGCGTTTTACAAAGTATATGGGACATTGTGCGTATGTCAATAGGCGCTCAGATTGGCACATTGCCGTTTACTCTGTATTTCTTTCATGGTTTCAGTTTTATTTTCATGCTTTCTAATCTTGTAGTTGTCCCATTAGTAACCATTATAATGTTTGTGGCTATTCTGGCGTTGATACCGTTTGCATTTTTTTCTCAGGCATTAAATTTTCTTGTGGACTGTTTACTTAAACTGAATGCTATTTTTTCATCTTCGTATTTTTATTACGATTGGTTTCATTTTACTTTTTCGGACGCTTTGTTTTTATCTGTGTTTATTATTTTTTCAGTTCGCATTATTCATAAAATCAAAGAGAAAGAGTGGCATTGGATAAAATATATTCAGTTTAGTTTATTTATTATAGGGACGTGGTTATTGATGCATACTTATTTTTATTTACAAGAAAGAAAAAAGATGGCAGTTTCTTTTTATCTTGAAAAAGGAAAATTATACTACTGGTTGCAACACAAGAATAAAATTTATTTTAATACCTTTGATTCTTTAGTGTTATCAAAGTGGGGGAAAAATTTATTATTGAAAAATTGTGTGGATTATTATTATTCAAAGCCGTTTAATTATGTTGATATTCATAACAAGAAAATTTTGATTATTCACCATTTGAGAGATACAATTTTGATTAATACTTTAAAACCTAACATTATTGTTTGGAATAACAAGAGGAAAAATTATTTAAGGAAATGGAGTTATACAGAACTCGAAAAAATTTATTACATAGATAATTCTTCAAGTACCGCCGTCCTTTCTTTAGGTAAAGCAGAGATATTGTATCATCAAAGTTTCAAAACAATTGAGTAATTGGAATTAAAAGTCCGGGTATAGTTATTTATAGAACTTAAACTCTGTTCTTCTGTTTTCAGCATGTTCGGCTTCCGAGCAAGGAATTTTGTTTTTACACTTATTGAGAATTTCTTTTTCACCCATTCCTATGGCGGTAATTCTGCCACCTACAATACCTTTGGATACAAGATAATTTTTAATAGCATTGACCTGCTCCTGACTTAGTTTTAAACTTTTATCATCGTCCAGCTGACTGTCCGTGTGGCATAGTATTTCTAATACCAAATCGGGTTGTTTATTTAATATGTCTACGATTTTATCTAACTCTTTCAGAGAAGATGCTTCTATAGCGGAAGAGTTGGGTTTAAATTTTATTTTTGATACGAACTGAATAGCATTGCCCTTTCTTTCGGATACATAAAACTTTTGAATATCCTTGCCAGTAATTTGAACATCAAATAAATTATTGTTTTTTTTTGTGATGGCAGGCAAAACAACATCGCTTGCATCTGCCAGATATATTTCTTTTAAATAACGAATCTGATTTTGAGTAGTGTCAAAGCGAAATATGAAGTCGTTCAGCAATTTTACTTCACTGAATGTAAAAATGCCTCGGTCATTTGTTTTGGTTTTTTGAAGCGTATCTTCAAAAATATTCAACAGGTAGACGTTGTGAGAAGGAATGCCGCTGGACAAGTTGGGGTTCATCAATAATCTGGAACGGATGTCTTTTCGGTTCGGTGGAAAATTTCTGGCTTCGTCCAGGTATTGCTCTATTTGTAACATAGTAGGATTTATCATCACAATAATCCCCTGCTCATTTACCAGGAAAGTAGATGGTAAATCATACACGCCCCAGTTTTTTACACTATTGTCTTTAAATCCTCTTTGTGCGATAAGATTAGTGATACCGCTCAAATTGTATTGTTCAATATCTTGTTTCCATACTAGTTTATCGCTTTGAACCGCTACTGTAATAAGATCAAAACCTTCTATGTTTCTATATGGCAAATTGCTATAGCGTTGATAAAGATTGATTAAACGTGGTAAAAATTTCTTGGATTTAGAATAGCCAGAAGCCCAGAAATGGATGAGATACACTTTATCATTCAGAGGAAAATTAAAACTTTGGATAGAATTATCACTACCCATCAAAACAAGTGTAGGAGCTTTATCGCCTACTTTTAATTGAAGGAGATTGTCGGAAAATTGAGCAAAAATGAGATATGGCAAAAAAAGAAAGAATAAAATTTTATTCATTATTATTGTTTTTTTGAATGTAATATTTTAGCAATTTGTTGCTCTGATAAGGATCTTCCTATAATAATGCCATTCGGATCTATAAGTAAATTATTAGGAATAGAATTAATCTGATACGATACTGCCGCAGAAGAATTCCAACCCTTTAAATCACTCACATGATAAGGCCATTTCAGGTTATCTAAAACAATGGCTTTTTCCCACGCCTTTTTAGAATGGTCTAACGATACACTATATACAACAAAGCCCTTTGCATCTTTAAATTTTGCATCTTTAAACATGGTATAGAGTTCAACTATCTTTGGATTTTTCATTCTACAGGGGGCACACCAACTTGCCCAAAAATCCACCAGCACATAATAACCATTTAAACTGCTCAATTTAATAATACTGTCTTTCAAATTAGGTAATGCAATGTCTATGACCTTATAGCCGGGATTGATCCCTTCAACGGGGTGTGAATTTTGTGCTATGAAAACATTTACAGCAGAAAGCAATATAATTGTATGTAAATAACTTTTCATTTCTTGTTTTTTTTACGAATAAGTTGCCATAAAGCTACTTTCTGATAATGTCTGCGCCCAATGCTTGCAGGCGTTTATCAATGTATTGATATCCTCTGTCAATTTGAGTAACATTGTAAATGGTGCTTTTGCCTTTTGCTGATAAAGCTGCTATTAATAAAGCAACCCCGGCACGAATATCCGGTGATGCCATTGGTATGCCACGTAAAGCGTGTTTTCGGTTGAGTCCAATTACAACAGCCCGATGCGGATCACACAAAATTATCTGCGCCCCCATTTCTATTAAACGATCTACAAAAAACAAGCGGCTTTCAAACATTTTTTGATGAATTAATACCGTTCCTTCGGCTTGTATGGCTGTAACCAAAGCAATACTAATTAAATCCGGCGTAAATCCGGGCCAGATATTATCGTATATTGTAAGAATAGAGCCGTCCAGATAGGTGTCTATTTGATAGTGTTCATTTTCCGGAATGTAGATATCGTCTCCGCGTCTTTCCATTTTTATGCCCAATCGTTGGAAAACAGAAGGAATTTGTCCTAAATTTTCATACGACACGTTTTTGATAGTTATTTCAGATTGGGTAAGTGCTGCCAGTCCAATAAAGGAACCAACTTCAATCATATCGGGTAATAACCGGTGTTCTGTACCTTTGAGGGCTTTCACACCTTCTATAGTCAATAAGTTAGAGCCAATTCCGGTAATTTTTGCACCCATTCTGTTCAGCATTTTGCATAGCTGCTGAATATAAGGTTCGCAGGCAGCATTGTAGATGGTCGTAGTACCTTCTGCTAATACAGCGGCCATAATGATATTGGCTGTGCCAGTTACAGAGGCCTCATCCAGGAGTATATTAGTGCCTTTGAGTTGGTGGGCTTCTCCTACAAAAATATCTAATGCTTCCTTGTAATAAAACTGGGCATCTAAATTTTGTAGTCCAATGATATGTGTGTCTATTCTTCGTCGGCCTATTTTATCACCACCCGGTTTTGCCATGTAGGTCTTTCCTAAACGGGCGAGTAATGGTCCTACCAACATCAAAGATCCTCTCAAACTCCCGCCTTTGCTTTTAAATTCCGGAGATATAAAGTAATCGATATTAATATCATCGGCTTGAAAGGAATAGTTGCCTTCGCTGATTTTCTCTACTTTAACACCTATGCCTTTTAATAAGTCCATTAAATTTAAGACATCTACAATTTCAGGAATGTTGGAAATCAGCACTTTTTCTTTTGTAAGTAAGGTGGCACAGATGACCTGAAGGGCTTCGTTTTTAGCCCCTTGAGGGGTTATTTCACCTTTCAGTTTTTTCTCGCCTATCACTTCAAAAACAGCCATTGTATTCAAATTAAATTACCAAATTGTAATAAAAGATAAAAAGATTAATAATTTTTATTGCCGTTAGTATACCGACCTTTTTGTTGGTATTTTTGTCTAAATGTTTTTTTACGATTGGACATTCGTGCATCTTTGTCAAGTTGTACGGTGTTGGAATCCAGATTTATTTTTCCTTCAGATATTTTTCTTAAATGTTCAAAGATGACTTCGTCTTTTACATTGGCTTCTTTGTTCCACATGTTTTGTAATTTCTTCATATAGTTGGCCGTTACCATGATGTAGTATTCTTTTTCTTCCGGATTGTCAATTTGGTCTAATATCTTAATGATGTTTTCTACATTTTTTCCATAATATTGAAAGTCAATTTTATTAGAAACGTAGGTTATCGGCTTTGGTTTGTCCTGAATGTCTTTGGGATTAGGTTTAGGATAAGGCGCATCTACGTCTAATTTAAAATCAGAAATGATAAATAAGTGGTCCCACAGTTTTTGCTCATAGTTTTGAATATGATGGGTATTGGGATGGAGCATGGCCATCGTTTTGACAATGGTACGTGCACATTCATTGCGTGTTTGTCGGTCAGGTATTTGCATGCAGTATTGAACCATTTTTTGAATTGTGCGGCCATATTCCGGTAATTTGATGGGCTCTAACTGTGTGTTATATTCTAGTTCATTCATAAGATATGCTTATAAAGTACTAAACAAATGGTTGGTAAATAGAGTAAAAATTCCGCATAAAGATAAGTATTTTAATAAAATATGCAGAAAATGTTTTTCTTCACATAGTATTGTGAATAAAATTGTATTATTGAGGCAAAAAAATTATGGCAGATACAGGGGATATTGGCGTTGGCTCCATCATTCGGTTTAACGGCGAATTGATGCAGATTGTAGAATATGAACACAGAACGCCGGGAAATCTGAGAGCGTTTTATCAGGCCAAAATGCGCAATCTTAAAACAGGCAAGTTAGCTGAAAACAGATTTAGAAGCGGCGAACTGGTAGATGTGGTGAGAGTGGAGTATAAGATGATGCAGTATATTTATCAGGATGGTGAATTTGCAGTGGTAATGGATAATGAAACATTTGAGCAAATTCATATCCCGATGAGTTTATTTGGTGATGGTAAAAAGTTTTTGAAAGAAGGTGTGGAGGTAAAAATAACCTTTGAAGAGGGGGAACATGTGGTTTTGGCAGAACCGCCTACTTTTATAGAATCTGAAATTACCTATACAGAGCCAGGTGTAAAAGGCGATACAGCAACCAATGCTATGAAGCCCGCTACCATTGATACCGGAGCAGAAGTAATGGTGCCGCTTTTTTGTAATACCGGTGATTGGATTAAAATAGATACAAGGAACGGTACATACGTGGAGCGTATAAAGAAATAATAGATTATTTTGTTACTACTTCAGTAGTTAAAAAAATACAAGAGATAGGATGTAATGAAAATGAAATAGTAACGATTATTTTTATTTGCTTTCTAGTGTGAAGGTAAAAATACTGCCTTTATTCAACGTACTCTGAACGCTTACTGTTTGCTTATGTGCTTCAATGATGTGTTTAACGATGGCAAGTCCTAGTCCTGTTCCGCCTTGCTCACGGCTTCTGCCTTTATCTACTCTGTAAAATCTTTCAAAAATTCGTGGAAGATGTTTTTCTTCAATGCCAATGCCATTGTCTTTTACACTCACTATTATTTTCTCCTGCTCTTTTTGTAATGATACGGTAGTGGTTCCGTTTTTTTTGCCGTATTTAATGGAGTTGGATATTAGATTAATCAACACCTGCCGAATGCGAAATTTGTCTGCATTTACAAAAAAATATTGCTGAGAAGATAGTTTTAATAATTTTAGTTGGATATTTTTTTTATTGGCTAATAATTCCATTTGTTCAAATACTTCGGATATAATATTTTCAATGTCAAAAACTTCATAATCTAAAAGCATAGAGCCACTTTCCAAATGAGAGATAGTTTCTAAATCGTCAATAATATTTATCATTCGTTCAATATTTTTATCAGCTTTCTTTAAGTATTCTTTTAACAAATCGGCATTGTCTTCCATTGCACCGTCTAAAAGTGTAGAAATGTATCCTTGTATGTTGAACAATGGGGTTTTTAATTCATGCGACACATTGCCAAGATACTCTTTTCTGTAGCTATCCAGATTTTTGTAATGCTCCCGTTCTTTTTTAATCTCTTTTTCAAGCATCATAAGGGTATGATCCAGTTCGCTATCATTTTTCTGCTCATGCTTTTTAAGCACAGTGGATGGTAATAATTGTTTGATTTTGGAAGAGATTCTATGAGCAATAGTGTTTTCAATTTGTCCTTTTAAGTATTTTACAAGAAATAAAGACATCAGTATACTTGCCGGGATGCTTATACTAAAAGCCAATAATGTTGACTTCATTACAATGTGTCCAATGTAAAAAATACACACTACTAATACAAAACAAACAAATAAAATTAAACTATACTTTTTGTACATATTTTAATGAAATACTTGAAAATAACCTTCTATTTTTCGGGGCAATATGCCTTTCAGACGAATTTCGTTCACGACACAGGTATAAAAATACGTGCCATCACTACAGCGCTGGTTTGTAAGTTTAACTTTACCATCCCACTTAAAGTAAGGGTCCGTCGTTTCAAATAATAACTGCCCCCAACGGTTAAATATTTTAAGATCAATAGATTGAATATACTTTACTTTTATTGCTTGAAAAAAATCATTGACGCCATCTCCATTGAAGGTAACGACATTGGGCAATTCAAACTCCGGGCAGTTATCTGTGCACACAGTATTGATGGAAGTAATGTTGCTCTTGTTACCCGAAGAGTCAACAAACACAACAGCAAAGCAGCCCGCTATAGAATTGGTATTATCAAAAATGTAGCTTGTGTCATTGAGATTGGAAGTAGAGTCAATGATATGATAGTCGTCTTCTTCTGTGGGCTTGTAATACAAAATGTATTTTATCACATCATCGTTGCATGCCTGATTCGGGCGATTCCATTTTAATTCTATTCTGCTTACCGCACAATCGCTTTTTAGGAATAATGTAGATGGACAGGGCAAAGTTTTATCTGTGGGCTTTTCGCATTTTTCCTGTGAATAGTTTAAGAGTGGTTTGGGAAGTACTGCATCTGAATAGGCCCCTTCTGTTTGTACTTTATAACAGTATTGTTGCCCGTTGACCAAGAGAGTATCTTTGTAATAATTTTGAGTGGTGGTGCTTATTAGGTTAAAGGAAGACGAAGAAGGAGCTTTTCTGTAAATGTAATGTTTGTAATTTATCCAAGGGACAGAGTAGTCCCACTGAAGCTCTATTTTTCTGTCATTGGAGATGGTCTTTAGGAAAACAGAGGTAGCAGGGCGCGATGTTGTTACTAAATTATTATTTGAATAAAATTCAACTTTATAGTTGTATTGGTCGGTTTCTGTATTTAATGTAGAGGAGTTAATTGCCAGGGTAGAAGGTATCGCTGCAAAGTATGGAAAACTAAACGAAGCAATAGGCGCATAAGTGCCTGATGGATAAATTCTTTCATGCACTATTAATGTATAAGGCGGCGGATACACCAGAGTATCTAACCCGTTTGAGCCGGCTATTGGATTCATCCAGCGAACATAGATAGTGCCGTTGATAGGATCTGTATTTTGTATATCTACATTTAATAATATCGGGGTATCGTATTTTAATTTTTCACAAACGATACTACTTGCTACACTTATACTGCCATCTTTATGTACGGCGACTACGGCATAACTGTAATTGATACCATGTGTTAAACCATTCCCGTTATTATTATCTGTAAAGGTGGTAGCAGGATACAAAGTTTTTCCTATATATGAAAATCCCCAATAGGAGGGTATGCCCGATTCACAGTAAGAAGGTGTACGAAGATCGCAGGAATCTTTGCGGTATATTCTGTATTCTGTTACTGGGTTTTCAGCATTGGAAGCACAAGGAGTATGATTCCAAGTTAAGAGAATACTATTTCCAATGGCGTTTGCTGTGAGATTTTCAGGCGGTGGTGCCAGCACCCGAATATTCATTATGGTGTAAGTGCTTAAAACGTATTCTGAAAAACAATCGGTGGGAGTTCTTTTGTCGGTGGCAACAAATATTACCTGATATGGATCTTTTTTAATGTGTTGACAGCCAATGCTCCATGAAAAATAGCCCGATATGGTGCCTGTGGAAGGCGTAGATGAAAAATTAGATGTAGGAGATGTCACTGCAAATGGGCTGCCTGTGGCTTCCATTTCCATATTATTCCCGTCCGGATCAATAGCAATAATTGTTTTATTGAGAGGTATTAAAGTAGGACTGGCCACTACACAGGTATCGCTTATACTCTGAAAAACAGGCGGATTATTCAGACAAGTCCCCACGACTATTTGCATATCTCTTAAAACATACCCTAATAATTTCCATTTTCCGTTAATGTTTCGCCATTCGTATATCTTGAAAGCAATGTTATACTCACCCTGAAGGATTGGCGAACACCAGCTGATATTACCGTTTGAAGGGTTCATGCTAAACGTTCCGGAACCTGCTACCTGATTAGGATAAATATACCCAATAATAGGTGTACCAATCTGACCAGTATTCGGATCAATGCCTCTGCACTCTGTGAGTTCGTATGATAAAGAATCTCCGTCCGGATCATATACCCCTGAATTAAACAACCAGCACTTCCCAATGCAGGCAAAATTCTGAGGGGCTATATTTAACTGTGGCGAGCTATTAATGTAAGTTTTATTAAATACATCGGAAATATTGAGTAATGTTTCAATGTAGAATACTTGGTTCCCGGAATTGGGCATATTTAATACTCCATAATTGCGCATAGGATCATACATTCTTACAAGATAAGTGCCCGGTGAGCCATACGAATGTGTAACAGTGTAGGTGTTCACTTTAAATTTATCGCACAACAGTTGTCCGCATGGTATAGAGCCACATTCACAACCTGGTAAATTCGTTGGTCCATTGACCCGTGCTACTATTGCGTTTGTTCCATCTCCAAAGTATAGGGTATCGTAACAACGGTCGGCCACATCATTGCCATGATTCATATAAACCGTAATTGTAAACAGATATTTATATTTTTCTGATGGAATACTGGAAAACGGATTGCCAATATATTTGTATGTAATTTCCCCGCCTCTATTATGCGTCGCGTATGCACAGAAATAAATGACTATAAAGAAAAAGCTAAAAACCGAATAACGCATTCTTTTTTCTCACAAAGTTACAAAATATCTGGTGTATCGTATGCTGTGAAAAAAACATAAAACTTTTATTTTTAGCATCAAATTATTTTTTATTAAATTGGCAACCTGTATAAAAGTTGTTATATCCACATGTCCTTCAAACCACAGATTAAACACATTGCTATTGCAGGAAATATTGGTTCTGGTAAAACAACGCTCACAAGCTTGTTAGCCAAGCATTACAAATGGGCACCACATTTTGAAGATGCGGACGATAATCCTTATCTCAATGATTTTTATGAGGATATGCAAAGATGGGCCTTTAACCTTCAGGTGTATTTCCTAAATAGTCGCTTTAATCAGATATTGCTTATTCGTCAGGGCAAAAAAACGGTGGTTCAGGATAGAACCATTTATGAAGATGCCTATATTTTTGCACCGAATTTGTATGCTATGGGACTGATGTCAAAAAGAGATTTTGAAAATTATTTGTCTTTGTTTCAATTAATGGAACAACTGATTCAGCCACCCGATCTGATTATTTACCTGAAAGCTTCGGTTCCCACGCTGGTCAAACAAATTCAAAAAAGGGGCAGAGAATATGAAAATGCTATTCGTTTGGACTATCTTAAAAAATTAAATGAACGTTACGATAATTGGGCTTCTTCGTATAATATGAGCAAACTTATTACTTTTGACATTGATGAATATAATTTTTTGGAAAGAAAAGAAGATTTTTCTAAAATTGTCAAAAGAATTGACTCTGAGATAAGCGGACTTTTTTAGATAAATTAAAACAACTGCATTGAGTAAAGCAAACAACAGATATTTTACAGAAAATGATTTTTTTAGGGAAAAGTATCAGGAAATTCTTGAACTTTTTTCTAACTCTAACTATGAACTTCTGATGGCGTACGATGGGGTTATCAATCAAAGTACGATATCAAAAATAGAATCAGAAGTAGAAGAAAAAATTCATCATCTGGGTTATCCAAAAAGTTTAATCAAAAAGATTTTTTTTGTTACAGTTGAACTTTTACAAAATCTTTTTATTCACGGTGCAGAAGATGATACCAATACTAAACATAATTTTTTAATTATTGCTCGTAATGAAAATGAGGTTGTTATTTTAACGGCTAATCTGATTGAAAACGACAATGTTTCTAAAATAAAAAATATATTTGATACAATCAATGGATTTAAGTCGTACGATGCCTTAAAAAGATATTACATGGAACGTTTAGAAAACAATGATTTGAGTGAAAAAGGCGGGGCAGGGCTTGGGTTTATTACAATAGGACTTAAGAGCCAGCCACCATTAGTTTATAAGTTTGAAAAGATTAATGATAAATTCTCTTACTTTGAACTTTCGGTGAAGTTATTAACGAATGAGTAAGCCCTTTTCTGTTGTTTTTCTTACTTCGTGGTATCCTACTCAAGAATATCCTACACATGGTATTTTTATTAGAAACCATGCTATAGCATTGTCTAAGTATTGTAAAATCATTGTCTTGTATGTTTATTCATCGGATGAAATTCAGGAACTCTGTTTTGAGCATACACAAACCAATGCTTTGAATGAATACGTACTGGCGTTTCCGAAATCACGGACACCTTTGCTGAAAACGTTTATTCATTTTTTTAAATATTTGTATTATTATTATAAGTTGGCGCGTCTGGCCAAAAAACATTTTTCCGATAGTACATTATTAGCACAGATAAATGTAGTGTATCCCGTTGCTTTATTTTATCCTATTGTGCGTAAGGTGCTTCGAATTAAAAAGTATGCTGTATTTGAGCAATGGACAGGTTACTTGAAAGAAGATAATTTGTACAAGGGTTTTTTGAGAAAAATTGTAACGCAGGTTACTATAAAAAATGCCAGTAAAATCTGGTGTTTGTGCACACAGCAAAAAAACGCTATGCTTCACCATCATTTAAAAGGAGAATATGAAATACTTGGAAATGTTGTCAATACAGATGTTTTTAAACCGGTTCCCAAAGTAAGGCATGAGAAAGCAATGTTTTTGCATGTTTCTACACTGGAGGAACGCCAAAAAAATATTTCCGGTATTTTAAGAGTATTTGCAGAATTGGAGCAGCAGGGTTATGAATTTGACTTGGTAATTATTGGCGGAAAAAATGAATTATTAGAAAATGCTAGAAATGCAGCAAAAAAATTAAACCTAAAGCAGGTGTCATTTAAAGGTATTTTAGAACAGGAAAAACTGGTTTATTATTATCAGCAGGCAGATGCTTTGGTAATGTTTAGTAATTATGAAACGTTTTGTGTGGCTGTATATGAGGCCTTGAGTTGTGGAACTTATGTGATTAGTACAGATGTTGCAGATTTAAGGAAGACGATACAGGAAACTTTTGGAGAAACTATTCCTGTGGGGGATGAGCAAGCACTTAAGTGTTCTTTAGTAAAGATTATTAATTCTTCTCAGCCCCTGTTTTCAGAACAAGCCCACAAATGGGTTCGAGAAAATGTATCTGAACTCGTTATTGGTAAAAAACTTTATGACTTCTATCAATCTCTTAATTCAAACTTATGACACATTTACATTCACATCAGGAAAAACATTTTCAAGGCTCTGAGATGCTTTCGGATATAGTGATTGGAATGAGTGATGGGCTGACGGTGCCATTTGCATTGGCAGCGGGTGTAAGTCAGGCTGGCGTGGCTAATTCGGTGATAGTAACAGCAGTGATTGCAGAAATTGTTGCCGGTGCTATAGCTATGGGGCTTGGTGGTTATCTGGCCGGTCAGACCGAGCAGGAACACTATCACAACGAATTAAAACGGGAATACGAAGAGGTAGAACATTTAGCCGAACGAGAAAAACAGGAAATCAAAGACATTTTAGCAAAATACAATATAAGTGAAGAGGTGCAAAACCAGTTGGTCAAAGAGTTGTGTAAAGATAAAGACAAATGGGTAGAATTTATGATGCAATTTGAACTGGGACTCAGTCCGCCAGACACACAGAGAGCCAAAAAGAGTGCTTTTAATATCGGCTTAAGTTACATAGTGGGTGGCCTTGTACCGCTTTTGCCATATATTTTTACACATACGCCGGACGAAGGATTTCAATGGTCTGTTGTTTTTACCATCCTTGCGTTGATGGTGTTCGGCTATTTTAAGAGTAAATTAACCGGTCAAAATATTTTCAAAGGGATTCTGAAAACTACTTTTGTGGGTGTGCTGGCTGCTTTTGCGGCTTATTTTATTGCTAAAGTATTTTAGTAAGATATTTAAAAACTTAATATTTCCTTAACGTTAACCAATCGCTTGTTCTTTAATTTTGTGCGAAAAAAAAGTATGAAAAAATTGAGTTATATTATTGGATCTTCCCTCGTGTTGTTTGCCTGTGGCGGTAAAAAGGATTCTAATACCCTGACCGGTACCATCAATATAGATGGTTCTTCTACGGTGTATCCTATTACAGAAGCGGTAGCCGAAGAGTTTAAGAAAGTGTATCCGGATGTAAAAGTAGCCGTTGCTTTATCGGGCACGGGTGGTGGATTTAAAAAATTTGTACGCGGCGAAACCGATATAAACGATGCTTCACGACCGATTACTAAATTTGAAGATAGCATTGCTAAAGCCAATGGAATAGAATATATTGAATTAGAAGTGGCATTTGATGGGATGGCAGTAGTGGTAAACCCTAAAAACAACTGGTGTAAGGATATTAAAGTATCTGAACTTAAAAAAATATGGGAGCCGGAAGCACAAGGTGTCATTACACATTGGAGTCAAGTTCGTCCGGAATGGCCGAATGAACCTATTCACCTATATGGGGCTGGGGTAGAAAGTGGTACTTATGATTATTTTACAGAAGTTATTGTTGGTAAGGCACATAGCAGCAGAGGTGATTATACGTCTTCAGAAGATGATAATGTGTTGGTGCAGGGGGTTTCATCGGATGTTAATGCTTTGGGATTTTTTGGATATGCTTATTATGAAGAAAACAAAGATAAAATTAAATTGGTAGCCGTTGATAATGGCAATGGTCCTGTGTTACCATCTGTTGAAACCGTAAAAAATAGAAGTTATTCACCTTTAGCCAGACCTTTGTATATTTATATTAACAACAAAGCGGCTGAGCGAAAGGAAGTACAGGAGTTTATTAATTTTTATTTAGAGAAAGTAAATGTATTGGTTGGTGAAGTGGGTTATATTTCTTTAAGCGATGAGGAGTTGCAATCTATAAAAAATAAATGGCAGGATTTTTTAAGTAAACACAAAAAATAAAATAAGACCTTTGTGTGGCGGGAAAAAATCATAGAGCGATTACTGCAATTGTCTGCCCTGATAAGTGTTCTGACAACATTAGGCATTCTCTATGTTTTGATTTCAGAGTCGTTGGGCTTTTTTAAAGAAGTTTCGGTAGTAGAATTTTTGACGGATACACAATGGACGCCTTTATTTACTGAAAAACATTATGGTATATTACCTTTGTTGTCAGGCACCCTGCTGACTTCTTTCATTGCTATCCTTGTGTCTGTTCCGGTGGGGCTGACAATTGCCATTTTTCTGAATGAGTATGCGCCTAAAAAATTAAGGAAGGTATTAAAACCTGTATTAGAAGTTCTGGCTGCTATACCTACTGTAGTGTATGGCTATTTTGCATTAATGGTTATTACACCATTTTTGCAGATGTTTATTCCGAATCTATCAGGGTTTAATGCCTTATCACCGGGTATTGTAATGGGTATAATGATCATTCCTTTGATTGCTTCTTTAAGTGAAGATGCTTTGTATGCTATTCCGTATAGTTTGAGAGAGGCGTCTTATGGAATGGGTGCGACAAAATTACAAACGGTTTTTAGAGTGCTGATTCCGTCTGCTTCCTCCGGCATAATTGTTTCCATTATTTTAGCTATATCAAGGGCTTTTGGAGAAACGATGATTGTGGCGATTGCAGCAGGTCAACAGCCGAATTTTACCTTTAATCCCTTGATACCTATTGAAACCATTACGACGTATATTGTTCAGGTGAGTTTGGGAGATGTGGTACAAGGTTCTATTGAATATAAAACCATTTATGCAGCTGGAATAGCACTGTTTGTTTTAACATTTATTTTGAATAACATCAGTTATTTCATTCGAAAAAAATATCAGAAATATCAATTATGACGTCTTCCGCTATTACCTATAACCGATTAAAAGATAAATTTTTTTATTGGTACGGTCTTGTTTGTACCTTGTCCGGTGTTTTTATTCTGGCGGTATTTTTATACACGATTTTGGTGGAAGGTGCTGATCGATTAAATATGCAATTTTTCACTTCACTGCCTTCAAGACGTCCGTCTAACGCGGGTATTTTAGTGCCGTTGTTGGGCACATTATGGATAATGGTACTAACCACGTTCATTGCTGTTCCGATTGGTGTAGCGGCCGCCATTTATCTGGAAGAATATGGAAAGAAAAATTGGTTTGCTTCTTTTATAGAAGTCAATACAGCGAATCTGGCGGGCGTGCCGTCCATTTTATATGGTTTGTTGGCATTAGAAATTTTTGTACGAATAATGGGGCTGGGCAGAAGTTTATTATCCGGCGCACTTACGTTATCTTTACTGATATTACCTATAGTCATTGTTTCAACACGGGAAGCGTTGAAAAGTGTTCCTAAAACCATTCGGGAAGCATCGTATGCTTTAGGCGCTACAAAGTGGAAAACTATTTGGAATGCGGTGTTGCCGTCGGCGGCAGGCGGCATATTGACCGGGGTGATTTTAGCCATTTCTCGTGCTATTGGTGAGACAGCGCCCTTAGTTGTGATTGGTGCAATGCTTTACATTACTACTGTTCCAACACATCCATTGGATGATTTTTCTGTTTTACCGATACAGATTTACAATTGGTTGTCGCGTCCGCAAAAAGGATTTATTGAGAATGCTACAGCGGCGATTATTGTACTTTTAGCGATTACCTTTTTACTTAACGGTATTGCTATTTACTTAAGAAATAAGTGGCAAAGCAAAGTGAAATGGTGATAGTTTAAATAGGCATTATTTGAAATTTTAATGTATGAATCAAAATAGTACCAATACACAATTAAAAATTTCTGCTCAGGAAGTGCAGGTCTATTACGGAAATAATCACGTGATAAAAAATGTATCTTTAGATATTCGGTCAAATGAAGTAGTTGCTTTGATAGGTCCTTCGGGCTGCGGCAAATCTACTTTTCTTCGTTTGCTAAACAGGATGAATGATTTTATTGAAAGTTTTCGGATGGAGGGAAAAATTTTGATTGATAATGAAGATATTTATGATTCAACAATAAAAGTAGAAGCATTGAGAAAAAAAGTGGGGATGGTGTTTCAAAAGCCCAATCCTTTCCCTAAAAGTATTTATGAAAATGTAGTGTATGGATTGAAAATACAGGGTATTAAAGATAAGCGTAGATTAGATGCTGTGGTTGAAAAAACATTGCAGCAGGTGGGTATATGGGAAGAAGTAAAGGATAAACTGAACCAATCGGCCTTGGCCTTGTCGGGTGGACAGCAACAACGTATTTGTATTGCAAGGACCTTGGCTGTTGAGCCGTCTGTTGTACTGATGGATGAACCCACATCGGCTTTAGATCCGATTTCTACGGCGACGATAGAGGAGTTAATTTATCAGTTGAAAAAAGATTATACGATTGTTATCGTAACACACAATATGCAACAAGCGGGAAGAGTAAGCGACCGAACGGCATTTTTTTATATGGGAGAATTGATTGAATACAATGACACGAGAGAGTTATTTACGAATCCTAAAATAGAGTTGACACAAAAATACATCACAGGAAGGTTTGGATAAGAAATGAATGATTTATTGTATCTTTGATGATGAAACAAAAAGTAAAGTATAGTGTAACAGATAAATAAAATAACTAATTATTAAATTTATATGTATGACGCACTTGGAAGAAGAAATTTTGAAAACAAGAACTGAAACTTTGAAAATGTTTCAGATGGTGATTGAACAGGTAGAAAATAGTTATAAAGCCATTTTTACAAAAGATGTGACTTTAGCAATGCTTGTGAAAGACAAAGAGGGGCAGATTAACCGTATGGAATTAGAAATAGAAAAGCAGGTGGAAAATGTTTTTGCCTTGTTTAATCCGGTTGCAATTGATTTGAGATTTTTAATCTCTATATTAAGGATTATTTATAATCTTGAGCGTGTTGGAGACAGCACGAAAGCGATTGCAAAATTTATTATTAAGAAAAAATATATTCTGGATGAGGCGGTTGTCAATACTATTAACCTGAATGAGATTTATGAATCGGCTTTTAAATCTGTGCTGATAGCACGGGAGGCATTTGAAAAAGAAGATGTAAAACTGGCATATCAGTTGATAGAAAAAAATAGTGATATGGAAGAGTGGAGTGATGAGGCGCAAATTAAAATTGCAAATTATATTCGTGAAAATCCTGATAAGACAGAGTATGGTTTGAGTTTATTATCTTTATTGAGAAAAATTGAACGAATGCAGGATCAGGCGAGGAATATTGCTCGTGAAATTATTTTTTATTTAGAAGCTAAAATACTGAAACATCAGGGAAAAATCTGATTCAATTTCAATGAAATTTTTCTTTGCGGACTAAGGATTTGGGAAAGCAAACTTTTTATACTTTGTTTCGTAGGGAAATAGAAAGGAAGCTGGGTTATACAATCAGAGTAATTGTTTTTTATGCGCCTTTAATAATTGTACGGATTTTAAGGATGTTTTGTAAACATGAATGTTACTGTAAATTTAATTTGTCAAAAGTTTTTCAAGTAAAGGTATAAAATCTTTATGTGGAATGTTGTAATATAATTGTCCTTTGTTGGCTATGGAAACAGATCCGGTTTGTTCACTTACCGAAATAGCAAGAGCATCTGTTTGTTCGCTTATTCCAAGTGCGGCACGATGTCTGGTACCAGCGTGAGAGGGTAGTTGTTCTGATTCGCTGACGGGCAGAATGCATTTGGCGGCTATGATTATATTATTTTTAATAATAACGGCGCCATCGTGCATAGGAGCGTTTTTGAAGAAAATACTTTCCAGCATATATTCGGTAACGGGCGCATTGATGGGTACACCCGATTGTTCGTATAAATTTAAATCGTCTTTTTGAGCGATGACGATTAATACACCTGTTTTATTTCTGCCCATATTATAGCAGGCGTCCTGTAAGCTATTTAATGGGATATTAGAGTTGGTGCCTTCGCTCAATGCTTCTTTAATTTTAAAGATACTATAGTGTTTTTTCCAGAATTGAGTAGAACCAATGAGTAATAAGAATTTTCTGATTTCTTGTTGAAAAATGATGATGACGGTGATAATGCCTACATTGATAAATTTTCCGACTATGGAACTCAAGAGTTTAAAGTCCAGGGCTGTTACAAGAACCCAAACGATGTAAATTAAACCCAGTCCCCAAAATACTTTTAGAGCGGAAGTGTCGCGAATAAGGTTGTAGAGTACATATAAAAGAATGGCTACTAAAACAATATCCAGTACATCACTCCAACCAATGTGCAATATATTTTCGTTATCATGCATGTATTAAATGGTGTTATGCTTTTACTTTCTTTTTTAATTCTTCGTATAACTGATGAATAACGCCATCGGATAGTCCAATTTGAGGGACATATATTTTTTCAATATCTGCTGTTTTCATGGTAGTAAGATAAATTTTAGCAGCGGGCACAATGACATCGGCGCGGTCTGGTTTCAAACCTAGTAGTTTCATTCGTTCTTCGTATGTGTAAGATTGAAGCATTTCGTAAAGACCTTTGAGTTTGTTATATCCTAATGATTTGTTTTCTTTTTTTCCGCTCATTTTGTAGAGTTTATTGATGTTGCCACCTGAGCCGATGCCATAAATTGGATAAATCCCCTGTGTGTGTTTTTTTATCCATTGTTTCATTTCTTCCCAGGTCGGTTCTTCTACTTTCTGATAAAGTAGTCGCAAGGTTCCGATATTGAATGACTTAGATGCTACTGCTTTGTGTCTGTTATAGATAGTGATTTCAGTACTTCCACCGCCTACATCAATGTACATATATGCTTTATCAGGGTCTAAAATTTCTTCAATATGATTAGCAAAAATTAAATTGGCTTCTGTTTTACCGTCTAAAATTTCTATTTTTATATTGCTTTCTTTTTCTAATATCTGAATAACATCTTTTCCATTTAAGGCATCGCGCATTGCGCTGGTAGCTACTGCTTTATAGGCCTTTACCTGATAGGCATTCATAATGTTATTGTATGCTTTCATAGCGTGTATGAGTCGTTGTATCTTTTCATCCGATATTTTACCTTGTAAAAACACATCTTCGCCTAATCGTATGGCAATACGAATCAACTCTTCTTTGTGGAATAGGATTAAGTTTTTATCTTCAAAAATTCTGGTTAATAATAAGCGTATGGCATTACTTCCAATGTCAATAGCGGCAAGCAGAGTGCCAAAATTTTTTTCATTGATAGAAGTGGTCATATTAAACTAAATTTAGCATTGTTTTTAGTGATATGCTTTTCAGATATTCGTACGTTTTGTCTTGTACACGAATTATTTCTTCGTTGGTGGCGGGTTGTTTGTATTTATTGGTTTGATGTCTGTCAATTATTCTTACTTTCTGATTGCCTTTTAGTTGGATGCTAATGAGATCTTTCATTATTTTTTTTATTTTTTCATCGTATACGGGAGTGGCGACTTCGCTACGGTGGTCTAAGTTTCGGGTCATCCAATCGGCTGAAGAAATAAATACTTTTTCATTTCCTCCATTATGAAAAATAAATATACGGGCGTGTTCAAGAAATTTATCTACAATGCTGTATGCTTTGATGTTATCGCTATACCCCGGCAATTCAGTAACCAAAGAGCAGGCGCTACGAACGATTAGATTGATGTTGACGCCTGCCTGTGAGGCCTGATACAGATGATTTATCATTTCTTTATCTACCAGATTGTTTAGTTTAAGAGTGATTTCTCCTTTTAGTCCCTTTTTTACATTTTTAATTTCACGACGTATTAAGTTGTTAAATTCTTTTCGCATCGTAAAGGGGGAAACGATTAAATGTTTGTAGTTACCAATTTTTAAGTTATTGCTGTAAAAATTGAAAACACTTTCTACATCTTTGCAAATTCCTTTGTGAGCTGTTAACAGAGAAACATCGGTATATATTTTTGCGGTTTTTTCGTTGAAATTGCCGGTTCCTATGTGTGCAATTTTGAATGGTTGGTTTTTGTTTTTTCCTTCTATTAAAAATAATTTGGAATGTATTTTTAAACCGTGTACCCCATAGATGACTTCGGCCCCTTCTTCTTTAAGTTTTTCAGCCCAGTAGATATTATGTTCCTCATCAAATCTTGCTTGTAGTTCCACAACTGCTGTTACTTTTTTCCCATTTTTTACGGCGTTAATTAAAGCATTGGCAATTCTTGAGGATTCTGCTAAACGGTATAGTGTAATTTTGATAGAGTGTACGCGTGGATCAATAGATGCTTCTTGTAATATTTTAATCAGATAGTTATACGAATGGTATGGAAAATGGAAGCATATATCTTTCTTTAAGATAAAATCAATAATAGGTGTTTTTAATTCGTCTAATTCAGGAATATGGATAGGGGGTTGGTTTTGAAAGCTGAGATGTGTTAATCCTAACATTGGGAAGTTGATAAAATCTTTAAAGTTATGGTACCTTCCACCCGGAGTCACACTGTCTTTAGTATTCGTCATTCCTAGTTTTTTCATAACAAATTGCAACATGTCTTGCGGCATCTCTTTATCATACACAAACCGAACTGGTTTCCCTTTCTGTCGATATTTTAATCCTTTGCTTACTTTTTCTAAAATACTTTCACTTAAATCATTGTCAATTTCCAGTTCTGCATCTCTTGTAAGTTTGATATTGTATGCTCCAATACACTCCAGTCCAAAAACAGCAAAAATTTCATTGATGTTAAAACGAATAAGGTCGTCTAATAAAATGATATACTTCTTTTCTTTAACAGGAGGCAGAATTACGAAACGACTTGATACTTTTGTGGGAATTTCAATAAGTGCATATTTGGTTTGTTGCGGTGAATGAATGGATTTGAGTTTAATATAAAGATAGCCATACTTGTCTTTTAAGAAAGGAAAAGGTTTTTTAGGGTCAATTAAAATGGGGAACAAGGAGGGCATCACTTCATTGTGAAAGAAAGAAGAGATGTGTGTTTTATGTTCAGGTAATAGTTCTTTTTCATTGACAATGTAAATATTATTTTCTTTTAATTCATTGAGTATTTGCAAATACAATTCATCAAATTTTTGCTGTTGAGCCAACACTTTGTTCTGCAATTGTTTTAATAATACTTCCGGATCTTCGCCGTATATTTCAACTGCTCTATGTCCTAACTTAATAAGGCGCTTAACAGTGGCCACTCTGACACGATAAAATTCATCTCTGTTGTTACTGAAAATTCCTAAAAATTTAAGCCGTTCTAAAAGAGGGTTTCGTTTATCTTCGGCTTCCTGTAACACTCTTTCATTAAAAGAAAGCCAGCTAATTTCTCTGTTTATGTGTGGGACAAAGCTTTTTTTCATAACTATTCTGTTAAAATCAATAATTATTCTGTTCAGTAGCAAAGTTACTGAAAGATTTTTGGAACTAAAAGGTATGCGGAAATTGTATATGTGAATGCGTTAAGTCAGAGAGGGGTTTATTAGATAAAGAAAAATTTACGTATCCTTTTATGACTTATTACAACAAGAGTTTTTCTTGCATTTACGTTTGAAGGCAAATTTATAAATAAGATACGCTACCGCAGCACCAACAATAATCAGTGTAATAATTTTATCTATCATAAGATTTATAGGGCTGTAACTTTTATCAATTCTTTTGTTTTTTTTGCTTTTTGCAAAGCAGCAGAAAGCGTTTTATCTGTAATGGTAATGTGTCCCATTTTTCTGTATGCTTTTACTTTCTTTTTTCCGTACAAATGTGGATACACACCGCTATACTTCAATATCTGCTCAATTCCTACATATTGCGCCTCGCCATCAAAACCTTCTGAGCCCAACAAATTGATCATTACAGCAGGTCGTAAAAGTGAAGTATCGCCTAAAGGGAAATTCAATATAGCCCGCCAGTGTTGCTCAAACTGAGACGTTACACAGGCTTCCATCGTGTGATGTCCCGAATTATGTACTCGTGGTGCCATTTCGTTCACCAGTAATTTCCCATCTTTTGTTACAAAATATTCTACTGCCAATAGACCTACTAATTGAAGTTGTTCTGCTATTTTTCCTGCTATTTTTTCTGCTTGTTCTTGTATTGTTATAGACACACCGGCAGGGCATATTAAATAATCTACCAGGTGTGCCTGTGGATTAAATACACTTTCAACAGCAGGAAAGGTCTGTAATTCTCCCGATTTGTTTCTGGCTACTATTACACTTATTTCTTTGTCAATATCTGCCATTCTTTCTAAAACACTTGGTTCATCAAAGGCAATAGATAAATGCTGTTTGTTACTTATTTTTTTTACGCCTTTTCCATCGTATCCGCCTTTTCTTGTTTTTTGAAAAAATGGAAGATAATCTAAATATTTTTCAATTTGTTGTTTGTTTTCAATTAAAAAAAAATCTGCAGTAGGAATGTTATGGGTTTGATAAAAAATTTTTTGTAATCCCTTATCCTGAATCATTTCAATAATTTCGGGCTGCGGATATATTTCTTTTCCTTCTTGTTGTAATTTTTTCAATGCTTCTATATTCACATTTTCAATTTCAATCGTGATTAAATCTAATTTTTTACCAAAATGATAGACATCTTCATAGTTTTTAAAATCTCCATTCACAAAGTTTGAAGTAATGTTTTTACAAGGGGCATTTTTATCTGGGTCCAAAACAGATACATCTAATGAAAAGTCTATTGCTTTTTGCAAAAGCATTTTCCCCAATTGCCCACCTCCCAGTATGCCAATTTTTTTATGATTGAAGGATTTCATAATGCATTATTTCGGGGATTAAGGTACATTTTTAATTTCATTAGCGGATAGTTTTAAATTTATTCTTTTGAATATAAATTAAAATTGTATCCTTAAGTTGAGTGCTTGATATTTTTCTATACTTTCTTCCTAACTCAATTCCGATTTGATTGTTATATAAATCCATTTGAACACTTGAACTATCGGGAATATCCTTAAATTCTGTTTTTCGTTTTTTAGAATAAATGTGCACATCGTCTTTTTCGTGAGCAAGGCCTAATTTTATTAGTTTCTTTGGCTTTATTTTTTGTGCAAAACAAGCCATAAAAAATCCGTGCCGAAAAGCATCTAACTTACCTCCATTTTCAATAGTATCCAATAATTTTTGCTGCTTTACTTCCTGGTAAATAATTAAATTTTTCTTGTAAATGCGTTTCACTTTTATAGCCGCAAGGGGATGAAAAAATGCCCAACGATATTGATATTTACCTTTATTTTGACTATAATAATTTTGTGTATAAAATGCTAACGCAATAACTAAAATAACTGCAAAATAACTCTTCATCGCTTCAAGGTATTGATGCGCAAAAGCCCCACTAATTGGTCATAATAATATCCTCGTGGTTGATGATATACAAAAATGTAATAATCGTTTTCTGTTTGCCAGTAGCTACCTTCGGTTTCTGTTTCGTTACATTTTGTATCATCGTCGTATTGTATAGAATAAATATAATTGTAATATCCTTGTTTCAGATACAATGTGCATTCATACGTTTTGGTGGTTTCGTTGTATGTCATTTTATTTTCTTCGGTTAGTGCCCAGTTATTGATTCTGCTTAAAATGTACACATTACCTTTGCTGATAGGATAAGGATATGAGAATTGAAAATGTACATACGCATAATCGGCTTCTACATCTGGATTTGACAAACGGTCATTGTTACGAATTAAAAAATTGCCGTTAATATCGTTTTGAAAAGCATACTTTTGTTTGTATCTCGGTTCATCTCGTGTAAGATACACGTGCCATTTCCCATTATCGTCTTTGATGATATTGGCTATTCTTTCAGTGTAAGTAAACAAGGTACGAATATCAAAATAACGAAATTCGTTTGAGCCTAAAAATGTTGTGCGGTCATCTAATGTGTATTGAAAACTATTACTCGTCATAAAAGTTGCGGGTATATTACTTACCATATTGTCTTTTCTGCCATTTTGCATCAGAAAAATTTTCATATCGGTAACGGGATTGGTTAGCGGATAATTTTTTGAACTGATAGTAAAATCAATGTGTTGACCGCTGTATTGTAAATCATTGCCGATGGGTTGACTTATCTGTGCGGCAATATCCACTACGTTGTTCAGTACATAAAACCTTCTGGTAGCAACAATTTTTGATTTGTCGGGTGTTTGATAGAGCACCAGCAAGTAATTGCCTGCTTTGGTAAACTGCATATTAGCGGTTGGAAATTTTATATCATAATGAGTGTATTTTTGAAGCATATTTTGAGAAAAGGCATAATTGAGAATATTCAGTTCAAAGAATCCGTTGATGTATTCCGAAGTCATCAAATCACTTGGCTTCCAGAAAGCGTCGCAATGAATAAAGTAAATGGAATAATTTTTTACATCGGCGTCCAAATCGTCAAAACTTAATTGTAATTGTTGATTAGGATCATTTAAATCCAACACGGGCAAGCCCATTTCAAAATCTGCCGGATGAAGAAAAACAGAGCGTATGTTTTTTTGATAAATAAAGTCGTCGTAACGTATGTTTTGTGCCAAAAGTGTAACACTTAAAACATGGAACAATACACACCAACGAAATACAGACATTAGCTTGTGGATTTAAATAAAACTACTTTAGATTCTGTTTTTAATAATAATCGGCGAATGTTTTTGCGATGCGTAATAATTAGTAAGATGGCAATCAAAATAGAATAAATGGTTAAGGTGCGTTGTTCATTATGCATAATTAAATGTAAAATAATAGGATAACTTAATCCTGCTAACATTGAACTCAATGAAACATAGTGTGATGAAAATAATACAATTAAAAAAACAATCAACGCAAGTGCACAGGAAACAGGCGTAATAATAACAGTAGCCCCCAACAAAGTAGCCACCCCTTTCCCCCCCCTAAATCCTGCGAGCAATGGGAAAATATGCCCGAATACACAGGCAATAGCCAAACCAATTTCAATATCCACGAATTCATTAGGGGGCAATGTGTCTTCAAATAAATAAGCTAAACTTACGGCTGCACTGCCCTTAAGAATATCTATAATTAATACAATAATACCGGGTATTTTTCCTAATACTCTGAAAGTATTGGTGGCACCCGCATTTCCGCTGCCATGTTCACGAATATCAATTCCGTAAAAATACTTGCCTATCCACACAGACGTAGGAATAGAGCCCAATAAATATGCTGCTATTACAAGTAACAAAACTTCCATTTAATTTTTTTATTTAATAATGGCAAATTACGAAAATAAAAATGAAATGGGCAATTATTTTTCAGGATAAATAACATAATTTCTGGGTGTTTCGTACAAGATTATTTTTAAGTCCAGATGTTCAGAAATTTTTGGTCTTAATAAATTGTAAATTACAACAGCGATATTTTCGGCAGTGGGATTAAGGTTTCTAAACTCTTCCAAATCTAAGTTTAGATTTTTATGATCAAACTTTTGATGAATTTCTTTTTTTATCAAATCACTTAATACATTCAAATCCATTACAAAACCCGTTGAAGGTTCTATTTCCCCGATAACTTTTACATGTAATTCATAATTGTGTCCGTGATAATGAGGATTATTACATTTCCCAAAAATGCTTTGATTGGTTTCTGCGTCCCATTCCGGATTGTGCAAGCGATGGGCTGCACAAAAACTGATTTTTTTGACAACGGCTGTTTTCATTTATTGAATTATCCAGTAATTCTTTTTTCAACAAACTCCCAATTAATCACCTTCCAGAAATTTTCTATGTATTCGGTACGTTTATTCTGATACTTCAAATAATAAGCGTGTTCCCACACATCAATGCCTAAGACCGGAATGCCTCTGTTGTCTTTATCTACTACATCCATCAAAGGATTATCCTGATTGGGGGTTGTAATAATTTTAAGATTCTTTTGATTATCTTTGATAAGCCAGCACCAGCCACTTCCAAAAAGCTTGAGTGCTTTTTCTGAAAACTCTTTTTTAAAGTTATCAAAATTTCCAAACTGTTTATTTAGAATTTCTATGAGTTTTTCAGATGGTTTGTTTTCTTTATTATCTTTATTACTTTTGAGCATTTGCCAAAACAGAGTGTGGTTGTAATGTCCGCCTCCATTGTTTCGGATAGAAGTATCTAAGGTGGATATTTTAGCAAATAATTCGGTGAGTGGGGCATTTTTGAAAGATTGATTTTCCAGTGCTTTATTCAGATTATTCACATAGGCCTGATGGTGTTTGGTATGATGAATTTCCATAGTTTTTGTATCTATGTATGGCTCTAATGCATCATAAGAATAGGGCAACTTAGGTAGTGAATAGGGATACTGGTCGCCGAAGTCCTTATCGGTATAGGAAGATGTTTCTGAACGGGTGGTTTCGTTCATTTCAAAATGTGTATGCGATGCAAACAATAGTCCACTTTTATTTAAAAACCAACCAAAACCAATTAGTGAACTGCTTACTAAAAAATGTCTTCTGCTTTGTTTCATAAATAATTGTTTTATAGTTCAATCAGCAATTGATTTTTTTCTACGGCTGTGCCCTTGCTGACCGCTATTTTTTTAATAATGCCGTCTTGGGGAGCTTTCAGCGCGTTTTCCATTTTCATTGCTTCCAATATGAGTATTGTATCGCCTTTTTTTACAGCCTGTCCTTCGGAAACTAAAACATTTAGCACCAATCCGGGCATGGGCGCTTTAATACTTTCTGTTTTTTTAGAAGCCAGTTTATCCATACCAAGCTGTTGTAATAACAAATCGTATTTGTCTTTCATTGTTATTGTTGTTCTTTTCCCATTGATTTTTAGAATGAGTTTTTTTTCGTCGGGATAGAATTTAAGTAGTACAATATTGAAAGACAAATTTTTATATCTCAAAAAGTACTCATATTGATGTACTTGTTCTATTTCTGCAGTGAATTCTGTATTCTCAATTTTTCCTGTAAGGCGGTAGTTGGAGTGTTTAACCGCCGTGACGGTAAAATATTGCTTGTTATCAAAATGAATTTGATACATAATTTTTGGTGCAAATTTAGGTAATAAATTTTGAATGGTTAGAAAGATGGGGGGGAATTAAATTTGTCAATGTAGAATCTGATAGGTCACAAAAGCAAGTATGTACGCTGTTCCGGTCATTAAGATAAATTGTATTATTGTCCATTTCAAGGATTTTAACTCTTTGTATACGATGACCATTGTACTGATGCATTGCATAGCCAATGCGTAATAGATTAGTAAAGATACATTGGTGGCCACAGAAAAAACTTTTTCTCCATTATCTGGATTTTGTGCTACCCGAATTTTTTCTCGTAAAGAAGACACATTTGTATTGGTTTCGGAAGAATACAAAGTGGCCATTGTTCCTACAAACACTTCGCGCGCCGCAAAAGAAGTTATCAGGGCAATACCAATTTTCCAATCATAACCTAATGGGCTAATAAGCGGCTCTATTTTTTTTCCGATTATTCCGATGTATGAGGTTTCCAAAATTTCTTTTTGATACATTTTTTTTAAGGAGTCGTTGGTTTCTGCAACCAAATACTTTTGCTGAATTTCTTTTTGTACAGATGGAAATGTATGAGTGCTTAAATACCACAACACAATAGAGATAGCAACGATAATTTTTCCGGCATCTGTAATAAAAACACGGACTTTGTTCCAAATAGTTATTACTAAATTTTTCCAATAAGGAATTTTATAGGAAGGGAGCTCAATAAAGAAAAAACTATTCTCCTGATGTTGAATGATTTTATGAAATAGCCAGGCATAAAGTAAAGCAATCGTTAAACCAAACAAGTATAATCCTAATAACAACAACCCTTTGAGATTGAAAAAAAGATATTCTGTATTATCCGGAAATAGCAAGCCAATTAATAAAGTATAAACAGGTAATCTTGCCGAACAACTCATAAAGGGTAATACTAAAATAGTGATGAGTTTTTCTTTAAGATTATTGATAGTACGTGCGGACATAATAGACGGCACAGCGCATGCCGTGCCGCTCATAAGAGGTATTAAGGATTTTCCGCTCAGGCCAAATTTGTGGAAAACGCTGTCCAGTAAAAAACTTACTCGTGCCATATATCCCGACTCTTCCAAAATACCTATCATCAGAAAAAGTAATGTGATTTGTGGCACAAACATAACAACGCCCGTAATGCCGGGAATTATTCCATTCAAAATTAAATTAGCCCATTCGGTGTTAGGTAAAAAAGTGTCTAACCATTCTGAAAAACTTCCCAATACCCATTCAATCCATTGCATCGGATATTCGGCTACAAAAAAAAGTACCTGAAATGTAATGAATAAGGTTAAGATTAAAAATACAAAGCCCCATATTTTATGAGTGAGGTATTTATCTATTAAAAATTGACGTTTTGAAAAAAAGGAAGATGTTTTAATACTCTTTGTTGCAATGTAATGAATGAGAGTGCGCTTGTATTCAATGTCTTCATTCACAATGGCTTGTAGGTTCGGATGTTCTTCTTTATGCAGTGTGTAAAAATCAATCCATGTATAGTAATCTTTTACATTTTTTAGAATAGAAGCATGTTTGTTTAATGTATTCCAATCATAAAATACACTACTACTTGCAGATAGTGTAAAAAGTATATCCTTTAATTTATCCAGCCCGTTTCCATAGCGGGCACTGACCGGAATTACATTGACATTAAGTAAACTTTGAAGCACATTGGTTTGAATAAGGATATTTTTTTTATATGCTTCATCTATCATGTTAAGTATCAAGAGAGAAGGTTTTTTCAAATCCAGTACCTGCAGTATCAGAAGTAAATTTTTCTGTAATTGGTCGGCATTGGCAACTAAAATAATCCCATCGTATGCGCCACTTAAAATTTCCCGAATGGCTAATTGTTCTTCCACAGCCGTTGAATACAAAGAATATATTCCAGGCAAATCCACCAGTTCTATTAGTTCATTTTTACAATAGAAAGTGCCGATGTGTTTTTCAATGGTAACGCCCGTATAATTGGCTGTCTTTTGATGTAAACCCGTCAAACGATTAAACATGCTTGTCTTGCCAGAATTCGGAGAGCCAACTAACAAAAAGCGTTTTGAAGAAGAAGACATGAGTGTTATCCATTAAACCGGTTGAACTTCAATGTAATTTGCAATATCTGCCCGAATGGCAATTTCAAGGTCCTGTGTTTGCAGAGCAATCATAGAACCAGAGGGGGCAATTTTTGACACGACAATTTCCTGATGGATAAATATGCCAACCTGTGCCAGATAATTTTTAATTATGAGATCTTTTATCTCTTTAATTTTAACTCT
Organism: Sphingobacteriaceae bacterium; assembly: GCA_037447455.1. GTDB lineage: Bacteria > Bacteroidota > Bacteroidia > B-17B0 > Aurantibacillaceae > BPGX01. The sequence goes on along the minus strand of JBBIGQ010000002.1, from coordinate 48,019 downwards.
TTCTCCTACCTTAATCGTCCTTAAATTGAAGGATGTTTCAGTGTTCATATTGGGCAAAGTTAGTAAAATCCATGAAAGCAAATAAATACCTAAAAGAGGGTATTTTGGGGAGAGATTAAAATTATGTTAATCTAACTTTCTATCCTATATGTGTATGTAAAGCCGATATTTTAGTTTGCGAAAAAATATTCTTACTTTTGTAGCCAACAAATAGATTGACAATGGGAAAAGTGGAAACAAAAAAATCAATTTCTAAAAAGAGTTCTTCATTTTCAAAAGAACAGTACTGGTCATGGCTGGAAAAAATGCTGCTCATGCGTCGTTTTGAAGAAAAGACGGGACAACTTTATGTACAGCAAAAAATAAGAGGTTTTTGTCATTTGTACATTGGTCAGGAAGCGGTGGCAGCCGGTATTGTAAGCGCTACTAAAAAAGAGGATAAGCACATTACAGCATATCGAGATCATGCTTATCCTATTGCACTCGGATTGCATCCTAAATATGTGATGGCTGAAATGTATGCAAAACGCACCGGCTGTTCCAAAGGTAAAGGCGGCTCTATGCACATGTTCAGTAAAGAACATAATTTTTTTGGAGGACATGGCATTGTGGGCGGACAAATACCATTAGGGGCAGGGATTGCTTTTGCAGAAATGTATATGGGGACTAAAAATGTTTGCATCACTTCTATGGGCGATGGGGCTGTACGACAGGGGGCTTTTCACGAAACCTTGAACATGGCGATGACATGGAAACTACCGGTTGTATTTATCATTGAAAACAACCTTTACGCAATGGGTACTTCTGTGGAAAGAACCAGTAATGTAACGAATCTGTATAAATTAGGATGTGCTTATGATATGCCTTCTTATCAAGTGGATGGATTGAGCGTGGAGGAAGTGCATAATGCTGTTTTTGAAGCGGTCGAAAGAGCCCGAAACGGTGAAGGGCCTACCTTGCTGGAAGTTCGTACCTACCGCTACAGAGGACATAGTATGAGTGATCCACAAACCTATCGTACAAAAGAGGAGGTGGAAGAATATAAGAAAAATGATTGCATTGAAAGAGTGATAAAAACAATGAAAAATAATCGATGGTTAAAGGATGCAGATATAGAAAATCTGGAAGAAAAAGTAAAAGCCATTGTAGAAGAAAGTGTGCAGTTTGCTGAGGAAAGTCCGTATCCTGATGCGCAGGAATTATATGAAGATGTTTATGTTCAGCAAGATTATCCGTTCATCAAAGAATAAAACAGGCACCCACCCATGCGCGTTGATCCCAACGAAATACAGATAATCAAAACTTCTATTCTCAAAAAGGATAAGAATTCAAAAATTTTTTTATTTGGTTTGAGAACAAAAGACGATAAAAAAGGGGGAGATATTGATATATTGGTTTTGTCGGATAAACTTACGTTTTCAGATTTGATTGATATTCGTTGTGATATATTTAAAAACATGGAAGAACAGAAAATAGATATTGTGATTGCTAAGCGCCTGGATGAAAATCCTTTTATTAAAAGTATTGCTAAAGATTTAATCGAATTATGACTTTATCTAGGGAAGAATACGAGCATCTGCACTATATTCTACAATTATTAAATAAAAGTTCTGAGCGTCCGGCAATATCTTATGAGCACTGCAAAACTATGGATATTACCTATTGGGATAAATTAAGTGAAGAGCAATTGATGCATCTGGAAGCACTGGCAAGCCGATTTGCAAGGACGAGTGATATTTTTCTAAAAAAACTCTTAAAATTTCTCGCTAAAATTGAACTTTTTGATGTTCAAAGATTAAGAGAGCTATTACATATAGCAGAGAAAAAGGGATGGATAAGAAGCACAGACATCTGGATTAAAATACGGGAAATCAGAAGTTATACGGCTCATGATTATTCGTTGACAAATTTTACAGAACTTTATCAGGGTATTCTTCAAGTTATTCCCTTTCTTTTGGAAGATATTCAAAAAACGAAACAGTACATTCATTCAACTATAAACATTGACTAAACTTTAATCTATGGCACATGTAGTTAAAATGCCCAAGTTAAGTGATACGATGACAGAGGGCGTTATTGTAAAATGGAATAAAAAAGTAGGAGATAAAGTAAAAAGTGGCGATATATTAGCAGAGATTGAAACCGATAAAGCCACGATGGAGTTTGAATCGTTTTACGATGGTGTTTTATTGCATATTGGTGTTCCTGAAAAAAAGCCCGTTCCGGTAGATGCGGTGATTGCCATTATCGGAAAAGAAGGGGAAGATATTCAGTCGCTACTTACTAATACCAATGGTTCTACTACAAAACCGGCGGCTGTTTCAGAACAAAAAACAGAAATTCAATCTGCTTCTACACCTGCTGCCCAGCTTCCGCCGACGGTTCACATTGTAAAAATGCCCAAGTTAAGTGATACGATGACAGAGGGCGTTGTTGCTAAATGGAATAAGAAAGTAGGTGATAAAGTAAAAAGTGGTGATATATTGGCAGAGATTGAAACCGATAAAGCTACGATGGAGTTTGAATCATTTTATGATGGTGTATTATTGCACATCGGTGTACAGGAAAAGCAATCTGCTGCGGTGGATAGTTTGCTGGCTATCATTGGGAAAGGAGAGGAAGATGTTAATACCATTCTGACGGCTATAAAAACTTCTAATAATGTACCTACTGCTTCTCCATCTGTTGTAAAAACAGAAACGACAACAGAAGCATCTGCAGGGCATACTAATATGGGGATGAGCCGTGTTTCAACAGGTTTATCTACTGGAAAAGTTAAGGCATCGCCATTGGCTAAACGATTGGCTAAGGAAAAAGGTATTGATTTAAGTTTGGTGCAGGGCTCGGGCGACAATGGCAGAATTATCAGACGAGACATAGAAAACTTTAAGGCATCTTCCATTCCTGTATCGGTCAATGCAGTAGGATATGGAGTAGGGCAGTTCAAAGAATCGTTCAGAGATGAGGAACTGACGCAAATGCGCAAGACCATTGCCAGACGCTTGACAGAAAGTAAAAATTCTGCACCGCATTATTATTTAACTATTGATGTGGATATGGAGAATGCCATTTCTTTCAGAACTATGGCCAATGAAAATGCAGATATAAAAATATCCTTTAATGATATTATCATCAAGGCGGTGGCTGCTTCATTAAGGAATCATCCAAAAGTAAATTGTAGTTGGTTGGGCGATAAGATTCGTTACTATGACCATATTCATATTGGAGTGGCTGTGGCCATTGAAGATGGATTGATTGTGCCGGTTATTCGCTTTGCTGATCAAAAATCGATGCTACAAATTTCTGCTGAAAGCAAGGAGTTGTCTAAAAAAGCAAAGGAAAGAAAATTACAGCCCAAAGATTGGGAAGGTAATACATTTACGGTTTCCAATCTTGGAATGTTTGGTATTTCACAGTTTACTTCTATTATTAATCATCCGGAGTCCTGTATATTGTCAGTAGGCGCTATTCGTGCTGTACCGGTTGTAAAAAATAATCAGGTGGTACCAGGTCATGTTATGAGTTTGACAATGGCTTGCGATCATCGGACAGTCGATGGTGCTACTGGTGCCGCCTTTTTGCAAACTTTGAAGAATTATCTTGAGAATCCTGTTCGTATGTTGTTGTAATTTACCACGCTTTTGATATGACTGAAGAAAGTGGCGAGAAAAATTTTGATGTTAAATTGATAAGTAAACGGCTATCTATAGCGTATTCAAAAAGCGATGCTCCTTCCAATGTGTTATGGAGTTTGGTCATCTTGCCTTATAATGAGCGTTTAAAGAGTTGGGGCTTGTTGATTTGGATTGTTTTATGGACGATTAGTGGTTTGTTGATAGTGGGAAGTTACCGGTTTGTGACAAATGACAATCAGCAATTATTCATTATAGTTTTTGCTTTTTTTTGGGTTTATTATGAATGGAAAATGATAAATGTGTTTTTGTGGAGAAAGTGGGGGAAGGAAAAAATCTGGATGAAAGACAAGCATTTATATTATGAGACCGTGTTATTAAAGAAAAGAAAATTGTTGAAGTGGAGGTTAGAAGACATTAATGAAATAGCTGTTGAGCCCTTTAATGAAAAAGTGTTTTCAGATTTTATTTCTACTAGTTTTTGGAATAAAGGGAAGCCAAGAATACGAGTGAATGTATTGGGGAAAAATTATTATTTGGCGTATCAAATAAGTGATGAGGAAGCGATGGCTGCATTAAAAGAATTGAAGAAGGGAATGTATCGCTACAATAAGGAATAACCCAACTTGTTTAGAAATACGTATTTCAATGCTTCTTCCTTAAAACTTAAAATAATCTGTTCTGTTTGATTAAGAAAAATTACATTTTGGAAGGGATAACCGAGAATTTGTTTTTATAATTAAGAAACTTTTTTTCAAAAAATATGTAGGATATAATAGATACCATAAACGTTGATAAAAATGATAAACTATACAAATAAAAATTACCTTCTGTAGAATTGATGTCTATGTTTATTTTTTTTAATAAGAAGAGTACGATTGGGATTAACATAAAATGGTACATGTAGATACCATAAGATATTTTTCCAAAGTAATTAAGAACAGAATTTTCTAGTTTTAAGAAGGAATTTTTGTTGGTAGAAACATTTAGAATGATAATAATAAAACTTAATGAGTATATCAAATGATTAGCGTCTTGTGCCCAATGTGGTGTATAGAAAATAAGAAGAGGAATGGAGCACCATGCCAGTATATGCAAAAAGGGGTGATAAATAAATCGTAGTAAGATACTTTTTGACCAATATAAATAGGCGCCTATTGCCCCTATAGCCATGCATTCAATTTTAAATCCAGCCATAAATTCTTTAAGATGAAACAGAAATGAGTAATTTTTAGGTTGATAAAAAAGAAATAAGAAGAGGACGAGAGCTTTAATGGAGATTACAATAAAAATGAAAACAAGCAAAAACGATAGAATGTTGTTTTTTATTTTCTTGATGATAAGTGGCCATAGGATATAAAATTGTTCTTCTACACCAATTGTCCATAAATGCCCGATATGAGGGACATGTCCATATAATGCAGTGGCAAGATTAGGGAGTATTAGTAAATACAAAAAAAGCATGTGGTAATAGTTTTTCTGAAAGTTAAGTTCAAGATAATTAATTTTAATAGAGGAAAAATGGGGGAGAATGAAAAAACCAATAATTACAATGAGATAGTATAATGGCCATATTCTTAAGATGATATAAAAATTTTTTACATTAATTGTTTGTGTGTTTCTTTTCTCTTCTAACAATAAGAATGTAATTAAAAAACCACTTAATACAAAGAAAAAAATAACGGCTATTCCGCCCAGATAGAAAAAAACGGGATGGTCCCATGAATGTGAATAACCAAATGCCATTTTAATAAGTTCTATGTGTGAAAAAACAACTGCACTGGCCGAAAAGAATCTTAGGCCATTTAATCCTTCAAAATGTATTTTATTTGAGTTCATTGCTACTAGTTAATGCAGCTAGTTTATTATAATAATATAAATAAGCAAAAAAGATGAAACCAGAAAATGTATAATTACCTTGTCGTAATATTTGTAAAATGATTAAAACTAATAATGATGAACTTATTAACCAATAATTGTTATCTTTTTCTCTAAATACAAAATAGTTTCTAATAAACAGTATCGTGAAAATAATGCCCATCAAACCCAACTCGGAGATTATTCTTAATCCCATAGAATTAGCATCGGGTGTATTAAATAAGTACCATTTGCTTATTAAATAACTTAAATTATACTTTTCAAATGCAATTTCATGCGATCCCAATCCTGTACCAAATAAAGGATTTGATTTGAAATTTTGCATTGTTATATAGTAATTGTTATACAATACCAAAGGTGAGCCGTGTACTTTGCTCAAAACTCTGAATTGACGTGCCATAAACGCTTGTTCGTTTGATACTTCTTTGTTTTTTTCTTCTAATAGGTACTCATCAATAAACGCTATTTTTATGCCCTCCATTCGTTCTTTAAACTCTTGGATATTATTATAAATAATATAAAATAAAAAAACACTTACCGGGATAGCAAATAGAAAATAACGAATTAGCCCGTAATTGAGTAGCAAAAGAAATAAAGCAATGAAAATGCCTGTGTAAGCCAGTGAAGAAAAGGAAAGTAAGAAGGCAGTAAGAATAATTGCACTTTCCCATCGCTTTAATAAATTATTTTTTTGAATTAATAAAGTGTATATAGATACAAATGCGGCAGGTGACATAAATTGTGCAAAGTATGCTGGTTCTGGATACGTAGAATTGATGCGAATGCCGAGACCTCCGGGCGGTGCTCCCCATTTATTGAAACCTAAATGGTGTAAACTGATTAAATTAAACATTCCTGCTTTATATGCTACCAATTCAATAATTCCATAAATGCAAACAATCACTGCAATCTTTAAGTATCTTCTAAACATCTCTTCTACATTAAAATTGTAATAAGCAGCAACCGTAGCGTAAAAAATCAGATTAAGAGCAATATTTAAATAAATTTTAAAGAAGTTTTTGTACGTATTATTATCTAACCAGACATTTAAGAGACCGGTGGTTAATAAAATTATCAATATCCACCAAACACCTCTTGGCGCAGAATATTTGGCAACTAAAAAAGGAAAATAGGCAATAATAAAAATATAGGTAATGTAAAACTCAAAAGGTTGCTTGAATAAAATATAACTTGGAATAAAAAAATGTAAGTAAATGGTAATATCAAAAAAACTCCATTTTAATTTTGAAGAACTTGTAGTAGTTGTAGATATGTTATCAAAAGTATGTGTCTGTATAGTACTCATTCAATAATGTTTACTTCGGACTCCAATTTAACGGCAAATGTAGAATATACTTTGTTCATTATTATTTTTGCCAGTTCAAGAATATCCTGACCGGTTGCATTATTTTTATTGATAAGCACTAATGCTTGTTGCGTGTGTACAGCCGCACCTTTGTGCTCAAAGCCCTTCAATCCGCATTGCTCTATCAGCCATCCGGCGGCTAATTTGTAAATTCCATTTTGAGAAGTAGGAAAGTAAATAATATTCGGAAATTTGTTTTTTATTTCTGACAATAAACTTTCTGGCACCTCCGGATTTTTGAAAAAGCTTCCGACATTACCAATTTTAGAAGGATCGGGTAATTTACTTTGTCGGATTTTAATCACAATATCTGCGATTATTTGCGGAGAAATGTGCTGAATATTTTGATTCTTTAATTCGTCTTTAATATTGCCATAGTCCGTTTTATATTGATGATTTTTCTTTTTAAGTTTTATTCCAATATCGGTAATAAACACTTTGTTTTTCAATGCTTTCTTAAAAATACTATCTCTGTATCCAAATTGACATTCTTCATTGGAGAATGTTATAAATTGTTGTGTTTCAAAATTAAAAAACGTTACAAATTGCAATACATCTTTGATCTCCACTCCATAGGCACCAATGTTTTGAACAGGTGCAGCGCCTACTGTGCCCGGTATTAAAGCAAGATTTTCTATACCATTCCAGTTGTTTTCAACACTCCACATTACCAGATTGTGCCAATTCTCACCGCTTTTGACATTTAGAACTATATCTTCTTCGGTCTCATCAACAATTTTTTTTCCTTTCAGTTCATTTTTCAGAATAATCCCAGTATAATTTTTTGTGAACAATACGTTACTCCCACCACCTAATACCAGATAAGGTTTTTGAGCAAGATTTAAGATTTCTAATTCTGTATCTTTTTCAATAATTATCACCTCGTTTGCCAATGCGTCAATTCTGAAAGTATTATAGGGTAAAAGAGAAATGTTTTTCAGTGTTTTCATATTACTTATTCATTAAATCAAAATAAATGCTTTCTAATGCTTTGTCTTTTTTGAAAAAATAATCTGAAGGCGTATAGTTGGGATAGATATTAGGCATAACTGATTGCATTTTTTGGGGGTTGGATAAATGCTTCAAATTATGATAGATGCGAAAAGTAGGAATAATTATTCTGATTTTAGTGTTGGGTAAAGTTAATTTTAAAAAACTAACCGCATTACTTCCCCATTGTGCACCAGAAGTTACAGTGCCTACTATTTTTGTATGGGGACGCTTATTGGCTAAATATACTGCTACAAGATTCGCAGCAGAAAATGTATTACAATTGGTAATCACATATAATGTATGATTAAATGAAAAGGACTTGTTTTTTTTGATTGGTTCTATCCATATATCCTTGTTTTTTGCTTTAGTTATTTTCATAAACCAGTTAATAATTCTAAATTCTAATTTTCTGGATAAATATTTTTTATGCTCTAATTTCTGAATTCGTGTTTCATAAAACAAACTATCTTTTTGGGGAAGCAAATAAGATAATAAATTCAGACACTGTGTGATTTTTCCGCCCGGATTGTTTCGTAAATCTAAAATTAATACCTGTGCCTGATGATGCTTTAATCTTTTAAATGTTTTTCTGAAAAAAGCTTTCATGCTAATTCCTGAAAATGCTTTGATTTTCATATAAAAAATTTTTTTGTTTTTATCTAAATATACACCACAATAATATTTTCCACCATATTTTTGCATTAATGTATCGCTTTTCATTTTCCATAATTCATTTTGCAGATGTTTGAACGTCTTAGTATGTAAGGTTTTGGGAGGCGATGAAGTAGCATTCAATTCTAACATAACACTATCTATATCTGTATTAGCAAAATAATAAAACATCAGATTTTTTTGTAGCATTTCATTTTGAGATAAAAGATGCATACCGTCTACAAATAAGTAAGGTTGAAACTGCTCTGCTATCTGAAAAATAGGAACTTGATTAATGGTTTTAATTGTGTCAAATGGTTTTAATAAAGTATCACTTTTACCAAATCCCTTTATGTTAATAAAATAGGGCTCGTAATAAGACAAGTAATAAGGAATTGCTCTGAATTCTTTTTTCTTAAGGTATCTTTCATACTTTCTGGAAGGTATAACAGCACTGTGTCCACAATGTAATTGACTTAATTTCTTCTTTAAAAACATTCTGAATTCTTTTTCATTTAAAGAATGGGGTAACACTAAAGCCGTATCAAAATAATTTTTATACCATTCTTCCGGATGATAAAATCGAATAGACGGATGATGCGCCAACAAAATATCTTCAAGAATTTTCATATCTTCGGATAGTTCCTGAATAGAATATTTTTTTGTAGCAACAGAATTTTTTTGTGCCAATGCAGAATTAAAAATAATGACTGTAATAAAAAAGATATAAATGGTTCTAAAGTGCATTTAAGTTACTGGATTTACGGCGTGGAAATGATAAAATTTCAAACCAAAAGAAGAAGAATATGTTATGTCTATGAAAATTTTTCAGCATATTTGCAAACCTAACTAAAATAATACAATTCGTAAAAAACGATTATGAAAAAAATCAAAATTGGTATTTTAAGAGAAGAAAAAAAACCTGTTGATAAACGTGTGCCGCTTACCCCATTAGTTTGTGCCGAACTTTTAAAACAATTTCCAGATTTAAGTATTGTAGTGCAACCTAGTGATATTCGTTGTTATTCTAATGATGAATATACAGCATTTGGTATCCCTTTACAGGAAGATTTATCCGATTGTGATGTGCTGATGGGAGTAAAAGAAGTACCGGTAGATAAACTAATACCCCACAAAATCTATTTTTTCTTTGCACACGTTATTAAAAAACAACCACACAATCAAAAGTTAATGCAGACCCTGATAGATAAGAAAATTACAATGGTAGATTATGAGACGTTAACCGATAGTCAGCATAACAGAATCATTGGTTTTGGTCGTTATGCAGGTATCGTCGGCGCTTACAATGCCATCAGAGGATATGGTTTAAAATATGATTTGTTTCGACTAAAACCGGCCTATCAATGCCGGGACAGAGCAGAAATGGCAGAAGAACTCAAACGAATAAAATTACCGAACATCAAAATTGTAATGACGGGCAGTGGTCGTGTAGCGAACGGTGTAATAGAAACTTTAAGTGTATTGCACATTCGCAGAGTAACGCCCGAAGAATTTTTGATGCCCCATTATAGAGAACCGGTTTATACTCAACTGACACCACGGGATTATGTAGAACGAAAGGATGATCATAATTTTGATTTGAACGACTTTTTTCAACATCCTGAGCATTTTGTTTCCAAATTTCCGCCGTTTACCAAACAAGCCGATATTTACATTTCGGCTCATTATTGGGATCCACGCGCTCCCAAAATGTTTACATTAGAAGATGTACAGTCGCCCGACTTTAAAATCAGTGTTGTTGCCGATATTACCTGCGATATAAATGGTTCTGTCCCTACTACTATTCGTACCAGTTCAGTAGAGCACCCATTTTATGGATTTAATATTCATAACTTACAGGAAGATTTACCATTCAAAAAAGATTGTGTGTTGGTGATGGCGGTGGATAATTTACCTACCGAACTTCCAAGAGATGCCAGCGATGGTTTTGCAAAAGATTTACAGGAAAGAGTGTTGCCATATTTACTGGGAAATGATGAAGATAAGATAATAGAACGGGCTACCATTTGTAAAGATGGTAAACTAATGTCTGCTTTTGAATATCTGGCAGATTATGCGTATAGTTCATAACAATAATTCAAGTAGTAAGACGATTGAATAGTATGTTAGATTTTTTCCCAATACCAATAAGCTTTATTGAATGGATCGTATTATCAGTTACATTATTGGCATTTTTATTTATTCTATTTACTTATCTGCGTCATTATTTACCTGCCATACGATATAAAGATGATTTTTCAGAAAAAAATATTCCGGTTTCGGTTGTTGTTTGTGCTAAAAACGAAGAAGAGAATTTAGATCAAAATCTTCCGTATATTCTTAATCAGGAATACCCTGATTATGAAGTAGTAATAGTGAATGATTGTTCGGTAGATAATACTGAAATGATTATTGATAAATATTATCAGCTATATCCGAATAAGATACGAAAAGTCAATATCCCTGAAAGTGAAAATTACAAGCATGGAAAAAAAATGGCGGTGTTTATTGGCATCAAGCATGCAAAAAATGAACATTTAGTATTTACAGATTCGGATTGCAGACCTTCTTCCAATCAATGGCTGAAAATAATGGCAAGCCATTTCACAGAAGAAAAAGAAATTGTATTGGGTTATGGAAAGTATGATATTAAAGAAGGGCTTTTGAATAAATTAGTTCGTTACGATACCTTGACTATTGCTTTACAATATTTTTCCAGTACTTTGAGAGGTAATCCCTATATGGGCGTCGGAAGAAATCTGGCTTATACTAAATCTTTGTTTTTTAAGAACAAAGGATTTGCCAACCATTATCATCTTGCATCCGGCGATGATGATTTGTTTGTAAACGAAACGGCTAATTTTCAAAATACTGCCGTGTGTATACATCCAGATGCTTTTACTGTTTCCGAACCACCTTTCATTCTTAAACATTGGCTTTTGCAAAAAGCCAGACATTTTAGTACTGCTCCTTTGTACAAGCCATCTCACAAATTCATGTTAGCATGGATTTTCTTTTCGCAAGTTTTTTATTATATTGCCAATATCAGTTTGTTGGTCTTGTTTCCTAAATTTTTTGTGTATATTCTTATATCTTTTTTACTTAAATACATTTTGCAGACGATTTTGTTTTATTTTTCCTCTAAAAAGTTGAATGAACAAAAATTATATTGGCATGCTTTTTATTTAGAACTTTTATTGATTATTTCGTATATTTACATTGCCCTGTATAAAAAAATTAAACGATTGTAAATGCCCAATGACAAAGAAAATAAAGAAGATAATTTTTCGCATTTAAGTCCAAAGGCACAAGAGGATATTAATTGGATTGAAAAAGCCAAACAAGGCGATCAAATAGCGTTTGAGCAATTATTAAAAAAATATCGGCTGTCCTTGTATGCCTCTGTATTAAAAATAGTAAAGACAAAGGATGCAGCAGAAGACATACTATTTGAGACATTTGCAAAGGCATTTTCCAGATTAGAGGAATACAATCCTAAGTTTGCTTTTAGTACATGGTTATTCCGAATAGGGATTAATAAAGCAATTGACTCTTTGCGAAACAAAAAAAACATGAATACTTCTTCTATTGATGATTATATGAGTGAAGGAACAGATACCACATTTGCAACCCAACTTGTTTCTTCCACTAATGACCCTATTCAGGATATGCTAAATGAAGAAAAAATTGCTTTTGTAAAACTTATTGTGAACAAATTAGCACCAAGATACAAGCGTGTCATTGATTTGTATTACTATCAGGAAATGAGTTGTGAAGAAATTGCAAAGGAATTAAATACGACTACGAATAATGTAAAAGCAGAATTATTCCGGGCAAGAAAAGTTTTATACAGAATTATAATATCGCTTAAAGGAGATAAATAATGTTATGAGGGTTTTCCAGGAAGAACTACAATTGATTTATAATTATTTCCCCGATATATCAGCAGAGCAAAAAAAGCAATTGGAATGGATGCAGGATGTTTATGTGTATTGGAATGAACGCATCAATCTTATTTCCAGAAAAGATATAGAACATTTGTATTTGCATCATGTATTACATTCATTATCTATAGCAAAGATAATACAATTTCAGTCCGGAGCCAGTGTTTTAGATATTGGCACTGGTGGCGGATTTCCTGGCATATCTTTATCTGTTTTATTTCCTGAAACAGAGTTTTTTTTGAATGATAGTGTGCAAAAAAAAATTAATGTGGTTAATGAAGTGGTGAAAGGTTTACAATTAAAAAACGTGACAACTATTCACAATCGGGCAGAAAAAATAAAACAAAAATTTGATTTTATTGTGAGCAGAGCCGTTACAAATTTTCCGGACTTTTTGAAATTAGCACAGGGAAAAATAAAAAGCAAGCACCAGCATCCGCTTCCAAATGGAATCATTTATCTCAAAGGCGGAGAAATAGATGATTTAAGAGCAGAACTGGGAAAGTATTTTGAAGAAGTTTTAATTTTTAATATCTATGATTTTTTCAAACACGAATATTTTGAAACAAAACGTATTATTCATTATGCTATGATTAAATAATTAATTTAGTGAAAGGTTTAAAATTTGAATGTGTTGTAAAGTATTTTTTCATCAAAAGCATGTTTGCCTTTGTATTCTATCCAGTGGATATCAAATTTATGCGACTGAAAAAATTGCTTTTGTTTTTCTTTTTCTTCATTAGAAATAAATTCATCTTCAGTGCCTATAAAATACCACCATTCCGTTTGCTTTAAATTCACTAAAAATTTTTCTTGTTCCATGTCTGGTGGAAATACCGCCCCCCAAAGAATAATTTTTTCAGTCCGTATGTTTTCCACTGCCAGCCAGCGAATAAGTGTGGCTGCACCTTGCGAAAATCCTACTACGAAAAAATGCTGTTGGTCTTTTTTAGTATAAGGTAATATAAATTGTTCATACACTTTATTGAGATAACTGTTATTATCGATAATATCTTTTTCACGTTCGTATTTGGTCATCCACGATGCACCGACTTCGTCTTTACCCGATTTAAGATAAAAACAATTTAATGCATTGGGTAAAATAAAGTAATGTTTGTCTAAGTTCCAATTTTCAAAATGTTTTTGAAAATCTTCGGCTAATTGTCCATAGCCGTGAAGTACTAACCAGAAGTTTGTTGCAGTTTCAGAATTACCGAGTAATGAAACAGAGGTCGTTTTGGTAGTAGGGATAAAAACCTTTTTACTCTTCATCTAAAGTAGGGTAAATTTTCTTTTGATTATTATCAGAAGTGTCAATGGTTTTATTGTACAACACTTCATCAATTATTTGAAAAATCGGAGTAGTGTAATAAGTCGTCTTGTGAATGTGATTGCTTAATACGATTACCATAACTTTATCTTTTGGTCTCATTTGAAAGGAAGTACGGTATCCATGCCACCAGCCATTGTGAAGCCATATCATTTGGGTACTATCTTCATAATTGCGAATACGAATACCATAGCCATATAACAAGCCGTATTTATTGGTCTTAACACCTTTGGTCATTAATTGAATGGTACTGTCTGATAAAATTTTTTTACTTAAAAATGCTTGTCCAAAAGCAAACAAATCGTGAACATTAGAATAAATACTTTTATCACCCAAAATAAAATCACCAGCATAAAAAGGCACACGACGGCTTTTGTATTCATGAGAACTAGCCGTGTTTTCATCAAAAATATCAACGAAATAAATTGTATTTGTATTTTGCATACCTGCAGGAATAAAAATTTCTTTTTTCAAGAAATCTGAATAATTCATTCCTGATATTTTTTCAATCAAGCACGCTAATATGGCATAGTTGGTGTTACAATATTTATGCCTTCTTCCTGCTTTGAACTCAGGGCGTAATTTTCTTTTGATTAAAAATTGCAGCACAGATTGATGCGACAAAACTGTATCCTGTCTGCCAATCTCAGGCATTAAGTGCAAGTAGTTAGGTAAGCCAGAAGTGTGATTAAGTAAGTGATGAATAGTTATCTGCGAATAGGGAAATTCGGGAAGATATTTTTGAACAGGATCATTTAAGTTGAGTTTATTTTGTTCGTATAGTTTCAGAATGGCGGTTGCTGTAAATATTTTACTCACAGATGCTAATTGAAATAAACTATTAGTGCTCAGGCAAGTTTTTTGTTTCAGATCATTATATCCCCAAGCATTTTCGTAAATAATTTTATCTTCAATAGCAATCAATACGCAGCCGTTAAACGCTTTTTGATGAAATAATTTTTCATAATGCTCATTGATTTTGTTAGATAAAAATCGCAGTGTAGAAGAATTCAATTTAAGATGAGAAGTAATTTTAGAAGGTTTAACAGGCAAAAGATTAGAAAATACAATACTTTCCTGTATATTGGTTTCAGCAGGTTTTGTAAATACAAAAATAAAAGTAATCAACAGAACTATCGTACTATTTTTCATCATCGTCTTTATATTTGTTGTAATCTATTTTGTTGCCCCAATAATTCATTTGTTGTTTTATCCATTCTTTTCGCTTGTAAATATAAGGACTACAAGGATTGGCAAGATATTTTTTTGGATTGGGGAGTATAGCGGCTATCGCAGCGGCCTCATCTTTATTTAATTGGTCAGCATGCTTTTTGAACCAATACAATGAAGCGGCTTCTGCACTATACACACCACGTCCCATTTCAATGATGTTTAGATACATTTCCATAATACGTTCTTTGTCCCAGAATGTTTCAATGAGGAGTGTAAACCATGCTTCCAGCACTTTTCTCAGATAACTGCGTCCATCCCACATGAATAAATTTTTAGCAGTTTGTTGAGAAATTGTGCTACCACCCCGTTTTGTTTTTCCCTGCTTTTGATTTTGTTCAAATGCTTTTTGAATAGATTCCCAATCAAATCCGTAATGCTCCAGATACTTTTTATCTTCGCTGCATATAACGGCCAATTGCAGTTTAGGTGAGATTTTTTCCAGTGCCACCCATTGATATTGCCAGCGAATTTTTTCACCATTTATTTTTTGTTCTATCATTCGCTTAAGCATTAAAGGCGTTATAGGGGGATGAATATATTTAAAAAGTAAAATGCTCAATATTGATACTATTACAAAAATTAAAATTATTTTTAGAATCCACGCAATTATTAATCTGAAACAGCCCATAATGGCTGCAAAAATATTTGTAAATTCACGCACTTGAAAGCATTCAAACAAACTTTTTTCAACAAGATATTTTGAATAAAATGAGAGAAAAAATCAAAATAGTCGTACTAATTTTTATTGCTGTTTTCTTTCTTTACAGGGCATATCAGATTTTCTTTTATACACCAAATATTGATTTTTCAACCCTGAAATTGAAAGATTTAAATGATAAAGAAATTTATTTGAATAAAAATGATTTGAATAAAGCGATGGTAGTTTGCTTTCAAACATGGTGTGGGCCTTGTGTGGCAGAAATGCAATTGGTTCAAAATCATTTTGAAAAGTTTAAGTTTTTAAAAATTTATTTTATTACTGATGAATCAGTCGTAAAAGTTGAAAATTTGAAAAGACGACTAAAATTAGATAGTTTGAATTTTATGATAAGTGAAGAGGCATTGTCTAATTTAGGAATTGAGAGTTTTCCGACAATTTATATTTTGAAAAATGGTCAAATTATTGAAAAACATAAGGGTGCCATTATGGATGCAAGTAATCTTGAAGATGAATTATTTCACTTAAATGAAATGTTGAAAAATTAGAGTATGCATAACATTGAGCCATTTAGCCGATGGAGAAATCTTTACAAAGCAGAATACGATGCTCGTTCGCCGTTTTATGGAAGAGAATATGATTTATATTCTAATGAAAATCAAATTTATAATTTTATTATTCATCCTTATTGGGATGATATTGGGAGTGAAACATTATACATTAAAATTTTATTTGCGAATTATCAGCGGAAGTTTGCAATTATAGAAATGTTAGGCGAATGGGACGATGCAATAAACAATGATATTATGCACTTAAAGCGAAATGTGATTGATGAAATGATTTATCAAGGTGTTCGGTATTTTATATTGATAGGAGAAAATGTGTTGAATTTCCATTCATCCGATGATTGTTATTATGAAGAGTGGTGGGAAGATCTGGAAGAAGAAGGATGGATCGTGCTATTGAATTTTAGAGATTATGTATTAGAAGAAATGAAGCAAGCAAGATTGGGCAACTATTTGATATGGTCAGAAACATTGAATCATGCCAACTGGAGAAAGGTAATGCCAATAGTATTGTTTACAACAATCAATGAATACTTAAAGAATAACAGGTGGCTAATTTAAAGTTAATTATTTAATTAAAAAACCATATTTATATACTTGGGGCTGAATTTTTTCAGCAAGCATATTTAATTTTTCTCTTAAATCTTTTATTAAATCCATATAAACAGCATTATTACTGATACTGTTCATTTTCCCTTTTGTATTTCTACCCTGAAAGTATTCTTTTATATCATAAAGAGAAGCGTTTACATATATTCCTTTTACCATTTTCATCATATACATCTGCTTTAATTTTCTTAAAAGATTTTGAAACGGCTGTGTTCCATACTTTGAAGCCAATAGGAAATTTGCCATTTACATTATCAAATGTATAAGCAGGTACAATAAAAATACTTTTGAGTTCGGCTTTGAAAAGATTTCTGAATTTGGAAAACGCTGCGCCCTGCAATGCTTTTAGTGTAGAAAATTCAGCAATAATACAACCGGGAATTTCACAATATATTCTAATGAGAAATAATGCAAAAAGTTCTCTGCCTGCTGTGCCAATGTGATTGGAATATTTCTCATGAATTTTTGATTTATTAACGCCTGCTTTTCCTTTGCCAATAGTACTTGATACTTCGGCATAGGGTGGATTGATATAAATTACTAATTTTTTACGATTTTCTGGCGTGCAAATAATATCATATAGTTTATCGGGTATTTTCCCACCTTTTGAAACAGGAATCAAGTCATCATTTAAAAAATCAAACTGAAAGACGTGGTCATGCAATAAATTGGCACCATTACTAATTCTATCATGCATGACTTCTACATCTTGTTTATCTAATGTGGATGCCCATATATTATATTTGTTAGTAAGACCATTTAATAAATTTCCTGTACCTGCGGCACAATCCCACACAAAGTATTCATCTTGGAACAATCATATAACCAAAAATAATCATCGGCTACTTTGTTTTTTAATTCTTTTTCTTTAATAGTCGTTTTATATGACATAAATGAGCGATGTAAACCAATTTTTCAAAGCAAAACTACGGCTTAAAAAAATAAAATAAAAATAGAATTTCCTTCGTATATTTGCCCAAAATATTTTTTATGGTGAAATTAATGATTACTTGGACAGATGTTTTTAATGGGATTGGTGATTGGTGTACAAATGGTATTTTCCCTATTTTAAGAGCACTCGGGCATAAGCCCAATATCTTGTTAGGCGGTATCATTGTGGGGCTTTTGTTTTACTGGATGTACAAAATTCCCCAATTAAATAAAGAAGCCGAAGAAAAAGGCACTTTAAAGTAATATCTAAGTTAGTATTTTTTTCAGTAAGTTTGCTCACTATGCAGTGTGTGGCAAACTTTTTGTTTTTTAAAGTCAATAGTTTTTTCCGAAGCAAATTGTTTTTTTTATTCGTTTTTTTTTACTCGTCAATAGTTTGGGCACAATTTTCATCATTGCCCAATCACTGGTTGTTTCAAAGCATTCAAGATTATTCATTATTAAAATCCGATACTGTTTTACCAACGAATGTTTATCCGCTTAATCCTTTTGTATATCAGCAATATCCAAACATTGATACCAATTTTAGAATGTTTAAATACATTAAAAACGATCCTGCTTTAGATATTATGTTTGAAAAAGATGTGGTGTCGATTCGTCAAAAAGAGTTTCATATTCGCATTAATCCATTGATAAATTTTCAAAAAGGAAAAGTCAGTGGAGATAGTTCATTTTCGGCTTATACCAATACACGTGGGTTTATAGCATCGGTGAAGTTTGGCAAAGTGTATATTGAAACCGTGTTATCAGAAAATCAGTCGGTTTTTCCAACGTATTTATATCAATATGCAAGATCAACTGGTGTTGTTCCTGGACAAGGGAGATGGAAAGGATTTAAAAATAGCGGTTTTGATTATGCGTTTAGTGCGGGAATAGTGAGCGTGCAAGCTACGAAAAATTTGAATATTACATTGGGTACAGGTAAGCAGAAAATTGGGAATGGCTATCGATCGCTGTTATTAAGTGATAATGCGTTTGTGTATCCTTATGTCAAAATTGAGCAAGTTTGGTGGAAAGGGCGATTGCACTACATTTGCAATTATGCTATGTTGAATAATTTAGTTTCTGCTTCACAGAATATTCCAAAGAATACAGAACGTTTGTTTCAGAAAAAAATTTGGGTGTATCAGTACGTAAATGTTGGGATAACAAAACACACACGAGTGGGTTTGTTTCAGAGTATCATTGGTGAAGTTGCGGATAGAAAAAATGTATGGCGGGGAGATGCGATGTTGTTTAGCCCTATGTTGTTTTCACAACTTGCCTATTATGGAATGCAACAAAAAAATAATGTTCTGGTAGGAATAGATATTCAGCAGAAATTATTGAAATCAGTAATGGTATACGGGCAGTTTGCGTTGGATGACGAATCGCGTTTTTCTAAACAGGATGCTGCGTATGCTTATCAGATTGGATTGAAATGGTTGGCAAAATGGAAGGACTGGCGAATAATGTTTTTATCAGAATGGAACGATGTAAAAAACAATATATATACGGCTACGACTTCAGATGTGTTTGCTAATAATTCCTACGCACATTTAAATCAAAATTTAGCGTACACACCTGAATTTGGAAATGAGTTGGTAAGTATGTTGGCTCTTAAAAAGAAGCGTTGGATAGCGTCTTTTCAAATACATTCACAGGATAGAGCCACTATCAGTGTGGTTTATAGTAAATTTTTATTAGGTTTTGTTTTGAATCCTTCTTACAATTTAATTTTCAATTTAGGTGTTGAAAACAGACAATCTACATTACAAAATTCTAATTATATTTACCTTCAATTGCAGACAGCACTTTACAATATATTTTATGATTTTTAATATGTAAAATTTTTACGATGATTTGGTCTTTATTAGCATTTGTAACGGCTTTTGGAGTTTGTTTGTACACTATACCTGTGCTTATCAAAGTAATGCGGGAAAAAGGATTGACGGACTTACCAACCGAAGAGCGAAAAGTGCACGAACGGCCTGTTCCTACATTAGGGGGTGTGATTATATTTGCTGCCACATTTTTTGCGTATGGATTATGGTTGAATATTGATGATTTGCATTTATATTATCAGATAAGACACGTGTTGGTTGACTCAAAGATATTATTATCGGCAGCAATGTTGATTTTTTTTGTTGGGATAAAAGATGATTTGATTGGGACCGCACCTGAGAAAAAAATTATCGCACACTTTATAGCAGGCATTATTTTGATTGTGATTGGAAATGTTCGGATTACTGGATTTCACGGGATTTGGGGTATAGAAGAAATTCCGTATTGGTTAAGTTTTATATTTTCGTTTTTAGTGTATATTGGTTTAGTGAATGCTATTAATCTGATAGATGGCATTGATGGATTAGCGGGAGGTGTGAGTGCCGTTTTTGCTTTAGGAATGGGTATATTTTATTTATTACTCAATGATTATTCACTGGCCATACTTTCATTTGCTTTGTGCGGTGCATTGTGTGGTTTTTTGGTGTATAATTTTTCACCAGCCAAAATTTTTATGGGCGATTCTGGTTCTTTGTCTATTGGGTTGATTATTTATTTTTTAAGTGTGAGTTTTATAGAATATCCGGTTACAGATATCTCTAAATATCTGATAGATTATTCTAAACCATTAGCGGCTATGTCATTATTGATTTATCCTATTACCGATACTTTGCGTGTTTTTACCATTCGGCTTATGAGAGGGCAATCTCCGTTTAAGGCCGATAAGAATCATCTGCATCATTATTTATTAAACCGGTGGAAGTCGCATAGTAAAACATCTCTGACGGTTTATATGTTTACATTTTTAGGATTTTCAATTTCTTTTCTTTCTTATGTTATACCGTCGTCCATTGTTCTTGGAATTTTAATAGTTTATGCAGTGTTATTTATAGTGTGGGTAATTTTCAATAAAGATAAAATATGAATGAGCATACACCTTTATTGGTTATTTACAATGCTTCGGCAGGTAGTGGGAAAACTACGACATTAATCAGAGAAATTCTCAAAATTATTTTAGAAGGAGAAAATGGACAATTTGAATTAAGAAAAATTCGTCAGATATTAGGATTAACTTTTACGAATGCTGTTGCTAATGAATTAAAAAAACGTTTGGTTTCTGTTTTGTTTGAAATTGCAAAAGGCGATGAGTCGCAATTTGAGAAGTTAAAAAAAATTTATTTCAACAATTACTCAATTGATGATGATACGATACGCAAAAGAGCAGAAGATCTATTGTATCACCTATTACATCATTATTCGGATGTTTCGTTATCTACTATTGATTCGTTTTCAAACAGGGTGTTGAAGAGTTTTGCGTATGATTTGAATTATTCATTGGTGTACAATATAGCCACCAATACGGAGGATTATTACAATAAAACAATTGAGCGTTTTTTAGATGAATTGGCAACTACAGAAAATCAGAGATTTCAATGGATAATGGAATTTATAAAGGATAAAAACGAAGAAAAGGAAAATTATACGATTAAAGATTTTATAGAAGAAATCAAAAAGATTATTAAGCCCTTGGTTGAAAAGGAATTGCCGTATGAAGAGATTCAGCGATTAAAACAAAAACTAAATACTATTAGTGATGAAGCACTAAAAACAACATATAATTATTATAAAAAAGAATATAAAAATAGTATGCAGGAATTTGAAAAAGAAATACGAGATGTGATTGAGCGGGTTGGCAGAGATAATCAGTTTTATGCTTGTGATAGAACAAAATTAGAGATTGAAAACAAATATGATAATCTTAAAAAAGAGGGTATAAAAAAAATTAAAAAAGTATATCAGGCGCCATTTGCTCATTTTGAATTATTAGAAGATGCGGATTCTTTTTTTAGGGTGGTTACTAAAAAGTATCCATCAGAGCAAAGACCAAAAGATGTTGAGAAAATGTTGACTATTTGTCAATACGGAATAAAATTGGAATATGAGGAATTGAAGAATGCAGATGGTTCATTAAAATTATTTCAACAATTACTGGATAATTTACTCATAACACGGTTGGTTTTTGAATTAGTAGATACTTTAAACGCTATTAAAAAAGAAGATGATGTTGTATTTTTTTCAGATTTTACAAGAGAAATCAACAGAGTTATTCAAAATGAAGAATCCGTAGATTTTATTTTTGAGAAGATAGGTACGCGTTATAGACATTTTTTAATTGATGAGTTTCAGGACACTTCTACTTTGCAGTTTAATAATTTATTACCATTGATACATAATGCAATGTCAGAAGGTAAAGTCAATTATATTGTAGGTGATCCCAAACAATCTATCTATATGTGGCGAAATGCGGATGTGCATCAGTTTGTGGAATTATCACAACATAAAACTATCGGGCTTCAAAAATTAAAAGAGGATTGGGAACACTTTAAACTCAAGATTCAGACAAAACCACTTGATTCTAATTTTAGAAGTGCTAAAAATATTGTTGAGTTTAATAATCGGATTTTTGACAAACTGAATTATAATGATATTATAGGAAGGGTATACGCCAATGCAGAACAAATTTCTTGTAGCCAAAAGAATGGGTATATTGAAATCATTGAGTATAACTGTTATCAAAAAGGCCCATTAAAAAATAAAGAATGGCGTCAAAAAGAATTTGCAAAGGATGTGTTTAATTTAATTAATGAGTGTCTGCAATTAGGGTATGGACAAAAAGACATTTGTATATTATTGCGTACAAAAAGTGAAATTGCTTCATTGATAAATGAATTATCTTCTCAAAAATTAAATAATGGCGAAACTCTTCAGTTTATTGCACCGGAAGGGCTGACCATTTTTCAAAACGAAGAAGTGGATTTTATTATCGCCTTTTTAAGAGTTTTATTAAATCCGTATGATAAAATTGCTAATGCCATTTGTTGGAATTATTATCTGAAACAAAATGACAATTTGTCTGGTGATTTTTATTATAATGAAAAATTAAGAGAGATTTTTATATATCAGTTTAATGAAGATCCAGCATTTAAGAATATTCATTTTAACTTGTCAAAAATGGATGTTTATCAATTATGTTTGAATATAATTGAATTGTTTAAGCTTCCATTTCATTCGTATGTGCAAAAGTTATTGAACATTGTTAGTTTATATGTGCACCAGTATGCTTCAAAGGGTAATACCTTAGATGATTTTTGGGATTTTTGGGAAAAGAACAAAGAAGAGTTTACCATACAGGTAGGACAGGAACTCAATGCTGTAAAAGTATACACGATTCATAAAAGTAAAGGGCTTGAGTTTCCGGTTGTCATGACGAATTTAAACTTTAAAAGCAATGTGAAAAACAATCATTATTGGTACTCTGTCCCCGATGATTTTATCATAAGTTGGAAGCATAATGACAAGAATGTTTTTGTTAATGATTTTCAAAATTTAACTATGTATTTGCCATTTGAGACCATACAATTAGTGGATGAAGATTTTGCCCGCCATAAGTCAGAAGAAGCACATCTTGAAAATATCAACCTTATTTATGTGGCCTTGACGAGGGCAGTGAATCGTTTGTATGTTTTTGGAGAAATAAATAATGGATACGATGATTGTAAATATTACGAGCATATTGTAAAGCCAAAAATAGAGAACTTTTTTTCTGAGAAGTCGGTTAGTCATCTAAATACAGATAATGATGAGCAGCACGATGCGTCTTACAAAAAGGTGTTTTGTTATGGCATGTATGATGAGCGGTCCAATACTCAAACGAGTTCTTCTGATACCATATTAATTGGTGGAGAAAAATTAGTTTACAATCCGAATATTTTATTATCAGATGATGCCAATCCTTATTCTGATGAAATAGGGATGGGGATTAAGGTGCATAAATTGTTGGAGTTCGTCAATGATAATGCTATTGATAAGCCGTTGAAAAAAGCACTTGCCAGAGGATTGATAAATTCTGATGAGTTAGATTGTTTCAGAAAAATATTCCATCAATTAGTTGGTCATTCTGCTCTAAAGCAGTATTTTAATCCTAACAATATTCAATATGTTTTGAATGAATTAGATGTTATTTCCAGTGATGATGAGGTATATCGGCCGGATAAAATAATTTTTACAAAGAAGGATGAGATTATTGTGTTTGAATTCAAAACCGGTGCGACTTCTCCTAAATATCAAGCGCAACTTTCAAAGTACGTGGGTATTATTCAGTCCATTTACCAAAATAAAAATGTAATAGGTTATTTGATATACTTAAAAGATAATAGTTTAGAGTGTGAAAAAGCAGAAGTAGTTGGTTAAGAGTTACTATGTTTTTCTAAAAAAACTGAAGTGTACTTTTCCATACTTTCGTTCGTCAAATAATGAGGGATGATGGGAGAAAGAGGTATTATTTTCGTGTTCAAGAATAAGAAAGCCATTCTCTTTGAGAAGGGCACGTTTTTCAATAATTTCCAGAACATTGTTTAATAAGTCGCTTCTGTCAAAGGGCGGGTCAGCAAAGATAATATCGTATTTTTGATGTACTTTGTTGAGAAATTGTAGCACATCGGATTGGTAAGTGTTGATGGGTAATTGGATTTGTGATGCAAAATGCTTGATAAATTTTATACTTTGTGGGTGATGGTCTACGGCATCTACAAATAGTGCCCCACGAGAAGCAAACTCAAAAGCGATGTTCCCAAAACCACTGAATAAATCTAACACAACAATGTTTTCAAAATCAATGTGATTATTGAGGATATTAAACAGGCCTGTTTTAGCAAAATCAGTAGTAGGGCGAATGTCATCAATAATGGGTGCTCTTAGTTTTCTGCCTTTGTATTTGCCTGAGATGATGCGCATAAATGGTGGTTTAAGGTGATAAAATGATGGTGTGATAATAGCGAGGTATTCAATGGAAGAATGTGTAGTTTCGGATGATGGTGTAATATCTGTACACTATGAAGATATTTGTGTAATAGTTGAATAATGCTGTGTTTCAATGAAATGTTTCCGCTGATATAAACATCTGTTTCTTGTGGTGAAAATTTTAATTGTTCAATCACAAATAAGATATAGTACAAAACATCTAATGAGGTTTGGGTGTCAAATGTATTGTAAAATAAAAATTGTTTTTGCTCTTTGGCAATGACTTCAATATAGTTTGGATGCAGGTGTATCCAAAGTTTTGAATGGTTGAGTAAAGGATGATAAAAAAGAATATATGATAAGGAGGTGGAAGAGTGGTACAATTTTGCAGAAGGAAATAGTTGAATCAGGTTGTTGTGTAAAGATTGTGGAATGGTGTATAAAATTTTAATAGATTCAAAGTCGTTTACTAAAATATGTTCATCAGAAGTAATTGGTTGTGTAAAACGGAGGAGTTCGTGTTTATTTTCGGGTAAATAAAATTCTGCCGGACAAATGGTAAAATGGGGTGTGGAGCAGATTATCTGAATGTTTTTGAAGGCTATTGTTTGCAAATGATAACGATGAATAAAATCATTCAGTAAAAAACTTAATTCGTTATTGGAAAATTTATGTTGAGTAGAAGAATAAATGGCGGAGGTATAAACAGAATGGGTTTCTAAATCAATGATGGCAGATTCCAATTCGTCCTGAAAGATGGAAAGGGACAAGAGCAATGTTTTTTGTCTTAGTTCTTTTTCACTGACTTTATGTGGGACAATGCTGTATTCTTCAATTTTTATGTCGCTTTGTAATTGCATTTACTACAAATAAAAAGTTTAGTAGATGAAAAAATCTTTTATTGCAAAGTTACAAATTTAATTGGAGTGAATTATCGCTTACAAATATAATTGAAAGCACAATAATTACACATTTGTTCATGAGTGGTTTGCTGGAAGTTTTTTTCTGTATTTAAAATGTGTTCTTGAAAAATAGAAATGAGTACTTTTTCTATTTCGTTTTTATCAATAAAATTTTTTGTGATACCGTTTTCTGTAATGTATTTTTGATAGTTATTTTTTTGATTGCTTTTATCTCTTAAAGGAAGGATAGCGGCCGTAACAGATTGTCTGGCCGGAATACGCTTTGTATTTAAAGCATACAACACATACACTAAAAGTTGTATTTGTTTGTTATAGTTTTCATTTTTATTTTCTATATCAAAATTATTACTAAATTCTAATGTATCTGTTTTTTTGAAAGAAGTTTTGTAATCTACTACTCTATAAAATGTATCGTTGATTAAATCAATTCTATCCGGGATACCATAAAATTTTATCTCATAATTGTTGCAATACAAGAGGCAAATATTATTATCTTCTGGCTTTTCTTTTTCGGTATAAATAATTTTGACTGTATTGTTTTGAATAAACTCCAGTTCTTTCTTTAAGAATTCTAGTACTTCTTCTTTCAGAAGTTCTTCTTGAATTAAAATTTTACCTTTGTGTTCTAGGTGAAGTTGGTCTATCTCGTTTTTGATAATATTTGAAATTTCTAATGGGTTTTGAATGAGTTGTGCTATTTTGTTACCATCTAAATATCTTCCTTTGCTGTAAAAGTTTTCATCAGAATAAATATCCTGCATTACTTTATGAAAGATATTGCCTTCTATATTGGCTTGAATTTCTTCTGTGGCTTCTTCTACTTCTTTTAATTTGAGAATATAACTGAAATAAAATTTTAATGAACAATCTAAATATGTCGTGATGCTGGTGGGGGAATAGGTAAGTTCTAATAATTGTGTAAGATTGTCTTTTGGGATGCTAATGTTTTTGGAATATTGAATGGCAGGCGGCGTATTAGCGAGCATGTTTTGTTTTACTTTAACATGTGTTTTTTTGAGAGATAGTTCATACAAAATTTGTTGAATATAGCGGCTTTGTTCGGCTTTGGGAAGGTATAATCCAATGTTTTCGTCGTTATCAGAGTTGTTGTAGGATAAGAATATTTTTTTAGGATAATGTAAGTTTCTGTAAAATGTATAAGAAAAAATAGCATCGTCGTTGTAATGTGTAGGTAGATTGTAATAGAATCTCAAATCAAATGGAAAGAAGGAATGTTTTTGAGAGCCGGGTGGAAAAATACCTTCATTCATAAAAGGGATGATGATGTTTTCAAAATCCAATAATCTGGATTCTAACATTCCGAGAATTTGCAGCCCTTTTAATGGTTCGCCCTTGAATGCCAATGACTCGTGAGATAAAGTATAATAGAACAAGGCGTGAATATCTTTTGTGTTTTTAAATACGTGTCTTTTGTCATCAGAAAGGGTTTGTTCTAAATTGTTGAGATGCTGGCAGATATTTTGTAAAGTATTGATGGTAATGATATCTTTGTTTTTATTTTTTTGTAAGTGTTGTAAGTAAGATTCAAGGAAATGAATAATGGGACTTAAAGATTGATTGTTAGTCAATAGATGTTGAAACTCTGAATGAATGTGCTGTGTGGCTTGTTTTGTGTCTTCTTTGTATTCTTTATCGTTGAAAATACTATCTTGTTCTAATGCAATGTAAATTTTATTTTTTTGATGAACATTTTGAATAAGGATATTAATGTGAGATTCTTGGATTTTATGAACATTCCATAGATAAAACTTGAAGAAAGGATTTTGTAAGATGCTTGTGAAATATTTGTGGTAAATGAGTTTTTTGTTTTTAATTTCTTGGTCTATTAAAATTTTAAAGAGTTGATTTAAGAATTGAAAAATAGCCGTGTAAGAAAGGGGGTATTCCATTGAAACATTGTACTCAATATCCTGAGGAATAGCGGAAAGTAATATATTGAGCGCTTCGGGTTTATTGAGAATAATGGCTGTGTTATCCAATTGAGAGTTTTCTTTGATGAGTTCATTTAATACCTGCTTGACATAGAGCGCTTCTTCTACATCATTGGTAGCTGCTACTATTTGAATTGTTTTAGGATTGTTAAAATACGAATTAGATTGCTTATTGATTTCTTCTAAACCAAACTTTGTGATATTTTTTTGGATAAATTCACCTGCTTCGTGTTTAGGATTTTCAGAGACATAGTATGGGTCGTAATCCCAATAAAATATGGCTTTGTTTTCTTTTTTGAGAGTGGTCAGAATAATTTTTTCGGCGGGTGTAATGGCATTCAAGCCAACAAAAACAAATTGATGAACGGCACTCAAATACGCAATACTATTAATATTTTGCGATTGAATAATTTTTACGGCTTGTTCATAGAGTAGTCCGTTGTATGCATAATTTTGTTGAAGCAGCGTATTATTAAAGTCCTGAAAGATATTGTAAAAAGATTGCATTAACTCAAGATAGCGTTTTTGATTTTCTGAAAGTGGTTCTCGGTTTAAACTCCAATGTTCTATTTCTTTTATGTTGCTGAGGTTCGTATAGATTTGTTTTTGTTTTTTAAGGGCATTAGGATGACTGATGAGCAAGTCATTAAAGTCATTCAAGAGCATTGTTCCCCACTTCAGGAAAGATGCAAATGGTTCTGCTGATTCACCAGATTGTTTTTTGTAAGAAGTGTAAAGATGGTAGAGCAATTGTGTTTTGGGTAATACAATAAGTCCTGTAAGTTGTTCCAGCCATTCGTTGATGGTAATGATTTCAGGGAAAATAGTTGAGATATTTTTTTGCTTAAATAAATTTTTCAAATAGTGTTTGGAGTAAACAATGCTGCGTCGGGATGGTAAAACAAATACGATTCTGTGTTTTTGAAAACTTTCCGGGTTTTGTAGATAGTGTTCAAAAATTTTATCCAACAATACACTTTTCATAGAAAAAATTTAAAACAAAAATCCCGATAACTAACTTGTGTTATCGGGATAAAGTTGAGAAAATTTTTGTGAGTAGTCAAAGAATGTTTTATGCTTCGCTGGAAGGAGCTTCTGAAGTTTCTCCTGTTGGTGCAGCAGTTTTTTTGCTTTCTTTTTGTTTTCTGTATTCTTCTTCGGCTTTGATTCTGGCGGCTTTTTGTTCTTCGGATTCTTTGGCTAATTTTTGTTTTTTTAATTCAATTTTGGAAAGTTTTTGTTGCAACCAGTCCTGAAACTTTTTTTCGGCTTGTTCTTCAGTAAGTGCGCCTTTTTTAACGCCTTCTAACAGGTGTTTTTTTAGTAAGACGCCTTTGTAAGAAAGGATTCTTTTTCCGGTTTCAGTAGGTTGAGCACCGACATTAAGCCAGTAAAGTGCCCGGTCAAAGTTTAATTCAATAGTGGCAGGATTTGTATTAGGATTGTAATATCCTAATTTTTCGATGAACTTCCCATCGCGTGGGGCTCTACCGTCCGCTACCACAAGGTGAAAGAAAGCATAATTTTTCTTTCCGTGTCTTTGTAAACGAATTCTTGTAGCCATTGTTAATTGTTTTTTTATTATTAAGGGGTGCAAATATACAATAAATTTTTCAAATGGTGGTAAATAAAAATTAACAAGCCAATAGAACATTTATGGGGGTGAGGTTTATTCTTTTGTTATTAATACTTTCTTTTGCATAAGAAAGTCATCTTTAAGTATTTGAACAATGTACGTCCCTTTTTCTAAATGTCCTAAGTATAATGTAGCATTATTGCTTTCTGAAGCAGTTTCATAAACCAGTTTCCCGGGGGCATCCAATACTCTGATTAAACAATTGTTAGGAAGGTTGTTTAATTTTAGAATGTTGTTTGTTGGATTGGGAAATACCGATATAGTATTTTTATTATCACTAGAATGGACAGAGTTTAAAATTTGATTGTTATATCGGGCCACCGCAAAACTACGAATAGTAGCGTTGTCGCTATATCCTGCCACTACTATTTTACCATCGCTTTGCAAAGTTACTGAGTATGCTTCGTCCTGATAGTTATTAAAATCAGTGATAACTATACCATTTGTGCCAAAGGTGCTATCTAACGTCCCGTTGTTATTGAAACGTACTAGCACGAAATTTAAATTAGAACCAACTGAACTCGTTCCTACCGCTAAAATTTTCCCATCACTTTGCATAATTCCTGAATAGCAAAAATCAATTTCATTGCTAATAATTAACAAAGCAAGTGTATTAAATTTTTTTCAATCAAAAAAATCAAGGTGTAGATTCAATTTACACCTTTTCCCTTTCATTGAAGAGTTGCTTAAACGGTCAAATTTAAAGTTTTGAATTGTCCTATTGTTTTAATGGGAGAGTTTAACGTGCAAGGGAGATTATTTATGTAGTTCATCTATTTCTTTGAGGATGCGCCAGTCGGTTGGAAAGTAATTGTTGACTCTGTTTTCTAATACTTTTGCCCATCCAAGCCCTAAATTTTTGTAAGTGAGCCAATACCATCCTTTGGGTGCAGGAAGTTGCAGCGATGCTTTACTTAGAAAAGACAGGGCGTCTTTTTTTGAAAGTTCTAATGTTGTGATATTATTATTAAGATGCAGTGAAAATGCTAATTCTGCAGCAGGGACATGGCTTTCTTTTTCATGGATACAAGTGCCGATAGACACATAATTAAAATTTGGTTTGAAGGTTTCTTCTGCAGCAGTATTGGATAAAAAGAATTTATTTTTCCATGTATATATTTGATGATAGTTTTTGAGGTTCAGATATTCTATGAATCGTACGTGCTTTGTTTTTTCTGATTTTTCCGGGCGATGTCCGGTTTTTTTATCGTGTTGGCTTTCTGCTGATGTATTGGATTTTTTTTGAAAAACAGCGTAATAAAATCCTTCGGAAGCTGTTAAATACGGGAAGAAGCGGATGCCTATGCGTGATTTTACAATGCCCCATTCTTTGTTTATGGGTATATCTACATAGTCAAAGCCATTTTCAATAATATAATCAGCGATTTCTTCGTTTTCTTCGCTTGTATAAGAACAGGTACAATAGATTAAATAACCGTTTTCTTTAATGGAAGAAAAAATATTTTTTAAAATCTGTTTTTGTCTTTGAACACATTGCTGAACCAAAGAAGTATTAAAAGATGCTATCCAGTCCGGATACTTTCTGAATAGACCGGATCCAGAGCAGGGCGCATCGCACACTACCATATCAAAAATGTGATGAATGGCTTTAAATCTTTCGGGTTCATTGTTGGTTACAAGGTAATTGGATTTTCCCCACTTTGACAAATTGTAGGTCAAAACTTTTGTTCTTTTGGGGTGTATGTCATTGCTCCATACTAAACCGGTTTCATGAAGATAGTTACTTAATAGTATAGATTTTCCGCCGGGTGCGGCTGCAATGTCCAATGTAATTGCATTTTCAGGTAAGGACAGTTGTTTTAAAATATATTCTAAAAACATGGAAGAACTGTCCATCACATAATAGGCACCGGCATAAAAGAGCGGGTCTGCATAAAAAGCCGGTCTTTCGTTTAAATAAAAAGCATTCTCTGTCCATTTTACCGGCTGTTGTATTGAGAATTCCAGTAGTTGAATGTCGTTTATTTTATGACTGTTTAATTTAATGGTTGTATGTGGTGATTGCTGATGTGCTTCCAGAAAAAGCGTATCTTCAATGTCTACCGATTTTTTAATGCTATTTAAGAGTAAAGAAAAAGACGGATGCATAGAATTTTATCAGAAACGTTTATCACTTCCCCAATATAATTTATTTCGCAAGGAATCGAAAAAGTGGTAGGGATGTGGTACGACTAAATGAAACAGTTGATCCGGTTTGGAAATTCTTATAAACTCTTTTGTAAAATCTATAAAAGGTGTATAAACTTTTGAATCTAAGGAAAGCGTGTATTGAGGATTTCGGCCATAAATTCTGAAAGACAGAACGTGTTGATTGGAAATAACAATCGGTCGTGCATTAAGAGAATGTGAAGCGATTGGGGTAATAATCATGGCATTTAGACCGGGTTCCAGAATAGGTCCGCCGCAACTGAGAGAATAAGCCGTAGAGCCAGTGGCGGTAGATACAATAACACCATCGGCAAAAAAGGTGGTAAGATGTGCATCATCAATTAACACATCAATATACAGCATTGAACTGGTATCTTTTTTATGAATCACAATTTCGTTCAGTGCGAAGTTAATAGCGTTTTCGTTTTCCATTTGTGGGTAAGTGAGCTCAATAAGATTTCTTTTTTCAATAGTATATTTTTTTTGAATGATTAAGTCAATAGCATCGGTAATGTTGTGATTAAAGTCGTAGGTTAAAAATCCTAACTTGCCTGTGTTTATACCAAATACAGGGATGGGTAGTTTTTTTATTAAAGACAAGGTTTCTAATAATGTTCCATCGCCACCCAAACTAATCAGTAAATCGATGTGATGGTTGATGAAATCATCGTTTGTGCTAATAAGAGGTGTTTTTATTGTTAAGTCAAAATTCTTTTTTAAAAAACGATAAAATGGTTCGTAGATGAATAAGGAATTGTTGTATTCTTTTAGTTTGTTATAAATGGCCAGTATGTATTCTGGTTTATTAGCTACTGTTTCTCTGGCATATAAAGCGACGTTCATAGATTTTAGTTTATGGTTTTAATGAGCGTCTAACCAATTTTGTCCGATACCGATATTTACTTCGACAGGTACTTCTAATGGCAATGCGTTTTGCATTTCAGTTTTTGTAATGTCTTTCATTATTTCAATTTCGTTTTTGGGTACTTCAAAAAGTAATTCATCGTGTATCTGCAAAAGTAATTTAGATTTTAATTGTAGTTTTTTTATTTTTTGAGAAATGGAAATCATGGCTATTTTAATCATGTCTGCCGCGGTACCTTGAATAGGGGTGTTGATGGCGATTCGTTCTGCATTAGCCCGTACGTTGGCATTGGATGAACGAATGTCGGGCAACCATCGCTTTCTGCCCATCAGAGTTTCTGTGTATTCTTTTTCTTTTGCCTTTTGAATGAGTGCGTCCATTAATTGTTTGATTTTGGGATACTTCTGAAAATAATTTTGTATTAAGTTTTTTGCTTCTGTTCTGGAAATGCCAAGATTTTCCGCTAATCCAAATGCCCCCTGACCGTAAATAATTCCAAAGTTGACACTTTTGGCTTTACGCCGCATTTCTTTGGTTACTTCACTTTCTGGGATGTTGTAAATTTTAGAAGCCGTGGACATGTGAATGTCTTTATTAAAGCGAAATGCTTCTATCATGGATTCATCTTTACTTAAAGCGGCTACAATTCTTAATTCAATTTGAGAATAGTCGGCACTTAATAAAACGTGCTGCTCATCGGTTACTACAAATGCTTTTCTGACTAGTTGTCCTAATTCTGAACGAATGGGGATGTTTTGTAAATTGGGGTTATCGCTGCTTAATCTTCCGGTAGCAGCAACGGTTTGATTGAAAGTGGTATGTAAACGTTTTGTTTTAGGATTGATAAGTTTTGGCAAGGCGTCAACATAAGTGGTTTTTAACTTTGTGAGTTCTCTGTAATTCAATATTTCTTCTACAATTTTGTGTTTGTGTTGAAGTTTCATTAATACATCTTCACTGGTAGCGTATTGGCCTGTTTTAGTTTTTTTAGGGGCTTCATCAATTTTAAGGTGTTCAAAAAGAATCTCTCCGACTTGTTTTGGGGAGGCGATGTTAAAGTGTGTGCCGGCGTACGAATAAATTTTTTTTTCTACTTCTTTAATTTGTTGTTCAATTTTTTGAGACAATTGATGTAAAAAGTTGACATCTAATTTGATTCCATTGCGTTCCATTTTCACTAATACAGGTATTAAAGGCATTTCAATGTTTGTGAATATCTCTTCTGTTTGGGTAGTTTTTAATTTGGGTTCTAAAACATTTTTGAGTTGTACGGTTATATCGGCGTCTTCGGCAGCATAATCTTTTATAGCATTGCCGTCTAGTATACTCATGCTTAATTGTCCGTTTTTTTTGCTGCCAATCAGTGTATCTATTTTTATAGGTGTATAGTTTAAATAGATTTCAGATAAATAATTCAGATTGTGTTTATTGTCATCCGGATGTATGAGAAAATGTGCTACCATTGTATCCCATAATTGACAATGGACAGGGATGTGATGGTTGTTTAATACATGAAAATCGTATTTGATATTTTGACCAATGAGAATTTTGTGAGGGTTTAGAAAATATTTTTTTAATTCATTTAAGATGTTTTCGGCTTCAGGGTTGTTAAACAAATGAATGTAATAAGCCGTATGAGGTTCAACAGTAAAGGACATTCCTACCAGTTCTGCTGTTAATGGGTTTAGGGAGGTGGTTTCTGTGTCAAAGGCAAAGTATGTGTGTTGTTCTAATAATTGAAGAAGTTCATTAAAGGGTTTATCGTTTCGTCGTTCTATGAGATGGTACTGGTGTGGGGTATTCTGAATGGTTTTAAACTCAGATGTATAGTTAGTTATATCCTGTGTTGCAGATTTTTTTATTTCTGAGTGTTGTGGCTTGTTTTCAAATAAAGAAGCTGGTGTTTTGTCGATTTCTTTTCCCCATTCCAACACTTGTGCTGCAAGTTTTTTGAATTCAAGTTCTTTAAATACATCCAGTAATTTTTCTTTATGAATGGGTTTAACTTTTAATTCATCCATGGAGTAGGTGAGAGGGACATTGGTATTAATAGTGGCTAATAGTTTGGATAAAAATGCTTGTTCTTTGTTTGCACTTAATTTGTCTTTTAATTTTCCTTTTACTTCGTTGATTTTTTCATAGATGGTTTCAATTGTTCCAAATTGTTGAATGAGTTGTGCGGCTGTTTTTTCTCCAATACCCAGTACGCCGGGGATATTATCGGATGTGTCGCCCATAAGTCCGAGAATATCAATGATTTGATAAGGATGGTGTATTTGCCATTTTTCACACACTTTCTGAGCGTCTAAAACTTCTGCATCATCGCCACTTCTTCCGGGCTTATAGATAAAGATGGCGTCATTCAGTAATTGGCCGTAATCTTTATCTGCAGACATAATATAAACGGTAAAGCCCTGCTTGCTTAATTGTACTGCCATTGTGCCAATAATATCGTCTGCTTCGTGGCCATCTAAAGATACGGAATGCATGTTTAAACCGTCAATAATTTTATGAATATAGGGTAAATTGTTCAAGATATCTTCTGGTGTTTCGTGTCTTTGTGCTTTGTACTCTTTAAATTGAATGTGTCGTTCTGTAGGTGCTTTTGTATCAAACGCAATGGCAATGTGTGTGGGTTGTTCATTTTTCAAAACGTTTAGAAGTGAATTGGTAAATCCAAATGCGGCGGAGGTGTTGAGCCCTTTTGAATTGATAAGCGGATTGCGAATAAAAGCGAAATAAGAGCGGTATATTAAAGCCATTGCATCTACCAGAAATATTTTTTTATCGGAGTTTTTTGTTAGCATAGAGGGCTTCAATAATTGCTTGCAAGTTAAGGAAAATTAAACTATTTGAAAAGATTTATTTAGCAGTGTATGGGTTGTTTCTTTTTAGATGTTCTGCTTTTGATTTATTATCTTCGCAGGCACACCAGTGTACGGATTATATGTCTGAAAAGTATGCGGATTATTTGTTTGTGATTAATTTACGTTCCGGAAAGGAGAGACAAAGAGCCCATTTGATAGTAGAAATAGAGAAAAGATTTCCGGGCTCTACTATTTTTATTATGAAAGAAAAAGAAGATTTTTCAAGGGCTATAGAATTGAGTCAAAGTAAAAAGTATCGTTATATTGTGCTGAGTGGTGGAGATGGGACCATCCATAGTTTTTTACCGGTGATAGTGGAGCAAGGTAAGATATTGGGTATTCTTCCGTCCGGTTCAGGAAACGGGCTTGCAAGGACATTGAATATTCCATTACAGCCGTTACAGGCGTTAGCATTAATAGAAAAAAATACTGTTGAAAGGATAGATGTTGGAAAAATTACAATAGAAAAAGGTTCAGAAAAATGTTATCATTATTTTTCCTGTGCAGTGGGTTTGGGTGTTGATGCACAAATTGCGTATCGCTTTGAGCATCAAAAAATAAGAGGATTGTTGGGCTATCTCCTGGCTGCATTTAAACAGATTTTTTATCACAAGAGTATAAAGGCGAGAATAGAAGTTGATTCTGAAATGTATTCTGAACAAAATTTTTTAATCTTGTCTGTGATGAATATTCCGCAGTATGGCAACGAGTTTTATTTATCTCCTTCAGCACGGGTAAACGATGGGGTTTTAAATGTTGTATTATTGAAAAGGATTTCTTTTTTTCAGTATCCTTATGTATTGTTTAACATATTAAGAAAAAAAGAGAAGAAGCCGATGCAGTTTAGTAAGGTAAAAGAAATGGTAGTGCATGTTCTTTCTTCTGATTTTTTACATTACCACATAGATGGCGAGCCACAAGTAGTAAGTTCTGTTTTTCCCTCCTTTCATATAAAAATTTTGCCTTCGGCATTACAAGTGATTTATTGAATTTAAATAACAGTGCATTTTATTTAGCTAAATAACTTTCTAATACCTTCATGTTTTTTTCAACAGCCCCTTGATGGGTAGTGATAAATTTATGTAAAGCGTTTTGAGCGTTTTTATAGGTTTCTTTTTTATTCATCCATTCTGATACTTGTATCCGCATATCTTCCTTGGTGTGAATTTCAAACGCCGCTTTTGTCTTCAGCAATTCAGCCGCTTCATAAAATTTTTCGTGCTTTTTACCAAACAAAACAGGAAGTCCATATACCGCTGGTTCTAAAATATTATGAATACCGTCCGAGAAGCCACCACCAATATAGGCAACATGTGCAAAGCGGTATATTTTATTGAGTATTCCGATAGTATCTATGAGTAACACATCGGCAGAAGTTAGTTTTTCATTGCTATAATTTTGAAGTTGTGTATAGCGGATGTATTTTAATTGAAAGTTTTGCAGCAGGGAGATAATTCTTTGTATAGATTTTTCATCTGTTTGATGTGGTGCGATGATGCAACGAAGGTTTGAATAGGATTGTTTTAAGTCATAAAAGACCGGTATTAAAATTTGTTCGTCAGGTGGCCATGTACTACCACCAATCAGCACAAAATGATCTTTACAAAAGGATTCTACTTCCGGAAAGTTTACGTTTTGATGTGCTATTTCTATTACCCGGTCTACTCTTGTGTCACCGGATAGTACAACATTATTGGTAATTCCAATTTTTTTTAAGAGTTTAACGGATAATTCATCTTGCACAAAGATGGTGTCAAACACCAAAAGCGCTTTTCTAAAAATACTGCCATACCACTTGAAGAAGGGCTGATGTTTTCGGAATATGGAGGACACCAAAAAGCAGTTCAGCGCTCCCTCTTTTTTACTTTTTTGAATGGCATTCAGAAAGTTTAGCCAGAATTCGTATTTTACAAAAAACACATAAGAGGGTTGGACTATTTTCAAAAAATCGCGGGCGTTAGCAGGTGTGTCATAGGGTAAATAAAAAACATAGTCGGTGTATTCAAAATCTTTTCTTGCATTGTAGCCGGATGGAGAGAAAAAACTCAGTAGCAATTTATAGTGAGGAAAC
Source organism: Sphingobacteriaceae bacterium (assembly GCA_037447455.1). Lineage (GTDB taxonomy): Bacteria > Bacteroidota > Bacteroidia > B-17B0 > Aurantibacillaceae > BPGX01. Next base: position 10,942 of record JBBIGQ010000002.1, on the reverse strand, counting down.
TGTGTTTTCACGCGAATGAGAAGCGGTCTTGCTTGTTCAAACTCGCCTAAGGAAGAGACGTGAAACCATATAATTGGTGCATTGTTGTTTTTCAGAATGGCTTTTAATTTTTCTCTCCAGTGTTTTCTTCCTTGTATAGCAAAGCGTGCTTTAGTATTAAAAAAAGAAGCCACCCGGATAATCCCAATAAGAATGCGAATAGAGACGTTGTAAACAAACATCATATTTAATCATAAAAGAAGATGCCATCGGTTTTTCGGTAAACTGGCAAAATCCAACCAAATTTTATACCGGCAAGAATATCGTGTCGTATTTTATTATCTACAGACATGGTAGCGTAATCATAATAGCGGACATTTTTAGTAATAGCATAATACATTTCTATTCCAATAGTAAAGTTTACGAATCTGTTGGAAGAGAAGTAAGTGTATCCCAAATAATTATACACACATCCACCTATTGACAAACGATCGTATCCTTTCACTCTATCTCCTTTGATGGCGGCTATTCGTTGTTGGGCATCGTATAATTTTATTTTATGTTGAAAATAGCCCACACCAATTTGATAGTGCAATCCTCTGTTTTTGTTGTTGCCACCGATGTAGAAAATTTTACCAAAATTAAGTGTCAGGTTCCATCCTCTTTCAGTGATTCTCAAATCCGCCGGATAACCTTCGTTGTCAATGACAAAACTCTCGCCGCTTGGGGTAGAGGTTTTGAGTTGAACCAATACATCTTCTTTTACGTTTTTTCCGAAAATATAGTTTCCATCTAATGCCAACAGGTAATTATTTTTCATTTTATAGGTAGCGGCACCGCCTATACTCATGTTGTTGCCAAATCGTTTACTTAATTCGGCAAAAGGCATTTGAAAGGATGTGTGTACCTGAAAATAAGGCAATGCTAATGAAGAGTCGTATGTGAGTTGGGCAATCGTTCGTAAAAACATGCTGGTAAAACAATGCACAATTAAAATTTTTTTCGCACTCATCGCCACAAAAATACTAAATTATCCTTGCTTATTCTATATTTTCAATGACAGTGTCCTGCTTACTTTTATATTTTTAATTTTTATGTATATGCCATATTCTGTATTATTGCATCAAATTGAGTAGTCAATGGTAGAAAACATTGTTGAGCCCGTTCAAAAAGAAATTTTAATAGAAGAATTGACTAAAGATAAGTTTATTCGTTTCACTAAAAATGGGAAAAATGAGATTTATATTGTAAATTATCATAATGCGCCGAATGTTTTGAGAGAAATTGGAAGATTAAGAGAAATCACTTTCAGACACGCTGGTGGCGGCACGGGAAAATCAATAGATTTAGATGAATTTGATACAGCGGAAAAATGTTATCAGCAACTTTTAGTTTGGGATCCACAGGATAAAGAAATAGTGGGTTCTTATCGGTTTATTTTATGTAAAGAGGCATTGGTAGATGGTCAATTGCATCTGGCTACTTCAGAATTGTTTTATTTCAGTGATAAATTTTTAAAAGAATATGCACCTTATACGATTGAGTTGGGACGTTCTTTTATTCAACCGAAGTATCAGCCAACAGAAGATTACAGAAAAGGTTTGTTTAGTTTGGATAACTTGTGGGACGGGTTGGGTGCGCTGGTGGTAGATTATCCTGAAATGCGTTATTTTTTTGGAAAAGTAACGATGTACACACATTTTAATAGAGAAGCAAGAGATTTGATATTGGGATTTATGAGATATTTTTTTCCGGATAATGAACAGCTCGTTACACCTATTCAACCAATAGAGATGGAGCACGATGTGAGTTGGTTTATTGAAAAAATCAAGGAGAGGTCCTACAAAGATGCACATTTAGAACTCACGCACGAAGTGAAAAAGAGATGTGAACGTATTCCACCGCTGGTGAATAATTATATGAATTTGTCTTCAACGATGAAAACATTTGGAACGGCAATTAACCCGGGTTTTGGCGGAGTAGAAGAAACCGGGTTAATGGTTACCATTGCAGACATTTATTCTTCTAAAAAAGACAGATACATTCAACCGTATATTGAGTATAAAAAAACAACTCAGTTACTTTGAATGAGTAGATGTGTCTTGTTTATTGCTGGCAGGCGGTTCAAATTCAATGCTTAAGGAGTTAACACAATAACGTTTACCTGTAGCCGTAGGTCCGTCGTCAAAAAGATGTCCTAAATGTGAGCCGCAGCAGGCACAAAGTATTTCTGTTCGTATCATACCATGACTATAATCGGGCTTTTTGAGAATTCGTTTGTTATTACCTATTTCATTATCAAAGCTTGGCCAGCCGCAGTGTGATTCAAATTTCATATCAGAGGTAAAGAGTTCATAACCACAGGCAGCACATTTGTATATTCCTTTTTCAAAGTGTATATAATACTTGCCGCTAAAAGGCGGTTCAGTTCCTTTTTCTCGTAAAATATGATATTGTTCTGGGGTTAAAGTTTTTTTCCATTCTTCTTCTGATTTGATGCTTCTTTCTTTAGACATAGTGGTAGTGTTTTTGAATTGGTTTTGACAAAAAGTAAGTGAGGATATTGTAAAAAGTAGTAAACATATAGAAGATAGATATTTCATTCGTGAATGAAAATTTAGTGTTCAAATATAATACAATTGAAATAAAAAATGATGTGAAATATTTATAAATTGTTGAATGGAAGGTGTTTCATTAAAAGATGTTTGAATTCATTTAGAATGAGGGCTGTGGCCCCCCAGATAATCTCTTGTTGAAAACTAAATGCGGGTGCGTCAATGATGAAATTATCTTTTAATCGGACTTTGACGAGTTGTTTATCAAAATGGATGAGATTTTCAACAGAGCAAATTAATATTCGTTCTACTTCGTCAGGATTGTATTGAAAAGTGGGGGAGTGAGAAGTGTAGCATATTATTGGATAAACAAGATGATTACTCACAGGAATGTACAGTTCAGTTAATCTTCGGATGGGAATGATGTTGTTTTTTGGAACACCAATTTCTTCTTCGCATTCACGGATGGTGCATTGTTCAATGGTTTCATCAGGGTCTAATCTTCCGCCGGGAAGTGCCATTTGTCCTTTGTGATGAAGAGAAGTACTTGTGCGTTTTATCAGAGGAAAAAATATTTGTTGATTGTTTTCATAAAGTAAGATGCACACAGCGCTTGGGATGGCATTTGAAGGTTTATCAAAGTTACGATTGGTAAAACTCATTTCTTTGTGTGCCGATATCCCTGGTAATTCAGAGTTTTTCAGGTATTGAAAAAAATTATCAAGAATCATTTTGCTGTATTAGAATCCTTATACCATTTTTCAATTTCGGTTTGTTGCAAACGAATATAGTCAACTCTATTTATGACGGAGTCGTCTTTTACAAGATAGATAGAGGGCAGACGAAGCCCAGCAAGATAAACAAAAGGTTTTCCTAACAGCATACAATAAGGTATGTTAGTGGCTTTGGTATCTTCAAAAAAAGTAGTTAGGTCCTTTTCATCACCATTCAAGACAAAGTAAAAAGGAAGATTAGGATTGAGTTCTTTCATCAGACGGATTTTTTTGGCGGTGATTCTGCAATGCGGACAGGTTAGGCTCATAAAGGCAATGATATGTTTGCCTTTTTTAAGTTCTTTGGGTGGCTTATGAAGAGTGGCGTATTTGAATAAAGTATCCAGGCCGAGAGGATAGGCGGTTTCTTTTTTTACAAGATAATGTTCGGAATAAGAGAGTTCCACATAATTCAGAATATGAGGTAGTGCTAGAGATGCTAAGGTATTGAAAATAATAAAGTAGAAGGACATTCTCCATTCCAATCCCTTATGAAAGAAATAAATTATCAACAATAATCCTATCATTAAACTATTTTTAATGAGTGCTTGTAGCGGTGTCATTACAATTCGGGTACCAAAACAGCCACAATTCCCATTATTACCTTGAAATACCATTACGGCTATGAGGTACAAGCAAAAGAAAAGTAAAATAAGTATGGCTAACTTAGATGAGAATTTTACATGAAGATTTGAGAGGAGCATAATACCAATAAAAAGTTCAACACTTATGAGAAAACGAGCAATAAATGGGGCAGTGTACCAATTGGCAATTTTAAGTTCTACAAATGTGAGTTCAAAAGGTTCTATTGGATACAATTTTGAATAAGCAGAATAAATGAAGATAAGACCTAAAAGTATGTTTAATATTGTAAAGAATACGAATTTTAATTTCATAAATATTTTAGTAGGGGATAAAGTTACAGATTAAAATAGTTGAAAAAAAAGATGTATTTTTGTATTCAAAATGAGTAAGTTTGTTTTTTCGGTATTTTCTATTGATTGTATTAGTGTTGTTTTTAATTACAGATTGTACAATACAAAAGCGTTTGTATCGTAAGGGATATTATTTTGACAGGTGGAATAAAAGAACAAAATCTTTTGTAAGAATTTCTGAGCGTACAGAATTATTTGTTCTTTCTCCTATCGCATTAAAAGAGAAAAGCGATGGAATAAATGATGTTGTGTTAGTTGCAGAAAATAAGAACAAGTGGAATACTACTATTATCAAAAAAGAAAAAATTATTAAGCACTATAACATACAAAAACCTGACTCTTGCGGAGATAAAATTGTTTTAAAGTCCGGAGATGAATACACGGTTAAAATAATTGAAATAAATGATAATGAGATAAAGTATAAACGGTGTGATTTTTTGGATGGACCATTGTATACTATTCATAAATCAAAGGTTTATTTGATACAATATTCTAATGGTATTATTGAACACATTATTTATGACGGTGATAAAATCGAAAAGAAATCAACAGACAGCAACGCTATTAGTAATTCCAATAATAACACGGCTAAAAAGTATCCCAATGATTATTGGCTGACAATTATACTTTTTTTAGTTGGTTGGGTAGCTGGCGCAGGAATTATCACGTGGTATATGGCGTTATTTTTTGCACGAAAAGCCAGAAGAATTATTCAATCCAATCTATCATTATACAAAGGGTACTTTGAGATGGGAATTATTATGTATTTGTGTTTAATAACACTTAGTGTTGCGGCTATTGTATTTTTTGGGATGGGTATAGTACTTTTCTTGTTGGGTCCATATTATCCGCTGGCCCCTGTGATTGCTTCGATATTTGTAATTGTTGGAATTTTATTGGCTTTACCTATTATTTATTTTTTCAAGACCTCCAAAAAAACCGATTTTTAGGAGTAAATTTTTGAAACTTGATTTTCCAAAAAATCCTGATACGTCATTCGAATACCTTCTTCCAATTCAATCTTTGATTGCCAACCTATTTGGTTCAATCGAGTGAGATCTAATAATTTTCTTGGCGTGCCATCGGGCTTGCTGGTATCAAACACAATTTCACCTTCATAACCTACAATTTTTTTGACTAGTTCTGCCAATTCACTAATACTGATGTCTTTACCAGTGCCAACATTGACAAATTGTTTTTCGTTATAGTTCTTCATTAAAAACAAACAAGCATCAGCCAGATCATCTACGTGCATCAATTCACGTCTTGGAGTGCCCGTGCCCCACACAACAACTTTCGGATGGTAATTTATTTTTGCTTCGTGAAATTTGCGAATTAAGGCCGGTAATACGTGAGAGTTATTCAGGTCATAGTTATCATTCGGACCATATAAGTTAGTAGGCATTGCAGAAATGAAATTACAATTATATTGATCCCTGTATGCTTCACACATTTTAATACCTGTGATTTTTGCAATGGCATAAGGTTCGTTGGTAGGTTCTAAATAACCGGATAGAAGATATTCTTCTTTCATTGGTTGAGGCGCAAACTTCGGATAAATACAGGAAGAACCTAAAAAGAGCAATTTTTTTACACCATATTTGTAGGAAAAGTGAATTACATTGTTTTGTATCATCAAATTGTCATATAAAAACTCGGCACGATAGGTATTGTTAGCCAGAATACCACCTACTTTGGCGGCTGATAGGAACACATATTCAGGTTTTTCGTTTTTGAAAAATTCTTCAACGGCTGGTTGATTTCTTAAATTCAGTTCTTTGGAAGTTCTTGTTATGATATTGGTGAAACCTTCTTTTTGTAATTTTCTGACAATGGCAGAGCCAACCATTCCTCTATGTCCGGCCACAAATATTTTGCTATTAAAGTTCATAATAATTATTTTAATGCATAGGTACTTCTATGAGAAGTAAATCAGATACTGAATCTTTTGAGTAAAAAGAAATATTTTCCTGGGTATCGGTATCCCAGATGCCAATAGCATCTCTCTTTTTGAGAGGCTGATTATGTATTTCAATATTCCCATCAATACACATTAAGTATAAACCATTATCGGAATGATGTAATGCATAATGAAAGGTTTTTTCTTTTTCTAATTTTATTCTTGAAATGTAAGCATTTTGGTGTATATGCAATCCAATTTTTTCGTTTTTAGGAGTTACTAAGTAGGTGAGTTGATTGGGTTGAAGATGGTATGTCATTTGATTGTATTGTGGGATTAAATCTTTTTTATCAGGGAAAATCCATATTTGAAATAGTTTTACAAACTTATCACTTTCATTTTTTTCAGCATGATAAATGCCTTTGCCAGCCGTCATTACCTGAATTTCGTTTTGTTTAATGGTGCCTTTGTGTCCCATCGAATCTTCGTGTGTCAGTTCGCCTTCTAAAAGAATGGTAATTATTTCCATGTCTTTATGTGGATGAAAATCAAATCCGGAATGAGGGGCAATGGTATCATCGTTTAATACTCGTAACCTTCCAAAATGAATTAAATGCGGATTATACCAATTAGTAAAAGAAAAGGAATAGTAAGTTTTTAGCCAGCCATAATCGGCATATCCTCTTTCTTTTGCTGGGAGAAGACGATGTTGCATAAAGTTTATTGATATTTAAATGGATGTTGTTGTAATTGTTGTAATATAAATTGCTCTGTTTCTTTACTTTCCCAATTGTGTTCAATGTTGGGTAATTTCAAAACTTCTTGCATAATGGCGTCTTGATAATAACCTTTTTGCAATGCTTCGCTATAACGAATATCTGGTCGGTAGGTTACCATATCATAGAGCGGAATCCATTTATCGGTATGAAGTTTGTAAAACCATTGTTCAATTTTTTTCTGAAGAATAAATTGAGGATTAGCGGTTTTATCACGCATTTCAATGTGATTGTCCAGAGCGAGTTGAGCAATGGCATCGCCGTCTTTTTTTCGAAGTAGTTGATATTCTTGTAGAATGTTCTGCCAGTTACCGGAGTATTTGTCAAGTAACTCCATTAGAATCACGCAATCTTCAAATCCTGCATTCATACCTTGACCGTAAAATGGTGTGATGGGGTGAGCAGCATCACCGATGAGAGTTGTTTTATTGATGCCCCAAGGATAGCAACGAACTGTAACCAGCGAAGAGGTAGGATTTTTGAAGAAATCTTTGAGATAAGTAGGCATTAATGGTACGGCATCCGGAAAGTGTGTTTCAAAAAAACTTTTGACATCTGTTTCGGTTTTAAGTTGTTCAAAAGAATTTTGTCCTTCAAAAGGCATAAAGAGTGTGCAAGTAAAATCTCCGGTAGGGTTGGGCAATGCCATTAGCATAAATTCTTTGCGTGGCCAAATGTGTAAGGATTCGTGATTTTGAAGTTGAAAGTTTCCGTTGGCATTGGGGGGGATGATGAGTTCTTTGTATCCTGTTTCAATATAAAATTGTTCGTATTGATAACGATCGTTTTTCAGCATCATATTTAAGCGAACAGCAGAAAATGCACCGTCTGCACCAAAGATAATTTCAGCTTCTTCTGTACTGATTTTTCCGGTTTCTGTATTTTCAAACGATGCCATTGTTTTAGAAAAATCGATATCCACGCATTTTTGGTTAAAATGAAGGGACACATTAGGAAGTTGCTCGGCAAGATCCATCAGCAAAAAATTGATTTCTGCTCTGGAAACAGAATAATTACATTTACTATCTGCGCTGTAGGGTTGAAAATAATGAGTAGAGTCGGGCAAATGAATGGTCCGACCATAAACGGGTATAGAAATTTTTAGCACGTCTTCTAAAACACCCGCTAAACGGAGTCCTCTTATTCCTCTGTCGCTTAAGGCCAAGTTGATTGATTTTCCTGCGTATTGCCGTGTTTTTCTCATGTCCGCCCGTCGTTCATATAGTTTTACGGTGTACCCTTTTTTACCTAATAAAATTGATAATAAGGCTCCTACCAGACCTGCTCCTACAATGATAATTGGCTTATCCATTTTTTTGAAACAATAATACAAAATTTAATACAAGAGATACAATTGTATCAACCAACTATTCTTCTTTAATAGCAGGAGATAGTTCAGGACTTTTAGGTTCTATAACAGGAGAATCTTTTTCTTCACTATTTAAATCAGATGAGTGTTCTGATTTTTTTCTTTTTTTCTTCTTTTTATTTGGAGTGGGTGGATTGGATTTTAAGGTGTCGGTGTTTTTTTCAAGAGATTTTTTGCTGTCGATAGTATCAGATAATGTGTTTTTTGTGAGGGTTTGTTTTGTTTTATTTTTGAGTGTATCAACTGGAGAGGCAATGGTTGTATTGGTAGAGTTGAGGTGGACGTGTGGCGAGATAGAATCGGTGGATTTTTTTTCAATGGTGTCGGATTTATTGTAAGAAGTGTCTATGGTAGTAGCATGGTTTTCGTAATCATTCGGGTTTTTATTTTGAGATGGAAAAAGTTTTACCAGAATATAAATAAAGAACGTTATAAATAAAATAGAAGCGACAATAATTTGCAAGGTTTTATTTTTAGCCATTTCAAGCCACGATACTTGAATGGAATGATGTTGTAATTTGAGATGTAAGTATGCATGGAGAAGTTCTTTTTTTCTTTCTTCTGAAATCGGAATAGAGTAATTTTTTAAGGTTTGACGAATGTATTCTTCTAATTGTTTATCTTCATTGAGTTCAGCCATTATACGATGGATTTAATGGATGAAAATAAATTATATTTTGCTTTTTCTGTAAGGGCCTTAATGCTTAATTCGTTGTGTTCTAAAATTTCAGCTGTTTCTGTATATGAAAATTGATCAATACAAATAAGATTATAGATGATTTGTTGTAAGGTGTTTAATTTTCGTAAATGAAATATAAAGTCCTTGGGACTGAGTGTTTTGTAATATTCAGAAGTAGCGAACAGGTTAGTATCCTTTTTTTTATAGGAGGAAACTATAGTTGTATCTGCAATTCTTTCTCCTTGCCTTTGGGTTAAAATCAACTTTACGATACAAATGGTGTAATACTTTAAAAAATCAGAATTATCAAACTCTTCTTTTTCTTTTTCCAATAAGGATTTCAGTGTGTTTAAAAAACAGACATTATTTAATTCATTGGCTTGCTCGTCTGTTTTTGAATAGCGGGCGGCTATACCATTGCAATAAGAATATACATTTTCTATTAGATGTTCTAAGGCCGATGTGTCTTTTGAAGAAAAAAAATCTTGTTTATGATAAATCGTTGAAGTCATCTTAGTTTAATATAAAAAAGAACGTTCCATAATAAGACGGGTTTAAATTAGATAATATTATCCTTTACTGCAAATTTTATTGCTTACGGCTGATTATTGAAATGCATTTGTAATGGGTTCCCTTCATAATTAGTAGTAATTTTTTTTCTAAACAAAAATTTTCCAACTTTAATTCTACCATTTATTTTGACTTTACCCATTCCGGATAATGCAATTGTATTTATGATATCCTGCATGCTGATTTTATCAAAAGAAGTGTTTAAAAGTAAATGATAAGTGGCGGTTGATTTTTTATCTATGTATATTTTATTGGCCAATTGTGCTTTACCTAATGGCAGATTACTAAAAGAAATATCTGCTTTTCCGGAATAAACATAAAATCCAAAATCGTTAGGATTTTTAATTTTTACAGCTATTTCGGTTTGCATCCCTTCTTTGTGAATTTTTTTGACCTTAAAATTTTCTATTCCTATGATTGTTACCTCTTTAATATTGTAACAAGAAAATAGTGTAAATGAAAGAATGATTGAAATAAAACGAGTGTTTAGCATGCATTGAGTTTACTATTGCCGGTAAATATACGGCAAATAATGCTTATTTATCCACTTGTTATTATTGAATAAGATAGATAAAGTACCTTTAATATTTTTTTATCCCTTTTTATTTAATGACAACTTTTTTACTAAATAAAATATTTCGATTACTGGATGCCACCACCAAATATACACCGGGGTCAATTTTCTCATCAATTGGAATAGCGTATAAAGTATTATTCTCTTCAAATACAATAACTTTTGAAAACACTTCTTTACCATTCATGTCTCTTAACACAACAAGTGCTTCGGTGTACCAGTTTGCAAATTTGATATTTAATTCCTTGCCTTGTTCAACTGGGTTGGGAAAGATAACAGGTTCACTACTTTCTGAACTGGATACATAACTTCTCTTAAATTCAACGGCAATGATTGATGAATAAGTGTAGGTACCATCATAATCTACTTGTTTTAAGCGGTAATAGTTGAAACCAACATACGGGTACATATCTGTTTCTATGTATTCAATAGAGAAATACGTAGTCCCTGCACCTTTCACTACTGCTAATTGTTGCCAGTTGGCGCCATCCTTTGATTTTTCTACCACAAAATAATCGTTATTAATCTGTGTGGCTGTTTTCCAGTACAATTCCACATAATTCTCTCTTGGATAGCCCGTAAATTCTACTAATTCTATGGGTAAAGGATTACTTCCTCCTCCCGTTTTGGAAGCCAAAGTAAAAGGACTAAACGAGGTAACAAGTCCGGATGTTGTAATCGACCCACTCGCCGTTGTACCGGTTGTACCACCATTACCATGATCTTTCCACATAGCATTATCCCAACGGGCAACAGCCAGGTCAGGTGGAGAAGTCACACCACAACTTCTCGGATCAAATGTACTTGCATTCGACGAATACCATGATAAAGT
>JBBIGQ010000001.1:0-371277 GCA_037447455.1 Sphingobacteriaceae bacterium | reverse complement strand
AAGGATTTAAGGAATTGCTTCATGGGGTAGTTAATTTATCTATTGCAGAACAGGAAGAAAAATTAAAATTGTTTTATGAACAATGGAAGGGCGATGGCTATCAAACCGATGATGTAACATTTTTAGGGGTACGGGTTTGACAAAAAAATTTAATTAAACAATTTATGAATAAAAAACCCTTCCTTTGTCAGGAAGGGCTTGTGATTCCGCCGGGACTCGAACCCGGGACCCTTACATTAAAAGTGTAATGCTCTACCGGCTGAGCTACGGAATCGTTTTTATTGGGGCTGCAATTATACACAAAACTTTATGTATTTTCCAAATTTATTATCAATAAAAAATTAGTTTTGCTCATTATTAAATAATTCCTTTAATTTGTTGTGCTAAAAAAAATATATGAAACAGCTGGTAATGACTTTCTTTATTCTTTATACATCAATTTTTTTCTGTCAGGAATCAAAATCTAAAATAGATATTTTAGATAATCCAAAAGTATTACTAGCTAAACAAACTATGTATGCCGGAAAATACAAACAAGCGATACATCAATTTAAAGAACTATACGATAAATATCCTGCTAATTCGGAATTGCCGTATTATATCGGCTATTGCTATTATGAAATCAACGATCTGAAAAATGCCTTTGAGTATTTTAATGAAGCCCAAAAAAACGGGGCGTCCATCCCGGAAACGCATCTGTACTTAGGCCTTATACATCAGCGACAAAGCGAGTTTGACAAAGCATTAGAAGCATTAAATGCTTTTAAATCTAAAGTTTCTTCAAAAAAACAACTTCAGGAAAGAGAGGTAGATGTATACATTTCCCAATGCAACAACGCTATTGAAATGAAAAAACATTCTGTTCCTGTTCAAATTATAAATATGGGACAAGATATTAATAGTAATTACGATGACGCTACACCTTGTATCACTGCAGATGGTAAAATGCTTGTTTTCAATACGCGTCGTCCGGAGGACACGAATTCTCCGATTGATGTAGAGGGCGATGGAAAATATTTTCAGGATATTTATGTTTCCTATTTTGATACCGTTAACAAGAAATGGATGCCTGCTGTTCCCGTCCCCGGTAATGTCAATACTGATGCCCACGATGCCATTACCTCTATTTCTCCTGATGGTAAAATCATTTTCATTTATAAAAATGACACAAGAGAGCACGAAGCATCTGGAGGCGATATTTTTATTTCAAAAGTGATGAAAAACAAATGGAAAACCCCCGAACCCATTGGAAAACCAATCAATTCTACTTATTGGGAAGGAGGAGCTTGTTTATCACCCGATGGCAACACACTCTATTTCACAAGTGAACGTAAAGGTGGTTATGGTCATTCAGATATTTGGAGGAGTAAAAAAATTAATAAAAAAGAATGGGGTAAGCCCGTAAACCTTGGCCCTACAGTCAATTCACCTTATGATGAAGTGGGTTTATTTATGGCCCCCGATGGAAAAACATTATTTTTTGCTTCCAATGGTCCAAATTCTATGGGAAGTTACGATGTATTCAAAACCACCTTTGAAAATGGTCAATGGACTACCCCTGTTAACCTTAGCTATCCCATCAATACGGAATTTTCTGATGGTCCGATTACCATTGACGCCAGCGGAAAAGTGGCTTATATATCCAGCGACAGACCAGGTGGTGTTGGAGAAAAAGACATTTATATGATAGATATTTCTAACTATCCATTATTAGGAACTAAACACGAAAAAGCGGCGAACGGATTAAGTATCATCAAAGGCACTGTTCGTGACGGCTTTGAGGGTTTTGGCATTGCCGATGCCAAAGTAGAATTTTACGACGAAAAAGACGCGTTAATATCTTCCACTACAACCAATGAAAACGGCGAATATTTTATTACGCTTCCAGGGGATAAGTCATACACTATCAAGGCATCTGCCAAAGGATTTCAAGCAACTTCAGAAAAAGTACTTTTACCAGTTGGAAAAGAAGGTGCTTACATTCTTGTAAAAGATTTTTTACTTAAAAAATAAACCAGAATATGAATAATGAATTAAAAACAAAGGTCTTAATTATTGAAGACGAGTCCATTGTTGCCAAAGACATTCAAAACATTTTACAAAAAAATAATTACGAAGTTATAGGAATTGCAAATAACGCAGACACGGCCTTAAATTATCTTGCGCAACAAATGCCCGATGTGATACTGATGGATATTATGATTAAAGGTAATATGAATGGCATAGAATTGTCGCATAAAATAAAAGAAGAATATGACGTGCCGATTATTTTTCTTACGGCTTATTCTGATTTACCAACTCTTGAAAAGGCAAAAATTGTAGAACCATACGCCTATATTACCAAGCCATTTAAGAACTCCGACATATTGTCGGCTATTGAAATCACTTTGTTTCGGTTTAATAAAGATATAGAAAGGAAAAAAGAAAAAGAACTCTTGTACGCTATCGTTGAAAGCAAAGACCATGACACTTCTGCAAGAATGATTTTTGTTAAGTCCGATGGCAAAATGGTAAAAATTAAATTTGAAGATATTTACATTGTAGAAGCCCTGAAAGATTATGTTACTTTTCATACCACACACGGAAGATACATTGTTCACGCCACTATGAAATTTATTGAAGATCGATTAGGTTCAAAAGAATTTATTCGAGCACATCGTTCGTATATTGTTCGGATAGATAAAATACAAAGCATTGAAAATCAAGAACTTATATTAGAAAACTTTACAAAAAATGTCCCTGTAGGTGGTAATTACAAAGATGAAGTTTACAAACGTTTAAATTTATTGTAATAGAGTGTTTTATTTTTTAGTAAGTCACACAATGAATAAAGCCGTATGGATTTTCATTACGATGTAATTGTGGTAGGAGCGGGTCATGCTGGTTGTGAAGCTGCTGCCGCTGCCGCCAATTTAGGTTCAAAAGTTTTACTCATCACCATGAATATGCAAACCATTGCTCAAATGAGTTGCAATCCAGCAATGGGCGGTATAGCTAAAGGACAAATTGTAAGAGAACTTGATGCGCTCGGAGGATATTCGGGTATTGTGAGCGACCTGTCAGCTATTCAATTTAGAATGCTCAACCGCAGCAAAGGGTCTGCTATGTGGAGTCCCCGGTCCCAAAACGACCGAATGTTATTTGCAGCAAAATGGCGTGAAATGCTCGAAAAAACCCCCAATGTAGATTTCTGGCAAGACATGGTAAAAGAATTAATAGTAAAAGATAATAGAGTTTATGGCGTTGTTACTGGTATGGACATTTGGTTTTACTCAAAAGCAGTTGTTCTAACAAACGGTACTTTCCTAAACGGTGTCATTCATATAGGAGAAAAACAATTTGGCGGAGGAAGAACCGGAGAACCTGCTGCCAAAGGATTAACGGAACAACTGGTCAGTTTGGGGTTTGAAAGCGGAAGAATGAAAACAGGCACGCCACCACGCATAGATGGCAGAACCATTAATTATTCTATTTTAGAAAGGCAAGATGGCGATCTTCCAGAGTTTAAATTTTCTTATTCTGATGAGACCCAACCATTAGAAAAACAGCTGCCCTGCTATATTACTTATACTAACAAAGAAGCCCATCAGATATTAGAAACTGGATTTGAAAAATCACCAATGTTTTCTGGTCGGATAAAAGGCATTGGACCAAGATACTGTCCAAGCATAGAAGACAAAATTACACGCTTTGCAGAAAGAGAACGACATCAACTGTTTATCGAACCCGAAGGATGGAATACGGTAGAAGTTTATTTAAATGGTTTTTCTACCTCTCTTCCAGAAGATGTCCAGTACAAAGCATTGAGAAAAATTCCCGGCTTAGAAAATGCCAAAGTGTTTAGACCAGGCTACGCCATTGAATACGATTATTTTCCACCTACTCAACTCTACCCCACTTTAGAGACGCGTTTAATAGAAAATTTATACTTTGCAGGACAAATAAACGGTACTACCGGCTATGAAGAAGCTGCCGCACAAGGCATAATAGCGGGTATAAACGCACATTTGAAAGTTAACGAAAAAGAACCGTTTATCTTAAAAAGACATGAAGCGTATATTGGAGTTTTAATTGATGATTTGGTTTACAAAGGCACAGATGAACCATATAGAATGTTTACTTCCAGGTCAGAATATCGCCTATTGCTTCGTCAGGACAATGCAGACGTTCGATTAACACCACGTTCTTATCAATTGGGGCTTGCTTCCAAAGAAAGATTTGAAAAAGTTCAGAAAAAAATTAAAGAAACTGAGGACATTATACATTTTTTGAAAACTCATTCTGCCATTCCAGAAAAAATCAATAATTATCTTGTGTTCATTAATTCTTCATCGTTATCGCAAAAAGTCAGATATGAAAATATTCTCTCAAGGCCGAATGTAAGTATAAAAGAACTGGCCAAGCACGATGATGTTTTATTTAATGTTCTTCAAACTAAAGATTCCGAATCCATATTTCAGGCAGAGATTTTAATCAAATACGATGATTATATTCAAAGAGAAAAAGATCAGGTGGAGCGTCTTAATCGTTGGAAAAGTATGAAGATAAATCCGGATTTTGATTACGACACCATCCTATCTTTAAGTAACGAAAGTCGTCAAAAATTAAAAAAGTATAGACCTTCCAGTATTGAAGAGGCCTCTAAAATTTCCGGCATTTCTCCTGCGGATATAAACATCTTGTTAATGAATATTATCAAATAAAATCAACCATGTCTTTTTTTTGTCCTTTATGTTCTTGTGAAGAGTTTAATAAAAAAATAGAATGCGTGGATTACACCGTTTCAAAAAGAATATTTCAGATAGTGTCTTGCAAAAAATGTGGTCTTTTTCAAACGTATCCTTTTCCTTGCGAAAATGAGATAGGGTTATACTATCAATCTCAGGATTATATTTCACATTCAGATAAAAAAACTAGTGTTTTTGATTTAATCTACCATTTGGTTAGAAAGTATACCCTTATTCAAAAATTAAACCTCATTAAAAATTATGTTCCACATGGAACAATTTTAGATTATGGGTGTGGAACGGGATACTTTTTAGAGATCTGTAAAAAAAATAATTACACTGCCTATGGTGTGGAAGTAAATGATACAGCCAGAGAGTTAGCAAAAAATAAAAACTTAAATGTATTAAAGGACCTTAATGAACTAAAAAATTTAAAGTTTGACATCATCACGCTTTGGCATGTTCTTGAACACTTATATAATCCGGATAACTACATAAAAGATTTTTATAGCATGCTTAATGATAATGGGTATTTAATTTTAGCCCTGCCAAATAAAAATTCTTACGATGCTCAATTTTACCAGGAATATTGGGCGGGATATGATGTGCCCAGACATCTTTTTCATTTTAGAAAAAAAGATATTTTATTACTTACAAGAGAGATGTATAATCTGGTGGAACTCCAGCCCATGTTTTTTGATGCATTTTATGTGTCCATGCTTTCGGAAAAATATAAAAATTCAAATTTCTTTTTCTTAAAAGGATTTATCCGTGGTCTAATTTCAAATATAAAAGCCATAAAAAATCAAGAATATTCAAGTTTAATTTATGTTTTACAAAAAATTTAAACGATACTTTCCTTTAGTTGGAATGTTTTGGTATTTACAACTACCGGCACAATCAATCAAAGAAATAACAAATTCTATACCAGCAAAGCCAGATAGTTTATACGGAACATTGCTGATTACTAATTCAAAGAAGTTATGTATCATTCATTCGGGTTCTGGTCCAACCGACAGAGATGGAAATAGCGATTTTAGTGGAGAAAACTATTGCCTAAAGAAATTAGCAGACAGTTTGGCTCAACATCATGTCTCTGTTTTTAGATACGACAAAAGAGGTGTTGGAAAAAGTAAAGATGCTTTAGAATCCGAAGATAGTTTAACAATAAACAATTATGTCAATGATTTGGTACAATGGATTGATTTTTTTTCAAAATCGCCCTATAAATTCAAAGAAATTACTTTGGTTGGACACAGTGAAGGAGCTTTGATAGCTACGCTTGCTGTACAACAACGTCCAAAGGTTAAAAAATTGGTTTTGCTTGCAGGTGCAGGGTTTAGAGCGGATACTGTTCTTAAAAGACAGCTTTCTTATATTCATGAAGATGCTAAAAAAATAATTTTCCCGCTAATTGACTCTTTGGCTGCTGGAAAACGAATAGAGAATGTTCCGCCAATCTTAAGTGTGTTTTTTAGAGAATCTGTACAAAATTATATGATATCATGGTTATCAATAGATCCTGCAAAAGAACTTTCCAAAATTAAAATACCAGTACTCGTCGTTCAAGGGGAAAACGACTTACAAGTGTCGGTTAGGGATGCTGAACGTTTAGTAGAGTTTAAGAAAGATGCTATTTTGAAGATAGTGATGGAAATGAATCATATACTTGTGGAGGCGCCAAAGGAAAGAAAAGCAAACATAGAAACATATAATAAAAGTGATTTGCCGCTTTCAAAAGAATTGGTGCCAAGCATAATTATGTTTTTACAAAAATAAATGTTTCACATGGAACAAAAGGAATGGTTCAAAGATTGGTTTTCGTCTGAATATTACAAATTACTCTACAATCATAGAGATGAAAAAGAAGCGGAAATTTTTATAAAAAACCTTGTACAAAACATTAATCTTAAGAAGGGGGCAAAAATTTGGGATAATGGCTGTGGAAAAGGGAGACATTCTTATATTTTTTCAAAACTCGGCTATGTTGTAATTGGAACAGATATTAATGAAGTAAATATTAAAGATGCAAACAGAAAATATAAGAATGAAAACTTAATTTTTGGAGTACATGATATGAGAAAGGAGTTTTATGTGAACTATTTTGATGCGGTGCTTAATTTGTTTACCAGCTTGGGTTATTTTAATTATATTTATGAAGAAGTAAAAGCTTTGGAAGTAATGTTCCGGGCCGTTAAAAATAATGCTTATGTTATTATTGACTATTTAAATCCTGATTATGTTTTAAAAAAAAATGTTCCACATGAAACAAAAATAATAAATAATATATCGTTTGATATTAAAAGAGAAATACAAAATAATATTGTGTTTAAGTATATCAGGGTGGAAGATGGTAATAAGATGGAAAATTATATGGAAAGAGTGCGCTTATTAGGTTTTGAGTTTTTTGAAGAGATGTTCCAAAAAAACAATCTAAAGATATTAAAAGTGTGGGGAGATTATGAACTGAATGGGTTTGACAAAGAAAGTAAGCGAATGATATTTTGGGCACAAAAAAATAATTTACTTTGATATATAAACTGTATTTGCCATTCATTGCCTGGTCAATAAAAGAGTTTACTAATCACGATTTAAGAAAATATAGCAAATCCGCTAAGAAAAAAGGTTAACCATGAATTTTTTGTTTTCTTTTGAGCACTCCATATCATTTTTTTTAGTTAATCTAAAGATGGTTTTTGTTATAAATAAATTTAGGTAATCAATATCTTTACTGATTTCCAGCCGTCCCTTGTTTTTTTAATAACTTTTTCCTGCTAAATAATGACAAAAAATAATAAAACATATTGACAATGGCACAAGTTTTGATTATATTTGCACAGCAAAAGTACATTGATAAACTGGGCCCGAAAGGTATCGACAGTAAGAACAGTGGGTAAGTAAGCACGTCTCCGAATGAGAGTAAACGGAGTAAAACATTTCTCTCAACCCTTAAATGGCGAATCTAACTTCGCTTTGGCTGCTTAATAGCTGCAGTCCGTCTTCCCTTAAGCCCTTCTGTCTGGCGTAAGGTATAAGGCGTCGGAAAAAGACAGACCTGAATGCCCACTCCGTTAAGTATTCATGGTACCCAACGGATAGGCATAAAGTATAAGAGGTGTTCTGCTTGCTTTATGCCGAAATTTTAAGTGAACACTATGCGTGTAGAAAGCTTACACATTGCTTACTTGGACCTCCGTTCGATTCGGAGCGGGTCCACAATAAAATGATTTATGCCATTCAAAAATCTACAGGTTATCAACGAATTTTCTTATACAAAAAATCTAAAGAAAATAATAAACAGTTACATAAAACAAGATACTCCCATCTTGCTAAAAAACTACGCCAACAACTGGAATGCCATTAAAAAGTGGAATCTTCTTTATTTAAAATCAAAATTAAATAACATCAAAGTTCCATTATACAACAATACAAAAAGTGATGCATATACACCCGTAAATACAGCAGACGACTATGTAACTTTTGATAAATATGTGGATTCTATTTTGTCTAACGAAGAACATAAATGGAGATTATTTTTATTTAACTTATACACTCAGGCACCTAATGGATTAAAGACATCTGATACCCCAACGAGATTCTATGGTCTATTGTAAAACAAGCCCCAATGCTTTTTATTGGTGGTAAAGGATCGGTTACTCATTTGCACTTTGATATTGATTTTAGTATTGTATTTCATGTTCAAATATACGGAAGAAAAAAGTTTTTACTCTTCCCTTTTAAGGAGGAACATAATATTTACCGCAAGCCATTTGAACTTCTTGCCTGGTCAGATTTTTCAAAATATTCCGAAAGATGGGAGGAATTAACAAAAGAATTTCCAAGAATAAAAGAAGCACAAGCATTTGAATTAATTCTTGACCCGGGAGAAGCTTTGATAATGCCGCCCGGCATGTGGCACCATATAGAGTATGGTGAACCTGCAAATGTTTCTTCAATCAGAGTTTTTTACAGTATCATTCAATCGTCCAACTAGTTAATCCTTCGGATGTAAATTGAAAATTTTGAATTTTTCCACCAAATTGTTGTAATGCCTCGGCTACTTTTAACTTTGAGTTTTTTGGGCAATAAAAAAACATAAAACCACCTCCTCCTGCCCCGGAAATTTTTCCACCTGTTGCACCGGCATTCATTGCTGCCTGGTAAATACTATCAATAAATTGATTGGAGATATTAGAAGCCATCTGCTTTTTGTTTAACCATCCAAAATGCAATAATTCTCCTATCTTACTAATTTCCCCTTTTAATAAATAATCTTTTAGTAAAACTGCTTGTTCCTTTAAATGGTGCATCGCTTCAATGGAAGAAGTTTTGTTGGATTGTACATTTTGAATTTGTTCTTTGATAATGTCGGCTGAATATCTTTGTGTATCCGTAAAATATAACAACAAACACAATTCTAATTCTTTTTTAATGTGCGGTTTTATATCTAGAGGATTCACAATTACCTTATCGTTTGTATAAAATTCTAAAAAGTTAATCCCACCAAAAGTTGCAGCGTACTGGTCTTGCTTTCCACCGTGCATTTGTAAGTCCAGTCGTTCTATTTCATACGCCAGATGAGCAATGTCGTATTTTCCAAGCGGTAATTTTAGCCACTCTGCAAATGCGCCAATAATGGACACTACCAAAGTAGAAGAAGTTCCTAATCCACTGCCCTGCGGGGCTTCAATGTAAGAATGCATTCTAAAGGAAAGCGGCGGCAAATCAAACATTTTGACCATTCGATTGTAAACACCACTCATTAATTCAAAGGGCTTTTCGACTGGTAGTTCTTTTGCACTGTTGTAAATTTTATTTTGAGAAAAGTTTCCTAAAATAAACTCAATAGTATTATCGTTTGTAATTTCAATAGTTGTAACAGCATACAAGTTAATCGTAGCGTTCAAAACAGCTCCGCCATATAAATCTGAATAAGGCGACACATCTGTCCCACCGCCAGCCAGTCCAATTCTCAAAGGGGCTTTGCTTCTGATTAGCATAATTCATCTTTGTTCAAAAATAATTCTATTTTATCCTGAATAAAAGTATAATTTTCTGTTTGAATGGCTCTTTTGGCACTTAGATATTTTTTATACACATCGCTAAACTGAATGCGATGCGTTATGACCTGTTCAAAATCATCATACAAGCCAATGATAAGTTCAGTAATTTCCCTTACAGCGTTGGATGAGCCGTTAGAAAAACTCACATAATCCGCCAAATTGTTTTTTAATACATATTCATTAAATAAAACTGCCGAAGGTTTTTGAACATACATTCTCAATCCGCATTTTTCGGCAATACTTAAATCTAAAACATCATCAAATACAAAACAGCATTCTTTTTCAGAAACATTTAATGTTTTACAAAGATGTTGAAAAGCCAAAATTTTATGTGGTATTTTGAAATAATGTCGGTGAATAAATTCTCTTTTAGCCAAAGTAAATGCGGACAAATTTTTTTCACCGGAAATAAACGCAATGACAGGTTGTTGATTAAACTTTAAGTAAAAAGAAAATCTTAATAAATTTAATCCAACCGAATCAGATTCATTAAACTGACTCTGCAAATCAGCATCTTTCAAACCGTTGGTAAATACGCCGTCCCAGTCAAAAATAAAAACTTTTATTTTGCTTAACTTATCAATAAACAAACGTTCGTTGATTAAAAACGTTCCACCGTTCAGAGAAAATTTTTCAAAAACAGAATACATATTAAATATCTTGAATATCAATCATTCCAACGGCTTTGTTATTATCATCCACTACGATGATGGTGTCTACGTTGGTTTTTTTGAACATCTGATACGCTTCGTTCAAGAGTGCGTTAGCATTAATCGTATAGGGTGATTTAAAAGACAATTCTGACAATTTTTTATCCAAAAATTTTGAACCTTCTTTCATGATGTACCTTCTCAAATCGCCATCGGTAAAAATTCCTTTGACAGTATCGTTTTCATCCACAATCGTAATGGCCCCAAATCCGTATTCTGTCATTTTAATGATGGCATCGGTAAGTTGGGTATGAATGGACACAACTGGATTGACGTTTCTGATTACATCTTTAACACGTTTGGTCATCAACTTTGTATCGACGATAAATTGTTCTGTGCCAAGTGTTGTGAGATTATTTTCGGTGAGTTGTTTCATTACTTTCCATGGTACGGTAATAGTATGTACACCGAGATTGATGGCATTGCGTACGTGTTCGGTATGGCGTACGGAAGAAAACATTATTTTGGTAGGATAACCATAATAATTCACGGCTTTTACGCATTGTTCAATGAGTGCCAGCGCATCGTGACCTTGGTCTTGCAATCGACCTACTAAGGGGCAAACATAAGTCGCCCCTGCTTGCATCGCCATATAGGCCTGTTGTAAAGTATACACAAGGTGGATATTGACAAGATAACCTTTGTCTCTGAGCATTTTACACGCTCTCACACCTTCCAAAGACACAGGGATTTTGAAAACGGTTTTTTGAGGGTCTAAACCTAATGCCAATTGTCTTTCTGCTTCTGCAAGAATTTCTTCGGCGGTATTTCCCAATGCTTCTATTTGCAAGATGGGAACCGTTTTACTGAGTTTTACAATAGTTCCATCAATGTCGGTGATACCTTCTCTTTGCATAAAGGTGGGCGTCGTTGTAAGTCCGGTAAGAAAACCTAATTTACCGAATGCTTCTTCTATTTCTTGTAAATTCGCAGAATCCAGATACAATTCCATAATTATTTTTATTTTTTGCAACAAACATAGTTAAAAAAATACACTTATTCTACACACCAAGATCTAAAAAGAAAAATAGATTTTTTATGATAAGTAAACCATCATAAATCATCAAAATATTTTATTGAGTTAAACAGTCAAACTTTCTGTTTCTCAGAAGGTTGAATCTGCATAACATTATTGTACTTTTTCACCGGAATTTGAAAACTATCTCTCAACAAAGCAATGCACTTATATTCAAAATAAAGCGCCCACCATTCTATTTGTCGCCAGTTGTAATCTGCTTCTTTTAATTCTAAAACGCATGCTTTACCATCCCAATGCGTTGGTAGTTTTTTAGTTTTCTTGATATTTCTTGATAGCAGATTAATGTCTTTTTGTAATAGCGCATTCATATACATTCATCATTCAAACAACTTCCCATGTATGGTCTGATAAAAGTTTGACCGTAGATTGAAATTCTAAGTGTTCTGGCATGCTTTTCCACTCTTCTGGGCGTACCATCATTAAAACATCTATATTTTTTTTGTAGTTGTGGTACAAATAATACACATGTCCTATGACGGGCTCAAAACTCATTTGTGCCTTGTAAATGCGTTCAGAAAATTCTATCCTTTTTTTTAATTTTTCTGTTTGTTGTTTCAAAAGTTCTAATTGCTGTTGAATTTGTTGCCATTGTGCATTGGTTTGTTCCAGCATAGCGCTCATGGCTTTGCTTTTTATCAAAGTCGGCTCGTTTTTGATAATAGGTGCACTTCCAATGTGGTGCGGAAAATCTATTAGCCCGGGGTTTTCAGTGGTTTTATCTTTATCAATGGGATTGTTCATGATTTTCGGTTAATTACCTGATAGTAAATTAAAGTGTCTAATGCTAAAAATAAAACAGCGTATATTAAAAAGTGAAATAAAAAAATTTTTTTGTCGGAAGCATCTTCAATAAAATACTGACGAATAGCGGCATAAAACACGGGAATTAAAAATTTCAAACTTAAAAATACCAAATCTTTTCCTGCTAATTTTTCAGGGGGTAATTTCTTTTCAAGAATAAAATGCGGAACATAAAATGCAGCATATAAAATCAATAAAAAAAGCAGGGTTGGTTGATCGTACTTTCTGAAAAAATCAGGGCTAAAAAAATGTCCTGTATAAGCAAAAAACAATATAATCAGGATAATGGCTAATATGTACATGTATTTAAATATTTTTAAAATCATTTGTTTTTGGGTGGAAATATAAAATCTTTTAATGCCAGGTATAGAGCCGCTGCAATGGATAGTAAAGACAATATAATAGTAAACACAGGGGGGGTCATTTTCATATATTCGTCTAATTTTTTCCCTCCAAATGCTCCTAAGGTTATGATAATAGCCATTTGAAATCCTATTTGCGTATATTTGATGTAATTTTTCAAATTTGAACGGCTTTTGGTTTTTCTGGATATAATTTTGTTTCAGTTTTTTTCATAACACATTTCCCGTTAAATACAGCGTCTCCTTCTACAATAAGTTTTTTTGCATAAATATCGCCTTCAATAAAACATTGTTTTTTAAGATGCAGAGTTTCTTTTGTCTTTACATCTCCTTTTACCTGTCCGGATATTTCAGCATTTTCACATTCAATAGTGCCTTCTATTAAGGCGTCGTGTCCCATTACCAGACGACCTGTTATTTTTACATTTCCTTTGATAGTGCCGTCTAATCTCAAGTCCCCATTGCACTGAATGTCTCCATTAATGGTGGTGTGGTGTTGAATGATATTCACGATATGGTGCTGTAATAGTTTGTTGTCTTTCCCAAACATGAAAATTAGTTTTAGCACGAAAAGGTACAATCTATTTTTCAATAATGCAAATCAAACCGATAAAAACCCGTATCTTTACCGCCAAAAATGCTTCGCCCGTCTTTTGATGAAATTTATATGCAACTGGCAGAGCAGCTGGCATTGCGCTCTCATTGTGTTAAGATGAAAGTAGGTGCGGTGCTTACCAAAGACACCAGAATCATCTCATTGGGCTATAATGGGCCGCCGGCTGGCACACACAACTGCGATGAAGAATGGCCGGAAACTGGTTGTCCAAGAGATAGCAAAGGAAGCTGCTCTTTGGCATTACACGCTGAGCAAAATGCCATATTGTATGCAGCGAAAAATAAGGTGGATATGGAAGGCACTACTTTGTATGTAACCCTCGCACCTTGTATTGCTTGTGCTCGTGTTATTTTTAGTATCGGAATCAAAAAAGTAATTTACAAAGATAGTTATGCCGAATACAAAGGCATTGGCATTGAAGAAGGGGTAGAGTTTCTGAAAAAATTTGGTATAGAAGTTATTCGTTGGAAAGAGGCGGTTTTACATAAAGACGTTTGAAATTATTTTCTGTTTTTCAAAAGATAATTAAAAATCTTCTTCTATTTCATTTCTTAGGATGTCATCATCATTGTTTGCCTGATTCATTTTAGAGGGGATAACAACACCGCTACCTAATGTGTCATTCAAGTAATCTGTGTTGGCGGCAACAGCAGAAGTTAGATTGTCAAAATAATGAAGATCTTCAAAATCGCTGAAGTAACTGTATTCTCCGTTAAATCTTAATTTCATTTCGGAGGTGCGACCATGTCTGTTTTTGGCCAGATTCAAAAGTGCCACACCTTTCATTTCCGGCTCTGTATCTTCTCTGGTGTAGTATTCCGGACGATAGATAAAGAATACCATATCGGTGTCTTGTTCTAAGGAGCCGGACTCACGAAGGTCGGACAACTTCGGCATTTTGTTTTCTTTCTCTTTTTCAACCGCACGATTGACTTGTGAAAGCGCTATGATAGGAATGTTCAGTTCTTTGGCCAAACTTTTTAATCCTCTGGAAATACCGCTGATTTCTTGCTCCCGATTGGTGTTTATGCTGTTTTTATCTCTATTGCTCATCAATTGTAAGTAATCAATAATTATCATCTGAATGTCATATTGAACTTTCAACCGCCGCGCTTTTGCTCTCAATTCAGTCAATGACAAAGAAGACGTGTCGTCAATGTACAGCGGGACCTTTTCCAGTTTTTCTAATGCTTGTGAGAGTTGTACGAGTTCATAATCGGCCAGATTCGCATTGTTGATTTTATCTAAATGAATGTGTGTAACAGATGAAAGTAGGCGCTTTACAATATCTTGTGCGGTCATTTCAAGAGAAAAGATAGCAACGGGAATATTGTATTCAATAGCCGCATTCTTAGCAAAGGTCAACATCAAGGCCGATTTACCCATAGCCGGACGAGCCGCTAAAATGATAAAATGAGATTTTTGCCAGCCATTTGTAATCCTGTCTATTTCAATCAATCCGCTTGGTACGCCTGTCAATCCTTTCTTTCCAATCGCTTCTTTTAATTCATCAATCGTTTCTGTAACGATGGACTTTAAATCTTTTTCTCGGGCTTTCGTCACATTTTCAATCAGTTCAAAAATAGTTTTGGTAGCATATTCTATCAAATCAAAAACATCCACACTATCTTCAAAGGCATTTTGAATGGTTTCTGTACAGATTCGTATCACTTCTCTTTGTAGATATTTTTGCAATAAAACACGCGCATAATACTCAATGTGGGCGGCGGAAGCTACTTTGTAAGTCAGTTGTGTGAGATAGTACGCTCCTCCCACTATTTCTAATTTTCCTAATCGCTTTAATTCTTGTGTAACAGAAAGTAAATCAATAGGTTCTGTGCGTTGAAATAAATTTTGTATGGCATTAAAAATAATCTGATGTTGTGGTTTGTAAAAAATATCAGCAAATACAAAATCAGCTACTTTGATGTACGCTTCTTTTTCCAACATGAGTGCACCTAAAAAGGCCTCTTCAATATCCAAGGCCTGCGGCATTAATTTTCCATTATCCAATACTGTTTCCGGATGGGAGGTTGTCAAGGGCTTCCGGCCGATGGTTGTTTTTTTTATTCCACTGATATTTAATTCACTCATACTTCTTTAAGCTTTGGTTTCCGCTGCAATTTTAGGTTTAAAGTTACGAATTTTTATGCTTGTGAGTAAATATTTTTTTTTCACCTAATAATCAATCATTTGCACTAACTTTAACCGTTGAAAAACGTGTGAATTTTTTTGTGATAAAAATTTTTTAAAATGAAAGAAAAATTACTTAAAGCACTCCTTCTTGAACCTGTTCATCCTGTTTTATCACAATTACTAAAACAACATTCCATCAACGTAACGGAAGGAGATATGATCTCTTCTTCGCAATTGATAAATGAATTAAAAGATACAAACATTTTAATTATCAGAAGTAAAAAAGTAAATGACGAGATGATAAATCTTGCTCCGCAACTTAAAATCATTGGTCGTGCGGGTTCAGGGCTTGAAAACATTGATGTACAATATGCTCAAAGCAAAGGCATCGTTTGTCTCAACTCGCCGGAAGGCAATAGAGATGCGGTAGGGGAACACGCCATTGGAATGTTGCTGATGCTACTCAATCAATTAAAAAAAGCCGATAGTGAAGTGTGTCAAAACATCTGGGATAGAAAAAGTAACTGGGGAATAGAATTGAAAGGACAAACGGTTGCTATTATTGGTTATGGAAACACCGGAAGCATTTTTGCTAAAAAACTTTCTGGTTTTGAATGTGATGTTTTAGTGTATGATAAATATAAAAATGATATAGCGGACAATTATATTCGTCAGGTAAACATGCAGGATATTTATGAAAAAGCCGATATTGTAAGTTTACATTTACCGCTTACAAAAGAAACGTATTATTTGGTGAATGATGAATTTTTTAGTGCGTTTAAGAAAAATATCTATTTCATCAATACCGCCCGTGGAAAAATAGTAAATACCTCCTCTCTTGTAAAAGCCCTGAAAACAGGCAAAGTAAAAGGAGCTTGCTTGGATGTAATAGAATATGAAGAGCATCATTTTGAAAATTTAAACAAAGTACAATCGGAAGATTTTGAATATCTGAAACAATCCTCCAATGTAATACTAACGCCGCACATTGCCGGCTGGACGTATCAGAGTTATGAAAAAATCTGCAGAATTCTGGCAGAAAAAATAATACAACATTTGAGGTAAACTAATTCTTCGCTTCTGCTTCATCTTGCTGCTTCCATTTGAACAAGTTATACTTTACATCTTTTTAATAACAGATTATTACTACTTTCTATAAGGAGTTCTCAGAAACAAAAATGGAGATGTGTCGCATTAAAAATGCGGTTTAATCAAAAGATTTTTTAGTAAATTTGTATCTGAAAATTATTCGATTAACAACAAATGAAAAAAGGATTTACAGAAATGTATCTGGGTAGTTTGTATAAGTTTTTATCTTCCAGATACTATTCAAACGTATTTTATGTTAATATAAAGTTTTGCTGGATGTTCCGAAATTTTTCCGAATACAAACCCATAAAAAAAGCAGTGAGTAATTTTGTCAATGCATAATATAAATCTAAATCTGAAAATATAACTTTGCAATGATAAACATCTTAATCGTAGAAGACGATACGAGAATTGCTAAATTAATCCAAAGAGGTTTGCAAGAACATGGTTTTGTTCCAACGTTGGCTTATGACGGGTTATCTGGGAAGAAGTTGGCTTTGCAAATTGACTATGATCTTATCATTATTGATATTATTTTACCAAAAATGAATGGATTGGATTTGTGTAAAGAAATTCGTAAGAATAAACCTGACATACCTATTATTATCTTAACCGCATTAGGCACAACTGACGATAAGGTAGACGGTTTTGATGCGGGGGCTGACGATTATTTGGTAAAACCCTTTGAGATGCGAGAACTATTGGTTCGCATTAGGGCTTTACTGAAACGACATAAAAAAATTGCAGATAATGCAGGGTATATACTAAAATACGCGAACCTTGAAATGAATCTGCATACAAAAATGGTAAAACGTAATAATATTGAAATTAATCTAACCCCGAAGGAATTTAATCTCTTGAAGTATATGCTTGAAAATCCTGAAAGGGTTTTATCAAGATCAGAAATAGCTGAAAAGGTTTGGGATACTCACTTTGACAGAGGAACTAATTTTATTGACGTTTATATCAATTATTTGAGAAAGAAAATAGACAGACAATTTGATAAAAAACTTATTCACACCAAACCAGGAATGGGCTTTATATTAAAGAGTGATGAGTTGTAGATGATAAGAAATCTATATTAAAAGAAAAACTTAATCTATGTTTCGAATTGTGAAGTTATATAATTCCTCTGTAACCAGAGAGGAATATATTTCAAGCAAACAACTCTTCTGAAATACCTTCAACTCAAAATTATTCATAATGCTCAATCTACGCAAAGCAGAGTTAATTTATGTCCTTGTATTTTTTGAGTTGCTATATTAAAAGAATACACCTATGATTTTGGATTAAACTTACTAAAGCAGATGGGAAAAATCGTAGAAAGTAATTTCACATAGTATCAATGATAATCATTTCAAATCATCTAAACTTATAGATCATCATCACTAATTTATGCTTACCAGAGTGAAAATCAGAACACGTCTCACTTTATTATTTACTCTCATTACCACTACTATCTTATTAACATTCGCTACTGTTATTTATTATACTGCAAAAGAAAATAGAGAAAAAGAATTTTATGCTCTACTGAAAAAAGAGACCATTACTAAGGCTAATCTGTTTTTAAATGCCAGAGTAGATAAAAAAACTTTACAAGATATTTATCACAACAATCGGAAGATTTTAAATGAAGTTGAAGTAGCTATTTATGATACTTCATTTACTTTGTTATACCACGATGCTGTTGATATTGACTTTGTGAAAGAAACCAAACGATTGATAAACGATATTTACCAAAAAGGTGAAGTCAATTTTTATCAGGGAGATTGGCAGGTTGTAGGTTTGCGATATGAATTTCAGGGCAAAAGTTTCATTATTACAGCTGCTGCCATAGATCAACACGGTTACAACAAGTTAGAAAAACTATTTAAAACAATCATTGTTGTTTTAATCATTTCCATTTTTGTTATTTACATTGCTGGGTATTTTTTTTCCAAAAAAGCGCTTGCTCCTATAAAAGAGATGACTGAGAAAGCAAGAAATATTTCTGCCACAAGTCTCCATTTGCGTTTAACTAATAACGGTAGTAATGACGAGCTTTCAGAGTTAGCGAATACATTTAATGATATGCTAAACCGTTTAGAAAATTCATTTGATGCTCAAAAACAATTTGTCTTCAATATTTCTCATGAACTACGTACTCCACTTGCCGCCATCATTACCGAATTGGAGCTTTCAGCTAACAAAGAAAAAAATCTGGATGAATACAAATCCGCTATCAATAACGTCTTGAACGATGCTAAAAAATTAGTTCGACTATTAAATAGCTTATTGGACATGGCAAAGGCTAGTTATGATCCCACCGAAATTTCATTTAAACCAATTCGTGTTGATGAAATTTTGTTGGATGCTCGACATGAAGTATTACGATTAAATTCGAATTACAAAATAGATATTTATTTTGAGAATGATTTTGAAAACGAAAATCAGATTTCAATAAACGGGAATGAATATTTATTAAAAGTAGCATTTATCAATTTGTTTGAAAATGGTTGTAAATTTTCCAAAAACAAACAATGTAATGTTTCAGTATTGATTGATAACAATAAAATAAAACTATATTTCATAGACCATGGCATTGGTATTTCTGAAGATGATTTAAAGAATATTTTTACCCCATTTTATCGGGGAGAAAACAAAAAGTTTGCAGATGGAAATGGTATTGGACTTTCACTTACTCAAAAAATAATTCATTTACATAAAGGTAGCATCTCTGTTCAGTCACAAAAATATCAAGGAACGACTATTGAAGTTGAACTTCATTCTATTTATAACCAACAATCTGTTTGATCCCACAACAGTATTCGACATAACTTAATTCATGATTTTTCTAATAAAATTCTAATTTTTTTTTATTAAATCTTTAAAGTTCATTTAAGTAAACTGCTGTACCTTTGCACCCCAATACTGATTTCAACTTACTGCATGAAGGATAATTGGAAGTTAGTTCTCATTACTCTATTACTGGCGTGTTTTGTTTTTTCTCATACAGTAAATGCACAAAAAAGTTATACTCTTCAAGAAGCAATACAAACTGCAAAGGCCAATAATCCAGGTCTAAAAACGGATCGGTTTAATATAGATATTGCTCAAACGGATATTATTACAGCAAAGTTATTTTCCAATCCATTTTTAGAGAACGAACAGTATTATTTACCTAATCCAAAAAATTTTGTTCCCGGTACAGATTTGTTTAGCAGCCAAAATATCCAGATGCTTGTCAAGCACATGCAACCTATTCCGATAGCAGGTCAAAGAAAAAATAAAATAAAGTTGTCTCAGGCAAATGTGAATGTCGAATTGTATAAATATTATGAATTGGAAAGAAATATATTCTCAGAAGTTGCCAATAAATGGCTGGATGTCTGGATGGCCCAAAAACAATTAGAAATCATTCAAAAAGCCAAAAATAATGTAGACAGCTTAGTTTTAATCAATCAAAATCGCTTCAAAAATCAGGTGATTACTCAAACCGATTTGCACAGAACAGAACTGTTGTCAAAACAGTTAAACATTCAGTTAAAAGCTGCCTCTTTAAATGTAAAAAACAAATTAAGCGAATTAAAGTTTTTGCTTGGAGTAGAGGGAGATATCGAAATAAACCAGAGTGATGATTTCTTGTATCTTGCAGTTCAAGAAATTGATAGTTTAATACAATTCTCTTTGAAAAATAGAAGCGATATTCAATTGACAAATTTATTGATAGAAGCTAACAACATAAATATTAAACTCCAGAAATCTCTTGCTGTCCCAGGACCACAAGTCGGATTTGTTTTAAGCCCACAGAATGGTATAACTTATTTCGGTCCCTCATTTTCCTTATATGTTCCTTTATTCGATCGTAATCAAGGTGAAATAAAGAAATCTTATCTACAAAAACAACAAGCCGAAGCACAGTTGTTAACGCTAAAGTTACAAATGCAAACAGAAGTATCAGTTGCTTATGCTAACTACAGATTGCAACAACAAAGCCTTGAGAATTTTAATGTGCTTTTACAACAATCGCAAATTATTTTGGATAATGTAAAATATGCTTATATGAAAGGTGGCACCTCCATTATAGATTTTCTGGAAGCTCAACGTAGTTGGATTGAAACACAACAACAATTCTATGAAGCAATGTATGCATATAAACAAAGCTATATTCAATTGCTCTACGCTACGGGTTTAATCAATCAATTGGCTTTATGATGAAAGAAACAATATCAAAAAATAAAATTTTAAGTAATGTCTTATTTATACATGTTTATACATGTTTTATCTAAATCAAAAAAATAAATTTCTTTAAATGAAAAAATTAAGTTATATATTCTCGCTTATTTATATCATCTCTGCTTGTGGAGAAAAAGAAATAAAAGTGTCAGATAGAAAAACTACGCCCAATATCAGCAATAACGGAACAAGAATTTATTTTCCTGATGCTAAAAGCAGTGCTTTCATTAAAACCGAAAAAATCAGTAGCAACAAACTTAATGCAGAATTAAATGCAGTTGGTAGAGTTGTAGCAATAGTTTTACCATCAGAAGAAATTGATTCACAAAAGATTGTATTATTTGATAATCCTGAATTAGCTGAAAATTATGCACAGTTATTACAACATGAAATTAATATTCGTCAGATACAAAATATCAGCATCAAACAAAAACAGATAGAATTAGAACGAATTAAAGATTTACATTTACACGGTGCAGCTACCGGGCAAGACCTACTAAATGCTCAAACAGCTTTATCAATAGAACAAACTAACCTTGCTAATGAAAAAGCAGCATTAATTGAGCACGAAACTAAATTAAGAGCAGAAGGATTAAATCCCGAAACTTTACGCAAAGCACAAGCGGGAACAGCTTTTATAATTTGTCACATCCCAGAAAATTTAATCAATAAAATAAAAATAAAACAAGCTTGCAACATTACTTTTACAGCATTTCCTAATGAAAATTTTACTGGGAAAATAGATGCCATTGCCGATATGGTAGATAACAATACAAGAATGGTAAAAGTAAGAATTACCATTAATGACTCAGGAAGCAAATTAAAATCTGGAATGTTTGCAAACATCTTCTTTGACTTTAGCGAAGAAAATTTTATTAGCATAAACAAAAATTCTTTGGTAACTGTGCAGGGTAAAAATTATGTATTTATAAAAAAATCTACCAATGAGTTTGAACGAAAAGAAATACAAACAGGACAACAAATTGGTGACAGGGTAATTGTTTACAGTGGTCTTAACGAAGGAGATGAAATTGTTACGGGAGGAGTAATGCAATTAAAAGGATTATCATTTGGTTACTAAATTTTATGAACATGTTACAAGCACAAATATTTATAGATAAAGAGGAACTGATTGGCACGGAGCCATTACATCATTTCATTATGCAATTGTTAATTGAAAATGGAATTGCAGGAGCAACTTCATTTATTGGTCATTCGGGGATTGGCAAACACCACCGCCTGAAACAACCCTCAGAACAATTTTCATTCGATGAAACGCCTATGCTCATTACTTTTATCGATGAAGACGAAAAAGTCAAGTCCGTATTAACAAAATTAAGAAAACATTACAAGGGAGGATTAATCGTGATTCATAAAGTAGAAAATTTTGAGTGATAATTAATAAATTATGAATTTTATGAAGTCCACTTTAAAAGAAAAGTTGTTTCATTTTGCGTTGAGAATAATAAAGTTGTATAAATCTCTATGTAAAGAAAGAATAAATTTTGCTTTAAGTAAACAACAATTACCTTGCAACACTTCTGTTGATATTAATACTCCTGAAGTTTTGAAGAAACAAAGTGAAACTGATTTTGTACATTCAATATCTATTGCTCAAAGAGAATCCGATGAATCATTGCATAGGTTAAAAAATTTATTTCAATCAGAATACCTATTCATAACTAAATTTAATTAAATAAACGCAAAAGCATCTAAATCATCAATAATGCTTCGCAGCACAATCATCATAAGTAAAAACAACTCATATCTAATAACTAATAATTCATAACCAAATACTGTGATTAAAAATCTTCTCATATTTTCTCTCAAGAATCGCTGGTTAGTTGTAGCAATTAGTTTGGCATTGATGGTATTTGGTTATTATTGCTTTACACAGCTAAAAATTGAAGCATACCCTGATATTGCCGATACTAATGTAATTATTATTGCCCAATATCCTGGCCGTGCAGCAGAAGAAGTAGAGCAGCAAGTAACTATTCCCATTGAAAGAGCATTACAAAATACCCCAAATGTTCTGGACAAAAGAAGCAGAACAATTTTTGGGTTATCGGTTGTACAGCTTACCTTTAAAGATGGTACAGATGATTATTTTGCTCGGCAACAAGTAATGGAGCGCTTGGCAACGGCTGAATTGCCTGATGGTGTGGCTCCTGAGTTAGCTCCACTATCAACAGCTGTGGGTGAAATTTTCCGTTATGTAGTAGAAGCACCGCCTGACTTTTCTCCTATGCAAATAAGAGATCTACAGGATTGGGTTATTAAACCCTACTTACTCCAAACAGCGGGTATTGCAGATATTACCACCTTTGGCGGACCACTCAAACAGTTTCATGTTCTTATTAATCCTGACAAGTTACGCAAATATAATCTTACCATTGCTGATGTTGAAAATTCGATAGTTGCGAATAACCAAAATACTGGTGGAAATATCGTTGAACGTGGCAGCCAGGGTTTTGCTGTTCGTGGTTTAGGGGCTATTAAAAATGAAAACGATATTGAAAACATTGTATTAAAATCTGAAAACGGAGTACCTGTATTTGTGAAGGATGTAGCCAGTGTGGAGATTGCACCACCATCGCCAAGCGGCGTATTGGGTTATACCGTTGTTGAGGAAAAAGTAAATGTAAACAACGGCGTGGAGGGAATAATTTTACTCCGCAGATATGAAAACCCAAGTGAAGTATTGACCGAACTTAAAAAACGCATAAAAGAGTTACAGGAAAACATATTGCCTGAGGGCGTAAGAATAAGAACTCTTTATGACAGAAGTTTTTTAATTGATCACTCATTACACACTGTTGCTAAAACATTGTTTGAAGGTGTGAGCATAGTTATTATTATATTAATTTTATTTTTAGGAAGTGTGCGGAGTGCTTTGGTTGTGGCGCTCACTATTCCATTTTCTTTGCTTTTCGCATTTATTATTATGCGATTTACAGGTATACCTGCCAACCTTCTTTCATTAGGGGCAATTGATTTCGGGATAATTGTTGATGGAGCGGTAGTAATGGCAGAACATCTTATTCGGAAATACCGAAATGCAACCCCTGAAGAAAAACAAAATGGTGTGGTCCGAATTACTTTACTTGCCGCGCAAGAAGTCGGTCGGGAAATCTTCTTTTCGGTTACAATTATTATTTTGGCTTATATGCCTATCCTCTTAATGACGAGAGTAGAAGGTAAACTTTTTTCTCCTATGGCTTTGACCTTAGCATTCGCTGTTATTGGTTCAATGATCGCTGCTCTAACTTTCATTCCAGTTTTGATTTCATTTGTATACAACAAAGCCATTTCAAATATTGATGAACCTATAAAAGAACATCGCAACAAAATCCTTGACCTTGTGGAAATCGCCTACAGTAAACTGATATCAAAAATTTTAAATCACTATAAAAAAACTGTTCTGGTCGGGTTTGGAATCGTATTATTGCTCATTTCTTTTGGAGTTAACCTAGGAACAGAATTTTTGCCTGAATTAGATGAAGGATCAATTTTTCTTCGTGGAAATTTTCCTACAGGCATTACCATTCAAGAAAATGCCAGATATGCACCCAAAATGAGAAATATTATCTCGAAGTATCCTCAAGTTGCCTTCGTGATTACACAAACAGGTCGAAATGATGATGGTACAGACCCTTTTCCTGCCAATCGTAATGAAATTTTAATCGGCTTGAAGGATTATCATTTGTGGATTGACACCATTTCCAAAAAAGAATTAGTAAAACAAATTCTTACGGATTTAGAAAAAGAATTACCAAGTGTAAAATTTACAGCGGGCCAACCCATTATTGATCAGGTAATGGAAATTGTAACAGGGAGTGCTGCTGACCTTGCTGTTTCTATAATAGGTGACGACCTGGAAATAATGAGGACGAAAGCTGATAGCATTGTTAATATAATAAAAAACATGCAAGGAAGCAAAGGAGTAAATATAGAGCAGGAGGGACCGCAAGAGCAACTTGCTATAAAAATTAACCGAAAATATGCCGCACGATACGGAATTAATGTAGCAGATATTCAAAACATGATTGAAGTGGCTATCGGAGGCAAAGTGGTTTCAACATTGTATGATGGAACCAAACGCTATGATATTGTAATCAGATATTTGCCTCAGTTCATAAATAATATTGATGAAATTAAAAAATTACTTGTACCATCAGCAAATGGTTCACTTATACCAATGGAACAATTAGCCGAGATTAGTTTTGTTGAAGGTCAAACCAATATCTATCGATATAACAATAAAAGAATGATAACGGTCAGGACAAATATCAAAGGCAGAGACCAAGGAGGTTTTGTAAAAGAATTACAAAAAAGAATTGAAAATGAAATTCATCTTCCGAGAGGTTATGAAATATTATATGGCGGTCAATATGAAAATTTGGAAAGAGCAGGAAAGCAATTGGTAATAACCATTCCGTTGACTTTGATGATTGTTTTTACTTTTCTTTTTATGCTTTACAAAAATTTTAAGCATACGTTAATAACAACAAGTTGTGTATTGTTTGCACTTCCGGGTGGAATTATCGCTTTACTCATTCGTGGTTATTACTTCAATGTTTCAGCAGGAGTTGGCTTTGTTTCCATTTTCGGAATATCTGTAATGGCAGGTGTATTATTAGTTTCCGCATTGAATAGAGCAGTTTTTAAAGATTCTATTTCTCAATCACTTATCAAACAAACATCAAAAGAACAACTAAGAGCAATATTTTCCATTTTGATATTAGCTATTTTAGGGCTTCTTCCTGCTGCTATTTCAAGTGGTATTGGTTCAGACGTTCAAAGGCCACTAGCTACCGTAATCATTGGTGGGCTAACAAGCACGTTAATTTTTGCTCCTATATTGATACCACCATTGTATTGGTGGGTAAATAAAAATGAAAAATAATTATAAATGGAAAGTCCTATTTTAGACCGTTGCAAAACTCATTAATGTTTTAGTTTTGCAGCACAATCTTTTCTTCTTCTTTACTGAATTATTAACGGGTTGAAAAATGTTGAAATACTAAATAGATGTAAAACTCAGGAAAAAGATAGTTTTGCAATGAGTTTAATCTTAAACGAATAATAGTTAACTTCCCAACATTTTGTATAAATCTCTTTCAATCTATCCACTCAAATCCTGTGTATGGCACTAAAACTTTTGGAATACGAATACCTCTTTCAGTTTGATTGTTTTCAAGCAGAGCAGCTACAACTCGGGGTAAAGCCAAAGCACTGCCATTCAAACTATGCGCTAAATGTATCTTACCGTTTTTGTCTTTGAAGCGACACTTCAGGCGATGTGTCTGGAAGGTCTCAAAATTAGAAACAGAACTGACTTCTAACCAACGTTTTTGTGCCGCGCTGTATACCTCCATATCATAAGTCAAGGCCGAAGCAAAACTCATGTCGCCACCACACAACTTCACCGTGCGAAGCGGTAATTCCAACATCTTCAAAAGTCCCGCCACATATTCTCGCATTTCTTCTAATACTTCATACGATTTTTCAGGATGGGTAATCTGAACAATTTCTACTTTATCAAACTGATGCAAACGATTTAATCCCCGCACATCTTTTCCATAACTACCGGCTTCCCTGCGAAAACAAGGCGTATAGCCGCAATTTTTTATTGGCAACTCTTCTTCTTTCAAAATCACATCCCGGTAGATGTTGGTAATCGGCACTTCAGCAGTGGGTATCAGATACAATTTATCTTCATTGACAAAATACATTTGTCCGTCTTTATCAGGCAATTGACCTGTTCCAAAGCCACTGGCTTCATTGACAAGAATGGGTGGCTCTATTTCTGTATAACCATTTTGTGTGGCCTGATCTAAGAAAAAATTGATCAATACCCGTTGTAACTTAGCGCCTTTTCCTTTGTACACTGGAAATCCAGAACCGGTGAGCTTCACACCTGTTTCAAAATCAATAATATCATATTTTTGTGCCAACTCCCAATGACAAAGGGCATTCTCAGGAAGAACAGGAAGTTCACCATGTTGATAAACCACCTGATTATCTTCTGCTGACTTGCCTTCCGGAACGGACTCGTGCGGCAAATTGGGTAATAATACTAATAAAGCATTCAACTCTGTTTCTACCTTTTTAAGGTGGTTATCAACTTGAGTTTCATTGGATTTTAATTCTACAGATTCTTGTTTTTTGTGTTCGGCTTCTGGTTTCTTACCAGATTTAAATAACTCCCCGATTTCTTTTGAGAGTGTATTAATTTTATTTTTAATTTCATTCGATTGTTTGATTAAACCTCTTCTTTCTTCATCTAATTTTAGAATTTTCTCAATGATTTCTTCGGCATTTACAAAATGTTTCTTTTTGAGTCCCTGAAGGATTTTTTCTTTATTTTCTACAATGAGTTGAAGTGGTAACATAGTTTAATTTTGCCGCAAATTAAATGATTTTTAAGAAGGAATAGGATTCAAATTGTATAAAAGAGATGATTTGTTGAAGAAGATAATTGTAAAGAGAGGAATACGGACATCCTGCTTTAAATTAAAAAATGTTATCAAACTGCTACGTTCAAAGGAAATTTCTGTATTTTTACCACAATGAATAGTATGCCATGTTTAGACAATTAGATCCGGAAGATTATTATTTGTCAGAGGAGGGTTACATAATTTTTACGGAACAGTATCATTTAAAAAGAGGATATTGTTGTAAAAGTGGCTGTAAACATTGTCCTTATGGGTATGATAAAAAAACGGACGCGTTTAAGAAAAAGAAAACAGAAAAAACATTTATAAATAAAAATGTATCCAAACAATAGTGTATGAAATTGGTTTTGTTTGATACACCAAGAGCATGGGCGAATTTATTACCATTAACGTTTACAAGAGCAATAGCTGAAATAAGATGTGGTATTTTTACGATGCAAGAAAGATGGCAAAAAATTTTTCCGGATTATGAGATCATGACCTTGTCGGCAGATTATTTAAATCCACCCAGTATATTAGACATTGAAGATGAAATGCTGTACATCAATAGTTCACTCCTTCCGGACAAATCTATAGTTCAGATGATAAAAAAACTGGACACATTTAAGGGCATTCAATACCAAAATCAATTGGTTGCGTACAAAGGATTTATTAAATATCACGAAGCGTCTATCTCGTTTCCGTTTTCTGAACTTGGCTTTCTTTTGCATGCACAAAATCCCCACCACCAAAAAGCACTGCTTCAATCTGAAGCCATTGACTTAAAGTATTATTTAGAATATCCTTATCAGATATTTCAATGGAACGAAATTTTAATAAATTTTGATTTTGAAAACTTTGTAGTAGATCTTCCAAAGGGCGTATTAAGTTCAACGAATACACTTATCGGTCCCGAAAAACGCTTCTACATTTCTCCCAAAGCCAAAGTGGAAGGTAGCACAATTAATACGAATACGGGTTATGTTTTTATTGACGATGATACAGAGATAATGGAAGGAACCTGTATTCGCGGACCGCTGGCTTTGTGTAAGGGTGCATCGATAAAAATGGGAGCAAAAATTTATGGTGCAACGACTATTGGACCACACTGTAAAATTGGAGGAGAGGTTAATAACTCTGTGTTTTTTTCCTATTCCAACAAGGCACACGATGGGTTTATCGGAAATTCTGTGATTGGCGAATGGTGTAATTTAGGCGCTGATACAAATAACAGTAATCTCAAAAACAATTATAGCGAAATCAAAATTTATAATTATTTAGAAGATACTATGATGAATACAGGACTACAATTTTGTGGGCTTATTATGGGCGACCACTCAAAGTCCGGCATTAATACGATGTTTAACACGGGTACTGTAGTGGGGGTTGGCGCAAATATTTTGGGTGCCGGTTTTCCTGCCAAACACATTCCATCGTTTTCGTGGGGGGGAGCAAATGGCTTTGAGGAATACGCACCCGACAAATTGTTTATTACTGCACAGGAAATGTATAAAAGAAGACATCGGGAATGGCAGGAAAGAGAAGAGCAAATTTTACGGACCGTGAAAAACATCACACACTATCATAGAAAAAAAATATAAATTCGTCTTTATGAACCCTCGTATTTATTTTTGGAGTGTATTTTTGTTTTGTAGTTTTCTTTTGGCTCAAAACGATGAAGATGTTATCCGTTATTCCAATATCGGGATTGGAGGCACACCGCGCTTTTGGAGCATGGGGGGTGCTATGGGTGCCTTGGGCGGTGATATGACTTGTGCTTCTTACAACCCGGCGGGATTAGCCATTGCCATAAAAAGCGACTTGAGTTTTTCTTTTGGAATGAATTTTGCCAAGACCATTACGGAATTCAACGCTTCCAACAACAAAAAATTTAGTCCTGCGCTTACGTTCAATTTTTTAGGGCTTTCGGGAGTGGCGGCGGATAATAAGAATATGAATAATCGCTCTTCTTTTGTCATTACATTAAATCAATTGCAAAATTTTAATCAGGAAATTGAAATCAAAGGAAGACCTACACGTGGTAAATCCATTACGTTGGATATGCTGGACTACGCAAAAGGCAAGTCCATTTCTAATCTTGATGGACTTTACGAAGGAGCTGCTTATAGCGTCTATCTGATAGATTTGTTGGATACTAATAATTTTCGTTCGTATTTCTCTTATGTAGATACCTCCAAATCTTTTTTACAGCAAAAGAAAATCAGCACTACTGGCAGAATAAATGAACTAACGGTTTCTTATGCCTATAGCGTGGATGATAAAATTTACTTAGGTGCAACATTAGGCATACCTTTCTTAAAGTTTGCATACCAGTCCGATTATGCTGAAATAGACGATCAAAATCAAATGTCTATTACAAAAATTAATGATAGCACTTTTTCATCTTCGTATTCTTATTCTGTGTTTTATTATCGTGGTTTAGGCGGTATTAAGGACTTTCATTATCAAACCAGCTATACTACCACAGCTACAGGACTTAATATCAAATTAGGGGCTATCTGGAGGGTTACTGATTTTTTGCGGGCAGGTTTGTATTACCATTCTCCAACCTGGTATAAAGCCAAAGACAGTTATTACTATGATTTTATTACAAATTGGGATGAGGGAACGAATTATGGCATTACGGTGCCGGAGGGCGGTGGGCTTTACAATTATAGAATCACTACACCTTCTAAACTTGGATTGGCGCTTTCCGGAATTATTAAAAATATGTTCTCTGTAAATGTAGATTATGAATTCATCGATTATCGCAAAGGTTTATTAAAAAGTGGTGATGTGGGTGTGTTTGATAATGCAAATAAGGCGCTAAGAGAAAAATATCAGTTATCGGGTAATACGAGAGTGGGTATAGAACTGAATACAAAGCCCGTTCTTTTTCGTGTTGGCTGGGCTTCTTATGGCAGTCCTTTTGGTAATCAGTTTACAGGGAATTATGTGCGCAATGCCTTTAGTGTGGGCTTTGGATTTAAGACAAGTAACTTTTATTATGATATTGCTTTCATTAAAACCTTTTCAGGGAAACAATTGTATTATATGTATAATCCACAGTATTCTGATCCTGTCAATATTCAGATCCATCTGACACAAATTGTTTTTAGTATTGGCTTGATAGGGAAACGTTATGATGAAACAAAGGATTATTCAAAATACAACAATTTTGATTCATCCCCATCAGAAAATAGTCCAAGGAACGATAGAGATAATAAAAGAATACCGTATTAAGTTTTTTCTTCCCGCTTTGCAGGAACTTTTTCTTAACAGATGATTATTAAGGGTTTTCCTTAATTTAAAATTACCAACTTTTCAATTTTTTCTGCCTTTTTATTGTTGGCGTCTGAAATACTCAATTTGTAAATATAAACTCCCCTTGCAAGTTTGTCTCCATAATTATCTCTGCCGTCCCATTCAATACTATCTTCTCTGTATCCTGTAACATACATATCTTTGTAAATTGTTTTAACCAATTTCCCGCTGATTGTAAAAATTTCAAGTTTGATTTTTATTTGCTCACAGGTAGTATTATATTCAAACATAAATTTGGTTTTGGTGGTAAAAGGATTAGGATAATTGAGCACATGATTTAATGCAAGTCCTGCATCATTGGCTACTACAAAATCCAGTTTTACCGTGTTGCTGTTGTTATTTATATCCCAAACTTTTAATGATAATTGATGATTGCCTTCTGATAAGTTAGAGAAGGGGTATTTAATTTTGCCTTTTTGGTAACTGTTGAGGTCATATTCAAAATAATCATTTAGATTAATTTGTTTAGAATTGTCTAAAGTGGCTACTATATCGTGCCCAATACCATTGCCGGTGATGTTAATACCGGAACTATCCACCACTTCACAGAATAAAACGGGATTAGAATTTGTCGTTCCGCCGGATACAAATTTTTTATCATTCAAAAATAAATCTACTTGTGGCGGCGTGTTGTCTGTTAGAGATGTAGAAGAAGATCCGCCCACATAAAATTTAGAAGTATAACCTATCCCATCTTCTGTTCCATTGTAAGCATAAAAACTCATCTTGCTGGTGTCTATAGCATAATTAATGTCTTTTGGCACAATAAAGGAAAAAGTAAAATCGCCGTTTTTTACTTCTGCTTTTCCTTTGAACAAGATATTTTTTTGTGCATGAAACGTAAATGTTTGACCGCTTAGCAAGGATTCCGCTTTATTTCCCAGACCAGAGATAAGTTGTGGTTTATCAAATACTGTAGGTATAATAATACCATTGAAATTGCTGAGTTTGTTCCCATTTTTATCGGCAATAAATCCGGACACTATAACTTTTGAGAGTGCTTTTAAAGTGTCTTGTGGTGCATTAGTGATGGTATGATTATTAATACTTGTAACTATAATTTTTCTTTTAGGATACGCTAATGTTAGTGCCGGGTCGCCCATAAGATGGAAGTTCAGAAAATAAAATCCGATGTTTGTTTTTTTCTTAGTTGTTTTCACAATATCTCCGAGTGCCATAAATCGCCCATCTGGCAAGGTATCAATAATTTCTTCAAATAATTTTTGAGACAAATAAAAATTTGTAGAAGCATACGCCAGACGCACTGTGGTAAACATCGCAATAGCACAGCCATTCGGTTGCAAAAAGCACTGTTCGCCAGCGGAAACTCTTTCGGGATCGTCAAAACG
This sequence comes from Sphingobacteriaceae bacterium, assembly GCA_037447455.1. Lineage (GTDB taxonomy): Bacteria > Bacteroidota > Bacteroidia > B-17B0 > Aurantibacillaceae > BPGX01. Next base: position 339,406 of record JBBIGQ010000001.1, on the reverse strand, counting down.
GGTGAATTCACAGGTGGCGGTGATAAACAGGGGCATGTTATTGATGTTTTTGTAGTTATTAATTTGAGAAAGCGTAAGATAGGCCTCGTGTCCAAGCCCGACTTCATTTCCATGGCCGGTGTAATTGATGACTAAAGACCCTTTTTCAAAGGCCTTGTCTAAGGCGGCGCTGGCATCTGGGAACCGATTGCCACCCGGCACAGTAATTTGCTGATAGGCGTCGGCCATGATTTTATTCATATTGTATTCGGGGTGTAAACGGTTTAAACTTCGGGCTAAACTATCGGCCTGTTTCATGTGTAATTGACCATCTCCGTCGTCGGCTAAGAACGTTATTTGTGTGCGCCAGTCCCCTTGCGGATAATCATTTGTAGAAAGTTTGCAGCAATTGTCGGAATTTTGTATGATAAAGTTTTGATTTTTCTTGTAATAGGCCTTTACTTTATTCACTACAGTAATGGCTTGCGAAACGGAGGAGATGGTAAACCTTCCTATACCAATATCTATCAAGGCATTTGCCCAATCGTCCCCTTCGTTGTCATCTAACCAGCCATAAAAATCGTCTGTTACTACGGATAAAATCGGGGATACTGAAACACCTGTTTCATAAGTTGGTATGAGCGCTGTTGTGTTACTGTTTCTGTCTTTATTAAAATAGGAGCCATCTCCAAACAATAATAAATATTTGGGCTTTGTGATGCTATCGCTTCTTTTATACAACATTCGTACAAACTCTCGTATGGCTGTCGCATCGGGGTTTCCACAGGAAAATTCATTGTAAACTTCTTCGGTTGTAACGACGGCGTAGCTGAACCCTTCTTCCTGTTGATGCAATTGGGCTAACTCTAATGCCTGTTGTTTAAATGGCGGCGATGTTACAATAACATAATCGGCTTGAGTAATGGCGTGTAAATTTTGATTTTCTACTTTTTTGATAAATTTGGGTTTTTGTGCATCGTTAAGCGTAAAGATAATATACCGATGTAAACTGTCGGAAGGGGCATTAAAGCTGATATAAGAAGGATATGAGTCGTACTGTTGGTTAAATGGGCGCAGTGGATTGGTAATATCCCAGATTTGAATGTTGGAATAATTAAAGGTAGAAATGGAATAGGTGGTGATTTGATTAGAGGCAATAGTTCTTTTATCGCTAAATTCAAAGGATTTGTTGTTATATACTAAATAGCGACGTGTATTAAAAATAATTTTATCCAACCACGCTACAGCATTGCTTGTGTTTTTGGTGATAGTAAAATTAATGGAATTAGCCGCGGTGTTGTTGGGTATTACGATACATTGATTGGTAACTGCAGCATAATCGGCGAGATAATTGCCTGTTTGAACGGCGTTGACGGTGAATGTGCCGTTGCTGCCTCCCACGCTCCATGTGTAATTGGATACATAATCGCTTCGGGCAGCTAAGCTTATGAATGCTTTGATGGAATCGCCGGTTACAAAATTTCCGTCTGGAAAAGGGAAACTATAAGATGTTTGCAAATCAAAATATTCGCCATAAAAATCGGGACCGCTCTTCAAAAAATTTATATTGTCTACTTCGTGGTAGTTCACATAATCATAAGTGTTGGTGGTGTAGTTGGATGTGGCAGTGGTACTGTAATTCGTTATTCTTAGTCCTGTGCCTATATCAAACGTCAAAAAGTAATATGCAGAATCTGAATAGCGATGTAAGTAGTGATAGTAGTCAAGGCATGCGTAAGGATTGCTATATGGAAAATCCTTTTTAGGTATCCATGTATCACTGCCATTTCCATAAAATAAAATATAATCGCCATCATCAAAAGCTCCGTCGCTTTCACCATATACCAAAACGGCATTTTCCTGTAAGTCATCATAGCGAAATTTGTTGTTTTTAGGATTTATCATATCGCCGCCGTTTCCATAAATACGAATGTTGCGTGGGTCTATTTGACTTACATCTATGCCCATGGATTGAAGAAAGGTTTTGTCAATTTTGTAAATACCAGTGTTTTTGATGGCTATTTTATACCAGCTTCCTGAAGACAATACGGATTGTGTTGTAAAACTTTGAGCAGAAACGTGGATTGTTTTATTGTTATTCCATTTATTCCATTCTATATTAAAAGATTTTAGAAAATCAATGCTTCCGTCAGAGTTCTTACGAAACGGCACAATATAAGCTGTCCATATTTTGGAATTTCCGGCGTAAGCAGTGAAGTATTTGATTGGGAAGTCGTTTGTGAGGTATTGAGAAAAAAATTTATTGACTACGGCTACTTCATCTGGTTTTAATTTGCGCATTTGTGTGGGTTGTATGCGGGCTTGTGCGTCTTCATTCAAATGGGTGGAAAATGCTTTTGACCAAACGGGCAGATTGTTCATGCCCGGGTCGTACACGGCACCTAAAACTTCTATTGGAAAAGCAGGATTATCTGAATGTAAAATAATGTCCGGAATTTCAGATGGTTTTTGAACGGGTATAGGTGTTAAGGATACGTTTCTTTGAGCATGCGTGTTTATTAAAAAAGAAAAACAGAATATAAAAGAAAATATTTTCAAAAAAGGATGCTTCATAGAGGGGGGTGTATTGGAAAATTTTTATTAAAAAACGAAATAGATTGTGGTTTATTGTGAGCATTTGCAAGTTTAAGCAAAAAATGCATAATAAAGAAAGCAATTTGATTGATGGTAGAATTCTTTGACAAGTTATATGTATTTACCAACTGATGTAATGTTTTATTTTTTCCCACGTTTCATCATTTCCTGTCAGGTGTTTTACTTTTTCTTCTGTGAGTTTTTCTTTTTGTTTTTGCAGGTTTAAAGTTTTAAATATCATGTCTTTGTTGAAGTAGGGATGTTTTATCATTGTTTTAAAATCCGCAGTGTTTAGGTTTATTTTTTGTATCAAGTTTGTATCAACCGTTATTTTGTTTGCAGAAAGAATGAACCGATAAAGCGAATCGGAAATGCCGTATACTTCTTTTAATTGTTCAACGGTATAAAAGCCGCCCAAACGGTTTCTAAATTTAAGGATTCTATTGGACAATTTTTTTCCCACGCCTTTCAATGTTTCTAGATTTGAACTGTCTGCAGAGTTTAATTCCACTTCAACCAATGTTTGTTTTTTAGCTGTTTTAAGAGTGAATAGAGTATTTTTATTGTTTGTTTTGGTGTCGGATATGGGCGTGTTCAGGAGAATATAGGGTTCTATTTTTGAATAAATAGAGTCGTTCATTAAATACAATTTTTTTAAGGATTCTTTTGAATTGAATGTGCCGCCGGCATTTCTGTAATTTAGGATATTACGAATGAGTTTTTCAGAAAAACCTAATGTCTTCATAGATTGTTCGCTGATGGTGTTGGGATTGAAAAAGAATAAAGAGTCCTGAAAAGAAGGGGTAGCAAGATGTTGTTTTAAAGTATCGTTGGGAGTAAAATTATTAACAGTCAATTGAGCAAAATAAAAAACCTCTTTTTCCGGCGCTGGATGGTAAAATAATTTTAGAAGAAGTGCGATAAGGAATAAGAGTACAAGAATCAAGGTTCCTCGCCGTTGTGTTTTATTTAATAGGCACCATTCTCTCAGCCATCTGTTAAGCATCCCAACAACTTTCCCTATCTATAAGGACTAATTTCCTTGAAAATTGGGTTTTCTTTTTTCTAAAAATGCGGTTACACCTTCTTTGAAATCCTCAGTACCAAAGGATTTTCCAAATCCTTCTATTTCTACTTCATATCCGTTCAGTTGTGGATTATATCCGGCGTTGATAGCACGGATAGCTGCGGCAACAGCGGTTGGAGATTTTGTAGAAATGTTTTTGGAAAGTTCTAAACACTTTGAGATGAGTTCTTCGGGGGCTACTAAATGATTGATGAGTCCCCATTTATATCCGTCGTTGGCATCAATCATATTCCCGGTAAGAATCATTTCAAATGCTTTTCCTTTTCCGACCAGATGAGCCAAACGTTGAGTGCCTCCGTAGCCGGGTATTACACCTAATCCGACTTCCGGAAATCCAAGTTTTGAGACAGTAGTGGCCACACGAATGTGACAGGCTAATGCTAATTCTAATCCGCCACCTAAAGCAAAGCCATGAATAGCCGCAATAGTGGGCTTAGAGTAATTTTCAAGGAAATTAAATATTTTGAAGTGCCCGTGAGCACTCATTTGCTTTCCTTCTTCAACAGAGTAATGCGCGAATTCTGCAATATCGGCGCCGGCTACAAATGCTTTTTCGCCGGCCCCTTTAATAATAAGCGAGCGGACCTCTTTATTTTGTTCGGCTTCCACTAAAATTTCGTGTAAGTCGTCTATTGTTTTGCGATTCAAAGCATTGAGTTTATCAGGACGATTGATAGTAATTAAAAGTGCGTGATGCTCTAACATTTCTGTGAGAACGAAAGGGCTTGTAGCAATCATATTCATTGTTTTGGGGCAAAAATGAGTATTTTTTTTTGAATAGAGTATAAATTTATGAATATTTGCCATTCTATTAAATTCAGGTTTAATGTCTATGTCTAAAAAACTGTTTGAAAAAAATACGAGCACGGCTGTTAGTTTATATCCATCTTTTGCTTTGTCAAGAGTTATTCATTGGAATTGGTTAAGTTTAGTGGTGATTGTAATTACCGGGGTTTTAATTTTTTCGGATTTTATCTTTCAGGAAAAGTTGTTTTTGTTTAAGGACATTGGCAGCGATACCTTGAATGGTGTTTGGCCTTATCACTATTTATATGCTAAGTATTTGCACGAGATAGGTATTCCTAAATGGTCCTTTCAGGAAGGAATGGGACAGAGTATTTTTTCGGGCTGGTTAAGAGATCCTTTTCAAATGATTTCTTATTTATTAGGAACTTCCAGCATTCCGCAAATTTTTATTTATATTGAATTTTTAAAGATTGTGTTAGGTGGGTGGACGTTTTACTTTTTTTTAAAAATGTGGAAGCTAAATCCGTTGACGGCCACTGTTGGTGGGTTGATGTTTGCTTATTCGGGATTTATGATTATTGGTGCTTGCTGGTATTTGTTTACGTATGAAGGTTTAATGATGGCACTTATGCTTTATGGTTTTGAAAAAACATATCAAGAAAAAAATGGTTGGTGGTTTTTCCTGAGTGTTTTCGGTATAAGTATTTCCATGCCTTTTGATTTGTGGGTGTTTGGTGTTTTTTTTATTACTTATATTGTTTTTCGCATCAGTTTGGATAAGAATTGGAATTGGGAAATTTTAAAACCGGTTTTAATTAAAATTATTGTTTTTGGACTTACGGGTATTTTGGTTACGGGTCCTTTTTTTATAGAGACATTGAATCAATTGTTCAATAGTCCCCGCGGCTCATCTGAAAATTCTCCTGTTTCTTATTTTTTGTCTCAACCCATGTTTAAATGGATTGATAAATTACAGTTTGGCACCTTTGTGATGCGTCAGTTTTCAAGCGATCTATTGGGTTCAGGCAGTCAATTCAGTGGCTGGTACAATTTTTTGGAGGCGCCTGTTTCGTATTCTTCTATACTTTCCTTAATCTTGCTCCCATTCAGCTTTAGTTATTTTAATAAACATGAAAAAAAAGTGTTTTTATTGTTTTTAGGATTTTGGTTGCTGACCTTAGTGTTTCCCTATTTCAGAACATTGGTATGGGCATTTACAGGAGAATATTACAGAGGATATTCCATGTTTTTTGTGATTATCTTTGTTTTATATGCTTGTATTGGATTGGATAGAATGTTACGGGCAGGCAAATTGAATGTTTTAATTCTTATTGTTTCAGTGATGGGTTTATTAATTTTTTTACATTATGATTATTTTAAAGATACAAGAAATATGGCCGGCGGTATTGTTCAAAAAGATTCTTCGGTACTGACCATTGTTCATGTTTTTTTAGCCGCGTACACTATTCTGTTATTTTTATTGAATAATATCAAAAAATCGTGGGTGTCGCTTGTAATAGTGGGTGGGTTAATTATAGAGTTAGTGGTATTAAACAGATTAACTGTTACGCACAGAGACATTATGAGTGTAAAAGAATTAAAAGAAAAGGTCAGTTACAACGATTATACTGTAGAAGCAGTACAATGGATAAAAAATCAAGAAAAAGATTTGTTTTATAGAATTGATAAAGCGGGTTATTATTCTTCAGGTGCTATTCATGGAAGTTTGAATGATAATAGAATACAAGGATATTACACGACTTCTAATTATAACTCATTTGCTCAGCTGAATTATGTTCGTTATTTCAAAACGATGGGAATTATTAGTAAAAATAATGAAGTGGAGGCAAGGTGGGTACCGGGTTTAGTGGGTCATCCGTTGTTGGAGTGTCAGAATCAGGTAAAATACATTCTTATTAAAGCCCTTATCCCACAACAATGGAAGTTTATGTTTGATTCATTGACCATTCAGGGAGATGTTAAGATATTAAAAAACAAATATGTATTGCCGTTTGGCTATACTTACAATAAAGTGATGAAATTATCAGATTTTGAGAAGATTACACCATTCAAAAGAGAAATGATTACTTTTCAAACAGTAGTGTTAGATGATTCTACATTTTACAAATTATCCAAAGAATTGAAAGTATATAATTTATCAGATACTGCTATTGCGGATAATTTCACATTTGATAAATTGTCTAAATTGAAAGATACGCTTGCAAAAGAACATTTAGAATTACAAATGTTTTCAGAAAATTATATTAAAGGAAAAATTAAAGTGAGTGAAAATAAAATTTTGTATTTATCTTTTCCACAAGACAATGGATGGCAAATAAAGCTGAATGATAAACGAACAAACAGCTTTAGAGTGAATGGTGGAATGACAGGAATTTATTTGCCAAAAGGAGAATATGAAATTGAAATGGAATTTCATTTGCCCTACGCTTCAAAGGGCTTGATAATGTCTGGTGTAGGAATCATCCTGATACTTGGCTGGATGATGTTTCAACGTAAATTTAAATAAAAATAGTGAATGTTATGCAGTGGATGCTTCGACAATTGACACCAGAAGAAACAGAATGGCAAAACCAATTGGCCAAAGAATTGAATGTTGATTGGACACTTGCACGTTTGTTGATTTTGAGAGGTATTACAAATTTTAATCTTGCAAAAAAATTTTTTCGTCCATCGCTTGATGATCTGCATTCTCCGTTTTTGATGGATGCAATGGATAAGGCAGTCAAACGTTTGCATCAGGCCGTTCAAAACAAAGAGAAAATATTAATTTATGGAGATTATGATGTAGATGGCACTACAGCTGTATCTGCCATGTACTTGTTTTTACAACGACTGACTGAAAAAAAATTATTGGAGTATTATGTGCCGGATAGATTTAAAGAGGGTTATGGGCTTTCGTATGATGGTGTTGAGTATGCTAAAAACAATGGGTTTAGTTTAATCATTACATTAGATTGTGGCATCAAAGATAATGAGAAAATTGAATGTGCGCAGTCAGCCGGTATAGATTGTATTATATGTGATCATCATACACCACCTGAAATTTTACCGCCGGCGTATGCTATTTTAAATCCTAAAAAGAAAAGTTGTTCATATCCTTACAAAGAATTGACGGGCTGTGGGATTGGATTTAAACTTATGCAGGCCTATTGTGAGAAATATAAACTGGAGAAAAATCTTTACGGACAGTTTATAGATTTGCTTGCTACCAGCATTGCAGCAGATATTGTGCCAATTACAGGTGAGAACAGAGTTTTGATGTACCATGGGCTGCAAAAAATGGATGATCATCCGGATTGGGGTTTAAGAAAATTGTTGGATATTGCGTTTTCAAAAAGAAACAGAAGATTAAAAGTTTCAGATATTGTTTTTGTAATTGCCCCAAGAATCAATGCGGCAGGCAGATTGGAGCATGGCTCAAAAGCGATACAATTATTAACTTCAACTAATGAAGAGGAAGCCGAATTCTGGGCTAAACAACTTCATGAGGTCAATGCACAACGACAGGATATTGATAAACAAACATTAGAAGAAGCTATACAGATTATTGAAAGAGATGCTCATTTTCAAAACAAAAAATCAACAGTGGTGTTTAATCAAAACTGGCACAAGGGTGTAGTGGGTATTGTGGCGGCAAAATTAGTGGAGAGATATTATAAACCAACGATTGTTCTTACAGAGCACGAGGGTTATATCACCGGTTCAGCCAGAAGTGTAGATGGGTTTGATTTGTATGAAGCATTGTATAAATGTAAAGCGTATTTATATCGATTTGGCGGACATAAATATGCGGCTGGATTAAGCATTGAGAAAAAACATCTTGATAACTTTATATTGCAATTTGAAGAGTGTGTTCAACAAGCCATCACCAAGGAAATGCAATCCAAAAAAATAGAGGTGGATGCGGTTTTAAATTTAGAAGAGATGAATTCAAAATTCTTAAGGATATTAAAGCAGTTTGAACCTCATGGACCTGAAAACATGCAGCCCTTGTTTTGGATAAAACAAGTGAAAGACAGTGGCAGAATGCATGAGGTGGGAAATGGACATTTAAAGATGTATCTGACGCAGCATTCGCACAAAGAGTATCCGGCTATATTTTACAACGGAATTAATTATTTTGATGTGTTAAAGAATCAATCGTTTGATTGCTTATGTAAAATAGATGTTCAGGAAGATTATGAACACAATCAAGTGGTTTTCAACTTGATTATTCAGGATATAAAATTAAACTAATTCAATAGTATGGACTTTCAGGAACAATGGAACGCTCTTTTATCTGTTAATGGGTTGGTATCTTTATTAATACTTTCTGTGTTAGAAATAATACTGGGTATTGATAACATTATTTTTATTTCAATCATTGCTGATAAGTTGCCTAAACATCAAAAACAAAAAGGGCGAATTACGGGTTTAGCATTGGCTTTAATAATGCGGGCCATATTATTGCTTTCCATCACGTGGCTGGCATCTTTGACATCGCCATGGTTTCATATTCAAAATTTGTATTTTTCAGGCAGAGATATTATTTTATTGAGTGGTGGTATATTTTTAATTGTCAAAACGATAAAGGAAATTATTCACAAAATATACCATTCAGAAGATGAATTAAGCGTTAAGGGAAAATCTACCTTTTCTGCAGTAGTGGTACAAGTTGTTTTAGTAGATATTGTTTTTTCATTTGATTCTATATTAACGGCAGTAGGGTTAAGCCGTAATTTTATCGTGATGTTCAGTGCTGTAATTATTGCAATGATTCTGATGATGTTGTTTTCTGGCATGGTGGCAGATTTCATAAATAAAAATCAGGGTATTAAAACAATAGCATTGACCTTTTTAATAGTAATTGGAGGTATGCTGGTAGCAGAATCTGTTTTATCTGCTTACAATTATTCATTGCCGCATAATCAACACATTGAATTGAATAAAAACTATGCCTATGTGGCATTGGCTTTTGCGTTGATTTCAGAATGGATTAATATTAAAGAACATCGGGTAAAAAGAAACAAATCCTTATTTTTTAATGATGATAAAAAGGAATAATGCTTTTAATTGAAGATATTCGCTTGTATTTAAAAGTTTTAAGTTGGAAAAAGGTTTGTAATGTTTTCTTATTAAAAAGTAGTTTTTATTTCTCCAAACTATTTAAAAAACCGATGGTTTGGGGCAAGCCAATGGCTATTTCCATAGAGCCCACTACGGCCTGTAATTTAGAATGTCCGGCCTGTCCGAGTGGATTGAAAGTATTTACAAGATCTACAGGTAATATGAAGGAGGCAACATTTGAAAAAATCATAGAATCACTTCAATCGTATTTATTACATATTAATTTTTATTTTCAGGGAGAACCTCTTATTCATCCAAAAATTTACAAATGGATTCATGATGCATCTCAAAAAAATATTTATACACTCATCAGCACGAATGCGCATTTTTTTAACAAAGAAAATTGTCAAAAAATAGTGGAGTCGGGATTGCATAAAATGATTCTTTCAATAGATGGAATGAGTCAACAAACCTACGAACAATATCGTGTAAAAGGCAAACTAAAGACCGTAATGGAAGGTATAGAGAATTTATTGGAAGCTAAGCAGCAGTTGAACTCAAATACTCCTGTTATCGTTTTGCAGTGGATTGTTTTTCAACATAATTTAGAGGAGACGGAATTATTTAAACAATATTGTAAGGATAAACAACTTTATTTTCAGATTAAAACAGCACAGGTTTATTCTGAAGAACAGCGGGAAAAATTGGTGCCAAAGGATGAAAAATATACACGATATGATGTAAATACGCCAGAGTTGAGGATTAAAAATACGCTCCGAAATGATTGTTGGCGTATGTGGGCGTCCTGTGTTTTTACACAAGATGGAATGGTGGTTCCTTGTTGTTTTGATAAAGATGCAAAATATGAAATGGGGGATATTAAAAAGCAGGATTTTAAGGTCATCTGGCATTCAGAAAAGTATACTGATTTTAGAAAAAAAATTTTAAATGCAAGAAAAAGTATTGATATTTGTACCAATTGTTCAGAAGGGGCAAATGTCTTTAAAGAATAATCCAATAACGAACTAATTTATAAAAAACAAATTTTGTATTTTTGCTTTCGCACAATAAACACATAACATAAAAATTACAATTATAAATTCTGCTTTATGAAAAATCATGAAATTGATTACAAGGTTTATGGTGAAGAATTACAATGTGTAGAAATTATATTAGATCCTAATGAAACTGTGGTGGCTGACCCCGGAAGTTTAATGTACATGGACGATGGCATAAAAATGGAAACGCTCTTTGGAGACGGTTCTCAGCAATCGTTGTTGGGTAAACTATTTTCAGCCGGGAAACGATTAATCACTGGTGAAAGTTTGTTCATAACGGCGTATACCAATCTTTCATCAGAGAGGAAACAAGTAACTTTTGCTGCACCGTACACCGGAAAAATTATTCCTATCAACTTAATGCAATACAATGAAAAAATTATTTGTCAGAAAGATAGTTTTTTGTGTGCGGCAAAAGGTGTAAGCATTGGCATAGAATTTCAAAAACGACTGGGGGCTGGTTTATTCGGGGGTGAAGGATTTATCATGCAAAAATTAGAAGGCGATGGTATGGCTTTTATGCACTCGGGCGGGTATATTATTCAAAAAACATTAAAGCCCGAGGAACTGATAAAAGTAGATACGGGTTGTATTGTGGCATTTACAAGCAGTGTAGATTATGATATTCAGTTTGTGGGAGGGATTAAAAATACTTTATTTGGTGGTGAGGGAGTATTTTTTGCGGTGCTGCGTGGACCAGGTGAAGTTTGGTTACAATCTCTGCCAATTAGCCGTTTGGCCGGAAGAATTTTATCATTTGCCACCACTACTTCACGAAGAGAAGAAGGAAGTGTTTTAGGTGGATTAGGCAATTTATTGGATGGGGATTAGTTTGCTGTAAGATGTCTTAAAATATAAAATAGAAGGAATCCTATTATATGATTGTGAGAATTATATTTTTGAATACTCATTGATAGGGTAGAGGTGATGAGATTACATAGTTTTTTGAGTGTGAAAAATCTTGCGTACCTTTATTACGCTTTTTAATTTATATTTTTCAAAATACAAAAAATTTAAATCTGTTTGTAATAAGTAATGTTGAGAAGTAAAACTCAAATAAAAACAAGTGATTTTTAATAACCATAGAACGATGAATCATTGGATAAAATTAAGTATAGAATATGCCAATCAAAAATCATATCTGGATGATCTTTTTCAAGAGTGTCCTGTTATTCCTGAAGGAATTAGAGAAATAGATGGTGAACGTTGGGCTAATATTGAAGCGGCATTTAAAAGAAAGAATAACGATGCTTTGATTAGAGAACTTTTAAATCTTGATTTATTCCCAATTAAGGATAGCTATATTGCTTACTTGAAAAGAGAACCTTCTTCTATAGACAGGAATCCAAGAACAATTAATCGTATTTGTGGGCGGCTTTATGAAATGGGTTTAGACAAGATATATGAGAGGTGCAGTGAGCCAAAAGAAACAAACAGACAAATAGGCCCACTTTTCAAACGCTGGTTAAATACAAAAGCATTAGGCATTCAGCCGGTTACGCTTGATGAGTTTATGAAAAACAATAAAGATGCAATTTTAAGTGGGAGCGATAAGCAGTTAATGGATTTTGCTCATGAAAAGTTAAATTATAAACACGATAAAGGACTTGATTTTATTGGGCGTTTTAATGGTAAGTATGTTATTGGTGAAGCAAAATTTCTAACCGACTTTGGCGGACATCAAAATGCACAATTCAACGATGCTATTAATACAATTCAGGCAAAAGATGTAAAGGCGGTAAAAATTGCTATTCTTGACGGTGTTCTTTACATAAGAGGCAAAAATAAAATGTATAAAGACCTTACTACAAAATATAAGCATTTAAACATTATGAGCGGATTGGTATTACGTGAATTTTTATATCAATTGTAAAATATGCAACTTTATTATCCTAATAAAAAAACAGAGGAAGAAATTTTCAATAGCATTCCTGATATTGAATTAGAAGAGACGAGCCCAAGCACTAGTGCAAATATGCTAATTCAAGCAAACAATTTAATAGCGTTAAAACAGATAATAGTTAAATATAATTTTAAAGGTAAAATCGATCTTATTTATATAGACCCGCCTTTTGCTACCAATAATACGTTTAAAATTATGGAAGGTAGGGCAAATACAATTAGTAGTAGTTCAAGCGGGAAAATTGCTTATACAGATACATTAAAGGGATATCATTTCATTGAATTTATTCGCGAACGCTTAGTGCTTTTGAAAATGTTGTTATCCGACAGGGGTTCAATATACTTACATACAGATTATAAAATCGGGCATTACATAAAAATAGTGATGGATGAAATTTTTGGAATTGAAAATTTTAGAAATGATATTACACGAATAAAATGTAATCCTAAGAATTTTAGTCGCAAAGCTTATGGAAACATTAAAGACATGATTTTATTTTATTCAAAATCCGATAAGATGATTTGGAATGAACCCAAAACACCATATACTGAAGAAGATAAAATTAATCTTTTCAATAAAATAGATAAAGAGGGGAGAAGATACACAACCATTCCGCTTCATGCCCCCGGAGAAACTTTAATCGGAACTACTTCGCAGGCATTTAAAGGTATTCTACCACCACCAGGCAGGCATTGGAGGTGTGATGTGGCTGTTTTGGAACAATGGGATATGGAAGGATTGATAGAGTGGAGCGATAAAGGAATTCCAAGAAAGAAAATTTATTTCGATCAACAGGAAGGTAAACGAGTTCAGGATATTTGGGAATTTAAGGATCCTCAATATCCTGTTTATCCAACAGAGAAAAATTCTAATTTATTGGATCTGATTATAAAAACTTCGTCTAATGAAGACAGTGTTGTACTTGATTGTTTTGCAGGGTCTGGAACAACACTCGTGGCTGCACATAAGAATAACAGAAAATGGATAGGAGTTGACCAGTCGGATGAATCTATTAAGTGTATTATTAAAAAGTTAGATAAAGTGGAGGGAAATTTGTTTAAGACAAAACCAGGATACAAACTATTAAAAGAAAAAACTCTGCCTGTTGCAAAAGACGGTCTTAAGAACATTAAAGACAAAAAAGGAATCAGCAAAAAATAACAAGCGTGAAAAAGTAATAAGCACAGCAACACATAATTTTCACTGTACTTTATTTTGTTTCTAATAAGCATACTTTCTTTTACGCCGATAATATTGTAACAATGTAAAAGTCAGTATAAAGAGTGGTGGCAATAAGGTGTTGTACAATTGCCAGCTGGTTTGATGTAAAGATATTTTTTTGGTGTCTAATAAACGTAATTTCACTTCACGATTACGAAGTGATAACAATCCCGAATCATCCAGAAGATAATTCATACAATTTATTAAAAATTTTTTATTGGCAAAAGTTTGATTGGTGTACCTATCATATCCCAAAGGGTATATCATTCCGTTCATTCTGTTGAAATCGTTTCTGGCAATGTCTCCGTCTGAAACAACGATCATTTTATTAGGCACACTCACCTCTTTAAATTGAATAGTGCTATCTTCCATAATAATACTGGGTATTCGGTTGGTATAAAGTGATTTAAATGTTCCTTCCAATAATACAGCAATTGGTTTAGAGCCTTGGTTGAATGCACTTTCTTTTAGACGAAATTGTGTTATAGCCAAGGATACTCTGAAAGGAATGGGCGTGATGCGGGAATTTTTAGAACAACTGAGTAATATTGTTTTCTTAATACCGGAAGAGCTTAATGTGTCAATCGTGCTTACAAATTCTGTTTTAATCAGGTCCAGATTTTTTACAACAGGATGTGAAGAGACGGGCATAATGAGCGGATAAAAAATCCAGGGGAACAATTTGAAATTAGGTTGACCTTTTGAAAAACCTATATTTACAGGGATTGCAGCACACTGCAAATCCTGAATAAGATCAGGATTTACTCTTACGCCATAACGAAATAACATATCTTCCAGATTGGTTTCGTTGTTTAACGCTAATGAAAAGCCCTTTAAACGGAAAGAATCCATATTTAATTTAACAGGATCTACAAGCCATAGCACTTTCCCGCCTTTCATTATGAACTGATCAATAATGAACTTATCTTTTTCATCAATGAATGTATCCGGCTTGGCAATGATGATAGCATCTAAATCTTTTAAAGCATATAACTTGTGATTAATTTTAATTCTGGAGATATTGTACTCTTCTCCCAAACTACGAATAAGATCATATAATTGTAGTGTGTCTAATTCTTTATGACCTTCAACAATTGAAATTTCCGGCCGTTTTTTTCTTTGTAATTTGTGAATCGTCTTACATATTCCATACTCTATTTCATTCATAGCATGATTGATGTTTTCTGGCGGACTAAAACCGAATTGTCGGGAAAAAATTTGCCAAACGGTTTCTTTTCCTTTGTAAGATACCAAAGCCCCCGGCCACACTAAACTTTCGGATGTTTTATTTTCTTTTTTTTCAACGACTTGTTCTGGTACAATGCCATTGTCATAAAGTTGTTTTTCGGTATTTCTGATATCTTCTTTATTTCCGATTTCGTTCAGGTCAATAAATTCATATTGGATGTTATCATTGTAAATACGCATTTCATCCAACATTTCTTTTACTTCGTTTTTTAGTTTGTTGAATTCCGGAGGGAGTTCGCCATCCAGGTATATCTTAAAATAAACAATATCGTCTATTTTTTTTAGAAATTCTTTTGTATACGGAGATAAAGTGTATCTTTTTTCTGAAGTCAAATCCCATCTGAAAAAATAAAAACTAAAAATAAAATTTAAGGTAAGTAAAATTAAACTAATGCTTACAAATTGTAAAAGGTCTTTTCTTTTAAGAGAATGTTTATTGAACTGATCTTTCATTTTTTACCATTTTCTGCTTTGTAAAATCAATCGTGTGGATAGAATGAACAGGATAATAATTGTGAAAAAATAAAGCACATCTCTGGAATCAATTACGCCTCTGCTAACGCTGTAATAGTGATATTGAATACCTAAAGACGAGATGAATAAAGACAAAGAGCCATTCATTTTAAAGGAAGATAAAAAGTCAAATCCATTGTGAAACAAATAACAAAGAATTAAACTTGTAATAAATGCTACGACCGGATTATCTGTTAGTACCGAGGCAAACATGCCGATTGCCAGAAAACTTGCAGCAAGAAAAAACAAACCGATGTAAGATCCCCATGTGCCACCGATGTCTATATTGCCTTTTGGAAAACCTAATTGATAAACCGAATAATAGTAAATCAACGTCGGCAATAAAGCAAGCATAATAATCATCAATCCTGCCAGATATTTAGCCAATACAATCTGTAACTCAGTGAGTGGTTTGGTCAATAAAAGTTCTATTGTTCCTGCTTTGTTTTCTTCTGAAAACAACTTCATGCTGATGGCGGGAATTAAAATTAAAAACACCCAGGGTGCCAAAGCAAATAAACTTTCCAGCGAAGCAAAACCATTTTCTAAAATATTAACGCCTGTAGCTTCATTAGGAATAACCCACAAAAATAAACTTGTGATTACAAGAAAAACCAGAATGACCAAAAAACCAGTCAACGAATTGAAATAACTTTTGATTTCTTTAAAGAACAATGCTTTCATAAAGAGGGACGAATATAGTAAATGTAATGATGAGAATGGGCTATACAATTATTTTGTGGCATTAGTTTTTTTAGTTGCCGATTTTTTCTGTGGTGTGCTGTTTTTTTTATCTTTTGAAAGATGTTTCAATAAATTGTTTTTTGATTCCGGATTTATATTTTCTTCTGTGAAAGACGATTCGTTTCTTTTTTCAAATAAGCGGACAATGCTTGTATCTAAACCGTATAGATTATTCAATACTTCCGGGTGTTTCTGAAAATATTCTTCGCTTGTTTTTTCACTGAGTTCTGTGCCGTTTTGATACACGGTTTTTTCTTTGATTTTTCCATCTAACTCTTTAATGACGGTAGGCCCGTTTCTCACGCCATTTTTGTAGGTTATTAGCGCTACCCGGGTGCCGTTAGGGGCATAATAAACAAATTCGCCTTCTGCCATATCGTTTATGTAATACCCCATTCCTTTGATTTTTCCATCGGTAAAATATTCAACAAAATAACCATGTTTTTTGTTGAGAATATATTGTGTTTTTTGGTATACTTTTCCCGAATCATAATAAGTGATGCTCAGCCCGTGTCTTTGTCCTTGCAGGTAATTTTCTCTGTTAATGAGTTGGCCTATTTCGTTGTAAAATGTCCACACAGAATCCTTTTTTTGTTCAAGATATTTTCCTTTTCCCATTATTTTTTCATTCCAATGATAAAGAGTAGCGTAAGCAACTTTTCCATCTTTTTTAAAATCTAATTTTGCCTTGATGGTATCGTGTTCGTAATAATATTTAAATAGTCCTTGTGGCTTATCATCTTTAAAGAAACCTTCGTATTCAATATGTTTGGAATTTGGATAAAATACTTTCCAATACCCTTGTTTTCTACCTAATGAATCTGTTTTGTTTTGTGTCAATGCAAGCAAGACATTAAAGATATAAAAAAACAATATGCTCCATTTTTTCATTGCTGAACGGGTTGGGTTAATGTTTTAAATACGTCTTCCAATTTTAGTTCTTCTTTATTTAAGCTCAGAATG
The DNA here is from genome assembly GCA_037447455.1 of Sphingobacteriaceae bacterium. Taxonomy (GTDB): domain Bacteria; phylum Bacteroidota; class Bacteroidia; order B-17B0; family Aurantibacillaceae; genus BPGX01. The sequence goes on along the minus strand of JBBIGQ010000001.1, from coordinate 322,281 downwards.
GTGCAATTGTTGGCAACGGCAATATCCATCAGTTGCTTTGTGATAGAAATGTCCTCTGTTTCTAATATCCACTTTGTGTCTGAAATCTGTTCTATGTTTTTTAGTGGTAATTTAGAAAAAGTATTCTTTTTCAGTGGAATAGAAAATTCTACGGAAATTCTGGAAGAGGAGGAAAAGTGCTTTACATTTTCTATAGTATCAGAGGCCACAATTTTACCACGGTGGATAATGATAACTTTGTTACACACCGCTTCCACTTCCTGCATAATGTGTGTGCTCAGCATCACCGTTTTATCTTTGCCTAATTCTTTAATGAGTCGCCGTATTTCTTCTAATTGATTGGGGTCTAATCCTGAAGTGGGCTCGTCTAAAATCAATACGCTCGGATTATGAATGAGTGCTTGTGCTAAGCCTACTCTTTGTTTGTATCCTTTTGAGAGGGCTTTAATTTTTTTGTGTTGTTCTACTTCAAGCCCGCAAATTTCAATCATTTCCCGAACACGTGCGGAAACATTAGAGAGTCCATAAAGTTTAGCAATAAATTCTAAAAACTCTTTCACATACATTTCATAATACAGAGGATTTTGCTCTGGTAAATAACCTGTTTGTTTTTTTATTTCCAGGGTATGTTCATAAATATTCAAACCATTGACTTTGACCGTGCCGGAAGTTGGTGGGATATAACCGGTAATAATTTTCATCATAGTACTTTTGCCTGCACCGTTTGGACCAAGAAAACCAACGATTTCACCTTTTTGTATTTCAAACGACACATTATCCAATGCCTTTTGTTTGCCATAGATTTTTGTAACTCCCTGAACGCTAATAGACATATTTTTTATCTTTCAGTGCCTAATATAAGGAATGTGTTGAATGAAATGAAAATCTATTTTGTATCCGTTTCGGAAACAAGCGCTCTTTCTGATACACAGGTTCAGAAAATCGTTATAGAATAAGAATAGTGAGCATTTTTTGTTCAAAATAAATACCGCTTTTATACGCTGGTGTAACTTGTATAAGTTTTTCATGAGAATGCACTTATGCGCTAAATAATTAGTAGATTTGTTGCCAGTATTATTGTGGCAGAATGAATAACGACAATTTAAATCCGAATAAAGAACGTTTGTCCGAAGAAGATATTCAGATTGAAAGAGCTTTACGCCCTTTACACTTTGATGATTTTTGCGGGCAGGAAAAAATAGTAGAAAATCTGAAAATATTTGTAACAGCGACCAAACAAAGAAAGGAAGCACTGGATCATGTTCTTTTGCACGGGCCACCGGGTTTAGGTAAAACTACATTAGCACACATTATTGCCAATCAATTGTCTGTAAATATAAAAATTACTTCAGGCCCTGTATTAGAAAAACCGGGAGATTTGGCCGGGCTATTAACCAATCTTGAACCGTATGATGTTTTATTTATTGATGAAATTCACCGCTTGAGCCATGTTGTGGAAGAATACCTTTATTCAGCAATGGAAGATTACAAAATTGACATCATGATTGATAGTGGGCCTAATGCACGAACGGTTCAGATAAAATTAAATCCATTCACACTAGTGGGAGCGACTACCCGAAGCGGCTTGTTGACTGCTCCATTGAGAGCCAGATTCGGGATCAATACGCGTTTAGATTATTACGATGCCAAAACATTAACTAATATCGTTTTACGCAGTGCGTCTATTTTAAATGTTCCTATTGAAGAAATAGCGGCTTTTGAAATAGCAAGAAGGAGCCGTGGCACACCCCGGATTGCTAATGCGTTGTTACGCAGAGTGCGGGATTTTGCTCAAATAAAGTCAAATGGTATTATTGATTTGACTATTACTACCTATGCTTTAAAAGCTTTGAATGTGGATGAAAACGGATTAGATGAAATGGATGTGCGTATTCTGACAACTATCATTGATAAATTCAAAGGCGGACCAGTAGGCATCAACACCATCAGTACTGCAGTTGGTGAAGAATCCGGGACTATTGAAGAAGTGTATGAACCCTTTTTGATTCAGGAAGGATACATAGTGCGGACACCGCGTGGCAGAGAAGCGACAACAAAGGCGTACCAGCATTTGAAGAGAGAGAAAAAATCTCCGGGTTCATTGTTTTAATTCAATTAAGGAAAAAAATAGCATTCTTTTCCCATTAAAGAACAATGGTATAGCGTGTACCCTTATTGACTTCGGAGGAGTATAACACTCTGGCATTAATGTTTGATGCTCTGCTAAAGATATTATTAAGGCCGTAGTTCTTTTTTACAGAACCTACATCAAAACCAACTCCCTCGTCAGAAATAGAAATGGATACTTGTTTGTCGTTTGTGATTTGTATATTAGTATTTTTAGTATGACTATGCTTTACAGCGTTATTGATAATTTCTTGTGTTATTCTGTATAGATTAAGAATTTTATCTGGATTGAGTTCAACGTCTTCGCCCTTGATGGAATAATTCACTTTTATGTTTTTAGGAGATGCTAATTTCTCTGCAAATTCTTTCATTCTTATCCCTAACTCATATAAAGTTTTTTGCTCTCCAGACGTAGCCCATATTGTATCTCGCATAAGAGAAATAGCGTGTCTCACTTTATTTGAGATATCTAGTAAACCTTCTTTATTAGGTTTGTTTTGCATTGCTTCAGAATCTATCAGCATCGTAACAAACGTCAGTTCAGCGCCGAGGTTGTCGTGTAAATCTTTTGATATTCTTTGTTTTTCATCTTGAATTTTTTTAAGATAAAGTAATTCTTTTTGCTTTTGTTTGTTTTTTTGATAACCATATAGGATTAGAATGATAAACGTTAAGAGTAAAATAAAAAATAAAAACAAAATTATCCAGAATTTTTGCTTATTGATATGCTTTTCATTATTCAGAATCGTGTTTTGCTGAGTAATAATCTTATTTTGATACTGTACACTTTTATATTTAGCATCAAAATTGGCTAAACTATTTTCATATTCTTTACTTTTAATATCTTCATTAATTTTCTGATATTTTTCAAAATATTCTAATGCTGCCTTATAATTATTTGTTGCCTTATACAATTCATACATCTTAAAGTAACCATATTTTTCATAAGCCAGATTTTTACTTTTTATTGAATAACGAATCCCCTGATTAATATATTTTTGAGCTTCACTTATTTTATTCAATTTTAAATAGCATGACCCAATATGTATTAAAGTAATAGAAACAATGTCTAACTGCTGAATGGTATCGTTGATGTTTAAAACTTTTTCAAAGTAATGAAGCGCCTTATTGCAATCGCTTAGTTTTGAATACAATGAGCCAATATTCTGATAAAAAGATGATAAGTAGTATTTGTTGTTGATTTTTTCTGCAATGGGTTCTATTTTCAAAAACAGATTTAATGATTTAATGCTTGTTGTAAACTATCTTGCTTTTGAAGAATTAAAGCGATATTACCAATAGCATTTAAATAGGCCTCTTGATAGTTGTACTTTAAACAAGTGTCTGTGCATATTCTATGAAGTTTTTTAGCATCTTCTAACTTACCTGTTTTTTCGTAAATGATAGCGATATTGCTAATGGTTTTGGCATATTCTTCCACCACTTTTTCTTTTAAGAAAATTTCCATTGCCAGTTCGTGCTTTTTCAAAGCTTCTGAATAGTTGCCTTCTTCATAATAAGCCAATGCAGATTTTGAAATGCTTGCTGCTGCTTGCTTTAGTTTTTCAAATTTTTTTCTGATGTGGTAGGCCTTTTCGGCATAATAAATACAACTATCGTACAGAGCATGATAATAATACGCGACAGATAAATCATTCATACAGGATGCAATCAATAAAGAATCTTTTGTTTGAAAAGCCAATTGCAAACCCTGTAATCCATAAGACACTGCTAATTTAGGGTTATTCGGTGCATACAAAAAGCAAATATCCATCAAAGCAGATATTTTTCCCTTTCCTTTTAAATTTGGCAACTTTTGAATTAGAACATTTACATCTTGTGCTAAAATTAAAGCATTAAGAAAAAACAGGGCAATCAATACCAAAAAATTTTTCATAAAATGTTTTGCCCAAGTGTAACAAAAATATCACAAAATACCACCCTTTTTAGCTTTATTAATGGCCTCCACTTTACTATGTGCATTTAACTTTCTATAGATATTTTCAATATGCTTCCGAACGGTACCATAACTAATTCCACAATTATCTGCTACCTGTTCATAAGAAAGCCCTGCGGCTATTTGTTTAATAATTTCAATTTCTCTGCTGGTTAAATTATACTCAGGATGCTCACGAATTTCAGTTACATTAGAGCTTTTAATTAAGTTCAATGCTTTGAGCGCAATACCAGGACTCATCGCACTTCCGCCCTCAATCGTTTCGAAAATATATCGGCTTATTTTTTCAATACTTTCATCTTTCAATAAATATCCTTTTGCACCTGCACACACTGCTTTAAATATGCTGGTCTCATCGGCATGAACGGTACACATTAAAATTTTGATATTTGGATTAATACCCATTATTTTTTCCGTTGCTTCAATTCCATTCATTTCCGGCATGTCAATGTCCATTAAAATAATGTTGGGCTTAAGATCTTTTTGGATAGCATGTAAGATTTCTTTACCAGAACTATAAACTCCGATTATTTCAAAATCAGGATTAGATTGGATTTTCAACATCAGTGTTTCCTGAATGGTTTTTATATCATCAACTATTACGACCTTAATCACTGCTTTTTATTTTTTTAATATCGTGAACTCTACTCTTCTATTTAATGCTTTTCCTTCTTCTGTTTTGTTATCTGCTATAGGTTTAGTTTCTCCAAAACCATCGTAAGATAATCTTTTAGGAACAATTTTTTGGGATATTAAATAATTCACTACCGCTTCTGCTCTTTTTTTACTAAGTGCAAGATTATAATCATCCGAGCCTACATTGTCTGTATGGCCAGCAATAAAAATTTCCATTTTAGGATGTGAAATTAATAATTCTGCCAATTGATTTAATTCAAAAAAAGATTCTGGCTTTAAATCTGCTTTGTCTGTTTCAAAAAACATATTGTTAATTCGAATCGTTTGGCCTTTTTCTATAGGATTCAAATATAAATCTTTAATAATTTCTTTGTACTCAAATAAAGTTGAATCTGTCAAATTTAAGTTTTCGGTAATGGAATAAAAATCATTAGAATATGCTTGAAATGAATAATGTTTACCAAAAGGTAGAAAAATTGTGTATTCGCCATTTTCTGCATTTGAAGTAGCAATGCCGACTTCTTCTCCTGTGCTTAAATTTACATAATTTATTTTTACGTTCCCAACGGGATTGTTGGTTTTTGAGTTCAAAACTTTTCCTTTTACTAATGTTACAGGTAAAGGTTTTTGTTTTTCTTTTGGTTTTATTCTGACAATATCCGCGCCTTTACACATGTAAAAATAATTTCCTGAAGCTGGTATTGTAAAATAAGCATCCCAGCCCGGTCCATTAATAGGTTGTCCGAGATTAACTGGCTCTGACCATTTTTCCCATGAATCATCTAAACGTTTTGACATATAAATATCATTGCGTCCAAATCCACCAGGTCTGTCAGAACTAAAGTAAAGCGTTACATTGTCTGCTGCCAGAAACGGCGAAATATCGTGGTATTGGCTAGAAATGGGTCCCGGTAATTTTTTGGGTCTTGTCCATTTACCATTCTTTAAAAACGATACATAGATATCATGAATATCATCGTCTTCTTTCTCGCTAAAACTCATAAGTAAAATGTTATTAGAAGCAGATAAATTGTTGGTAATTGTTTTGCCTTTTTGCATTTGTTCATAGCTGGGCACATACATTCTTTCTGGGTTACTCCACCCCTTTTTTGTCAAAACACATTTACTAAATCCTTTTCTTGAAACCGATGGGTCTTCTTCAAAATCTTCAAAGTAACCTTTAATAAAACGGGTTGTGCCATCAGATGATTGAGCAATTAGCGTATTATAAACTTTAGTATTAAAGGGGTACCCTAATTTTTTGGCTTTTGACCAAGTGCCATCATCATTTAAGGTACAAAACTATATGCTTTGTGCTTCTGAATCAGAACTGTAAAAAGTATTATCAGGATGACCACACAATACAAAAAAGAGCTTTTTACCATCTGGTGTAATATAAGGGGCTATTTCTTCGTATTCAGAATGATTGACATTACTACCCAGATTTTCTACTTCATAACTATTTTCTTCTACTTGTGCTTGAAGTGGAAGGTTGAGAGATATAATTGATATGAATAAAAAAATGTTTCTCATACTAATCTTTTGTTCTTTCTTCGGTTACTTCGCCATACACGGGCTTTACTTTTAATGGGAAGTACAGAGCGTATGTCAACATTAAATACCAGTTTTTTAGATTGATAATGCCTTTGTCGCTCTTAGCTCTTGTGCCAGGTCTTACTCCAAATTCAAGCTTAAAGTTAAAGCTTTGGTCTTTGGGGTGCCTTTTAGCAAAACCTACACGCCACCCAAAATGAGATTTTTTGTCATATACAACATTATACATTTTTCCAGAAGCAGCGAAATCTTTTATGGACACGACTGGTGCAAATAATAAATCCGCAAAAATATCGTAATAAGTTGAATTTTCTCTAAAACCATATCCGTCTACATCTAATTGCAATTGTCGTATCGTTCTAAAATGCACCCCACCATACAATGCGAGTGTTGTTATAGCACCAAAGCCATTTGAAAAGGATTTATTATTTATAGAATCTTTGTATGAAAATTCTTTTCCGTTTCCTTGAAATTTTAATAAACTATCGTATAAATTTTTATAGTTTAAACTATTGGATAATGAGAAATATCCGCCTCTTAATGCAAAAATACCATGATGTCTGGCAGGAACGCCGCCTCTGATGTATTTTGTAGTTGTAACTTGATAACTACCATAATAGCCACTATAGTAAGAAGTACTTTGAGATAAGATAATTGGAACATTTCTGGTAAAGTCAGAATGTTTTAGTATAAATCCTATGCATCCTTCTGTATAAAAATAATTTTTTGTGTTATTATCAGAAGATCTGTATCCATTAGTTCCAAAACCAAAGCGGCTGTCAAAATGAAATAAAAATAATTTACCCATCATATATTCAGCTCTTAGCCCCCATCCAAAACTATATCCATTTTGACCATTCAAGTCAACAAACAACGGATCCAATGATATGGAAAGATTTTTAATATCGTACGGATCGTCTTTAAGTACCTTCCACGTTACTGTTTGAGAAGATAGTTTGAAAATTAATAAAACTAAAATAAATACAGATATTTTTTTCATACGCATTAATTTTTTAATTAAAAGAATTTTGTTATACCTAAGCGTAATACAAAAGAGCTAACTTTTGCATTGGTTTCAGTAGGATGATTTTTAGGTGTATAGGTAAACTTTTTTGAATAAAAACAAGGCATTACTGAAATGCCGAATTTTTGATAAAGTTTATACGCTATAGTCCCTTCAAAATAAAATCCACTACCCTGAGTAATGTATTTTTTGGCACCATATTTTTCATATCCAACTTTAGCGACGATACCAATTTTATTTATGGACTGATAATAGATTAACCCTCCTCCTAAATTGGTATATCCTCTTTGTGAAAAAGGCCGTATGGCAGAATCTAAATTAGAAGTTGAAAAACCTAAATTAAAATTAATACCAATTCTTGGTTTATCATAATTTTTTCCAAACATATAGCCAATTCTTCCTGAAAAAAACCGCCTTCTGCTTTAGAAATTTTTATTTGATTGTCGTTGGCTTTATTCGTCGTAGTCGCTCCATAATAGGTAGCATTCATATCAATATTAAAATACCATTTTGCAATCCGGTCAATCATTAATAATGGTAACCCTGCACCATAAGAGTAATTACCAATTTTTGGATTATCCGTACTGACTTTAACGGACCCAAATTGTAATCCTGGGAAATATTGACAATTCAAACCGTATTTTTGTGCTTTTGTTTCGATACCAGAAAGCAAAGAAAAACAAATGAGCCATAATGTACTTTGATAATTCAATGTAATTCTTTTCATATAAGTTATTTTATAAGTAATGGTTAATTTTTATATTTTACGAGTAGTTCCGCTATTTTATCGATGTATGCTTGGACATTTGCGAGAGCAGCTTCTTTATATTTTTTGTCATCCGCATTTATCTTATAAAAACTTTCTGAATTTCTTTCTCCTTCCCACTTATCGGTCAATGTATAACTGTTTGCATAATCTTTTGGAACAGCATAATAGTTATCAACATTGATATCAATACTGCCAAAATACATATCCGAGTCAATCATTTGAAATTTTACATCGGAAGTATACAATTGAGGTTTGCTTTCAAGTGATACCTGATAATTGGTTTGATAGAACATAAACAACTGACTTTTACCAACTGTATAAGTCATAAATTCAAGTGTAATTTCTAGATGCGCAACAACTCCATCAAATGATTTAGCAATTTTGCCTTCCTTCATATAATTACCACTTCCTACGGGCTCTTTTAAATTTACACGATTGTAAGCAAAAAATGTTATTCCATGTGTAGCACCAGTTATTTTGGCAATTACATCTCTAAATCCACTTAACTTATATTCCTTTCCATTGGGACCCATTGAGATGTTTTTCTTCCGCAAGAGCCTGAAATTTATCATGTGATGTGAATTTCTCGTAAGGTATAATATTATATCCCACATCTTTAAGTTTTTTAATGAAATAATCATACGCTTCATTAGTAATTTTCTGAAAAAGTTTCTTTTTGAACACTGTCTAAAACAAAATATGCTTTTGAAGTTACCTCATTAGGTCCTTTTGATTTGGTGGAACTCCAGTTAGATCGAGTAATGAATGTTACTGATACATCTGCAACACAGATGTTTTTGTTTTTTGCAAGTCGTTTTAATTTAGTGGTATTGAGCATTTTTTCTGCATCAACAGATGGAGTGTATTCTTTAACTTTTGGCTGTGCAGAAATAATTCCACTAATGAGTAAAAAATTGATTAAATAAAACAATTTCATAAAAACTTTTTTAAGGTTGATTAAAAAATAATTAAGTAGTTATCAGATTTATTGAATATCAGAATAAAAAATTCATTCAATTCATTTTGCCTGCAAAGTTACGGCTATAGGGCGCATAATTTAAATACGCAATACTTCGTATCTCTAAAACTGAAAATAAATAAACGGCTTGCTCTCCGCACTCATCAATTGATACATCAATAACACCACAATACAAGTTATAGGCACTAACAATATTATTGGTATATCATAAATTTTTCCATATACTCTTTCTCTCCATTTTTCAGGCATCCAATGAATAACATACATACAAAACAACAACAACAAACTTTCTTTGTAGTGCCAATTAATACTGCTTATATACTTCCACTCCCATCCAGCAAATAATTTATCTGTCATCTTCAAAGCGTTTTCTAATGTCTGACTTCTAAAAAACACTCTTGTAAAAGAAATAAACAACAAAGTCATCAGCATTAATAAAAACTTTACTACAAAATGAGTACTTGTTTTGAATGGTGAAATTTTTTCCCATTGCTTGTGAACAACAACAGCCAAGCCATTTAATCCACCCCATATTACAAACAACCAACTACTCCCATGCCACAATCCACCCAATAACATTGTTACCATTATATTCACATCTCGTTCAAATGCTATCCTCACGGCTTCATTGTACTTTGACCAAACAAACAAAATAATAAATACAATCGCAATAATTCCTAACATCCAAAAACCACCATACATCAATGTCAAAAACAAGGTGATAATGAGCAACACCACATACGATGCCCACGTAATGCTTCTATTCCCTCCCAATGGAATATACAGATATTCTTTTAACCACGATGATAACGAAATGTGCCAACGTTGCCAGAATTCCGAAGGACTTTGGGCTTTATACGGATAATTAAAATTTCTCTTTAAACGATAACCAAATAACAACGCTATTCCAATTGCCATATCTGTATAACCCGAAAAATCAGCATAAACCTGATACGAATATCCTATTATCGCTAAAAAATTTTCATACGATGTAAAATAATTCGGATTGTCAAAAATCTTGTCAATCATCTGCACCGCCAGATAATCGGCTATAATTTTTTTTAAAAACCCTTTCATAATCAACCACCATGCTTGTTTAAATTCTAAAATGCTTAATTGATAAGGCATTTTTATTTGATACAAAAAATCGTGGGCTTTTACAATCGGCCCCGCTACCAAATGTGGGAAAAAACAAACGAAAAATCCGTAATCTACAATTGAATCTAATGGTTCTACTTTTTTTTGATAAACATCAATCACATAAGACATTGTTTGAAAAAGAAAAAACGAAATGCCTACAGGAAATATCAGTTTATCAATGTCAAAATGCGTATTCAGATAGGTATTAGTGAAAATTGAAAAATAATTGACATATTGAAAATTGGCATGAAATAATTGATTAATACTTTCTACAAAAAACTGCGAATATTTAAAGTAACTCAATAACAACAAACTATTAGCAATGCTTAATGTCAACCAAATTTTTTTAATGAATGTTTTTTTTGCTTCATGAATTTTTTTTCCAATAAAAAAATCCATCACAATTACATACCAAAGTAAAATGATGAATACTCCACTTGTCTTGTAATAAAAATAAAAACTCACTACCAACAAATACAATATCTTCCACTTTACTTTATCTCCTTGTAGTTTAAAAACAAATGAATAACCTGCTAAAACAATCAACAAAAATATCCAGAAAAATAAGTGTGTAAAAAGTAATGGCTCATCATAGTGAAAAGAAAATGCTTCTAAAAGATAATCTGCAATGGATGTAAAAATTGTTTGAAAAAGATATGTCACTCATCAATTTTTTTGGCATTAATTTTTTCCAATATGGCATTCACCATCATTTCACCTAAAACAAAATAACCCTTTTTATTAAAATGAATTTTATCTTTTGCAGCATAGCCCTTTTTATACCACTTCAACATTGATTTTTGTCCACCCATCAATGAATTTAAATCCCACACTGCTAATTGATACTTTTTCATAACCTCCCAAACTGCTTCATTCCCCTTTGTTGTTCTGGGATTGGCAATTCTTCGTTTAATATAATTATCTGAAATAGTAGTAAGCAATACACTGCATTCAGGATGTGTTCGCTTTATTATAGAAATCAAACTATCATAATTAGCAATGTATTCATCTTTAGAAAAACTTTTATTACGCACATCATTTACTCCAAAAGATAAGACAAACAAATCCACTTTCATATTTTTTAATTGATGTAACAATAATCTGCACCTTAAAAAAGATTCTGATGTTGCCCCATTCACACCAAATCCAGCATAATACACGCCTGCACTATCGTTTTCACAACTCATTCCATCTAAAATAAATTCAGCGGGCAATGTGTCTTTTTTCTGAATAAGAAAACTCAACGAGTCCAATTTTTGATGCAAAACAAATTCTGTGTAATTTTCTTTTTCAACAATCTTTGAAAACTTAAATTTTGGTTGCAGTTCAAAGTTTTTATTCTTTCTATAAAAAACTTTTATTCTTGTAAAACCATCTAATTTTTCCCATTCATTCTTTATACTCAAATAGCACGTAGTGTCTGTAATAGCAGAAATACCACACATTCCAATATACCATAAGCTATCCACAATTTTAGTGCATTTATTTACTCGCCATTTTCCATTGCTGTAAGTTTTGAAATAATATGGTGTATTCGTTTTTACTTGTTTGAAGGGAAAAACAAAGTATCCTCCGCCTTTGGTTTGAAAATACTCTTGAAAAGTATTCATAATGGCTTCACTCCAAAACCCTCCCTGTACGTGCGATCCACCAAAGTGTACAATAAAAAGATGAGAACGTTTTTTGTTTTTTACCTCTTTGATTTTTTTCAAAAATTGATAGAAGTTGCTACTATCTTTATCAAAAAAAATCTTGTTTCTCTGAACATTCACAAAATCAGGATAATTCCCATTTTGAGAATACACACTAATCGTTACAATAAAAAGAATAAGATTTATTTTACAAATTCTCTTCCACATAATCAGTATAATCTTTCATTAATGAATAATAAATCAAAGACGCCATCTTTCTTGCACCAGCAGGACTAAAATGAATATAATCTTTAGCTGCAAGGTTTTGCTCTACCCAAACCAACATTGAATTTCTTCCACCCATTGCATCCAACATATCAAAATACGCACAATTATTAGCAAGTACTACTTTCTTCAGTGCTTCATTCACTTGTTCAAGAAAAGAATGTGTTTGCATTTCTCCATTTTGATTGACACTCATATCCGATGGACCAACAAATAAAATAGATACTTGTGGATAAATTCGCTTAAGTGTTTTGATTTGTCCTGAAATGTACTGAGCATATTGAACGATTTTTTCTTCGCTATCTATCATTGGCATAGCATTCCCGCCAAATTGGAGCACAATAAGTTTTACATTCTGATGTTGAATAAAAAGCCGAAGCGCTTCTGTATGAACCAGATGAAAAAATGTTCCAGAAGAACCCCTTAATGCTACATTATCCACGTACACGCCATTTCCAAAACTCTCTAATGAAAAACCATAAAACACTGGGCTTTCAAATCCTTCAAATTCAAATGTTATTTCTTCTGTTGAGGACACTGGAAATTCTTTGGTATTAAAGCATCCCGTATTACTTATAGTATCTGTCAATACTTTTTCGTTTTTTGAATAATAATGTAACAAAAAGGGTTCTTTTGCAAATCCATAAAATAATTTTATTTTATTAAACAAACATACATTGGGACTGGTAGTCGCATTGCATTTTATGGTAACCCTTCCTTTACCCATATTGCTATCAAAAACAAAACTTTGTCCCATTGGTCCATAAATTTCTTCTTGCTTTGGTTTGCTGGAATAACAAGACCATTTTTGCCAATTCTCACTATAAATAATTTTTGGATAAATCCATTGTGCTACAGGCATAAACGAAATCCAACCACATCCGCTTCCCCCAAAATGCTTTTGTAAGTTCTCACGAATAAAGCCCGAAAATCTGTCCTCTTCAATTTGTGAGTCGCCATAATATAAAATTCGCATGCTTTGTTTTTTAGCATTTTTCAATGCTTCAAAGAATGTTTTCAATGCCTCTTTTCCTATTGTTGGATATTCTATTTTTGATTGAAAGTTTTTATCAATTTTTAACGGTTTTAATGCATTAAAAATTTTTAATGTATCAATTTTAATTATCGTGGTGTCTTTTTCAATTTCTTCTTCTAATACTTCTGCTGCTTCAATAATTTGTTTCACAGAATCTTTTTTCAAATCATCCTCATTGTTTGCTACACGCAATGTCTGATGAATGCTAAATAGTTTAATGACATACTCTTGCGTAATAGGTATTGCTTTATTTTCAAACATAATTGCTACAAACAATAAAATTAACATCGTGCTCAACAAAAACAAAAAAGAATATATCGGACTGAAAAAACGACGCATTACGGGCAAAAATAGGAAAACTATAATAGAATGATTTATTGAAAACTAATAAAACTAATAATGTCTATTGCATTCCCTTACAATACTCTTGAATTAATTGATACGCCATTTGATCACCAAGTGCATCGGCTTTTTCAAGATCTTTGCATGCTCCTCTTCTGTCACGAATAGCGTATTTCACAGCCGCTCTGTTTACATAAGCAGATGCATAATCAAATTTCAACTTAATAGCATAATCCAAATCCTGCAATGCTTCTTTGAACTTATTCAATCCGCCTTTTGCGGCCCCTCTGTAATTGTAACTAACAGGATTGTTAGGATTAATTTTAATGGCCTCATCCAAATCTGTAATCGCCGAAGCAAAATCATTTGTATTAATTTTTGCCGACGCTCGCAGTATCAATGCTTCTTCGTCATTGGGCACTGCTTCCAGATACACATTAAAATCTGGAATACTTTCTTTAAATTTTCCAATTTCAAAATAGGCCTTGGCTCTTAATTTGTACGCATTATAATCTTTTTTATCAGCAGGCATTTTCTCAATAGCATCGGTAATGGATTTGATGCACTCATTAAATTGCTTGATGTGATAAGAAATTTCTGCTCTCAATACATACGCCTTAATGAAATTAGGATTTATATCAATGGCTTCGTTCAGTGGTTGCAGAGCTTCTTTGTAGGCCTTACCAGCCACCATCAATTGTGCCCTGAAAAACAACAATTCCGAATCCTGCGATTCATAATGATAAGCACTATCCAATAGTTTTTTACTCTCGTTATATTTTTTAGTTTCATAATAAATTTTTCCAAGATATTTCAATGCCTCCCATTGTGAAACATCATATTTCAAAGTAGATTTAAAGTATTTCTCACTGCTTTTCCAATCTTTTTGTTGCAATTTAATGTATCCTAATTTCAACAAAGCAGGTGTATATTTTTTATTTACTTTGATAGATTGTAATAATAATCCTTCTGCTTTGTCATATTGTAATGAGTCCATATACTTCACTGCCTTCTCATACAATTTTTGTTCTTCTGGGATATTAACAGAATCTCGGACTTCCTGAGATTTAATAAAATTGAAAAAAAAAAGAAGAAGAAATACACCCTCACACCATTTGGCAGGCAACGCTCGCATATCCCTCTTATTCGTGAACCTATTCTAAATTGGTCTTCTAATATTTCTAACAATTGTATTTCCAGAAGGAGTTGTTACTTTAAGAAAAATGACACTATCACCTCTTACAAATTCTACGGAAGCCCCCGGATGATAAAAATCAAGAAGATCGTTTGTGCCTTCTTCTCTGATTACTCCAGAAGCATTGTCATAAAAATTTTCAATTCTTCCTGTTTTTCCTTCAATTGTTGCTGGCATAGGTTTAAGTTTTTGCAAACATAAATAGAATTATTGTATTCTGCAAAAGAATACTTAGTATTTTTGTGCAATACGATATGGTCAAAAAAATAACCTTCATATTTGTTTTGTTGGCATCGCTTTTTATTTTCTCTCAAAATGCTTCAAGGATAGATTCTCTTCTGAAAGCAGTTCAGGAATATCCCAAACAAGATACTATAAAAGCAAGGTTGTATTACCTTATTGGAAGAGAATATTATAATCCTCAAAACTATAATTTGGCAATTGTTTATTTCTTCAGAAGCTATAAATTATATTTAAGCAATGGCGATTTTTTTAATGCTGCTAATCAATTGGAAAAAATTTCTTATTTGTATCTTGATGCTAATAAATTGGACAAAGCGCTCTTTTACGCTTTTGAAAGTTTCAAACTTTCAAAAAGAATATCTGATACCCATCAAAGAGTTATTTCAGAATGTGATGCCTATTACTGCTTAGCTCAAATCTATGATGCAGACGATAATAATCTATCTAAACATTATTACCATCGGTGTTTAATTCTGTCTAAAGAAATTACTAATGAACCATTTTATCATATTTACAATGGATTGGGAAATGTTTATGTAAAAGAAAGTGAAAAGCTCGTTAAAAAAGACCCTATTCTTAAAATAGACAGTGTTTCAGATCCTCCTCGCTTTTATCAATTAGTAGACAGTGCTTTACATTTTTATAAACTGGCACTAACTAATATGGAACAGTATCATCTAATTGAAAAAGAACCTCTCTCTGTCCTAACAATATATTCCAATATCGGCACTATCTACTTGAAGAAAAATGAAACTAAGAAATCTCTTGAGTATTTCTTTAAAGCAATAAATATAGCAGAAAAAGAAAATAGCATATAGATTTAGTAGTAATATACACCAACATAAGCACTTTATACCACAATAATAAACAAATAGATAAAGCGATAGAATATCAAAAAAAAGCATTAGAACTTTCACTGAATAATCACATTGATACGTATCTTTTTGAAATTTACGACAATCTGTCTCAATTCTATGTTGATAAAAAAGATTATTTAATGACCATTCAATATCAACAGAAAAAATTTATTGCTCACGATTCGTTAAGAAATATAGAAAAACAGAAAAGTTTTCAGGAAATGTCCGTGAAATATCAAACCGAACTCAAAGCATCAGAAAACAAACTATTAAAAGCCAAAAATGAAAAACAAAAATGGGCGCTGTTATCTACAATTGTTGGATTAATTCTCGCCTTCTCGTTTCTAATTGTAATTTGGGGGCGTTTACCATTACAAAAAAACAAAAAAAGATAATTGAACTCTCAAAAAACTAACTGGCAGAGCAAAAGAAAATCATTGAACAAAAACAAAAAGACATTTTAGACAGTATTCATTACGCCAGCCGAATACAAACGGCTATTTTACCCGAAGAAAATTATTGGAAAAATTTGCTGCCGGAGAGTTTTGTGTTATATTTACCAAAAGATATAGTGGCCGGTGATTTTTACTGGATGGTGGATACACCTGAATATATATTTGTTGCTGCTGCAGATTGTACAGGGCACGGTGTTCCTGGCGCTATGTTAAGCGTATTGTGTAACAATCTTTTGACAGAAAGTATTCTTGAAGAAGGGATATATGAAACCGATAAGATACTTCATAATGTTCGCTCTAAAATTCTTGAAAGATTAGGAAAAAGCAATAAAGACATTCAAGATGGAATGGATATCGCACTGCTTCGTTTAAATAAGTCAGACCCTTGTAAAATACAATTCAGTGGCGCTAACAGCCCTTTATATATTGTAACAAACAATCAAATTGAAGAAGTACCTTGTGACAAACAACCAATAGGAAAATACTTTACCAAACAAATGTTCACTCAACACAATCTTACATTAATAACTGGAACTCATTTATACCTGTTTACTGACGGTTTTGCAGACCAGTTTGGTGGAAGTAAAAACAAAAGGTTAGGAAAAAAACACTTTAAAGAACTTATCTTAAAGCATAGTTCCTTTCCAATCCACGAACAACCAAAAATGTTCCATTCTTTTTTTATGGAATGGAAAAATGAACAAGAACAAACCGATGATGTTACATTAATTGGGATTAAAATTTAACCGATAGGTTTAAACAATATTTGAATTTTATATTCTTAGAAGTTAGAATAGATTTTATGTCAATAATTTTCTGGTTTTTATTAAATGCTCGCGTTTATTTAATTGATATTTAACCCCTCTTTGTTCTATTGTTTAGTTCTCTTGTAAAAATTTACACCAAAATCACTCAGATATTTACTACATTTAGCGGAAATTTTTAAGTATGTCTAAAACGGCTTATGTATTTCCCGGTCAAGGTGCACAATTTTCCGGAATGGGAAAAGATCTTTACGAACAATCTTCAAAAGCCAAAGAACTCTTTGAACACGCCAATGAAATACTCGGCTATCGCATCAGCGACATAATGTTTTATGGCACAGATGAAGAACTCAAACAAACAAAAGTAACGCAACCCGCTGTATTCCTGCATTCCGTCATTCAAGCTCTGACAATGGACATTCAACCGGATATGGTCGCCGGACACTCCTTAGGTGAATTCTCTGCACTAGTAGTCAATAAAACTCTTTCTTTTGAAGACGGGCTTAAACTGGTATTCGCACGGTCTATGGCGATGCAAAAAGCCTGCGAAATCAGCCCTTCTACAATGGCTGCCGTATTAGGTTTAGAAGATAATAAAGTGGAAGAAATTTGTAAACAAGTACAGGATGAAACAGGCGAAGTCGTCGTGCCGGCAAATTACAATTGCCCCGGTCAACTGGTTATTTCAGGTAGTTTAAAAGGTATTGAAGTGGCTTGTGAAAAATTAAAATCTGCCGGTGCCAAAAGAGCTTTGGTATTACAGGTAGGTGGGGCTTTTCACTCACCCTTAATGGAGCCCGCCAAAAAAGAATTAGAACAAGCCATTCAACAAACTTCTTTCCACGCCCCTATTTGCCCTATTTATCAAAATTACACTGCACTTCCCGAAACTAATCCTGAAAAAATTAAACTCAATCTAATAGCACAATTGACAGCACCTGTAAAATGGACACAATCCGTTCAAAAAATGGTAGAAGACGGTGCTACGCGTTTTATTGAAATTGGGCCCGGTAAAGTTCTACAAGGCCTTATCAAAAAAATAGCTACACAGGTTGAAATTGCATAGCGATATGAAATCTTTTTTTTCAAAATTATTTTTTCTTTTTATCCTTTGTTCTCATTTTCTGTTAGCCCAAAGAAAAGGCACTTACTATTACCCTCAGTTTTTTAGGGGGGCTGGAATATTCATTGCCGCCAATCATTCTATGCATCATTATGTAAATAAAAACGAAGATTTAAAGGATTTCTTTAATCCCATTTTTACGTATTACTATCCACCTTCCCATTATTCAAGAGAATATTTCTCCTGGGGTGCCGGCATTTTTGCTGAATTTTTACCTTTTGATAATATCCGATGGCAAACGGAAATAGAATATACTCACAAAGGTGCTAAGGAAAGACAAGTGTTAAATTGGTTTTTAGGAAGTGCGAGCGATAAGTTTTATCCTAATAAGTATACATACATTCAATGGAATAATTATCTAAAATGGTTTTTCTTAAAAGATAATTTCGGTACTTATTATTGGATGTTCGGCATTCGCTTAGAATATTTATTATCTCAATCTATAAGTGTATATGCACCGGTGAGTAATTCATTCCCAAAATTCTGGTTTAGTGGTGATGTGGCCTTGGGTTATGAATGGGATGTTACGTGGTTTCGTTATTTTCATCCTTTTGTTGAATATCACTGGAATCCGGATATCATTTATCACACTTACAACAAAAATTTATACAATGTAAAAGTAAGAAACCGAACATTTGAATTACGGTTTGGCTTAATTTTCCGCCCCAAAGGCAGAGCCATTGACGATTGCAACGCTCCTAAATACAGAGGTGTTGAATTTTAATAAATAAATATTTATCTATGTCAAAAGATGTATTATACTCCTTAACACAAGGCGCCCTGATGCCTCAGGAAGAATCGGTGATGCTGAAATCTAAAAACAATCAATTGGTAATTGGTATTCCAAAAGAAATTGCTTTTCAGGAAAACCGTGTGGCATTGGTCCCCGATGCAGTAGCACTGTTAGTGAATAATGGACATCAGATAATCATTGAAAAAGACGCCGGAAGGGCTGCCAACTTTGACGATCACGACTATAGCGAAGCCGGAGCACAAGTAGTATATTCTGCTCAAGAAGTTTATGAAAAAGCATCCATCATATTAAAGATAGCCCCTCCAACAATGGAAGAATTAGAATGGATGAAGCCCAAACAAATTTTGTTTTCTGCTTTACAATTGAGTGTTCAGCCCAAAGATTTTCTCAAAAAACTGATTGCTAAAAAATTGAATTGTGTGGCTTATGAGTTGATTACAGATGGCGAAAATATTTACCCCTTTATTCGTGCAATGGGTGAAATTGCTGGTGGTACAAGTATTTTAATTGCCGCAGAACTATTAAGTAATATCAACGGAGGTCCGGGATTTTTATTAGGTGGTATTACTGGAATTACACCAACCGAAGTGGTAATTATAGGAGCTGGAACGGTGGGAGAGTTTGCGGCCAGAGCAGCACTTGGATTAGGTGCGAATGTAAAAGTATTTGATAATTCCATTTATCGCTTGCGTAGATTACAAAATGCTTTGGGTACAAGAATTTTCACATCCATTATCGTACCACGTGTTTTAGAAAAACATTTGAAAACAGCCGATGTGGCAATAGGAGCAATGCGTGCGAGCGGTGCCAGAGCACCTGTAATTGTTACAGAACGAATGATTTCTGAAATGAAAGCCGGCGCCGTTATTATTGATGTAAGCATTGATCAGGGTGGAGTGTTTGAAACATCTCAACCTACCAATCACTCTCAACCTACATTCAAAAAACACAGTGTTATTCATTATTGTGTGCCCAATATCCCTTCCAGAGTGGCACGCACAGCATCGTATGCTTTTAGTAATTTATTAGCCCCTGTTTTAATTAATATGGGTGAAGAGGGTGGATTTGACGGTTTAATTCGCAGAGATGCCGGACTTAGAAAAGGTGTTTATGTTTACAACGGAATTCTTACCAATAAGCCGCTTTCTGAAACCTTTAAGTTACCTTACAAAGATATTAACTTATTAACGGCTAATCCACTGGCTAATTAAAAACATCATACTATGAAAAAAGTTTTAGCTAATGATGGTATTGATAAAATCGGAAAAGAACTGCTTGAAAAAGCGGGCTTTGAAGTGGATACTGAAAAAATACCTCAGGAAAAATTAATTGATGTAATCAATGAAAAAGAATACACGGTTTTAATTGTAAGAAGTGCTACACAAGTGAGAAAAGATTTAATAGAGGCCTGTCCAAATTTGAAAATCATTGCCCGGGGTGGCGTAGGAATGGATAACATTGATGTAGAATATGCAAAACAAAAAGGTATTGTAGTGATTAACACACCGGCGGCTTCCTCGCATTCGGTGGCAGAACTCGTATTTGCTCACCTCTTCACGTTGATTAGATTTCTACATTCTTCTAACCGCACAATGTCTATAAACGGAAATTCAACATTCAGACAATTAAAAAAACAATATGCCGCAGGAAAAGAATTAAAAGGAAAAACATTAGGCATTATCGGATTTGGAAGAATCGGACAAGAAGTCGCAAAAATGGCCATTGGATTACAAATGAATATTATGGCGTATGACCCTTATGTGAGTTCTGCAGAATTGGAATTATCTTTTTCTTTTATCAATAAAAACATCTCTGTAAATATTAAAACAGATACTTTTGAAAATGTATTGAAAAACAGCGATTTCATTACCCTGCACGTACCCGGTGGTAATATCATTTCTAAAAAAGAAATTGATTTAATGAAAAACGGCGTTATCATCATCAATGCATCAAGGGGTAGCGTTATTAATGAAAAAGATTTATTGGAAGCGCTAAACACTGATAAAGTAGCCGGTGCCGGATTAGACGTGTTTGAAAACGAGCCACATCCGAATATTGAATTACTTCAACATCCAAAAGTATCTTTATCACCGCATACAGGTGCCTCTACTCTTGAAGCACAGGAGCGGATTGCAATTGAGTTATCTGAAAAAATTATTCAAGCATTTTCTAAATTACAGATTCATTCGTAAATGTCTACTGTTTTACCATTCAAAGGGATACTTCCAAAGCCCGGATTGGCACATCAAATCGTAACACATTCTGCTGATAACTATTCTATTCAACAAGTCAAACGTATTGTTGATGACAACCCCTTGTCTTATTTAAGTGTTATTTATCCTGATTTTATTGATAAAATAAAAACTAACCCACATTCCATTGAACGTTTTCAAAAAATTTATCAACGTTTTCAATACTTTAAAAACAATAATTTTTTAGTTCAAGATTCAAAATCTGTCTATTACATCTATCGTCAGGAGCATCCGGAATTTGCGTTTAATGGAATTATTGCGGCGATAAGCGTGCAAGATTACATACAAGGCAAAATTAAAATACACGAACAAACATTGAGTGAAAGAGAAGTGAAGTTAAAAGAATATCTGAAACACTGTAAAATCAACGCTGAGCCCGTACTTTTCTTTTATGAAAAAAATGCAGAATTGCAATCCATTCTTTTTGATATACAAACGAATACACCATTTATTGAAATTTCTCTGGATAATGTCATTCACAAATTGTGGAAATCTACGGATGAAAGTTTAAATCAACGAATACAAATTTTATTTGCAGAAATGCCTGCTGTTTATATTGGAGATGGGCATCATCGTTCTGCATCATCTGTATTATTGACACAAGAAACAGGGCGCACAAATAAAAGTACACAGTATTTTTTGGGAGCGTTTTTTCAGGAAGAAGAATTGAAAATATATTCATTTCATAGGTTGCTAAAAAACATTACGATTCCAGATAATTTCTTAGAAAACTTAAAACAGAATTTTGAAATAATCGATTTAGGAAATCACGAATATTCATTAAAAAAGAAGCATATTGGAATGTATTGGAACAATCATAGATATTTGCTTTTGTTCAGGCATTCTGTTGAATTATTGGATACAGAAATTTTGTACGAATACCTATTAAAGCCTCTATTTCACATATTAGACATCCGCAATAATTCTGCCATCCAGTATTTTCCTGAATACCTGTATAGTAAAGATCAAGCTGAAGAATTAGTTAAGAAAGGTGAATATCAATTTGCATTTTTCACGCACCCTGTAACGGTTTCAACAATCAAAGAAATTGCCAATCATCAAAAAGTAATGCCGCCCAAATCTACTTATGTTTTACCAAAACTTCTTAATGCTTTGGTGATTTATAGTTTAGAAAATGCGATGTAAAATCACATTTTGTTTTGAAAAGAGTGGGTTGAACAAGCGAATTGTGAAAGAACAGTTGAATTCAATCCGTGTAAAAAGTCGTGTAAGTTATGTATACTTTTTTATATCCGGCAGTTTTATCCATTGATTGTTTTGTTTTTCAAAAACAAATTGCTGCAAGCCATTGGTGATGACAAAACATTGAGCATTGAGACGAAGGTTGTAAGTAAGCACCTGTTCTATTACAGATGAGTTGAGTTGAACAGAAGGTGCTTTGCATTCTGCCACCAAAATAAATTCTTGTGTCTTATGGATGACAGCGACATCAAATCGTTTTTTCATTTCAAAAACCTGTATTTCTTTTTCTACGATTATGGTTTCTATCGGATAGTTTTTTTCATGAATTAAATAGTGTATAAAGTGCTGCCGAACAAATTCTTCCGGAGTGAGTAATACCCATTGCCTTCTTACTTCGTCCCATATTTCTGTGGTCTCAGAGTTCTTGTTTTTTCTGGTTTTGAATGTATAGTTTGGGTATATCAACATTAAAAAAATAATTTTCGGTAAGGCCGAAGTTGTGGTTGCCAATCAAATTCAGGCAATTTTTCTTTTTCTGGGTGTATTTTTTTTATTGGAATTAAAATACTTTCCGGATGGTCGATGAATACAATTTTTTTAAGTTCATTTTTAATGAAATCAATGCGAATTTTACTACATCTGGTTTTGTTTAAACCGGTCCATTTGTTTTCTTCATTTTTAGTAAAGTAATATACTTGTGCATTGCCATCTACATATATTTTTTTTATGCTGTCGTTAAAAAATTCTATTATCATTTTTCTGCCAGCTATCTGATGGTACTTGTTGTGATAAATAGTGTCGGCTTCCTGCATGATGAGTACATTGGTGTCTAATTCTATTTTGTGTATCGTGTTATTTTTCAAAAATAACCGGGCATGTTTGCAGTTGGCCTGATTTTTATCAAACCAAAATTTTGGAGTGCCCACTAAATAAATTGTTGAATCTTTTTGAGGATATAAAATATGTTCTGCAATGGACTGAAATTGTGCATGATATAATTTACTGTTTTGAATACCTTTGGCATAAATGTTAGAATCTATTTTTTCATAATAGAGTGTATCTGACTTTAAGAAAATAGTATCTTTTTGTTCGTAAATTTTTTTGAGAACGGGCTGTTGTGTAATTAATGCTTTTTCAGTCGTTCTGTTATATTGTGCCCATTGACCGGTGATTATTGTTTTATGTGTGGTATCAATTAAGCGAATGTTTTTAAATGCCAATCCTTCATTTTTAGTTTCATCAAAGAACAAACTATCGGCATAAAGTTTTTTATTGTCAGAAAACAGCATCGGGTTTTTAGAAAAAAAGGCCTGTTTATTTTTGGTATCGTACCATCCCTTTTCACAATACAAATAATCCCTATCTATCGTAAGAAGCGTGGGGGCACTAAAATGAACAATATCCGTAGTAGTGTAATAAAACATGGTATCGGTCTGAATTTTGTATTCAGGATTTATGAGTATAACGTTTTCTTTAAATGCCAGTGTTTTGGTGTCAGAATAATAGTATCCTTGATTGCTGGTAAGTTGATGGTCGTTGCGAATGATGTGTGCTTTGTTGGGGTAATATGCTATGTGTGTATTGGTTTGATATTGTAAAAGATTGGTGGTGAGTGTGATTTGATTATCTTTGCATTGTACATTTTTTTCTAAAGAGGCCAATCGGGTGGAAGCATCATAAAATAATGTTTGTGCGGTGATCCATAAACTATCGGAGACAATACGAATGTTTCCAAAAGCCTGTAAGGACTGATTAGGGAAAAGATAGGCGCTGTCGCAATAAAATAAGGTGTTTTCATGACGACAAATCACATTTCCAATCAGACGGTTGGCGTCTATTGTTTTATTGTATTTCAGCAGATTGGCATTTACTATTTCAATTTGTTTTATGGCTGTGCTTTTGGGAAGAGAAGTGTTTTGAGCAAACGAATAAATAGTATAAAATAAAACGGATAATGGGATTAAATAGTTCTTTGGCATCACATACAAATTTATACGTTCTGTTAGATGGTTATGCCTGTAGAGCCAAAACCACCTTCGCCTCTTGCTGTTTCATCAAGTACTTCAACGGGTGTCCAGTTTACAGTAGAATGTGAAGCAATAATCATTTGAGCAATTCGTTCGCCGTCTTTGATAATAAAAGGTTCATACGATACATTAATCAACAGCACTTTAATTTCACCTCTGTAATCGGCGTCAATTGTTCCCGGAGAGTTGAGTACCGTAACACCGTGTTTTAAAGCCAACCCGCTTCTGGGTCTTATCTGTGCTTCCATTCCTTTTGGTAAGGCGATATATAAACCCGTTGGAATCAAAACTCGTTCAAATGGTTGGAGTGTAACGGGGTGTTCTAAATTCGCTATTAAATCCATCCCTGCAGATAATTCTGTCTGATACTTTGGCAATGGATGTTTACTTTTATTGACAATTTCAACAGTTACCATAGAGTGGTTGTTTTAATATACGGCATAAGCGATAAAATCTGGGTTTTCAAAATTTTTCTTATGATATTCCAGTGGTTGCATATATCTTGAATCCAGAATGTTGCCACCGGCTTCCTTTAATATAATGTGTGATGCTGCAGTATCCCATTCCATTGTTCTTCCAAACCTTGGGTATTCATGGGCTTTTCCTTCTGCCAACACGCACATTTTTAAACTGCTTCCCATTCTGATATATTCTATGATTCCGCGTTCTATTCTTTGTTTATCAATATATTCAATAGTTTTATCATCTAAGTGCGACCGGCTTGTAATAATAGTATATACATTAGGCAAATTAAACATCGGCAATTTGTCGGCAAGTTCTAAAATATCATTCAGCGTATATTCAGGATGTAAGATTATTTTTTTCAAGTTGTTATCTTCAATTTTGTACGAACCAAAATGTTTCATTCCAAAATAAAGCACATTAATAACCGGCGCATAAACCACTCCTAATACCGGTTCTTTATTTTCAATTAAGGCGATATTTACAGTAAATTCTCCGTTTTTTTTAATAAATTCTCTTGTGCCATCTAACGGGTCCACAACAAAAAACGTATTCATATCTGCTAGTTCATCTTGAGTATAATTATTTTCTTCTTCACTGATAACAGGTATATTGTGCTGAGCTAAAGTATGGATTATTTTTTTACTGGATAGAGTATCGGCTATAGTTACTGGTGTGTTATCAGATTTAGTATTGACATCAAAAGGCGTTTGATAAATTTCGTTGATAATTTTTCCTGCTTCAAGGACTGCGTGTATGCTATCTAAGAGAATAGTTTTCATGGGGGTTATTTATTCGCCGGGTTTATTAAATTCATTGCTTTTTATGTATTGATAAGTTTTTCCGGCAATATTATAGTAGCCGATATTCAATGCTTTCTATGTCTGGAGATGAATAGGTGTCTATGTTCATAGCGAAAAAAATCACGCTAAAAATAAAGAATTAAATGATAGTAGTAAAAGGAATTTGGAAATTATAAAACATTGATGGTTTTTAACCAAACAAGTATAATGTTTCTTTATGTTGAATATTCATCAGCGTATTTATTTTATGGATTACCTGCTCCAACAGTGCATCGGGACAGGAAGCCCCGCCCGTTAGTATTACCTTGATTTCTTCTTTCATCGGTAAAAAATCGGACGATTCTGTAATCTTTTTTTCAGACAAATTAAAATGACGAATGTTCTGAATGGATAAGACGTCATCGGCGGATGCGATAAAGTAGGTTGGAAATTTTTTCTGCAAAAGTTCTACCAGATGGGATGTGTTGCTGCTGTTGTAACCACCAACGACAATGGCTAAATCTGCATCTGTGGACAGAAGATGAAGTGTAGAGGTCTGATTTTCATTTGTAGCGTAACAAAGGGTATCGTGGGTATCGGCAAAATGTTGTTTTATATCTTCCGGACCATATTTTTTTATCATGACCTGTTTCAAATAATGGCTTATTTCTTCTGTTTCTGTGGCCAGCATGGTGGTTTGGTTAATAACACCTATTCTTTGAAAATGCTGACGAATATTCAATCCTTCTGAAAATTTGTTGTTGAATACGTATTCAAATTCTTCCTGTGATTTTTGTTCTAAAATAAAAGGTTCTAATACTTTTGCTTCTTCAAGATCTCTGATAATCACAGAATGGTTAAACTGTTTACTTCGTGAAAAGGTTGCTCTTGTTTCTTCGTGCTTGTACTTACCATGAATAATAATAGTGTAATTTTGTTTTCCGATTTGTTCGGCTTTTTTCCAGACACGTTCTACAAATGGACAAGTAGTATCATAATAGTATACCTGAATGTTTGATTGTTTTATTTTTTCAAGAATTTCTATGGGGGCACCGAAAGCGGGGATTATAAGAATATCACCGTTTTTTAGTTCATTGAAATCAATCAAAACATTCCCATACGTGTCTTGTAAAAATTGAATGCCTCTCACTTGTAAATCCCTGTTGACTTCAGGGTTATGTATCATCTGACTTAGTAAAAAAATTCTTTTGCCCGGATTTTCAGCGATGGCACGAAAGGCAATTTCAATAGCGTTTTCAACACCATAACAAAAACCAAAATGTCTGGGGATGTAATATTTTATTTTTTTATAGTTTAAGATGGTCGGAGAAAAATCTCTTCGTTTTGGGTCTTGTTGTTTTCTGTATTCTTTTATTTTTTGTATCAATTTGCTTCTGTAAAATTCAGGAATATTAAATGTTTTCATGGTGATTGAATTTAATGTCTATTTCACCTTTAAAGACAAAATCAGCATTTCCGGTCAGGAAAATGTCTTTAAATGTATTGTTTTGTCTGGTATATTCTACCAGTAATTCCCCTCCCAATGTATGAACGGTTATTTTATTTAGATGTTCGTTACGAATGTGCTCCAAAACGATAGCACAGGCGGTAACGCCGGTACCACAAGCTAATGTTTCGTTTTCAACCCCTCTTTCATAGGTTCGAACGGCAATAGAGGTATTGTTCACTATCTGCATAAAATTGACGTTGATGCCTTGCTGTTTGAATTTATCACTGTACCTGATTTTTCTTCCTTCCTCAATAACGTTTATTGTATTTAGGTTATCTACAATTTTTACATAATGAGGTGAGCCGGTATTCAACGTGTAGTTTTCTTTTTCTCCTTCTATTTTAGAAACATTCTGTATTTGAAGTCGTATCTTGTTGTTTTCCAGAATTTCGGCGTAATGCATCCCGTCAATGGCTTCAAAAGTGGCGTGTTGTTGAATAATGTTTAATTGTTTTGCAAACGCTACTATACAGCGTCCACCATTACCACACATAGTGCTTTCCTTTCCATCAGAGTTGAAATATACCATTTTAAAGTCGGCCGTATGGCTTTTTTCTAATAACATCAATCCATCGGCACCTATTCCAAAATGACGGTTGCATAACTTCTGAATGTGTATAGTATTCAACTGAAATTCTTTTGAACGATTGTCTATTATTATAAAATCGTTGCCGGCGCCCTGGTATTTAAAGAATGGTATAATCATCTAATTCATTTTGGCTAGTAAGTAATCGTCTTCTACTTTTATTAAACTTTGGAAATCGTTAGAGTAGGGAAGTTGAAAGACCAGTTTGTCATATTTCAAGTAAAGTTCTCCTTTGTATTCATATAAGTTAATATAAGGTATGTCTTCAAGCCCATAAAGAATGAGTTGATTGTTTTCAAAGTAATAACCTTTATTATTGAAGGGAGTTTTTTTAAATACAATTTTTATTGTGCTTTCATGAGTATATGTAGGAATATTGGCAATTGAATGTAATAGGGTGTCAGAAGAAGTATTTTCAAGATGAATGATTTTTATTTCTTTTTGTGAAATGATTTTCTCTTCAACGATTGCAGTGCCGGTTTCTGTTTGTTCAGAAACAAGTTCTAAATTAGTATTGCCTGCATCTGTATTTTTTTTATCTATCTGATCAGATGTGGTTTTTTTATAGATTTTTGGTTTATTGTTCTTTAAGTCATTTTCATTTTTCTTGTTTACAATAGTTACTTTTGGGTAAAGAGTATCTTTTATCTGAAGGATGTATTCATTGATTTTAAGTAAAAAAAAAGCGCCGGTAAGAATACTACCAACCAGCATTCCGGAAATAAAGGCAGGTATTTTTTGGAGGTAGTTTTTTAATTGATTTTTAAAGGTCATAGTATTATTTTTCAGATAAAATTTTTTGAATTTCATTCAATTTAAGTAAAGCTTCAATAGGTGTGATAGCGTGAATGTTAATGGATTGCAGCAGTGTTTGAATTTTATTTAAACGATCGTCTTCTAAATGAAACAAACTTAATTGAATCTGTTTTTGCGAACTGGATTTTTGCATTGTTTGTGTTTCAGATGGATTCATTTGATGTTGTTGTTCAAGAATTTTAAGTACTTCTTCTGCGCGTTGAATCACTGTTTGTGGCATGCCTGCTAGTTTAGCCACGTGAATGCCAAAGCTGTGTTCGCTTCCACCTTCTTTGAGTTTTCTTAAAAAGATAATTTTATCATCTATTTCTTTGACGGACACGTTGAAGTTTTTTATTCTATTAAAACGTTCGGACATGTCGTTTAATTCGTGGTAGTGTGTCGCAAAAAGTGTTTTGGGACGGTAAGGGTGTTCGTGTAGATATTCTGCAATAGCCCAAGCAATGGATATTCCATCGTAAGTGGCGGTTCCTCTTCCTATTTCATCCAGTAAAACTAAACTTCTGTCGGAGAGGTTGTTTAGAATATTGGCCGTTTCATTCATTTCGACCATAAAGGTAGATTCTCCGGAAGAGATGTTATCTGTGGCGCCCACGCGGGTAAAGATTTTATCAAGTACTCCTATTTCAGCGTGTTCAGCCGGCACAAAGCAGCCGATTTGAGTCATGATGGCAATCAAGGCCGTTTGACGAAGTAAGGCGGATTTTCCACTCATATTAGGTCCGGTAATCATCATGATCTGACAATCGTCTGGTGAAAGAAAAATGGTGTTGGAAATGTAGGATTCGTGAGGTGGTAATTGTTGTTCTATGACCGGATGCCGGCCTTCTTTAATAAAAAGATTCAGGGATTCGTTTACAATAGGTTTGGTATAATTGTTTTGAATAGACAGTTTTGCAAAATTAGTGAGTACATCTAATTGAGCTAGAATTTTTGAGTTATGCAGAATAGGAGTAGTGTATTGGTTAATGCTTTCTAAAAGCTCCTCAAAAAGTTGATTTTCCAGAGACACTATTTTTTCTTCTGCTCCTAATATTTTTTCTTCGTACACTTTCAATTCAGGCGTAATGTATCGTTCTGCATTGGTAAGTGTTTGCTTTCTAATCCAGTCGGAAGGCACTTTATTTTTATGAGCATTGGTAACTTCCAGATAGTAACCAAAGACATTGTTGTAAGCAATTTTAAGAGAAGGGATATTGGTGCGCTGAATTTCCCGTTGTTGAATCTGAATGAGATAATCTTTGCCGGAGTATGCAATGTGTCTTAATTCATCTAATTCAGGATGCACGTTGGGTTTTATGGTGTTGCCTTTCCCGATTTGGGAGGGGGCATCTTCTTCGAGATAGTGATGAATTTTTTCTTTTAGTAGTTCACAAGGGTTTATTTGTTCAGATAAATTAAGCAGAGTAGTATGTTGTGTGGATATTAAAAGTTGTTGAAGTTGTTGTGTATAGTTCAAAGCGTTTTTAAGCACATTGACTTCTCTTGGTGAAATTCTTTTTGTAACAGCTCGTGCGATGATTCGTTCTATATCGCCGGTAAGTTTTAGCAGAGATTGTATTTGGTGAAGGAGTTCAGTGTTTTGTGTGAAGTATTCTACAATATTTAATCGTTGTTGAATGCCGGCTATATTTTTCAGAGGCATGGCTAACCACTGTCGAAGCATTCGGGCGCCCATAGGATTTTGAGTATTGTCTAATACATCTATCAGAGCTTTACCATTTTCATGATTGGGACGAAATAGTTCTAAGTTGCGGATAGTAAATTTATCCAGCCACATGTATTCAGAGGCCGTGATGCGTTTGATGGTTGTGATGTGTTGAATCTGATGATGTTTTGTTTCTTTAAGATAATGTAATAAACCGGCACAGGCGGTAATGGCAGCGTGCATTTCTTCTATTCCAAATCCTTTGAGAGAATTGGTGTTAAAGTGATGAATAAGATAATGATAACCATTTTGAAAATTGAAATGCCATTCGTCCAGATAGAAAACATAAAATTGATGATGAAGTTCTTGCTCTATCCAATCCTTTTTTGTTTTTGTAAAAAGAATTTCACCGGGCTGGAGATTTTGGAGGGTGTTTTCTAAATGTTGCCAGTTACCTTCTGTTACTAAGAATTCTCCGGTAGAGATGTCTAATAAAGCTAGTCCTCCATAATTTTTATCTACATCATAAAAAAGAGAAGCAATGAAATTGTTTTTTTGATGGTCTAAAATTTTATCATTCAGATGAAGTCCGGGTGTAACGAGTTCGGTGATACCTCTTTTGACAATTGTTTTGGCAAACTTTGGGTCTTCTAATTGATCACAAATAGCTACTCTATAGCCGGCTTTTACAAGTTTAGGCAGATAGTTGTCTAGTGCGTGAAACGGGAAACCGGCGAGATCTACTTCTGCTGCTGAGCCGTTGGCTCTTTTGGTAAGTGTAATGCCCAGTACTTTGGAGGTGATTTTGGCATCTTCACCAAATGTTTCATAGAAGTCGCCTACTCTGAAAAGCAATATGGCGTCGGGATATTGTTCTTTAATACTCTTGTATTGCCGCATCAACGGTGTTTCTTTATTGAGTTTCCCGTTTTTATGTTCAACAGATTTTTTTGACATTAGTTTATCCATGTATCCATTCTTTTGTGCCATAATTTTTTATAATGCTAGCTTCGTAGTTTAACCATTCTTGCCATCTTGCATCAATGTTTTCAATATGTCCGCACAGTTTTTTAGCCAGTTGAATAAAAGTTGTATAATGTCTTGCTTCACTGATCATAAGTTCTTTGTAAAAATTTTTCAAATCTATGTCCTGGATGTGTTCGCTTAGTAATTTAAAGCGTTCACAGCTTCTTGCTTCTATCATGGCCGCAAAAAGTAATTTATCTATCAAGATGTGTTCTCTCCTGCCGCCTTTTCTGATAAACTGATATAAGTCGTTGACATAAGGATCTTTTCTTTCGTTCCCGAAGTGGAGATTTTTTTCTTTCAATTTTTGGATAACCATTTCAAAATGTGCAAGTTCTTCCTGAGCTAGTTTTACCATTGTTTCAACAAGTTCGGGGTATTCAGGAAAATTTACCATAAGAGAGATGGCATGACTAGCTGCTTTTTGTTCGCAATACGCGTGGTCAATTAAAATTTCTCTGATATTTTTTTCTGCTATGTTGATCCATCTTGGATCGGTATGTAGTTTCAGACCAAGCATACTACTGAGTGTTTCAAAATTTCTTTGAACAAACATACAGAAATTTTACCACTCTTTCAAATAGAAGGATGTAAAAAGAGTTTAAATTTAAAACAAAAAGCCCTTCCTTTTGGAAGGGCTTTAACACAGCAGTTCTGCGTGTGTTATTTTTTCTTTGCAGCTTTTTTGGCTGGTTTCTTTGCAGCTTTTTTCACTGCTTTTTTAGTTGACTTTTTAGCAGCTTTTTTGGCTGGTTTCTTTGCTGCTTTTTTTGCTACTTTTTTTGCCATGGTTTTAGTTTTTAAGGTTTGCTACAAAGTAAAGGAATTTATTTCACACAATAAAATTTTTGATTACTTTTTTTTCAACATACTGGTGTTGATATCCACACTATAATTAAATAAATGATTATTGAAATTTTTATTTTCATTTTTTATGTATACTAAGTATCTTCTGAAAGCATTGATTTTATTGATGTTTCAAACATATTGATAGTTTATTTTATGTCTTTCCAATCTATCACAACGTCCCAATTATTGATTAGTTTAATTGATTTAGGATAAATAAAAATTTTTTCTGCTTTTTGCTTTTTCTTTCTATTTAATACGTTTTGATGTGTATCCCATTGATGGTTATCATTATTGTCTTGAATAATTTTGAGAATATATGTGTCTGGTAATATGTTTTTGAATTCAATGGTTTGCAGATTGGAAGCAGATAATGGGAGATCTATGTTTTGTGAATAAATAATTTTATGTTGATGGTTACATAATGCAATGATATAGTGTTTTTTTTCAGGGAAAAGGATATTTAATTTTAATTGGGCAAAGTTATCCGGTGCATTTGTTTTAAAATTTATTTTTTGATAAAGCACACTATCTTTATTATTATGAATTGGTATAGGTGTTTTGAGAATATAATTTGTATTGGCTTCAAGAGGATAGTTTATGATTATCTGATGTGGATTTACTTTTACAAAGGCTTGAATATTTAAGGGATTTAGCGTGTCGCGGCTTTTATACAAAAAAATTTTATTTTTAAAATAACTTGTGTCCATCCAAAAATCGGACTGAAGAATAATGGGAGAAAAAATACTTTGAATGTTATCAGAAAGTGTTTTTAATTTAAGGGTGGCTGTTTTTTTGGCTGTCACTACAACGGGCGTAAAAATACTATCGCTGTGTGTGGATGTTTGGATGACTAGTTGAAGAGAATCGGTGGGAGAGAATAATATTCTGCATGTATCTGAATGGTGCAGTGAGTCGTTCAGTATTAATGCATTGCTGTTGGTATGTGTGATTTTGTATTGATCGGGGAAAGAATAAATGAGTGTAATTTGATTGTTGTTGATGAAAAAATGTTTTTTTCGAAAGTTTTTAGTTGGTTTTTCTTCTGCTATCAGGAAGTGGAGCATACTGTCTTTAGAAGGTTGAATGAGAGTATCTTTTAGGTCGATTTTTTCTTTTAAAGGGTCGTAAACCATATTGTTATTGTTATCCGAAAAAGCGGCTATCTTAAATGGTTTATTAGGTAAATTTTTTATTTCATAGCTCCCATCTTTTTTTGTTCTTGAGAAGTATAAGGGTTTTTCTTTTAAAAGAATGGAGTCATGGTTGGTAGAGTCATAGAGTGCAATCAGTATGTTGCTTTCTGGTTCTAAGGTCCATGCGTTTTTTACATTGCCCTTGATATAAAAGCTATCAATGGAAGTGCCGGTACTAAAAATATATTCTAAATAATCAATGGTGTTGCGTTCTGTTAAGTCCGCAATGCAGTTATTGAAAATAATTTTGTAGGTGGTGTTTTTATTTAAGTTTTCGGGTAGAGTTATTTCAAGTGTTTTATTGTTTACTTTCCACTGCATGGGGGTATTTGTTTTGGGAATGATAAGAATGTTGTCATTTGGATTTAAAAGTTGTATTTTTTCATTAAAAACAAGTTTAATAGAAGATGTTGAAAAATTTAGGGAATGATTTTCAGGCGTGGCAGATTTTAAGCCGGGTGGAGTAGTATCTTTTTCTCCGCCGTTAAGTGGGACAATCTGGGCGCACTGATAAAAAAGAAAAAACGTTATGGTAAGAATTAAAATTTTTAAATGTATATTCAATAGACGATGCTTGTAAATCCTGGCAAAACAACAATGCATTGAATTTAAAATTACTTGAAAATATAGTATTCTAATGCTATTACATAAGATGAAGAGGGAAGAAATAATTGTATGGCGATTAGAATAAATCTTGGAAAGAAGTGTTTCATATCCCACATGGGTTTTAAGAGAGAGAAGCCCGATGCTGCTACCAGCATATCCAGACATAAAACATAGAGCACTATATCTCTGAATATTCCTAAGAATAATAAAATGCCGCCTATCAATTCTATGTATGAAGTAATATAAATACCTATCTGAATGATGAAAAATGGCAAACGTTGTTCGGTGTTTTGATAGTAAATGATATTGGCTGCTTCTTTAAGTCCTATTCTGAATATTCGGTCGTAGGCCTGAAAGAAAAATAAAATGCCAAGTAACCAGCGGCTGGTCCATTCTAAAACGATTAAATTAGTATCTGAGATAAACATAATTATGAGTTTAATTTTTCTGAAACAATTTCACGTGTCAACTGAACTTTGTTTTGATTGATAATTCCTAAAACAACGCCTTTTAATTCCTGATTAAAGAAAGGAGAATTGTGAGATAGAGAGAGGTTATTTTCTTTTGAAAAGAAAAAAGGTAAGGCGGGCTCAAATATTGTTAGATTAGCCGGAGTGTTTTCAAGAATAGTGTTATTGGGTAAATGTAATATCTTTCGTGGTTGAAGCGATAGAGCGTCTATGAGTACCTCCGTATTTTCTTTTGATAATATAGTATTGGCTACCGGAAACGTTGTTTGTAAGTTAATGATGCCAAATTCGGCGAGATCAAATTCTAAATTTTTGCTTTCTTCGTCTTGTGGTTGGTGATCGGATACTAAAACATCAATGGTCCGGTTTAATATACCTTTTATCAATGCTTTTCTATCTTCTTCTGTTCTCAACGGCGGCATGAGTTTAAAGTTGGTATCAAAATCTTTTAAAGCAGTATCATTAAAAAATAAATAACTTGGAGAAGTGCCACAGGTAATTGATAATCCTTTGTTTTTGGCTTGTTTGATGAGTTCAACGCTTCTTTTGCAGGAAATAAGCGGTATGTGTATCCGGACAGCGGGGTAGTATTCCATCAGTTCAATTATTTTTTGCAGGTAGATTGTTTCTGCGATGTATGGAATTCCCTTTAAACCAAGATAGGCGGACATTTCGCTTTCGTTCATCTGACCATGTTGGGACAAATAAAAATCATTAACGTGTAAAATCAATAAGGCATTTATGTTTTGAGCATACAACATGGCCCGCATCAGGAGATGTGTGTTTTTTATAGAGTGTTTGTAATCTGAAAATGCAACAGTGCCGCCTAATTTCATATCGTACATTTCTGCCAGATCTTCTGACTTTTGAGCGTGTGTAATGGTTCCAACCGGTAATAACTGCACGATATTGTTTTTGCTTTGTTGTAAAAGAAATTCTACAACAGGGCGGTTATGTATGGGCGGTTGTGTATTAGAATGCACGGCTACTGCTGTAAAGCCCCCCGCGGCTGCACATTTTAATCCTGAGTCAATAGTTTCTTTGTATTCAAAGCCCGGTTCACCAAAAACCGCTTGCAGGTCTATCCAACCTGGAGATACTGATAATTGCGGGGATTCCAGGATGGGATATTTT
Source organism: Sphingobacteriaceae bacterium (assembly GCA_037447455.1). Classification (GTDB taxonomy): domain Bacteria; phylum Bacteroidota; class Bacteroidia; order B-17B0; family Aurantibacillaceae; genus BPGX01. Next base: position 286,846 of record JBBIGQ010000001.1, on the reverse strand, counting down.
TTTTCTAAGGGAGGCAATGCATCGGTAATGGATGTTATTTTTCCATTGTCAATAACAATTGTTTTTTTCTTTAAGTGATGGGGGCTCTGCTTATCGTATATTTTTGCTTTATGTAAAATTATTTTCATGAGAAAAATTTATCTTTTAATGGTTTGGATAAAAAGTTCATCGATAAAAAACTTTCAATGAGAAAAAATAGTAGGGCTAAAATTAAGCATAATTTCCAATAAGTAGTACCTTTAATTTCGGATTGAATAATTTTTTGGATAGGTCTATTAGACACATCATTGACCTGAATGGTATTCAGTTGATATTGTTCTATTATTGATTTGAGTTCTTTTTCAGTGTAAAACTGCATGTCTGACTCAGCCCGATTAAAGTTAAAACTCAAACCTAAAATATTTTTATTATTTACTTGCAAATAATAATGACCGGGCAAAATATTATAATAAGCATACAATTGAACATACGCTATTTGATTGTCGGTCTTAAAACCAGGTATTATCTGGAATGTATTGTCTTTGGTGTTGGCGGCTATGATTTTGGGAGAGTTATCAGAAGCAATGGATAAATTAGGGATTTTAATGAGGTTGTTTTCAGATGAATAATAATACACCGGGGCTTTTGGAATGGCTGTAAATGCTAATTGATATAAGATAGGAACAAATAATGCGTGTAATGTCAATTGGTTTTTTTCAGGATTAAAAGAAGATGTAAAAAGAAAATATTTTCTGTTGTTATTCTGATAATTGAATAAAAACGGATGTGTGTTGTTAAGTTCAATAATAGGTTCAATTGTCAGATTATCTGCAAAAAGATGCTCTTTCACTGCAGGCATCTTAAAAGCATGGTCTGTTTTTTCAAATGCAGAAGCAAATAAAGGATGTTTTAGAATATCAGAATGTATTTGTTGTGAACTAGTGTCTATTTTCCAATTAATCTTTTGAAACTCGGAGGGTAAGGCATATAGGTCTTTTTCAAGGAAGGGTATTACAATAATGCACTTGCCATTTTGGCTTAATGTTTTCAACTGTTCTTCTAAGCCGGTCGAAAACTCTGTAATTTCATTTAATACTATAACATCTTGTTGGGCGAGTTCAGAAAAATTAATTTGACTTTCACTTAATTCGGTGTATTGAAAGATAGAATCGTTTTGGAAAAAACTTTGAAAGTATTTAGAAGATACAGGGTTTTTGGATCCATTAATGAGCATTACTTTTAGCCGGATATGTGTGTTAATAGCAAAGAAAAGGGCATCATCAAAACTGATGGGGAAGTCATTTATAAACACTTTGCCAAATTGAATGGTTTGATTTTGTGGGATGAAAGATACAAATGTTTCTGTGCTTTCATTGGCCGGAATAGACACGTTTAGCAGAGCCACCTGACTATCGTTTAGAACAAGCTTTACAGGTAAATCTTGGGCGTTTTCTGAGCTATGGTTGCTGATCTTAATATATAGTTTTTGTAGGGTATTTGGTAAAATAACAGGATTATCCAGCCAGACAGAGTCGATAGATAGATTGTTCTTTTGCTGTGGGGTAATTAAAAAGTAAAACACATGGGTTTTATTTTTTTGTAGATGAGAAACATCGGTGAATTTTTTTTGAGCATCTGAAATTACAAACACAAGTGGATTTTTTAAGTGTAGTGTGTGTATTCTGTTGAGTAGTATAGAAAGAGGTATAGAGCCAGATTGTACGGATATTTTTGAGAGGTATTCAAGTGCTTCATCCTGATTAAGTGTTTTGTTTTGATGAAATTCTGTTTGGTTAGTCAGCAATATAAACTTTGTTGATTTTGAAAACATCTGAATAATTTCTTTGGCTTTTTTTATAGCAATATCCAATAATTTTCCATCTTCTGATAGGTTCTCCATACTAAATGAATTGTCTATGTATATAACTACTTCGTTATTAGTAGTGTGATGAGAAATGGAGGAATTATTTTTTTTAATGACTGGTTGCGCAAAAGCCATTATTAAAAACAACAATGATAGGATGCGTGCTATCAGAATTAATCTTTCTTTTAGTTTGTTTCGGACCTGGGTTTGTTGTGCGATCTGTTTAATTCTTTGGACGTCTGAAAAATAAATTTTTTTATATCGACGGATGTTGAAAAAGTGAATAATAATAGGAAGCGCCAATATGCTCAATGCCCACAAAACATTTGGATAAACAAAATGCATACGGCTCAAATATAATTGAAAATACGAAATGTCTGTACTATTTTAATGTATACTAATCAATCGTATACAAGAAATGATGTTATAGAAAGTAATATTAAACAAGAGAGTATTCAGCAAACAAACGTTATTCTGTTGGATTAGATATTCCAAACTTTTCATAGATGGATTGGTCATCGGGTTTAGAAGCAGTGCCTTTAAATAATTTTCCATCACCGGTGTCTTTAACGATTAAACAGCCCGCTCCGATTAAACAATCTTTTCCAATGTTGATATTGTTTCCAACGGTGCTGTTTACTCCAAAAAAACAATAATCTCCTACGGTGCAATGCCCACTGATCACCACGTGTGAAGAGATAAATAAATGATTTCCTAATACAGAATGATGACCAATATGATTGCCACTCCACAATACAATGTTAGAACCCATTTTTACAAAGGGCTGAATCGTATTGTCTTCAAAAATAAAAACATTATCGCCCATTGTTACATTTCTCCACACAAAGCACCTACTACTGACATAATTAGCCAATTTATATCCTTTGTTTTTGGCTTCATAATAAAACTTTGTCCGGTTCCTGTTTAAGGTGTTATAGACCAGAGCAATGTGCATTTCGTATTCTGAAGGGGGATACAATTTTTCTATTTCTTCAAAGGGTACTATAGGCAAACCAAATAAATGTTCTCTTTTTATATAGTCCTTACTTACTGTAAAGGCGCATACTTCATATTCAGAATCATAAGTAAAGTATTCATACGCAATTTCTGCGAAAGAACTGTCTCCAAACAATACTAGCTTTTTTGATTTGTTCATAAGTGGTTTTCGGGCAAATTTATGGGAAATTTTTTAATGGTGAATAAGGAAAAAATCCTGTAGAATAAAAGTAAATTAAGAAGATATAATTTGTCCCATTGTTTATCTTAAATAAGATATATGAGTTTTATCTTAATTTTTTCAAAAATATCTTTCGGGCGTTAAACTTTAATTGCAAAGGGGTAAGTGAAATAAATATAAAAATAATTTGTATTGAAAATTCCGAATATCTTTGCGGCTACTTTTATTTTAGTATGAAATGGTTTATTTTTTTAATTGTCATTAGTTTATTTTTCACACAATGTAATCAAAGTATATCTGTGAGTGAAAGTGAGCGACAACAACAAGACAGTTTGCAAAAAATCTTGAAGAATCCACGATTGGATTCTATCAATCAATTATTGCTTCAGTCACCTGACAATGACTCTCTATACAGAGAGAGAGCATTAGTATATGTTCGGGAAAGGCAGTTTGACGTAGCCATCAACGATTGTAAAAGAGCCATTAAAATAGACAGCCAGAATATAAAAAACCATTTGTTGTTAGCCGACATTTATTTTGCTGCCAATAAAACCAAATTCTCTAAAGATAAACTAGAAGAGATTATCAAAAAATTTCCTTTGCAGACAGAAGCATATTTAAAATTAGGAGAGCTTTATTATTTGGTAAAACAGTACGATAAAGCCATTGAGTATGTGAACAAAGCACTTAAAATTGATGAAACACTGGCAAAGGGCTATTATATCAAAGGTAATGTGTATAAAGAAAGTGGTGATACTAATAAGGCCATTTCAAGTTTGCAAACAGCTATTGAACAAGAACCGCAAATGACGGATGCTTACATTGATTTGGGCGTATTGTATGCTGCCAAAAATAACCCTTTAGCATTGCAGTATTACAACAATGCCTTAAAGTACGAGCCAAAAAATTATATTGCTTTATACAACAAGGCCTTTTTCTTTCAGCAAACAGCACAGGTGGACAGTGCTATATCTTTGTACCGGCATATTTTGAATCTGTATCCTTCTTCTCCTTATGTGTTGTACAACTTAGGTACTATAGAGTTTGTTTTTAGAAAAAATAATAAAAATGCTACTGAATATTTTACCAGAGCGATACAGATAAAGCCCGATTATGCAGAAGCATATTATGCCCGTTCTATTGTAAATATTGAGCAAAAAAAGAAAAACGAAGCAATGGCAGATCTTAAAGAGTGTTTAAAATACAAAACTAATTTTGAACCGGCTATTGTTGAGCTGAATGCATTAGAAAGAAAATAAAAAAGATGGCATTAGTATTTCAGGATTTCTTGTTTGGTTATCAAAACGCTTTATTGAACAGCCCGCTCAACATAGTATTTAACCCATCTGAATTTGTGTTTTTATTTGGAAATAATGGCTCTGGTAAAACTAGTTTTATTAAAACAATAGCGCATTTAATCTCCCCTTTAAGCGGACACATCACTTTTCAAAATCAGGATGTTTTAAAGTGGAATGAAAAAAAACGCGCACAGCACTTTGCTTTTTTATTTACTAAAAGACCTTTTTTAATGCAGCATACCGTCTTTGACCTGATGGCATTAGGAAGAACACCGTATCTAAACCACAAAGGAGAATTAACACACATAGATCAAGAAATTATTTATCGGTATGCATCTGCTTTGAACACACAAAATATTCTATATACTCCTGCTCAGAAAATCAGCGACGGACAATTGCAAAAAGTTTTAATATCCAAAACCTTGGTACAACAAACACCGGTTATTATTTTAGATGAACCGCTTTCCTTTTTAGATTACGGAACAAAAAGAAACATGTTAGAAACTCTAAAAAAAATAACAGTGGCTGAACGTAAAATTATTTTAATGACTTCACACGATATTCACTTGTGTTTACCTTATGCAGATAAAATTTTATTGTTTCACAAGAACGAATGGGAGTATACATCTGCTCAGAATATCAGCAATACAAATTTATTTGCTGATTTTTTAAACAGCACAAAAGACAATTAAATATTAAAAAAATATATGGCACTGATTGTCAGAAAATCACAATTACCAGCAGCGGGCAAAGGATTGTTCACAACAAAATTTATCAGGAAAGGAAAGAAAATTATTGAATATCGCGGAGAAGTGATTGATTGGAAAACATACTCCAGACGTGTAAAAGAAGATAAAGATGGATATATGGCATACATTAGTAGAAAAAAATGCATTGATGCTTACAATACCCCCCAATACAAAGCATGTTATGCTAACGATGCAGAAGGATTAATTAAAGACAAACGATTTAAAAATAATGCAGAATATCAAATTATAGACGATAAAGTATTTATAGTAGCAACACGGGATATTTATCCGGGAGAAGAAATTTTTGTAAGTTATTCAAAAGAATATTGGGATGCTGTAAAACACAACATTAAGCATAAAGTTTATGGAAAAGAAAAACAAAGGTTTTTGGAAAACTTAGTGAAAAAATATAAAATAAAATTATAGAATAATTGTAGTTTTGAGTGTGCATAAACGAATGTTACAACAAGATGGATATTTTAATAGAGAGGGCAATGGCAGAAATGGCTATTACAATTTTGAATCTTATTCAATCACACGCCTTTTCCATTCTGAAGTCAGAATCCAACATTCGTTTGTTTGACCAAACCAGTTTTTTCTGTTGTTAGCAATCCGCTTATAAATAATTTTTCCTAAGAAAGAAGGCATTAATTGAAAAATGTATAAGAATTTCCAATACCACTTTAAATTGGGGAGAATCTTAAGAAACGCATCAAAATAAATATAAAACCTGTTGTCTTTGTATAAGATAACACTATCAATATTCTTATATGCTTCCGGAACAAAGGACTTCGAAAAATCGGACTGGAGCAAACAAAAGAATAATGCTTTTTTATCATTTTCATTATTCAATAGCCACTGTACGGTTTTATTACACAAAACACAGGTGCCGTCAAAAAATAAAATGGTTTTATTAAAGTGTGCATTCATGGTCGTACGCTTGCAAAATAACTGTCCACCGACAACTCTATTTTCGAAGTGCGAATATTCAGAGAAGGTAATTCCAAAATACTGACAAATCCGTTTTTCCCGGCACATACAGAAGAATGATGTGGTGGAATACCTGTACCAATAATGTTTCTGCTCGTCAAGTACAGCAATTTATTCTTTTTATCAATAGCAATACCGTGTGGCTGATAGCCCACATATACTTTTTGAGTGGTATAAGTATTCAAATCAATAGCCACGATACTGCCCAGTCCCGTACTGCTATTGTCTAATTCACAACTGACATAAAGCGTATTGTTGTTGGCAAAATAAGCCATTGCCTGAGGAAATGTGCCTACCGGAATAATCTGAGTTAAAGAATTAGTGCTCAAATCAAATTCTCTGACTTCATTACTTGCCTGACATGTAAAATATAATTTAGTTCCATCCGGTGAAACAAAAATATCATGTGGGTCTAAACTGCTGGAAGTGGATACAATACCAGAGTTATCAATCGGCAAATCAATGTGAGTGGTTAAGGCAGTATCTATTTTCATAAAAAAATTGCCAGTTTGGCCGGCCACATAAAGTGTATCGTTATTTTTACTTAGCGCTGTACCATGTGGAAAATACAAACCATACATCGCACGAATAATCTGCATTTTTTCTAAATCAACAGAGATAATTTTACCATTAGAAGTCCATGCTACACAAAATCCCTTTTTCCCGTCGTTTGTAATAATGATTCTGTTCCAATCCAATTGATTATTCAAATTACACCGTGCTATCAGCTTGTCTGTAGCAGCATCGTATTTTTCAAGATAAGGGCTATTGATAAAGACCACATACCAATACTTCCCATCCGGTGAAAAATTGATAAAATGTGGTGCTTCTATAGCATTTGGGTTCACGCCCACCTCCACCATCCGAATAGGTAATTGTGTTTTTGCGTCTATGACCGTTATAACATCGCATCCCTGATTTACAACATAAACTTTATCATAAAAATTGGAACCATACACATTACCTTTTATATCGGGCGCACCGTTATCTATCCATTGTTTAATTTTTATAACTTCATCTTTACTTAAAGCAGTCTGATAGAGTGGCATTGTGGGTTCATTGGTCGGACCTAAGTCCGGGTAGGTATTAATGAAATAACACAAAGACGAAAACTTACTACTATACGGAATAACCGGGCTTCCATTATTACTTCCTTTTGTAAATAAACTTTGCCAGGTAGATAAATCTAAACCATTACAGACCGCAGCGTTTTCAGGATTATGACAGGCGCCATTTGTACACTTTGTAACAATAATTTTCCCAACATCTGTGGGATAGCTGCCATAATTCGGATCGGCCTTATCTTTTCTGCAATGAGAAAAAAATAATCCAACAATAATTCCATACACAATACTATTCCATTTCATTGTTTTAAAAGTTTATAGTTTTTCCTTTCAGCAGTATTGGATGTTATACTTAAAAAATAAATACCGTTAGAAAGCCCTGATACATCTAATATCCAGACATTGTCTAAAATTTTTTCACTGAATATAAGGACTTCCTTTCCAGAAATATCAATTATTGAAAAGCATACATTCCCTTTATAATTAGAATCGTCTATTTTCAAGGTGATTTTATCCTTTGCCGGGTTGGGATAAATTTTAATGCAATCCATAGCGTCCTGAAAACTTTCTATGCTTACCGCTTTTGAAGAATAATAATAAATTCCACCGGAATAATTACCGACTATTAAATCTCTTACACCATCTCCGTTTATATCTGTGTATTGCGGTGCAGATCGAATGCCTGCCCGAATGCCGTTCACCATTGTATCCAACAAGCGAAAATTACTTGTGAAATTATTTTCAATCTGATCGTATAAAAATAAATTCCCACTGATTGTACCACATAGAAGATATTTTTTGTTATTTTCTTTATACATAAACGGAACGCATCCGCCGTCTCCTGCATAATACAGGGCATTAGTAGTGGTATTGACATTGCCAAAATTTGTTGTTATCAGCGAAAAAGCAGGAGACCCGATAGTACCAATATTTTCATAATATGCGATTCGGTTTTGTTTGTTACCTATGATTAAATCCAGTTTTCCATCCTCGTTCACATCAAATAAAAATGGATATGCCGGCGGACTTGAAACATTTATCCCAAAGGCATTTTGATGGGTTACGCTGAAATTACAAGGATTCCCACTGCCGGCGGTATTTTCCAGCCAATGAACTTTACCTTGACTATCGCCTACAATCAAATCTATATCACCATCACTGTCTACATCACCGGCAGTAGGACTTAAATTCAGTTTATTCCATACAGACAAATTCAAATAATCTCTTGTAATTAAAGAGTATTTTGGATTAGAGACCGTTCCGATATTTTGATAATAAGAAAAAGTAGAAACATTGCTGTTAGGGAGAAGTGTATTATAATAACCTAAATTCCCTATCAATAAGTCCTTTTTTCCATCCTGATTAATATCAATGACTAAAGGTAAGGCCCCCTCTCCCACATCCAATGACCGGTCTATCAAAAAATTTTTTTGTACAAACACAAAACTATCTTTTGTAGTAGTGCCGATGTTTTTATAAAACCAAAGACAATTATAGTTTTCTCCCGCACTTAAATTGGGCGAAGCCAGAATATCCTTTTTTCCGTCGTTGTCAAAATCATTGTAATAGGTGCAGGGGAAATTGTTGATTTTAATGGCATTGGTAGAAGATTTTCCAGGATAATTTGGGAATAATCGGGTAGTATCCGATATAACAGCATTGGTAGAAGTCCCATTATTGTATAGAAATAAAGTGTTATTACAACTCACATCCCCCATCAGAATATCTTTATCCTGATCGTGGTCAATGTCTATGCAAGTCAAACAGGCACCGCTGTGGTATGCTTTTTCTGCTAAAGAAACGCTCATCCATCGGTTGGAGCAATTGTTTAAGCTGACAGAACAACTACTTTCACTAAAATTTCCCCAGCAGTTCTCTTGTATTTCAAATACCAAACTATCGGAATGTCCATATAATTCAATACTTTTATTGAGGTGGTATTCCACAGAAAAACCGGTTGAGTTAAAAGCAAGAATATCCAAATCTCCGTCCCCGTCTATATCTTCAATGGCTGGTAGACCAATGGAAGAGGCATATATCGGTGCATTCAATGGGCTGCCGCTGGGATTATAGTCCGAATACAAAATAGATTTAAATAATTGAAAAGATAAATTACCATTCGTGCTTGTGTTTTTAAACACTTTTATCCCACCGGTTGTATAAGTAAAAATATCCGTTTTCCCATCCTGATTAAAATCTTTGAAAATAGCCCAGTTGATCAGTTTTGGAAACGACTTTGAAAGATAATAATCGTAACGATACTTTGTTTCAGCGGCATTACCGATATTTAAGAAACATTTGACTTCACCATAGTTAAAGAAGTGTATTCTGTCATACAAAAGTATATCCGATTTTCCATCTCCATTTATATCTCCTTTGAAAACATTAGAGTAATTAATGCCGCCGCAGGTAGAAGAGTAAAGTGTTTGCCCATTCTCAATGACAGATAAGGTGTCGTATCCGACCGGCAATTGAGAAAAACCACTAAAGCATAAGAGAACAAATATCAGGAGACCTGTAAGGTGCATATAAATTTATTGGCAAAATTACTTAAAATAAACGGACTTTCAAACTGGTAAAAGATGTAAAAAAACGAACAACAAGTTGGATGTAAATGGTAATAAAAAATAAAATTTAGATTTATCTAAATTTATATTTAGAGTATTCTAAATATGTTTTGTATATTTGTCAAAAAAAATATGAAGATTAAAGTTTTTCTTTTCGGTATTTTATGGGCTTGGGAAGTACAGGCACAAAACATCAAGGGACGTATTATGTATTTAAATGCACCTGTTTCTAAAGCTATAGTACAAATTCAGGGGAGTAAGAAACAAGCCATTACAGATTCAACAGGCTACTTTGAAATGATGTTTTCAGGCACGTACTGTCAACTTTCAGTGCATTATCCCGGCTTTTTACCGTATACTCAAAAACTGGTTTTAAGTAAAGACTCGTTTCTGACTATTGAACTAAAACCCGACACTTCTTATTTATACGAGGTGTGGGTAGAGGATACAAAACTCCTTGCTACTAAAAAACCAGATCCTTTTAATACCGAAGTATACGATGCCTGCATTTTACATTCTGCCTCAGCGGTCAGTTTATTTGAAGGCGTTCAGAATATTAATGGATTAAGACCCCAACTCAATTGCAACATCTGTAATACCGGCGATATTCACATCAATGGTATGGAAGGTCCTTATACGAATGTGCTTATAGACGGAATGCCGGTCATTGGCGGTATCGCTTCGGTTTATGGACTTACCGGAATAGCGTCTGATATAATAGAACGGATGGAAATCAACAGATATCCGGGGTCAGTGGTGTACGGCAGCGACAACATTGGAGGCACCATCAATATTATTACTAAAACACCAACTAGCTCAAAATTTAAAACAGATGTTCAATTTTACACCTCTTCTTATTTTGACAACAATCTGGATATTAGTTTTCAAAAAAAGATAAGAAATTATGGATTTATCAATAGTTTTAATCTTATGTATTTTGATAAACGAACGGATTCTAATCAGGATAATTTTACCGATGTAACATTACAAAAGCGATTCAGCGGGTTTCATAAATCAAGATGGACATTTAAGGATAGCAGCATAGTTCAATGCATAGTCAGAGGATTAATAGAAGACAGATGGGGCGGACAACTCAACTGGAACAAGCATTTCAGGGGTAGTGACAGCATCTATGGTGAAAGTATTATCACAAAACGTTTGGAAAGTATTACACACTATTCTTTGTACTTAGGTAAGCACAAAATAGAAAATGCGCTTTCTTACAATTATCACTATCAGGATTCTTATTATGGCACTTTGTTTTTTGAGGCAGCACAACACAATCTGTATTACCAAACATACACGGATTGGTACTCAAAAAAATCACGATATACACTTGGACTGACTTTTAAATATTTATACTACAAAGACAACACCGAAGTGTTCAAAAATACAACGCCCTATTCTGAATGGTTGGTGCCGGGCATCTTTTCCGAAAACACCTTTACGCTTTCTGAAAAATTAAAACTCCTGCTTTCTTTTCGTTACGATTATCATAACATTCATAAACATATTTGGACACCAAGAATAGCCGGCATATTTTCCAACCCATCCAAAACCTTTACATGGAGAAACGGCGTTACAACAGGATTTAGACCCGTTCAATTGTTTACAGAAGATCACGCTGCTTTGACAGGTGCCAGAAAAGTAATACTGCAGGAAAAACTGAAACCAGAAAAAAGCATGGCGATTTATTTTATTCTGCTCTGCAAACGAATGTTTTGAATAACAATTTTGTGCAATTAACCGTTGATTTCAATGCCTGGTACATCTACTTTTCAAACAGAATTATTCCCGACTATAGTCATCCGGACAAAATTCTTTATTACAATCTTGCAAAAAAGGAGTACTCTGTAAATAGAGGTTGGTCTATACAGATGCAATCGCTTATCAGAAATTATTTTCAGATGCTCGTTGGATTTTCATTGTTGGACAATTATTTTATACAAAATGGAGTAAAAAGACGGGTGTTTCTGTCAGAGCCATGGTCAGCGACTGTTATTATGAGAACCTTATTAGGCAAATTTAAAATAGAATACACCGCTAGTATCTACGGGAAAATGTATTTGCCAAAAGCAGGGGTGTTAGATCCGCGACCTAATCAAAGCCCTGTTTATTCTATTCAAAACATACAATGCAGTTATAGTCTTAGAAACATTGAATTGACTATTGGAGTGAAAAATCTTTTAAATTTTACACCGGATAGAGGACTTCCTTTTTTGATAGCCCGTGCACACGATCCTTTTGATAAAAACGTAAACTGGGATGCAGAAGGCGATCCATTACCAACCGATGAAAACCCTTATGCACTTACATTTGATCCTACTTATACCTACGCTTCTATGCAAAAACGCCGTTTGTTTATCCATCTCGCTTTTCATTTCTAAACCAATAAATATATTCGTATTTTAGCCACACGAAAATAAAAGTATGGCATGTACGGGATGTTTAACGAATAGAGGATGTAACACACTTGAAACGGAAGGAAAATCTTCCTGTGGAAATTGTTCTGCCTGCTCTTGCAATAAATTGAATGTATTCAACTGGCTAGGAAATATTTCTGAAATTCTTCCGCAAGGCACATTCCCGATTGTTGAAGTGCGATTTAAAAATACGCGAAAAGAATTTTTCGTCAATACGAATAAATTGACACTTTATGTCGGTGATTTGGTGGTAACAGAGGCAGAAACAGGGTACAATGTTGGCACTGTTTCTGCAACGGGTGAATTAGTTCGTCTGCAACTTAAAAAGAAAGATATTAAAGACACTTCTTCTTTAAAGAAAATACTGCGCAAAGCCAGGCAACAAGATATTGATAAGTGGAAAGAAGCACAGGCAATAGAATACAAAGCCCTGCTTAAATCCAGAGAACTTGCAAAAAATTTAAATCTCGAAATGAAGTTGATGGATGTAGAATATCAGGGCGATAAAACCAAAGCCATCTTTTATTATACAGCCGATGGAAGAGTGGACTTTAGAGAATTAATTAAAAAACTTGCATCAAAACTTAAAATTCGGGTGGAAATGCGTCAGACAGGTGCCCGACAAGAAGCCGCACGATTAGGCGGCATAGGTGTATGTGGCCGGGAACTGTGCTGTAGCACCTGGCTGACAGATTTTCGGACAATTAACACCACCGTGGTGCGGTATCAGCAATTATCAATCAACCCTGCTAAACTTGCCGGACAATGCGGCAAACTGAAGTGTTGTTTGAATTATGAATTAGATGCTTATGTAGATGCTCTGAAAGAATTTCCAGAAGTACAGGATAAAGAATTAGTTACTCAAAAAGGCAAAGCCCGGTTTATTAAAATAGATGTTTTCAGAAGACGAATCTATTGGGCGTATGAAAACGATATGAGCACGTTTATTCCGCTTAGCATTGAACGAACAAAGGAAATTCTGGAAATGAATCGTAATAATGTTTTTCCAGAAGATTTAATGATCCCGCAAAACAATCAAGAAAAAAACAAAGAACTTCAGGTAGATTCAGAAACAATCAGCATTCAAAGCGAAGACGAGTTGAATCGCTTTAATAATAAATTCAAAAACAATCAGAGAAACTTTAAAAGAAAAAAATAAAATGCAGCGAATTGCCTCATTTCTATCAATCGTTTTGTTAATAATCTTTTCTCTGTTTTCCTGCAAAAAGACAAGCGTTGTGTACAGCAAGTATTATTACATTGAAAAAGAAGAATGGGCTTCGCAAGATACCGCTAAGTTCAGGGTAGATATTATTGACACCATAAGTTTGTGCGATGTGAATATCAAAATAAGACATGGTGAATTGTATCCATATATTAATTTGTATGTATTCATGACGACGATTTATCCTAATGGCTCAATGCAAAATGATACCATAGAATGTATGTTGGCTAATAGCAAAGGAGAATGGTATGGCAGTGGACTTGGAGACATGTATGATATTACCCTACCCATCAAAAAAAATGTTCGCTTCTCAAAAAGTGGAGTTTATCAATTCTTCTTTGTTCAAGCCATGCGGCAGGATCCCTTGCCAAACATCAGTGAATTTGGATTTGAAATTATCAGGGTGTCTAAAAACAGATAATTAATTTTATGAAAACTTTTTCTCTTACTCTCAATGACATAAAAAATAAGGCACAAGAATTAGATAACCAAGATACCTTAAAACAATTCAGAGAAAAATTTTTATTTCCTCAACACAACGGAAAAAACGTGCTGTATTTTACCGGTAATTCACTTGGCTTGCAACCTAAACAGACAAGAGAATACATTTTACAAGAACTCAACGATTGGGCTCAATACGGCGTTGAGGGGCATTTTCATGCCAAAAGACCGTGGTTTTCTTACCATGAATTATTGACTCACAAAATGGCAAAAATTGTGGGGGCACTTCCGGAAGAAGTAGTGATGATGAATCAGCTGACTTCTAACTTGCACTTTTTAATGGTTTCCTTTTATCGCCCTTCAGAGAAAAAAAGAAAAATCCTAATTGAATATCCAGCCTTTCCCAGTGATATTTATGCTGTACAATCACAAGTAAAATTTCATGGCGGCAATCCTGATACCGATGTTATTATGGTGCGTTCAGAACGAGAAGATTTTGTAATAGATGAAGCAAAAATTTATGAAACGATTGAAAGGCATCAGGATGAAATTGCTATGATTTTAATAGGAGGGGTCAATTATTTATCTGGTCAGGTATTTGACATAGCTAATATTACATCTTTTGCCCATCAATTCGGAATTGTCTGTGGTTGGGATTTGGCGCACGCTGCGGGAAATATCGCTCTCAACTTGCACGATTGGGAAGTTGACTTTGCCGCATGGTGTTCATATAAATACCTGAATAGCGGGCCGGGTTCTGTTGGGGGGGCTTTTGTACATCAAAAATATTTGAATAATCTGGATTTGCCAGTATTTGCCGGATGGTGGGGCACAGACAAAAACGAACGTTTTAAGATGAAGCCAACTTTTGAACCCATGCCCACCGCAGAACGTTGGCAGCTTAGCAACGCACCTGTTTTATCAATGGCGGTATGTCTTGCTTCCTTAGATATTTTTGAAGAAGCAACGATGCCAGCAATTACTCAAAAAAGTAAACAACTCACCGCATTTTTAGAAGAAGCATTGATGGCGGTTAATACAATTTATGGAAAGGAAATATTTAAAATTTTAACCCCACAACAAAGAGGGGCACAGCTTTCTGTTGTTTGTAATTTAGAACATCCAAAAAAGTTTTTTAATGAATGGATACAAACTGGTGTTATTGTTGATTGGAGAGAACCTAATGTTATTCGAATGGCACCAGCACCCTTGTATAATTCATTTGAGGATATTTACAACTTAGTTGTGATTTTACAGAAAATACTTAATAATACTTCCTCATAAGTAGTTTATGTCAAACTTATATTTACTCATTGCATTTTTTACATTCACAATAAATTCTTTTTTAGGACAAAACGATAGCACATTTGTTGAAAGAAAAGAAGGATTGTACTTTGACTACCTTCAATTTCGTGAAAACAGACCCATTACAAAGCAACAAATTATTACCAATATCGATACATCTCAATTAGATTTTTTTACTAAAGTGGTCTCACAAAAAGACATTCTGATAAGGACGCCATCAGGTGTAGCAGAAAAAATATTCCCAAAAAATTTATGGGGGTATTTTCAAAACGGCATTTTGTATATTTATTATGACAATGCGTTTTACAAAGTGCCAGTTTTAGGTGCCATTTCTTATTTTATTGGCACACAGGAAGTAACGTATTATTCCGGTGTTGGTATTGGCTATCCTTATGGAATGGCCGGAGTGCCTGTGAAAACAAGGGAACTAAAGGAGTTTTTACTGGATTATTATACAGGGAAAGTATATCCTTTTAGCATAGAACAATTAGAAGAATTATTAAAGAAAGATACTGAGATTTACAACACATTTACACAGCTTAGCCGAAAACAAAAAAAGAAAAAGTACAGTTATTACATTCGTTTATTTAATGAAAAACATCTCATCAATGAATGAAGTAGAAGTTATCTGCCTGGTTTGAAAACATGGCTTGATTGACCGGATTTACTTAAATGTTTTTCGTTACTATTCGGTGACATTTTATTTGCAAATTCATTCTCTTTACCGTTTTGTAGGGACGGGAGTACAAAAAATATCGTAAGTACGCTTGGCGGCTTTGCGGAAATTTTGATAAGTGGCAACAAAATATTTTTTGGTAATTAAATTATTTTGTATACTTGCAGCCCTTAAATTTAATTTTATGTATGCCATTGTAGAAATAGCCGGACAGCAATTCAAAGTAGAAGAAGGTCAAAAAATCTATACGCATCGCCTGAAAGCCAATGAAGGCGACACTGTTCAATTTGATAAAATTCTTCTCGTAGAAAATAATGGAGATGTCAAAGTAGGCACTCCAATGATTAGTGGTAAAGTAAGTGCTAAAGTTCTAAAGCATCTGAAAGGCGATAAAGTATTGGTGTTCAAAAAGAAAAGAAGAAAAGGATACCAGAAATTAAACGGACACAGACAATATCTGTCTCAGGTTCAAATTGAAAAAATCGAAATCTAAAATTATCATCATCTTAAAAATTTACCAATATGGCACATAAGAAAGGAGAAGGTAGTGTAAAAAACGGTCGGGACTCTCATAGCAAACGTTTGGGTGTAAAACTATTCGGAGGACAAACCTGCAAAGCAGGGAATATCATCGTGCGTCAGAGAGGCACAAAATTTCATCCCGGTGATAATGTGGGAATGGGAAAGGATCATACACTTTTTGCATTAACAGACGGGACTGTTATGTTTAAACTAAAAAGAGGGAAAAAGTTCATTTTTGTTCAGCCCCAGGCAAACAACTAATTACTGTCTTTTTAGATCATTTGCTTTTATTGTTACTAATTTTTTAATCTTCTGCCCCCGTAACATTTCCTCTATGTTTCTGTTATCTGACGGGATGCGCCCTTGGTGGCATAAATGTAGTGGGGTATAAAAGCGGCATAATAGTTACTACTCATCAGTAAAAAGATTTCTTCTCACTTGCGGTATTAAGACGCAAAGCAGGAAGAATAAGACGCACCTGAGTGGTAAAAAATCAACAAATGTCTACTATTATATCAATGCTGTATATTTTTTACTTTATTCATAAATATGTGTTTAAAAATCCTTATTACATAATAAAACCATAAATACACTAAAAGAGGCAAGATAATAATAAATAACTTATTATATTCATAAGCTGTGGAAAAGTCCAAATGTAACGCATGATGAATTGCTTTTGTCATGCCACAGCCCCAACATTGTTTGTTTAGTAAGATTACAGATAAGCATATTGAAAACCCACGTTTATCAAAAAAATTAATAGGTAAAAGTATATCAATGAGAGGTACTGCAATTAGAACTAATAATGCTATTAACTTTATGATTTTATTATTTAAAATACTTCTCAACACTCTACTTAACTTATTTATGTTTCAGTAAGAGTGTTTATTTTTTTGAATATAAAAAACTATATCTTTTTAGCATAATCACCATCTTTTGGTTTTAAATCTCCAGTTAGAATCATTATAAGATCAACTAGTGCCCAAATACCACATCCTCCCAATGTGAGTAGCTGAATGACTCCAATACCAATATAACCTAAATAAAAACGATGTATTCCTAATGCCCCCACAAACAAACATAAAAGTAATGCTATAAGTTGACTTTTTCCATCTTCGGGGGCTTGTGCAGAAATATTTTTTTTCTGTTCTTTTTTATTATGTTGAAAAGAATAATCCTGTCTGTAATTTTGTTCTTGTGTGTTTTTCTGCACACTGTTTCTAAAAGTAGATTTTGTAATGCCATTGTTGGTTGCTATTTCTCTTCCAGACAGTTTTTTATTTACATTATTAAGATTAGTTTTACTTGTTTCAGTAAAAGTGACAGCTATAATTTTATTATTTTTATTTATTGATTCTTTAAAAAGATTATCTCTTTTTACGGACTTTTCAGAATTACTTTCAGTTTTTGGGGATAGGTTATTATTTGATGATTTCTTTGACAGCCATTCTACATAATAACCACTTCTATAAACTCTTTTTTGCATGGAACAAGACGAAACTAAAAGAAGAAGTAAGCCCGCTACAAGGGCTTTCCCGACAATTAAGCCATGTTTTTTCATAATTTTTGTTTTTAAGTTTGTGTGGAAATTTATGTAAAAAGATTTTAAATTGTGAATAATTTATTCTCATTTTGAGAATAAATTATTCACAATCAAGGAGTTAGATTTAAAAATATGTGCTGTATTTTTACAAAAAAATGAATCAAATTTGCATTTATTGAACCTCTTAATTGATAAGTTATCTTGATAAAATAAAAACCACTCAAAATTTTATCAATACAGCCATAAAAAATTTCTATTTGTAGCGGTTACGCTTTGTATTTAAATTTGCAAAAAATTAAACTTATGAAAAAACTCCCACTTTACTTTATACCTTTGTTTCTTATCGCCTCGTGCTCTGATTCAAATCAAGAGGAAAAAAAGAATACTGCTGCAAATGAAAGCCAGAGATACGATGAGGTCTTGGCAGATAAACTGAATGTTTTTCAGGCATTAGAACCTACCGATACCTTAAACCCTGATTTAGTCAAACTGGGTCATTCGCTCTATTTTGACAATCAATTATCCCGTAAACAAACGATGGGTTGTAATACTTGTCATAACCTTTCTACCTTTGGTGTGGATAATCAGCCAACGTCCAAAGGCGAAGAAGGTAAATTCGGAGATAGAAACTCTCCCACCACTCTGAATGCGGCCATTCATACAGCTCAATTTTGGGACGGAAGAGCCGCTACAGTGGAAGAACAGGCCGGTATGCCTATCTTAAATCCTGTTGAAATGAACATCCCTAACGAGAAATTTTTAATAGATCGTTTGAAAAAATCTGAACACTATCAAAAATTATTCAAAGCAGCGTTTCCGAATGAAAAAGACCCTATTACTTATGCCAATTTAAAGAAGGCCATCGGTGCATTTGAACGAAAACTTATCACTCCTTCCCGTTTTGACGATTATCTGAAAGGTAATAAGAATGCATTGAGTGTAGAGGAAAAAAAGGGGTTGCTTACTTTCATTACGACCGGATGCACAAGCTGTCATAATGGGGTTGGTGTAGGTGGCAATATGTTTCAAAAATTTGCTGTATATGGTAACTACTGGGATTATACTAAAAGCACAAAAACAGATAGTGGTAAGGTAAAAATTACCAAATTGGCAGGCGACAGATTTGTATTTAAAGTCCCCTCTTTAAGGAATATAGAAAAGACCCATCCATATTTCCACGATGGTAGTGTAAATAATCTTGAAGAAGCTGTGAAAATAATGGCCAAAGCACAATTAAATAAAGATTTATTGGACGAAGAAATAAAAGACATCGTTACATTCTTAAAAGCACTGACTGCAGATATTCCTTCTGAATACAAAACACCCCCTATTATACAATAGTTGACCTGAAAGCATAAATAAAGAGTATAGGCCAAAAAATTTTATAGCGATAGGTTCAACCAAACACACCTGAATCTAACATACAAAGGGATGCTTTAGTGACACAATAGAATTTCTGAGTTCGGGCATGAGGCACTATATTTTTACCTGTATTTGCACAAAGTGTTGTCGTGGTGGACGTACATCTCCCGGTCGTGACGAATATTCTGCATTAAATACATTGTTTACAATATAAGATACTTTTAATGTTTTATTAACTTGAAATCCGATTCGTGCATCGTGAATCCAGTTTCCCTTTTTCCCGCCTGCCAATTCTTTTTCTCGATATTCTTTTAAGCCCGGTAGTATGTAAAAAATAGGCAAATCAAAACCATATTCTTTGAAAATACTTTCAATAAATCTTCTATCAATATTTTCCATAAAACTCTGATAACGAGTACTCCAGCCCAATGAAATAAATTTCCAAGCCAATTGAATATCATTTTTGAATAAATGTCTGTTGCGATACTTTAAGGTTTTTACACCAGGTAATCCTAAGGTATCTCTTCTGGGGTCAAATCCTAACATCACTGGGTCAATGTAAGTATACCCAGAAAAAATTGTAACATTCACAGGTCCCATATTTCCGTTTCCCATCAAAGATGTTTCTACACCTCGGATACGGGCATTACCAATGTTCTGAGACATAAAACCTGCATAAGGCAGATCATTTAACCAGAAACCAGTAGGTCCATTCGGTGCGTAGATATTAAATACAAATTCTACCATATTTCTAAATTCCATATAAAAAGCCGAAACGTCTATAAAACCTTTCCAGTTACTTATCTTTATTGCTTGTTTTATGCCCAATTCGGCACTATACCCACGTTCGGGTTGTAATTTATTATTCGGAAAAATTTTCAAACTACTGACGCTGGTACTAACAAACTTTTCTGCAACACTGGGAAAACGATAACCCTGTCCATACGACGCTCTGATAAAGGTATATTGAAAAAGTTGATAATTAATACCTAATCTCAAAACTGGTTGAAATGGTAAATTGCTAAATTTATTTTTAATGTTTTGAGTAGTAGTAGCTGTGAATAATGGCAATTCATCAATAGCAATTACGCCTCTCGTGAAAGCAGTATCTACTCTGTAAAACTCTCCTCTGATACCGGCAGACACATTAAGTTTTCCAAAAAATTTTCCATCGTATTGAGCATATCCTGCCACATTTTTACTGGTATGTTTTCCATACAAAGAATCCGAATACACCTGTTGATACATCAGTACAGAACCCAATGTCAACGATTGAGTAAGCCATCTCTTCTGATATTGTACTTCGCTGTAATACAATTCTGCTGTGGCATCCTGATTTTTATTATTTCTGTTTTGAGTAAGATAATACCGGTTACGCCAACTGATTTTATTGCTTCCAAAATTGTAAACAACAAACGGATCTACATTAAACCGATTATTATTATATCTTTGAATGTCTTTTCCTTGCGGAACATACACGCTATCGGCATTTTGCCAGAGAAAGAATAATCCTCCTCTAGTATTCATCATATTGGTATTGACACCAGCAGACAGCCCCGGAAATTTTTTAAAGTTGTAGCGAATGTTAGCGTTCAGACGCCCTCTGTCTTCTGTTTCAAGATAACGGTAACCATCATCTGAAAATATATGTCCACCAATGACAATATCCCAATTGTTGATTTTTTCGCCGTGTGCAAAGTTTACGCCTCTCTGCCATTGAGAAGTGCCCTTCCACCATTTGTAAGACAAATTTTTAGGTGCATCATACGTTCCTGTGAAAAGAGTTACATGGGTATAAGGTTTTGACTTCGCATACATCGTACGAAGATTAATTACCCCATTTAAAGCAGAAGAACCGTACAACGAGGATGCCGCTCCTTTGATAACTTCTACCTGTTCAGTTGTTTCAAGTGGTAAATAGTTCCACTTAATATCATTCGCATCGGCACTAATCATCGGCATTTCATCTACTAACATTAATACCCTTGAACCCGCACCATAAGAAAATCCGCTTCCCCCACGGATGCTGATTTGACTGTCATAAACATTTACACCAGGAATTTGATTCATTATCTGGTCTAATTGCGTTGTGTTTTTGTTTTCTATTAAAGCAGGTTTTAAAACGTCCATGCTCACCGTAATATCTGTAATGTTTTGCTCATATTTTCCAGCCGATACAACCACTTCGTCCAGCAGTGTTTTATCTTTCTTAAGTATAATATTGTGTAAAATGCTATCCTGATTTTCCGGGATTTCAATTTGAGTTGTGTAAATATTAAATCCTACATAAGAACATTCTAAAAAATACTTTTGGTGAAAAACTTCAACCGGTATTTTGATAAAAAATTTGCCTTCAAAATTTGTAATGGTGTTATGTTTTTTATTGACTACAATAATTGCTCCTACAATATCTTCGTTGTCTGTGTCGCTGACTTTTCCATAAACGATTTTATATTTTTGCTGAGCAGATATGGTCGATGTGTGGAACGTTCCAATAAAATGAACAATTGTATAAAAACTCAGTAAAAATGATTTTTTTAAGAAAACTCTACATCCAATGAGATTTCTCTTTTTGGAAAAACTTAATTTGTGATGATAGTGCATAATTTCATTTGAGCGGAAACTTAATTAAAAATAATTGCATTTGAAATGATAAATGAATGATTCACTTATCTGAAAATTTTTGATGTATACTTGCACAGTTAATTTTATTATTTTTTTAATAAAAAAATAGTTGAATAGAAGAATAAAATTCTCTTGTAAGATGGAAATAACAAAAGAGCAATTTTACATAATAGCATTATCTCAGATTAAGAATGTAGGAAATGTCATTGGGAAAAATTTAATAGCAAGCTTTGGCAGCGCTGAAAGTATTTTTAAAGCTAAAAAACATCAATTGATAAAAGTACCCGGAGTAGGAGAGATTATTGCTAATGAAATTTTAAAATCAAAAGATAAGGCACTAAAATTTGCAGAAGAAGAGGGCAAAAAAATTGAACAATACAAAATTTCAATTTGTTGTTATACCGATGAAAATTATCCGACTCGTTTGAAGTTTTTTAATGATAGCCCCTTGGTGTTTTATTATTCTGGACAGCCCTTATGGAATGCGGAGAAAACGGTTGCCATTGTGGGCACACGCAAACCCACATTATACGGAAAGGATTTGACAACTAAATTTATTGAAGGTATTCGTGATACGAATGTGGTTATTATCAGTGGACTTGCTTACGGGATTGATGCTATTGCGCATCAGGAAGCATTGAATAATGGATTAAAAACAATGGCAGTATTAGGAAATGGCTTGCCAGATATTTATCCTGCGTCTCATACTTCATTGGCAAAAGAAATAATGAAAAACGGTGCAGTCATTTCTGAATATCCTATTAAATCCGAGCCAGAAGCTATAAATTTTCCAAAACGAAACAGAATTGTCGCTGCATTGTCAGATGCGGTTGTGATAATAGAAAGCAAGGTGGATGGAGGCAGTATCATCACAGCCAGCATTGCTAATTCATACAATAAAGATGTTTTTGCTTTTCCGGGAAGAACAAATGATTTGTATAGCAGTGGTTGTAATGCGTTGATTAAATTAAACAAAGCTCAGATGATAGAAAATGCAGATGATTTTTTATATTTTATGAATTGGACCAATGATGAGCGGCAAAAGAAAAACGCGTCTCCTTCTTTACCACTGGCACTCACGGCAGAACAGGAAAAAGTGTTGAATTTATTGAGAGAAAAGAATAAACTGCATATTGATGAGATTAGTTATCATTCCAATATGCCAGCAAGTCAATTGTCTATGATATTGCTAGAGATGGAAATGAATAACTGGATTCGTGCCTTACCCGGAAAAATGTATGAGTTGTGTGTTTAATAGAATATTTGAAAAGTAGTAGGAGTTGCCTCAATATGAAAGTTTCTTAATTTTTTAATTCGGTTTAATTAAATTTTATATTACTACAGAGAAAATTTTAGATTGGTCATTGTATCGTTTTAGGTTATTTTTATGTAGTTTTGTAGCTATGAAAAAGATTGGATTGGTTATTGGTTTTGAGATTAAGCGAAAAATTACCAATAAAGTTTTTATTGTAATGACGTTTTTAACGCCTTTAATTATTGCTGGTTTTGTGGCATTAATGTTCTGGTTGAGTATGGAAGAAGAAACGGAATATAATGTGTTGGTGGCAGATGAATCACAGTTTTTTATTAGTAAGTTACAGGGAAATAATTATGTAACATTTTTGTATTCCAATACATCTCTAAATAAATGTTTAGATAAATTAAATCGTGAAGATGTAGATGTGGTGCTTTATATTCCACATAATATAATAGATGGTGCCGGCGGAATCGTAAAGGTTTTTTATAAGAAAACGCCCGGGCTGGCCTTTCAAACAATGATAAAATCACAATTAGAAAAACTTTTATTTGAACACAAACTACTGGCTAATAATATCAATCCTAACACTATTAGTAGTGCCAGACAGACAGTGCGGATAGTTACCGAAAAAGTAAATGAAAAAGGAGAACACGCAGAGCAAATTACAGCATTTAATAGTTTATTGGGCTTTTTATCAGGTTTTTTAATGTTTATGTTTATTACAATGTATGGTATGATGTTGTTCAAAAGTGTTATTGAAGAGAAGACCAATAGAGTGGTGGAAGTAATAGTATCCTCTATTCGTCCATTTCAATTGCTTATGGGAAAAATTTTAGGTGTAGCCATTTTAGGCATTGGTCAATTTATCGTTATGAGCATTATGACGTTTGTATTAATTAGTATTCTGTCGGTTACTTTAATGAGTGGCATTCGTGAGGATTATCAAAAGTTTGTAAAACAACAAAAAGAAGTATACGAAAAAGGTGTTGAAGCGAATTTTAATCAACTGGAAAGTTTTCAGGGCGAATTGGAGGCATTTGAATTGTTGAAACAGATTGATAAATTGAACTTTGTGGAAATTACAATTTGTTTTATTTTATATTTTATTGGAGGATATTTGTTTTACAGCGCAATGTTGGCGGCATTAGGAAGTGCTGCAGATGCCGAAACGGACGCTCAGCAATTTACTTTACCTGTCACTTTATTTTTAATGGTAGGGTATTTTATTGCGGCTAAAATGATGACCAACCCGGACACTTCTCTTTCATATTGGGCTTCGTTTATTCCATTTACTTCGCCTATCGTGATGATGGCACGATTACCGTTTGGTGTACCGTTTTGGGAAGTAGCGCTTTCTATTGGTTTATTATATCTATCCTTTTTCTTGATGACAAAATTATCAGCCAAAATTTATCGCACAGGTATTTTAATGTATGGTAAAAAAGCCAGTTGGAAAGAGATTTTCCGATGGATGTTGAGTTAGCAGTTTAAAACAAAGTGTTTAATTCATTTCGTGATTTGCACAATCGCAAAAAAAAGTACTATTTTGCATAAAAATTTACTCCTATGCCAGGCACTGAAAAGTTTGGAAAAGAAGAATTAAAAGAAGTCATGGATGTCATGAACACGGGCATTCTGTTTCGCTATAATCATGAAGCACAACGTAATAATATCTGGAAAGCCAGAGAATTTGAAGAAGAAGTAAAAAAAATAACCGGAGCAAAATATGCACTTGCTGTAAGTAGTGGAACGGCGGGTATTTTGGCGGCACTGGCAGCAGCCGGTGTCGGATATGGAGACGAAGTGATTGTGCCACCTTTTACATTTGCGGCTACTATTGAAGCAGTGATGTTTTTAGGTGCTGTTCCCATTTTTGCGGAAATAGATGAGACGTTGTGTTTAAGTGCAGAAGGCATTGAAAAGGCCATAACTCCTAAAACCAAAGCCGTTTGCCTGGTACACATGTGTGGAGGGATGGCGGATATGGACAGTATTTTAGAGGTTGTGAAAAAGCACAATCTGCTTTTGGTAGAAGATGCAGGACAGGCCTTTGCAGCGTCATATAAAGGCACATGTACCGGACTTTTTGGAAAAGCAGGAAGTTATTCTTTTGATTTTTTCAAAATTGCAACAGCCGGTGAGGGAGGAGTATTTGTAACGAATGATGAACATACCTATAAAATGGCTGAGTATTTCTGCGATCATGGACACAACCACGAAGGAAACAACAGAGGTATGGAACAACATCCCATTGTAGGATTTAATTTCAGAATCAGTGAATTGCACGCTGCGGTTGGATTAGCACAAACCAGAAGAGTTCCCGAAATTAAATCTATCAATCAAAAACACAAAAAATATTTACAATCTCTCATTAAAAACGAAGTGAATGAAATAGAGTTCTCTCGTCTACCAGATGAATCAGGAGATTCAGCAACTTTTTTAAATTTAATGTTACCGAATACTGAAGTAACAAAATCTTTTGTTGATACTTTAAACCAAAAAGGAATAGGAGGATTTAATTATTGGTTTACCAATATGTATCATTTTATCAATCAATGGGATCATATAAAAAATCTGAGATTCCCTAATAAAATGGCTATTCACTATTTACTAAAATCACAAGATTATCATTCTTTAGAATTACCAAAATCACAAGAAGTTATTGGTCGTCTTGTTTCTTTTGGAGTTCGTGTGAGTTGGACCAAAGAAGAAATGAGCATATTAGCAAAACAAATCGTAGAGGCACTGAAACAAGTGCTGGTAAAGGTGTAAAAAATAAATAAGCTTACTATGCAACACAAGAACTTTAAAAACATTGATAAAGTTGTTTTTGGAAGAGGGGCTTTTCATCAATTGTCTGAAACCATTGAGCCGGTGAGAAAAGAAAACAATCAATATTTTGTTTATATTGTAGATAATTACTTTAAAGATAAACCACTTTCAAAGCAATTGCAGAATAAACCAGAAGATTTGATTTATTTTATTGATGTAGATCCGCATGAGCCGACTACTGAACAAGTGGATACATTGAGAGATGAAATTTTGATAACAAAAGGATTGCCTTCTGGGGTGATTGGTATAGGAGGCGGAAGCATTATGGACATTGCGAAAGCACTTTCCTTAATGCTCACTAACGAAGGTTCATCCACACAATACCAAGGGCTTAATTTAGTGAAGAAACTGGGGGTATACCATCTTGGAGTGCCGACCATTTCCGGTACTGGTGCGGAAGTCAGCATGACGGCTGTTTTAACCGGTCCAGAGAAAAAATTGGGACTGAAGTGCGATTATACAGTGTTTAATCAAGTGATATTAGATCCTGAATTGATTGCGACTGTGCCGAGAGACAAATGGTTTTACACCGGAATGGATACGTACATTCATTGTATTGAAAGCGAAAATGGTATCAAGAAAAATGCGTTCAGTACAGCGTACGCACAAGCATCATTGAAATTGTGTAGAGAAGTGTTTTTAGAAGAAGGTAGTGGACAAAAGCCCGAAAATGATGATAAATTGATGGTAGCGTCTTTAATGGGTGGATTAAGTTTGACGTATAGCGAGGTGGGCGTTTGTCATGCATTGAGCTATGGTTTATCTAAAATTTTAGGCTATAGACATTGTTATGCCAATTGTGTGATATTTCAGCATTTAGAAGATATTTATCCAGATGGTGTGAGTGATTTCAAAAAGATGCTTGAAAAAAATCAAATTGAATTACCACAAGGGTTGAGTAAACACTGGGATGATGCTACACTAACCGCTATGGCACAAGTGTCTTACAATCTGCCATTTATGTGGCACCATGCTTTTGGAGAAAATTTCAAAGAAATTGCTACATTAGAGTATATTAAATCACTTTTCAAACGGTTATAGATTTTATTTATGAAAAAAGTTTTTTATATAAGTTTTATTTATGTGCTTATTTATCTAATTTCCTGCAATAATTCAAAAGAGCTACCTAAAAACAATGAAACTGCTAAAGATGCCTCTACTTTTCATTCTGACATAGTACATTCTAAAGAAGTTATGACCAACGATACGAACTTCAAAGGAATAATGACTATTTCTGAGCAAATGGCTTTATGTATATTGGATTCTGCTTCTTCAAGAGAGGCATCCAAAAAGATGGAAGAAAACTATAATAAGATATTGAAAGATGTGGATCTTTTGAAAGTACGGATAGCCGACCAACCGGGATGTATTTTTTATTCCTCTTCTCCAGAGAAAATTGTTTTTGAAACGTTTATGATTTTAAAAGAGAAACCTAAACAAACACCAAAATATTCTAAGCCAGTTATATTAGAAGCGACATTAGGATTATTATATGATCATTATGGAACTTTTAATACTATTCATCAGAGTTATGCAAAAATTAAAGATATCTTAAAATCTTCTGGTTACAAGCAAGTAGGACCTACTAGAGAAATTTATATTTTGCACGAAGACACTGCAAAATGGCGTACGAGAATCATTGTGCCTATTGCCAAACAATAGAAGAGTTATTTTAAAAATCTTTTTACATTAATTTCGTTGTCAATAATTTTTCCATTAAACATTGCTTCTGCTAAAACCTTTGCACAATAAGGAGATAACATAATACCCTTTGTTCCCAATCCGTTGAAAATCCATATATGCTTATATTCGGGAAGAGATCCTAAAACAGGTCTTCTGTCTGATGCAGGTCTCACGCCGGCATAATGCCCAACGACTTGATAATCTACCTTAAATAATTCTTCAAACTCAAACAGAAGTTTTTGTTTCACTTCTTCGGTGGGTGTGTCATTTAGGTTTGCCCAATCATAATTTGAACCAATCAGGTATTTATTATTTCCATTAGGAATGACGCTAATACGTTTATGTAAAATAACATTTTCAGGGAGTAAATTAATTTTTGTTTCTATTTCTACCATCTCACCTTTGGCAGGTTTTAAGGCCACAAATGAGAACAGAGGATTTTCTTTTACTTTATATCCTTCACAAAAAACAATGTGTTGAGCAAGTATATTGTCGTATTCAATTTGATTTTCTTTTATGGTTAATAAATCGTGATAAAAAAGGTTTTCAATAAAACTATTTTGATTTTTAAAAAAATCAATAGAATAATAAATGTATTCTGTTGTAATCAATCGTCCGCAATGATTAACTTCACCTACTTTAATATCTTGTTTTAATCCAATAAAATTTTTTTGTTGAATCGTTTGTATTGAGTTCAAAAATCTTGGATACAACTCTTCTTTTTTAGCCCATAGTTTTTCTTCTTCTGATGAATTCAAAACGTGCCAAACTTTTAAGTGCTGAATAAGTTTTTTTTGTAATAAATTTTCTATGTTTGAATAAAACGATAAAAGTTCATTTATTAAAACTGAAGCATTCCAGGTAGTTGTGATGCGTTTAAAGACAATAGGATTCCATACTCCCGGTGCAATAAGTGAAGATAAGGATAATTTAGGTTGGCTAATGATCACAAAGGTGATATTTCTCTGATACAATTCCCAAGCAAGATTAATCCCTGCAATGCCGCTTCCTACAATAATTATATCAAGCTTTTTCATTGAGTATCAATACTTTTATCATAACACAAAAAGTGTTTTGTAACCTTTTTGCTCAGTGCTTTGATATTAAAATTATCGCTGGCATCTGCAATGTCTACTAATTTTTTACTATCAAATATCTCAATGGTGAATTTGCTTTTTACATAAGCAGAATTGTTTACACTGCTATTGATTACAAAATAAGGTAATGTGTTTTTATCCAGTTTCGGATAAAATTTTAATGTTTTGGATTGTATTGATTTTACAAGAGGAAGAGGAATTTTTTCTTTTTGAATAATAGTTCTAAATAATTCTCTGTTGATAAATTTTTTACATAAGGTTGACAAAACAAAATCTTTTTCTTGTATCCAAACTTTAATAGACGCAATAATGTCGTTATCATCCAGTTGAACAAATTGCTTAATAATTTGAGAATTGTCTTTGTAGAAGTCGTGTTTTGAAAAATCATTTATTAGGAAAAATTTCAATGCAGGAGTAGCAAATAAGTCGTGCTTTTCACGAGTAGAAAGTTCTTTGGCCCGCATTAAAATTTTTACAAGCATATTTTCAGCAGATAAGACCGTTTTGTGCAAATACACTTGCCAATACATTAATCTTCTTGCTATGAGAAATTTTTCAATGCTATAAATTCCCTTTTGTTCTACTACTAATTTATCATCCACTACGGTGAGCATTTTAATAATTCTATCCGTACCGATTACTCCTTCACTTACACCCGTGAAAAAACTATCTCGCAATAAATAATCTAATCTATCTGTATCTAATTGACTACTGACTAATTGATGAAAAAACTTGCGTTCGTATTTATCTTCAAAAATATCAATGGCTAATTGCAATTTATTATTAAATTGAGCATTCAAATCCCGCATTAACACAGAAGAAAAATCTTCGTGAGAAACACTTTTTACCAGTGTGTTTTCCAAAGCGTGTGAAAAAGGACCATGACCAATATCGTGAAGCAAAATAGCGATTAAAGAGGCTTCTTCTTCTTCGGTAGAAATCTTAATACATTTGCTTCGTAAGGTGCGTATGGCTTCTTGCATCAGATACATGGCCCCAATAGCGTGATGAAACCGTGTGTGTAAAGCACCGGGATAAACAAGATTGGTGAGACCTAATTGTTTAATTCTCCGCAACCTTTGAAAATAGGGATGATTGATAATTTCCAACAGTATCGGATATTCAATGGTAACAAAACCATATACCGGGTCGTTGATAATTTTGGGTTTAAATGTCATGGTGATTGTGTTTTTGAATAATCTGCAAAAGATCAGGATAAATCAAAGGTTGTGCAGCAATGATTTCTTTTCCGAAGAGAAAATTTTTTTCTGCGGAAAAATCCGTAACAACCGCCCCTGCTTCTAATGCGATTAAAGCGCCGGCTGCTACATCCCAAGGATTAAGATACCATTCAAAAAATCCATCAAAGCGCCCGCAGGCCACATAACACAAATCAACGGCCGCAGCGCCCATTCGTCTGATTCCCAAACTGTTTTTAATGATGTCTTCTACTACTTTTAAGTGCGCATCTACTTTATCAAACCGGGATACGGAAAAACCAGTAGCAATAAGGCATTCAGAAATTTTAGTATTGCGGGCGACAGAAATTTTCTTAGCATTAAGATAAGCACCATTGTTTTTTTCCGCAAAAAATAATTCGTTAGTAGGAATGTTATATACCCATCCCAACACAATATCCTTTTTGTGTGCGAGTGCGACACTGATGGCATATGCGGGTAATTCTCTGGTAAAGTTGGTCGTTCCGTCCAGTGGGTCAATAATCCAGTTCCATTCTTTGGGAGCATGTTGAGAGTTTTCCTCAGCAATAAAACCAATAGAATTATTTAATTTTGATAGTTCTTGTATTAAAAATTTTTCTGTTTCAATATCTACATAACTGACCAGATCAAAAGTGTTTTTGTGTTGAATATTTTTGGTATCAAATTTTTGTTGTTCTATTGCAATCTTTTGCCCTGCTTGTAAAATAATTTCTTTGACAGTATCTAAAAAATGCGATGTAAGGTTCATGATTTTTTATCAAGGGCAAATATGACAATATTTTTTATCCTAATTATAAACTAGGATTAATTAAAAAATGTGTAATAATTCTTTTGATGATTTAATCTACATAATTCCCTAATTTTGCTCCTTGTATGAAAACTACACAACCACTTTATCTGGCGGGAGATTTTGTGAATATTTCCCAATCGCTTCCTGTCGTCAATCCTTACACCAATCAACTTGTTCAAAATGTCTCATTGGCCGATGAATCAATGATAAAATCTGCTATTCAAAAAGCACATCAGGCGTTTTTACATACTAGGGGTTTGTCTTCTTATCAACGATACAGTATATTGTCTTTTATTGCTCAACAAATTGAACAAGAAAAAGAAACCTTTGCAACACTAATTGCTACCGAATCGGCTAAACCTTATAGATACGCATTAGCAGAAGTGAACCGTGCTATCCAAACATTTACCATTGCCGCCGAAGAAAGCAAACGCATTCCTTACGAATATTTTTCTTTGGACACTACACCTGATCAACTCAATAGAGAAGCCATTGTAAAACGATTTCCGGTTGGCGTAGTATTGGCAATCACGCCATTTAATTTTCCACTCAATTTGGTTGCACATAAAATTGCACCGGCTATTGCATCGGGTTGTCCTTTTATCTTAAAGCCCGCTTCGGCTACTCCGCTGACTGCTCTGAAACTGGCAGCAATTATTCAACAAAGCAATTGGCCAAAAGAAGCCGCTTCTGTGTTGCCTTGTCCTTCAGCGATTATTGAAAAATTTTTGAATCATCCTTTAATTGCAAAAGTATCTTTTACCGGATCGCCTTCGGTAGGTTGGAAAATCAAATCTATTGCGGCGTCTAAAAAAGTAACATTAGAATTAGGTGGCAATGCCGCTACTATTATTACCGAAAGTGCAGAAGTAGAAAAAATTATGGATCATTGTGTAGTCGCTGGTTTTGCTTACAGCGGTCAGATATGTATCCACACACAACGTTTTTTTATTCATTCCAAACATTTTCAAAAGTTCACACAATTGTTTTCAGAAAAAGTGAAACAATTGAAATACGGTGATCCATTAGAAGAGACGACGGATATTTCCGTGATGATAGATGAAGCCAATGCTATTCGCACAGAACAGTGGATTAAAGAAGCAGTTAATCAAGGAGCAAAACTAATATTGAGTGGGAAACGAATAAAAAATTATCATGAACCGGTGATCTTTACCAATACGAATAATTCTATGAAAGTGTATGCAGAAGAAGTGTTTGCCCCTGTTGTATGTATTGAACCTTACAATGGTTATATTCAAGACGCAGTGCAAAGAGTGAATGATTCTCAATATGGTTTACAATGTGGTGTTTTCACTAATGATATAAGAGAATTGAATTATTGTTTTGAACACATTGATTGCGGTGGAATTATTCATAATGCTTGTTCTATTTTACGGCACGACGCCATGCCTTATGGAGGTATTAAAAACAGTGGATTTGGCAGAGAAGGTGTAAAATATGCTATTGAAGAAATGACCGAACGAAAATTATTAGTAAAAGAAAAATAATTATGATGTTACATTTCAGAAAATATGGTGAAGGTACACCACTTATTATTTTACATGGCTTATTTGGACAAAGTGATAATTGGAATACATTAGCAAAGAAATTTGCAGAACACCAATTGCAGGTATATGCGGTAGATTTAAGAAATCATGGGTTATCGCCACATTCTGATGAAATGTCTTATGAACAAATGGCCAAAGATGTGCGTGAACTTATTTTGTCGGAAAACTTAAACCATCCTGTTTTAATGGGACATAGCATGGGGGGGAAGGTGACAATGAAGTACGATTATTTGTTTCCAGAAACATTAAAAAAACTCATTGTTGTAGATATTGCACCTAAACAATATAAACCCGGTCATGAAGAAGTATTCAAGGCATTAAACGCTGTAGATTTTAATCAAGTGAAAAATAGAAAGGAGGTAGAAATGATTTTAAGGAAGTATTTGAAGGAAGAGGGTGTGATACAATTTTTATTAAAAAATATCTATTGGGAAACACCAGAGAAATTAAACTGGCGATTTAATTTAAATGCTATTCAAAATCATTATGATGAAATTTTGAAAGCGACTCCAAATTATCTATCTCAAACCGAAACTATTTTTATTCGTGGAGAAAAATCAAATTATATAACTAATAAAGATTGGACGGATATTCAAAAAATTTATCTGAATGCTCAATTAATCACTATTACCAATGCCGGGCATTGGGTACACGCTGAACAGCCGCATTTTTTCTATAATATAGTATTAAAAATGATTGTGCATATTTAAGTTTGATAATTGAAAATAATATTCATTTTAAGATAAAAGTTTTACTATTTTTGCTGATATGAAATATCAATTTAAAATCCGCTTTAATACCCAATATCAAAATTTCAACAATCTGTTTTGGAAAGTATTGATAAATGATCACGAACATTTATTTAAAGATATTATTATTAAAAACAAAGAAGTCAGAACTATCCATCATGTAATTCCCTCTGGAGAGCAAAAGTGGAGCATCTACTGTGAAAGTGATAATTACAGAATAGAAAACAACAGTTTAATAATAGAATAGCTATTATGATTGAAAAAAATCATCAATACTGGATGCAAAAAGCCATTGATTTATCTATTCAAAATGTAGATAATGGTGGTGGTCCATTTGGCGCTGTGATTGTAAAAAATAATGAGTTGATAGCAGAAGGTGTTAATCAGGTTACCAGGTGCAATGACCCTACTATGCACGCCGAAGTAGTGGCCATTCGGGAAGCATGTAAAAAACTAAATACTTTTGATTTGAGCGGTTGTATCATTTACACTTCTTGTGAGCCCTGTCCTATGTGTTTAGGGGCGATATACTGGGCACGAATTTCTGAAATGTATTTTGCTAACACAAAGCAAGATGCAGATAGTATTGGTTTTTCTGATGATTTCATATATAAAGAAATTGAAAAACCTTATCATTTAAGGCAACTCAAAACTTATCAGATTTTAAGAGATAAAGCACTGGCTGCCTTTGAAAAATGGAGATTAAAAGAAGATAAAATTGTTTATTAGTTTTTCACAATGAGTTATACAGATACATTATCCGTTGTTATTATTACATTTAATGAGGAAAAAAACATTGGACGCTGCCTGGAAAGTGTAAAAGAAATAGCCGATGAAATCATTGTGTTAGATTCCGGAAGCACAGACCAAACAAAAGAAATAGCATGTTCGTATAACCAGGTGAAATTTTATACACATCCTTTTGATGGACATATTCAGCAAAAAAACCGTGCAAAAAATCTGGCTACCAATGATTGGGTTTTAAGTTTAGATGCTGATGAAGCCATTGACAAGACCTTAAAGCAAAGTGTTTTGGAAATCAAAGGGAAGTGGGATAAAGAGGGGTATTATATGAATCGTTTGACCAATTATTGCGGACATTGGGTCAAGCACTCCAACTGGTATCCGGATAAAAAATTACGACTCTGGAATAAAAATAAAGGAGAATGGCGTGGTATCAATCCACATGATAAATTTGAAATGTTTGAAGGAGATAAGGTAACGGGTTATTTGAAAGGTGACATATTGCACTATAGTTATTATACATTAGAAAATCATTACAAACAAGTAGAATATTTTACTACTATTGCATCGCGGGCTTATTTTGAAAAAGGCATAAGAGCTCATTGTTGGAATACCATTGTCAATCCTGCTGCAAAGTTTATTGATCATTATTTGATACACATGGGTTTTTTAGATGGAAAGGCGGGCTGGCACATCGCCAGAATTTCGGCCTATGCAACATATCTGAAGTACAAAAAACTTCTTGCCTTACAACAATCTATCAATAGTAAAAAGTAAGTTCAGCCCTTTATCTTTCTCAATTTTTCTTCATTGATTATTTTAATGGTAGACCCTTTTACTTCCACCAGCCCTTCTTCCTTAAAGTCAGATAAAGTCCGTATTAATGTTTCAGTGGCTGTTCCTACTAAACTACTCAAATCGTTGCGAGACATATTGATGCTAAACACCTCATCTTCTGGTTGCTTGTATTTTTCAATGAGTAATAATAATGCTTCTGCTACTCTTTTACGAATAGAATTGTAG
Organism: Sphingobacteriaceae bacterium; assembly: GCA_037447455.1. Classification (GTDB taxonomy): domain Bacteria; phylum Bacteroidota; class Bacteroidia; order B-17B0; family Aurantibacillaceae; genus BPGX01. The sequence continues at coordinate 252,072 of JBBIGQ010000001.1, read as the reverse complement.
GCCATTTTAATCAATCGATCTTCTTTTTCTTTAATTCCATTAGACAACAATTTAATAAATGTATTGGCTACATCTTTATTTGTATTGAGTAGTAAAAAAAACTGATCTTTTGGAATAACACATACTTTCGATTCCTCTAATGCGGCTGTAGAAAACTGATAGGTAGTATCTTCCAAAAGTGCCTCATAACCTATAAAATCTCCCGGCTTATAAAGATCAATGATAAATTCTTTTCCATATTCGTTAATACGAAATGCTTTTATTTTCCCTGAAACAATGAAGTACAAGGCATTCGGGTATTTTTCCTCTCTAAATAGCAGTTCTTTTTTGGAAACAGTAATTATTTTGTGTCCTTTGGTTAACTTATCAATAGATAATTGTATGGCGGCTTCATCAAAAAAACTTTGCACACTTTCTAAGGACGGCTCATTACCCTGAAGAAGTGCTTTGATTTTTTCATGCTTTGTCAATCGTGTCCTAACAGCATTCAGTAAATCGGTATCTGTAAAAGGTTTGGTAAGGTAATCATCAGCCCCCATTTCCATACCTTTTCTTAGATCTTGTTTTTCTGCTTTTGCCGTCAGGAATATAAAAGGAATATCGGTCGTTTTACTATCTTTTGACAAAATAGACAACACCCCATAACCATCCAGCTCCGGCATCATAATGTCGCAGATGATGAGAGCCGGATGTTCTGTTTGTGATTTCTTTACGCCTTCTTTCCCATTTTTAGCAGTGATGATTTCATAGTTCGCCAATTCTAATATTTCCGAAATATTATCCCGCATGTCCGCGTTATCTTCAATGATTAAAATTTTCTTTTTCGTTGCACTCATAGTTTTTAGTTTTCGTTAATATGAAATGGAATATGTATTGTAAAAGTGCTGCCTTCATTTAATTTACTTTGAAATTCTATACGTCCGTTCATTAATTCCAGGTATTTTTTTACAATGTTTAATCCTAAACCTGTTCCCTGAATAGTATTGACATTGTTGGCTCTAAAGAAACGAGTATACAAAAACGGCTGATCTTCTTCCGGTATTCCATATCCCTCATCTTTTACAGAAACAATCAGCAGGTTGTCAGCAATTTTACTTTCAACAAAAATGGGTTTATTTTCGTCAGAATACTTGCTGGCATTGGAAATTAAATTAAACAAAATATTTTTTATTATTGGAGCATCTACGATGCATTGCACTTTTTCTGCTGTGTGTTTGTATACGATGTGTTGCCCTTTTTTAAGAATAGGTGTTATTTCTTCTATAATTTGTTTTAATGTTTCTGTGATGTGAATCAATTCGGGTTTGTAACGAATAATACCTTCTTCCAATTTATCCAAGGATAAAAAATCATTCAGCATTTCCGTCAGGTGAGATACAGCGTTTTTTATCCGTTGTATATGTTTTTCCCGTTTTTCCTGCTCTTCCGTTTTTGCATATCTTTGGATAAGTGATATAGAAGAAAGAATAGTGCCCAGTGGTGTTCGGAACTCGTGCGAAGCTGTAGAAACAAACCGTGACTTAATTTCATTCAGGGCTTTTTCTTTTTCTAATGCCTGAGAGAGTTCGTTTTTACTTTGAGATAATTCATATACAACTCTTGCCAATTCTCTGGTTCTTTCTTTCACTTTGCTTTCCAGCACATGATTTAAGTAAGATATTTCCTCATTTTTTCGTTTTAATAGATTTGCATATTCTTTTAATTTTTCTTCTGCCTGTTTGCGATCTGTAATATCAATAATAAAACAAACCACATAACGACTTTGGTTAATCTCAAAAGGGCTCAATCCTACTTCTATCGGGAACTTACTACCATCTTTGCGACAACCATACAATTCTAAGTTTTTCCCCATTGGCCTTGCATGGGGATGAGCAGAATAATTTTCTCTTAATTGTTTATGATGTTCTCTTTTTTCGTATGGAACCAAAGTGTCAATATTCATGCCGATCATCTCATCGGTGGTATAACCAAATAGTTCAACAGCACGCGGATTGGTCATTACTATTTCTGAATAATTCTTGCAAACTATTATTCCTTCTGTAGAGTAATAAAAAATGGCTTCTACCAGTTTTAACTCATTGAGCATTCGCTTTTTGGAAACAATAATAGCACACATTCTCCTAAAATAAAAACGCAAAATAATCTGAATGCCAAAAATTAAAATATGATTTAAATCATGTTTTTCAAATTTGGTTTACAAGGTTTATATATTCCATGATTTGGGAAGTGTTAAAAAAGCAACAGTAGGAACATTTGTTTTAAGCAGGTTACATTCTTCCAATTTTGGAAGGACGGATCTGCATTGGAGTTAATTTAATAAGTACCTTTTTTCTTCTCTCCTCGTAGCTTATCATGGGTTTCAGATATTTTTCAGGATTAAAATCGTTTATCCATTTTTTGACATATTTATATTCTGGATCAAATTTTTCTTGTTGTAGATATGGATTAAATATTCTAAAGTAAGGTGCCGCATCTACCCCTGTTCCTGCTGACCATTGCCAATTTCCCACATTTGATGCCATTTCATAATCCATTAATTTTTCTGCAAAATACTTTTCGCCCCATCGCCAATCAATCAACAATATCTTTGTCAAAAAATTTGAAACGATCATTCGGCAACGATTATGCATATATCCTGTGCTATTTAATTCGTTCATTGCTGCATCTATAATAGGAAATCCTGTTTGTCCATTTTTCCAACGATTGAAATATTCTTCATTATTTTCCCATTGAATTTTGTAATCTGATCTAAAATTACTATCAATACTCTGCGGGTAGTGGTGCAAAATCATTTGATAGAACTCACGCCAGATAAGTTCATCCAAAAGTTTTAAATTGTTTTTCAACGCAATATCTGTTAATTCTCTTGTGCTAATTGTTCCAAATCTCAAATAAACACTGGCATTTGTGGTACCGTTTTCATGATAAATAATATCTCTTGAACTTTGATAATTAGTAAGTAATGTTTCAGATAAATTTAATGGCTTTAAGGTATAATCAATCTTTTGAAAATTCATTTCTTCCAATGAAGGTATTTTATTGAGAATAGAGAACTTCTTTAAGTTATTCAAATATCGTTCCGAAGGATAGAATTTTATTTGTGAAGAATAAACTTCAGAAAATTTAGTTTTCCACGCCTTTGCATAGTGCGTAAATACATTGTACGTGGAACCATCGACTTTTAAGATTTCATTTTCTTCAAAAATGACGTGATCTTTTAATAAAATCATTTGTATGCCTTTATTTTTCAGTAAATTTTGTATCCGTTTATCTCTTTGAATAGCATAAGGTTCATAATCTTTATTAGCATACACAGCAACAACAGTATATTTTTCTAAAATTTTTTCAAATGCTTTCTCAGGCACATCATAATAAAATTCAATACCTGATTGATATTTAGAAAACAATTCATTATTCAATAAGTTGAGTGTATCGTGAATAAAACAAACTCTTTTATCTTTTGACGAAAGATGGTTTAAAATATTTTTATCAAAAATGAATATTGGAACTACTGGCCAACCACTTTGCAATGCTTCATATAATGCATGATTGTCTTTTACTCTTAAATCTCTTCTAAACCAGTGAATAACGACATTTTCTTTCATTTTTTTCGCAAAGGTAGTGGATTTCAATTATTTTATGTTCTTTAATTTTCTTTACATTTGCTCAAAAAAACATGTTGAGAAAATCTGCTTTATTCTCCTTATTATTAAAGTTAGTTTTAAACATTTATGCACAAAAAGAATATTTGCAGTATAGAAGTAAAGATAATCCCTTATATTGGAAAAACCGAAAGCCACATGCCGCTTATTGGCAACAGGATGTACACTATAACATTTATGCTAAACTTAATGATACTACAAATATTATTGATGGTTATGAAGAAATTATATATTGGAACAATTCGCCCGATAAGCTGAATGAGTTGTTTTTTCATTTATACAACAATGCACAATGTAAAAATTCTTATCTGTCTGATTTATACAAAAACAACCACATTCCATTAAAATATGGTCAATACAGAGAAAAAGACCTGGGAACAGAAGTGTTGGAAATCAAAATTGAAAGAAAATATCTCAATCGTTGTGATTCTATCTTGAATGTGCATGCGGTGGATGCTAATACTATCAAGGAAATTTATTCAGTGGTTTGCGATACCATTAAATCAAGCCAGATTGTTCAGAATTTTGAAATAGATAATACTATTATGAGAGTACCGCTTGAAAAACCTTTATTGCCGAATGATTCTCTCATCATTAAAATAAAGTTCAAAACATACTTTGACAAAGAAGCTATTCGCAATCGTATGAAATTATTTGAAACTTTTGGATATAAACATTACGACATTGTACACTGGTATCCGCGCATTTCTGTGTATGATCATAAGATGAAATGGGACACACAGCAACACATGGATCATGAGTTTTACGGTGACTTTGGTTCGTATCATGTAGAATTGTCCTTGCCAGAGCAATATGTTTTAGATGGTACTGGAATTTTAATCAATGAAAAAGAGGTATTGCCAAAAGAGTTGAGAAAAAAGTTAGATTTATCTAATTTTAAAACAAAACCTTTTGACTCACCACCGTCTGAAATAATCAAGCCGTCGGGGAAATACAAAACATGGAAGTTCAGCGCCATCAATGTTCATGATGTAGCATACACTGCTGATCCTACATACAGAATAGATGAAAAAGTGTATAACGGCATTCATTGCATTGCCTTAGTGCAGGAGCCACATGCCGCAGATTGGCTCAACGCCACAAGGTATATGACGAAAATAATTGCAGTAAATTCCAAAAACATTGGCCCTTACTATTACCCTAAAATCATTTGTGCCGATGCCCAAGATGGAATGGAATATCCGATGTTGACATTGGTCGGCGGATTTGATCCATTTTATAGAACACTCTTGATACATGAAATAACACATAACTGGTTTTATGGAATGGTTGGGAGCAATGAAACGTATAGAGCATTTTTGGACGAGGGATTTACTCAATTATACACCGCAGATACTTATCAACAAATTGATGGTCCGTATTCTTACGACCATCTACCACAAAACAAGTACGAAAAACTTTCATTTGAACCGTTGAGAGAAATGGATGCTTCGGTATACAGCCCTTATTACAATTACGTTGTGATGCAACAATTGGATATGCCGCTGAATACACATAGCGATGATTTTAATGGGGGCATTCGTCACGGCGGCGGATATAGCTTAGTTTATTTCAAAACTGCCACGATGCTTAAAAATTTAGAATACATTTTAGGACGAAAACTTTTTAATGAAGCTATGCAGTATTATTTTCATAAGTGGAAGTTTGCTCATCCATATCCAGAAGATTTTAGAGAAGCAATTATAGAATATACTAAAACCGATTTAAACTGGTTTTTTGACCAATGGTTGGAAACGACAAAGACAATTGATTACAAAATTTCAAAAGTCAGAAAAATTGGTGATGGGCAATATAAATTAAAATTAAAAAGAAAAGGCGAGATGCAAATGCCGATTGACTTGACCATTATTGATAAGAATGACTCTGCGCATCACTTTCATATACCTAATACATGGTTTGTAAAATCAACCAACGCCAATGTGTTATCACGATGGATAGGATGGGGAAATAAATTAAAACCAACTTATACAACTACGCTGAATATCGGAAGTCAAAATGGTATTAAAGAAGTAATGTTAGATCCGAGTTATCGGCTGGCGGATATTGATTGGACAAATAATTACTATCCAAGAAAATATGAAGTAAACTTTGATTGGAAAGTGTATAAGCCCGTGAATTGGAGAACATACGAAATGAAGATTTTCCCAGTCATTTGGTACAATGGATTTGATGGAATAAAGGTAGGGGCTAACCTGACAGGAGATTATCTTAAAGTCAAAAATATTTTTGATTTGACGTTGTATTTTAATACAGGTGCTGCACAAAGCAATCTGGATGCAAAGGTGCCACGAAACAGTTTCTATCCGCTTTCTGTACTATTCAATTACAAAACACGCTTAAACTTTATGGGGAAACATACTTTTTTATTTGCAGATGGAAGATTCATAGATGGATTAAAATTAGCCGCACTTGGAATAGAAAAATTTTACAATGCCCAGCAAACCCGGCTGTACGTGTATTACAAAGCAATGTGGAGAGATTTGTGGAAAGATTCTGTTTATTTATTAAGGCCAGATTTATGGTCTTACAATGCATTGAACGGGGCTTTTCATTTTGGCATAGAACACAACTACGGATATAATAGCATTAAGGGGAATTTTTCTATTGATTTCAGAGCATCTGCGCTGTCCAGCACGATTGATTATTCTTATGTGCGTGTACAAAACATTTTACACTTTAAACTATGGAAATTGGATTGGCACACCAGAATGTTTGCTCAACACGGTCTTGGGAATAAGATACCTACTGAATCGGCTTTGTATGTGGCAGGAGCAAGCCCCGAAGAAATGATGGATAATAAATTCACTCGTAGTATGGGGATTATTCCAAACGAATGGACTAAGTATGGTGCAGTGACAAATCACTTTGCTTTAGGCGGTGGGTTAAACTTGCGTGGCTATAATGGTTATGTGTTGCCAGTACAGGATAAGTGGGGGACGTTGTTTTATAACTATTTTGGATTATCAGGTGCTTCGTTTAATGCAGAATTGGAACTCACTCGTTTGTTCTCATTTTTGAAGATTAAAAAGCTAAGCGATGATTTGAAAATACAGCCGTATTTGTTTGGCGATGTTGGTATTATTAATGATGTTTCTACTTATATTTGGAAATACATCGGACCTATTGCAGATGCAGGGGCTGGAGTAGCATTGACGATATTCAAATGGGGACCTTTCACTCAAGTAAAACCCTTTACTATACGTTTTGATGCCCCTGTGTTTTTGAATCGCTTACCGTATGCTGAAAATGACTATTTTCAATGGCGCTGGATGTTGAGTATTAATAGGGCATTTTAGCCGTTTTTTTAAGAAGCCACGAAAGAGTTGATACTAATTTAATAATCGTAAAACATGTAATTTGAGACCATTTGTTGTAATCATAACAACAGAAATAATATTCCTTAATAAAGGAAATTGATAAACTTAAATAAACCTAAAAATTAAATCTGTAAGTATAGTTTTTAAATTATGTAAAAATACTTTTTAATTCGTTTTCAATTTCTTTATGAATAGCACATATAGGGCACTTACTATGCCCTTTTTTATTAGGTGCTTTATTTTTGTTAAGAGGAGTATCATATATGTGTTTAATCAAACATTCTATTTTTGAAAGGTCTTTATAATTTACTATATCAAACACCCTAATTTTTTTTATCTTATTAGAATAGTGTGCTTTCAAATGCTCAACAATTCTATCTACCCCTCTATTTGTTTGGCCAGCATACAAAATATCATTGTTGTTATCTAGAAGAATGTATACGCATTTTGAGGGCAAATGATTTTGCTTAAAACCATTCTTTAATTTCGTTCATCTTATTATTCACTCCATGTTATTCACTCCATGACTTTTTAGCGTTTTCGTTTTCTTATTTTCTATAGAATCTACTAGCTCTTGCAAAGCTAATGGTGCAAGTGATTGCGTGGCAATTTCCTTAAGATAATTGATTTCTTTTTCTAAATTTAGAGATGGAGGTCTATCTTTTGTTTTGTTTTTTTATTTGGGAAAACGATACTTCTTAGCCAATGGGTCCTTTTATCAATTAAATCATTAAGTTTTCTAATAAATTTTTTATTTAAATCTTCTGTCCTTTGTCCTTGCTATCTTCTTAAAATTTTATTTCCTGAAAAGTTACAAAAAAATCAATAAAATTTACAAATTTATTTTCTTCCAAATGACAATTCTATGACAATTTAAACCATTGCATTACTTAGCTTTGCCGTATGAACCTATACTTGCAAAGTTCTCATCTTTACGTTATTGCCTTTTCGCATAAAAAATTACCACTAAATCTGATTGGAAAACTATATCTCAACTCCGCCGATGTTGATACTTACAAACAACAATTATCTTCCATTCAACAACATTTTTCTGCTTCTGAAATAATGCACATCAGCACCTGCAATCGCTGTGAATTTTATATTGTTACTCAAGACCGTCTTAAGAAAGATAAAGTCCAAGCGTTTTTCCAAAAGTTTTATACTTCCCTATCCGAAGAAGAAAAATCTAAAATAGCAGAAAAACTGATTTTCAAAAAAGACGAAGACGCTGTGCAATATCTGATGGAAGTTGCTTCTTCTTTGCAATCAATGGTGGTCGGCGAACGGGAAATTATTACACAAGTACGCAACGCTTACGAACATTGCCATACGCTCGGACTCACAGGCGATTTGTTGAGAATCGTAATGAAAAAAGTGATTGAAACAGGTAAAAAAGTTTTTTCTGAAACGGATATTGCTAAAAATCCTGTCTCTGTGGCTTCTTTGGCCGCCCGTAAGGTTAAACAATTCAACCTTCCGTCTCATCCAAAAGTTACGCTCATAGGATCTGGTGTTACGATGCAAACGTTTATGAAGTATTTTCATCAGGAAAATTTTCAATACACCTTCGTCAGCCGAAAAAAAGAAAACAGTGAAACATTGCAAAAAAAACACGGCGGCACGTATATGAGTTTGAATGAACTAAAAAATCTGGATGTACTTACTACCGATGTTTTAGTAGTATGCACAGCATCTCCCACGCCTATCGTAGATAAAGTACTATTTCAAAAATTATTTAATACATCGCAAAAGCCCATTGTTATTGATTTGAGCAATCCTTCGGATATAAGCGATGAAGTAAAGCATTTTTTTCAATTTCATTATATTGATATTGCATCATTAAGGCAACAAGCCAAAGAAAATATATCAAAGCGTAAGCAATCTATTGCAGATGCCAAACAAATCATTGCGACACAATTATCCGAATTTATGCAGGTTTTCAAAGAGCGTTGTGTAGAAAACATCATTCGTGAAATTCCGCAAGAACTTAAAGAATATAAGCATAAAGCATTGAATGAAGTATTTAGAAAAAAATTAGAGCAATTAGAACCCACACATCAGGAGTTAATTCAGGAGATAGTGGATTATTTAGAGGGTAAATACAATGCTGTAACATATAAAAAATTTAAAAGCATACTTTTGCAGTGAATTAGTTTTCAATGAATAAAAAAATTATCATTGGCACTCGTGGCAGTGCATTGGCGCTCTGGCAGGCAAAGTATACGCAGAGTTTGTTAGCACAAATTGGAATAGAAAGTGAATTAAAAATCATCGTTACGAGCGGAGATAAGAATCAGCAATGGGAAAATAGTTTTGACAAATTAGAAGGTAAAAATTTTTTCACCAAAGAAATTGAAGATGCCTTACTTAAAAATGAAATTGATATGGCAGTGCATTCTTTTAAAGACGTTGAAGCAAATTTTGACAATGTCTCTCATCCCTTGATAATTGCAGGATTAAGCAAAAGACACGCTCCGAATGATATACTCATTCTTCATAAAGACAAAGTAGACAAACAACAATTACTGCACATTGTTCGTAATGCCAAAATTGGCACTTCTTCTGCTCGCCGTTATGCTCAATTGAAATCGTTGCGTCCAGATGTTGAAATACTTCCATTAAGGGGCAATGTACCTACTCGTATTCAAAAACTTCAAAACCGTCAGTACGATGGGATTATTTTAGCCCAAGCGGGCCTTGATAGATTGCAAATTGATTTGAAGGATTATTACACGTTTCCGCTTCCGCTGCATTACTTTGTGCCGGCGGCTGGGCAAGGCATAATTGCTTTTCAAATACGAAACGATGCTCAATGGTTGTTGGAATGTGTTCAGAAAATTTCGGATAAGGATGCTCTTGAATGCGGAAAAATGGAACGGATATTATTAAAGCAAATGGGCGGTGGATGCAGTAAGCCCATTGGTGTACTTTGCAAAAAGAGGAACGACCAATATTTGAGTTACATTAGTTTTAATGACCACAAAGAAAATGTTTCACTTTTGTCTATCCTAAAACATTCTGATTCAAAAAAACTTTTGCAAACAACACAAAATCATATTCAAAAACTACAATTTTTAATTCAATCAACAGAACGTAAAAAAATTTTTATCAGCAAATCATTAGATGAACATAATTACTTAAGAAAACTTTGTCAGCGACTGCAATGGAGATTGACTGATGTGCCTTTGATTCAAACAAAGACCATTCCTGTTTCATTCATTCCTGATTGCGATTGGATTTTTTTTAATAGTAAAAATGCGGTTAGGTATTTTTTAAGTAGTTCTGATAGTGCAACGGAACTATTGCACAAAAAACATATTGCCTGTGTTGGAAAAGGCACTGAACATTTTCTGGAAGCACAAGGATTTTCAGCACATTTTGTTGATTCTGATACAAGTATTGAAAACATTGCACAAGAATTTTCAATGCTTTGTAAAAATCAAAAGGTATTATTTCCGTGTTCTACTATCAGTAACAAAAGCGTTGGCAATCAAATACAAACTGTTGCAGAAGTCATCTACTTGCCTGTATATTCCACAATAGAATTGGGTATTCGTTTTTCAGAATCGTTTGATATTTTTATTTTTACCAGTCCTTCTAATGTTCGTGCTTTTTTCAAAAATAATATTGCTTCTTCACACGCCCGATACATCGCAATGGGCGAAAGCACACAAAAAGAATTAATGCAGTATGGCATTTCTGCTTCCCATATAGACATTCCAATTGCTTTTGATGATATTGCTATTGCTGGTGCTTTAATGAGTGTTGTTTGATTTTTTGTGTTTCAAAAATTTTTACAGAAAATGTATATTTGCAGAAATAATAAAGAAAATATGAGACAACTATTAATGATGGTTTTTTTTAGTTTATTAATTAGTTCCTGCGATAAAATCAAATATCCCAGAGAAACCAATACAACATTAGCAGGTGTGAATTTTATTGAAAAAGATAATAATGATGTGGTGAATGTCAAGAAAGTTTTATTAGAAGATTACACAGGGCATACTTGTGGCAATTGTCCCAAAGCGGCGGCAAAAGCCGAAGAACTGAAAGCATTATACAAAGACACGTTGATTGTGGTGGCTGTTCACGCTGGTAGTTTTGCTGATCCTACGCCGTCATATCCTGCAGATTATCGCACCACTGCGGGAACAGATTGGGATAATTTTTTTGGCGTGTCAGCCGCCGGACTTCCCAAAGGAATAATCAATCGTGTGGGTTATCCTACCACTACGCATATTTATTCGTATACTCAATGGGCATCGGTGGTACCGACGCTTATTCGCACGACTCCTAAAATCACACTTTACTTAAAAACACAATACGATACTATTCAGCGTGTTTTAAACCTCTCACACAAGATCAAATTTTTACAAAACTATCCGAATGATGTGTATCTTAATACATTGGTTATTGAAGATAGCATTGTTGGTAAACAAAAGGATTATTCAGTATATCCCGACGATGTAGAAAATTATATGTTTCGTTATATATTGATAGGATCGTTAAATGGCTCTTGGGGTAATCTTGTGAAATCCGCTCCCATCAATGCAAACGATAGTATTACAAAAAACATTACTGGGTATTATTTAAATCCTAATTTCAGAGATAAGCAAGTTTATGTAGTGAGTTTTTTGTATGATAATGTTACCAAAGAAGTCATTCAGTGTGAAAAAGTAAAAATTCGTTAGTAATAGAAATAATGTATTTTTAAGCCCAAAACATTATGCACGCTTTAATGAATACTCATTTTAATTTTCCGCACCAAACGTCTTTTTACAAAGGCAAAGTAAGAGATGTTTACACTATTCAGGATAAATTTTTAGTGATGATTGCTACTGATAGAATCAGTGCATTTGATGTGGTGCTTCCAAAAGGAATACCATATAAGGGACAAGTATTGAATCGTATTGCAGCGTACTTTTTGGCGATGACAAAAGATATTGTGCCCAACTGGTTGTTAGATAGTCCGCATCCCAATGTGAGTGTTGGATTAAAATGTCAGCCCTTCAAAATTGAAATGGTGGTAAGAAGTTATTTGGTGGGACATCTTGCCCGTTGGTACAAGGCAGAAAATAGAACAATATGTGACGTTCATCTTCCCGATGGACTCAAAGAGTTTGATAAACTTCCTAATCCTATCCTTACTCCTACTACAAAAGCAGAACAAGGACACGACTTAGATATTTCACCAAAAGAAATCATTGAACAAAAATTAGCCACAGCAGAACAATACGAACAATTAGAACAATATAGTTTGCAACTCTTTGCAAAAGGTCAACAGTATGCTCAAAGTCGTCATTTGATTTTAGCCGATACCAAATACGAGTTTGGTTTGTACAATGGAAAAATTTATTTGATGGACGAAGTGCATACGCCCGATTCTTCCAGATATTTTTATTTGGACACCTACGAAGATGCTTTAAGAAAAGGCGAACAGCCCAAGCAATTGAGTAAAGAATTTGTCAGACAATGGTTAATTGAAAACAACTTTATGGGCAAAGAAGGTCAGCGTATTCCTGAAATGACTGATGCAAAAGTGCAGGAAATATCGGAACGTTACATTGAATTGTACGAACAAGTGATGGGTGAAAAGTTTATTAAAACCGATTACACGAATATAGAACAAGATATTTACAATTCTATTATCAATTCTTTCAAACAATTGTCTGTAAGCGTTTAACTATGTCGGGTTATCTTATTGTCAAAGCATTGCATATCGTGTTTGTAGTATCTTGGTTTGCGGGCTTGTTTTATTTGGTGCGATTGTTTATATACACTCGTGAAGCACAGGACAAGCCAGAACCAGAAAAAACGATTTTGAGCCAACAATTTTTATTAATGCAAAGGAAGTTATTAAAAGTGATTACACTTCCTGCGATGATTTTGACGATTGTTTTTGGGATATGGATGTTATTTTACATTCCGGCGTATTTGACACAATCTTGGATGTGGGCAAAATTAATTTTTGTAGCAGGATTGTTGTTGTATCAATGGTATGTTTACAAAATACATCTTCAGCAAAAACAATGGATATTTAAGAACTCATCTATTTTTTTAAGGATATTGAATGAAGTGGCGACTATATTTTTGATAGCCATTGTGTTTTTGGCAGTATTGAAGACCAGCACTGATTATACGAGATATTTTGTGATTTTAGTGGCGTTCATAGGATTGATCGCTGTATTTTTTTATTTGTATAATAGGAAGAGAAATGATGTAAGCAATTAATTAACAACTGATTTTTTTAATACTTAGTTTTTCCTTTCCCACAGCCAGTAATCTGTGCTGTATTTTCCACCCCCAAATGCGACTAACACAAAGAGCATTATCATATAATATAATGGTATTTCAAATCCATTATCTGCAGCAGCGAAGCCGTTTTCCCAGTGTACCGTCTTTATAGCCACTATCATAATAACGATTAATGGAATACTAATAATCCGTGTCAATAATCCGAATAGTAGTAGAAAAACACCCAGCATCTCAAACGATGCAGAAAGATATGCATTGACATAAGGCAAGGGCACTCCCATACCTTCAAACCATTTTCCTACGCTATGAATATCCTGCCATTTTGTTTTGGCTGGTTCATAGAAACCATAAGCTAAAATTGCTCTTACAGCAAAGAGAGCCACGTCTTGCAATTTGTTTAATACAAAGCTGAGTTTATTCATAGATTTTTTTCAATGGGTTAATGATTAAAAGTTATTTTTGAAAACCAATGATGATTTGACTATTCAAACACTCTCTTACCAATTGTTTTATTTGATTCTTTAATTTAAGAGATGGTTGTTGTACTATTTTCTGTTCAATCTCATCTATGCTTAAAGGTTCTCCATTCAAATGTAAAATAATTTTTACTCCTAAAGCATTTAAATTCGTAAAGACCACTTCTTTACTTTCAGGATGCCGATGAACTAAAACAAAATACTGTCCTTTTTCTTTCTCTGTAATTTTGGAAGGATGAAGAAAATGTACAGGATATTGTAACGCCAATATTTTAATTTCAGGATTTAATACCAGTTTATCTTTTAAGATATTCCCGCTTTTTTGATATTTTGGAAATGTTTCATCGGGCATCATAAATACTTCTATTTCTATCCACTCAAAGTGCAACAAATCAGGGATAAAAGGATATTTTTCAATAAGTGCTGTTTCGCTTTGGGTGACAAAATCTTTAAATTCTTCGGGCATTCGCCATACCTGATAAGTTTGACAATGGTGATGAGTATAAAAATTATTTATCAATGTTTGCATTTGTTCATTCCCTAAAAAATCTGTAAGAATAGGATAAGCATTGGTGATGGTGTCGTGCGCGATATTGAATATCAATTCTCTGTAATACCGAATACCTTTTTCCTTTACATTTTGTAACTTGTGAATGAGTTTTTCGTTGCCGGTTCTGGTGTATTCAGCCAGTATGGATTGTTGTGTTTGAAACGATGTGTTTAGCATACACTTGATTTTTCAAATACTTTATTATAGATATATCGCAGATGGTTGATTTCGCTTTGTAGTTCTTGTAATTCGGGGATATTAAAATCGCGCTCTAATAAAACGGGCACAGGTTTTTGTAACCAATTTAGGGTATATTCAAAAAGTTCATACACCGGATCAATAATTGGTTCGCCGTGCGTGTCAATAATTAAATCATCGTCAACTTTTAGATGCCCTGCCATGTGCAGGTATGCTACTCGTTCTTTTGGTAATTGCTGAATAAACGCTTTTGGATTGTATTGATGATTAAAACCATTGACATAAATGTTATTCACGTCTAATAATAGCAAACAATCGCTTTCTTCTAACACGGCCTTGATAAAATCGATTTCATTCATTTCTGCTGCGATGGGCGAATAATAACTTACAATTTCTAATACTAGTGGACGTTCCAAAAAATCTTGTACTTGCTTTACACGTTTTGCCACGTGCTTAACGGCCGCTTCTGTAAAAGGAATGGGTAAAAGGTCATAAAGATGGGCATTATCACATTTTGCAAAGCTCAAATGTTCAGAATAAAATTTAGCATTTGTTTGATTTAAAAATTCTTTCAATTCCTTTAAAGAGTTTTGGTCTAATTCATCCGGACTTCCGATAGATAAGGATAAACCATGTACAAATAAAGGATAGGTTTGTAGTTTTTTATCAAATAATTGTTTCCAGTATCCCCCTACATTTATCCAATTTTCAGGGGCTACTTCAATAAAATCTACATCTAATGTATTATTGTGTTCATCCCATTCTTCAGCAAAGTCCTTTCTATATCCAATGCCTATCATAAAGTTAATTTTTGTAATAATTCTTGTTTATATTGTTCAATTTCTTTCTCATTAAAAAGTTGTAATTCTGATAGTTTATATTTCAAATAATCATTCAGACATTCGTTTTCTTTTGTATATTTTCTACACCATTTGCAGGTGTAGTAGTGAAATGACATCAATACTTTTTCGTGCCACTTGAGCGGTTTTATTTCTGATTTGTGTAGATATTGAGTATATTTTTTACAGTTTACCATTCTCTTATTTTTAATAACTTTTTAACTTTTAATTTTTGTTTGTATACATACTTTAAGTTGTAATTTGCTTCGGTGGATGATTTGCCATACATTGTCTTCATTGACGTTACATTCTTCACAGATTTCTTTTGTGTTTTTGTTGAAATAAAACTTAAATAAAACAATTTGTCTGTGTTTTTCTTTCAGAGCGTTTAAACAATCTGTCAGAAATTTCCATAATTTATTTTTTTCCTGATCGGCTTCTTTTTGTTCTATATCTAATAATGATTCATTCATCCATTCTTTTTTCCAACTTCCGTTTTTATTAAACAACAATTTTTCACTATCAAAGTCCAGATGTTTTTGTTCTCTCTGTTTAGTACGAAAATGTTGAAGAATTTTATTATTTAATATCGCAAAAATCCACGTTTCTAAGGAGGATTTGCCTTCAAATTGATGTAGTTTTTCGTAAGCCGTCAGTATACTTTCTTGCACAATGTCTTTAGCCGTATCTTTACATCCTAATTGAATACAGGCGTGGGTATAAAATTTTTTGTAGGAATTCACTAATGTGTTTTTGAACTCCGATTTTATATTTACTTCTCGATTTGTGTCTATGTCTTGTGAATAATTATTTTTCATACTAATGTATTGAAAAAACAATCCCGATGCTGTTTAGCACCGGGATTGAATTTTAAGATCTGATCACTTCGGTTGTTTTTTTTCACCACATTTACCTTCACCGCATTTGCCTTCTTTACCTTTGGCTTTTTTCTCGCCACATTTACCTTCACCGCATTTGCCTTCTTTACCTTTGGCTTTTTTTTCACCACATTTACCTTCACCACATTTGCCTTCCTTGCCTTTAGATTTGTCTGTTGTTGTACCTGTTTTGTTTTCGCCACACTTCAGGTCATTGAGCATTTTAGAAATACTGTGGTGATTCAGGATTTCAGAACGTACTTCAGCCCCTGAGCCGAGGGGGTTCATTTCAATGTTGGTATTGTTGGCATTTAAGTTGCCCAATGCTGCGAAGGCAGCGGCTGCGATGGTACCTGCTAAGAGGTTTTTGTTTTTCTTTTCCATAGTTTTGGATTTTAATTGTTTGTAATTTAGATGCAAATATCGCTTTTTCCTGACAGTTTTTTATTTAAATTTTTAATTGTATGATTTTGATGAAATGGGAATTGAGCCATATCGTTAATGAGTGGGAGAATTTCTGTTTTTTTGAACACTAATAATTGTTGGTTTTGTATAATGGAATTTTTTTTGAAATGACTTGGATAAGTTAGGTGGTAATCTGTAATTTCATGGAAGATTTGATTGCTTGTTGATTGAAAAAAGCCACAAAATTCTTTTTTTCCGGTGGGGCTATATCTTGTTACCTTAATGATTTTATTGCTTATTTTCTTTATATAAAACCACGATCCTGCTCCTTCGCCGGCCAGCCATTGAGCGTCTGAAGGAATTTGCTGATTTTTTTTAGGTGGAGGAAGGGTGGTTGGAATGAATGTCTTTTTTGAAGTAGTTTCTTCAAAATGGTGATTTGTGGAAGGGGTGATTTTAGGAGATACTTTTTTTAATTTTGAAAATGCTTTTACATTCCCAAGCAGTGTTGGAGTGATGGTTTTTTGAAAGATAATTTTAAAGCAATTGATGATACTAGGTTTTCCGGATAATACAATAGTTTGGACAAAGCGTGAACAATTCGACCCCTTTAATAAAAAGGGGCCATAAGGAATAAAATCTTTTTGCAGGAATTTGGCCTTTTGATAGGCAGCATTAAAATTGACGGGAATGTATGAAGCATATAAATTACCATCTCCATGACAAGATGGGTTATTGGCAACTTCATTTAAAATATCGTCAATGTTTTTTATCGTTTGGTTTGAAATGTTTGCTTTTGTATGGATTTTTAAGTCCGGATAGGTTTCCTGATATCTTACTCTACCAAATTGAAAAGGAGCATGATACCTTCCAAAATCGAAATAAAAGCAATTTCCTGATGTCGACTCTACTAAAATTATTGCCGCATGTCCCACTTTATAGTAATGATGTTCATTGATTCCAAGCCATTGTAGTATAGGATCATACCAGGATGTAGGTTGCTTACACAGGGTTTCAGGCCATGCCAATACAATGGCAAATCCATTATACATATTGAGGAGGTAATAGTTGATGAACGGATTGTTGCAACAAATCGTAGTATTTGAACCTTTTGTCTCTTTCAGGTTGTCCAGTATTTTACTTTTATAAACATAGTTTGTATCATTTATTTGATTTAGTAGATGTCTGAGTTGATTTAGGATAGTTGCACAAAATATTTTCATTATTTGAGGTTTTATAATTTCAGTTATTTTTTGGTGCGTATTAGTTAATTCACCAAGTACTTCTACTTTTGAAATTTTAGGAAACCAGAACGAACCCCATCAATCTGAATGTAAATGTATTTTAGAATTGCTTCACCACCATTGATGTGGCTGAAAACTTTAAAAAATCCATCTCGATCTTTTTAATGTAAAGCTTTCTTTTTTATAAAAAACAAAATGAAATATTGCATAGTCTTTTGAAACATGTGTGTATTCAATTTCGCAGGCGTACGTTCTTTCAATCCATGTTAATGGTTCTTGTTTGTTGTTTTGAGTGTATTTTATCCAATAGATATTCACTGGTTTTTTGGTGTACAAATCATTTTCAGGTGTAACATTTATATCAAAATTCACTTCATTAGCATCTTTACTTATTCCGATTTTGAAAAGATTGTAGGACTTAATATGGATGGTATTGTTTGTAAATGAAACTAATAAAACAAACACAAAGAAAAGAGTAATAACTAATCGTATTTTATTTATAAATTTATTAGTAAACATATCCGGTTTTTTCGTTCGTATTCGTTTCCGCTCCAAGCGTCAGGACTATACGATTTACAAAATTAAAATATGCCACTACCAGTGTAGCATCTAAAATAGCTGCATCCGAAAAATCTGCTGATTTTAAGATATTAAAAATATCTTGGTGATTGGGCTGTTTCGTAAGAGTGTATGAAAAATTGCATAGTGCCAATTCTCTGGCATTTAGGTTAGCATTTTGAAAATTATTTATAAGTTGTTTAATTTTATCTTCATCTTTCCAGTAGTGAAGAAGTGCTTCTGAGTGATGGATTTGGCAATAAAGACAATTATTTGCAACAGAGGTTACAACTGCCATCATTTCTCTTTCTGCTCTGGATAATTCTGATTTAGAAAACAGTATTTCCAGGTACAAATCCATGTGTTTAACAATGCTTTCTGGTCGTAAACTTTGTATTTTATGCACCTCAGCCAGTTTACCTCGTTTTTTGATAATTTCGTCATAAATTTCTTTTAGTCGGCCTGTTGCTTCGTCATATTCTATTACCTTAATTTTTGACATATTGATGTTGTAAAAGCAATTAAATTATGAAGAGGATATATTTTTTATAGTCTGGATAAAAGTGTCCCCAAACAACCACTCCTTTTTTGTTCAAAATAAAGGTGACGGGTACAGGTAAGCGTTCACTATCATCGGAATGTGATTTTTTTAAGTTGGCTCCCAGCATCGTATTATACATTAATCTCAACATGCCGGTTGGTTTAAACGTTACATCAAATAAATCCGAAATTTTGTAATCCTCATCATGAAGAATGCTGAATTTAGCACCTGTTT
The DNA here is from genome assembly GCA_037447455.1 of Sphingobacteriaceae bacterium. Lineage (GTDB taxonomy): Bacteria > Bacteroidota > Bacteroidia > B-17B0 > Aurantibacillaceae > BPGX01. The sequence goes on along the minus strand of JBBIGQ010000001.1, from coordinate 232,894 downwards.
TGGCAATCGATTTTTGGATGTATTCCGGTTTTTCAGGGGAAATAACTACCACACTCGCACCTTTCTCATAAACTAAATTTAAACTATCTTGTAGATGCGATAAATGTTTATTACAAAACGGACACCATTGTCCACGAATAAATACTACTCCTACAGGGCCTTTTTGTAGAACATCTTTTAATACATACAGATTTCCATTAGTATCATTAGCACTGAAATGGTCTATTTTTAGTGCCTACTTTTAATACTTTTGCTTCTGATACAGGACGATTCGTATTGTTTTGACTTAATATCATAAGTGGCAGTATTAAATTAATTGTTGCTACTAAAAGCCATATTTTTGGAATGAACTGTAAGTAATTTTTCATAAATTTCTTTTTGTATTGAATGGGTTTTGTCTTTGGTGTACCAAATATGAAGATCTTTTTCAAAATCATCCCAGCTTTTGTTTTGAGGATTGTTTTTCCAATCCATAAAAATGGCTTGTGCTTCAGCAGGCCTTGGTCCCCAAATAAATAATTCATTTCCTAACTCATCAAATGCGATAAGTTTGGGAATCGACTTACTCCCATTGGTATGGTATTTCTCAATCCAGGATGGATTTTCATATCTTAAAATAATCTTCAGGCGAATACACTTTTCTGCAATTTCTGATATCTTAGCAAGTACAGGGACAATTTGTGAACAATCTCCACACCATGGCTCTGCAATAATAAACCAATTCATTTTTATACGAATGTTTTTAAGGCAACCAATTAGTGATTTTTCTAATTCAATGGTTTTGTTTAACCGCTCCATTCTTTTGATATTTAAGCGAACAAATTCCAGTAACTTTTGATCTTTCTCGTTTTTGGCGGGCGCATTTATCTGAGATTGTGCCCATTCAAAATACTCCTTGTAGGTGAAAACTTTTCCTTGAATAATCATATTTTATTGTTTTTTGTATTTCTTTAATACCTTTTGACCCAGTTCAATAAACTCATCAGGATTATGGTAACCAACTGCATTGTATATTACATCACCATTATCGTTTAGGAATAATAGTGTTGGATAAGAATATACTCCGTATTTTTGAGCTAGTACCATACCTTCACCTTCTTCACCATCCAAAGAAAGATTGATAAAATTTTCATTATAAAATTCACCAACCTGTTCATTCGAAAAGGTTTTATATTTTAATTTTTTACACGGCCCGCACCAGGAAGCGTAAATGTCCAAAAATACTATTTTATTTTCTTTTTTTGCTAAACTTAATGCATCTTTAAATTTTCCGTCGTAAAATTTAATACCTGCCCGATCTGTTACAATTTTATCATTTTTGAAAAATGGTACGATGGATAAATAAATAGCTGAAGCCATTGAAATTAACAGTGTTGCCTTCATAAAGTTAAGTTTTTAATGATTGACATATATTTTTCCAAAGGTAATGAAAATTTCATTATTAAACATATCAAAATAATACACGCCGTTATTTAAGTGAGATACATTCAATTCAAAGAACATGTCCCCACTTTCTACAGTGATTAATTTATTGCCATTATGATTGTATAAGTTAAGGTAATAGGTATTTGAAGATGAAACAAAGGATGACGTGTTAATGTAAATTCGTGCTTTATCTCTGGCAGGATTGGGAATTACTTTGTATGCCAACTCCTTTAAATCTGAAACCCAGACTTCTCTAACATCGGTATACCCATAACCTCCTAAATACAATTTGTAGATTAATGTCTCATTCTTTGGAGGATTTTCGTCAGTAAATGAATATGATACCGGGGACGAAACACTGCCACAAATACCTTTAATATGCCCCACCTTCTCAAAATCATTTCTATCAGTTTTTCTCCATATTTCAATGCCTTGGCAAGTTTTTCCGGAAGTTATGGTACAATAAACTTGCACTTTTCCATTTACCTCAAACAAATAAAAGTTATCCAATATAGATTGTGCTTTTTGTCCCCACATCCAGATGGTGTTTAAAAGCAAGATTAAAGTACTTGCTAAACGTATAGAGATGGCATAAAAATGCATAATCATTTTTATTTTTGATTATTAGAATCATAGATGAAAAAATGTGGTTTTCATGACAAAAATTTTATGATTTCATTTAGCTGCACAGCAACTGAGTGTTGCCACATTTTTTCTAAATCCAATGGCAGCCAATTTTATGCCTTCTGACAAGGTGAGATAAGGATGTAAACTTTCTGCTAATTCGGATGTGGTAATGCCATATTTGATAGCTAAACTCAATTCCATGACGAGTTCTCCGCCTTCCGGAGCGATAATTCTAGCGCCGAGTAATTGATCGGTTTCAGGATGCCGAATGAGTTTAATAAACCCACGTGTATCCATTGCCGTAATGGCACGAGGCACCTCACTTAATGCTATTTTACTAACTTCATAGGGTATATTTTTCTTTTCACATTCTGCTTCGTCCATTCCGACGCCGGCTACTTGTGGATCAGTAAAAATAACCCATGGAAGTCCGTTATAATCTACTCTTTTAAATTCATCTATACAACAAGCGGCGCAGTTAATGGCTGCAATTTTTCCTTCGTAGGCAGCGGTATAAACGTAAGGTGGATTTTGATTGCAATCGCCTATAGCAAAAATATGGGGCACGCTGGTTTGTAAAAATTCATTCACAAGGATATGACCCAATGGAAGTGTAGCCACTCCAATTTTTTCTAATCCAAGTAATTTGGTGTTAGGTGTGGTGCCGGTTGCTACTACTATGTGACCGGTTTCAATAAATTCAAAAGGTGAATTGTTCTTAACATTCTTGCCGTGTATGATAATCCTTGAACCAACCCTTTCTACTTTATCAATCCGATAATTAGGATAAAATTCTATGCCTTCATTTATTAAATGCTGCTGGATTTCTTCGCTAATGTCGGACATTTGATTGCGAATGGCCCTATCTGTAAACTCAACGATTCGTATTTTTACACCTAAGCGATTATACGCACAGGCAATTTCCAATCCGATATAACCGGCTCCGAGAATGGTTAAGGATTCGGTTTTTTCTTCCATATCAAAAAGCGTAGCATTGGTAAGATAACTAGCTTCTTTTAGTCCTGCAATGGGTGGTATGTGTATAGTAGTGCCGGTGGCAATAATAATTTTTTCGGCTGTATATTCGTCTTTCCCATTGACGAGTATTGTTTTTTCATCTGAGAACGTAGCCATCCCTTCGATAACTCTGACCATTTCCAGATCGTCTAACAGGTCTATGTATTTTTTCTGTTGCAGTTCTGCCACCAATCGTTTCTTTTGCTGAATGATTTTTTGAAAATTCACTTCTGGTTTGGAGAAGCTAATCCCATCGAAATGTGAGTGTGAGCCGTGAAAGATAGTTTCTGCTGCCCGAATCAGGAATTTGGAAGGGACGCAACCAATGTTGACGCAGGTACCACCGATGGGTAATCCGCCATTGATGAGTAAGGTGGTTTTTCCTTGAGTATTACATTCAATAGCCGCTGCGAAAGCCGATGAGCCGCCACCGATGATAATGACATCGTAATGGCTGGTATTGATATTACAACAACTCATAGATTTAACTTTATAGTTTTTAGTGTTATTAATAGTGTGTGCAATAACATCTTTGGAAATAGTATCAGGGTCGTATAACACTTCACCCTGTTTTGTAATTAATTTGGACATCTAAGACGCCATGTTTTGCTTTTAATAGTTTGCTAATGAATGTTGACTGCGCAATGTTCGCAAGTCATTCCTGTGATTTCCAGATTGAGTTTTTCTGTTTTCATTGAAATTAGTTTTATGTTTTATATTTTGAGTTTTTATTTAATGATAAGTTGTTATTAAGAGTAATTATGACCTCAGAGGGATTATTGTTTTTTAAGCATTCTTCACTACAATGATGTCTTTTTTCTCCATGAGCAAATACATGTTGTCCATTCTTACAGGACTCTGTACAGTAGTGTTCTTTTAGTTCTGTGTCGGGAGCTGCTGTAGCATCATTTTCGGTGATAGTTTGTGAAGATGGCTCATTCATCATCTTACACTCTTCTGTACATTGATGACCTTCTTCACCATGAGGTGGATTGGTGTTTGAGCAAGCAGTGAATATCAGCCCGCTAGTAAAAATTAAAATGATTTTTTTATGATTTTAGTTTTTAAGATTATTCATTATTTTATTTCACTTTTAACAACTTTATATCCAGTAGCATCGATAGCTGCAATGACTTCATCTAAACTATTTTTAGTTTTGTCAAATTTCACTGTGGCTTTATCAGTAGTATGATTAGCTTCTGCAGATATGTATCCGGGAAGTTGAGCGGCCGCATGTTTTACATGTTCTTCACAACCTTTGCAAGTCATCCCTGCGATTTCAAAATGCGCTTCTGTTATATTTTCAGCGTTGACCACAATTATTTTTTCACTTGATTTTGGATAAAATACGTGAGAATAATAAGGAAATGACAACATCAAAATAGCAAAAACCGTTACAATTCCCAAAAATAGTTTAGATTGAAAAAACGATGGTTTTTCATCTTCTTCACAGGCACAAACCATTTCCTGTCTGGGTTTGAGTTTTTGATACCATGCAAATCCAAGAACTATCACTGTGACGCCTACAAGGAATGGTCGGGCTGGTTCTAATCACGAAAAGGCAGAAGCAATTCCACCTATTCCTGCTATTAATGATAGCACCGGCGTAATGCAGCACAAGGACGCTGCAACAGCAGTTACTACTTCTGTAATTCATGTTTTGTTGTGGTGAGTTGTTTTCATAGTGTTTCTTGTTTTTTGAGTTGATGAATAGATTTAAATAAAGGACGAAGTAGATTTTTATTTTCTTTTACAAGAGAATAATAAATAGTTTGTCCTTCCCGGCGGTTGGTAATAATGCCGGCATCTTTCATTTTACGAAGATGCTGCGATACTGCCGGCACAGTCATGCCCAAAATGTCTGATAAATCGCAAGGACAAAGTTCAACTTCTTCTTCAAGCAGATAGAGAATTTTTAAACGAACATCACTACCGGCTAATGAAAAAATACGGGATAACTGTAGAAAAATACTTTCATTATTACGAATGGTTTTTTTGCATTCTTTGATGATTGTTTCATTCGCAAACAATCTTGTACAACTTTCTTTTACCATAAATTTATTTTTTCTGGGAGCAAATATATTTAATATTTTATTATTTAAGCAAATTATTAAATAATTAAATAAAAAAATTAACTTTATTTATAAAATTTAAAATATCAAAGAGGCAGAGTTGGTAGTTTTTTAAAAGTATAAAGCATGTAAATAGAATTGAAATATTTTTTTATTATATTTATCTATTATTCATTATATTTGCAGTAAAATATTTTGTATAAAAGTAAATTTATGAAAACAGGTGATGTGTTTACACATGAATTTCAATTTTCACAAAAAGGTGTGGAAGAGTTTGCAAGAGTAACAGGAGATAATAACCCTGTTCATATTGACCCGGAATATGCGTCTAAAACAATGTTTAAGCGACCTATTATGCATGGCATGTTAGGTGCAGCGTTGTTTAGTAAAGTTTTTGGAACAATGTTTCCGGGAGAGGGAACGATTTATTTAAAGCAGTCATTAAACTTTTTAAAACCAATGTATGTGGATACACCTTATATTGCAGAATTTACGGTAAAAGAAATTATTGCTGAGAAAAATCGGGCTATAGTCGAAACATTGATTAAAGATAAAGCAACCGGAAATGTTTGTACATCTGGCGAAGCATTAATAATGAATGTAAATCAAATTAAATAATAACTAATCATTAACTCTTAAAATTACAACTATGAAAGGAAGAATTGCATTAGTTACAGGTGCTACTGGTGGTTTAGGAACCGCCATGTGTAAAAAATTATATCAGGATGGTTTCAAAGTGGTAGGTAATTATCATACAAAAGAAAAAGCCGAAAAATGGATGCAGCAAATGAAAAACGAAGGGTTTGATATTCCCTTATTCCATGGGGATGTTAGCGATTTCAACTCTGCTAAATCCATGATTGAACAAATTGAAAAAGAAGTAGGTCACATTGATGTATTAGTGAACAATGCCGGAATTACCAGAGATACGAGATTGATTAAGATGAGTTATGAACAATGGGATGCTGTACTTAAAACCAATTTGTACAGTGTGTTTAATTGCACGCGCAACGTGATTGAAAAAATGATTGAACGAAAATTTGGAAGAATTATTAATATCTCATCGGTAAATGGACAACGTGGACAAATTGGACAATGCAATTACAGCGCTGCAAAAGCTGGTATGCACGGATTTACCAAGTCTTTAGCATTGGAAGTCGCTAAGTACGGAATTACAGTTAATACAATCTCTCCCGGATACGTTGCAACGGATATGGTCATGGCTGTACGTGAAGACATATTGGCAAAAATTATTGAACAAATCCCTTTGGGTAGATTAGGTGGGACGCATGAAATAGCGTTTTTAGTGAGCTTCTTGGCAAGTGATGAAGCAAGTTTTATTACCGGGGCTAATTATAGTATTAATGGTGGTCAACACATGTATTAGTTTTTGCAATAATCAATTACTATAGATAGCCGTGTCAAGATATTTGGTACGGCTTTTTTTATTTTCTTTGCTGCTCATTTTTCAATTGTGAATATATCAAACAAGCATATCTGGATAATCAATGAATACGCTGGAAGCACCTATCATGGAATGGAATTCAGACATTACTATTTGTCTAAGGAATTAATTAAACTTGGCTATACCGTAACTATTATTAGCTCCACCTATTCTCATTTATTTAAGAAAATTCCACCGCATCAAAAATGGTTTAATTTTGAACAAATTGATGGTATACAGTATGTGTGGATTAAAGTCCCGAAGTATCCATCTGCGCATTCTATAAAAAGAGTTTTAAAGTGGTTTTGGTACACATTCTCATTATTTTTTTTACCAGCAAAAAAAATTGGTAACCCTGATTATATTATAGTATCACCTATGCAGACGATTCCTGTATTCCCCGCTTACAGATGGGCAAAGAAGCATAATGCTAAGTTGATTTTTGAAGTAAAAGATATTTGGCCCTTGTCTATTCAGGAGTTGGGTGGATATTCAAACAAACATCCTTTTATTCAATTGTTGAAATTTTTTGAACATTTTGCTATCAGAAATAGTGATGCAATTGTGTCTGTATTACCTAATTATCAACAGTATTTGAAAGACGAAGGTTTTGATAAAACATTTGAATATATACCCAATGGCATAGATATTGAAGAGGTTAATGCCTCTTTATCTAATGAATTGGAAAGTTTAATACCTAAAAACAAGTTTATCATAGGATATGCTGGTACGATTGGTACGGCCAATGCTATGCATTATCTTATAGAAGCGGCCAATATTTTAAGGGATAAACAAGAGATTGTTTTTTTGATTGTTGGTGATGGCAGTGAAAAAGAAAAATTATCACAATTAGTACAAAAATATGATCTTAAGAATGTATATTTTATAAACCCTATTCCTAAAAAACAAATTCAGAGTTTATTAAAATTTTTTGATGTATGTTATATCGGATTAGAAAATAAAAATTTATTTAAATATGGCATATCTCCTAATAAATTATTTGATTATTTATACGCTGCAAAACCCCTTATTATTGCTATTAACTCACCTAATAATATTGTGGAACAAGCGAAATGTGGTATAAGTATTTATTCTCAGAATCCTCAGAAAATAGCAGATGCGATTATTCGTCTATATAGCATGTCTGATGAAGAAAGAAAAATAATGGGAAATAGAGCCAAAGATTTTGTATTAAAAAATCATACTATTGAAGCATTAGCCCGGAAATATAAAATGCTTATCGAAAAATTAGACTTGACTTTAATCATTTTTCTATCCATGAATATTTCTCTACTTTTGTGGGCAAATTTTTGAAATTATGGCTATTAAAATAACTGATGAATGCATAAATTGTGGTGCGTGTGAACCTGAGTGTCCAAATAATGCCATTTATGAAGGGGGGGCAGAATGGCGATTCTCAGATGGCACCAAATTATCCGGAATGGTGCATGGTAAAAATTCTGGAATAGAAACGGATGCAGATGCCCCACAAGCCCCCAAAAGTATGGATGTTTATTACATTGTGACAGATAAATGTACAGAGTGTGTGGGTTTTTTTGATGAGCCACAGTGTGCAGCCGTATGCCCTGTGGATTGTTGCATTAAAGATGAAGATAATGTAGAAACACCTGAGGAATTATTAGATAAGAAAAAATACATCCATGGAGAGTAATTGAATTGTTAGAGTTTTTAATTTTTGATTGTTTCCTGCAAATGTGAAAAATTATATCTATCTATAATTTTCGTGTTTTTTTTTGTTTTAAGTTTTTTCCCCAAAAAGCCAATTGTATTAAATAAAGAATTTTGTTAAATTTTATGATTGGTAATAAATAATGATAGGTGATAAGAGAATCAGAACATTAATTTGTATCTTTGGTATAAAAAGTACAATGAAAAGAAAATTAATTCATGTAAAATTACTATTACAAAATACAGCCATAATTGTTTTAACTTTGGCACAGCATAATACTATTTTAAGTCAGGAAAATTGGGTTAAACTACGAGAAGAAGGGGCTAATTTTTATCAAATTAAAGCGGCATTTGAAGCCGAGTATAAATATAAAAAAGAAAAAAAACATAAACATAAAATTAAGATTGAAAAAGAGGAAGGTGGTGAAAACCTGTTTAGAAGATGGACTTGGTATGCAGAGCCAAGAGTTTATCCGAGTGGTGAATTAAAATACGCTTCTTTTAGTTATGCTTTGGAAGAATATAATAAATGGTTAAATGACCACGCTGTATTTAAAACCACAAATGGAGGCGCGGCCATTCCTACCGCTACTACTGCTAATTGGGTACCATTAGGTCCCTTTGGAGATCCAGTAGGCAGTAATGCCGGAAGAATGGTCTGTGTGCGTTTTCATCCAACTAATTCTAATATTATCTATGTGGGCGCTGCTGCTGGTGGCATGTGGATGAGCAATGATGGAGGCAACTCATGGACTACGACCACAGATAACTTAGGTTCTTTGGGCGTTTCTGATATTGCAGTAGATCCATCTAATCCAAATATTATCTACATCGCTACGGGAGATTATGATGCTGGAGATACCTATTCTATTGGAGTTTACAAATCTACAGATGGAGGACTTACATGGAATGCAACGGGTTTAGTATATACTACTAGTCAACAAAGGCGAATAGGACGCCTACTCATCAATCCTTTAAATCCAACTACTGTTTTTGCATTTACATCTTCGGGTATTTATAGAACGAGAAATGGTGGTACTTCGTGGACATTAGTTTAGGCAGGAAATTTTAAAGATGGTGAATATAAACCCAATGACACTACTATTATTTATGGTGTTACCAGTTCTGGTTTTTATCGTTCTACGAATGGGGGTAGTTCTTTTACAGCCATTTCTTATGGGGCAGTAGGAAGTGTTATTCGCTTATCGGTTGCCGTTACGCCTGCTAATCCTAACTATGTTTATTTATTAGCAAGCGCGAGTGATTATAGTTATGGTGGTGTGTATCGTTCTACGGCTTCTGGTGCTGCAGGAACTTGGTCAGTAATGAGCACTACGCCTAATATATTTGATTGGAGTACAAATGGTAGTGGTAGTGGCGGACAAGGATGGTATGATATTGCTATCGGTGTTTCACCTACGAATCCTAATGAAATTGTTTGTGGTGGAGTAAATAGCTGGAAATCCACCAATGGAGGGGCATCATGGACGCTTTACACACACTGGTATGGTGGTGGGGGAAAACCCTATGTGCACGCCGACGTACACGATGTACAATACACCTCTTCTAATACGGTTTATCTTGCAACGGACGGTGGCTTATTTAGAACAACAAATGGCGGTACATCATTTACAGCGATAAATGGCTTAATGAATATCGCTCAGATTTATAAACTAGGTTTGTCCGCCACATCCTCTTCTCTTATCGTTACCGGTCATCAGGACAATGGAACCAATAAATGGAACGGTACTATTTGGATAGCGATTTACGGCGGTGATGGCGCAGATTGCTTCATTAGTTGGAATAATAACAACACCATCGTGGCATCTTATGTATATGGAGATTTTCAACGTTCTACAAATGGTGGTTTATCATGGACATCAATAGCACCATCAACCTCTGAAAATGCAGCATGGGTCGCACCTATTATTCAACATCCATCCAATCCTAATACATTTTTATGTGGGTATGAAAATGTATGGGTATCGACTAATCAAGGCACTTCCTGGACAAAGCCCGGAACAATTGGCAGCGGAACTGGAGAAATTTTAGGTGTAAAAGTAGCACCCTCTAATACAAACGTGATATATGCTTTTAGATCAAATGCTTTATATAGAACATCCAATGGTGGCACCTCATGGACAAGTATTTCATCTGGTTTACCAGTTGGTTCTGCAGCTATTACAGATATTGCTATTGATAATACCAATGAGAATAATATCTATGTAACATTTTCAGGATATTCTTCTGGTAATAAAGTATTCCATTCCACTAATGGCGGGGCCTCGTGGACAAATTATTCAACAGGGTTGCCTAATATCCCTGTAAATTGTGTTGTTTACACCAAAAACTCTTCTGATGCTATTTATGTAGGAACAGATGTGGGAGTGTATTATAGAGAAATAACGATGAGTTCGTGGTTACCATATTCTCAGGGATTGCCTAATGTAATTGTCAGTGATATGGAAATTGGTTATTTAAGCAATAAACTTCGCGCGGCTACTTATGGCAGAGGAGTATGGGAAACGGACTTATATAGTAATCCTACAGCTATTCCCAATAGTTTCTTTACCACCTCTTATTCCGTTGCTTGTATCAATACGCCTTTCCAATTTAATGATGCTTCTTCTAATAATCCTACTTCGTGGAATTGGAGTTTCTCGGGAGGTAATCCATCTTCTTCTACCGTTCAAAATCCTTCTGTAACGTATACTGCTACAGGAACTTATACCGTATCTCTTACTGCATCCAATGCAAATGGAACAGGAACTACTTATACTTCTACAATCACAGTAGCTCCTACACCAACAGCGGCATCCTCTTCTACCACAATATGCTCAGGATACGGCACCTATATTTATGCTAATACCAATGCGTATTCTGTAAATTGGGATAATGGTGCTACCACCTCTTCAGTTTATGTGAGTCCAACTGTTTCAACAGTATACACTTACACGGCAGCAAATGGTTCTTGTCAGGCCATAGCGACTGTTACAGTGAACGTGTCTCCATCTCCATCTCAGCCCACGGTAAGTGCAAACGGCGCAACATTAACCTGCAATCCTTCAGCAACGGGTTATCAATGGTATTTAAATGGCTCTCCTATTTCTGGTGAGACATCGCAAACTTATGTGGCTACTCAAAATGGGTGGTATAGTGTGTGGATAAGTAATAGCAGTGGATGTCAAAGTTCTTCAAGCTCAGTTTATGTGGTTGTAACAGGAATTCAAACAAGTGCTTCTCAAAATGGTGTTTATATTTCTCCAATACCGGCAACAAGCTATATCGAGATTAAAACATCACAATATAAGCAATTGCAAATCCGATTGTTGGATGTTAACGGACGAGAAATTATGGATGAGCACATTGCGTTTGAAAATAACCATTCAACTATTGATATTTCAAATTTGCAAAGCAGTGTATATTTCATAGAAATCATTGGGGATAATTTCAAATCAGTAGAAAAAATTATTAAGAATTAAATAAACATTACTTATAGCCGATTTGAAGTAGTATAGTTTTTTATAGTATAGTATTAGTTATTCTGAAAATAAGTAGAGATAAATAATTTTGATTGGTATTATTGGAAGTACATTTCTGAAGAGAGGGCTCTTTTGCGAATCTATAATAAATAATAGATAACATCGTTTAATTGTTTAAAAATCTTAATAAATTAGTAATTGACTTAAGGTTTTAAGTAGATTTGCCTAAAACTATCTTTTATGAATACATATAAAATTCTATGGACAGACGATGAAATAGAAATTTTAAAACCGCATATTTTATTTTTACAAAATAAAAATTATGAGGTTGTAACTGCTGTCAGTGGTGATGAAGCATTAGAGATTATTCATAAAGATAAACAGATTGATGTGGTGTTGTTAGATGAAAATATGCCCGGTTTAAGCGGATTAGACACTTTACAGAAAATCAAACAAATCAATGCCTCTATTCCTGTCATAATGATTACTAAAAGTGAAGAAGAGCATATTATGGATACGGCCATTGGAAGACAAATTGCAGATTATTTAATAAAACCCATCAACCCTAATCAGGTATTGTTATCTTTGAAAAAAGTTTTAGAAAACAAAAAACTCATTACAGAAACAACCACACAATCGTATCGTCAGGAATTTATAGAGATAATGAATAGTATTCAATCTGCTGACAGTTGGCAAATGTGGATAGATATTTACAAAAAAATTGTATTTTGGGATATTCAGATGGATGTGTCAGAAGATAAAAGTATGGCCGATGTATTACAATCTCAAAAACAGGATGCTAATAAAGAGTTTGCAAGGTTTATTCAAAAAAACTATACTTCTTGGTTGCACAAAAAAACACAGAATGTCCCGGTAATGAGTCATACGTTAATTAAAACAAAATTCGTTTCTCAAATTGTTTCGGATACTTCAGTTTTTTTTATCTTAATTGACAATTTAAGATTTGATCAGTGGAAAATTATTGAACTTGTTTTGGCAAAATATTATAAAGTAGAAGAAGAAAGTTTGTATTATAGCATCTTACCCACTACTACACAGTATGCAAGAAATGCTTTATTTGCAGGACTATTGCCGTCAGAAATTGAAAAAACTTTTCCACAATGGTGGAGTAATGATGAAGATGAAGGTGGAAAAAATCTTCATGAAGAAAATTTATTTCAGGCACAATTAAAACGATTGACGGGAAAAGATATTAAGTTTTCGTTCAATAAAGTAACCAACCATCAGGCAGCCAAAAAGCTTATAGAAGTAATACCTCAGTTGGTTCAAAATCCATTGAATGTGATTGTATATAATTTCGTTGACATGCTGAGTCATGCCCGAACAGAAATGGAAATTATCAAAGAATTGGCAGAAGATGAGCCCGCTTACAGAAGTATTACCAAATCCTGGTTTATACACTCGCCACTATTTGAAATTATTAAGTTATTGCAAGAGAAAAAAGTCCCAATAGTAATTACAACCGATCATGGTACCGTACATGTAAAAGAACCTGTAAGGGTTTTAGGGGACAGAAATGTAAACACCAATCTCAGATATAAACAAGGGAAAGCACTAGAGTATAATGCTAAAGAAGTGATAGAATATAAAAATCCTTCGGATATATTTTTACCCAAATTGCATCCTAGTTCAAGATTTATTTTTGCCAAAGAGTATGGATTTTTTGTATACCCTAATAATTACGGACAATATGTCAATCTATATAAAAATACTTTTCAGCATGGTGGGATTAGCTTAGAGGAAATGATCATTCCCTATATTCGTTTAATGCCAAGATAAACCAAGATAAAATGATGCGTTACATAATTCGTGAGAAAAAAGATTGGGAACAGTTTGTACAATTCATACTTAAACATTTCAAAAACAAAAAAATCTTTTTATTGCGAGGCAATTTAGGTGCAGGAAAAACAACCTTTGTGCAAGCATTTTGCAAAGAATTGAATTGTAAAGAACATGTTACAAGTCCCACTTTTTCGATACTTCATATCTATCATGATAATGAAAAAAATCCTATTTATCATTTTGATTTGTATCGTATAAAAAATTTAAATGAATTAAAAGAGATTGGTTTTGAGGATTATCTGTACTCTGATAATTATTGTTTTATAGAATGGCCGGATAGTGCTGTAGATTTATTAAATGCAGATTCGTTTATTACAGAAAAGTCCATTCGTATTAGCATTGAACATTCCTCAACCAGCGATGCTATTTTTCGTGAAGCAGTTATTCAAGAATAAATTGCTGCCTTAAAAAAATAATTCTGAAAAAATAAAAAAATGTATCTTTGCATTATTAACCAATAAAACCTACCACTATGGGATGTATTACAAGCATTGCTATTGTCGCGTGGTTAATAGCATTTACAGGAGGTGTACTACTCCTTTACAAAGTATAAAAGGAAAACTTACAATGGCCTTTTAGAGTAGCCGGCTGGTTAGTAGTTATTGTCGCATTAGGTGGAATGTTGTGCTGCTCATTAAGATGCATGATCTTGTCATGATGGGGCATGTGGAAGACCGCCTATGATGATGTCATACATGCATCATAGAATGTGTCAATCACACTATGGGGATGAACAATGTTATAAAGGCGGACAATGTGAAAGAGACGAAGACGAATGCTGTGAGGAAGAGGAAGAGTGCGAAAAACATGAAAAAAAAGAAATCAACATCACGATTCATTCTGACAGCGCAGAAGTAAAAAAGAAATGAATTTAAAATTCATTTACTAATCCATCTCTCAAAACGAAAAAGCCCTTCCATTATGGAAGGGCTTTTTCGTTTCTGCTACGATTGCCCTAAATTAATCCACAATAATTTTTCTGGCCATTTTCTGACCATTTAATTCAAATTGCAGGAAATAAATACCTGTTGGTATGGACTGAAGGTGGACATTAATGGTGTGCTCACCGGTTTCATGTTTTTGTTTGTTAGATTGTAAAATGGTCTTTCCTAAAATATCTGTTATTTGATATTGCACTTCTGAAACATCACTCAAGGTGAATTTGATATTAAAAGATCCATTATTCGGATTGGGAGAGATATTAAATCCTACACTTTGAGTAAGTTCATTTACACCGGTAGGTACAGAAAAATTGATATCATCTAAAAAGAAATTATTCCCAAAACCATTGGTGGCATCTTCTTGGAAGATAAATCTAATTTTTACGTTAGGTTTTGTTTTGAAGGTATTAAAAGCCGGGTTAGTGGTCAGTGTGTAAAGTTTGAATTGCGAAGGAGTCGGATAAAAGGGCGTAGAACTTACACCACCTGATCCGCTTGCCATAGTAGTTGCAGATGGTTGGTACACGTTTGTCCATGTTCCGCCACAATCGGCACTGGCTTGTACAATGAGTTTGTCCTGATAGGAAGATGTTTTTTGAGCATAAGCATATTTAAATGTGAAAGTAGCGCCTGTGTTATTTAGAAAGTCATAAGAAGGTGTTTCTAAAGTTTCTTGAACTCCTGCTGGTTCAAGTGAACCATCTACAAACATGGCATTTGTACCGGTAGCGCCACCGCCTGTATACACCTGCCAGGTCGTGCCACCGCTTCCGTTAATCACACTCCAGTTCGTTGGCAAACTGGTGCCGCCTTCAAAACTTTCAAAATAACTGCCCGTGACGTTAGGTGTACCATTTAACACATTGACAGAAAAGGTATAAGTTGTACAGCCGGCAAAGTTGCAGGTAGTTAATGAAACGGTTTGAATGCCGGGTGTGGAAATGGTCATTGTAGTAACAGAGGCAGATGGATTAGCAATGGTAGCTCCGCCAGAGGCAGCCCATGTTCTGCTGGCTACCGGGCCATTAAAAGATTTATCTGTGACAGTGAATCCACTGCCGCTACATACCGTAAAGGAAGAAGGATAAGCATAAGCAATCGGATAACATGTTGAAGTGTCATTTACGCCCGTAGCAGTAAGGTTAAAAGTAGTAGATAAATTGTTTCTTCCGGAAGTGGTAGATGCTAAAGCTGTTCTCATTTTATTAGTTTGACCAGTCGTAAACATTTTAGGACAAGAACTATAATCCATAATATTTTCTACATTTTCAGGAGAAGTACAACCAGAACCAGTAGCACTGTTAGGACAGGTGCTGAAAAAACCTTTTGTAAGAGGGGTGTCACTTACTCCGTCATCTCCACAACTCACGCCCGCATTATTGGTATTTCCCCAGGGATGACTAAGATTTAACCAGTGACCAATTTCATGTGATAGTGTACGCGCTTGCGTACCACTTAAAAATTGATAGTTGTATACAATAGCATCTCTGGAAGATCCTGATGACCATGTGCCTGGTTTATAGGTATAACCGACGATTATCCCACCACTTGTGCCGCAATTGGGAGCACTTTGACAAATTTCCTTTACAATGTAGATGTTTAAATATTTCGTTGGATTCCAAGTATATGGATACGGAAAGGCGGATTGTACCCACTTGGTGTTGGTGTTGTAGTAATGAACAATTCCACTGGTGCAATTACCACTAGGATCTTTGCGAGCCAACATAAAAACAATATCGCTATTGATATACAAGGACTTGAATGCAGGATATATGGTTCCGGTATCAGAACCTGTTCTTGCAAAATCTTTATTGACTTGTGCCAATGCATTGATAAGTGTAGCATCAGAAACGTTTTCAGGACCATTCAAATGTAATACATGAAACACAACGGGTACTGTGTATTGAAATGCCGCTGTTTTACCTTCGTGTAACTTTAAAGATGCTTCGTAGTTTTTATAGGCATCTTCTAATTCTTTCTGGGCTGCTTCATATCTGATGCGGGCTTCTGTATCCTGCTGAAAAGCATATTCCATCGCTTCATACGTGATGCACGGAATAATTTGCTTGGATGTTTCTTGTGCAAACAAACCAACCTGCGTCATCAAAAACAACGCACTGATCATAATAATTTTTTTCATAATTTTTTTCATATCTTTTATTTTTTGAGACAACAAAGGTAGTATTTTTTTTTGAGATTCCCCTGAAATCTGTAAATTATTTTTTGAAAGGTAAAATAATTTTATAATCGGTATGTATAGGATGTTATATGAAGATTAGTTAGGTAATTATGTTATTAAATTATACAGCATTCTTTTTTATTACTTTTGCCAAAAACAAGTTATGAGAAGAATAGGAAATTATATTTTAGGGAAGTGGACAGAAGGAGAAGGCAAAGGGCAAACACTGTATAATGCTATAACAGGCGAAGCAATAGGAATAGCCACTACCAATGGAATCGATTTTAAGCAGGTTCTTGAGTATGGTAGAAAAGTGGGTGGGAGAGCTTTGCGTAAAATGACGTTTTATGAAAGAGGTATAATGCTGAAAGCTTTGGCACTCCATTTATTATCCAAAAAAGAATTGTTTTATGAGATAAGTTATATGACAGGGGCTACCAAAGCCGACAGTTGGATTGATATTGAAGGAGGAATTGGTAATTTGTTTTCCTATGCTTCTCTACGTAGACAATTTCCGGACTTGCCTTATCATGTAGAAGGAGAAATCGTAAAATTATCCAAGTCCGGTAAGTTTATTGGTCATCATATATTAGTGCCAAAAAGAGGTGTTGCTTTACACATTAATGCATTTAACTTCCCGGTATGGGGCATGCTGGAAAAAATTGCAGTTAATCTGCTAGCCGGTGTTCCAGCCGTTGTGAAGCCCGCCACGGTTACTTCGTATCTCACAGAAGCCGTAGTAAAAGAAATTATAGCATCGGGAATATTACCGGAAGGAAGTTTACAATTATTGTGTGGATCTATCAATGGAATGTTTGATTATCTTGAAAATCAGGATGTAGTTACTTTTACAGGGTCGGCTTCCACTGGAAAAATGTTGAAATCACATCCAAGAATTATTGAAGAGAGTATTCCTTTTAATATGGAAGCAGATTCTTTAAATGCAATGGTGTTAGGCGAAGATGTAACACCAGATCAGCCAGAGTTTGATTTATTCATTAAAGAAGTAGCCAAAGAAATCACGGTTAAAGCAGGACAAAAGTGCACCGCTGTAAGAAGAATTATTGTTCCACAAAACAGAGTAGAAGAGGTGCAGAAGGCATTGCATAAGAGATTGCTATCTGTTGCAATTGGTAATCCGAAAGATGATAAAGTAAGAATGGGAGCATTAGCATCAAAAGACCAGGTAAAAGATGTTTTAGAAAAAATAGAATTATTAAGAAAATCTCAAAAAGTTGTGATTGGAGACATAGAGAATTATGAGGTAGTAGGTGCAGATAAAAACAAGGGTGCTTTTTTGCCGCCCATTGTTTTTTTGAATGAAAAACCATTAGAATGTGTAGATTGTCATAATATAGAACCATTTGGTCCGGTGAGTACCATTATGCCATACAAAGATTTAGATGAAGCCATTACATTAGTAGAAATGGGTAAGGGGTCTTTGGTAACAAGCATAACAACAAATGATAAAAAAATCGCCAAAGAGTTTGTATTAAACACCGCTCATATTAACGGCAGAATAATGATTTTAAATAATGAAATTGCAAAAGAACACACAGGGCATGGCTCACCATTGCCATTGTTAGTACACGGAGGTCCTGGAAGATCTGGCGGAGGCGAAGAAATGGGCGGTGTAAGAGGTGTTTTGCATTATATGCAACGAACTGCCATTCAGGGAACTCCCGATGTGATTACAACTATTACAGAACAATACCAATACGGTGCAACATACATAGAAAAAGAAAAGCATCCTTTTGCACAATATTTTGAAGATCTGGAAATAGGTGAAACGTATATTTCGGCTAAGCACACAGTTACTGAAGCGGACATTGTGAACTTTGCCAACTTAAGTGGCGATCATTTTTATGCTCATACGGATGTTACATCTTTAGATGGTACCATTTTTACCGGTAGAGTAGCACATGGCTATTATGTATTAAGTAAAGCAGCGGGCTTATTTGTTATGGCCAAAAAAGGACCTGTATTATTGAATTATGGAATAGACACTTGTCGGTTCACAAAACCAGTTTATGTAGGCACGACAATTGGCGTTAAACTGACTTGCAAAGAAAAAATTTCCGTGGAGAAAAAAGACGAACAGGATATTAAAAAAGGTATTGTGAAATGGTTAGTAGATGTGTATGATGATACCGGAGAAACAGTAGCCATTGCCACAATACTCACCATGGTCAAATGTAAAAATCAATAACATGAAAACTATTTTAATAATTGGAGCAGGACGTTCTTCAACGATATTAGTAGAATACTTATTAAAACAATCGGAAATATATAATTGGAAAATTGTTGTTGCAGATAATAGCGTTGAATTAGCGCAATCAAAAATAAATCAACATCCTAATGGAAGAGCAGAAGAATTGGATATTTTCGATGTAAAAAAGCGTCAACAATTAATAAAACAAAGTGATTTTGTCATTTCCATGTTGCCGGCTTCCATGCACACAGAAGTGGCAGAAGATTGTGTGGCTTTTGGCAAAAGCATGGCGACTGCCAGTTATGTCAGCGATAGTATGAGAAATCTGGATAAAGCTGCTCGTGATAAAAACATCGTTCTCTTTAATGAATTGGGGTTAGATCCTGGAATAGACCACGCTTCTGCAATGAAAATCATTGATGATATTCATAAACAAGGTGGAAAAATTTTGACTTTTCATTCGTATTGCGGTGGACTTGTAGCCCCAGAAAGTAATGATAATCCGTGGGGGTACAAAATCAGCTGGAATCCCAGAAATGTAGTCATGGCCGGAAATAGTACTGCTGAATATCTTGCCGATGGTAAAATTAAATTATTACCCTATCAAAGATTATTTGAGCAAGCAGAAACCATACAAATTGATAAGTTTACTTTTGATGCATACGCCAATCGAAACAGTATTCAATACATTAAAGCATATAATATTCCAGAAGTAAAAAATATACTTCGTGGTACATTGAGATACAAAGGATTTTGTAAAGCATGGAATATAATTGTCAATCTTGGACTAACGGATGATAACATTGCTATTGATAATCTTGAAAACATATCCTATAAAGAATGGATAGAACTGTTTTTACCAAAAGGTGAAGAACATACGATTGAAAAATTGAAACGAGTTTTTACTCATCGTATTGACGAAGACGTAATTGAAAAACTCAGTTACCTGAAATTATTTTCAGATGAAAAAATTCAAAAACCTGCTAAAGGTACATCTGCAATGATTTTACAATCTATTATGGAAGAACAATTAAAATTAAAACCAGATGATAAGGACTGGACGGTGATGTACCATCATTTTGAATACGACATCAAAGGCAAGAAAATGGCTCTGGAATCTTATTTTGAAGACAAAGGCAGGGATAGTGTTCACACTTCAATGGCTAAAACGGTTGGCTTACCATTAGGAATCACCGTAAAAAATTATCTGTTAGGAAAAATAAATCTAATTGGCATACAAATTCCAACAGTCCCTGAGATATATTTATCATTGCTAAATGAATTAAAGGAGTATGGAATTATTTTCAAGGAAAAAAAATATAACCTTTAACAATTATTTGCGTAAAATTTGTTGCCTTTGTGGAAAAATATAGATTAATGAGGATAAAATACATAACAATATTATTGTTCTTTTTGATACTGAAAACTTTCTCACAAAAAACACTTTATTGGATAGGTGGAAGTGGTAAGTGGAATGACCCTAATCACTGGTCATTAGAAAGCGGTGGCAAACCATGTGGAATAATTCCTAATAAAAATACAAATGTAAAAATTGATGAAAATAGTTGTTATACCCCTGCTGTTATTGAAATTATTGGAAATGGTGAAGTCAATAATTTTGAAATCACGTCTCAGCAAAATGTTTATGTTCAGATACCTTCATCTTCACATTTAAAGGTTAATGGAAACTTTTTAGTAAATTTTAATACGAATATAAACGCTAATAACCCCATCATTATTAGTAATAAAAAATCATCCGTCTCACAAATAAATACAGGGGGGGCATTCATAAATGGTTCACTTATTTTAGAAGGAACGGACTTTAGCATGAAACATTTATCTGCAAGAAAATTAAATGTTAGGTCTAATAAACTTTATTTGAATAATGCATACCTTGTAATGGATAATATTCAAATTGCTCCAAATACCAAAATTGAATCCGAAAATACGGTTATTAAATCAGAAGCTTTTGAAGTTCCACAAACTGTAATATGGAAAGCACAGAAAACACACATTTTAACTAAAAGTAATATTTTTCAATCTGATAATACTAACTTAAAAGCATATAATCCAGATCAACTTGCCGGTTGTGGTGCTACTTTAACAGGTTACCCAATCTCCTGTAATGGTATGTGTGATGGTAAATTAGTACTTACTGTTGATTTATCGTCCTGTGCACCGTCTACCCCTCCATATACTCTAAACTGGAGTTTCTCACCATGCACACCTTCACCAACATTAACAACTATTATGGGGTCCGGAACTTATACTATCAATGGACTTTGTGCCTGTGATCCTTATGTGGTGTGGATTTTTGATTCCGGGAATAATTTAGTCGCTATTTCTAACAACGCTACTGTAGGTGGACAATCTTTAATTGGGTTTATTACCACATCCAGTGTTCAACCCAGCTGTTTTGGATTTTGTAATGGATCAATCACGGCCATGACTAATGGTGGTATGCCAAAATCACCTGGTAATACTTATACAGTAGTGGTGGATGGAAGTACTACCTATACTAATATTCAACAAGGTGTCGCATTTACTTATACAAATTTGTGCGCAGGAACTCATACATTTGTTATTACAGACGCGAATGGGTGTAGCCGAACATTTACAACGAATTTATCACAACCCACACAATTATTAGCCAATGGTAGTTTTACCAATATAACGTGTTTTGGGGCTTGCAACGGTGCCGTACAAGCGTCCCCTTCAGGCGGGACGCCCGGATATACCGTAAACTGGAGTACAGGGGCTGTACAAACAAGTAGTCCGTATTCACTCACCAATCAATGTAATGGAGTTTATACAGCCACAGTTACTGATTCTAAAAGTTGTACCGCTGTATATTCCGCCACAATCACACAACCCACATCTATTACTGTCGTACCTACTCAAACCAATGTCAGTTGTTTTGGCTTATGTGACGCCACCGCTTCTGTTAGTGTCAGTGGCGGCGTAACACCTTATACCTATTCATGGACATGTTCAGGATCCACCACTAATTCTGCTACTTCTTTATGTGCCGGTAATTGTACAGTAACCATTAGAGATAATAACAACTGTGTAAAAACTCAATCTTTCACAATTACTCAACCGGGTTCCATTACCATTGTTCCTTCTTCAACAGCTGCATTATGTAATGGTGACTGCAATGGAAAAATTTCATTTACAGTAAATGGCGGTACTCCTGTTTTTAATTATACAATTAATCCTGGAACAATTACCGGAATAGCCAACCCAACAGCTACAATTAATAATTTATGTGCAGGGAATTATACCATTTCAATAAAAGATGCTAATAATTGTACTCAAACAGCTACGATTAATATATCCCAACCTCCGCCACTTTCCGCAACAGTTACAACTAACAGTGTTACCTGTAATGGTTTGTGTAATGGAAGCGCTTCTGTTTCAATAGGAGGCGGTACAAGTCCTTATACCTATACATGGTCTCCGGGGGCACAAACTGTAAATCCTATCTCATCCCTTTGTGCTGGTAGTTATAGTATCACTATTAAAGATGCTAATAACTGCACCTTAACTGTAAATTATTCTATCACCCAACCCTCTTCAATCACACCCAATATCTCTTCAACAAGTGTAACATGTAATGGTTCGTGCAATGGTTCAATCAATTCATCTCCAACAGGAGGTACACCTTCCTACAATTACACTCTTACTGGTCCATCCACTACCATTACAACTTCTCCACCCTATACAAATCTTTGTGCCGGAACTTACACTTTGATTATCAAGGACGCCAACAATTGTACCTCTACTAATACTATTAATATTCAACAACCCAACACTTTAAATGTAACAGCAGTATCAACCAGTGTTTCTTGCTATGGTGGGTGTGATGGATCCGTTTCAGGAAGTGCAAGCGGTGGTACCCCTCCATATACTTATATCTGGAACATTCCACCAAGCGGCTCTTCCTTTACGGCAGCTGTATTAACGAATCAATGTGCAGGCACCTACACTCTAACAGTGGTAGATGGTAATAATTGTTCTAATACTAAAACAGTAAACATTGTTTCTCCCCCTGACATGACTATTACTGCTACGACAAATTCCACTTCATGTAGTTACAATTGTAACGGCTCTATTACTACGACTGTTACAGGTGGTAATATGCCTTATACATATAACTGGAGTACCGGTGCTACAACAAATAGTATTACGAATCTTTGTTCCGGCAACTACACTTTAACTGTCACAGACGCTAAAAATTGTACCAAGACGCAAACTTTTACTGTAATAGCGCCGCCTGCTATAAGTATTACTACAAATGTGCAAAATGTTCTTTGTTTTGGCGCCTGCAATGGGTCAGCCACTGCTACTGCAACAGGAGGTAGTCCCGGATACTTTTATTCATGGAATACTGTTCCTGTAACTAATAATTCAGTTGTTACTAATTTATGTCCTGGTAATTATGTTGTCACTGTAACAGATAGTAAAGGTTGTGTGGCTTCACAAGCGATTAGTATTTCACAACCCTCACAATTACAGGCCAATATAACAGGATTACAGGCAAGTTGTAGTTCTACTTGTATTGGCGCTGCAACAGTTACGCCAAATGGTGGAACAAGCCCTTATTCTTATACATGGTCACCTTTAGGAGGGAATAATCCAGTAGCTACAGGATTGTGTATTGGAAATTATACTGCATTAGTACAGGATGCGAATGGATGTACTGCTACTGCAACAGTTAATGTACCACAAGCCATATTCTTGACTTTGACAACCAGTGGAAATACTTTAACCTGCAATGGCTCGTGTAATGGTGCCGCTAATGTTAATGTAAGTGGCGGATTAGCTCCATATACTTACACATGGAACTCCTCCGGTGGCCCTATTTCTAACAGTCCTAACGTGAGTGGTTTGTGTGCTGGTGGATATACTGTCATTGTGTCTGATAATCAAGGTTGTCAAAACTCGGACTCAGTTAGATTTACAGACCCTCCACCTATTGTGATAACCTCTTCTAATATTACCAATGTTTTATGTAATAGCAATTGTAATGGGCAAATATCCGTTACTGCTAGTGGTGGAACCGGAAGTTTGAACTATTCATGGACACCTTTCGGATTGACGGGTGATGGTACTGGCACTGTAACGGGATTGTGTACGGGTAATTACACAGTAGATATAAAAGATGCAAACAATTGTACTCAAACAGCAACGTTTAGCATCACGCAACCGCCAGCTACTACAATATCATTTGCCAATACAGATCCTACCAGTTGTATTTCAAATAATGGGATTATCAGTGGAACTATAATAGGAGGCAATCCAAATTATAATTATACTATTACACCAGGACCCAGCGGTTCAACGTCTAATTCATTTACAGTTAATACATTGCCTTCTGGAGTATACACAGTAGATGTAAAAGATGTTAATGGTTGTTTAACCACTTCTGTAATATCTTTAAATGGTCCGGGTGGGCCTACCATAACTTCTGTTTCTGTACAAAGTGTAACGTGTTATGGAGGGAATAATGGAAGTATTACAGTGGTTGCCACTTCTACGAATCCACCTTTGTCTTATACTTGGTCGCCGAATGTTTCAACGAGTAATACTGCCACCAATCTTTCATCAGGTGTTTATGTAGTAACAGTAGGAGATGCGGGAAGTTGTACCACAAGTTCTGTGATATCTGTTGCGAGTGCGTCACAGTTCTCGTTTAATTCAACGGTTACACAACCATTGTGTAATTCTAATTGTTCAGGTGCAATTAACTTATCCCCTTCTGGAGGTACTCCCTCTTATTCTTATTCATGGTCTCCATTAGGGTCTACTTCACCAAACGTAAATAGTTTATGCCCCGGAACTTATACGGTTGACGTTACAGATGCTAATAATTGTATGTACTCTCAAACGTTTACCATTAATCCACCTTCTACTTTGAATGTTACATTTACTCAGCAAAATGTATTATGTAACGGTGCCTGTAATGGGTCTATTACTGCCAACGTTTCGGGAGGAACTGCTCCGTACACTTATTCATGGGCACCTGTTGGTGGTTTCCCCGGATCATCCTTAAATAACATTGTTGGTTTATGTCCTAATGTTTACACCTTAACTGTTCAGGATAATGGAAGTTGTAATGTAGTGATGACTGTTACAATCACAGAGCCACCTGCTCTTATGAGTACTGTGATGAGTTCGGGTAGTGTTAATTGTAATGGTGATTGCAATGGAAGTGCTACTGTTACTGCAAGCGGAGGGACATTGCCGTTTAGTTATTCATGGAGTGGTACACCCTTGACGAACTCTGTTGTTACTACTTTATGTGCCGGTACATATTCTTCTATAGTAACTGACGCCAACGGCTGTCAATCTATCAAAACATTCACCATTAGTCAGCCGGCTCCTATAAGTGTTGCTCTTACGCCTTTTAATCCAGTATGTTATGGCGCTTGCACAGGTAGCATAACTTCCAGTGTCAATGGTGGAAATGGTGGTTATACTTACACGTGGGTACCTACTGGTGGTAATTTGCCAAATGCAACAGGGTTGTGTTCAGGTAATTACACTTTGCAGGTTTTGGATAGTAAAAATTGTCCAGGACAACAAGTAGCATCTCTTATTAATCCACCTAAAATTTTGGCAAACATTAGTTATACAAATCCTACATCGTGCAGCAACTGTAACGGTATTGCCCAAAGCAATCCTTTGAATGTAACGCCGCCCGTTAATTATACATGGACATCAACACCTCCTCAAAGCACGTCTACTGCAACCGGTTTATGTGGGGGAACGTATACGGTGTATATTGAAGATTCCAAAGGATGCAAGGATAGTGGCATGGTAACATTAAACGCTCCGGTTACGTTAACAGTCAATCCTTCTATGAGTCCTTCCGATTGTAGTATTTGTAATGGTTCTATTACAATAGCAGCTGGAGGTGGAACAGCACCATATACGTTTTCATGGTCACCTTCAGTTTCTACAAGCAGTGTGGCGACAAATTTATGCTCGGGTGTTTATACCGTAACTGTTACGGATGCGAATTCCTGTCAGCAAACATTTCAATTACCTTTGAGTAATTCAAACGGGCCAAGTGGAATAGTAATTTCCTATACCAACACCTCTTGTAATGGATATTGTGATGGTATTGCGGTAGCATCCCCGCCAATCACAGGAGGTACAGCACCTTATACCTATACCTGGGTTACTCCACCAGTTGCATCACCCACTATTTCAAATTTGTGTGCGGGTGTTTATACTGTTCAAGTGACAGATGCTAACAATTGTAAATACTTTCAATCTGTTACTATTTCTGAACCTTCACCATTAAATGCCAATGCTAACATTCAAAATCCTCAATGTAATGGCATTTGTGATGGTAGTATCTCTATTTCTCCTTCTGGTGGAACGTCTCCATATACTTACACATGGAGCACTGGTGCAACGAGTAATTCGTTGACATCTCTTTGCCCTGGTGTATATTCTGTTTCTGTTTTTGATAATAATGGATGTCAATATCCGCTCACATATACCTTAGTGGGAGGTGTCTCTATTACAGCAAGTATTTTTGCCATAAATAATAATTGCTATTATGATTGTAATGGTTCT
This sequence comes from Sphingobacteriaceae bacterium, assembly GCA_037447455.1. Classification (GTDB taxonomy): domain Bacteria; phylum Bacteroidota; class Bacteroidia; order B-17B0; family Aurantibacillaceae; genus BPGX01. Next base: position 206,353 of record JBBIGQ010000001.1, on the reverse strand, counting down.
GCTTCTGTTGTTGGGATTGCCGGTGGCGCACCGCCATATAATTTTCAATGGAGTGATCCATTGGGACAAAGTAATTCAACAGCCAACAATTTATGTAATGGCAATTATACGTGTACCATTACAGATAATAACGGATGTTTTGAAAACTTCTCTGTTACTATTATTTCTCCCTCTTCTGTTACTACAACTTACTCTTCTAATCAACCATTTTGTGGAAACTGCGATGGAAGCGTTAACCTAACTTTATCAGGAGGGGCACCGAGTTATACCGTACAATGGAGTAATGGGAACTCCGGACTAAATGCTTCTAATTTGTGTGCCGGTTTGTATATGATTACTATAACGGATGCTAATGGCTGTATACAAAATGAATTTATTCCGTTAAGTAATAGTTCATCATTAGTTACTGCCATTACTGTTACTAATCCAGCTTGTTTTGGAGATTGTGTGGGCTCTGCAACAGTTACTGGTAGTGGTGGTACGCCTCCTTATTCTTATTTGTGGATTGGTTCTGGCAATACCTCTAATATAGAAACAGGATTATGTGCGGGTGTTTATTATGTACAGGTGAAAGATTCTGTGAATTGTATCAATACAGAATCTGTGAGTATTAATGCTACGAATACAATTCAGATTATTCCGACCATTTATCAACCTTCCTGTGGTATGAATGATGGAACGATCATTGGAACTGTGAATGGAGGCACAGCGCCCTTCTCTTATACCTGGTTACCCGGAGGCAGTTCTTCGGCTACTTTAACAAATATAGGTTCCGGAACTTATACATTACAAGTGAGCGATGCAGCGGGATGTACAACATCTTCTGTTTTTGTCGTTTCCAATCAAAATGGTCCATTAGCATCATTAAATATTGTAGATGCGGCGTGCAGTTCTTCCTGTGATGGTGCGGCATCGGTAACGGTTACGGCTGGGCTTTCTCCATATACTATTACTTGGTTTGATGGTACTGTTACGAATGGAAGTTTTAGTAATATCTCGGGATTGTGTAGTGGATTAATAACAGCCACAGTTACAGATAATGCCGGATGTTTAACGGTATTAAGCGGTTCTGTATCATCACCTACAGGTATTTTGAATAGTATGCCAATTGTTCAAAATCCAAAATGTTATGGGGACACAGATGGGTCGATTGCAATTGTTACCAGTGGGGGAACTTTGCCTTATTCATATACCTTTATGCCAATAGGTAGTACAAGTAATCCAATAGTCAATATTGGAACGGGGAATTACACGGTGAATGTGTTGGATGCCAACGGTTGTTCCACCAGTGTTACAATTAATATTAATCAACCACAACCAATAGTTGTAACGGCTTCTATTACAGATGCCAGTTGTAGTGCTTTATTAGATGGGTCTATTACGACCACCATTACAGGAGGTAATCCAACGTATACATACAATTGGTCTGGTCCAAATTCTTATACTAATTCTACCAGTTCAGCTACTAATGTTGGAGTGGGAACTTACTCATTGAATATCGTTGATACGAAAGGTTGTACTCATGACACGAGTTTTGTTGTTTCATCTACGTTGACATTGATTGCCAGTGCTAACAGTGGAACAGCGCAATGTGGCAATTACACTTATTTATTGGATGGAAGTTCATCTACAAATGCCTTAACCTATCAATGGACACAATTACCTTCTACAACAATTGCAAATACTTCTACTGCTGTTGCAAATGTATCGGCTGGTACGAATAGTTTTGTATTGACTGTAACAAATGGAAGTTGTGTAGATACTCAAATGGTGATATTAGTGGGCTATCCTTTACCTAATGTGGATGCAGGACCATTTTCAGCGATACCTATTGGTTCATCAACAATTATTGGAGGAAATCCTACAGCGCCTACAGCTACTTCTTATGTTTGGATGCCGCCAGTTGGATTGAGTAATATAAATGCATCCAATCCGGTTTCTTCTACAACCTTAACAACCACGTATACATTGGTAGTAACGGATGCAAACGGTTGTACAAATTGGGATACTGTAACGGTATATGTTTATCCGGAAATTGATATTCCAAATGGATTTAGTCCAAATGGGGATGGTAAAAATGATTTTTGGATAATTGATAATATTCAACAATTCTCGGATTGTGAAGTAGAAGTATATAATCGTTGGGGCGAGCAATTGTTTTATTCCAGAGGATATAACACCCCTTGGGATGGAAAATATAAAGGACAGGACTTACCGGTTGGAACATATTATTACATTATTCGCTTGCACTCACCACTGTACCCTAAAGATTATACAGGACCTTTAACTATATTTAGATGATGAAATTAAAAACTATTTTATGAAGATTTTTTTAAAAATTATATTGATAAGTATAATAATAGGTAGCAGATACTTATTTTCTCAGCAATTACCCCATTATTCTCAATTTATGTTGAATGAATTGGGCGTAAATCCTGCTGTATCCGGAAAGTATGAGTATGTGGATATGCGCGGATTTTATCGGTATCAATGGAGCGGAATAACGGATGCACCAAGGACTTTTAATCTCAATGTTCACGGACCTATTGCAAAGCAAAAAATGGGTTTGGGTTTGAATATTTTTACAGATATAGTAGGTCCTACAAGAAGAGAGGGCGCTAATCTAAACTATGCTTATCACTTGACACTGTCAAAAGAAAAAGAAATAAAATTGGCTATGGGTTTGTATGCAGGTTTTCTAAGATGGGGGATAGATGGACATAAATTAAAATTGCATGATGCAGGAGATGAAAATCTCTTAGTACAATATCAAACTATATTTGTGCCTGATTTTGGTACAGGTGTGCATTTGTATAATCAGAAGTGGTATTTTGGTTTGGCTGTTCCGCAATTATATCAAAGTCCCTTGAAATTGTATCCGCTATCTACTGAAAAGAGTAAACTGGTTTCACATTATTTTATCAATGGCGGGTACCAATTTGATATTAATGAGGATTTTAAGATAGAACCCAGTTTTTTAGTAAAGTATGTAAAGCCCGCTCCTATTCAAGTAGATATTGCTTTGAAGGCATTGTATAAAGATCAATTCTGGATAGCAGGAAGTTTGCGAACACGTGATGCTTGGAGTGTGATGGTCGGTGTGTTGTACAAAAATTATTTGATGATTGGATATGCTTATGATTTTACTACCACGGCGTTAAGAAAATACAGCACAGGAACGCACGAAGTAGTCATTGGAATGCGTTTGTCTAAAGGTCAAAGCAAGCATTGGGAAGAAGAAGGAAAATCAATGTATTAAAAACTAACTTACACGTTGCAATATTATATTCAGAATAAACAGTAATAAGTAAGTCAATTTTGAAGATGATCAATTTGGAGAAGTAGATAGATGTTTGTTTGTCCTTTTAGTTTTTTGTTAGCACATGAGGAGGATAGTTGTCTTTATTTTTTTCTATTAATGTACATTCAAATACAGTTTCAAAGTGCTTTAAAATTTTTGTTCTCACTTCATGCTCATCTACCGATCGACCTAATTCAATATGTAAGGAAGTTACTTTTTTATTTGCAATACCACATGGAACGATATAATTAAAATAATTCAGGTCTGTATTAAGATTAAAAGCCAATCCATGCATCGTTACCCAACGGCTGCTTCGTACACCAATGGCACATATTTTACGGGCTTTTTGAGGATACTTTGCGTCTATCCATACTCCGGTTTCACCTTTGCTTCGCTCGGCTTCAATACCATATTCTTTCAATGTACGAATGATTACTTCTTCCAAATATCGTACATATTTATGTATGTCTGTAAAAAAGTTTTCTAAATCTAAAATAGGATACATAACTAGTTGTCCATAGCCGTGGTAAGTAATATCGCCTCCTCTGTTTACTTTATAAAAGGTGGCGTTTATTTTTTTTAAGAAGTCATCTGAAACCAGTAAATGTTGCTCTTTTCCGCTTTTACCAAGCGTATAAACATGTGGGTGTTCAACGGTTAATAAATAATTAGGTGTGGGTAGGGGAATAGTTTCGCTTCTGTTTTTTAATTTGATATGAATGATTTCCTGCATTAAGCTTTCCTGCAAGTTCCAACAAGGGGCATATTCCATTGTTCCTAAGTATTGATAAAAAACTTGCTTTCCCATTTCTTTTCCTGGCAAAAATAGAGAAGAAAAATTGTAAATTTTTAAGATAGAAATTTTTTCTAAAAAAACTATAAATTAAACCCTAATTGCAACCACAATTGATTATTGTAATTATTTTTCTTTCTGTATTCCCACCAATAGGTGGCGCGAACAGTCATGGTTTTATTTATCTTAAATACCATATATCCCCCCAAACGGTTTTGATCAAAGAGATTAAACGAATGAGTGCCGGCAATATTCAGGAATACTTCATTGGCCAGATAGAGTGTGAGTTTTTGTCCTTTTTCGTTGTGAAACAAATCTGTGCTCCAGTTTACCATGTATCGGAATCTAAATACCGATTTTTTATAACTCCATTCTTGTGAGTAATAATTTCTATAATCTAATCTGTAGCGATTAAAATATGTCCACTTCCCAAACTTTTCTTTAATACCTGTTTCTATATGTGTTCTCAATTCGTGTCCGGAAACATCGTAATTATGCCAGTTATTAAACCAATCTGTACCGAGGTGAGAATGCACTCTATCATTCCACTGCCGAATGTAGAGTAATCGCCATAATGTAATGGTAGTATTTTTAGTAAAATCTTCTACTCGCATTTCTGGCTGAAAACTAATAGTGTTTTGCTCTTTAAATTTGTAATTCAACATCAACTGGTATCTTGACTCCTCATAAATTTGTGCCAATGAATGTAAGGCAACAACAGAAGCAATAGATAATAAAAGTTTTCTCATAAAAATTTTTGCCACAAAATTACAGCAAGTTATACTTGTGTTAGGTATAGGTTAGATATATTTAAACAAAAAGTAAAATTTATTTAACCTTTTCTTAACAAAAGAGGAGTTTTAGGAAAAAGCAAGTGTCTTTTTTCAAAAAATAAAAATTGATATGTGCGTGATGTGTAGTAAATTGACAAACAGAGAAAAAACAGATCGGATTTTTCAAAAAAGGTTTCTTTGGTTTATCCATTTTCTGCAAAGAGAAAATGATTAACAGGTGTGATGATATTATTTTTCAGAGCAAATAATACTAAACCGGCCGTATTATTGGCACGTGTTTTTTTCATGATATTTTTTCGGTGTGTTAAAACTGTGTGAATGCTGATGTTTAACATGTCCGCCATTTCTTTATTGGATTTACCTTCTGCGATTAGTTGAATAATTTCTCTTTCACGTTCGGTAATAGTGATGCCGACACAGCTTATAGTGCTCCGGGATTCCACTGCACATTCTTCATCTTGTGATTGTATGAACTGTACCAATTTATTACAAAAGAATGATTGATTGTGAGTGGCATATTCAATGCATTCTTTAATTTCTGTTTCATCGCATTCTTTCAATAAATGCCATTTTATATTCAATTGGAAATAGCGGAGTAGTTCGGATTTTGGCAGCCATTCCGTAATTAGAATAAACCTTGTATCCGGATACCGAAGTATTAGTTTTTCCAGTTCATGATTTGAAATACCCATAGAAAAGTAATCTAAAATAACTATATCCGGCAAAAAATGTTTGATTTGTTGAGATAAAACTTTAAATCCTTCTATGTGAGAAGATAATAACTCTACAGGACTAAAATGTTTGTTAACAACATATTCCAAACCTATTCTTGATAAAAAATGCTTATCTGCAATTAGTATTTTCATAAACGCTTATTTAGAATAATTCCAAACAAAGATACGCAAGAAAGTTCAAATAAACCAAATAAATTTTAAACGCCTGATTATCATTGGTTTAATCAAAAAATTGAATCAAATTATACACGCCCCCCACCAAAACACTTCCTCCCCCGTATTCGTCAAAAAATAATATCCTAATAGTTCAGATTATTTTTTCTCTTTTGTTTCCGGTAACTGATGTTGTACATCTGTTCCTTTTAATGGATTCGGAGCAAAAGGGAATCTCAAATCCTGATATTTTGAAAGCACATGACCTTTTTCATCTACATCATCTTTTCTAATTGCGACTATAAACCACGAAAACTCTGCATTGCTTTTTCCATTCATAAGTTCTACTACTTCAAAACCTTTATTGGTAATATTTTTTACAAATAATCCATTACATTCTCCCAGCGGTTGTATAAAAACATTGGCAGGGTGTTTTTCATCGATCGTTATATTATTTGAAAATACTTCATCTAAAGGAATGTATATTTTACCATTTTCTAATTTACCTCTCCCCATATCCTGCAATAAAACCTGTGGTGCTTCTGGCGCAAACATGATTCTTGTTTGATTATGGTTGTCTTTTACAATAGTTGATACAGCACCATTTCCCATTACTTTATATTCTGTGCCACCTACAAAGCCACCCACCATTGCCGTGCGAATGTTTCCGATATTATCTCTCCACATTGCATAATACGCCCTTCTATCGCCGCTTGTCATATTTGCGTAACTAAATGTACCAATTTCAGTACCTGAAAAATAACCACCTGCCCCGTTAGATGGAATATTCATTGCAGAAGTACCATTACCTACTCCAACTACTCCAATGCTTTTTGCTCCTCTTGTTTCTGCCCATATTGCATAACTTTGAATAGTCGCACTATTGTTGTTGGATACACCCCATATTGTAATCGATTGCGGGGCATCGTTTTGACCATAAACAGCCGTTCCCGGCGAATTAGATAAGGTGGGAGCGCTTGTAGAAGAATTATACCCTCTCACGGCGTACCCGTCATTGGAATTCACTCTTCCATCTACGCCAAAGTTAACCCCTGAGGTGGACTGATTTTCACCATATACTCCTTTAGAGCCGGTAGATGCTGAGTTCACTCTGCCCCATACTCCATACGTGGCACCGGTAGCGTTTACATAAGCCCAGAGCCCATTTCCGGCACTGGTTGTGCTTTCAATATAAATGCCGTTATTGACGGTGGAAGTACGTACATCCAGTTTTCCGTTCGGTGTAGCAGTTCCAATACCCACACGCCAGCCGGCCGTAAATCTTGCAATTTCAGAATTATTGGTTTTAATCACCAGATCGTTATTATCCGTAGTCCCCAAAAAATTGATGCTTGGACTGGTACCAGTATTACCAGTAGTCAGCCATGCTAATGAACTTCCACCCGATGTTCCGGTAGAAGAAAGCAAACATATCCATTGAGTCCCATTCCAATAATAATATCCTGCTCCACAGCCGCCCGTAATAGACGCATTGGTATTATACACTAATAACGATACCGCAGGACTTGTAACCGGTGCCGGATTATTCACTGCTGTTAAACTTAATCTTGGAATGAGTACCCCTTTATTATTAAAATCAACATCTAAACCAGCGGATGCATTCGGAAGCGCCCCTGTTGCATTAATCCCTACATTTTGAGCATAGAACTCAGAAGCAAGCAGCAGTACTAAACTATACAAAGATTTTTTCATAGACAATTTTTTTGCAAAATTAAAAGGAAAAATTTAATCTGTATTAAACTTTTTCATTATTTCTGTATCTAAACTTAAAATTAACTCTTATGAAAACCTTATTTCTTTTTATTGCGAGCGGATGCATCGCCCTTTCACAAGCACAAACCACACCGAATGTAGCAGAAAAACCACAACCATCTGCCAAACTGGAAAAACGGAAAATTCCACCCGCAGAACAACGTGCAAAAAAATCGGTTGATGAGTTGGACAAAATTGTTGGCTTAACTTCTGACCAGAAAACCAAAGTATATGAGCTGGCATTGAATCGTGCAAAATCAGTGGATGCTATCATTGAAAAATACAAAGGCCAACCCGACAAAAAAGAACAAGCCAAAATGGAAATTCATCAGGCACAGAAAAATTACAGACAACAGGTAAAAACTATTTTAACCCCTGAACAAATTGAAAAACTTAAACAACACCGACAAGCCACACACACCAAACCAGAAAAAAATATTGAAGATGCTATTCCTGACAAGGATGAAAATTGAGCAGTAACTGACAAGTGAGTTCTCTTTTATACTTCTAAAATAAGTTGAAAGTTTAAGTTTTTATCGTTCGCATGATAACACTTTGTTTACATCGTTAGAAGTGGTTCATAACATCAATGATAAGTATTTTTACTGCTGGTGTATTAAATGCAGATGGTATAGCATGTTTTTTCAACGGTTTTGGTAGAAACTTAAGACACAAGTATTATTTGTTTCAATTCTATTTATTTATCTGCCTTTTTTTCACTATCTTTATGGGCTTAATATTAAATTACAGATAAAATGGAAAATACGGAAAAAGAAATAAAAAATTACAGCGCTGATAACATTCAGATATTAGAAGGATTGGAAGCAGTTCGCAAAAGACCCGCCATGTATATTGGCGATGTTAGTGTAAAAGGATTACATCATCTCGTATATGAAGTAGTAGATAACTCAATAGACGAAGCACTGGCAGGATATTGCAAAAATATTGAAGTTACTATTCACAAAGATAATTCTATTACTGTAAAAGACGATGGACGTGGAATACCTACCGATATTCATCCTAAGCAAGGTGTTTCGGCTCTGCAGGTCGTCATGACTGTTTTACATGCCGGCGGGAAATTTGATAAAGATACTTATAAGGTATCCGGCGGATTACACGGTGTAGGGGTGTCGTGTGTAAATGCTTTATCTATTCACTTAAAAGCTGAAGTGCACCGTGACGGAAAAATCTTTGTTCAGGAATACTCAAAAGGACAACCCTTGTATGATGTAAAAGTAGAGGGTGAAACTACTTACAGAGGAACCATTATTACTTTCAAACCCGATGCTGAAATTTTCACAGTAACAGAATATAATTACACGACTCTCGCCAATAGAATGCGTGAACTCGCTTTTTTAAACAAAGGTATACGTATTACTCTTATTGACGAAAGACGCACCGATGAAAATAGTAATTATTATTCGGAAACCTTTTATTCAGAAGGTGGATTAAAAGAATTTGTAGAATATTTAGATGCCGGAAAAGAAAAACTATTAAACGATGTGATTTATCTGAATACCGAAAAACAAGGGATTCCTGTAGAAGTAGCCATGACATACAACAATACTTATGTAGAAACTATTCAAAGTTATGTCAATAACATTAATACTATTGAAGGTGGTACACATCTGGCAGGATTCCGAAGAGGATTAACCAGAACTTTGAAAAGTTATGCGGAAAAAAATGGACTCTTGGCCAAAGCAAAAGTAGAAATTACTGGCGACGACTTCAGAGAAGGGCTGTCAGCCGTCATTTCCGTGAAAGTGGCAGAGCCCCAATTTGAAGGACAAACCAAAACTAAATTGGGCAATAACGAAGTAATGGGTGCGGTAGATATGGCTGTTAGCGAAGCATTAGATCACTATTTGGAAGAACACCCCAAACAAGCCAAAACCATTGTAGATAAGGTCGTATTAGCCGCTACTGCCAGAATAGCGGCCCGCAAAGCTCGTGAAATGGTACAGAGAAAATCTGTTATGAGTGGTGGCGGTCTGCCTGGAAAATTAGCCGATTGTTCCAGCACCAATCCGACCGAATGTGAACTATTCCTTGTAGAGGGCGACTCAGCAGGTGGCACCGCCAAACAAGGCAGAAATCGGGAGTTCCAAGCCATTCTTCCTTTGCGTGGAAAAATCCTCAACGTAGAAAAAGCACTAGAATCTAAAATTTACGACAACGAAGAAATTAAAAACATCTATACGGCATTGGGTGTATTCAGAGGCATCAAAGATGACGACAAAGCCCTGAATATGGAAAAACTGCGGTACCACAAAATCATTATCATGACCGATGCCGATGTAGATGGTTCGCATATTACGACACTTATACTTACTTTCTTTTTCCGCCACATGCGGGAGTTGATTGAAAAAGGACACGTATACATTGCCTCACCACCGTTGTATTTGGTGAAAAAAGGGAAAGAGCAGGTATATTGTTGGAACGATGAACAAAGAGACGAATCTATTAAAAGATTGGGCGGTGATAAACCCGATAGCGTAAATGTACAGCGATACAAAGGACTTGGTGAAATGAACGATGAACAATTATGGGAAACTACAATGAATCCAGCGACCAGAACCCTAAAACAAGTTACTATTGATAATGCAGCAGAAGCTGATCGCACCTTCTCAATGCTGATGGGCGATGAAGTAGCCCCAAGACGTGAATTTATTGAACAAAACGCCCGTTACGCCAAAATTGACGCTTAATCTTAAACATGTGTGACCCAAAAACGTTTGACATTACGAAAACATCAGATTTTACGCAGTAAAAAAGAAATTGCAGAACTTTTTGAAAAAGGGAAAACTCTTATAGAGCATCCTTTAAAGTGTGTCTACTATTGGAAGCCCAAAAGTGAATTTCCGGAAAATGAAAAGTTGGATAGATTTAAAATAATGATAATTGTGCCCAAAAAGCTCATCCGAAAATCCTCACACAGAAATCGCATCAAACGAAAAATCAAAGAGAGCTTCAGGTTATTACAACACGAAATTACTATTCCAGAAGAATATATTCTTTTTATTGGATTGATTTATATTTCAAGAGATAGAGACCAACTAGTTTTATCAAAAATTTTTCAAAGCACCTCATCATTATTAAGTCCAATAAACAGATAATATCCTACATTAATCTTCTTTCAAAATCACTACATTTGCCTTCAAAAAATAATGTTAGCACATTCCTATCTTATTCCCTGTATTCAAAATGCTTTTCAATCAATTTATCAAACTTCTCCACATCCTATTCCCTTGCAATTTACACGCAAAGAATTTAAAGGCGATTATACCATCACGCTTTTTCAATTTGCGAAACAACTTCAACAAAAACCCGATGAACTCGGTCAAAAATTAGGTGATTTTCTCATAAAAAATTATCCAGATACGTTTTCTGCATTTGAACTCATCAAAGGATTTTTAAACCTTGTGGTAACTAATAAATATTTGCTCTTTCAATATCTCAACATCAATGAAAATTGGGGCTTCTTACCACCTCACTCTTCTGGTAAAGAAATTTTAATAGAGTATTCTTCGCCTAATACCAACAAACCCCTGCATTTAGGCCATATTCGGAACAATCTTTTAGGTTGGTCAATGGCTGAAATTCTGAAATCACAAGGCCATAAAGTCATAAAGGTTAATCTAATTAACGACAGAGGTATTCACATTTGCAAAAGTATGATTGCGTGGAAAAAATGGGGGAACGGTGAAACACCTGAAAACAGCGGCATTAAAGGCGATCATCTCATAGGGAAGTATTATGTTTTATTTGATAAAGAATATAAAAAACAAGTAGAAGAACTGACTCAACAGGGAATGTCAAAGGAAGAAGCAGAAAAAAAGGCCCCGCTTATTCTGGAAGCCCAACAAATGTTACGTGAATGGGAAAACGGAAAGCCAGAAGTGATTGAACTCTGGAAAATGATGAACAATTGGGTGTATCAAGGATTTGAAGTAACTTACAAAAGAATGGGTGTGGACTTTGATAGATATTATTACGAAAGTCAAACATATCTTTTAGGTAAAAATATCATTCAACAAAGACTTGAAAAAGGCATCTTTTACAAATCTGATGATGGCAGCATTCGTATTGACTTGACTTCCGAAGGATTAGATGAAAAAGTTTTGTTGCGTTCAGACGGCACTTCGGTATACATTACGCAAGACATTGGTACGGCTGTTCAGCGTTTTCAGGAATTTCCACATCTCCATCAACTCATTTATGTGGTTGGCAGCGAACAGGATTATCATTTCAAAGTGCTTTTCAAAATACTTGAAAAACTGGGATATCCACAAGCCAAAGAGTGTTATCATTTATCTTACGGAATGGTTGAACTGCCATCAGGAAAAATGAAAAGCCGTGAAGGGACGGTTGTAGATGCCGACGATTTGATGGATGAAATGTTCGAAACAGCCCGCCAAATCACACAAGAACTGGGTAAAGTGCAAGACCTCAGCGAAGATGAAAAACAACATTTGTATGAAATCATTGGAATGGGGGCATTGAAATATTTTATACTGAAAGTAGATCCAAAGAAAAAAATACTTTTTAATCCACAGGAAAGCATTGATTTTGAAGGACACACAGCGCCCTTCATTCAATATGTGCACGCCCGCATACAATCTTTGCTTCGTAAAGCAGGGCAAAACGAATATGCATTTGACATAAATGTAAACCTTAATGAAAATGAGCGCGAACTTATCAAACATTTGCTGTACATTCCTGATGTATACAAAGATGCGGCAGATCAATACAATCCTGCAATAGTAGCCAATGAAGTGTATGAGTTAGCCAAAAAATACAACCGTTTTTATCAAGAATGTCCGATCTTAAAAGAAGAAGATGGTAATGTCAAAAGTTTTCGTTTGCATTTATCCTACATAACGGCTTTGCAAATTCAACAAATGATGCGGATGTTGGGAATTTCTGTGCCGCAAAGAATGTAAGTTGGTTATGAAAAAAATTTTAGTGATTCGTTTTAGTTCTATTGGCGATGTGGTTTTGACTTCGCCTATTGTAAGATGCTTGAAACAGAATAATTATGAAGTGCATTTTTTGATTAAGCCCCGATTCGCGACTGTTATTGAAAACAATCCTTACATAGACAAAATTCATTTATTTAATCATTTATCCGGAACGATAAAGACATTAAAACAAGAGCAATTTGATTTTATAGTAGATTTACAAAACAACCGAAACAGCCGATGGATATGCTGGCGCTTAGCCGTGCCCAATAAAACTTTTCCCAAACTTAATTTGCAAAAATTATTTGTAGTTTGGTTCAAACTAAAAAAACTGCTTCCAAAAAAACACATTGTAGATAGATATTTTGAAGCCACAAAGCCACTTGGCATTTACAATGATTTCAAAGGACTGGATTTTTTCATTAATGAAAAAAGGGTTTCTGATAACATAAAAAACTTCCCTACGCCTTATGTGGTGCTGATTTCAGGCGGTTCTTATTACACTAAAAAAATTCCTTATTCCAAAATAAAAGAAATTTGCAAGAAACTTTCAACGCATAAAATTATTTTATTGGGTGATGAGAAAGATTACTTGGATACTCAGAACATAGAAAAAGAATGTACAAATACTGTGAACTTGTGTGGGAAGACCAATCTTCATGAAAGCGCTTATTTAGTTAAGTATTCTGATTTTGTTATTACATCAGACACAGGACTAATGCACATTGCAGCGGCTTTTAAGAAAAAGATGTTTTCATTGTGGGGCAATACGATTCCGGAATTTGGGATGTATCCTTATATGCCGCATCCGGAAAGTAAAATCATTGAAAATAAATCTCTATGGTGCAGACCTTGTAGTAAACTCGGCTACGCACATTGTCCACTACTACATTTTGAATGTATGAAAAGTTTGAAGGTAGAAGAGATAGAGTAGGTTTTATTTTGTAAGCATAGACACTATAAAATTATTCTCCTTAAAGGTTTTTACATAATTTAAACGGTCAGTTTAATAAATTTTAATTTTTAGAAATTTAAGTAAAATAGGCATCTAAAACTATTGAAATTGTTGAGTTGTATTTTTTTCTACCTTCTTATTTGGGCGTTAAAGATTGAATATCGGTAATGGTTTTATTATAGGTTTTAATGAGTGTTATATTTTGAATGCCTATTGAGTCGGGATAATTTATTCTTTTTGTCAATATATATTTTAGTGCCCTGAGGTAACAATTTAAATACGTCCGGTGAATAGGAATTATTATCTGCAACAATAAATAAATTAGGATTATTTTTTATCTGTAATTGATGGATGTTTTTTATCCAATATTGGTAACATCCCACGCAAGCACCAGAAGGTATTAGTATAAAATAAGCAGAGTCATTAGGTATATTTAATGCAAAGCTTTCAGATAGATATTTATTAAACACTTGTGAATATTGATATTTATTCTTACAAGCGACAAGAATAAAAAAAGAAATTAACAGCACATTAAAATACCTTAAACACATAAATTTTAGTTGGTGTGTCTGTATTGATTAGTGTGGAATAATAATCTGCTATGAGTAAATTTTCTGCTACACTGTAACACTTAGTAAGATTGAATTTTTGTGCTGGAATATAATATTCGTTTTTTTTATTGAGTGTAGAATCCAATACTATTAAAGAAGCAGGTTTATCTATCCATTTGACAATAGTATTACTGTCTGATAAATAAGGGAAGAGTGAAATAAAACGAGATAATATAAATGCTGATGGTATTGTATTGCAAAGATAAAAATCTGGAATTTTCAGTCAAATTTTTATAGTGGGTTCTGCTCCACTTCTTTTTATTTTGCCGGCAAAACTTTTTGCAAAAATACACCATCTCCTTCCTTCCCGTCAAGTTGTAAATTACAACACTTATGGAAGAATTAAATCGTTTGTTAGCACAAAAACTATTTGAGTTGCGCAAAACACATCATGTAAAACAAGAAGAAATAGCACGGGCTTTGAAATGTCTCAACAACAATACTCTCTTTTAGAACGTGGGCAATGCAATTTTTCTCTCAAATTCATTCAGAAAGTATGCGATTTCTATAAAATACCCGTGAGTCATTTTTTTGCTTCTCACAATCCTGTTCACATTCACAACAACCCATTGTCCAATATTCAACACACACAATAGTTTTAACAATGATCATCTGATTATTCAAAATTTAAAGATGAAATTATTCAAATGCAAAAACAATTATTAGAGATGAAAGATAAAAAAATCAAAAAATTGAATGAACAAATTAAAATCCATTCAAACAAAACAAAAGGGTGAAGTATCAAGTCCTTCTATAGAGGTATTGCTATTATTCAGTTTTAAAAAGATGGCAGGAGATAGGCAGTGGTAAAAATCATTTCACATCTCTGTATCCAAAATGGTTTAATTTGATCTTGTTGTTTCTCCAGTTTTTTTCAATCTTCACATACAATTCCAGATAAATTTGCTTCTTAAAAAACGCTTCCAGTTCTTTTCTGGCGGCTATGCCCAATTGTTTAATGGCTTTTCCTTTTTCACCAATGACAATCATTTTTTGAGTTTCACGCTCTACCATAATGTCGGCCCGAATGCGAATGATCTTGTCGTCTTCTTTAAAAGAATTTACTACCACCTCTGCCGCATACGGCACTTCTTCTTTGTAGAGCAATAAAATTTTTTCTCGTATGATTTCACTTACAATAAATCGTTCTGTTTTATCCGTAATATCGTCTTTATCAAAATAAGGCGGAGATTCTTTTAATAGAAGTTTTATTTCTGCTACTAATTCTTTTACACCGGTCTGATGAAGAGCAGATATTTTTTTGAGTGGTGCATTTGGTAAAAGTATTTTCCATTCGTTTTCCAGTTGTTTGATTTTTTCTTCACTTACCAGGTCAGTTTTATTAAGTACAATAAAAACAGGAAAATCACATGCTTTAAGTCGTTCAATATACTCATTAGGAATAGAGCAGGGTTTTTGAGCATCTATCAGAAGTAATAAGACATCTGCATCTTCAAATGTTTGGTCGATATATTGAAGCATTTTTTGGTGCAATTCATAAGAAGGTTTCTGAATAATGCCCGGTGTGTCAGAAAAAATAATTTGATAGTGGGGCTCATTGTAAATGGCTAATATGCGGTGTCGCGTCGTTTGGGCTTTAGGGCTTACAATGTTTAATTTAAAGCCCATAATAGCATTGATAAGTGTTGATTTGCCGACATTGGGGCATCCAATGATGTTGACAAAACTACAGTAGTGTTTGGAAGGAATATTTTCCATAATTATTTTATGGTTTAAAGATATTGAATGTCCTATTTTACAACAAGTGTGCCAACTGAATTAATCGTTCATGCGCGACATCTTTAGATAGATACATTAAATAGATTTTTGATAAACATAAATTTTGAAGACAAACGGTTTATGCTTTTGAATAATTTGTTGTTTTTCCAATCTGTTGGAAGGGTATTTTTTAAATGCCTTATTCCAAATCATTTTAATAGAATCAGAAGGTAAAGAATCTTTGAGACAATACAGGGCTGTAGATTTAAGTGCAAAGGCAACGCCCTCCATACTGGTATTTTTGCTGACAATCATGCCAATTAAATTACCCTTGCTGTCAAATAAAGGGCCTCCGCTGTTGCCGGGATTAAGTGGCAATGTAATCTGATAAAAAGCCGTATCGCCTTCGTATCCATTGAGAGCACTGATGTGGCCCTCGTTATATACCACTTGTGAAGTAGGATACCCCAGTGTAAAAACAGAATTTCCAAGATCTACCACTTTATTATACAGGTGAATATTGCTATGATTATTGAACGATGGCACATACAGCAGAGCAACTTCCAATTCAGGATTCACATATACCAGCTTGGCTTCTGTGCGGGGAAATTTGTCATTCTCTACAAACACAGAATCAGCAGATTGAACAGAGTGAAAAGTTGTCAGGATATAGTGTGGAGCTATTAAAAAACCCGTTGATTGGCTGTTAGCCGGAGCATATTGTTTTTGTTGGATTTGTTGAAAGTTCCGAACAATTTTTTTCTGTTGATTTTGAATGTGTTTAAGTTCTTTTTTTAAGTAAGTAATCTCCTTCCCTTGCTTTTTAGTTTCGTTTTTAAGTGTCTCATAAAACCATATACCGGATAGCGTTACAAACAGTGCCACCGATGCCGCAATATAAGATACAGACCACCATAATTTACGCGTATGAAGTACTTTGTTTTTATTTTCCTCAATATACCATTCATTAAGTTGGTGTTCTAATTCTTTTTTTTGATGATAATCCCGAAACGATTGAATCAAAAGTTTATAGTTTTCAAAATCGGATTGTAATTGGGCATCTTGTTGTAAAGCATCCTGAAATGCTTTTACTTCTTCTTTATTCATTTGTTTATTAAGGTATTTATCAAACCAATCAGTCATTTGCGGATTCATAGTGTGTGGGGTTTAATGGAAGAGTATCTGATAATTCAAAAAATATTTTTTTGAGTTTTTGCAGGCATTTATACTTTTGAGATTTGGCCACATCTGCATTGTTGTATCCAAGTTTTTGAGCAATTGTATCCATGGAAATGTGCTGGTAATAAAAAAGTTTTAACAACTCATAACAATGACCGCCTATTTGTTGGAGCGCTATTTGAATTTTCCGAATGTGGTTTTCTTTTTGTATATTTTCCTCTAATAGTTTGTCAAAATCTTCTTCGGCCGGTTCTACGGCATCATAAGTAGATAAAAAGGGTTTGTTTTTATTCAGATGTTTGAGCCATAGCCGCTTTGCTATAGCATAAATAAAAGTAGATAAGGAGGAAGTAAGAATAAAACCTTCTTTTTGAATCGTCCGGATAGTGATTAAAAGTGTTTCGTGATAAACATCTTTTACATCCGTTTCAGTGCCGCTGTTGCTCAATATGTAATGTCTGATCATCCGATAATAATGTTGATACAATGCTTTTAATAGTTTTTCATCATTGTTTTTGATGCCGTTAATAAAATCTATGTCAGAATAGAGCATTGGATAATTCATTAATACCATTAAAGCGACAAAGGTAACCTTTTAAAGTGAAATAAAAGAACACTCAAAATAAAGAAAGAGAAACAAATTAAAATTTAAATCACTGATTATCAGTTGTTTAGAATAAAAAATAAAAAAAACAGTTTACTTTTTATGAGAAATGAGAATAAATGTCAAAACCTAAAAAACAAAAACTATGAAAAAAGTAATCGCACTTTTGGCCATCAGCGGCATGACCGCTTTCTACGCTTGCAGCAACGCTGAAAAGCAAGAAGAAACAACAACGGAACAAACTACTACTGAGCAAACTACCGCTGAACAAACCAACAATGAGGAAACATCTGCCCCTGCAGATTCTTCAGCACATGAATCTGCCCCTGCAGAAAATAATGCCGAAGGCCAACATTAAAATAAGTGAACGTTTTTCGTTCTTAAAAACCCCTTCCTAAGAAGGGGTTTTTTTATGCAAAAAATTTCCTACCATCATTAAAAACGTTGTTATCAAAACAACTTGCACAAGTACCGAATTACTAATCCGTTCCATCTTTACGTTTTGCGGAATGGAAAGAAATAACAAAATAGAAATAAGCCCGCGCGGGGCAAAAAACACAATAGGATTAAGGTTTAAATGAAATATCCAGAGCAATATGCTGCGAACTACATAGATGATCAGGATAATTAAGCCGGAAACTTCCAAGTTCTGGAGATTAAGAATATCTTCCAGGTTTAAGGAGTATCCAAATAAAAAGAAAAATATCGTTTTAATTAAAAATACCCCTTCATTTACAATATCTTCAAACTTTTTAAGTTCTCGGTTTAAACTATCCGGCTGAAAATATTCTGCCCATTTTTTACTTACTTCAAAGTGCAAGAGCTTTTCAAAATTCTTTAAAGTTAATCCAAAAACTAATATCAAAAGTAAAGACGGTAAATGATACATTTTTGACAAAAGATACACCAACATAATGACAATAATAATGGGCATAAACTTTATGCGGTGATGTATTTTACTCAAAAACAAAGATAAACCAATCGATACTCCTATAGAAATTAACAGCATAATAAATGTTTCATAAATAAAATAAAACACATTAGAAAAACGGATAGAAGTATTAACAAGAAAAAAATTGAAAACAATCACACCTATAATGTCACTCAAACTGCTTTCATAAATAACAAACTCTTTAATATGTTTAGACATTAACCGAACAGAGGGAATGGCAATAGCACTGCTAATGATACTCAAAGGGGTGATATTCAAAAATACTACTCTCAAATTCGTCTCTAACTTAAAAAGTGTAATAACCAAAAACGAAAGAAATAGAATAGTCAATAAGATGGACAAAAAAGCTATCAGTGCAGATTTCCAAACGATATTCAACTTTTCTCTAGTTAATTCCAGTTCAATAGACCCTTCCAATACAATTAAAATTAATCCTATCGTACCAACTGAAGGTAATAAGACATTGACATCAAAAACCTGGTAAAATTCAGGATAAAACCTTAACACCAGTTCCTTCAAACCTAAACCAGTGGCTATCAAAAATATAACAGAAGGAATACGAACTTTTTGATTAGTCAACTCAAGAATATAAGAAAATAAAAGAAGGAGGCAAAGAACAAACAATACATTCATAACTTTATGAAGTTAAAATAAGGGCAAAAATAACCATACAATTGTTCTATAAAAAATTATATCCAATATTTAAAACAAATAGAATTAGTTTTTGATAATACCAATTATTTAATGTTAATTTGCACGATAAAATTTTTTATATTATGAGTACTACTACTCAAGCCGCTCATGAAAGCATGTATGAAGCGGTATTGGCACGCTTAAACGTAGCCACACAGTTTATTAATTTACCTGAAACTATTACAGAAGTATTAAGACACCCACAAAAAGAAGTAAAAGTGAGTTTGCCTATTACTTTGGATAATGGAAAAGTCCAGGTGTTTGAAGGTTACAGAGTGATTCACAATACACACCTCGGACCTTCTAAAGGAGGGATACGCTATGCCATGGATGTAAACGAAGATGAAGTAAAGGCATTGGCTGCCTGGATGACTTTTAAGTGTGCAGTTGCCGATTTACCCTATGGCGGTGCAAAAGGCGGCATAAAATGCGACCCCAGAAAAATGAGTGAAGGAGAATTAGAGCGGCTATCCCGCGCCTATGCAAAAGCCATGAAAGATGTTTTTGGAATAAATAAAGATGTCCCCGCACCCGATATGGGCACATCTGCAAGAGAAATGGCCTGGATATTAGACGAGTTTAATAAAATTACAGGAGAAGATAGCCCGGGCGTGATTACCGGAAAACCAGTGGGATTAGGCGGGTCATTAGGAAGAGAAGCGGCCACTGGAAGAGGCGTCATGGTAAACACCTTACAGGCCTTGTCTAAGATTAGTATTAAACCTAACCAGGCAACAGCTGTTGTACAAGGTTTTGGAAATGTGGGATCTCATGCCGCACGCTTACTCGCAGAACAGGGTATAAAGGTAATCGCTATATCTGATGTATCAGGGGGATATTACGATGAAAAAGGTATTGATATAAAAGATGCTTTGGATTATGTGGCTAAAAATAATCGCTCATTAGAGGGTTATTCTAAAGCCAATAAAATTACAAATGAAGAATTATTGACTTTAAAATGCGATGTGCTTGTGCCGGCTGCATTACAAAACGTAATTTCTCCAGCTATCGCAGAAAATGTAAACTGTAAAATTATTGTAGAAGGGGCTAATGGACCTACTTTACCAGAAGCAGACCCTATTTTGAATAACAAAGGAATAATTGTAGTGCCCGATATTTTAGCCAATAGTGGGGGGGTTACCGTTTCTTATTTTGAGTGGGTACAAAATAAAATGGGATATTATTGGACAGAAGAAGAAGTAAATCAAAAACACGATGAAAAAATGAAAATCGCTTTTGAAAAAGTATGGAACAATGCCCAAAAATATAAAACATCTATGCGTATAGCGGCCTATATTACAGCATTGGAAAAAATTCAGTTAGGCATAAAAATGAAAGGTCACTTTTAAAAAAATCTAAAAACTATGCATGAACTCCATTTAATCAACATCGATTACATTGAACAAAATACCGAAGAGTTGCCATTTAAATACAAGCCCGACGTGCCTAAATTAAAAATGTACGGCGAAATTTTAATAACCGAAACCGAAGAAGAAGAAAAGGGTATATTGTTTCTGACTCAAAAACAATTGAATCAGATAGTCGGTGGTAAAGGTATTGACATTATTACCGATGAAGACAAATGGTACATTCGCCAACCACTCACCAAAGAGCAAATAAAACAGGTAGGACTTGTAGATATTAACGCCGAGTTTATTGGCACAGCCGGAAATATTAAGTGTTACGAAGTATTGGAAGTGAATAATTAAATCATATTCCGTATTCTCCAAAAACAGAACTCTGTTCCCATTTTAAATGGTCAATCAAAAAACATCCAGCTGAGGCCCATTCTGAAAGCACGATCCGGCATCATATAATGCGGTAGGTAATAATACGCTTGCCCAACAAAACCAGAGAAAATATTATCCATTCGGATAAAAAAATTCACAGGTTTAATGCGGCCGGAAAAATAAATACCCACTTGTGGATAGTTTCCCGCCTGAAAATCTCTTATCATTACGCTATACACAGCTGTTGCAGGATTGTATTGATACGGGTCAAAATAGTTGAAGGACGAAATAAATTGTAATCCGGTAGTTACAAGTAAATTTTTCTTAAACCACCTGCCCTGATAATAAACATCTGCCCGAATGAAATGCTCAGGCAATGCGATCACACGAGTGCTTTTCCACTGGTAGTAATACGCCCCCTTTATACCTAAGTGCTTCCAGAAAAGAACATTTACATTCAACTGTCCTTGATGAATGAACAAGTGGTGGGTGTACTGTGAAGGATAGTTGTCTTGAAAATAAACAAAATTCTGTATATCCCATACCTTGTATGAGAAACGCAAATAACGATCATACGAAAGCGCAAAATGTAAGGAAGAACTCAAAATGTTTTTGAAACGGTTGTGCCAGATAAAATGATTGCTATACCAGAAATTTTGCTGAAATGAAGGCGATTGTTGATACACAGATGCAGACAATTCTGAGGTCCATTTTTTGTAGTAAAGTTCTGTAAATACTTTGGTGTAAAAATTATTTTTCTGAGTGCCGCTAAATACATACTTTATCTCTGTTCCCCTGTGCCCGTATATACGAAAGAATTGAAACCATGTATCTGTTTTCCCTTCTAAAAAATGATTTTGAAAAATACTGTCAAAATGAAGGTACACGGCATTACGTTGATATTTGTAGGAAAGTTGTACAATACTTTTTTTAAATCGGAAGGAATAAAAAACAGGAATTTCCAACATGCGGCTCTTTAAACTATCATTGGTTCGGACAGTGTCTAAAAAAATAAAATTATAATAGCCCGATAAGGGATTATTGTCAGAGTATTGAAATAGTTCCTGACTTCCACGCACAGATAAAGACAAGGATTGGGGCTGCAATGTATCTTTCCCTATTAAATAATGAATATTATATTCTGCCGCATGGTATTGGTAATTTTTTTTGGCATCAGAAAGCGAAACGGGTATTAAAGCTTTATCTAAAAACAAATCTCTGTAAGACAAAGTATCGTTCACGATACCGCCATTTTCCCGGTGTTTCAGAACATTCACTACAAAACGGGCATCCGTACTCCAACGACGCTTGCCATAAAAATGATAATCGGCACACAGAGTTGTTATGCTTCCTTTTTGATTTTGATAAAAGCCGGTATTGGTGCTTCTTCTGATAAAAAAATTAACCTGCTGTTGTGTCTGTATCGGTGAGGTAAACAATACTCTGAAATGCTGTTCATCTTTACTTCCGGCAAGGCCTTCTACTTTAGAAAAAAAACCTTTCGTACGCCATACGTCAAAGTCCTGTAGTTTTACAACATCCGGATAATACGCGGTTAGCACGCGGTTACCTATTTCAACATCTGTATTCTGTAATAAGTAATCCGGCTGCGCTGTTCCAACCTGTCCGTTGAAATAAAACGGTAAAGCATATTGGAAATGCAGGATACTGGTATCCACATATTGAAACTTCTGCAAATTGGTATCGCCTAAGAAATAATAAGGGGAAGGTTTTAGAAAGTAGCGACTATCGGTGTGATATGTTACCTGGGCGTTGAATGACTTTATGCCACACCAAATAATACACCAATATACCGCTATGTATTTTAATTTACACATCCTTCAAACATTCAATAAGAATAGACAGCCCTTGTTTTAATTCACTTTCATTTATGATCAAGGGGGGCGCAATGCGAATGCAATCCGGTGCAAATAAAAACCAATCTATAATTAGCCCTTTTCGCAAGGCAGCTTCTATTGTTTTAATTACTTTTTCTGTATTTTCTAATTGTACGGCCGCCATTGCTCCTTTTAACCGTAATGCTTTTATGGACGGATGTTGAAGATGGCTTCGTAATATATTTTCTATTTGACGGGCAGCGTTTATGAGATTT
This sequence comes from Sphingobacteriaceae bacterium, assembly GCA_037447455.1. Classification (GTDB taxonomy): domain Bacteria; phylum Bacteroidota; class Bacteroidia; order B-17B0; family Aurantibacillaceae; genus BPGX01. Next base: position 183,288 of record JBBIGQ010000001.1, on the reverse strand, counting down.
TCTTTTAATAGTATTTTCAAGCTGGCCAATGCCGATGCGACACAAATGGCGTTTCCGCCAAAAGTAGTTAAGTGCCCTAAGGGCTGTTGTGTAAATACCTGCATAACAGAATGATGTGCTATGAATGCGCCTATTGGAAGGCCGCCGCCCATGGCTTTTCCTACAACAAGAACATCCGGCACAATACCAAAATGTTCAAAAGCAAACAATTGGCCGGTTCTGCCAAAGCCAGTTTGAATTTCATCGAACACAAGAAGTGTACCGGTTTCTTTACATCGTTGATGCAGGGACTGCATAAACCGGGCATCTGGTATCTGCACCCCTGCTTCTGCTCTGATGGGCTCTATAAAGACAGCGGCTGTATGCTTTGTAATTTCTTCCAAAACCGCATCGTTCCCACACTTTAAAATTTTAATTCCCGGAAGAAGCGGACGATACTTGCTTTTCAGCCACTCATTTCCCATTATACTCAAGGCGCCTTGTGTGCTTCCATGATATGCGTTTTCAAATGTGATAATTTCGGAACGTTGTGTAAAACCTTTCACCAGTTTCATAGCACCTTCTATTGCTTCTGCTCCGGAATTGACAAAGTAAATACAATCTAATGTTGGGGGTAACTGCTGAGTGAGTAAATGGGCGTATTCGGTTTGTGGGTGTTGAATAGTTTCACCATACACCATTATGTGTGCGTATTGGTTGAGCTGATTTACAATGGCATCTTTCACTTCAGGATGCTGATGACCTACACTACTCACAGCAATCCCGCTGATAAAATCCAGATACTTTTTTCCATTCGTGTCATACACATATACACCTTCGGCTCTGTCAACCTCAAGTCCCATGGGCGTAGGTGAGGTTTGAGCAAGATTCTTAAAAAAAATCTCTCTAGGTGAAAAATGCATACGTCTTTAGAATTTTCAGTGCAAAGTTAATTTTTTGAGTGGCATCCTTCCGAATTATTTTTATACATTCGTGTTTTTAATTTTTACCAGTATATTTGGGCAAAATTATAAGGTATGATTCATCAAAATGTGCTGAATTTTATTGAACAGTATAAAAACAAATGGTTAGAAGAATTAAAAGAGTTATTACGAATACCTTCTGTCAGTGCAGATTTAAAATATAAAGAGGAGGTGGTCCGGGCAGCAGAAAAAATAAAAGATCTGTTGATGAATGCCGGTGTAGACAAAGTAGAAATTTGTCCTACAGCAGGTCATCCTGTTGTGTATGCTGAAAAAATTGTAGATGCTGCGGCGCCTACAATCCTTGTATATGGTCATTACGATGTGCAGCCACCTGATCCGCTTGAACTCTGGGATTCCCCTCCTTTTGAACCTGTTGTAAAAACAACAGAACTCCATCCAAACGGTGCTGTATTTGCCCGTGGTGCCTGCGATGATAAAGGTCAGACCCTGATGCACATCAAAGCATTAGAATTGATGAATGCACTTCATCTGCTAAAATGTAATGTAAAATTTATGATTGAGGGCGAAGAAGAAATTGGTTCTGCGCATCTGGCAGATTGGATAAAAGACAACAAACAGCGTTTGAGGGGTGATGTGATTTTGATTTCCGACACTTCCATAATCAGCAATGAAACACCTTCCATTGATGTCGGGCTAAGAGGGTTGGCATATATGGAAGTGGAGGTAACTGGCCCTAACAGAGATTTACACTCGGGTGTGTATGGCGGAGCAGTGGCCAATCCTATTAATATTTTATGCGAAATGATAGCGTCTTGCCACGATGAAAACAATCGTATTACCATCCCCGGTTTTTATGACGATGTGGTAGAATTGAGTAAAGAGGAGCGAAATGCTTTGAATCAAGCGCCCTTTGATGAAGATGCCTATAAAAAAGAGTTGGGCATACGTGCTGTGTGGGGAGAGAAGGCTTATACGGTTTTGGAACGAACGGGTATTCGCCCTACTCTGGATGTAAATGGAATTTGGGGGGGCTATATTGGTGAGGGGGCAAAAACTGTATTACCTTCCAAAGCGTATGCCAAGATAAGTATGCGCCTGGTACCTAATCAATCTTCTGAAAAAATCGCTAAATGCTTTCAACAATATTTTGAACGTATCGCACCACCGTTCGTTCAAATTAAAGTAACGGCACATCACGGTGGCGAACCGGTGGTAGTTTCTGTTCACTCGGATGGCTTTCAGGCCGCCTCAAAAGCAATGGAAAAAACCTTTGGCAAAAAGCCCATTCCAACCCGCGGCGGAGGAAGTATTCCTATTGTAGCCCTCTTTAAAAAGGAATTAGGATTAGACAGCATATTGATGGGCTTTGGTTTGGACACCGACGCCTTACATTCTCCTAATGAACATTACGGCTTATTCAACTTTTTCAAAGGCATAGAAACCATACCATTTTTTTATGAGTATTTTTACGAGTTGAAAAAAGGTTCAAAATAGGTGTTAAGCAGGAGACATTATGTGTATTTTCTGCTTACAAAGTTTAAGTCATCTTCCCTTCCAACTTCATTGGGAGGGTGGAAGGGAGGGTTAAGTTGTAAGTGTGTTTTTAGTAGGTTTTTATTTTGATAAAGAATTATAGACAGATTATCGTTTTACAAGTTCAAATGGATTGTTGATAGATCGCCTTCCAAAAATTTCTAAAAGAGTTACTAAATCATCTTTGTCTCCATGGTATTTTTTGAGTTTGTAATAGTGAAATGGTTGATTAAGCGTAGGAATGCGTGCAGCAAAAAAGGGGGGTAATTCATCGAATTCATAGATTTTATCGAGATTAGGGAAATTGGTTATGGATGTAAAAGGGGCTTTTTTAAATTCGTCAGAGTATTTAAAGATACATTTTTTACCTTTATATTCAAGATAACCTATGATTTTGTTTTTATATTTTAATTCAAAACATGTTTCTTGTTTTGCTTGATATTTTTCTGGTGAATTAGGATTTTCTTGTGCCCATGGAAGTAATAAACTCATAATACCATTCTTAATATTTTTAATTGTTTTCATCGTTTAATATTTTTTGAATTTCATGAAATCTGTATTGAATAACTTCTTTTATTAATTTCTGTCTACCAACACTCATCAGGCTTGAGTACTTCTGATGAATTATTTTAATTACGTCATTTATTTTTTCTTTTTTCTCTGATTTCTTTGAACCTATTTTGGGTTACGAATTTAAGCAATAAGTTGTAATTTTTCTACTAAATTGTTTATCATTGATAAGATTTTTAATCTGCTTTTCATTGTAATTCCAGAACAAACCTCTTGCCGTATCATAAATAGGAGCAAATTTTAATACTTTTTTAGAACTAATATCTCTTATTACTCCCCAATTGTACGTGTGTCTGTCATTATTTCCAATTAATGCATCAAAAAACAGCATGCTCATAAAATCTTTAAATATCTCTTCTTTTTTATCTTTGTCATCTGTAAAGTGTTCAAAAACTGACTCTGTAAATTCTACTGTAAAAAAATACTGAGTCATTTTTTTCTCTTCTACTTCATCAACAAAACGGCTATCATCATTTAAGTAGTTTGCATACATATCAGCACCATGAACAAGTTCTTCTGTTTCTGTTTCTAAAAAATATTTTGATAAAAAACGTATTTGTCCACCAATTTGTGCTAAAATTGAATGTGTCATATTAAACCCTAATGTGCTCCCAATATCTGAAAATAACTGTTCTGTTATAGATTCATTCGGGTAGTATTTATGTCCTAACTTAACTATATAGATGGGCTATTTTCTTATGTTTTTCTTTTTGTCTTTTCTATTGTATGTATATATTTTTACAACGTCCTTTGGAGCATCACCAATTATGGCCACATTATCAATTTTTGAATATTCGTGTTTTTTAATGGTTCTAATGGTTTAAAACTTAGGGTGATATCCACTTAAATTAAGAATGGCCAGCGGACTTAAAAACCTGAATCCTTTCTTCATGAAGAATCCTTCTTATTTTGACATGCTTTGAGGACTATTATTGGGGTTTGCAGTTGTGCCGGGTGTAGTTGTATTGTTAGGCGGCGGAGGGGGAACAAACGCACCGGATTTAATGGCGCTGTCAACGGACAATTCAGCATCTTTGAGTTGATTGTCAACACTTTTTAGCAAAGTATCGCTCATGATAATGCCTTTCTGGATAAATTCTTCTTTGGTTTCGGTGGGTTTGCTGCAAGAAGAAATGTATAAACTCAGGACTAACAAAATACTTGAGAATATCAAAGGATATTTCATATCAGATAAGTTTTAATGGATTGTGCAAAGGTGCTAATTTTTTTAATTGTTTTTTCAAAATTGTAATAGTTGAGTTTAAATTTGTGTGGGATGAGGGGGCATTACTGCATTGATTAGATAAGAATAAGGACTTGCTTTTGGGCTTTTTGGAAAAGTTTTGGTAAAGAAGAAAGATTAGAGAGTGGGTTGAAGGGTATTTTTTTATTTTGTATTTCAAGATGGTTTTTAAATTTTATTTTTTGAAAATCAAATGCTTAAAAAAATTTTTTCCAAAATCTTGTAACATTTTGTAACTCTATGCATCATATTTCATATAAATACATAAAATTTGTTATATGAAAACAGTTTTTGTTAATATGGGGGGGGTAAAAAACTCTGAATCCCTTGTCAGTTGTGAGCTTTCATTTCAATTGTTTTTATGTGTGTTGTATTTTCCATAAAGGCTCAGAATACTTTTACAACCAGTGTGTTGAAAGCAGATAGTGCCACAATTATTTATACCAGAACGGATTCGGTGAGTGCGGGTAAAGTGCGCACGGATAGTTTGTGCAGTGCAAAGGAGCTGTGTGTGCATCAGGATGCCAAAATCAGCGGGAATGTGGAAGTGAGCGGACAAGTGATTGCGAAAAGCGGGATACGAATAGATACCAATGCGGTAGGGATATTCAAGCGGTATCAGGTGTTGCCGGTTTTTGATTCGACGCAGAGCGGGAGTAGTGGCAGAGTAGCGTTTATCAGTGCGGATGTGTTGTCGGCGTCGAGCAGTGTGAGTGGTGGACCGGATTTACCGCCCATTGATTACGATTCGTGTGAGAGTGGGTATTTGCCGAATGGTAATAATGTAGCGACGGCGGTGAGAACACCAGCAGTGAATAGTACTTTAAAGATGTGGTGTGATTGGTGGACGGGCAGCGGGATGATAGATTTGGGTGGAGCGACTTTGAACAATGGGGGAGGTTTGTATTTAAATTACAATTGTGGGAAGGATGTGTATATTGGCTGGGGTTTTGGGGCTGGCAATGACTGGAAGGGGAAGGCGAACATACGGGCGAAGACGTGGACGATACATACGCCGCAGTTTTGTGTACAGAATACGAACAGCAGCAGTGGTGTGGCATACAACGGACGACATACCTTTGAAGTGTTTGGAGACGGAAGGTGAAGATAAGGAGTTTGAATGTAGTGGAGCCGATGTTGAGTATTGGAAAATTTATGAGCAGTAGTGTGAGTGATACGGGGGTGGTATATTTCAGAGTGTATGCGGATGGGCGGATGTGGATAAAGATTGCTGGGGCGAATATGGCGATGTTTGCATTGAATGATGGGACGACAGATGTGTTCAAAGTTTATGGGAATGGGAAGGTGGTGATAGGGAGCCAGCAAGTGGTTGGAACGAATAGCGATGCACTATTGCAGGTAGCAGGGAAGGCGGCGGCGAAGTCGTTTTATGTATTGAAGCCGACGACATGGGCGGATAAGGTATTTGAAAGGGAGGTGAGTTTGAAGACGTTAGAGGAAATAGAGGCGTATGTGAAGGAACACAAGCACTTGCCGGGCATTCCTTCTGAAAGCGAGATTAAAGAGAAGGGGTATGGTGTGCATGAGATGAATGTGAAGTTGTTAGAGAAAGTAGAGGATTTGTATTTGATGATGATAGAATTGAAGAAGGAGAATGAGGTGTTGAAAAGAACAAGATGAAAAAAAGAGTATTTATGAAAAAGTTATTTTTAATAGGAATGCTGTTGGTGTGGTGGTTAGGTAAAAATTTAATGATGGCGCAACAAGGAGACAGTTTAGTTAATACTCACCACTCCATTCAAAAAGGAGTAAAGTTTTATTTTGGAAGTGGAATAGGAGCATCTGTTTTATCTTTTGTGAAATTATCTGAGGAGGCAAGAGATGAGTATTTGGATATTTATCAAAAGGATCCGAATAGTTTTTCTAATGTACGAGAAGATAAGACATATCATTATTGGATGACCTCATGGTTTACAAATATGGATATTCAGTATCGTGGCTTTATTTTTCGTTTGTCTTATAGTCTTGCGTTATTTTCAATATCAAAAGATTTAGTAATTATTAGGGGTGGTTATGCTAGTGAAACCAGCTATAATTACTTTTGGTATGGATATTCCAACAGGTATAAAAATAAAAAATGGAATTTTTCGGTCTTATGGGGTTCATCATTATTGAGCCATATTTTTGTAGGAGCAACGTATTTTTTTATTTTAAAACCTCTTAAAATTGTTAAAACAATGGGCGGAATAGAAATTAAGAGTAATCCATATAACATTACTGGGGTGTGGGTAGATTTGTATTTTCCACATTATCGCTTTACGGGGATGTTGGTATGCGTTTAAATGAGAGATGGTACGCGAGCGTTTATTTTTATTTACATGGAAGAGAGCCATCGGCTGAATATGCAATGGGACTTGTAAATTTTGATAATCGTGTTACAATAGAAGGTGCTATGAGACAAATCGGATTATCCGTAAATTACTTAATAAATAATAAAAAGAAAAAACAACCATGAGAAGCACGTATTTAATATTAATACTGATTTATATGAGTAATATGTTTTGTCAATTGCCGCCATTGTCACTTTGGTTAGGAAGGGTGGGAAATAACGCGGGTTCTTACACCTATGACTATGAAAAAAATAAACTATATGAACCGAGGACATGTGTAGATTATGTAAAAGTAGGTAATGAGAGTCCGGATGCCTGTGTGTATGGGGATGTATGGTATCCGGTGATTTATGAGGAATTTAATAATACAGAAGAGATGTTGAATAATTATTCCTATAAGATGGAATGGACAGACAATGAAGGAGGTGGGACGAAAAAAACCTGGATGGGAGGAGGAATAGCGAATGGTAATTTTTATTGTCAGAATGGGGAGTTGATATTAGAAAACAAAAAGCAACATGTTTCGGTAGGGTCAGGCACGTACGAATTAACAGGGGCGGTGTTGCGTTCTCTCTATAAAACGCGATTGGGCATTTATATTGCGCATATCAAATTTCCGAACAATATTTATATGTGGTTAGCATTTTGGACGCATTATGGTTCTTTTGCCAATCATGATTACGAAGAAATCGATTGGTGTGAGTTTTTTGATAATTGTCCATCAAGTGATAACGCGATATGTAATAAAGGTGGTAGGTATTCCTGGATGCGAATGAATATACTGAATAAAGAACCTGATGGAAGTAATTTTTGTAGCAGATATGCCCATATAGATATGGGTAATAATTATTTTAATAACTACCATATTTTTGGGGGTTATTGGACAGATTATAGAATAGAATTTCAAACGGATTATGTGTCTCGTGGTATTGCAACTAAATTTTCTGCAACTAATTTTCTTAGTTTGGATCTTTGTGACATTTCTAGACCATATTACCCTATAAAATCATGTTATAATATGATGTATGAACCAGAATGTTTGGTGGAAGGACCATTTGGTTGGTGGTGTAATGTTTGGAATTGGGTATATAAGGATGTTTATTTTCCACACAGAGCACAACAAGTTTTGATTACTTGCCAGGTAAATTCTCAGGAGCCACCCGATAAAGGGAAGTGTTCTCAGAGTGCGTATGATGGTGCTATCAATAATTGGGATAATTTTAGTTTCGATGCAAGAGTAGCAAAAATTGATTATCTGGTTATTTATCAACCTGTAAAGTGTAATAGTGATTATACGGTATTAAATGAATCACAATACAGAAGCATAACAGGAGGTACTAATTTTTTGAGTGGGCGAAAAATTAAAATAAGCAATGGTGTCAGTGCTAATACTTATGTCAATGAATCGCCCAAGTCATCTAATAACTGGCACGAATTTCCTACACATATTTTGGCGACTGAAGAAATTGCTTTTTTAAGTGAAACTATATTTGAAGAAGGAACGTTCTTAAGAGCGGAAATTATTGATTGTAATCAATATGGTATCTCTAATTTTTCTCAACGTCTTTCAGGTGAAAACAAAAATTTTCCAGTGCTTCCTATTGATTACTTTGAACAAGATAGTTTAGCAGCAATCTACTCCTATCCAGGAAGGAATGGGCAATTGGTTTCTGAGACAGATAATGGTGCCTTGCAACTTTTCCCGAATCCTGCTTCTGATAAGTTTTTCATCAGTGTGAATGAAGAAGATTGGTATGATTTGAGTAAGATTGAGTTGGTGAATGTGTTGGGTCAGGTGGTAGAGTTGCCGAAGGCAGCAATACAAGATTATCGGGCTATACAGAAGGGATGTATTATGTGAAGGTTTACTTTACCAGTGGAATAATCGTGGTAAAGCCCTTGGTGATAAAGAAAGAGTGAGAATATGAGTGGTCGTTGAGTAGAGTATTGGTGCGTCATGGTTTAGAATAGTTTGGTGGAGAATGTTTTTTGAATTTTACTTTTTCAAAAATTAAGTATATAAAAAATGACAATGATAAAATAATAGACATTTGTGATTTTTTTTTACTACTTAGCTTCTTTTGATTTTTTCCTAAATACTAAATAATAATTATTTTTTCTATGTTACTTTTTAGAGTAAAGTAGGCCTTCCACAAAGTGGAAGAAAGGGAGGTAGTAAAATTTGTTCTGATAAATCGGAAGGTGGGAGTGTTTTATTGCTGTTTACCTGAATGTCTCTCATCTTTCAGTTTGACTGCTTCGCGGTTATAGGTTATTTTGGGTGTATCACAAAAGTTTTATAGCCAATAAAATAAATAATACATTTGCCAAAAAAATTATGAGTTTATTAGTCATAGGAACGGTGGCGTACGATGCAATAGAAACGCCATTTGGCAAGACGGACAAGATTGTAGGTGGGGCAGCAAGTTTTATTTCTCTGGCTGCGTCTTATTATTATCCTAACATTCATCTGGTATCGGTAATTGGAGATGACTATGACCAGAATTTTCTGGAATTATTGCGGTCAAAAGGTGTGGATTTAAAGGGTTTACAAGTAAAACAAGGACAGAAGTCGTTTTTTTGGAAAGGAAAGTACCACATTGATATGAATTCAAGGGATACACTGGATACGCAACTAAATGTATTGTCGGATTTTGATCCAATCGTTCCGGAAAAAGTAAAAGAAGCGGATTTTGTGATGTTAGGGAATTTAATGCCTTCGTTGCAGATGAAGGTGTTGAAGCAATTAAACAAGCGGCCAAAGTTGGTAATGATGGATACGATGAATTTCTGGATGCAAACGGCCCTGGAAGATTTGCTAAAGGTGTTGAAGGAAGTGGATATACTAACGATTAATGATGAAGAGGCACGATTGCTGATGAATACGTATTCGTTGAAAAAGGCGGCTTTGCAGATCTTGAAGATGGGACCTAAAATTTTGATTATTAAAAAAGGTGAGCATGGAGCTTTGTTGTTTAAGGAAAATGAAGTGTTTTTTGCACCGGCCTTGCCATTAGAAGAGGTGTTTGATCCAACGGGAGCGGGCGATAGTTTTGCCGGCGGAATGATTGGATATCTGGCACGGACAAAAGATTTGTCGTTTGAGAATTTGAAGAGGGCAATTATTGTAGGGTCGGCGATGGCAAGTTTTACAGTGGAAAAGTTTGGAACAGAAGGACTGCAAAATCTGACTCAGATACAAATACACCAGCGTATTCAGGAGTTTGTAAAACTGAGTAGTTTTGAAATGAAACTGGAAACTGAAAAGGTATGAAAGCACAGAATGCGAGAGGTACGAGAGATTTTTCGCCGGTAGAGGTGAAAAAAAGGAATTATATCATTCATACCATTCGTGCGTATTTTGAGCGGTATGGTTTTGTGCCAATTGAAACGCCGGCAATAGAGAATTTGTCTACTCTGACCGGAAAATATGGAGAAGAAGGAGATCAGTTGTTATTTAAGATTTTGAATTCTCGTTTAGATGAGAGTAAGGAAAAAGATAAATTGCGTGCGGAGTTTGAAAAGATGTTGGAAAAACCGTACAATAGTGAACTCATTACGGAACGTGCTTTGCGTTATGATTTGACAGTGCCTTTTGCAAGATATGTTTCTCAATACAGGCATACCATTACTTTTCCGTTTAAACGGTATCAAATACAGCCGGTATGGAGAGCCGATAAACCACAAAAAGGGCGATACAGAGAATTTGTACAATGTGATGCGGATATTGTTGGTACTTCTTCGCTGTTGATGGAAGCGGAACTTATCTTGTTGATGAATGATGTGTTTTCAAAATTAAAATTGCCGGTTACTTTGAAAGTTAATCACAGGAAGATTTTGTCGGGTATTATTAATTATGCAGGATGTGATTCATTAGCAAGTGAGATTATCGTGTGGATAGATAAGTTAGAAAAAATTGGAATAGATAATGTAAAGAAAGGACTGAGCGAACTGGGCATTGAAGATGAGAAGATAAATACACTTTTTGAATGCTTGTTGGTGAAGGGAACCAATCCGGAAAAATTGAGTCAATTAAAAACGATTGTACAGACAGATATTCAAAAAGCAATAGAGGATCTGGAAATAGTATTTGGATTAATACCGCAAAATGAAATGGCTATTCAATTAGAGTGGGATTTAAATTTGGCAAGGGGATTGAATTATTATACGGGTTTGATTTTTGAGGCGAAGGCACAGGCAGGAAGTTTGACAGCAAGTATTTTAGGGGGCGGCAGATACGATGATTTGACAAGTATTTTTGATTTGCCTGGGGTGAGTGGCGTTGGGATTTCGTTTGGCATTGACAGAATTTATGATGTGATGGAAGAACTGAAACTTTTCCCTTCGCATCTTTATTCTACAAGTCCTGCAGATGTGTTGATAGTATATTTTAATCCTGAAAATGTGGTGCTTTCGTATGTAATAAAAATTGCACAAACATTAAGAAAAGAAAATATTCGTGTGGAAGTGTATCATCAGCCCGACAAGATGAAGAAGATGCTGGAATATGCCAATAAAAAGCAATTCAAATATGTGGTGATTGTGGGAGAAGAGGAGTGGAAGCAAAATAAACTAAGTTTAAAATCAATGGAAAATGGAGAGCAGGTTGTTTTGGGAATAGATGAATTAATTGAACGCTTGAATCTTTCTTTGCAAATGAAATAAATTTGAAAGGTATGGAGCAATTTGATGTAGCCATAATCGGTGGCGGTATTATTGGATGTGCGGTGGCATACAAGATGTCGTTATTTTATCCGGATAAAAAAATTGTGCTGATAGAAAAAGAGGATCAGTTAGCGAAGCATCAAACGGGGCGAAATTCTGGGGTAATACACTCAGGTATTTACTATAAGCCGGGTAGTTACAAAGCCGTGAATTGTGTAAAAGGCAGAAGAGAACTGGTAGCTTTTGCGAAAGAACATAAAATTCCGCACGATGTGTGCGGGAAGATTATCGTTGCGACTCAGGAGAGTGAATTGCCGCAATTGAACAAGGTATTTCAAAACGGACTGGCCAATGGTGTGGAAGGCATTGAGATGGTGGATAGCCAGAAGATTAAAGAGATTGAACCGTATTGTGAAGGTATTCAGGCGATTTATGTGCCGTGTACCGGGATTATTGATTTTCCTGCAGCGGCAAGAAAGATGGCTGAACTGATGAGTCAAAGAAATGCTTTCAATAAGATATTGCTCAGCACCGAGACAATTGGAATAACACAAGACACCAATATTGTAAAGATTTGGACGAATAAAGGTGAGATTTCAGCACGGTATGCGATCGTTTGTGCGGGTTTGCAGGCCGATAGATTGGCTGGGAAAAAAGTTACACAAAATAAAGTAGCTATTGTGGGATTTCGAGGGGATTATTATGATTTGACGCCGGAAGCACAGCATAAAGTGAAGAACTTAATTTATCCGGTGCCTAATCCGCAGTTTCCATTTTTAGGTGTGCATTTTACCAGAATGATACACGGTGGAATAGAATGTGGTCCGAATGCGGTGTTTGTCTTTGCAAGAGAGGGGTATTCTAAAATGGCATTTCGTTGGAAAGATACTATGGAAGCGTTTTCTTTTAAGGGGACGTGGAAGTTTTTTTTGAAGCACTGGAAGTTTGGAATAGATGAATACAGGGGAGCATTTAGCAAAAAGTTTTTCTTAAGACGCTTGCAAAAATTAATCCCTTCTTTAAAGATGGAAGAAATCATACCGAGTAGATGCGGGATACGGGCAATGGCATTAGACGCTAATGGTAATATGTTAGATGATTTTTATATGGTGCCGGAAGGAAGGGTATTGCATGTGATTAATTCTCCTTCACCTGCCGCTACAGCAAGTTTAGCTTACGGAGAAGAAATAGTGAAAAAAGCAATGGAGGGGTGGGGAGTTAAATAGAATTGTTATGATAAATTTTAGTAATATAAAAAACTATATTCAGAAAGAAGAAGGTTTAATTGTATTAGGAAGTATGGTGTTTTATACAATACTTGGAATTTATCAATATGTGATTTACAAAAATTTATTTTTTTGGCCGGCAGACATTGATGAGTTTATATATCCTTTTGATAGTTTTGCTGAAACAGGTAGTTATAGTTATTATGGAAAACCTTATGCAGGGCGACCGCCGGGGTTGTTTATTCCGTATGGTTTTTTCAGAATGTTTTTCAATTCCTATGTTTCTTTGTATTTGTCAGGCATCTTTCAAATTGCATTAAAAATATTTTCTATAGTTTATTTATGGAGGTTGTTTAAAAAATTAGATTGTTTGAAGTTTGTTTCATTGATTTTTTTACTAATTTATTTATGTTCACCAATATGGATGACAATAGATTTTGTACTGCATCCCTATTCTATTTCTGCTTCCATAACGATTATATTAATTTACTATATTTATAAAATAAGTACAGAAGAGATTGAACAAAAGAACTTGTTTGTATTGGGAATTTTATTTACTTATCTTTATTTTTTGAGACCTTATTTGTTAATAATATATATTATTGCTTTTCTTTATGTTTTGTATTTAAGTATTGTTCGCTTCAAATCTTTAGTGATATCTACAAAATTACTTTTATACTTTTTGTTTCCATTTTTAATTTTAGAATCTGCCTGGGTTGTAAGAAATTATCTGACTTTCAAAGATCTTATTCTTGTGCAAACTACGCATGGTCTGTCTAATAAATCCTTATCATTGAGTGAATATGGTTTTAATAATCCTTTAAAACCATCTTTATTACCACTAAGAAAATTATTTGTTGTTTGGGGATATCCACTTAAATGGTATGATGGCAAAGGAAGAAGTATTCATACTCAGTTTATTAGATTGGAAGATACTGCTTTGTGGTATATTCCACCGGAAGCATATAATGGACTTATTAATCGGGATTCTATTTTATATTTGAAACGACTGATTGGACAATCCTTTTTACAAAAGAATGATTCATTGGAACATCTAATCTACTCAGTATCACAGAGGTATTTAAAGTATTATCGACAGGAAAGCCCTATTCGATATTGGTTAACTTCTACGATAATTAAAATAAAATATTTATTATTTATTCACTTACAAGATGAAAGATTTAATAAAAATATGAATTTTTTATTATGGATTAAGATGTGTGTTTATTATTTTGTTCTATTTTCAGGGTTTGTTGGCTCATTAGCATTGTGGAATATTCGTAGGTATTCGAACGAAAAGAAAAGATTTATTCTGTTCTTATCATTATCTAATTTCTTATTTATTATATTGTTTTCTTTGCTTATTGATACTGTGCAACTATTATATTTCCTCAGCGGATATTTGATGCTATTTGTTTTAAGTGCTATATTGGTGAATGAATTAATTAAGAGATTCAGACATGCCTAAAAAAGTAATTATTACACAATCCAATTACATTCCATGGAAAGGGTATTTTGATTCTATTACATTAGCAGATGAATTTGTTTTGTATGATGATGTGCAATACACCAGAAGGGACTGGCGAAATAGAAATTTAATTAAAACTTCACAGGGATTGCAATGGCTGACTATTTCAGTGGAGGTGAAAGGAAAGTATTTTCAAAAAATTAAGGATACAAAAGTGAGCGACAAAAAGTGGGTCAACGATCACTTGAAGTCCATTCGGTTTAATTATGCACGGGCCAGGTGCTTTAAGGATGTTTTTCCATTTTTAGAAGGTATTTATGCAGAAGCAGAAAAATTAGAGTATTTATCTGAGATAAATTTTTTATTTTTGAGCAAAATTTGTGATTTTTTGGGTATAAATACACCTATGAAGGTTTCGTCTGAATATCCTTATCAATCGAATGACCGAAACGAACGTTTGGTGGAAATTTGCAAATTAGCAGGTGCTACAGATTATTATTCTGGTCCGGCGGCTAAGGATTATCTGGATGTAGCATTATTTGAAAAAAATGGTATCAATGTCCACTGGTTGGATTATGGTGGTTATAAAGAGTATACTCAATTGTATCCTCCTTTTGAACATGGAGTGAGTATTATTGATTTATTGCTTAATGAGGGAGAAAATTCAAAAAATTATTTAAAGTATACCACACATGTTATCACCAGAAATTAGTATTGTAACTACTTTATATAAATCTGAAAACACAATCCAATCATTTATTAAATCGTATATTAATGTTTTAAAGGATCTTGGTATTTCAGATTATGAATTTGTTGTTGTAAACGATGGTTCGCCTGACAATTCTTTACAAAAAGTTTTAGAATTAAAAAAAGAATTGGGAGAAAAGTTAAGAGTAATTGATTTTTCAAGGAATTTTGGACATCATATAGCTTTTTTTGCAGGCATGAAGCTAGCAAGAGGGAAGTATGTTTATTTATCGGATAGTGATATGGAGGTGGACCCGGATTGTTTAAGAGTATTTTATCAAATGATAAGGTCTAATGATCAAGTGGATTATGTATACGGCTATCTTACAAAAAGAGAGGATGGATTTATCGGGATTTTATCTATGAATTTTTGGAAAATATTGTCTGTTGTATCAGGATTTAGAGTTGAATCTAATATTACCACAGAAAGGATTATGAAAAAACAGATTTGTGATGTAATAACCAGTGTGGGAGATAAAAATTTATTTATGGGAGGTATTTTTTTATGGGTAGGGTTTAATGGTATAGGTTTTGAAATTGAAAGAAAAAAAACAAGAAAAAAAACTACATATTCTGTTAAGAAAAGAGTAAAATTAGCTATAGAAGCAATCACTTCTTTTTCTGAAAAACCACTATATTATCTGTTTGGTGTAGGAATGCTTGTTGTATTATTATCATTTCTATATGGTTCTTTTTTATTAATTAAAAAAATCTTATTTCCAGAATACATTCTTACGGGTTATACTTCTATTATGTTGGTTTTAATGTTTTCAATTGGATTAAACATGTTAAGTATTGGACTTACAGGTGTTTATGTTGGAAAAATTTTTAATCAAGTTAAAAACAGGCCGTTGTATATTATTAAAAATATTTATTAACAATTATAAAATTTAAATTTTATGAAAAAAGAAAATCTGAATCAACACACGAATGCTTACACCACTACTTTTGAATTTTATGATGAAAATTTGGAGATTTTAAATGGGTATGCACAGTTTCTTCTTGAAAGAATTAAAATTAAAAAACCTGAAAATGTTTTGAGTTTAGGCATAGGATATGAAACAGTGTCTGAAACAATTCTTAATGAAGTTAAAAATGGGATTATTGTAAAATATGATATTATAGAAGGTTCTGATATATTGATTAAACAATTTGTTGCTAATAAAAAAATTGATCAACTAAAAGAAGTAAGTGTTATTCATACTTATTTTGAAGAATATAAACCTGTAATAAAATACGATTTAATTGAAATGGGATTTGTTTTAGAGCATGTTGATGAGCCATTTTTTATATTAAATACTTTCAAGGAACATTTGAAGCCGGATGGTGTGATATGCATAGGCGTTCCTAATGCTCGTTCTTTACACAGATTGATTGGCTATGAAGCAGAATTATTAAAAGATTTGTATTCACTAAGTGCTGCTGATTTGAGTTTAGGACATAAAAGATATTTTGATATTCATAAAATCATTAACCTAATTCATGAATGTGGTTTAAATTATACTAACTTAAAAGGCATAATGCTAAAACCAATAACAACTGGTCAAATGAAAACATTAGGGTTTAATGAAAAAATATTTAATGCCTTGTTAAAAATAGGTGCTGATTTCCCATCCATTGCCAATAGCATTTACATTGAAGCCGTTAAACCATGAAGAATATCCTTTTAACTTGTGCGGGTGGTTATCAAGGGCTAAGTTTAATAAAAAATATTAGGAAAATTAAAGAGCCCAGCAATGTCTTGGTAATAGATACTTTTGAAGATAACATTACAAAATATTTTGCAGATTTTTATTTTATATCACCGGCTGTTCAACATGAAAATGAGTACCTCTTGTTTATTGAAGAGATAGTGAAAAAATACAAGGTAGAATATATTATTCCAGCAACAGCAATAGACATTTCAATTCTCTCTAAATTAAAAAAAAGATTTTATAATAAATATAACTGTAAAATTGTTTGTCCTGATTTTGAATGGGTAGATATTTTTATAAATAAACAAAAAGCAAATGTTTTTTTAGAAGAAAATAATTTGCCTCATCAAAAACTTCAAAACCCTCATCAATCAGATGCGTATCCGCTGTTTGCAAAAGCGATGTTTTCTTGGGGTGCAAAAGACTGTTATAAATTAAATAATATTCACGATTTTCAGAATCACTTTGTCTTAAATCCTCTCAACAATTTAAATATAGATGAGTTTATTTTTGTTGAATATTTGGAAAAATTTGAAGAATATTCTATTGATTTTTCAGTTTCAATTAAGGGGGATGTTTCTGATTTTCAAATTAGAAAAAGATTAAAAACTTTTAGCGGCTTTGCTGTTATTTCAGAATATTATGACATTAGAAATGTGCCTATTGAAGTTTCTAAACTATTGTTGGATATTAAAAAAATTTTTTCCCATGAAAAATTTTATGGATTATATAATATACAAATTCTTGTTACTTCAGATAATGTTTATATTTCTGATATAAACCCAAGGGGTGGCACATCCTCAATAGTTTTTAATAATAATATAAAAATATATGAAAACATTTTTGAAAACACAATAAATGATGAAAATTATTCCTTATTGGTTGAAGGAAAATGTATCAGATATATTGAAGAAAAATGGATACCAAAAATTGTTATATCTACTGAAATTAAAAGCATTGTTTTTGATTTAGACAATACATTAATTGATCAAAATCAACTTGTACTTGATAGGCTAAAATTGTTATACGAGAATCATCTTAAAACACATGTTCAAGATTTTAATGCTTATATTCAATATGTTTTATATTTGATTGAACATTGTAAGTTAGAAAGTTTAATAGATTTATTGATAGAAAAGTTTAGTTTATCAATCTCAAAGGAAGAATTGATAAAAGTATATAGAAAATTATTCCCAGATAAAATTAATACATATCCTGAAGTTTTTCCAATTATCAGCTATCTCAAATCAAAAAAATATAAACTATTTATTTTAACAGATAATCCTGTACATAGTCAAATGGAGAAAATCAAAAGAAGTAATTTATCAAATCTATTTGATGATATTTTTATTAGCGAAATGTATAAAACATCAAAAAAAGATACTAATTTCTTTAATATTATTAGTCAAAAATACAATATTAGTAATGAAAACATGGTAATGGTAGGTGATGACTTTACATTAGATATTTTGCCATCACTCAATGCTGGTTTTCAATATGGGTTTTATTTGAATAAAAATAAAAAAATAGCCACTGCTTTAGATAGCATCATCACTAATAACAGTAAAATAATTAAAATTTCTTCATTAAGCGATTTAAAAACTTATTTATGATGAAAGATTATATCACTTTCAATCGCCCCCATCTAACCGGCAAAGAAGTGCATTATATCTATGATGCAGTGTTTAATAAACAACTTTCCGGTAATGGTAAATATACTAAACTCTGTCATCAATTCTTTCAAAACAAATATAACTTCAAAAAAGTATTGCTGACTTCTTCTTGTACCGATGCTCTGGAAATGGCCGCCCTTCTCATCAACATTCAACCGGGTGATGAAGTGATTATGCCATCTTATACTTTTGTCAGTACTGCCAATGCATTTGTTTTAAGAGGCGCTAAAATTATCTTTTCAGATAGTTATGATTACCATCCAAACATGGACGCTGATAAAATAGAATCACTCATTACGCCACAAACCAAAGCCATTGTGGTCATGCATTATGCAGGTGTAGCCAACGATATGAAAAAAATCCTTGAACATTCTAAAAAGTATCATTTATTCGTAATAGAAGATGCTGCACAATGTATAGATAGTTGTTATATTGATGATGGTTTAAAGAAACCATTAGGGAGTATCGGGCATTTATCCGCTTTTTCTTTTCATGAAACAAAAAATGTCATTTCTGGTGAAGGAGGTATGTTAGTTGTAAACGATGCGCAATTTGAAAAGCGTGCAGAAATTATATGGGAAAAAGGTACCAACCGCTCTGCTTTCTTCAGAGGTAAAGTCAATAAATATGGTTGGGTAGATGTGGGGTCTTCATTTTTACCTTCCGAATTGAATGCTGCATTTTTGTATGCTCAATTAGAACATTTAGAACAAATTCAACAAAAGCGATTGTTTATCTGGAATTATTATTACGAACATTTGAAAAAATTAGAAGATAAAGGATTTATTCAATTGCCTTACATTCCACCGTATGCAACGAATAATGCACACATGTTTTACATTCTTTGTCATTCTTTGGAAGAGCGGACAAAATTAATAGAGTACTTGAAAAATCAAGGTATACAAGCAGTATTTCATTATCTATCACTACATAAATCGGATTTTTACAAAGACAAAAACGATGGAAGAGAATTGCCTAATGCGGATAGATTTTCGGATACTTTGCTGCGTTTACCTTTTTACTTTGATTTAAATGAATCCGATTTAGATTATGTTGTAACACATATAAAAAAATTTTTTAATGAATAAATCGTTTGAAATCATTGACGGATTTAAATGTTATGCCCCCGAATTGGCGAGAGAAAACGAAGGTTTCCCGCCAGATATGTTTGATTTATTAGCACAATTGGAAGAAAATAATTTTTGGTTCAAAGCGAGAAATAAAATTTTAGTGAGTTTGTTTAAAGAATTTGTTGGAGAAAACAATCATAAAAGGGTTTTAGAAATTGGTTGTGGCAATGGATTTGTATTAAAAGCATTGTATTCATTGAATTATCAGTTAATAGGTTCAGAGATCTATTTAGATGGATTAAAAAATGTCAAGAAACGCTTGCCGGATGTGGAGTTAGTACAGTTGGATGCCTTGAATATGCCATTTTTTGAAGAGTTGGATGCAATTGGGGCGTTTGATGTCATTGAACATATTGAAGAGGATGTTACCGTGATGAAAAATGTCTTTCAGGCATTAAAATCCAATGGTTATTTTTTTATCACTGTCCCGCAATATCAATGGATGTGGAGTTATTTAGACGATTATGCCAAGCACAAAAGAAGATATACTTCAAAAGAATTAAAATCAAAATTACAATCTGTTGGATTTGAAGTGGTATTCCTTTCTTCTTTCGTAACAGTACTATTTCCTATCGTTGTCATTTCCAGAATGATGAAGAAAAATAAACCACTTGAACAAGTTACAATTGATGATGTAATACAAGAATTCAAAATACCCGAGTGGATGAATGCATTATTCTACAAGTTAATGTTGTTAGATGCACGGTTTATCAAACAAGGGTTTCAATTGTCTTTTGGAAATAGTATTGTCGTTGTGGCAAGAAAAAAGTAGTATTCAAAAACAAGTTAGTAATTTTATCCAAAAAAATTATGAACATTGCTATTATTGGTTATGGAAAGATGGGCAAAATGATAGAAGAAGTGGCTATTAGCCGAAAACATGCTATTGCATTAAAATTCACTTCAAAAGATCATTGGGATAGTAATACATTAAAGAATGCTAATGCAGAAGTAGCCATTGAATTTACTCAACCACAAGCCGCTGTAGATAATATCAAAAAATGTTTTGAGGCCAATATCCCTGTAGTAGTGGGCACTACAGGATGGTATGAGCATTTGAACGAGATTAAAAGCTTATGTATAAAAAACAATCAATCGCTGTTATATGCTTCTAATTTCAGCATTGGTGTTAATCTTTTCTTTAAAGTCAATGAGTTAGTAGCATCTCTTTTAAAGCATTATCCGGAATATGACGTAAGCATGATAGAGGTGCATCACACGCAAAAAAAAGATGCCCCAAGTGGCACGGCCATTACTCTGGCAGAGCAAATCCTACAACATTATCCACCAAAGCGTCCATGGAGTTTGCAAAAACGTGATACATCTTTGTTCATTCAAGCCAATCGTGCGGGAGATGAGAAGGGCTTTCATCAAATAACCTATCAGAGTGTTATTGACGAAATTTCTATCAGCCATCATGCCTATTCCCGCAAGGGTTTTGCATTAGGTGCTGTTTTGGCGGCAGAGTTTATTAAAGGTAAAAAAGGCGTTTTTCAAATGAAGGATGTTTTAAATATTGCCTAAAATGTATAATAATCAGTTATTTTAATCGTTGTCATAAATTCCTTTATTTTAGCCCTTGATGAAGCAAAAGAGAATAACAATAGTACAAGCTTTTATTTTAATTTTTTTTATTGGGTTTAAATTTTTATATACTCAAAATCTTTCGTCTTTAAAGGGAGTCGTAAAAGATACTGCGGGAAATGCCATAGCCGATGTGCAAGTGGTTGTTCTGGAAGATCCTAAATACCAAACCATTACTAATTCCAAAGGAGAATATTTTTTACAAGTGCCATCCAATAAAAAACTCACGATTGTTTTTTACAATATCAATTACAAAAAAACACAGCGAACCATTTCTATTCGTGAAGATGAAACAAAAACACTAAATATAGAATTACAATTTTCCAACATCATCACGGACGTCAATGTGGTATATCAAAACCAACCTACTGAAATGCAGACCATTTCACCACAGTTGTTTTTCAAACTACCTACTACTACAGGCAATATTGAAGATCTTATCAAGACACAGATGGGCGTTACAAGCAATAACGAACTTTCTTCTGCTTATTCGGTGCGTGGTGGAAATTATGATGAAAACTTAACCTACATCAATGATATTGAAATCTATCGTCCTTTTCTTGTAAGAAGCGGAATGCAAGAAGGATTAAGTTTGCCGAATCCAGAGATGGTTCAAAACATGCAATTTTCTGCCGGTGGCTTTGAAGCAAAATATGGCGATAAATTATCTTCTGTATTAGACATTCAGTATCGTCGGCCTACGAGTTTTAAAGGCAGTGTTTCTGCGGGTTTATTGGTGAATAATCTTCATTTGGAAGGAATCACCAAAAATCATTTGATGAGCTGGTCCTTTGGTGCAAGGTATAAATCCAATCAATACCTTTTGAAAACATTAGATACAAAAGGAGATTATCGCCCTACATTTTGGGATGCACAATTATTTTTAAACTTTAATTTTTCTCCAAAATTTTCTGCTGAAGTTTTAAGTGTTTATTCCGATAATCTTTTTTTGGTTATTCCTGCTACTCGTGAAACCGATTTTGGAACAGTGAACAATGCTTTGCGACTCACTATGTATTTTGATGGACAATCAAAAATGCAATACAGAACATTAATAAATGCCGCAAGTTTAATTTTTAAGCCATCTGATAAAGTAAAAATCAAATGGATAAATTCGCATTATTTTACAAATGAAAATGAATTATACACCGTTCAGGGCCAATATCTGATTGACCAATTAGAAGCCGATCCGGCTAGTGAAAACTTTGCACAAGTGGCATTTAACCGGGGAGTAGGAACGTACATTGAAAATGGCAGAAATAAATTAAGAGCACAAGTTGCTTCATCCGAAATAAAATCTACTTATCAATACAGTTCCAAAATACAAATACTCAATGGTATTCGTTTTCAATATGAACAAATAGAAGATAAATTAAACGAATGGAGATACAATGATTCTGCAGGTTATAATTTACCATATCATTCGGATATTATACAACTTAACGATGTGTACAAAACAATAAACAATTTATCATCATTTCGTTTTATGCACTATCACCAGGTCAATTGGGAAAACACAAGCAATGAAAACAAATGGTATGTTACCTTTGGTGTTCGTGGAAATTATTGGACAGTCAATCAACAATATGTTTTTTCACCCCGAATAACATTGGCTTACAAACCTGATTTATTCAGTCCATGGCTGATAAAGTTTTCTACTGGTTTTTATTATCAGCCGCCGTTTTACAGAGAGTTGAGAGATATTCAAGGCACATTACATCTTAATGTCAAAGCACAACAATCCGTACACTTTGTGTTATCAGCCGATAAAGATATTAAATTATGGAATCGTCCTTTCAAATTAAGTATGGCCGCGTATTACAAATATCTTAATCAATTAATACCTTATGAAATTGACAATGTTCGTATTCGTTATTTTGCCAACAACAATACTATAGGCTATGCTACTGGTGCGGATTTCAGAATAACGGGAGAATTTGTAAAAGGATTAGAAAGCTGGCTATCTGTCGGATTATTACGCACAATGGAAAAAAGCCCTGATTACGTTCATTATATTTACTACAACAAAGAAGGTCAGCAGATAATACCGGGCTATACTTTTGATCAAACTAAAACGGACAGTGTAAAAATAGATCCGGGCTATATTTCCAGACCCACCGATAAACTATTGACCTTGAATTTATTTTTTCAGGATTATTTACCCAAACTTCCGAACTTTAAGATGAATATGAATTTAGTGTTTGGCACAGGATTGCCATTTGGTCCACCAAATCACAAGCGTTGGGAACAAACACAAAGAATGCCTTTTTACAGAAGAGTAGATATTGGTTTTGCTTATCAGTTTATTAAACCAGATCGGGAAAAAAAATCTAAAAATATCTTTAATCATGTGAATAATGCGTGGTTGTTTGTAGAAGTTTTTAATTTATTGCAAGTAAATAATACAGTTTCCTATACGTGGTTAAAAGATGTAACAGGCAGGTTGTATGCCGTGCCTAATTATTTGACAAACAGACAGTTGAACATTCGTTTGTACTTTCAGTTTTAATATGGTGTTTTTCTTTCATGAAAAATAATTCTTAAAAAAATATAAAAAACACATTTACATATTGACATATACAGATATTTATATGTATATTTGTGCCGTAAAATAAAATATATGGCAACAAAAATAAAAGCACCTTATTTAGAAAAAGAATGGATAGAAACAGCAGAAAAAATTAAAGCTCTGGCTCATCCTATTCGCTTATACGTTATTGCATTGTTAAAACACAAAAAAGAAATGAACGTAACCGAATTACAGGAAGAATTACAATTGGAACAAGCGGTTGTTTCACATCATTTGAGCATTTTGAAAAGCAGATCTGTTTTAAATTGTAGAAAAGAGAGGAAAAACATGTTTTATTCATTAAAGAGTAAAAAGTTCTTAAATGTTCTGAGTTGTATTGAAACTTCATTTGAATAAGATGGTAATGATAGGATACATATTAGGCATATTAATAGGCATAGTCCTTGGCTTATTTGGTTCTGGGGGGGCTATCCTTGCTTTTCCGGTGTTAGTTTATTTTATGGGCATAAATCCTGAAAATGCGAGTACGTATTCTTTAATTATTGTTGGAATAGCTTCATTAATTGTAATTGTAAAACAAATTCGAAACGGCTTAATAGATATTAAAGTGACATTAAAATTTATTCCACCAATGCTAATTAGTTTTTATATTACAAAACATTTGATTTTGCCAAGTGTGCCGGATGATATACTTAAACTTCAAAATGTTGTTATTGAAAAAAAACATTTGATGATGGCTTTATTCTTAATTGTTTTATCAGTAATCATTATCAATATGCTTAAAGAATTTAATAATAAAGAGACACCTGAAAGTATAAATTCCACCCCAATAAACCTTTTTGAATACCTAACCAAAACATCTTTTGTAGGAGTCCTTGCGGCTGCAATAGGTGCTGGTGGTGGATTTATCATTGTACCTGCCCTTATGAAAATATTCAATATGCCTATAAAAAACGCAACCGTCACTTCCCTTCTAATAATATTCATCAATGCCTTATTTGGAACTATCATAAACTTTTCATCTTTTGAATATCAGCATATTACTATAATTTTATTATTCTCACTTCTCTCTATTTTAGGGATTTTTATTGGTACCTATCTGAACAAAGTTATAAATTCAATTGCCTTAAAAAAATCTTATGCTTATTTTCTAATCATTATTTTAATCAGCACACTAACCACTGAAATCTATAAGCTCACAATTCAAAACTAAACACTCAAAATCAATAACTCAAAACCTACAACTATGAAACACTATGTAGAACAAATGTACACGGGCTGTCTGGCAGAGTCCGCTTATTACATTGAATCCAACGGCGAAGCCGCCATCATTGATCCATTGCGTGAAGTAGAACCATACATTCAGAAAGCAAAAGAACGAGGCGTACAAATCAAATATGTATTTGAAACGCACTTCCATGCTGACTTTGTAAGTGGTCATCTTGACTTGGCTAAAAAAACTGGCGCTCAGATTGTATACGGACCAACAGCAGAACCTAACTTTGATGCTTACATCGCCAAAGATGGTGAAGAATTCAAAATTGGTGATATTGTAATTAAAGCCCTGCACACACCGGGGCACACATTAGAATCAACAACTTATTTGCTTGTTGATGAAGAAGGCAAACAAAGATACATCTTCACAGGAGATACACTATTTATTGGAGATGTCGGAAGACCTGATCTTGCAGTAAAAGGGAATTTAACCGAAAAAGAATTAGCCGGCTTATTGTACGATTCTTTGAAAAATAAAATTATGCCTTTACCGGATGATGTCATTGTGTATCCTGGGCATGGCGCAGGATCCGCTTGTGGAAAAAATATCGGAAAAGAAACTTTTGACACCTTAGGTAATCAGAAGAAAAAAAACTGGGCACTGCAAAATATAAGCAAAGAAGATTTTGTAAGAGAAGCAACAACGGGCTTATTGCCACCACCACAGTATTTCCCTAAAAATGCATTGCTCAACAAATTAGGATACGAAAGCATTGATAATATCATTGAACGAGAATACATTCCATTGGGAGTGAGTGAATTTAAAGAAAAAATGAGAACCGGTGCTTTGGTTCTTGATACACGATCTCCAGAAGAATTTGCTACTGCTCATATTCTGGGCTCAATAAATATAGGATTAGATGGAGGTCCCTTTGCTGTATGGGTAGGTGCTTTAGTTGAAGATTTGAAAACACCAATTTTATTAGTTACGCCGGAAGGAAGAGAAAGAGAAGCAATCATTCGTTTAGCACGAGTGGGATATGAAAATTGTTTGGGTTATTTGGATGGAGGAATATCAGCATGGCAAAATGCAGGTGAAAAAATTGCAGACATTCACCAAGTAGACGCTGCTGAATTTGCTAAGAGATATAAAGCAGAAAACATAAATGTAATTGATGTAAGAAAGCCCACTGAATATGAAAAAGCACATTTAGATAAAGTACAAAATATTCCATTGGATTTTATTCAAAAACACTTAAATGAATTTTCCAAACAAAATCAATATTATATTCATTGTGCCGGTGGTTACAGAAGTATGATTGCCTGCAGCATTTTGAAGAAAAATGGAATTGAAAACATCATTGATGTAAAAGGAGGATTCTCAGCCATTTCACAACAAGCAGGATTACCAATTGTTGAAATAGCATGCTCATGTTAAAAACTCATTCCAAACTTAACTAACAACTCAAAACTCAAAAACTATGTACAAAGAACTCGCTTCAGCAGAATTTGAAAATGCAATCAAAAACAATCCCAATGCAGTCATTGTGGATGTTAGAACGCCCGGGGAATATCAATCTGGCCACATCCCCAATGCCATCAACATTGACATTTCGTCTGCAGAATTTCCAGACAAAATCAATACACTGGACAGAAACAAAGAATATTATGTGTATTGCAGAAGTGGTGGAAGAAGCACTACGGCTTGTCAATACATGACCAGTTTAGGGTTTAAAAATATCAATAATCTCTATGGCGGCGTGTTGTCGTATGATGGTGAATTAGTTTAATCATAAAAATTACTAATATGAATTTCATTAAAAAATTGTTTGGACTTAAAACTAAAGAAGATTTCAAAAAAATACTTGAAAATGGTGGCACAATAATTGATGTTAGAACTCCTGCAGAATTTCAGGCAGGACATCCTAAAAATGCTATCAACATCCCACTTCAAAATCTTGAATCAAAAATTAAAGACATCAAAAAAATGAAACAACCTATTTTGGTATGTTGTGCTTCTGGAATGAGAAGCGCTTCGGCCAGAGTGGTTCTTGAAAAGCATGGATTGAAAGTATACAATGCCGGATCATGGCAAAATCTGGATTTCTAATAACTTTAAATCTACTACTATGAAAACAAAAATTTTAAACATTTTTTCAGTAATCTCATTAGCAGGTATATTCCTATTAGCATGCGCTCAAAATGCTAATTTCAAAACAGTAAGTCCTTCTGAGTTTCAAAAACTGATGAATGATAAAAACACTATTGTGCTGGATGTACGAACGTCCGAAGAAGTAAGTGAGGGTAAAATTCCTGGTGCTATTAATATAGATTTTTATTCAAATGATTTTGAAAAACAAGCTTTAAAGTTAGACAAATCTAAAACAATTCTTGTGTATTGCAAAAGTGGCAGAAGAAGCGCAGCTGCTGCCGATGTACTAACAAAAAAAGGATACAAAGTTATCAACTTAGATGGTGGGATTACGAATTGGCAATCACAAGGGCTTCCTATTCAAAAATAATAGTACAATATGAAGAAATACTTACCTGCATTTGTTTTTTCAACTCTATTGTTTTATCAATGTCATAACGATGTAGATAGAAACACTTCAACTGATTCTCTGACATCGCACCAAAACGCTCAGGCATTACCGCTATCAAAAGAGGATAGTTCACGTTTTGTGCAAGAAGGGACAAAGTTAGCCAAGCAAATGTATGCAAGTGTTCTTCAGCGTCTGAAAACGGCATTAGACCAAAAGGCCTATTACGAATCTGTGAAATACTGCAATCACAATGCCTTACCACTCACCGACTCGCTTGCTACTCATTATGGCATCAAAGCAAAGCGCACTTCATTAAAATTAAGAAACCCTGCTAATGCCCCAGATGAACTTGAAAAACAAGTCCTTGAAATGTATCAAAAAACTTTATCAAAGCAGCCCACTGTCTATAAAACTAATGAAGGTATTCGTTTTTTTACACCAATTTATGTGGCTGAATTTTGTTTGAATTGTCATGGAAAACCTTATGAAAATATTTCAGACGTAACGCTGCGAGCCCTACAAGAGTTATACCCTAATGACGAAGCTAAAAATTATGAAATATACGACATAAGAGGAATCTGGAGTATTACATTTCCAGAAAATTATCAATCAAAATTAAATTAAATAATAACAATCCATAATACACACAAACTATGAGTGATACTACAAACTTTCATCAACTAATTAACCAAGAAACACCAGTATTGGTAGATTTTTCTGCAGAATGGTGCGGACCCTGCAAAATGATGGCACCTATTTTAAAAGAAGTTGCACAACACTTTGGAGACAAAGTCAAAGTGATCAAAGTAGATGTGGATAAAAATCCGCTCACGGCTTCTTATTACAATATTCAGGGCGTGCCCACACTCATTTTATTCAAAAGTGGGATGATTCTCTGGCGTCAATCTGGCGTTGTTCCAGCCCCTTATTTAATTCAAATCGTTGAACCAAAAATCGGAGAGAAGGTGTAACCTAAGATCGTTGCAAAACTAACTTCTTCAAGAGTTTTGCAACGCTCTCTCATTATCCTAATACCTAATAAAGGATTTAAAGTTGAGTTTAATTATTGCGCTTTTCAGTAGGCGGCTTTAATCAACAAAACTCATCATTTAATATAGTTCACATGCAGTTATATCATTCGGTTTTATTATCTAACACTTGTTTTATTAATTCTGTGATTTTATTATTGCTGAGTTGAGTTTTAAATTCAATTTTGATATGATCACTAAAAAATTTTTCTGCATGTTTAATTTTTGACTTTTCTTCTTCATTTAATCCACTTTCGTTGGGATAATTTTTGGTTTCTACAATGAAATGTAGTTTTTGTTTTCCATTTTTATATTTTACTACATAAGCAAAATCCGGCGAATATGATTTCCCACCTGCTACGGGAATTTTAATTGAGTTTTTTGGAATTTTAGTAAACACAATCACTTCTTCAATTTTTGTTGTAATGTTTGTTTTTTCAAGTTCAGAATCGTAATATAATTCTTCAAAAAAATAATTATCAGCAACTCTTTCATCTGAAAAAATTATTCCAATATCCGAAGATGAAATCTCTTTTAATACATTTCCATTTTCGTCTGTTAGTTTGGTGGGGTGAATGCAGTTTGATACTTTTTTATATTCAATTGAATATTTGTCAAAGACCTGTGTCATTAAGAAAAAGTCAAGATTCCGTTATGTATTCATCAATTTTCTTTTGTGAAACAGAGAATTGTGCTTTTACTCTAACATCATTAATGGTCTTCCCTTCTTTAAAAAGAACATCATCTAAATATTCAATTGTCATTGATTTTATTAAATATTTCCCTTTCTCAATTTTTCCATCTTCACCAAATTTAACTGTTACTCCTTTAGAAAAAATTCTTTCAGAATAATCGTTAGTAAGGTTGACAACTTTCTTAGTAGCATCCGATGTTCCTTCAATTGATAATTTTTCCAATGACTGAAAATTCTTTGAGTAAACAATAATACACTCTGTTACTTTAGCTGTATGAGTTGCCAGAAATGATGGTTGTTTTTTTCTTTTCCACTTTAAACAATCAATAAAATTCTCCTCCCAAAACACATCTTCCATCAGCAAACGAAGTTGTGCCACTTCGTTATCGTCAATGGAAACGAAGATTACGCCGTCTTCCCTCAAAAGTTGCTTGGCAATGTAGAGGCGTGGATACATAAAGGTCAGCCAAGCAGAGTGGCTGTTGCTTTTACTTTGGGTAAATTCAAGAATGCGTTTGGCTTTTTCTTCACTAATACCAGCAAGTTCCTCAAGTTCTTTGACGGTAAATTTTCTATCGTCCTGATATACAAAGCCATCGCTGCCCGTTTTGTACGGCGGGTCTATGTAAATCATTTTTACTTTTTCGTAATAGGCATTGGCAAGATGTTTTAGCACTTCTAAATTGTCGCCTTTAATAAGCAAGTTTTCAGAGTTGGCGTTTTCGGGTTTGCTGTTGTGCGTTTCGTCTGCTTTCAGCAAAGTAGTAGCAGGGTCGCTTGCCAAAAGCCGTGCATAGGATTTTCCCAGCCATTCTAAACCGTAACTTTCGGTTGAAAATGCAATTTCTTTTTCACTTAGATAATTTTTGAACTTTTCAAAGTCAAACTTTCCGTTTTTATCAAAGTAATGGGGGAAATGTGTTTTCAAGGTTTCCAAATCTTTGTTCGGAACTTTAATATTGTTGGTTACTTTTTGAATGTTCATATATAGTGTTTGCCGTGTTCTTTAAATTGTTGGTTAATTTTATTCTTCAAAAGTAACTATTTTTATTTACATCACGATATTCACAATTTTCTTTTCTACAAAGATAAATTTTTTGGGTTTGTTATTGTTGAGATATTTTTGAGTGAGTTCGTTTGTGAGCACAAGTTGTTCTACTTGTTCTTTGGGAATGTTTAAAGGAATTTCAAGATTAAAACGTGTTTTACCATTGAAGGAAATGGGATAGTTAAAAGTATTGTCTGTTGTATATTCTAAAATAGGTTCCGGATAAGGCGCTAGTACAACGGAGTCCTTGTGTCCTGCTAATGTCCATAAATACTCGGCGGTAAAAGGTGCAAAGGGAGCAATCAGTACTATCAATGGTTCTAAAATTTCTCGTTTATTAGTTTTTAATTCTGTTAGTTTATTTACCAGAATCATCAAACTGCTCACACAAGTATTGAATGAAAATCGTTCTATATCTTCACGAAGTTTCAAAATAGTTTTGTGTAATAATTTATATTCTTCCAAACTTGTTTTTTCATCCGATAAATAAAATTGATCTTCTTTGAAATATAATCGTAATAATTTTTTGATAAAATTGTAAGTGCCTGTAATGCCATTGGTAATAAATGGTTTGTGCTGTTCAATAGGACCTAAAAACATTTCGTATAATCTAAAGGTGTCGGCGCCGTATTGTTCTATTAATTCATCAGGATTTATCACATTACATTTGGATTTGGACATTTTTTCAACTTCTCTAACACACAAAAGTTTATCTTTGTGTGGTGTGATAAAGCTTAGGTTAGAGCCGTAAAACGATGATTGGGCGAGGATTTTTTCTATTGAAACAAAATTATTCTCGTCTACTTTGTTGACATCAACGTGTACTTTGGTTAATGCTCTTCCAGTTACTCTTTCATCATTTGAGGCATCTGCAGAAACGTAGGTGTTTGCATCTAATCTGTATATGTAAGCGCTATTGCCTAAAATCATTCCTTGGTTAATGAGCTTTTGAAACGGCTCATCAAAACTTAAATAGCCAAGGTCGTATAAAAATTTTGTCCAGAAGCGGGCGTACAACAAATGTCCTGTGGCGTGTTCAGAACCACCAATGTATACATCTACTTTGTTCCAATATTCAATGAGTTCTTTGCGGACCAATTCTTTGTCATTATGTGGATTCATATAACGCAGGAAATACCAACTGCTACCTGCCCATCCCGGCATTGTGGTTTTTTCATACTCGTATTTGTTTTTGTATTTCCAGTTGGTAGATCGGGCTAATGGCGGTTCGCCGGTTTCAGTAGGCAGGTATTTGTCAATTTCGGGCAGTTTTATCGGCAAATCGTTTGCATCTACTGCTCTTGGAATGCCTTGTTCATCGTAGTAAATCGGAATAGGTTCGCCCCAATAACGTTGTCTTCCAAAAACAGCGTCACGCAATTTGTAGTTGATAACTTTTTTCCCTAAATGTCGTTTTTCA
Organism: Sphingobacteriaceae bacterium; assembly: GCA_037447455.1. Classification (GTDB taxonomy): domain Bacteria; phylum Bacteroidota; class Bacteroidia; order B-17B0; family Aurantibacillaceae; genus BPGX01. The sequence continues at coordinate 152,000 of JBBIGQ010000001.1, read as the reverse complement.
ACTTCTTCAATGGCTCTTTGAATAGCGTCTTTTACTTCTAAGTTATTGAGGAAATCGGAGTGGATGCACTTTCCGGATTTTTCATCGTAAGAGTTTTGAGAAAAGTCCCATTCTACCGGAGGCTGTATCACTTGAATGATCGGGAGATTGAAACGTTTGGCAAAGCGGTAATCTCTTGAATCGTGAGCTGGTACGGCCATCACAACGCCTGTGCCGTAGTGATACAAAACATAATCGGCAATCCACACGGGTATTTTTTGTGTGGTAAACGGATGAACGGCGTATGCACCGGTAAAAACGCCTGTTACTTTATTGACATCGGCTTGTCGTTCTCGCTCGCTGCGGTTTTTAGCATATTGAATGTATTCTTCAACGGCTTGTTTGTATGCATCGGTTGTAATTTTTGTAACAAGCGGGTGTTCGGGAGCTAGCACTACATAACTCACTCCAAAAATTGTATCTGGTCGTGTAGTGAAGATAGTGATTTTTTCAGGATGAGATTCTAAATTAAAGTGAATCTCTGCGCCTTCGCTTTTGCCAATCCAATTGCGTTGTGCTTCTTTGATGCTTTCGCTCCAGTCCAGTTGTTCCAATCCTTTTAATAAACGCTCCACATAAGCGGTTATTCTCAAGCTCCACTGTGGCATTAGTTTTCGCTCAACAGAAAATCCGCCCCTTTCAGAAACACCGTCTTTGACTTCGTCATTGGCAAGCACTGTTCCTAATGCAGGACACCAATTGACATACGCTTCTGAATGATAAGCCAGACGGTATTTCATCAGTATTTCTGATTTTTCTTTTTCTGAAAAAGCTTTCCATTCATCGGCTGAAAAGGGTTTAAGGTCATTACAGGTCGCACAAACGTTCCTGTTTCCTTCTTTTTCAAAAATATCAATGAGTTCATCAATTGGTCTTGCTTTATCGGATTGTTTGTCATACCAGCTGTTGAAGAGTTGTAAGAAAATCCATTGCGTCCATTTGTAGTATTTAGGGTCGCAGGTAATTACTTCTCTTTCCCAATCGTAAGATAATCCAATTTTATTGAGTTGTTCTTTATAGCGTTGAATGTTTTGTTGGGTTGTAATGGCGGGGTGTTGACCGGTTTGAATAGCGTATTGTTCGGCGGGTAAGCCAAAGGCATCAAAGCCCATTGGATGTAAGACATTGTATCCGCAATGTTTTTTGTATCTTGCGTAAATGTCTGAAGCAATATATCCTAATGGATGTCCAACGTGTAAGCCAGCACCAGACGGGTAAGGGAACATATCCAGAACGTAAAATTTCTTTTTGGCGAGTTCATTAGGCGTTTTGTAAACCTTTTGTTTTTCCCATTTTTCAAGAGCAATTTGTTCAATCGTTTTGAAGTTAAACTCCATTGTCGTTTTTTTGTTGGCAAATATAGTAGATAGTTTGGAATATCCGTAATACCGTGTTTTTACGCATACGATGTTTTTTCATTAAATTTGTCTCAAAAATGTTTTATCGTTTAGTTTTAATTCTGTGTTTTATTAGTTCTAAATCAGTGTATTCTCAATCTATTTTGCAAAAAGATACGGCCAATATCTCCTTACTCATTCAAAAAAAGAAGCAATATAATCAACTTACAAAAGGTCAATACGATGGATACCGAATAAAAATTTTTTTTGATGTGAATAGAAGTAAAATGGAAAAAGTAAAAGCCGATTTTCAGACCAAATATCCCGACATTCCTATTTATGATGATTATGTACAGCCCAATTTTATTTTAGTAGTTGGAGATTTTAGAACAAAGTTAGAAGCGCACGAAATCTTAAAAAAAATTCAATCAGATTATCCCAATGCTTTTATTATTAAAACTAAAATCAATCCACACCTTTAATCAATTTTACTTATATTAAAACTTAATTTAATAAATTTTATCTATGAAGAAAATACTCTTAATTTTTATTTTGTTTTATGCAAGTTTAAGTTGGGCGCAAACTACTTTTCCTTCTAATGAAGCATCCTATACATTATCGCCTGTATATGTTTTTAAGAATGCTGTTATTCATCAGGATTATCAAACCACGCTTGAAAAGGCGCATTTAATTATTAAAGACAAGAAAATTTTAAAAGTAACTACAAATGAAAAAGACATTCCTTGGAATGCTGTTGTTATTGATTTAAATGGAAAGCATATTTATCCATCGTTTATTGATTTATATTCTGAATTTGGAATGCCGGAGATAAAAAAGGAAAAAAATACGGGTTCTTTTAAAGAAAATTACATAAAGGGAGCGTATTATTGGAATCCCGCCATAAAAAGCCAGTTCAACGCTATTGAACACTTTGTTTTTAATAATGAAAAAGCCAATGATTACCGGAAAAATGGCTTTGGGACTGTTTTAATTTCTCAGAAGGATGGGATTGTAAGAGGAACGGGAGTATTAATTGCATTGGCAGATGCAAAAGAACACGAGAATATTCTCATAGAGAAAGCCGCAACATTTATGTCTTTCAAAAAGGGTAGTTCACCGCATTTTTATCCTTCTTCTTTGATGGGATCTATTGCTTTACTGCGTCAAAGTTTATACGATGCTCAATGGTATGCATCACTCCAAAATAAAATCGAAACCAACTTGTCATTAGAATATCTTAATCAGCTACTACAGCTTCCAATTGTCTTTGAATGTGATAACAAATGGGATATTTTCAGAGCCAATAAAATTGCAAAAGAGTTTCAACTTTCTTTTATCTACAAGACAAGTGGGGATGAGTATCAGCGTATTGAAGATTTAAAGCAACTTCGTCCGCAACTTATTGTGCCCATCAATTTTCCCGAAGCTTATGATGTGTCTGATCCATTAGATGCCGATATTATTCCGATTTCCGAATTAAAACATTGGGAATTGGCACCGGCTAATCTGACTTTTCTTGAAAAAAATGGTATTGATTTTTCTATTACTACGAATGGATTAAAAGATGTGAAACAATTTTTCTCAAACCTTCGCAAAACCTCGAACTATGGTGTTTCTGAAAAGACATTACTAAAAGCATTGACCTATAATCCGGCAAAATTTATCAATGCTGAAAAGCAAATAGGAGCCCTGAAAGAAAATTATCTAGCAAATTTTTTTATTACGGATAAAAATATCTTTGAAGAAAATGCTACGATAATAGAACATTGGATTTTAGGAAAGCCGCATATTTTCTACGATAGAAACGCTAATAAAATGAATGGTGAATACGAATGGACATTCCATAATCAAAAATTTAAACTAATTATTCAAGGAAACACGGCTGAACAAAAATTGCAAGTTAAAAAAGATACTGCTAATTTAAAATCAACTTCAAAATTAGAATATCCTAAAATACAATTTCAATTACAGGATTCTCTTTTCAAATTCACTTTTAGCGGACAATACAATCCTTTAGACAGCAGTATTTCTGGTGTGTTGTATGATTTAAAATCTTATCAACAGATTGACATTATTATTCAAAAAATAAAATCATTAAAAGATACTGCCAAAACTCAAAAGAAAAGTTTAATAAGCAATTTTGGAAAAATCATTTATCCATTTTGTGCTTATGGAATGCCCAGCCCAGATACTTTAGATTTTTTTCAGCAAGCGTTGGAAAAATTAAAACATCGCTATGATGCTTTACTCATCAAAGATGCAATGGTGTGGACAAACACAAAAGATAGCGTCTTAAACGAATACGATGTGTATGTAGTAGATGGTAAAATCGTTCGCATAGCGTCTAATATCGATGTGCCTAAACTTGCGTTTGCAAAAATCATTGACGCTAAGGGAATGCATTTAACACCCGGTATTATTGATGAACATTCTCATATTGCGATTAGTGGCGGTGTCAACGAATGGACACAAGCCAGCAGCGCTGAAGTGCGAATAGGCGATGTTATCAATCCGGAAGATATTAATATCTATCGCCAGTTGGCAGGCGGTGTTACTACGGCACAACTACTGCACGGCTCGGCCAATCCAATTGGTGGTCAGTGCCAAACTATCAAATTAAAATGGGGGCACAATGCGGAAGAGATGAAGTACTCTCGTGCCCGTCCTTCTATCAAATTTGCTTTAGGTGAAAATGTGAAACAAGGGAATAGTCCGCCTTCCGATAGATTCCCGCAAACGAGAATGGGCGTAGAACAAGTGTTTAATGATTATTTCCATCGTGCCAAGGCATATCAAAAAAAATGGAAGGGATATCGGTCCTTACCGGAGAAAGAGCGCCAAAAAGTATCGCCGCCAAGAAAGGACTTAGAGTTGGAAGCGTTGGTTGAAATTCTTGAAAATAAAAGAGACATAACTTGCCATAGTTATGTTCAAAGTGAAATTAATATGCTCTTGCATTTAGCAGATAGTTTGGGTTTTAGAGTGAATACTTTTACACACATTCTGGAGGGATACAAAGTGGCGGATAAATTAAAACAACATAGTTCAAATGCTTCTGCCTTCAGCGATTGGTGGGCATATAAAATGGAGGTGATGGAAGCCATTCCTTACAATGCTGCTTTGCTTACTAAGGTAGGCGTAAATACTTGTATCAACTCGGACGATGCAGAAATGGGTAGACGTTTAAATCAAGAAGCTGGAAAGAGCATAAAATATGGTGGTTTGAGTCCTGTGCAAGCGTTGAAATTAGTTACTATTAATCCTGCGAAGGCACTGGGGATTGACAAAGAGGTAGGAAGTATTGAAGTCGGCAAAACAGCAGATTTAGTATTGTGGTCTGATTTCCCACTAAGTGTGATGGCAAAAGTAAAGTACACAATTATTGAAGGACAGATATTTTATGACGAAGAAGAAAATAAAAAACGGGAGGAATGGATTCAAAAAGAAAGAGCACGATTGATTGAAAAACTATTAAAAGAAAAAAAGAATGGATCTTCTACGCAGAAATACAAATCCCAATCACATAAATTGTATCATTGTGATGATGTAGAGATTGAATAAATAATAAATGGTTTTCACATTCATCTGATTTACTTGAAAGGATAATAATTGGCTTTAAATCTAATTATATTTCAATTATTAAAATAGGATTCAAAAATGTGTTTAGTGTAATTTATTGTATAGTTTTTAAATGATTTAAATCAGTTAATACAATAAATTAAAATATTTAATAAGATGATTTATATCATACTCCTTGCTTATTACATGCTCTACCTTTGTGCCCTGAAATATGGAAGTGATTTATATCCTTTTAAGTATTAGTGTTTTAATTGCAATAGGTTTTTTAATGGCCTTTGTCTGGTCAGTTAAAAAAGGACAATACGAAGACGTTGTATCACCTTCTATTAGAGTTTTATATGAAAATAAAATAAATACAGAAGATGAAATTAAGAACGTAGAAACATCTTTAAAATCACAAAAATCTAATAACTATGGAACACAGCAGCAAAAATCTGGAAAAATTTGAATACGATAACGCAATTGTGCGTAATTTCTTAATTGCAACAGTAGTTTTTGGCGTGATAGGAATGTTGGTGGGCTTACTCATTGCTTTTCAACTGGTATTTCCTGAGTTAAACTTTGGAGTACCAATCACGACTTTTGGTCGCTTGCGTCCCTTGCACACTAATGCTGTAATATTTGCTTTTGTGGGTAATGGTATTTTTGCGGGTGTTTATTATTCGCTTCAAAGATTACTCAAAACAAGAATGTACAGTGATACTTTAAGTAAAATACATTTTTGGGGATGGCAACTAATAATACTTTCAGCGGCCATTACATTGCCCTTAGGATATACAACATCCAAAGAATACGCCGAGTTAGAATGGCCTATTGATATAGCAATTACTCTGATTTGGGTAGTGTTTGGATGGAATATGTTTGGCACTATTTTGAAAAGAAGAGTAGAACACTTATATGTAGCTATCTGGTTTTATATTGCCACATTTGTAACGGTCGCAATGTTACATATTGTCAACTCTTTTGAATTTCCTGTTGCTTTTCTTAAAAGTTATTCCTGGTATGCCGGCGTACAGGATGCCTTGGTGCAATGGTGGTATGGACACAATGCCGTGGCCTTTTTTCTGACAACTCCCTATTTAGGGTTGATGTACTATTTCGTTCCGAAAGCGGCAGAGCGTCCGGTGTATTCGTATAAACTTTCAATTATACATTTTTGGGCATTGATTTTTATTTACATCTGGGCGGGTCCGCACCATCTTTTATATTCTGCACTACCAGATTGGGCACAATCGCTGGGTGCCGTGTTTTCTGTGATGTTAATTGCTCCATCTTGGGGGGGGATGTTAAACGGCCTTTTAACATTAAGAGGATGTTGGGATAAAGTAAAGTTAGAACCGATATTGAAATTTATGGTGGTAGCGTTGACGGGTTACGGTATGGCTACTTTTGAGGGGCCCTTGTTATCATTGAAAAATGTAAACGCTATTTCTCACTTTACGGACTGGACTATTGCGCATGTACATATTGGTGGATTAGCATGGAATGGCTTTTTAACCTTTGGCATGTTGTACTGGTTGGTCCCAAGAATGTGGAGAACGCCGCTTTATTCAAAGAAGCTGGCTGACTTTCATTTTTGGATAGGGACACTTGGAATTATTTTCTATGCTATTCCAATGTATTGGGCGGGCTTTACTCAAAGCTTTATGTGGAAAGAATTTACAGAAGAAGGTTTTTTGAAGTATCCAAATTTTCTGGAAACAGTAACAGTATTAAAAAATTTGTATTTAATGCGTGGAATTGGTGGGGCAATGTATTTTATTGGTGTTATTGTAATGGTGTATAATTTGGTTAAAACGGCGTATGCTGGCAATTTCTTGAGTAATGAATCTGCCGAAGCCCCGGCACTTATTAGATTCCAGGAAGAAAAACAGGAATACTGGCATAAATGGATTGAGAAAAGACCTGTACAAATGTTGGTACTATCTTTAATTTTAGTGGCAATCGGTGGAATTATTGAGTTTGTTCCTACTTTTCTGATAAAATCTAATGTGCCTACTATTTCATCTGTTAAACCCTATACGCCATTAGAACTGGAGGGAAGAGATATATACATTCGTGAAGGATGTTATGTCTGTCATTCTCAAATGATAAGACCTTTTAGAAGTGAAACAGAACGTTATGGTGAATATTCCAAAGCAGGAGAATTTGTTTATGACCATCCGTTTTTATGGGGCTCTAAAAGAACAGGACCGGATTTGGCAAGAGAAGGCACCATGAAATTACGTAAACCCAATGCGTGGCATTTTACTCACATGCTTGACCCGCGTTTAACTTCTCCGAATTCTATTATGCCACCTTATCCTTGGTTGATAGACAATGATTTAGACGTGTCTTCTACAGGAAAAAAAATACAAGCAATGCGCACTTTGGGAGTGCCTTATCCGGAAGGTTATGAAAACGAAGCAGTCAAAGATCTGATGAAACAAGCAAAAGAAATTGCAGATGATTTAAAGAATCAAAACATTACCGTTTCTCCTGAAAAGGAAATTATTGCACTCATTGCCTATCTTCAAAGATTAGGCGTGGATATTAGTTTGGAGAAAAAACAAGTATTAAAATAAATCTAAAACAAATTATATGCTACGCTTTGTAAAACATCATCTGGAAAGTATCTTAGGAATAGAAATATACCCTATTATTTCTTTTCTGATATTTTTTCTCTTTTTCATAACGGTTTTAATATATTTAATTAAACTGGATAAAAAACATATTCAAAAACTTAAAAATATACCTTTTGAATAATATTTAAAATAATTTCATATGGAAACAATGTCTTATTTAAAGAATGTAAGCATAGGTGGCTTATTAATAATGATGAGCACAAACCTGTCGGCACAGGTTGCTAATGAGGTAACAAAAATTGCAGAGCAACCATCCAATTCTAATAATGTTACAGCATGGGGTTTAATCATTTTACTTATTATTCAGATAATCGTAATTCGTTCTATCTCTTCTGCTATTAAATCGGTAAGCGAGTCAAATGCGGTATCTAAAAGAAATGATTCATCGTCTTTAATGAGTTTATTGCTTTTAATAGGATTATTATTCTCCCATACTACTTTTGCTCAAACGGCGAGCACAAACAATGATATAATAAGTTTTTCAGAAACAGAAATCAACATTCTGATAGGACTTAATATTTTCTGCTCATTGATAGTAATATGGATGTACACACAATTTCGTCATATTTTGAAACAAGCAGGAATTATCAGACAAGAAGAAAAAAGTAGTTCTGTTTTTGGCAATTTAGAACAATGGTTAACCCGTTCTGTACCGGTAGAAAAAGAAGCAACGGTACAATTTGAACACGAATATGATGGTATCAGAGAGTTGGATAATGTGCTGCCTCCCTGGTGGTTGTGGATGTTTTATGCTACCATTATTTTTTCAGTAGCTTATCTTATTCATTATCACGTCTCTCCTATTAAAGCATTTGAAAAAGTAGGATTTGTAGGGCCTGGGGTTGGACAAGAAGAGTTATATAAAATGGAAGTTCAGGAAGCAGAAAAGAAAAAACAAGAATATCTTGCAGTGGTGGCTGGTAAAATTAATGAGGAAAATGTTACAGCATTAAGTGATGCGAACGAGATTCAGCAAGGAAAAGAAGTTTTTACTTCTAATTGTGTAACATGCCATGGTAAAGAAGGACAAGGCGGTACAGGTCCTAATCTAACAGATGATTATTGGTTACGTGGTGGAGGTATTAAGAATATATTCAAGGTCATTAAATATGGAGTGCCAGAAAAAGGGATGATCTCCTGGGAATCCCAGTTATCACCTAAACAAATCCAGCAGGTAGCTTCTTTTATTCTTACATTAAGAGGCACTAATCCGCCCGGAGCGAAAGAACCACAGGGAGAATTGTGGACAGAAAATAAAAACACAACAGATACAACAAAGTCCCAATAATAATGGAAATAATTGAACAGAAAAAAATAGTTAATACCGTCGATCAATCGTTCAGAGACAAATTATCTACTATTGATGAGAAGGGTAGAAGAAAATGGATTTATCCTAAAAGACAACAAGGCAAGTTTCATACTTTACGACAGATATTCGGCTATATATTACTTTCCATACTTTTTGTATTACCTTTTTTGAAAATAAATGATGAGCCGTTATTTTTATTAGATATAATTCATAGAAAATTTATCATTTTTAGTAAAGTGTTTTATCCGCAGGATTTTTTTTATTTTGGATTACTGATGATAAGTTTTGTTGTTTTTGTGGCGTTATTTACGGTGGTTTTTGGCAGATTGTTTTGTGGTTGGGCTTGCCCGCAAACTATTTTTATGGAGTTGATTTATCGTAAAATTGAATATTGGATAGAAGGGGATTGGAAAGAGCAAATGGCACTGAACAAACAAAAAATGAATTTTCAGAAATTCCGAAAAAAATTTCTCAAACACTTTTTGTTTTATAGCGTTGCATTTATTATTTCTAATTTATTTTTGAGTTATTTAATCGGTATTGACGAATTAAAAAAAATTATTTCAGAACCTATATCAGATCATATTGCAGGATTTTCTACGCTTGTGGCGTTTAGTTTGGCTTTTTATGGTGTTTTTGCTTTTTTAAGAGAACAGGTGTGTACTAATATTTGTCCTTATGGTAGAATGCAGGGTGTATTATTGGGCAAAGACACATTGGTGATTGCTTATGATTACGTTCGCGGTGAACCAAGAGGGAAGTTTAAAAAAAATGAAAACAGAGATTTAGCCAATAAAGGGAATTGTATTGATTGCCATCAGTGCGTATATGTTTGTCCTACTGGTATTGATATTAGAAACGGAACACAGCTGGAGTGTGTGAATTGTGCCTTGTGCATTGATGCCTGCAATTATATGATGGAAAGTGTGGGTTTACCAAAAGGACTGATTCGTTATTCTACGGAATATCAGATTAAGGAAAAACTTCCATATAAAATTACAGCCAGAGTGAAAGGATACATTGCTGTGTTAGTTGTTTTAATAGGAATTATTACTCTTCTTTTAGTTAAAAGGACGGTTGTGGATGGTACGATACTGCGTTCTTATGGCTTTTTGACACAAACTACAGCGGATGGCAAGGTGAAAAATTTATACACGTACAAATTTCTCAATAAATCGAATCTGCCACAAAAAATATCTATAAAAATGATTCAACCCGTTAATGCTAAAATCGAAATAATTGGTCATTTGCCGATAATTGAAAAAGGGCGTTATATTCAAGGTTCCTTTTTTGTGATACTGGACAAAAAATCCGTCAATGGAATGAAAACACCAATTGAAATTGGGGTGTATGATGAAAACAATCAAGTAATTAAAAAATTCAAAACCAACTTTTTATCTTTTTAAAAATGAAAATTTCAATCGGACATGTTATTACGCTGGTTTTTTTGATGTTTGCGGGATTTATTTTGTACATGGTTGCACAGATGATGGGTTCAAAAGTAGATTTGGTAGAAAGTGATTATTATTCAAAAGAATTAAAGTTTCAGAGTCAAATAGAAAAGTACAGAAATACCATTCAATTGGGCGATAGCGCGCTCAGATTTAATCAGGAGCATCAACACGTTCAAATAAAAATAAACAAAAATAATCCTGAACAAATAAGTGTTTACATGTATTATCCGCAAAATAATGAAAAGGATGTGCTTTATACATTTGATAATACCAGTTTGTGTATCCTTGATAAAAATAAAATCAGTAAAGGCAGGGTTATATTAAAGATAGAATGGAAAGACGAGAGTACCGTATATTATTATGAGAAGGAAATGTTTATATACTGAAAACAGTTTATGGTAAATCTTTTCATTACAGCGGTAACCTTGGGTTTTTTGGGAAGTACTCATTGTGCAGGAATGTGTGGTCCTTTAATGTTGTTCCACTTTTCGGGTATAAAACGAAATACATTTTTCATTAAATTTATTATTTATCAAATATCCCGAGTTTTGGGGTATGCCCTGTTAGGTATGATGTTTGGGCAGTTAGGATTTATTGGACACTTAATTGGAATGCAACAAATTATTTCACTTATTGCGGGTATTGTTTTATTGTTTATCGGATATTCTTATTTTTTTCCATTTCCGTTGAAAACCAATTTTGATACACAAATGTTTTCTTTTCTAAATGGCTTGCTAAGACATACATCGTCGCCCATTCAAAAATTTTTTATTGCAGGATTTATCAATGGTTTTTTACCATGCGGCTTTTCTTTTATTGCTTTATCCTTTGCAACAACAACATACTCTATGTTATACGGCGCCTTATTTATGATTTTCTTCGGTCTGGCCAACATACCTGCATTGCTCGCAGTTTCTTTAATTTTTCAGAAAGTACAAAGTTCAAGATCAATTTGGAAATACATAATGCCTGCATTAGCGCTAATTACAGGTACATTACTTGTTTTGAGAAGTATGAATTTAAATATTCCTTATATAAGCCCGAATATCAAATCCGGCAAACAAATGTCTATCATAGAATGTCATAAATGATAGTAAAATGTATGCAATAAATAAAACGGAAGTTTCAAAAGACAGTATAAAAAATGAATGCTTTCATTGCGGAAGTAATTTGCCTAATAAACCGTACACAAAAGATGCTCATTATTTTTGCTGCAAAGGATGTGTAAGTGTTTATACAATTTTGAAAGATTCTGGGCTGGAAACGATTTATGATAATACATCTTTTGGAAACTTCAGTAAACCAACGGACGAAGAGTCCGTGAGTGAGTTTGAATTACTTGAAAATACGGCAATACAAGAGAAGATAATTTCTTTCAGGGAAGGGAATATTTGTAAAGTACTATTGTATGCGCCGGCAATACATTGTGCTTCCTGTATTTGGTTATTAGAACATTTACCCCAATTACATGCAGCCATCATCCAGTCGCAGGTTAATTTTCACAGTAAAAAAATTTCTATTCTTTTTGATAGTTCAAAAATATCCTTGAAAGGTCTTGCAATACTTTTAACACAGATTGGTTATAAACCCTATTTTAGTTTAAGCCAAAAAGATCAGAGGGCCGAATACAAAATGCTTTTGCTTCGCTTGGGAGTAGCCGGCTTTGCGTTTGGAAACATTATGTTATTAAGTTTTCCGGATTATCTCGATACGCTTTCAACATTGGAAATACAGTATGCTGATTTTTTTCATTATATGAGTTTTGTGTTATCCTTACCGGTTTTGATTTTTTCAGCATATCCTTATTTAAAGTCGGCGTGGAGTGGTGTGAAGGCAATGGAATTGAATATGGATATTCCTATTGGTATAGGTATTTTTACGTTATTTTTTCGAAGTACTTATGATGTGTTTTTTCTTCACGAGTCGGGCTATTTTGATTCTTTCAGCGGATTTATTTTTTTCTTGCTTATTGGTCGGTGGTATCAATATAAAACCTATCAATTTTTGGATTTTGAAAAGTCCTTTCATTCATTTTTCCCTATCAGTGTTATTAAAATTGAAAATTTAAATGAAGTAGTAAAAGAGGTGAAAGATATTCAGGAAAATGATTTGGTAAAATTGCGAAATGGTGAACTTATTCCGTTTGATGGTGTTTTATTAAGTGAAGAAGCGCAAATTGATTATAGTTTTGTAACAGGCGAATCGGAACTTTTTTATAAACATAAAGGAGATCTTATTTATGCGGGTGGCAGGTTGGTGGGAAAAAAAATTATAGTTCAGGTTAAAAAACCTTTTGATCAACAATATTTTGTTCAATTATGGAATGAGAACACAGACAGAAAAAACAATTCATTTAAAGAACTCTCTTCTTTTTTAGGAAAGTTAATCACCTTTTCTGTCTTAAGTGTGGCAGCGATAGCCATTTTTTATTGGAAAGATGCAGGCATTCAAACAGTCATTAAAAATGTTACTTCTATATTAATAATAGGTTGTTCGTGTGCTTTTGCTTTAAGTGCACCTTTTTTGTTTGGGAATGTATCCCGCTTATTGGCCAGGCTATCTTTTTATGTTAAGAATACGGATAGCATAGCAACATTGGCAAAAATTCAGCACATTATATTAGATAAAACAGGTACTTTAACAGAAAAAAAATTACAGATACAATGGGTGGGAAAGAAAGAATTAACTACTTATGATAAAACAATAATATATACTGCTTTACAAAACTCTTTTCATCCTTTGAGTAAAAAAATTTGTGATGTATTGAAAAATGCTGTTGAGGAGGAATACGATTGTAGTCATTATCAGGAATTTCCTGGAAAAGGTATTTACGCCATTGTGAATGATCATGTCATAAGAATAGGAAGTAAAGAATGGTTGGAAATGCGGGAAGTTAAAGAGGAATTACACTCTGTTGTATGTGTTGAAATGGATGGAATTAAATTGGGGTATTTTTCTATTGCTAATTCTCTTCGGGAAGGACTTGAAAATTTAAATGAACTGAAAAATAAAGGATATTTTATTCATATACTAACAGGCGATAATGCACTTCGCACACAGCATATTCAAAAAGTATTTGCAGATGGAGTAAGGATACTAACCAATCAAAAACCGGAAGATAAAAAAGCATATATTCTGCGTTTGCAAAATAATACTTCTGGGGTAATGATGGTTGGAGATGGATTGAACGATATACCGGCCTTAAAAACAGCGGACTTTGGTGTCAGCATCACTGATGATATGAGTTTTTTTGCACCATCCGGCGATGCTATTATGAAAGGAGAAAGTTTGATGTACTTACCAAACATTTTACGTTTCGCCAAAACAGCTTATTGGCTTTTGATAATAAGTTATATATTCTCATTTACTTATAATATCATTGGCTTAACTTTGGCGTTTAATGGATATTTAACGCCTATTGTAGCGGCGCTGTTTATGCCTTTAAGCAGTATTTCCGTAGTTCTTTTTGCCATCTTTTCAACCAATTATTTTGCTGGGAAATACAAGATATTATCTTAAAAATATTACTTTGTTTATTTCGTATATTTCTGAAAATTTTAAGATGAAACAATGGTTTATACATCTACTTGTAATAAGTTTTAGTTTTAAAATATTTCCACAAAATGCAGACATCAATACTTTGTATTCTATACAAAAGCATAGAGATCTTAATCAATACTCTTTCTTTAATGTGCTTTCAAAATCTATTTATCCTGTTTCGGTTACATTACCATTAGCCTATTATACCACATGTATTATTTCTAAAAACAAAGAATGGGAACAAAGAGCGGTACGAACCATTATTTCTTTATCTTCTACAGTCCTACTCACGTATGGATTAAAGTATTTAATTCAGCGACCACGGCCGTATGAATCGTACACATTCATTTTTCCATTGCAAAAAGAACAAAGCCCTTCTTTTCCATCTGGTCATAGTAGTTTGGCGTTTAATATAGCCAGCAATTTAGCATTGGATTTTCCAAAATGGTATGTTCTGGTGCCTGCTTTTACGTATGCTGCTTTAGTGGGATATTCAAGGATGTATCTTGGAGTACACTATCCTTCCGATGTTTTAATGCGCGCTTTGATAGGCGGTGTTTGTACTTTTGTTTCATTAAAATTTCAAAAACATTTAAATCGTCGTTCTTATGAAAACATATCGTACGGTTATGACAAATATCATTATTGATAGCAGAATTACTCTTTACTTTTGCAAGCACGTTTAACAAATGAACGATATATTTCTATATATATTGATTGGCTTGAGTGCTCAATTGATAGACGGAGCATTTGGAATGGCTTATGGCATTATGACCACCTCTTTATTACTATTTATTTTCCCAAATAGTATTACACCGGCTATTGCCAGTGCTGTGATGCATTTTTCTGAAATTTTCAATACGGGCTATGCTACTTATATTTATAAGAAAAACAAACTGATTAATTCCAAAATGTATCAATCCATGCTTTACCCGGCGATTATTGGTTCTATAATAGGCGCCCTGTTGATTAGTTTTGTAAGCAAACATTATATTGATTACATCAAACCCTTAATAGCCCTGTATTTTATAAGTATTGCGATTATTATTATTTTCAGAGCATTACGATGGTTTGAAAAAAGAAAACGGTGGATGTCCATTCCTGGTTTATCGCTTTTTGGTGCCTTTATGGATAGTGTGGGAGGAGGAGGGTGGGGGGCCTTGGTAACATCGGCTCTGATAGTAGGGGGGCGGGACATGCGTTCTACAATTGGCACTGCACACGCCATAAAGTTTGTAGTAGTGCTGTGCAGTTCTTTGACGTTTTTATTGGTGCTTGGTTTACATCATTTATGGATTGTTTTGTGGGTTTCTTTAGGAAGCATTGTGGCGGTGCCAATATCCATTCAATTAAATAATAGATTATCTAAAAAATGGGGATTAATTTTTGTAGCCATTATTTTAATTTTAATAGCAATAAAAACCTTACTGAAAATCTGGATAGCAAATACATAAAGTAAAAGATAATGAATAAGGGAAATAATCAGAAATTTGAAAGCAAAGAGTGGAACAACCAACATCGTAATGCGGATTTTCAATATCTGTTGCAGGAGCTTTGCGAAATGTATCCCAATAAAATTGTTTTTTCAACCAGTTTTAATATTGAAGATCAGGTCATTACACACTTTATTGCAACCGCACATCAGTCGGTGGAGATATTTACATTAGATACAGGCAGAATGTTTCAGGAAACCTACAATACCTGGAGTGCTACTGAAAAAAAGTATGGTATTAAAATCACGCCGTATTTTCCGGAAGCCAAAGAGGTAGAAAAATTAGTGCAAAAACAAGGTATTAATGGGTTTTATGAACGTGTTGAAAATAGAAAAGAATGCTGTGAAATTCGCAAAATACAACCACTTCTCAGAGCATTAAAAGGCAAAAAAGTTTGGATAACCGGATTAAGGGCTGAACATTCTGAATACAGAAAAAATATGAATCTCTTTGAATGGGATGATAAATTTCAAATCATCAAATTTAATCCTTTAATTCATTGGACAAGGCAGGAAGTTATGGACTGTATCCATAAATACGAAATACCCTACAGCGTCTTATACGATAAAGGATTTAGAAGTATCGGCTGTGCGCCTTGTACCCGTGCCATAAAAGAAGGAGAACCATACAGAGCAGGACGTTGGTGGTGGGAAAATTCTGATGAAGGTAAAAAAGAATGTGGATTGCATCTCAAATAATTTACTTAATTTGTAGCACCCATAAATGCAGATAATCTATGATGGATTATTTAGAACAACTGGAACAGGAATCTATTTATATTTTAAGAGAAGCCGCAGGACAATTTCGGAAAGCCGCTATTTTATTTTCCGGTGGCAAGGATTCTGCGACCGTATTACATCTCGCCGTAAAAGCATTTGCCCCGGCAAAAATTCCGTTTATTATTTTGCATATTGATACAGGACAAAATTTTCTGGAAGTATTACATTACAGAGATCGTCTCGTACAACAATATCAATTACATCTGGAAGTGCGTTATGTGGAAGAGAGCATTCAAAAGTACCAGTTGAGCGAAACACCCGGTAAGTTTCCAAGTCGTAATGTATTACAAACCTACACTTTATTAGATGCAATACAGGAACTGGAATTAGAGGCCTGTATAGGAGGTGCTCGCCGAGATGAAGAAAAAGCACGGGCAAAAGAACGAATATTTTCATTCAGAGATGCATTTGGACAGTGGGAGCCCAAGCAACAACGACCAGAATTATGGAATATCTATAACGGACGTATTCATAAAGCTGAGAACATTCGTGTGTTTCCAATCAGTAACTGGACGGAGTTGGATGTATGGCAATACATTAAAAAAGAGAATATAGAATTACCTTCCATTTATTTTTCTCATAAACGCAAATGTGTGAAAGCCGGAAAAAATCAATGGTTAGCGTATGCTGATTTTTTCAAATTAGAAACTACAGATGTCATTGAAGAAAAATATGTTCGTTTCAGAACGGTGGGCGATATTTCCTGTACTGCTGCTGTAGAATCTGTGGCTACTTCCATTGATGAAATTATTGAAGAAATTAAAACAACCAAAATTTCGGAAAGAGGTGCTACCCGATTGGATGATAAAATCTCTGAAACAGGGATGGAAGATAGAAAAAGACAGGGCTATTTTTAATCAGATAATAGAATATCTATGGAACTTATAAAATTTATTACTGCCGGTAATGTGGACGATGGAAAAAGTACATTGATTGGTCGATTGCTTTACGATAGTAAAGCTCTTTCAAACGATATATTGGAAACCGTACAGCAACACAATGGTGATATCAACTTTGCCTATCTCACCGATGGATTAAAAGCAGAAAGAGAGCAGGGCATTACCATTGATGTGGCGTACAAATATTTTGCAACCGATAAAAGAAAATTCATCATAGCAGATTGTCCGGGGCATAAAGAATATACAAGGAATATGATTACAGGGGCATCGCATGCCGATGTTGCCATCATCATGATTGACGCGACCCAAGGTATTACTGAACAAACCAGACGACATACGTTTATTGTAGATGTTATGAATATTCCTTGCATTATTTTTTGTATTAATAAGATGGACGCTGTGGGTTATGATGAAGCTATCTTTCAGCGGTTTAATCATCAGATAATAGAATTTAAATTTATAAACAACCATCAGATAGAATGCATACCAGTCAGTGCACTAAAAGGGGATAATGTGGTTTTTCGCTCTGAAAATATGTCCTGGTACAATGGGAGCACTTTGCTTTATTTTCTGGAAAATTATCAGCATCCGGATAGAACAGCACAATTACCCGCATATATGCCGGTACAATATGTAACATTTCAGAATAACGAACGGTATTTTTATGGAACACTTTTCAATGATGTGTTTGATGTAAATGATGAAATTCTTATTTATCCTACCTTACAAAAAAATAAAATTAAAGATCTTTATGTTTTAGGACAGAAGCACACCAAAGCGCATCATGGTCAACCCATTGCTCTTACTCTTAAAGAAGACACAGAAATTCAGAGAGGATATTGTCTGATGGCATTGCATACCGATTTTAATGACGCCATAACGCATGAGATTAAACTTACACAAACATTTTCTGCAATTTGTTTCTGGCTGGATACTTCTGTATTTATTCCGACAAAAAGATATATTATACAGCAGCAAAGTTTTCACACTTATATTAAATGTCAGAATATTGATGCGATATTTGATCTGGATGAGTTGAAATTTAAACAGCACCATTCGGAAAGCATTGGTATGAATAGCATATTCAAAGCACAATTTCAGACCGCTCAACCCATGATTATTGCAGAATATACAAACTCTACAGTATTAGGTGCTTTTATTATCATTGATGAAACATCATATAAAACAGTGGGAGCAGGCATTATACAAAGCAACGAACAATAGATTTTCAGACCAATTCTAAGCTGTATTCAGTTAAAAATAATTCCGGATATAATTAATTAAATGTGGTAAGCAATTGTGCTATTTCATCTACAATTTTTTCAGCCAATATATACTTTTTATGTTTACCTAAATTTTTTACTTCTTTGTTTTTGTATACAACTATTAGTTCATTTTCATCTACATTAAACGCAGGATTTTCATCTGAGCAGTGATTAGCAAAAATCACATCGGCATTTTTAGAAGTTAATTTTTTTATAGCATTCTCTATCACATTGTTTGTTTCTAATGCAAAGCCCGCCAGAAGTTGATTTTGTCTTTTTTGAGTTCCTAATGTTTTCAGAATGTCTTTTGTTTTCTGGAGAGTAAGTTGAAACGTATTTTCCGTTTTTTTAATTTTTTCATTAGTCATTGCAACGGGTGTATAATCAGCTACAGCGGCTGCTAATATAGCACCGTGCATTTCCGGAAAAACTTTTACACATTCATTAAACATTTCGTTTGCTGTTTCTGTTTTAATAGCACGTATAGTTGTATTAACGGGTAAAGATGCTTGTATATTTCCATGTACCAAAACAACTTCTGCACCGCGAAGGGCTAATTCTTCTGCAATGGCGATGCCGGTTTTTCCGGAGCTTCTGTTTCCAATAAATCGCACCGGATCAATGGATTCATAGGTAGAGCCGGCAGTGATTAAAAATTTTTTATCAAGGAGTTCTTGTGATTGATAAAGAATTTTCAGGGTGTGACGAAAAATTTCATTGGGTTCAAGCATTCTTCCCCATCCTTGTATTCCGCTGGCCAGCTCACCGTATTCTACTGGCAGTATAAGGTGGTGTTTTCTGTGTTGTAATTGGTACAAATTATTTTGTGTGGTTAGATGCAACCACATTTCTGCATCCATTGCGGGTGCAATAATTACTTTTTTGGTGAAAGATAAATAAGTAGCCATTAAAAGATTATCGCAGTATCCATTGGTCATTTTGGCTATAGTGTTGGCAGTGGCTGGTGCTATTACCATAATATCTGCCCAATCAGCCAGATGTACGTGATTGTTCCACTCTCTTTTTTCATTGAAAAACGAAGTATACACTGGATTTTTGGATAAAACGGACAGGGTTTCCCGGGTTACAAAACTTTCTGCAGATTCTGTCAAAATGATTTTTACATCATGTCCTTTCTGAATGAATAAACGAACCAAGAAGGGAATTTTATAGGCGGCAATACCACCTGTAATTCCGATTAAGACATTAAATTTTTTCTTAGTCATTTCTTAATTATTTTCCAGATCATCCAGACAATTCCTGCTAAGATGAGATAAATCAACGTAGAACCTACATAAGCAATGCTATTACCAATTTTATATGAAGTTGGTTCAAATTTAAATGTAATACTGTGTGTGCCTTTGGGAATTATCATACCACGCAGCACATAATTTACACAGGTGTGTGGTTGTAATTGTCCATCTACATAAGCATTCCATCCTTTGGGATAATAAATGTCTGAAAATACAGCAAATTGTTCGCCATCCGATATGGAAGTATATTGGAGTTCATTAGGAGCATAGTGGGTCAGATAAATTTTACCTTTTCCGGAGTATCTGTTTTTAAGCTGTGGCAATTTGTTTTTTTCCTGAATAACGGCCTGCGTTTTAGTGTTGAGAGAATAAAGTTTGACAATTTCACTATCGGCATTGGTTACGGAAATAATTTGTTGTACAAACCACGCGTTACCATTGGCAGAATTATTGGGCATTGGAATGGAGCCCGATTTCACTGGTAATAAAATATATTTTGTATTCAGCATATTGATGACCTGAAGTGAAGGAAGTATTTGTGTTTCTAGTAATGTATCGGCACCGGCTATTTTGTTGAGTTGTTGATAAAACCATTGGATTTCTTTGCTTAAATGAAAATCAATGAGTTCCTGATATTTCTTTAGTTTAGCGCCGTGATAGCCCCCTACTGATTTATGAAAGTAAGAGGTATTGGCATCGTTGAATGTATTGGTGGCAAGATTTAAAACTCTGTAATATTTTGTTGTATCCTGTAAAATCATTTGATCGGCTTCGGAAGGTGTAAACATTTGTTGGATACTGTTTTTGGGTACAAAAGTGGTATTCCCAAAATATCTTTTATCGGCCGTATATAGATCGATAGCAGAAAACGTTCCGAATGCTAAAAATAACATCGTTGTATTTATTTTTTTTCTGAAATGTGCCCACAAGAAAAAGTAAAATAAAACAATGAATATAAAAGAGCGGAGAGCATCGGATTGAACGATATTTTTACGCGCTGTTTCTAAATGTGGCATCATTTGCTGAATATATTTACTGACTTTTTCTTTTGGGTAACCTGCTTTTACGTATTCGTTCATTAACAACATTTCTTCCTCTCTGGATTTAAATGAATTAAACAGACCGGGGGCTAGATAGTTGATTAAACAGAAACCGCCTACTATTATAAATGTCCAGAGAGTTAACTTTTTAGTATCTATTTCTTTATTGCCTAATTTAATTTTTTGATACTCTGGCAAAGTAAGATAATATAAACAAAGAGCGGCAAGCAGAGGGATTGTAAATTCTGCCAAAACTAAAATCATAGACACTGCACGAAATTTGTTATATCCCGGTACATAATCCATAAAAATATCTGTGAGTAGCATAAAATTTTTTCCCCATGCCAGAAAGATAGATAAAAATGTTACAATTATTAACGGTCTTTTCCATTCTTTTGGAAGAATGAAGAATCCTATTATCATCAGAAAAACAACAATAGCACCAAGATAAACAGGACCGCTTGTAAAGGGCTGTGGTCCAAAGTAGGCCGATTGTCCGGCGACTATTTCACGCATTTCGGAAGGAATATTTTTTAGTGCATTAGGATCAGCGGCTGCAATAGATTTGGAAGCGCCGCCTTTAAAGTCAGGTATCAGGAAGGTCAATGTTTCTCCTATTCCATAACTCCATTGTGTGGCATAATCTTTATCAAGTCCGCTTGTTTTAATGTCTTTATTGGGCTTCAAATCTTCCTTTATAGTTAATTCACTTTTACCTCGTGTAGAATATTTGCCATATTCGTAAGTAGTGAGTAAGTTGCCCATGTTGGGTAATATAGCCAAAGCGATGGCAATTCCTAAGAATCCCGACCGTATAAGAAAATTTTTTATGGTTTTGGATTGCAGTGACTCATAAAACCAGTATAACCAAAAAATAAAAATCATAAGTGCTAAATAGTAGGTGATTTGCAAGTGATTAGCGTTTATTTCCAAAGCCCAAAACAATGCGGATAATAAAAAGCCCAGCCACTGGTTTTGTTTGAATAAAACAAATAAAGCCGCTACCACCAGCGGCATATATCCAATAGCATTGGCTTTAGAATTGTGCCCCGCTTCAATGATAATTAAAAAATAAGAAGATAGAGCGTAAGCAATAGCCGCTGAAACTCCTAAAAGATAAGGCGCCCGAAGAATAAGCATTAAAATAAAAAAACTAATTCCATACAAAAACACATAACCAGAAGGATGAGGTAAAAATAATTTAAATGCCTTATCAATGAACGAAAGCCAGCTACCACTATATTCGGTTGAGATTTGATAAGCTGGCATACCGCCAAACATAGAATTGGTCCATAAAGGTTCTTTATGATACTTTTCTCTATAGTCCGTTATTTCTTTACTCATCGCTTTATGACGAATAATATCACCTTGATTCAGCACTTTGCCTTCAAAGTACATAGGTTTAAAATACAATACTGTTAATAAAACAAATACAAGGATAGCAAAAATGCTTGCCCATTTCCAGCTGGAATTAATTTTCTCTAACATTTTAATTTTTTGAGCAAAGAAAAGGATTTTAATGGAAATAGTGAAAACTAATGAGGGTATTTGGGGTTAAATAAACTATCACAAATACACGAATATTTTAGTAAACGCATGAGTAGTAAAAATGCCTTTCACTCAACCCAATCCATCATTATTCAGATATACTTACACTTTTAATAAGAAATTTTTATCTATTTGAAAAATATTTTTTAATTTTGGGAAGTAAAATGGATTTTATGAAAACAACCGGAGTAGCAGCAAAATTTTTGGAATAATTAGTATTACATCCAGAGTTAAAATGGAAATTATCTCTAATAAGTTAGAGATATTTTTAGGAGTAACGGTATTGCCTTCATTTTCCAAAATAAACGTTGTGTTACCGTATAGTAGTATTCAATGCATGGAAGGAGTAATTTATAGATTTTAATGTACTATTCAGTTTGGGAATGTTATTCAGTTGGGTTACGAGGGAAAGAGATTGTTCATCTCAATTCTGCCCCAACTATTCAACAGGTATTTTAACCATTTCCTGAAAACAAATAACCAATTCTTTATTCACTATTTCTATTTTGTGTGTAGCGCCAGAGGTAATACAACAAGGTCGCAATAGCACCAATAGCCGCTACTACATAGGTATATGCTGCCCATTTTAAAGCATCTTTTGCTTTATAGTATTTATCCCCGTATAAGATATTTGTGTTATTCAGCCATTTCAGTGCTCTTCTGCTGGCATCAATTTCTACGGGTAATGTAACTAAACTGAATACTGTTACAATACTTTGACCAATAATAAAAATCAATAAGAAGGTATTCAACAACTGCGGCATCATTGCGCCGGCAAAAGCAAGACCAATCACTAACAAATTCATTAAAGTAGAACTAATCTGAACCACCGGCACTAATTGACTTCTCAACATGAGCATACTATATGCTGTAGCGTGTTGAACAGCATGCCCGCATTCGTGAGCTGCCACGGCAGCAGCCGAGATGTGTTTGCCATAATATACCTCCGTACTCAAATTGATTGATTTGTTGATAGGATTGTAGTGATCCGTCAATTCTCCTTCAACAGAAATTACTTTCACGTCATAAATGCCATTATCTCTCAACATTTTTTCTGCAATATCTTTTCCGCTCATTCCATTTGGCAATGGATCCATACTGTATTCTCTGAATTTGCTTTTTAAAGTAGAACTCACAATAAGCCCTACTACCATCAATACTACACTCAGCAAAAGTAAAAACGGATCATAGTACATCATAAAAAGTTTTTTCAATTACAACAAAAATTATTCCATTTTAGATAAAAGACAATTTGACAGAAAACATAGGCAAAAATATTTACTCTTTATTAAATAACATGGGCACGAAGGCACATTCACCAAGGTTTTCTTTAATAAACGTGTTGTTTTCTTTTCTGGTAAATAAAAATAGTTCCGTTTTATTATTCTGTTCAATGGGTACAATCATTTTTCCACCAAGAGATAATTGAAAGAGTAATTTTTCAGGGACTTGTAAAGCAGAAGCTGTAACTATAATTTTATCGAAAGGCGCTTCTTCAGGCCAGCCCAAATAGCCATCGTCGTGTTTTAAATGAAACTTTCTGTATTCCAAAAACTCTAAAATTTCTTTGCTTCTCTGATAAAGTTCTTCAATACGTTCGATGCTGTATACAATAGCACCTAATTCTAATAAGACAGCCGTTTGATATCCGGATCCTGTACCAATTTCAAGCACTTTGTCATTGGGCTGAACTTGCAAGACCTGTGTTTGAAATGCCACCGTGTAGGGATGCGAAATGGTTTGACCAAAGCCAATGGGCAAGGCCTTATTATCATACACAAAATCTAACATTACAGATATGCCGTGAGAAATCAGTTTACCCTTGCTTTCATCGTATTGAAAATTTTTTAAATCAAAAAACAAATGCCTTGGAATTTTTCCGATAGCATTTAAAACATTTTTATCTTTAATGCCTTTTTTTTCCAATTGTTTGAGCAATTGTTTTCTTTTTCCTTCTAAAAGTATGCGCTCTTTTTCGGAAAGTTCAACTTTATTTAAAAAAATATATTTTCTGTTATTCATCATTCTATAATCTTATTTTGAATGAGTTGATCAATGTAATATCTTTTGTTATTGTAAAAACTTATAACAAAAGAATCCTTTACACCGGCCTGTATGATTTTTTTATTCAGTGTTAATGCTTCGTTAAGTGTTTTAAAGTGCCCTGTAAATACAGAATAAACGCCTGTTTCCAAACGAAAGGTTTCTAATTTACCAAACTTCTTAAGATGAGTAAATCCAGGGTTGGTAGGATTTTTTGTTATTCCGACTTGTACTGAGAAATACAGGTTATCGCGCTGTGCTTGTCCATATTTATCTGCCAAAGCATAGATTTTTTGTTGAAAAGGATTTAAATAAAGACCGGTCATGTCCGGTTTGATAGAACTTTTTTGAGTTGTTTTTTCTTCAGATAAATTTTGATACGTTGTTATTGTATTGGAAACAATGGATTGATGTTTTTTTTGAATTTCTTTTGCTAACTGTTCGTCCTTTTTGATGTAAATGCCCATTTTTACGAGGTCGGACAAATAGACGCGTTTTCCTTTATAAATGGCCAGCACAAAAGCATCTTTTTGTCCGGCTTTGATGACGTTTAAATTATGCCGAAAGGCCTCGTTCAATGTTTTGAAATCGCCGCCTATTGTAAATCGTGTAAGCCCATCTTCTAATTGTATTGTTTCAATTTTCCCTAATCCTTTCAGGTGGACATACGAATAATTTTTAGGATACTTGTAAGCCGCAATCTGTACTTTGAAAATTAAACCTTCTACACTCACATCTCCGTAATTTTTTGAATATTCGTATGTTTCTTTTTGAACGGTGTTTAATTTATCGGCATCTACAGTGGTGGCAGAATGAGTAGTAGTAACAGGCGTGGAAACGGTAGGTGTTGAAACAATGGGGGCTTGTTGTGTTGTTTCAAAATTAAACAGATGTAATTTTTCTTTGTATTCTTTTAAATCCTGGGTACTTATTGTAAAGGATTCAAAATAATTGCTATTTAATTTACATTCAATTTTGAAGTCGTGTCCGGCGGGTAAGTTGATTAAGTATTTCCCTTTTGTGTTATTGCTTTTTGTCTGATAAAAAATCTGTTCTTTTCCATCTTTCAGAATATATGCAGTAATGGTGGCCTCTGTTGCTTTTTTATCTTTAAATACTGCCCCATATACCAACATGCTCACGGGTTTATTTTCAAAATTAGTTTCTATTAAATAAATGTCTTTTAAGCCAACCCCATTCGGGCGGGCACTGGAATAATAGCCATGTTCGCCGCTTGCCGATAACACAAAGTAAATATCATCGGCCGGCGTATTAATAGGATAGCCAATATTTTCTACCTGTTTGAAAGTAGAATCAGACAAATCCATTCTGCTCATAAATATATCATAGTCGCCCATACTATTGTGTCCTTTAGAACTAAAATATAAGGTTACTCCGTCAGGATGGATAAATGGTGCATCTTCATCGTACGGCGTGTTGATAGCATTTCCCAAATTTACAACATTGCCCCACGTGCTATCGGGCAAAAGCGTTGCTTTGTAAATATCTTTTCCACCATAACCGCCGGGTTTTTCACTGGAAAAATAAAGTGTTTGGCCATCGGCAGTGATAGAACAACTGCCTTCCCACGAATATGAATTTACTAATCCTTTTAATTTTTGTGGTGGTGTAAATTCGTTGTTTCCGAGTGCGTAAGAAACATAGATATCACCGTGTGTAATACCGTCATCTTTGTAGATGAATAATATTTGCCCATCCGGGCTCATAGCTATGGCTGCATCGTGGGAGTTGGTGTTAATGCTTCCAATACTTTGAGGTTCTCCCCATTTGTTTAAGATTTTTTCGCAGATAAAAACATCTTCAAAAAAAATACCTTTTGTATCTGGTAATAAGGAAGCATTTTGTCGCCCTCCTTTACTTCTTTCTCCTCTGTAAGTATAAATCATGGTAGCTTCATCAGTAGTAATGACAGGGACATATTCATCCCATTCAGAGTTTAGTGGTTTTCCGATATTAAATACTTTTGCTTTTGTTGGGCTGGAATACAATACTTTTGCATTCTGAATATAGTTTTTCAAAATCAAAGCGTTGGTCTTTTCTTCCGGTGAAATTTTCTTTTGAGAAAGAAACTGAGTTATAAATTCTTCTGCCTTATCAAATTGATAATTATAATGGCACGCTTTTGCTAAATCAAAGAGTATGCCACTTATTTTTTGATTGGATGAGTAGCTTTCTTCTAATAGTTTGAGTGCAAGGTCGTACTTATCGCTTCTGGTAAGAGACAATTTACCCAACACATATTTTAAATAAACTTCATTGGGGTGGTGCTTATATATGTCTTCAAATATCGGGTATGCTAAATAATAATTACCTTCTTCCATCAGAAGGTGCGCTTCATTCAAAGAATCTACTTCTGTTCTACGCCATTTTTTTGTTTTCATTGTTTGACCTACAGACACAAAAACATAACAACAACACATCATGTATAAAACAATCCATTTCATTTTAATAAAATTACTGAATGACTTTTGGTACTCTAAAATAATCTGAATCTTTTTGTGGAGCATTGCTGAGAGCATCGCTTTTTTTCAAGGTTTCTATGACCTTGTCTTCTCTGGTAACAGATTTGTTGGGGGATAAATAGATTAAAGGTTCAATATCGTCTGTGTTAAGTTCATTGAGTTGATCGATATATTCTAATATTCTGTTGAGGTCTTGTAAAATTTTTTCTTTTTCCTCAGGCGAAAACTCTAAACGGGCGAGATGTGCCAGTTGGTCAATTAATTCTTCGTTGATTTTTTTCATAATATTGCTTTAATTCTGTTTCAATGAATGTTCGGATCTTACTTTGCAAATCTACTAAATTTTCTTCTGAATAGGAATGGGTGTCTATTGGTTTGCCTACAGCAATATGTGCTATTCCTGGAAACCCGTTACTTTTGAAAAAGCCGCCGTTTTCCAATAAGTGCCAATTGTTCAGATTAACGGCCGGTACAATGGGTACTTTTTTTTGAATGGCTAATTTAAAAGCCCCGGTCTTAAATGGTTTAAGAATACCGTGAGGCGAGATAGTACCTTCCGGAAAAATAATGACAACATATCCTTTATCAATCCATTCTGCTGCTTTTTCAAAGGCGCGAACAGCATCTTTAGGATTTTGGCGGCGAACAGGAATATCTAAATACTTAAAGAAAATATTGAATAAAGGAATTTTTAAAAGCTCTGCTTTACCCATATATATCGCGGGCTTCTTTACATAAAATACACTGAATAAAATATCCAGATAAGAGGTATGATTGGCTACAACAATAGCAGGAGACGGGAACTCAAATTTTTCATGAGGATAATGGAGGCGAGGAATTAATCCGGTCAATAAACAAATAAAAAATGCCCACACTTTCTTTAGAAAGTAAACGGCTTTGTATTGTCCGGTCATTAATAAAACATAGAAAAACGGGAACAACAAAATAAGCAAAGCAGAAAAAACGAGTGTAAACCATGATTTCCATAAAACAATACTAATTGTTCTAATGATTGATTTCATTTGTGGGTAAAGGTAGTAAAAGTAAAATTTATACATGCCAACTTGTGCAAGTGTTTTTTGTGGTATAAAAAATCTATTGAAGTAAATAATAGCATAGAAACCTGAATGGCGTTTTCAGAAAAGTGGTAAAATCACCTTATTTTTGAAAGACAGATAAATGTAATTCTTTTGTTGACCGATTTATTTTTTTCTGCTTCTTTGAGCAATGTTGATGATTCTGTATAATAATCGGGCGGCTACATTCGCATCCCAATCGTTATTTTTTGCAGGCGCTACTTCATTTAAGTCAAAACCAATAATTTTTTTACCACTTAAAACCATTTTTTCTAAAAGATACAACACTTCTTCTACTTCAAATCCGCCGGCTACCGGTGTTCCTGTATTTGGGCATAGCTTAGGATCCAAACCATCAATGTCAAAACTAATATACACATAATTTCCTAAATGCGATATGATTCTGTTACAAATTCTGTCCCACGAATCGCCGCGGTATAAATCGTTTTTAATATCCTTATCAAAGAAAGTTGTTATTTTAGGATGAGATTGAATGAGTTGATATTCTTCTTCACAATAGTCGCGAATGCCCACCTGAACTAATTTTTCAACTGAAGGAATGTGATGCAGTACATTATACATAATAGAGGCGTGAGAATAGTTAAATCCCTGATAAGCATTTCTCAGGTCGGTATGAGCATCTATCTGAAGTATGGAAAATGTATCAACCGTATTCGCTAAAGCCCGAATGAACCCAAAAGGAGTGGAATGATCACCGCCCAGTAAAACAACTAACTTGTTATGTTGAAGGTATTGGGATGTCAGCGCATATACTTCATTATTCAACCATTCACAGGCACGGTTAATTTCTGCAATATATTTTTCTTTTTGTCTTTGAGCTGCAATAGTTGTTTTGTCTAATAATTTGAGGTATTGTTCATTTTTTTTTCTAAATGTAGTATTTTTTCTTACAATAGAAGCTGGAATGGTTTCCATGAAAATACCTAATGTCCAGGCATCTTTCAGAAAAGGGTCAAATAAATCTACCTGATAAGACGCTTCTAATATGGCTTGTGGGCCTTTGGCTGTACCGGAATGGTAGCTCACGGTTACTTCCCATGGCACAGGAATAACGATGGTTTCACTTTCATTGGCAGTGAACGGAAGTCCATAAATTCCATCGTACAAAGCAGCATCGTTAGGATTAAACTGTTTAATTTTTTCTTCCTTATTTAATGCTTTTGTATTACTGTTTACTTTTTTAGCCATGATTTTATTGTTAGAAAATTTAATGTGTTTGGATTAAACAATTATTTCTTCACCAATAGCATTAAAAAAACGATATTCCATAAACGCGTAACTATCCATAGGAAGAATTTTTATCCATTGTTTGTATTTCCATCGCCACTGGTTGATCTTGCTAAATAATCCTTTAGTGAGATATGCTTCAATATAAGGGTGAACAGCAAGAGAGATGTTTTTTTCTTTTAATTCTTCCATGATATAGTTTAATGTTTTTTCTATTTGGTCTACAAAAAGAATGCTGGGTTGAATTTTCCCGGTGCCGCTACAACTTGGGCACACTTCTAATACTTCAATGTTGACTTCGGGGCGTAACCGTTGTCGGGTGATTTGTACAAGTCCGAATTTGCTGGGTGGAAGGATGTTGTGTTTGGCTCTATCAGATTTCATCAGATCTTTTAGTTTTTCGTACAAAATCCTTCTGTTTTCAGGATTATACATGTCAATAAAATCAATGACGATAATACCACCCATGTCTCTCAGCCGTAATTGACGAACAATTTCTTCAGCAGCTTCAAGGTTCACTTCCAATGCATTTTCTTCTTGCGACACATTTGATTTGGCACGATTACCACTATTCACATCAAAGACATGTAAGGCCTCTGTATGTTCTACTATCAAATAAGTACCACTCTTTAAATAGACGGTCTTACCGAAAAGCGATTTGATTTGTTTTTCTACACCAAAAACATCAAAAATAGGTAATTTACTATCGTATAGTTTTACAATATCTTTTTTTTCAGGTGCGATAGTGCTGACATAGTTTAAAATATCTTCGTATATTTTTTTATCATTAATGTAAATAGCGTTAAATTGCTCATTCAGCAGATCGCGAAGTAAGGCGTTTACTCTATCGACTTCCCCTAAAACCTTATAGGGTGGGTTTACTTTTTTTAATTCATTGAAAATATGTTCCCATTTTGAAAAAAGGTCGTTAAAATCCGCTTCAATTTCCTGAAGTGATTTGCCTTCTGCCGCAGTGCGAATAATAACTCCAAAGTTTTTAGGTTTGATTTGTTTGATGAGTTCTGTCAGCCGTTCTCTTTCGTTTTCATCTTTTATTTTAGAGGAAAGTGTGATTTTCTCATTAAATGGAATCAGCACCAAATATCTGCCCGGAATGGATAATTCAGAGGTAATTCGGGGACCTTTAGCACTGATGGGTTCTTTGGCAATCTGCACCAAAACATTCATATTGGGCTTAAGCACCTCATCAATTTTTCCATCTTTTTGAATATCGGGTTCATTTTTGAAGTACAATAATCCGGCCGTATTTTGCCGTCCTTTTTTTACCTCATTTACATACTTACAAAATGATTTAAATTGTGGTCCCAGATCCAGATAGTGTAAAAACGCGTCTTTTTCATATCCCACATCTACGAATGCGGCATTTAATCCTTTCATTACGCGGCTGACTTTACCAAAATAAACATCCCCGACAGAAAATTGATTGTTTGTTTTTTCTTTATGGAGTTCGACCAGTTTTTTATCCTGTAATAAAGCAATTAAAATTTCTCCTTTATTAGAATTGACAATAAGTTCATATACCATGGCTACAAAGTTTAAAAAGAAAAAACATTCTTCTGTTAATAAGTAGAAGAAAGGTTTTTCATTTGAAAATATAACAGATTAAACTCCTTTTGTTTATTTAAGCCCTGTAAACGACTTTGCGCAGAGCATTAAACAAAGGAAATCGATTAACGAAGTTTTTTCTTATGACGATTTTTTCTTAATCTTTTTTTACGTTTATGAGTAGCCATTTTGTGTCTTTTTCTTTTCTTTCCGCAAGGCATAATTTTGAGTTTTAGTTGGTTAATAGATGTTTTGTTGAATGTGTATTCAATGTTTCTATGTATCTGTTAATGCTGTTTTTCAGTGCAGTGTCTGAAATTTTGGCCGCAAATTTACGAAGAAACCGAATACTTTGCAAAGTGTCTTTTTTTTGCATATAGATTTCGGATAAATATGCATAAATTTCAATTTTACTACTGTCTAATTGAAGGGCTTTTTCATATCGCTGAATCGCTTTTTCAAGTTGATTGGAACGAATCGAAAATTCTGCCAATTGCATTTGAAGTAAAACATTATTGCTATCTGTTTTCTCAATTTCTTTAAGCATTTGAACACCCAGCATCGGGTTGTTACTTTGAACATAGCAGGAAGCAAGCATAATCCGTGCATTGGTATTTTGATTATTGTACAAAAGTGCCTTATTAAAACAACGAGCGGCAGAAGCCAGCAAATCCTGTGTCTCCGAAGCATCCGAACTAAATCCTAGTGCATTGTAATAATTCTTGCCCAAATAATACCACACAGTGTCTATAGGAAAATTCAAGTATTTTATTTCTTCAAAGTAAGCTAATAAGGATGGTTGTTTTTTTTGTTTTAATACCAACAGCAACGAATCAAGAGTGATTTTTTTATCGCTAAATGTTTTCAAAAGCAGATTTAGTTCTTTATCTTTTTGTTTAAAGATTTCCAGATTCAAAGATTGACTGGTGTCAATTGTAGAGACATTTACAATGGGTTTGTTTTTGGAAGAAGTGGTAGGTAAGAATAAAAGCAAAAAAACAATTGAAAAAAACAAAACAAAAATCAAAATGTGTAATGGAGAAATTTTTTTAGAGGACATTCTGTGTAATTTACTTTTTATCTTTCAGGGAAACAACTTTCAATTTTTTGACCTTTTCAATCAATAGTTGAGATGGCTTGTATGCAGGAATATAGTGTTCAGGTATGACAACGGGTTTGTTGTTTTTAATGTCTCTTCCAATTTTTTGTGCCCGTTTTTTAAGATAAAAAGTACCAAATCCACGCAGGTAAATGTTTTGTCCTTTTGTTAGCCCGCGATTAATAGTTTTCATAAATTCTTCAATTATGTATTGTACATCTTCTTCCCGCATTTTGGTTTTTTGTGTAATCTCTCTTACAATATCTGCTTTGGTCAATTTACTCTCCATAAGTATTTGATTTTTAAGATAATATTTTTTAGAAAGGGGCTGTAAATGTATGAAATATTTGTTGTAATTAGTTTAAAATTATTCTATAAAACAGAAAAAAATAATTAATGAGAATGGATAAACCTTCAATTGTAGAAAAACTTTAAGGTAGGAAATAAAAATAAAAAAGTCCCCTTCCTTTTTAAGGGTAAAGGGACTTTATCTTTTTTAAGTATGCAAATGCAAACTTTCTTCCAGGAATGGATGGTTTTTGACTAACAAGGGTGCTTTTTCCAGATTTTTCAATACCACAAACAAGAATACACCAAGGAAAAACATAAATGTTCCTATTTCCATCCAGCTAATGCCTGTCCAATGCTTACCAACTGTACCGGGCATTACCATCATAATTACATCCAAATAGTGTCCAATAAATACAATAGCACCCACAAAGGCAAGGAAATTGAAATTTCTTTTAGAATCTCTACTCATCAATAATACCATTGGGAATGCAAAATTCACAAACAGCACAAACCACATTAAGGACTTGTAACTTTCCCAGCGGGTTTGAAAATATGTTACTTCTTCAGGAATATCCGCATACCATATCAACATAAATTGAGAGAAATACAAATATGTCCATAAAAAGGATATAGCAAACATCCATTTTCCCATATCATGAATAGTACTTTCAGTAACGAATTCCAAATAACCATTTTTTCTTAACCAGATAATCAAAAGCGTCATAAAACTAATTGCACTGATCCATAATCCAGAAAATGTATACCAGCCAAACAAAGTAGAATACCAATGCGTATCAATACTCATTACCCAATCCCATGCAGAGGTAGAAGACGTTACGGCAAACACTACCATAAACCATGCTCCTAATTTCACATTCTTCCAGTGGTACGAATGATTATCACTCCCTAACGGATATTTATCTGCCTCTAATGAATTTTTTCTTAATTGCCATGTAAACCAGGTCCAGCCCACTATGTAGAGAATGGTTCTCAACCACCAAAACCATCCAAAGTAGCCAATTTTACCAGCGATTACAGGATCGTAATTAGGGCTTGAAGGATCTGCAATGCCTTCTGCCATCCAGTGGTAAATATGATGTATATGCAATTGTCCTAAAATAAATAATAGGAATAAAAAACTTAGTCCATAAGGCAAATACATCGCGGTTGATTCAATCACGCGTTTAATTGTTGTTGCCCAGCCCGCTTCTGCAGCATATTGCATTCCTAAAAAGAAAGCAGCTCCCAAACTTAATGCTGCAAAAAAGAATGTGCCAGAAAACACATTTGCCCATGCTCTGTTTAAATGATAGTGTTCTCCGTGGTGCTGACCATCTACGATAAACATAGCAATAATACTTATCAAACCAACGCCCATTAGCGTATAAGCAAATGTTTTGGCTTTGGCATCAAACACAAATTGTAATTTTTCTTTATTGATATGCATACCTTTATTTTTTAGAATTGGTTTGAGTAGAATCTGTTGAAATTACAGAGGTTTTTTCTGTTTTACCCTGTAATTTATGAATATAATGCACTAATTTCCATCTTTCCTCTACACTTAAAAAGTTATGAGCGCCCATTAAACCTTTCCCATAAGTAATAGAATGAAACATTTTACCTTCAGGTAAATTTATAAGATTAGCACTTGTATAAGGCGGTGGAGGACCCGGTAATTTAGCCGTCACTTTTCCATCTCCCTGTCCGCTTGCACCATGACAATGCACGCAATATTTAGTATACAATACTTCTCCCTCTTTTACAACTTCTTCAGAGTAGGATATTGGATTTTTAAGATTTAAACCAGCCATCTCATATCCTTCTGCGGTATTAGGATAAGGATATGTCTTAAATCCTCTTGCAATAGTATGTTCTGGTGGAATCATTGCTCCCCAGATGGTATCCCCATCAACAGTAACCGCGTGATAATATTCCAGACCAACTGGTCTGTACATGTCGGGCATGTATTCAAATCCCGGACTGTTCACGTTCTTTTTTGTGCAGGAAGCAAGAAATAGTGTTCCTGATAATATGACAATAAACCGCGTTTGTTTCATAAAATTTTAATATTTTGGTTCAATGTAAAGTTCGCCTTTATGATTGATTTCTTCTACTCCGTTTTTTCTTGCAATTTCTTCTGCTTGTTTGGTTTGTTCATCTGTTAATTCAAGATACAACATAAATTTATCATCAGTTGTTCTAGTGTCTGGATTTTTTGGAGAGACACCTGGTAACAACCATGAAGAAAGTAAGTAGGTTAATACCATCAAATGTGCTGCACAGAATACTGTACTTTCAAATGTAATGGGTATAAATGCAGGAAGGTTATAATAATAAGCCCAATTGGGTTTACCTCCTATATCAATAGGCCAATCATAAATCATCATGTACCACATCATTAATGTAGCAAGGGAGGTCCCGGAGATACCGAATAAGAAAGAAGCAATGGCAATTCTTGTTCTAGGAATTCCTATTGCTGCATCTAATCCATGTACAGGGAATGGTGTAAAGGCGTCTTTAATTCTTATTCCTGCTTGTCTTAATTGATGAACCGTTTTCATCAGCGGTTCTTCATCTCCGAACATTAAATGAATTTTATTTTTCTTCAACATACTAGTTAGTTTTAATTAATGTTGTTCAACATTTTGGTGCTTATGTTCTGCTGCTAATTTCTTGAAATTTTCTCCGGAAGTTTTCAGAATTGTTTTGGTTTCAGCGATAGCAATAACAGGGAAATATCTGGAGAACAATAAGAATAACACACCAAAAAATCCTAATGTGCCAATAAACATTCCAACATCTACAAATGAAGGTGTATAAGTTGCCCAGGAAGAAGGTAAAAAAGTTCTACACAAGGTAGGAACAATAATTACAAAACGTTCAAACCACATACCAATGTTTACAACAATGGATAAAATAAAAGTAGCCAGAAAAGATGTTCTTATTTTCTTAATCCAGAATAATTGTGGTGAAATTACATTACAAGTCATCATCGCCCAATAACTCCATGCCATTGGTCCGGTTGCTCTGTTCAAGAAGGCGTATTGCTCAAATTCTACACCACTGTACCATGCCATAAACAATTCTGTCAAATAAGCTACTCCTACAATAGAACCGGTTACTATTATGAGTATATTCATGTATTCAATATGTTTAATCGTCAGATATTGTTCAAGTTTATAGGCCTTTCGAATTACTAACATTAAGGTTAATACCATTGCAAAACCTGAAAACACTGCACCAGAAACAAAATAAGGCGGGAAAATAGTCGTATGCCAGCCGGGTAAAATAGATGTGGCAAAGTCAAATGATACGATGGAGTGCACTGAGAATACAAGCGGAGTAGAAAGTCCAGCCAACACCAGAGATACTTCTTCAAAACGTTGCCAATGCTTTACTCTTCCGCCCCAACCAAAACTCAAAATACTGTAAAATTTCTTCCAACCCTTATGTACCATTCTATCTCTTATGGTAGCAAAATCAGGGATTAACCCAATATACCAAAAGACAATGGATACGGTCATGTAAGTTGTTACTGCAAACACATCCCACAATAAAGGCGAATTGAAATTAGGCCAAAGTGAACCAAATTGATTAGGTAATGGGAACAACCAGTAGTCCACCCATGGACGCCCCGTGTGTAAAGAAACATATAAGCCGGCATTGATTACGGCGAAGATTGTCATCGCTTCGGCAGCGCGGCTAATGGCCATTCTCCATTTTTGTCTGAATAGCAAAAGAACGGCAGAGATTAAGGTACCTGCGTGCCCAATACCAATCCACCAAACGAAATTGGTAATATCCCATGCCCAATCCACAGAGTTGTTCGAACCCCATGTTCCAATACCTTCACCAATTGTATAAGTGAAAGAGGCTATTCCCCACAGAGCAGTCAGCACAGCTACGGTAAATAAAAAATACCACCATTTACTGGTTTTTCCTTCAATCGGTGCGATAATATCATCTGTGATTTGTTTGTAGGTTTTATTGCCCAATATCAGGGGCGTTCTTATTTCTGATTCTGCGTGCATAATTTTTTTATTTTAAGTTCTTATTATTATTAACTGTGATGTGCTTCGTCTTTTGTTTCTTTTTTCTCTAACCACAATTCTTCATTCCAATCTAATAATGGCTCGTCTACATTACGAACTTTTAATAAGTAAGAAACCGTTGGTCTAATACCCAATTCTTCCAGTAATAAATAATTTCTTTCATTTTTTCTCCATGCAACGACTTCTGAATTTTCATCATTCAAATCGCCAAAAATAATTGCATTCGTAGGACATGCTTGCTGACAGGCGGTTTGAATATCTTTATCTTGCAGTGTTCTGTTTTCTTTCTTTGCTTGTAACTTGCCTGCCTGTATTCTTTGCTGACACATAGAGCATTTTTCAATTACCCCTCTGCTTCTCACAGTAACATCCGGGTTAAGCACCATTCTGCTTAACTCCTGAGCAGCAGGATTCACATCTTTAAATCGCCAGTTTTCTGCATAATTAAACCAATTGAAACGACGAACTTTGAAAGGACAGTTATTCGCACAATAACGTGTGCCGACACAACGGTTGTATACCATTTGATTCAATCCTTCGGTGCTATGTGCTGTGGCTAATACTGGGCAAACGGTTTCGCAAGGTGCATGATTACAGTGTTGACACATAATGGGCTGGAAAGTAACTTTCGGATTGACCGAAGGATTTTCCATTTCCAGATTCATTTCTTTGTAGCCCACTCCTTCTTCTTCCGCTTTCTTTCTGGTCATGTCAGAGGAATAGTAACGGTCAATTCTTAACCAGAACATGTCTCTGGTTTTTCTCACTTCTTCTTTACCGACTACATGAACATTATTTTCAATAGAACAGGCCACTACACAAGCTGAACAACCTATACAGGCGTTCATGTCAATAGTCATGCCCCATTTGTGATTAGGACGTGGATGGGCATCCCATAAATCAACTTCTGTAACGGGCTTTTTGCCCTCTGCTGTTAAAAGTGCTACTGTTGGGTTAAATGCTTCTATATCTTTTTCTTTGAATTCAGGAAGAGAAACTTCTCTTAAAAACCATTCCTCTCTTCCCATTACGGTGTGTTGCAACTGATTTTGTGCAAACTCGTGCTTTTTACCAGTATTAGAAATTTTTACACCTATTGCTACATTAGAAAAGTGGCCGTTATTATTTTGAATAAATTGGAATGCATTTGCTCCAACCTTGTGGGCTACTTTAAGTGTTTCTGCATTTCGGCCATAACCTAATGCTAATCCAATAGTGCCGGGCTTCTGACCGGGTTGAGGGAGAACAGGCACTTCTACTTGTACACCATTTAATTCAATGGTAGCAATACTTCCATCTTTATCCTGACGCAGCATTTTTTCAAAACCGAATTTATCCATGTCTTCCAGAGCAACGGTAATGTAGTTGTCCCATACTGTTTTTGAAATTGGATCCGGCAGTTCCATTAACCATGGGTTATTGGCTTGTGAACCATTTCCCATGCCTACTTTTTCATACACCATTAGTTCAAATTCACTGGACTTGGTAGCCACTGCTTTTGAAGCAAATTCAGAAATGTCTGTTTTTGTTTCGGAAGCAGGTTCTGTATTATTTTCTTTTTTACTTGTTTTATTTTCTTTTACAAATGCTTCTGTGCTTTGAGTTGTCGTTAATTCAAAAATACCATCGTGCAATGAATTAACCCAAAAGTTTTCAAAATCGGTATCTTTATTCTGTAATGTAAATAAGTTGTTTTTCCAGTAATTTCTGATATAGGTATAATAATCTTCTTGTTTTCCTGTCCAAATCAAAAGATTTTCTTCAAATTGACGCGTGCCTTCATATTTAGGTGCTGCAAATACCGGACGAATAACGGGTTGTTGCAATGTATAAAGATTGGATTTGGGTTGTGCGTCTCCCCAGGATTCTAAATAATGATGGTTGGCTAATACAATAGTGGCTTTTTGAGCCGTTTCATCTAGATAATTTGAAGCATGTATTCTGTTGTTTACTTTTGAATAAGCATCAGCAAACTTCGTAAATGTAGGTGCAGAATACAATGGGTTGACTTGATAGGTAATGAGAGTTTTTACTTTTCCAGCGTTCATTTCATCAATTAGGGTCAGAAAATCTGTATCATTGCCGGATTTTAAATTGTAAGTTATATTGGTATCTATAGAACTGCCGTAGTTTTCTAATAATTGGTTGATGCCAATGGTCAGCGCTTGTAAATTTTCATCATTTACACCACAAACTACTAAAGAGCGGGATTTATTTTCTACCAGTTCTTTTGCTGCTTTATCAATTGCACTCAATAATGTTTTATCTTGAATACCTGCGTCTGCCAGTTTAGATGAACCTAATTTTTCTGCTACTGCATTGTAAAGTGTCACTAATGTTTTTCCAAACTCCGATGGTTTTACCATGTAACGATAATCTGCATTTGCCCCAGTCAGAGACATGTTAGATTCAAATTGGAAATGACGATTCATCTCAGCAGATGCTTTGGAAACTTTTCTATTATGGGCATATTCTCTTGAAAATTCAACGGGATTGAGCCAATTACCTAAAAAGTCACAAGCAATGCCCACAATTACTTTGGCTTTATCAAAATGATATTCTGGGATAATGGACTTGCCAATTAATTTTTGGTGGGCAGAACGAATGGCAGAATAGGATACTTCGTCCCATTGAATGTGCTTGAAATCACTGATAGTTGCGGATAATTCCTGTATTAAATTTTTAAGAGAAGGGCTAATAACTGTGGAAGTTAATAATCTTACAGAACCTTCTCCAAGGGCTTTTTTTACTTGTGTGTCAACTTCTTTCCAACTGGTACTTTTTCCGTTTATGAGCGGTGCGGTTAATCTTGCACCATCGTATAGTCCAAGGATAGAAGCTTGTGTTCTGGCGGTTGTTTTTCCTTTATTGATGGAAGATAATTCATTACCGTCTACTTTAATAGGGCGTCCTTCTCTGGTTTTTACAAGGATAGAAGCAAAATCGTGCCCATTGTAAAAGGTAGAAGCATAGTAGTTGGGTATGCCGGGGATAATTTCTTCTGGTTTAACAACATAGGGAACTACACGATTTACAGGCGTTTCACAGGATGCAAGTGCCACTGCGGCAGTGCTAAATCCCATGAGTTTTAAGAAATCCCTTCTGGTAGTTTTCAATGTTTCTTGGGAAGATTCTCCAATCGGTAATTCTTCAGCAAATTCATTTTCAGATTGTTTTAAGAACTCTTCACTTTGATGAAGTTCTGGTAATCCTCTCCAGTATTTTTTGTGTTTTGAATTATTATTGTATGGCATCATATCCTTTTTTTAATTAAAATTTTAGTAATGGCATTTACCACACTCTAATCCACCAATTTTTTCAACGGTGAATTTGACATCTCTTTTACCTTTATATTTTTCTTTTAAGTAAGCGTGCAAGCGGTCGTAATAAGGATTGCCGGTCATTTGAACTTCGGTTTCACGGTGACAATTGATACACCATTTCATAGTGAGCGGATTTTTTTGTTCAATCACATCCATTTCTTTTATATTGCCGTGGCATTTTTCGCATTCTAATTTACCGACTACAACGTGTTGTTGATGGCTAAAATAAACATGATCTGGAAGGTTATATACTTTTATCCAACGAATAGGATTGGCTTTTGAAGGGTCGTATTTACCAGTTGAGGGGTCGTAGCCAGCGGCAGCGTAAATTTTTGCAATTTCTGTTTTACCGGTTGTAGGTCCTTCCTGAATACCTTTGTGGCAGTTCATACAGATATTTACAGTTGGAATTCCAGAATGTCGGGATTTTTCAACACCATTGTGGCAATATTGGCAGGCAATTTCATTATCACCGGCGTGGATTTTATGGGAAAATTTAATAGGTTGTTCGGGTTTGTATCCTTTTTGTGTTTTCCAATCATAGTATACACCTACGTTCCATAAAGCATCCCAGCAAGATTTCATTCCAATAAAAACAATAATAATAGAACATACAAATACCAATCTGTTGTTTTTAATTAACCATTCTTTTATTTCTTCGCTGATGGTTTTGGGTTCATAAATGGGCTTACCTGTTTTGGCATTTACTACATTTCCCATGGCAATGCGCACATTGCGTAAGGAAATCCAAAGTACTGCCAATACAAATAATACAAGGAAAATTAAAAGGTAGTTGCTTCCTTTATTTTTAG
Organism: Sphingobacteriaceae bacterium; assembly: GCA_037447455.1. Taxonomy (GTDB): domain Bacteria; phylum Bacteroidota; class Bacteroidia; order B-17B0; family Aurantibacillaceae; genus BPGX01. The sequence continues at coordinate 111,848 of JBBIGQ010000001.1, read as the reverse complement.
TTTCTTCGGTAGAAGTGGGTTGATTAGAAGATGCTTGTGCTACTGGGGCATTTTTTGCAGCGGGTGGTGGGGCTTTTAAGAAGGCCAAAATATCTTTTACATCATTTTCGGAGAGTTGTCCTTCAAAAACAGTCATTGCTGCTTTATTGTATTCATTATATATTTTATTTGCGTACGCGTCGCCGGATTTGATGAGTTTTTCGTTGTTCAAAGTCCATTTTATTAACCATTCATCAGCGGGCTTAGGCACTCTGTCAAATACACCTTTTAATCCGGGACCTGTTAGTTTTTGATCGGTATGCGAAGAGTGGCAAACGGCACAATTTTGTTTAAATAATTTAGCACCATTATCGGCATTTTGTGCTAAGAAAAATTGACTTGCTAAAAAGAAAAATAAACAAACGATACTTTTGAAATTCATAGACCAGATATTTTGAAAGATTGAATTAGAAGTTGAAAAGGACTGTTGAAATGGTTTATTTACAGAACGTTTTTGAGAAAGTTTTGTTGAGATTTGAACTAAAATGTTCCAATGAATGTCCACAAGAAATTTTTAGTGGGGGCAAATATATTGCATTTAAGTTTTACGAAACAAGAAAAATTTAGAGTTTTTTAAGATTTTTATTTATTTAAAATTATTCTAAATAAAATCGTGATTTATATCATAAGTATATCATAAGTAAGGAGAGAGAGGTATTGTTTCAAAAGTAAGTTTTGTTAGGAAGGTGGTGTGTTTTAGTTCTGCAATCCGTCTCTCTTTTAAGTTTACTATTTATTGAATTTGTTTGCAGGGCTGCAATAATTTATCTAATATTGCGGCGGGCAAGTCCTTCACGACCAGCTCCTGCCGAATCCCCCCAGGTTGGGAACAAAGCAAGGGTAAGGCGGTTGTAGCGGTGCGATGAAGTCAGCTTGCCCTTTTTTATTTTTCACAATTGGATTGCATAAATTCTTTTTTAATCCCCGGATTTTCCAATATCTGAAAAGATAAATAGGGTTTTCCAAATAATTTACAAAATCTATCGGGGGCATACTTTCGGGCTAATTGCATTGCTTTGGTAAAATATCGGGAGTGAAATTTTTCTGGTAAATGAGAAGCAATACTGATGTAATTGAATACGATTTTTTCATTCACATCATTAGAGGTAAGCAGTGGTTCTAATACATTAGCAGCATCCCAATAAAGTTTAGCACGGGCAAATATGTTGGCTAATTTGACAGAGTTTTGCCAGGATGCCTCTTCTATGTTGTAGTATTTTTTAATGTTATTCAAACAAGTTTCAATTTGTGCTTCGCTATTGGGGATGGTATCGTAATAGTCAATCAATTTGAATTGCCATTCGGCATTAAGATTGTTGATTAAAATTTTATCCAGATTGGTTTTGCTTAAATTTTCTATTTCTTGTTGAATTTTTTGTTGAGTGTCTTTGTTTCCAATCGTGGTGTCGGTTTTGATTTTGGCAAAGAGAGCGTTGTATTGTAAAACAGGATTCGTATTATCTAATTCAAAATTCTTCTTTAATATCTCCGCATCATTGTCTGCGAGCGTATTGTTCAGTTGATACTTAAAGTAAACAAGATTATTGGTAAAAGGAATGTTTTCTTTTGAAACAGGAATATTCAGGGTATCCAACAGGGTTTTAGGATATTTGTTGTTTTTTATATTAGTAAAAATGTATTGTAAAATTTTGAATGCACGTGCTGTATCAGCTGATTTTACGGATTTTTTCAGCATAGCATAGGTATACTTTTGTTCTTTGTTTCCGGAAATATCATACGTAACGTCCATTACTACCTGAGCAAATCGTTCTCTTGCTAATATGGGATCTAATTCTTTCAAAAGATTTTTATCACTATTGATTTTTTGAATGGCTTTCTTTTTGCCCATTGCGACTAATGAAGCATAAGGGCCGTCTTCGTTTTCTAACATAAACAAATTCCAGCTGTCGTTGGTTATTATCACTGGTTTTACTTTTACACTTTGCTTGTCTTGTAGTACTTTTGCTACGCTTTCGGCACGTTTGATTTGTAATTTAGCATTTGCCGCCGAATCGCCTTCAATTGATGAATACGCATAAATATAAAGCCCTTCAATAATATAATCGGGCTCATCCAGTGCATCAATCAAGGGCTGAATGTCTTCTTGTTTGTAATCGTATTTATTTTTTTCAAATGGAATGATAAAAGTAATTAAGTTGCTTTCTGCTGTAGGGACAAATGGTTTATTCTCTTTAACTTTTGCATCCATTGGTAATACACCGCTATTAAACTCTCCTTCCTGATTAAATAATTCTGTAAATGATTGCGTAATGGTTTTACATATAGTATTGTCCTGAATAATTAAAAGATTCAATTCATATTCTCCTTTGAGATTTTTAGGGACTTTTCCGACTTCTACTAAAATTTCGTTTGATTTTTTATTCTTTTTCTGGTCTTTTTTATCTAATAGTTTATTAGAAGAAAACAATTTATCTTTGAAAATTACTTTTTGCATAATTCCTTTGTTCAAAAGGTTGTTGTCAACGATATTATATTCTGATTTTGTGTATTGGCTTCTCTGAACAATATCTACGGCAATTCCATCTTTTGGTTTTTTCAACAAGCGTTTGAGTTCTTTGAGATTATTGTATTTCAAATATATTTTTCCATTTTCAACATATAGTCCCTGATGCAATAAATCATAATTTTTGAACGCTTTGCAATTCTTACATTTTTTATCATTAGGGGCGTTGAATTTTTTAGATAATTTATTGTAAGAAGGTTTTATTTCTTTTTTGTGTGCAGCACCTTCATTAGAAATATCGTAACCTGCGAAGATGGCAGAAATATATAATTTTTTGAAATCAACATCCGGAAACATACCTATTCCTACATAAACATATTTGGGATTTAATAAAATTAATTTTTCTTTTTGACCGTTTATCCATTTGGCTGTAATGTTTTGGGCTATTTCTTTGTAAGCCACGTCTTTTTTGCTTTTTACCAACGGATTGCTTCCGGCAAGTTGTTCGGCTTTGTTGGTCAATCCCGCTGATTTCAGGTATTTAGGTAATTCTTTTGCATCTGCTTTTGATTTTTTTTCATCACTCAAATCTTCTGCACTCATATAGGCAGATTTCGTTAATCTATCGTGTATTTCAAAAGTATCTAAACGATTCTTTTTTCTGAATTGATTGATTTCTTTTAGAATATAATGGGTCAGCGAATCGGTGTTAATATCTCTTTCTACCTGAGTGGTTTGTCCTTTTCTTTTTTGAGCAAAAAGGATATTGGAAAATAAAATAACTATTAATCCACAAATAAAAATTCTTTTATTCATTGAAAAATCTATTTATAATTTATAGTAGAGGCAATGTATTCTACCTCTTCTTTTTTAAGTCCGGGATACATGGGGAGTGATAAACACGTGTTTGCAATTTCTTCAGCAATAGGAAAATCGCCTTTTTTGTAATTTAAATCTTTGTATGCTTCTTGTAAGTGTGGCGGAATGGGATAATGTATCAAAGTGCCTACTTGACGTTTATTTAAATACTCCTGTAATTCATTTCTTTTTTTAGTACGAATAACAAATAAATGAAAATTACTTGTAGCGTCGGGATGAATATATGGTAGAATAATGTTTTTCTCATCGTTCAATGCTTCCATATACCATTGAGCAATCTGTTGTCGTTCTTTATTCCATTCATCCAGATATTTGAGTTTTACTTGTAAGAAAGCGGCTTGTAATTCATCCAGCCGTGAGTTTACACCTTTTACTTCGTTGTAATATTTTTTCTGTGAGCCGTAATTACGAATAGTTTTGGATCTTTGATATAAAGCGTTGTTGTTGGTTGTAATAGCGCCGGCATCGCCTAATGCTCCTAAATTCTTGCCCGGATAAAAACTCGTAGCATTGATGTGTCCCCAACTTCCGGAAATTTTACCTTTGAAAAAGGTGCCTTGTGCCTGTGCGTTGTCTTCTATTACATACAGATTGTATTTTTGAGCAATCTGCATTATTTTATCCATCTCACAGATTTGTCCGTATAAATGAACGGGAATAATGGCTTTAGTATTTTCTTTAATGGCGGCTTCAATGTTTTCGGGTTGGATGTTGTATGTTCTTTCATCAGGTTCTACCGGAATAATTTCTGCACCTACGTAAGAAACAGCCAGCCATGTGGCAATATAAGTATTGGACGGGACAATGACAGAATTGCCTTTTCCTACATTCAAGGTTTTAAGGGCAATGATGATGGCATCCAGACCATTTCCTACTCCTACGCAATATTGAACATGAGAGTACTGAGCGTATTGTTTTTCAAATGTTTCTACTTCTTTTCCTAAAATATACCAATAACTATCATATACCTTTTCAAAAGCGTGAAGCATTTCTTGCTTAATCTGCGAGTGCATTTTTTCAAATGATAAAAATGGTATTGGGTTCATAGATTTTGTCTATATTATTTTTTTATTTCATAAATTTTATCTATAATGTAATTCGGGCGATTGCGTGCAGCATCTAAGGTGCGATAAAGGTATTCACCAATAATGCCGAGAGAAATCATAATAAACGAAGAAGTAAATAATAAAACAATCATTATAGATGACCACCCTTGCATCGGAATTTTTGAAGTTATTTTTGAATAAATAATCATTCCCGCGTAAATCAAGGCCAGAAGCCCTAACAGAATACCGGTAATGCTAATTAAACGAAGTGGCAGATACGTAAAGGACACGAAACTATCAATAAATGATTTGATTTTTTTTGAAAGTGTCCAGCCCGATTTGCCAATTTCTCTTTTACGGCGAGTATACGGAATACTAACATATTCATAGCCCATCCAAATGAATAAATAGGGTAAATAAAAATTTTTCTCATTCATTTTAATCAGTTCTTCACGCAATTGCTTATCAAACAGCCATAAATCAAAACCGCCTTTTGGAGCGTTGTTTAACACATAATTTCTTATCAAGTTATGATATGTGTTTGAAAATAATTTGGTCAAAAAAGAATCTTCACGATTGGCTTTTTGTGCTAAAACTAATTTGTATCCTTTAAGCCAATGTTGATACGTTTGTGCTATCAGTTCTGGCGGGTCCTGAAGATCTGCGGCTAACACCACACAGCAATCGCCTGTTGAGTTGCAAATTCCACAATAAGAAGCATTGTTGGCGCCGAAATTTCTGGATAGTTTAATAACTTTTACTTTATGAGAATACTCTTCGTAGATCTTTATTAGGGCATTGAATGTGCCGTCTTTACTACCATCGTCAACAAAAATGTATTCAAACTCTACATCCGAAGGAAAATTCTTTTCGTTTTCCAATAAAACAGGGAAAGTAATAGGGATATTGTGTTCATTAAAATAACAGGGAACAATGATGCTGATTTTAGGCATATCCGATAAATTTTTCTAATTTACAAATATAATCAGTAGAAAATAAATAGTGAAAGTGTGCGTGAATTTTAGCGTCAAAACTTTCTTTGTAGGCGGCTACGCCTATATTGAGATCATTGCCGTTATTATTAGATGTGCCCATGCTAAAATAAATTTTATCTTTGAAAAAATGTTGAATCATTTGATAAAATAAAATATCAATTGCACCGTTTTCTCTTCCTGCATCATTGGAAGAAATGTATTGACAATGGGCAGTTTTTGGAAAAATAAACAATGTAATACCAGCTACGATTTTATTATCTAAATACGCATTGGCTTGTAAAATATTTTCAGGGAATCGTTGGTGTAAGAGTTTAATTTCTTCTAATGAATGCACGGGCTTGGCTTGATAACGTTCCCATAAATTGGGGTCTAAAATTTCTTTCCAGAACGTTTCAAAATTATTGTCAATGAGTATTTGAATGGGCTGTTTTTCTGCTTTTTTCAAACTGCGTTTTCTTCTTTCCTGCAATTGTATGGGTTCGTTCAAATGTGTTACAAATGATGTGTCCACTCGTGTGGTCTCGGCTTTAATAATGTTCATTAAAAAATGTTCTGCATCGCAAGGTTGAAGAGCAATATAATTCGGAACGGGTTTGTATACTACTTTTTGTATGCCTTGATTTTTGTAGTAATTCACAATTTCATAAAAATATCTGATAATTTCCTGAATGTGTTTGCGGTCCTTTAAAACTAATCCCCCATATGTTAATCCTTGATGCGTGTATATTGTGTTATCTCTTTTATTTGCAGGGAAAACGGCTTGAATTTGATTTTTTTCATTAAAAAGAATAACAGATGCATCTTGAAATCTATCCGAATGGTATTCCATAAAATTCCGATGAAACAAAAATGTCCCGTTTTCAGCAGACATGGCAAATGCATTCCATTGCTCATAAAATTCTTTGTTATAGGGCACTACTTTCATTATTGAAAATTTTGAGATTCTACAAGTTTGTAATAATACGATTTTTTGTTTAATAATTCTTCGTGGGTGCCTTCTTCAACAATTGTGCCTTTGTGCAACACAATGATTTTATCGGCATTCATAATGGTGCTTAAACGATGCGCGATGATTAAAATGGTTTTATGTTGTTTTAATTGTTGAATGGTTTCTTGAATGATTTTTTCATTTTCTGTATCCAGCGAAGAAGTGGCTTCATCTAAAATCAGGATGGGTGTGTTTCGCAGAATGGCTCGTGCAATGCTGATGCGCTGTCGTTGTCCGCCGCTTAAGTTAGTGCCCCTGTCTCCTGCATAAGTAAAATATTGCTGTGGTAATTGTATGATGAACTCGTGTGCATTGGCCATTTTAGCCGCTGCCATAACTTTTTCGTCAGAATATTCTTTTCCAAAAGTGATATTGTTTTTTATAGTATCGTTCATTAAAAAACTATCCTGTGATACTAAACCTATCAGATTTCGTATGGAAGAAATTTTCAAACACTGAGTGTTGATACCATCAATTAATATCTCTCCTTCATCAGGATTATAAAAGCGAAGCAACATATCGGTGAGCGTTGTTTTCCCACTTCCGCTCTGGCCGACAAGGGCAATTACTTTGCCTTTTGGAATAATCAAATTAATGTTTTTAAGAATAAATCCTTTGTCGCCTTTGAGATAAGAAAATGATACGCTTTTGAATTCTATTTTATCTTGAAATTTAGAGTATTCAATAGCATTTGGTTGTTCAACAATAGAATCTATTTCATTCAGTATTCGTTGTATTCTTTGTTCGGATACAAGACCTTTTTGAATAGTATTGTATGCTTGAGAAATTTGTTTGATGGGCGGAATGATTTGTGAAGCAATGCCAAAATAACCAATAAAAGCCGATGCGGAAAGTTCATTGTGAAAAACAAGTTTTGAACCTAAATATAAAATAAACATCAGAATGCCTAATACTACTACTTCTGTAGCAGGCGAAGCGAGATCATTTTTGCGATATACGTTTACATTTTGTTTAAAGAGTTCTTGATTAATAGTTTCAAATTTTTTCTGAATAAACTTTTCAATGCCAAATGCTTTAATAACTTTGATGCCACTTAAACTTTCTTCAATAGTAGCAAATAATTGTGCCAGAGTTTGTTTGCTTTTTTCTGCACTGCGTCTTAAACTTTTGCTAATAAACACAATACCTAATGCGGCTACAGGTATCAATAAAAAAATATAAAGTGTAAGATACGGGCTAATTAAAATCATTGAAATAATAGAAATCAATATGCTGATAGGTTCACGAAAAATGAGTTCTAATGTCTGCATAATACTCCATTCAATTTCCAATACATCTGTTGTCATACGACTGATGAGATCGCCTTTTTTTTCTTTACTATAAAAAGAAAGCGGAAGGTGTAATAATTTATTCATCAGTTGATTTCTCAAATCACGCACAACACCATTTCGTATGGGGGCAATAAAGAACATCGCCAGATAGCGAAATAAATTTTTAAAGAAAGTTAATCCAAAAACTAAAACGCAAATGCCGATTAAAACCTTTTCTTTTCCATACTGCACAATGTATTCAGAGAGTTTATATTGAATGAATTGTTTGATGCTGTCGCTGTTGAGTTGAAGCTCTGGTGGGGTTTTTAAGATGTTTTGAAAAAACGATTCGGGTTGAAACAGAACATCCAAAAAAGGAATAACTAAAGTGATGGATACAACAGAAAATAAAGAAAACAAGATATTACTAATGATGTTCAAAACAGCATAATGCCAATAGCCATTCAAATACTTAATAGCCGTAAAAAGTTTCATAACTATTGGGCGAATATAGTGAATTGATTTTTTGGGTATCCGTAAATTATTTCAGAAATTCGGCTCAAAAAAATGCGTACTTCATTTGACAAAGATGCTTTTGCACGAATTATTCAAATAATGGATGAATTAAGAGAACAATGCCCGTGGGATAAAAAACAAAGTTGGGATACCTTAAGAACATTGACCATTGAAGAAGTATACGAACTTTCGGATGCGATACAACAACGGCATTATGAAGAAATAAAAAAAGAATTAGGGGATGTGTTTTTACACATTCTTTTCTATTCAAGATTAGCCACCGAAGAAGGGCAATTTGATATTAACGATGTGGTAAAGTCGCTGGCAGAAAAATTGATTCGTCGGCATCCGCATATTTATGGAGAAGTGCAAGTGAACAATGAAGAAGAAGTCAAACAAAACTGGGAAAGGTTGAAACAAAACGAGCGAAAAGAAGAAAAAGGAGTATTATCGGGCGTGCCTTTGTCTTTGCCTTCTATTATCAAGGCCTATCGGATACAGGAAAAGGCCGCTGCTGTGGGCTTTGATTGGGACAATACAGATGATGTTGTGGAAAAAGTGCGGGAAGAACTGGAAGAATTTTTGGATGAAGTGAAAGAAAACATGGATAAGAATAAATTAGAAGATGAGTTGGGTGATGTGTTGTTTTCATTAATCAATGTGGCCAGATTTTTGAAGATAAATCCTGATAATGCATTGGAAAAAGCCAATCAAAAGTTTATGCATCGCTTTAATTATATTGAGAAAAGGTTGAGAGAACAAAATAAAAAATTTTCTGATGTTACTCTGGAAGAAATGGAGAGATATTGGCAAGAAGCAAAAGCAATGGAATAGTAATTTTGAAAAAATGATACTTTTGTTAAAAAATTTACTTAAAAAAAACATCTCTTATTTTTTAATGCTTATAGTCTTTTACATCATTGCTTTTTATAGGTTGATGGTGTTTTCAAAAATTGATAATCATTTGTGGATTAATCAATTGGTGGGGAATTATTATGTAGATAATTTCTTTAAGTATTTGACACATTTGGGCGATGGGGTTTTTGTGGTGTTTGTCGGAATTATTTGCTTATTTAAAGATGTTCGGCAAGCTTTAGTGCTCTTGATAGCATATTTTCTCGCGGGCGGATTAGTGGCCATTTTGAAGAATTATGTATTTGATGTGGCACGTCCGCATTTTGTGTTGGATTATTTCCACAAAGAGATTGCAGTAAAATATGTAGAAGGCGTGGAAGTATTGGCATTGAATAGTTTTCCAAGCGGACATAGCACAGCAGCATTTGTATTATTTACATTTTTAGCATTTCAAAGTCATCAGAATTGGTTAAAAGCATTGATGGGATTTTTGGGGATATTAGTGGCTTTCAGTAGGGTATATTTGTCGCAGCATTGGTTGAATGATATAGTAGCGGGGTCATTGATAGGATTGGTAATCACAATGATAGTCATTGCATTAGTTGAGTATAAACAATGGTTAAATCAATTCAATAAAAGTGTTTTGAAAATTTTAGGATGAATGATATATGATATAAAAAAGTGTATATTGTTGTGTTTTCAGGTAATTTTTAATTACTATGCTTGTTCACTGATAATAAAGTGTATGGCTAATCGGGATATTCGTTGGATGCAGCGATTTAATAATTTCATAAAAGCGTTTTCTAAATTAGAAAATAGTGTGCAAGAAATTTTACATAGAAAAAATAATGCGGATGATATTGTAAAAGAAGGTGTAATTCAATGCTTTGAGTATACACACGAATTAGCGTGGAATGTTTTGAAAGATTTTCTGGAAGAAAAAAGCAGAAGAGAAATTTTTGGATCTAAAGACGCCACAAGAGAAGCATTTGAAGCAGGACTTATTTCTAATGGCGAAGTTTGGATGGATATGATAAGAAGCAGAAATCAAACTCCTCACACCTACAATGAGATGACAGCCAATGAAATTTTTCATAAAATTGTCAACGACTACTATCCTGCTTTTTTACAATTCAAAAATAAAATGGAAAGTTTTTTACACACAAATTGCTCAATAATTTGACAGCATCTGATTAGATACAGGAAAAAGATATGACCGCTTCTTATTAGTTTTTTCACTGACTCTACTTTTTTAGAAAAAATAGAGAACGGAAGAATGTCAATTTTTCAAAATCTACACGATCTACTTCTTTTTACCTTTTGGAGGGTGTTCTTTAATCTGAACTTTTACGCCGGAAGGATTGCTGTGAATTTTAACCTGTGTGCCACCCGGATTGTTTTTAATCTGCACATTTGAAACTGGCGCCGGGGTTTCTTTCACTTTCACTTGTGTTTTCCCGCTTTTACCGTTGGTTTGAATTTTTACATTCTGAGATTGTATAGAAAAATAACTCAAAAAAATACTTCCGGCTATCCAAACCATCTTTTTCATAATGATAATTTTTTTATTTTATACGACACCTTTTCTATCTGGTTACCTTAAATGTTTTTTTTATTTATCGCTTTTAATGCTGCTTCCACAATATCCGGAACATCTAAATGATATTTTTTCATCAACTCATCTGGTTTTCCGCTCTCACCAAAACTATCATTCACAGCCACAAACTCCTGCGGAACGGGATATACGGTTGACAAAAATCCCGCTATACTTTCGCCCATTCCGCCCAATTTATTATGCTCTTCGGCACTGACTACACAGCCCGTCTTCTTCACCGATTGCAAAATACTTTTTGTATCCAATGGCTTGATGGTATGAATGTTGATAACTTCTGCTTCAATGTTTTGTTCTTTAAGTATCTCCGCCGCTTGCAAGGCCTTGTATACTAAATGACCGGTAGCAAAAATAGAAACATCTTTTCCTTCTATCAATAATTTGGCTTTTCCGAGGATAAACGATTCGTCTGGTGATGTGAAATTGGGCACAGCGGGCCTTCCAAAACGTAAATACACTGGTCCAACGTGTTTGACAATAGCTTTGACTGCATTCTTTGTTTGATTAAAATCACAGGTATTAATCACCGTCATTCCCGGCAGCATCTTCATCAAGCCAATATCTTCTAAAATCTGATGTGTGGCGCCATCTTCGCCGAGCGTAAGGCCAGCGTGGGAAGCACAAATTTTTACATTCTTCCCAGAATAAGCAATGGACTGACGAATTTGATCGTATACTCTGCCCGTGCTGAAATTAGCGAAGGTTCCTGTAAATGGTATTTTCCCGCCAATGGTCAATCCCGCCGCAATGCCCATCATATTTGCTTCGGCAATCCCTACCTGAAAAAAACGCTCCGGAAATGCTTTGGCAAAAGCATCCATCTTTAAGGACTCGGTTAAGTCCGCACAAAGTGCTACAACATTTGGATTTTCTCTTCCTATTTCCAACAACCCTTCCCCAAAGCCCGCACGTGTTTCTTTTTTCTCTGAAAAATTAAATGACATAATAGTAATATAACTGGGCACAAAAGTACATAATAATTTGACAGATTTATGATTGTATAAAGTCAATGATTACCTCATAAAAATTCATTGCTTACCTTTGCAGGTTCTTTATGTTTTTGGGGTCAAAAAAATACATTCAATTTTCAATCATTGGCATAATTTATTTTTTTCATTCTTTTTATTGTTTACCCCCTAAAAATCCCATTCGGCACTCAAAATTCAACACAGCCATTTTATTACAACAGTATTATTACAATACATTTCATTCACAAAATTTAAAGTCCGGCATTTCTTTTTTAGTGGCCTATCATCAGGAGTTTGCATTGCACAAAATGAAGCAAAAAAATTTTGTAAGTATTGGTATAGAATATTCTTATCGCTCTTTTTCCTTTCAATCGTATTATTTTACACAAGATACTTTTAGAGTATATGATGGAAAGATGAATTACACTTATCAAGTAAAAGCACAGGAATGTAACATTCCTGTTTTATACAAACACAATTTTTCTAATGAAGCCAACGATGTGCACGGTGTGTTTGTTGCTTTAGGTTATGTGTATCGGATAAATTTACCCGCAAATATTCTCGTTAATCAGGATGGGAGAAGTATTGAAGAAACCACCTTGCGACCCGCATTCAAAATACCAGTATTATCTGCTTATGCCAACTCTTATGCTCAATTCAGCATTGGTTATCAAAATAATAATCCGAATGGAAAAATGAAAATATACATTGAAGGTATAGTAAGATATGGATTTTCTCCGATAATGATAAAAACAAATTTTAGTGCCAGTAATCTGTTTTTTGGAAATTATTTTATAGGTATTAATGTGGGCTTCAAATGGAGAAGATAATTTTACTTCCTACCTTTGCAAAAAATTTAATGTGTTGAAAAAAAATGAAAAAAATATCCTTCTCTGTGCTGCTACTACAAACGAAATCCAGAATCTTATTCACTATTTGAAAAAAGAATATTCTATTGAAAAAATTCACAAAAACTTTTTCAAAGCAGCGTCCAATAAAAACACTATTTATATTTTAATTACCGGTGTAGGAATGGTGAATACAGCGTTTTATCTTGGAAAAATAAGTAACTATAATTTTGATTTTGCCATTAATGCAGGCATTGCCGGATCATTTGATAAGTCCATAAAGATTGGTCAACTCGTCGTAGTAAAAGAAGATGTTTTTTCAGAATTAGGTGCAGAAGATGGAAAATTATTTTTAAAACTTTCTGAAATCGGTCTTGGCGATGAAAAAGTCATTCCCAAAAAATTATTCATACCACGTTTTTTTCAATCTTTTCAGCAAGTATCGGGCATTACGGTGAATACCGTTCACGGAAATCTTCAAAGTATCCGAAAAGCGATGCAACTTTTTCATCCGCAAATTGAAACCATGGAAGGAGCGGCTTTTTATTATGCTTGCCATCTGAATCGTTGGAAATGCCTGCAACTCCGTGCTATCAGCAATTATGTTGAAAAAAGAAATAAAAACAAATGGAATATTCCTTTGGCTCTTGAACACTTGAACCATATACTCATTCAATATTTTCGACAACTATGAAGAAAATTATTCACATAGGTTTTTCACCTTGCCCCAACGATTGTTTTATTTTTGATGCTTTAATACACAAAAAAATTGATACTCGTCAATATGAATTCATTCCGGTAATAGAAGATGTTGAACATCTCAACCAAAGGGCATTAGAAGGAGAATTAGAGATAACCAAACTCAGTTATCACGCTTATTTGTTTTGCAAAGATAAGTATGTTTATCTCAATAGCGGAAGCGCACTTGGCTTTGGTTGTGGACCATTGTTGATTACTCACTCATCGTCCATTGCTCAAAATTTTTCAACCCCGTCTTTCAGATCCACACTGCGAACCTTAATTCCCGGTGAACTGACGACTGCTCATCTTTTATTAAAAAAATTTTTTCCGGAAATGAAACATAAAACTTCAGCTGTGTTTTCTGAGATTGAAAACTTATTGTTAAATAAACAATACGATGTTGGTCTTATCATTCACGAAAACCGGTTTACTTATGCACAAAAAGGATTAATTAAAATTGCTGATTTAGGAGAACTATGGGAACAGCAAACACACCTGCCAATTCCATTAGGTGGTATTATGGCAAAAAAGTCGTTAGGCGAAAATACGATTCGTGAAATAGATGATTTAATTCAAGAAAGTGTAAAATATGCTTTTACTCATCCTGAAAAGGCGATGAATTTTGTAAAACAACACGCTCAGGAAATGGATGAGTCCGTTATGCAACAACATATACAACTTTACGTCAATTCATATACTCTTGATTTAGGAGAAGAAGGTAAAAAAGCGGTAGAGTATTTTTGCAACACATCAGTATAATACAATTAAGAGCCATCTTCCGTTACTTCCACTTTCACAATCGGTGAGAAAAGATATTTTTTATTAGTGGAAAGTTGAAGGCACATGATTCTTTTTCTCAACATTGAAATTCGTTGATATTCCTTGCCTTCAAAGATAAACTTTTGACCATCAGCAAGATATTCCAATAATACGAGATTTTCTTTTGTGTCATAATTCATCAACACTTTATATAATTCAACATCAGCATTGGCAGAAGCAAGCGGATTTTGAAGATGCTTTCTTAAAACATACAATACATCTACCGGAAAAACATCTGTGTTTAAAAAATCCTGCATTAAGCTCTGAAAATTTCTTTTCCATTCTTTTCCGTGTGCTTCTACTTTGTTACCACATTCACGATAGGTTTTGCAATGTGCAATTTCATGAATAAGTGTAATCAAAAAACTATACAAATTCAAACCTTTATTGATGGTAATCACGGGATATTTTGTTGATCCATTCGGCGCTCTGAAATCGCCCCATTTACTTCTCCTGTCGCCTTTAATAATTAATTTAAAATCATATTCTAATATCAATGCAATAACTTTATCAACGGCTTTTTCAGGAATATATTTTCTTAAAATCTGTTTGTTTTTTTCAATTAATTGTTCTCTTGTCATGGCATTGATTTACTTACTCAACACCTTTGAAATGTTCTTATAATATTCTTCAAAACGCATATTCTTTTGAATGCATCCAGAGTAAACATAGTTTTTAATTTCATTAGCCCATTCATGAAAATTTTTAGATTTGTCTAAAATTTCAGGATTTATTGGTGGACCAAAATATATCGGAATAGTTTGATGTTTTTGTTTGAACATTTCATCCGGAAGAAAAAGCATTTCAATATTTCCCTTTATACCTAATTTTCTTCTCCAATAAGCCAGAGTGTAAAAGAAGTTAGAATTTTTACCGTCAATAAACGTTGGTATAATCGGTTTAGAATATTGTACGGCCTTTTGTACAAAGGTTTTATTCCATGGTAAGTCCTGAATGCGCCACTGACCATTTATTTTTTGTTTTCGTGACACTAATCCCGCCGGAAAAAATAAGATGGCATTATCCGATGCAAAAATCTTCTCTACTTCCAAAAGTGCCGATTTAGGTGTGTTTCCTAATTTGTTTACTCCTACAAAAATGCCGGAATAATTTTCCAACTTCAATAAAATATCATTCACAATAAATTTAATATCTTTTCTTTTCTCACTCACGGCTTTGATAAGGGCCATTCCATCTAATCCACCAAGCGGATGATTGGAAGCAATAATCACACTACCCTTTGTCGGTATATGCTCTATTCCATACACTTCAACACGTGCATCCAGATATTTTAAAACACTATCATTAAATTCAAGATCTTTCAAATGACCAAATAAACTCATCCCATTGTTAATATCTTCTTCATGTAAAATTTTTTTAATCCAGGAAACTAGAAAACGTGGAATTATCCTATAAAACTTCGGGGCTTTTTCTTTCAATACCTTTTCTACATCAATGTATTTTTCCGGCATTTATTAATCTTATTCTACGCAAATATACTTAATAGCAATACAAAAATTAAAATACGATACTATCTTTTCTTTTTAGTGTTTTGCATTTGTTGCTGTTGCTTCATCATGTCTTGCAAACGTTTTTGGAAACCGCTTACTTTTACGGGCTTCTTCAGATTTGCTTCTATTTCTGCTCTTACCTTTTCATCTTTGATAATGTATCGCAATAAATAGGTTTGTCCGAATGTCAATATATTCGCTGTAAAGTAGTACCAACTTAACCCCACTGAATAATTATTCATCACCGCTAAAAATATCAACGGCATAAAATACATCATAAATTTCATACCCGGGACTTGTTGATTTTGTTGTGGTGATAACATTTCACTATTCAACCATGTATAAAGTATTGTAGATGCAAACATCAGCAAAGCAAACAACGAAACATGATCGCCATAAATTGAATAAATAACAGGTATTTTCCCAAAATCCCAGATACTATCATACGTAGAAAGATCATCTGCCCATAAAAATACTTCCTGACGCAATTCTATCGCTGCCGGCACAAAGTTGAATAAGGCAATCAATAATGGAAATTGAATTAATAACAACAAACACCCCATCATCGGATTGGCTTTGGCCCGTTGATACAACGCCATAATTTCTTGCTGTTTTTTTACAGGATCTCCATTGGGGCCATATTTTTCATTGATTTTATCCAGTTCCGGTTTTAAGGCACGCATCTTCGCTCCACTCATGTAATTTTTGTAAAAAATCGGGAAAAGAATAATTTTGATAATGATGTTCAGAATAATCAAAATGATTCCAAAATTCAAGGATCCTTTCAGCCAATTAAATATTGGTATCACTAAACCTGTATTGATGTAGCGAAACGCCCACCATCCCGTTGGAATAATTTTTTCTAACTTCCAGTCTTCATACTTTTTCAAAGTGTTGTAATGATTCGGTCCAAAGTAAAACTGCATACCAAAAGTTTCATTGGCTTGATGCGAATAAGGAATACCTAATTCTGCTTTGGTGGCTTTTACAATCATTGTGTCTTCTTCTTTTGTGCGCAATTTAATAAAACTCCCTTCTTTCATAAATTCCTTATCTGCAATAATCGTGCTATTAAAAAATTGCTGCTTAAAACACAACCATTTAATAGGCATTTCATTAATTTCTTTTTCATCATCGCTTCTGGGATTGATGTAATCCGGACTATCATCGGTATATTTGTAATAAATAGTTGCTACTTCTTTTTCTTTTACAATATACTTCTCTTGTGATGGCATTAAACATTCCCATTTCAAAAACAACTCATCAATGTTTGATGAAATTACATCATTCAAGTTATGAAACTCAATGTCAAATTTTACAAGATAATTATTAGGTTTCAAGCTATAAATAAAATCTAAGTGTTTTTCATTTTTAGTGGTATTCAGGCGAAATACAATTTTATTTTTTTCTACTATTGGCACATCAAAATAAAAACTATCTGTCGAAAACACCCGGTTCTTCTCATACACATCTAATAACAATGCATAATAAGTAGAATCTTCATCAAACAATTTCAAATAATCCTTTTCGCCATACCGATGATATTCTTTGAGTTCAACCTGCTTAATTTTGCCACCTTTATTGGTAAAAGTAATTTTTAATTTTTCATTTTCAAGCGTAAATGTTTTTTCTTCTCCTTTCACAGACGAATAAAAATCCTTGTAGAAAGATTGAACCTGTAAAACACGAACACTATCATTGATAAGTTTATGAGACGAATCCGGCACTGTTGATACAGAATCTTGAACGATTGGCTTTTCAGTATGCAACTTTTGTTGTTCTGCCAGTGCAATAGAATCACGCATCCTTTTTTGCTTGGCTAATTCTTCCGGAGTGGGCGTGGTCATATATACCCAAATACCTAATATAAGCGCAATCAATGTGATTCCAATAATTGAATTTTTATCCACAGCAGTAAATTTTTAAGGGCAGCGAAGGTAAGATTTAAAATAATCAAAGTCAAATTTATCCTGAATAAATCAGAGAGCAAGTAATAAACTATTCCGGTGTTGAAAAAATAAAATTTAAAGTTGAATAACAATTAGTAAGTGCAAATTTACACGATTCCAATTATAGAAGGTCTATACTCCATTAAGATCACGTTTTATTTTTTACTAAATAGTAATTTATTGCTATACTAAGTCCATAATAGAAACGATAATACGAATATGATAAATTCATTAAATAATCAGATGTACCTATATGAAAGGAAAAATTGACACCAATACTTTTGTATATTCTATAATTAAATCCTAGTTTCATACTTATATTAGATAAATCTGATATTCCAATTTTTCAGCTGGATAGAACTAATTTTTTTCATCTTTTTCACTCAATATAACATTTCTTTCCTGTATATTCCCTTATTATTTTTGTAAATTCGCCCTTTCAAATTTTTTGTATGCTTCAAGTATTGAAAAAGTTATTCAAACTCAAAACCAAATCCGAAAAGGACATTGAGCAAATTTTACCCATTGTTGAAAAAATAAATCAAATTTATTCTTCTCTGTCCTCTCTGTCAAACGATGAGTTAAGAAAAAAAACTCAGGAATTCAAACAACAAATACAGGACTACATTGCCGAAGAACAACAACAAATTCAAAAGATTAAAATGCAAATTGACCAAAATCCGGAAATGGACGTCAACGAAAAAGAAAAATTATTTAAGCAAATTGAAGATCTAGATAAAAAATCCGTAGAAAAAATAGAAGACATTCTGGAAGACATTTTACCCGAAGCATTTGCTGTTCTCAAAGAAACAGCCCGACGCCTGACAGATAATGATTCTATTGAAGTAACCGCTTCTGAGTTAGATAAAAAACTGGCTGCAGAAGGAAAAGATTTTATAGAAATCTCCGCTAACAAAGCAATATGGAAAACCACCTGGAATGTAATGGGACATCCCATCAAATGGAATATGATTCACTACGATGTACAGTTGATTGGTGGGATTGCCCTCCATCGTGGAAAAATAGCCGAAATGGCTACCGGTGAAGGAAAAACACTCGTTTCAACTTTACCTATTTATTTGAACGCCCTTGCCGGCAGAGGCGTTCATCTGGTTACTGTGAATAATTACCTTTCCCGCCGGGACTGTCAATGGAACGGACCGCTCTTTCAATTTCACGGACTTACGGTAGATTGTATTGACAATTACGAACCGCATTCTGTTGAAAGAAGGAACGCTTATTTATGCGACATCACCTATGGCACAAATAACGAATTTGGATTTGATTATCTGCGTGACAACATGGTCGCCTCGCCGGATGAACTAGTGCAACGCGGTCATCATTACGCCATCGTAGACGAAGTAGATTCGGTATTGATTGACGATGCCCGTACGCCCCTTATTATTTCTGGTCCTACGCCAAAAGGCGATAAACATGAGTTTAACGAATATAAACCCTTTGTGGAAAAACTGGTTAACGCCCAAAAACAATATGTACAAACCTGCTTAGTAGAAGCCAAAAAATATGTTTCAGAAAACAAAGAAAAAGAAGCTGGTGTGCCCTTATTAAGGGCATATAGAGGATTGCCTAAAAATTCCGCACTCATCAAATTTTTAAGTGAATCCGGTGTAAAAACCTTGCTTCAAAAAACTGAAAACTATTACATGCAAGACCAGATGAAGGAAATGCATAAAATTGACCAGGAGTTATTTTTTGTAATTGATGAAAAAAATAACCATGTTGAACTGACAGATAAAGGCATTGATTTTTTAAGCAATCTGGTAAATGATTCTAAATTCTTTGTGATTCCAAATGTAGGTGAGGAAATTGCAGAAATTGAAAAATTAAATATCCCCCCAAAAGAAAAAGCACAAAAAAAAGAAGCACTGCTTCAGGATTTTAGTTTAAAAAGCGAACGTATTCATACTGTTAACCAATTGCTCAAAGCATACACACTTTTTGAAAGAGATGTAGAATATGTGATTGACAGCGGACAGGTGAAAATCGTTGATGAACAAACCGGTCGTATTATGGAAGGCCGACGCTACAGTGATGGATTGCACCAGGCCATTGAAGCTAAAGAAAATGTAAAAGTAGAAGCCGCCACACAAACCTATGCCACGATTACCTTACAAAACTATTTCAGAATGTATCATAAACTGGCCGGCATGACCGGTACAGCCGAAACCGAAGCGCAGGAATTCTGGGATATATACAAATTAGACGTAATGGTAATACCCACACATCGCCCCGTTATCAGAAAGGACCACGAAGATTTGGTGTATCGCACCAAACGCGAAAAATACAACGCCGTTATTGAAGAAATTGTAAAACTGGTACAAGCAGGACGACCAGTATTAGTCGGTACTACTTCCGTTGAAAATTCTGAAATTCTCAGCAGAATGCTCAAATTAAGAGGCATCAAACACAATGTATTAAACGCCAAACACCATCAGAAAGAAGCCGAAATCGTGGCAGAAGCAGGAAAAGCAGGCACGGTAACCATTGCTACCAATATGGCCGGACGTGGGACAGACATCAAACTTGGACCGGGTGTAAAAGAAGCCGGCGGACTGGCTATTATCGGTACGGAAAGACACGAGTCCAGACGCGTAGATAGACAATTGCGTGGCCGCTCCGGACGTCAAGGAGACCCCGGTAGTTCTCAATTTTTTGTATCATTGGAAGATGATCTAATGCGTCTGTTTGGAAGCGAACGTATCGCTGCACTCATTGACAGAATGGGCGGATTAGAAGAAGGAGAGCCCATTCAACACTCCATGCTCTCCCGATCTATTGAACGCGCTCAGAAAAAAGTGGAAGAAAACAACTTCGGCATTCGTAAACGTTTGATAGAATACGACGACGTGATGAATGCTCAACGGGAAGTTATTTATTCCCGCCGCAGAAATGCTCTGTTTGGCGACAAACTCAGTATTGATATTGCCAACATGTTTTATGATACAATCGAGAATCTTGTAGCAACATATCATCCCGATAAAAACTATGAAGAATTAAACCTTGAATACATTCGTTTGTTTGCAATGGAATTACCGGTTAATGAACAGGAGTTTAGTCGTCTTAATCAACAAGACCTGATAGAAAAACTGTTTCAGGGTGTATTGAATCATTATCAGCAGAAAAAAAATCAAATAGCAGAACAAATATTTCCTTTTATTCAAAATGTTTATTCCAATCCTGAAAACAAATTTGAGAACATTTTGTTCCCATTTACTGATAAAATCAAAACATTGCACGTCGTAGCCAATTTGAAAAAAGCATACGACACAAACGGAAAAGAAGTATTGCTTACTCTGGAAAAAATGGCTGTATTAGCCATGATTGACGAAGCATGGAAAGAACATTTACGCGAATTAGATGATTTAAAACAATCGGTGCACAATGCAGTATACGAACAAAAAGATCCGCTTGTAATTTACAAGATAGAATCTTTCAATTTGTTTAAACAAATGATTGACAATACCAATAAAGAAATTGTTTCTTTCCTCATAAAAGCCCACTTGCCGGTAGAAGAACAAACACAACAGGTAAAACAAGCACAATTTGTACAAAGTCCTGTGCCGCCAAGAAAAGAACGACTAGTAGAATCCAGAAATAATTTGGAAGGCCCGAATGCTACACCACAAAAACCCAAACAACAACCTGTAAAAGTTGGTGAGAAAATTCGTCCCAATGACCCTTGCCCTTGTGGCAGTGGAAAAAAATACAAAAAATGTCATGGTGCTGGCTTGTAAGCGGAATGTAGCACATTTATCTTTTATATAAATAGAAAACCGTAGTACATTTTCATTAAAAATAAACGGTCCTCATGCTAACCTTTCTGCAAATTTTTCGTAAAACATGAAAAAATATAAAACATGAAAAAAATTGATTTAGCCCTGCAGGGCGGGGGAGCGCACGGGGCTTTTACATGGGGCGTAATAGACAGATTGTTAGATGAAGAGAGTATCAAAATTGATGGAATTTGTGGAACAAGTGCCGGTGCTATGAATGCGGTCATAACATTGTACGGACTTCATAAAGGTGGAAAGAACTTGGCCAAACATTTATTAGTGAAATTTTGGTATAAAGTGTCTTTGGTGGGACAATGGTTCATGTTACAGCCCACCTTGGTAGATACGCTTACAAGTCAGGGCAATCTGAGCTTTTCACCTTTTTACAGGACCTTTGAACTGATTACAGAAAATTTTTCGCCATCTCAGTTCAATCCTTTAAACTATAATCCATTAGAAAAAATACTCACCACACTCATTGATTTTGAGGAATTACAAAAACTAAAACCACAAAAATTATTTGTATGCGCTACGAATGTAAAAACCGGCTTGCCTAAAATTTTTAATGCAGAAGAATTGACCGTACAAA
The DNA here is from genome assembly GCA_037447455.1 of Sphingobacteriaceae bacterium. GTDB lineage: Bacteria > Bacteroidota > Bacteroidia > B-17B0 > Aurantibacillaceae > BPGX01. Next base: position 89,964 of record JBBIGQ010000001.1, on the reverse strand, counting down.
GCATACTGGCTTCGGCTTGCTTGCCTTATTTGTTCAAGCCGGTGGAAATAGATGGTGAATATTACTGGGACGGTGGTTATATGGGAAACCCACCACTGGATCCACTTATTAAAAACACACCCGATACAAACGATATTCTTATTGTGCAAGTCAATCTTTTTAATATCCAGAAAATACCTTCTTCTATTGAAGAAATTAAAGACCGCATTAACGAAATCAGTTTTAATTCTGCTTTGATGCATGAACTGAAAGCTATTAAATTTAGAAATGAATTATTAGAACAAGATATAACACTTAATGGTAAATTAAAAAAGATCTTTTTACACCAAATTTCAGCAGATGAGTATTTACAGGATTTAAACTTATCCAGTAAATTTAATACATCATGGAATTTTTTAAATAAACTCAAAGAATGTGGCTACAAGGCCTGTGATATCTGGATTAAAAAGAATATTGAAAAAATCGGAAAAGAAGATACGATTGTTTTCCCCTTTTAAAATGTCAAATTAAAGACAATCAATCTTGTTATTCTTATCATCTGTAAAAAATTCATGCAAAGTCGCAAAGAAAAAGAAATGGTCCGCACCGCGACGATTCAATTTTTTTAGTTTAAATACTCTATCTCAAAGGTATAATCTGCAAATTTTTTAAACATAGCACCAACACCGCAGTATTTTTCCTGTGATAAATTCACTGCTTTTTCTACTTTTTCTTTGTCAATGTTTTCGCCCTTTATCTGATAAATCAAATGCACTTTGGAATACACTTTTGGATGTTCTTCTGTTAGTTCGGCCAATACTTTTACATTAAAATATTCAAACGGCACACGCATTTTGTTTAATAAAGATACCACGTCCATGGCTGTGCAGCCGGCTAAAGCCACTAACATCAATGGTTTGGGGCGTGGTGCCTTGTTTGATCCGCCCACAGATACATCTGCATCTACATACACCTTGTGACCATTTACAAGAGAATGAAACAGCATGCCTTCTTCCCATTTAAGGTCAATTTCTTGTTTACTCATATTTTTTTACATTTGGTGCAAATAACAGCATTTTATGTTTTAAAAATCAATGATTAAAATCATAAAAAATTCATTGTACCTCATGAACATTAGAGTGTCTGATAGGCCGTAAATGCTTCGGTTTAATTAAACGCAGTAATTCTGCTATATTTGTCTCAAAAAAATTTGATAAGCACTCTCTTAAAAGATATTAAAGTTTTAGATGTATCAAGCGTATTAGCGGGCCCTTCGGTGGGTATGTTTTTAGCAGAATTGGGGGCGGATGTTTTAAAAATTGAAAATGCCACGACCGGTGGTGATGTAACACGCCAATGGAAAAATCCTAAGGAGAATGCAGAAAACACAATGAGTGCGTATTATCTTTCGGTAAATGCCTTTAAAAAAATTCAACATTTAGATTTCAACAATCCCGCTGCAGTCCAATTTGTGCATAGAACTATTTCAGAAACCGATATTTTCATTTGCAATTTTAAAAAAAACGATGCTGTAAAATTCCAATTAGATTACAACACTTTAAGTAAAATCAATCCTTCTCTGATTTATGCCCACATCACGGGCTTTGAAAAAGATAATCCAAGAACAGCGTACGACCTGATTTTACAGGCCGAAACAGGATTTATGTATTTGAACAGGAAAGCCGGGCAAATGCCTAATAAAATGCCCGTAGCTTTGATAGATATTTTAGCAGCACATCACATTAAGGAGGGTATTTTACTAGCTTTATATCAACGGATAAAAACCAACAAAGGTGCTCACATTCATTGTTCTCTTTATGATGCCGCCGTATGTAGTTTAGTCAATCAGGCCACCAATTATTTGGTTTCTGGGTACAATCCACCGCCGATGGGTGCGCTGCATCCGAATATCGCCCCCTATGGTGAAATCTTTGAAACAAGAGACAAAAAACTCATTACCTTTGCTATAGGATCTGATAAACAGTTTTCTAAACTATGTGCCCTACTTGAAATGCCTTCTGTTGCTTATGAAGAAAAATTTTCATCCAATGCCCATCGTGTAAAATACAGAGATGAACTGTATAACATTCTCAGTCAGAAAATTCAGACATTCACAAGTGCCTATATTTACAACACGTGTATAAAAGAAGATGTGCCGGTGGCTTTGATAAAGGATGTTCAGGAGGTTTTGACAAACGAGCCATCTCAAAAATTAATTAAACCAGTTGTAATAGGTGATAGAACTTATTCTATTATAACTTCAATTGCCTTTGAAATGCTATGATACAAATTGCTCAAAGCGAACACGATTTGCAAAAAATTTTTTTGTTACGATATGAAGTGTTGAGAAAACCCTGGGGACAGTCCTTTGAGAGCACCTTTGATGTGTTGGATCACCAATCACTCAATGCTTTTATAGAACATGAAAACCAATGTGTTGCCTGTGGACGATTAGACGTATTGAATGCAACAACTGCACAAATAAGATATATGGCGGTACATCCTGATTACAGAGGACAGGGACTGGGAAGTCAAATTCTGACTTTTCTGGAACAAGCCGCACAAGATAGAAATATTCAAAATATACTTTTACATGCCAGGTCAAATGCAGTTCCTTTTTATCAACATCATGCGTATATTCTAATTCGTCCTTCGCATATCTTGTTTAATTCTATACAGCACTATTTAATGGAGAAAACTATTTTAAATCAAAAAGCATAAACAGGGAAGTTTAATGTATATTCGCCATTCGGTATTAAAAAATGAAGACCTTTCAGTTTAAATTACATCGTTTATTTTTCAGTGTTTGTTTATTTTATTTTTATTTCAACCATGCTCAAACTACTACCTTAAATCTTCAGCAATGTATTGATATGGCCATTCGAAATAATTTAAATCTAAAAATATCAGATGTCAATTTAAATGTTTCTAAAAACAATTCACTGCAATCACAAGCACAGACCTTACCATCTATAAATGCCGGCGCAGCGCACATCTATCAGTATGGTCGAACAATAGACCGATACACCAATACGTTTGCTAATACGCAGGTATTGTCTCAAAATTTCTTTTTAACCACTCAATGGACTATCTGGTCAGGACTGGCACAGTATCATACCATTCAGTCCAATAAAATGAATTACTTTTCTGCGAAAGAAAATCTGGGGCAACAAAAAAATGATTTGATGGTCAATGTCGCTACTGCTTATGTGAATGTGTTATTGTCGCAGGATGTATTAAACGTCAATCAGGCGCAATATGAAATTACCAAACAACAATACGATAAAACAAAAATTTTAGTAGAGCAGGGCAGTGCTACCATTTCAACACTTAAGGATATTGAAGCTCAATTAGCAAACGATCAATTGAATGTTATCAATGCCAAAAATAATCTGGAACTGAATGTGCTCGTATTAAAACAATTACTCGATCTTCCTGTTCAGTCAACTTTGGATCTTGTAAAACCAGAGATTCAGATAAATGCAGATATTTTAAGTCAATACACAGCAGAAGATATTTATACCATAGCCCTCAAAACACAACCATCTGTAAAAAGCAGAGCATATCAACTGAAAGCCAATGAATATATTCTGAAAGCCAACAAGGGAAGAAGAAGTCCGGTATTCAGTATAAGCGCGTCTTTAGCAACCGGCTATTCAGGACTGGCGAAGAGAATTATTGGCTATCAAACGCAAACAGATACACTGGGAACCATCCCCGGCTTTGGTCCGCTAGTATATTCACAACAACTGCCGGTTTTAGAAAAAACACCATTTATGCAACAGTATAAAGATAATTTTAATCAGACTCTCGGATTTAATTTAAATATTCCGCTGTTCAACGGGTTAAATACACATACCGCCATTCAAAATGCTCAACTCAATGTACTGAATGCTAAATATAATTTTGATTTAAACAATCAGAATTTGTATAAAACTATTGTACAGGCATACACCAATGCTAAAGCGGCTCTTCAAAAATACGAAGCCAGCTTGAAATCGTTTGAAGCCAGTCAATTGTCTTTTGATTTGAATAAAGAAAAATATCAACAGGGCGCATTATCTTATTTTGATTATTCGGTTTCTCAAAACAGGAAAACAAGTGTTGAACTGAATTTGTTGCAGGCCAAATATGATTTGTTTTTTAAATTAAAAATTTTGGAATTTTATGCCGGAAAACCTTTAAACTTTTAAGATATGCAGTATAGAAAATTTTTATTGAGCATTTTTCTATTGCATCTGTTTTTTCAAACTGTATGTGCCCAGGTGCATCTTTCAGCGGATAGTATCGGTATTGCTACAAAAACCGATAACATTTATGTAAAGCCCACGTCTTCCGATTCATTGTCATCGGGCTTTGTGATTATTATCAAAAAAGAAGTAAAGCTGCATAAACATTTGAACCATTCAGAACATGTGGTTGTGCTGGACGGTGAAGGCAAAATGCAGGTCGGCAATAACGAATACCATATTAAAAAAGGCGATGTTGTATTCATTCCTAAAAATACTGCTCATAAGGTCATAACAACTTCTAAAAAACCACTCAAAGTAGTGAGCATTCAATCGCCATATTTTGATGGGAAGGATAGAGTTTTACTTGAACAATAAATGTATTCTGAATGAAAAAAAATATCATCTGGGGGGTATATTGCTTATTTTTTTTACGCACTTTTCCGCAAATTATTTTTCAGGAAAAGTTTAATATGTTTTCTCTTTCCACCCACACGACGTCGTATGTTACAACCACCTATACTACTATACCATCGGGCTTCATGGATTTAAGTGAAGGGTACAGAAATAATGCGGGTTCCTCTATTCATCCCAATGCTCCTTTTCATACAGATAGTTTAAAGTACAAAGCGTGGGGTATTTTGTATAATCCTATTATTAAAGATACATTTTTAGTATCCACCTCCTGGGTAGATACAAATAAAGTTATCAGCAGATGGATATTGTTACCAGTTATAAACGGTATTTCTGTGAATTCAGTTTTGCATTGGAAAGCCATGGCGCCGGACCCAACCTATGCCGATGGGTATGCAGTGTATATATCTACAAACACAAGTGTTGCGGATACGGGTATTTTCAACAACAGTAATAAGGTTTTTCAACTCAATGACAATAACACGAGTGGTGGCGGTGAAAAGCAAAACTGGATACAAAGAAGCATCTCACTGGCCAATTATTCCGGTCAAAGTATTCGTATTGCCTTCAAAAATATTTCAAATCAAAAGTATCAGCTTTGGTTAGATGATATTACAGTAGAGAATTTACCTTATGCGAATGATGTGGCACTTGAGAATGTAAATAATGTAAAATATGTTTTAGTGAATCAAAATTTTAATCTTAATGCACGACTTAAAAATGCAGGGTATCAAACCATTTCTAATGTTCAATTGGCATACAGTATTCAGGGCATAGCGTATAATGCTCAATCCTTTGCATTGAATACTAATCTATTACCATTGAATACCACTACACTGGCATTTACCAATACGGGTTCTATCAATACCGCCGGTTTGTATAAAGTGAAAATATGGGTGAATCAACTGAATGGACAAAGCGATCAAAATCCCTTTAATGATACTATTTCGTATTATTTATCTGTATTAAATACATCTGTTTCTCCAAAAGTTATAGTAGAACAAATTACAGATGCGGGCTTCCCGGATGCTCCGGCTAATCAGGATACGTTAAGAATACTTCAACAAACAGACACCAATCTTATTGCTGTTCAAATTCATCTAAAGGACTCCTTGAAATCCAATATAGCCAATTCTTTTTCTAACTTTCTTAGAGTGCCGGATAATGCATTAGTAGCCACACTCAATAGGCAGTATTTTTCTTCAGATAACAGGAATTATTTTTATCGCAGTGAATTGAGATCTAAAATAAATGCATTGAAAAATTTTATTACGCCTTGTATAATTCAAATTTCAAATATAAGTGCGGATACTAATTTCAGGACGATTCAAATGGATGTAACGACAACATTTTTGCAAAACGCTGTTGGTGATTATAGAGTAAGCGTGTATTTAATTGAAAACAATGTGTATGGCAATCCTGCTGATACTACTATTAATGGGTTTAATCAATTATCCTCTTTCTACTTTACACCTTATTCTGATTATTTTCAGAAAGGGTATTTTTCATCAGCTGCCAATGCCTTTGTTCTTAATGCTTACGAATACCATCATCAGTTTGTACTGAATCAAAATTTAACTCCCTTTTATGGCGATACTTCTGTAATCCCCACTATGCCAATAGCGGGTAATCTTTATACCAATACCTACACATTGTCCGTCCCCACTTCCACCAATGGATTTAAGAATCACTTTGATAATTTTTATATTGTGGCATTTGTTTATGAGCATGATACATTGATAGAAAATAGAAGGATATTAAATGTAGATAGAAAAAAAGTCCTCAATAGCGCAGAATTGGTAAATGTTCAGAAGATAAATAAAATTTTTGGAGACATTTCTATCTATCCTAATCCTGCATCCGACAAATTGTTTTTGGGTTCATTATCGGAAAATTTTTCTGCGTATATTATGGATGTAATGGGGCAAAAAATACTGGATGTGCATTCCAAAGTTATAGATGTGTCAGCACTTTCCAATGGTATTTATTTTTTAATTATTCAATCCGAGGAGGTATTTGTGAAGAAAAAAATAATCGTTCAAAAATAAGACACGTTTTTTCTGTTAAAGTTAGATGTACTTAAAAAAGTTTATCAGAAAGTTTTTCTCAATAGAGTTTATAGGTTAAATGTTCCATAAAAAATGTTTGGTATTTATTCCATCATCAAAATCGTGCAGAGCAGGATATTGTGCTTTTCCAAAAGGTACCTGATTTTCTCCCACAATTGTTTGAATTTCATGGAGATGGTTTTCTATATAATTGTGTACTTCGTCTATAGAGTCATAATACTCATAAAACAAATTAGCTACCGGAGCGTGTAAGGCGGTGCTTTCTTTTAATATAATGAAATTATTTTCCAAAAATGATTCTTTATTCAAAAGATAAATACTTCTATAATAGTCGTAATTATTCATATATTTATGATGCTGCATTAAAAAACTATAATCTATCAGCGATTTAAATATTCGTTGAATATCAAAATTTTTTGGAATAAAAATTTTTGAAACATTTCTGCAGCCCAGTCCAAAATAGAGTAAAACATCATGCGATAAATTCTTTAAATCTTCATAGGTTGTGTGTTCGGTGATAATGGCAACAGAAGTTCGGTTATGCCGTACAATTTTTGGAAAGTCGGCAAAGTAGTGGTGAATGTGCATGGCTGTATTATTTGTGCCGGTAGCGATTACTGCATCGATTTCTGAACGTTTAATATTAGATTCTAAAATGGCTATTTTTTCTCTCAGAGAGGGTTGTATATTCTGTAAGATTGTAATGAGTGTTTTCATTAAAATAGTATCTTTTGAAGAGGGCTTCAATACTAAGTGATGCTCGGATAAAAGGACGTCCATGACATCTCTGAAAGAAACCATAGGAATATTGCCTGCAGCAATGACAAGTATCTTTTTGGATTGCTTTAACGTTGGAATATCGACTACATATTGTTCCAAACTTTCTTTTGAACATAAAGATTGAATGTGTGCCAACATGGTTAAAACAAATTTTTTAATAAACCAAGGGTTTTGAATCTCTGCTTGTTCAATACTTTTATCTATTAATTCTTTATACGGTGTATTTTGATTGGTCAGGTACTTATTTAGTTCTTCAGATAAACGAATAAAGGTATTTGGATACATAATGTTTTGGGACAAAGGTACTATCTTTTAGTTTTCACAGAAAAGCATTATTTTTGCGAAAAAAAAATGTCCAAACACATTGTAGTATTTACAGGCGCTGGTGTAAGTGTGGAAAGTGGTTTGAAAACATTTCGTGACAGCGATGGGTTGTGGGAAAATTATCCGATAGAAGAAGTGGCTACGCCGGAAGCGTGGAGGAGAAATCCAAAACTGGTTCTTGAATTTTGCAACATGCGTCGTAAACAGTGCATGGAGGCACAACCCAACGATGCTCACAAATTGATTGCCGCATTAGAAAAAAAATATAAAGTAACGGTGATAACACAAAATATTGATGATTTGCATGAAAGGGCGGGTAGCACCAGAGTCCTTCATTTGCATGGAGAAATTATGAAAGTAAGAAGCAGTGTGCACGACGATTTAATTTATCCTATCCATAAATGGAATCTGGAGTTAGGTGAAACCTGTGAAAAAGGATCTCAATTGCGACCGCACATTGTTTGGTTTGGCGAGCCGGTGCCGATGATGTCGTTGGCTATTGAACTCACCAAAACGGCGGATATTTTCATTGTAGTCGGTAGTTCGTTAGTCGTTTATCCGGCGGCGGGTTTGTTGTATTATGCACCAGCAGATATTCCGAAATATCTTATTGACCCGGGAGAGTTTTCAGAGAGTGTTTTAAAAGAAGTCATACATATAAAGAAAAAAGCTACAGAAGGAATGAGTTCGTTGTATGAATTATTAACCAAAAATATTTGGGTTTAATTATACAGGTTAAAAATTCAATTTTTAATAGACATAAATAAACTTATTTTTTATTTAACTAAATACCGGCAATTGTGAGAATTATAAAGTGTTTTTTATTGGTGCTGTATACTTTGTTCTCTGTTTAAACCCTTTTTTTGCATGTTATGTTTTTAGCGGTAACAACTTTCCTTGATTGTTTGCTAATTTTTCTGCTATTTTGCCCAAAAAGCATTATGCCAAATATATCCGAAAAAGCCATACAAATGCCGGCTTCGCCCATTCGTAAGTTGGTGCCTTATGCCGAAGCAGCAAAGAAAAAAGGAATTAAAATTTATCATTTAAATATCGGACAACCGGATTTGCCTACCCCGTCTGTTTTTTTTGAAGGGATAAAAAAAGCCAACATTCAGATTTTAGAATATACGCACAGTGCAGGTATAGAAAGTTACAGAAAAAAGTTAGCAGAGTATTACAAAAGGTACAATATAGAGGTGGATTATTCGGACATTATTATCACGGTGGGTGGAAGTGAAGCCATTGAAATTGCCATGATGACCTGCTTTAATCCCAGTGATGAAATTATTATTCCAGAGCCGTTTTATGCCAATTACATTGGTTTTTCAAGAGCGGCAGATGTGGTGATACGACCCATCAAAAGTGTCATTGATGATGGTTTTGCTCTTCCGCCTATTAACGAATTTGAAAAGGTAATAAGCCCTAAAACTAAAGGTATTATGATTTGTAATCCGGGCAATCCGACAGGGTACCTTTACACAAAGCAAGAGTTAGAAGCATTGAAGGAACTGGTGATTAAATACAATTTGTTTTTATTAAGCGATGAAGTATACAGAGAGTTTTGTTATGATGGGAAGCCGTATAATTCTGTTATGCACTTAAAAGGTGCAGAGGAGCATATTATATTATTAGATTCTATTTCAAAGCGATATAGTGCCTGTGGAGCAAGAATTGGAGCACTGGTGAGCAAGAATAAAGTACTGATGGCTTCTGCCTTAAAATTTGCACAGGCACGTTTAAGTCCACCTACTTTTGGTCAAATTGGTGCTGAAGCGGCCTTGTCTTTGGGAAAAGAATATTTTGATGAGGTAGTAAAGGAATATACAGAACGGAGAAATTTTATTGTGAATGCACTGAATAAAATTCCGGGTGTAAGATGTCCGATGCCGGGAGGTGCATTTTACTGCATAGCAGAATTGCCTATTGATGATGCGGATAAGTTTTGTCAATGGTTATTGGAAAAATTTAATTACAACAATCAAACAGTCATGCTTGCGCCGGCTACGGGCTTTTATTCTACGCCGAATGAAGGAAAAAATCAGGTAAGAATAGCGTATGTTTTGAAAAAGGAAGATTTACAAAATGCCGTGGAGTGTCTTAAAATAGCTTTAAACGAGTATAATTCAAAATAATATTCTACTTATAGTAGTGGAAGTATAGGAGCGTATTACACAGAACATAGATTTTTCGTATTATAGATTTTATTTATTACCTTTGCATTCATTATAAATTTTATCTATGAATGTTCAACAATTAGAATACATTGTAGCGCTTTATCAACATGGGAATTTCGCAAAAGCAGCCGAGAAATGCTTTGTAACCCAACCCACTCTTTCAATGATGATAAAAAAATTAGAGGAAGAGCTCAACATCATTTTATTTGACAGAAATAAAAATCCTTTAGAACCTACAGAAGAAGGAGTGTGCATCATTCAAAAGGCACAAAAAATTCTCAATGAAATAGAAGAAATCAAATATCTGGCCAAAAGTAGTAAAAACAAGCATCAGGGTAAATTGAAAATCGGTATCATCCCTACCATTGCACCTTATCTGTTCCCTTTATTTTTAAAATCTTTCACTAAAAAGTATCCCAAAATTCATCTTGAAATCTATGAAATTACCACTACTGAAATCATAGAGCAGCTTCACAAGGGACTTATTGATATTGGTATTCTTGCTACACCGTTACACGAAAAAATTCTGATTGAAAAAAAATTATTTATAGAAAAATTCTATCTCTACACTTCCGAAAAACAGTTACAAAAGAAAAAACGAATTCATATCAAAGACATCAAAAATACTGAATTATTAATTTTAAGAGAAGGACATTGTTTAAGAAATCAAGTGTTAGACATTTGTCAATCTGTACCCGATACGCCTATTCAATTTGTGGCTGGTAATCTGGACACTATTATCAAACTCATTGATTTCAATGGTGGTACAACAATTGTGCCCGAGTTGGTTTTGAAGTATCTTACCAAACAACAATTAAAAAACATCGTGCCATTTGAAAACCCTCTCCCTTCCAGAGAAATTAGCATCGTGCAAAACAAATTGTTTATTAAAGAGAATCTCATTAATCTCTTATACGATTATATCATCAGTGTATTAAAAAGTGTTTTATCGGAGTCCGAAAAAGTAAAAATTATTCAACCATTATTTATCAAATAATTTTTTCTTACTATTCGCCCATAACTTTCATTTATGCGGTTGGCAGTCATTGACATGGGCACCAATACATTTAATTTAATTATTGCTGAAGTTCTACCAAATTCTTTTCATATTCTACATTCCACTAAAGAACCTGTAAAACTTGGGCAAAAATTAAAAGGACAACATTCTCTTTCTGCTGACGGCATACAAAGGATAGTAAGTGTTATACAAAAATTTTTAGATGTTATAAACACCTACGATGTTGGCAAAACGCTAGCCATTGCAACTTCTTCCATTCGCACGGCTAAAAATCAAGAGGAAGTAATACAAATTATTAAACAGCGTTTTCACTTGGATATTCAGGTAATTGATGGAGAGCGTGAAGCGGAGCTTATTTATATTGCAAACCACTATGCGACTCAATCCTGCATTCAATCTTTGAATGATAAACATTTCTTAATTATGGACATCGGTGGCGGTAGTACTGAATTTATTATATCTGATAAAAACAATGCTGTTTGGAAAAAAAGTTTTTTGCTTGGAATGGCCAGATTAATTGATGAAATCCAACCACAAGACCCACCCACTTCGGACGATATTCAAAAACTCAAAAATTATTTAGACCACCATTTACAACCCTTGCATTCTGCTTTACAACATTATTCATCTCACACACTCATTGGATCTTCTGGTGTATTTGATTCTATTGTAGAAATGATAGAAGCAAACATTCATCTTTTATCAAAAAATGAGCAGTGTTGTGTTACTCCCCAAAATGATTTTTATACCATCTTCCATAAAATTTTACCTTTGTCATTGAAAGAACGGCTTCAATTTCCCGGCCTTATTGAAATGCGAGCAGATATGATAACAATGTCTCTATTGCTGATAGATTATGTAATTACAAAATTTGATATAAAAAATTTTATTGTGTCTTTTTATTCTCTCAAAAAAGGTGTTGTCATTGAAACTCTTCGTACATTGAACTAACGTAATCTTTTCACTTTTTCCCAAGCCGCCGGTTGTTGATTAAAAACATATCTGAAAAAACCCTTTATCATTGCCCAATTCATCATTGCAACGTAATAAGGAATGCGAAATAATTTAGATGGTAAATGGGCAAAATGTTGTATTACACAAATACAATAAAAACACAATTGCAAAAACAAAGTTGTTGAATAAAAATTATCATGTCCATTTTGAAAGAATAATAAAATGTTGATAAAGAAAATTAATATCAACGAAAATGGTACTACTAACCATCGTGTTACCTTATGTGAAAAATATTGAAAACTTAAAATCGGATGCTGTAAAAAATTTAACCAGCCAGGATATCTGAACAATGCCTGAAAGGCACCAGAAGCAATTCTTACTTTTCGTTTCATTTCCTCTTTTTCATTGGCCGAAGGGGCTTCCTGCGCATAAGCATTCGGCTCATAAACAATTCTAAATCCTTTGTGGGCTATTTGCATGGATATGACAAAATCATCCAATATTGTGTCTTCCGGAATAGGTTCAAATAAAGATGTCCTGAAAGCAATAAATTCTCCCACCGCTCCAATGCAATAGCGAAAATCAGAGTTTAATTTTTTCAACCATGACTCGTATTTCCAATACAAACTTTCTCCATCTCCAGTTGTTGTTTCATTTTGTAAAACTCTTTTCTCGCCAGCTACACAGCCCACCTGATTGTCCTGAAAATGCTTAATTGCACTTAAAATACACGCCCTGTTCAATAAGGTATTCGCATCACAAAATATTACAATTTCTGTTTCCACATACGACATTATTCTGTTTATTGCTGCAGATTTGCCTTTTCGTTGTGCTTGGTGAAATACTTTTACTTCAAACTTTCCTTTCTTACCAACATACTTTTCTTGTAGATATTTTTCGCTATCATCATTACTTCCATCTGTTATCCAATAAATTTTTAGTTTATCTTCCGGATAATCGATATTAAATGTATTTTGCATTTTCCAATCAATGTATTCTCTTTCGTTGTAAGCTGGAATAACCAGAGTTACTTTTGGTAAGATATAATCTTTACTTTCAATACTTTTTTTACAACAAAATTTTTTTATATGTACTAAAACCCATAAAAATATTCCGTATCCAAAATACGAGTAAATCACCAATCCTATCAAACAATAAAATAAAACAGACAACAAGTTTTCCATTATACTTTAAGAAAATCAATAACGATGCAGTTGTAAAAGCTTTTCTTTGAACCTTTGTTTTGGCAAGAAATTTTCTTCCAATTCTTTATTCATTGGAACTGGAGTATCTAATGATCCTTCACGGAATACCGGTGCATCTAGATATTCAAAGCAATATTCACTGATTAAAGCAGCAATTTCAGCGCTGATACTTCCTGTTAATGTATCTTCATTCAAGACAATCACTTTTCCATTCTTTTTCACAGAATTAAAAATAGTTTCTTTATCAAGTGGCAAAAGTGTTCTCAAATCAATGATTTCTAAATCTAATTCCGGATATTCATTTGCCGCTTCCAGTGCCCAATGCACTCCAAGTCCATACGTAATCACAGAGATATTGTTGCCTTCTCTCACTACCGATGCTTTTCCAAATGAAATGGTATAATAATCTTCTGGTATTTCCTGCTCAACGGTTCTGTACAGATACTTATGTTCAAAAAACATTACCGGATTGGGATCTTCAAATGCCGTCAATAACAATCCTTTCGCATCATACGGAAAAGCAGGATAAACAATTTTTAAGCCCGGTGTGTGAAAAAACCACGCTTCGTTACTTTGCGAATGAAAAGGGCCAGCACCAGTGCCAGCACCAGTGGGCATTCTAACTACCACATCGGCGTGTTGTCCCCAACGATAATGCGACTTAGCCAGATTATTGACAATCTGCGTCATCGCTTCGCTCACAAAGTCGGCAAATTGCATTTCTACCATAGCTTTACCGCCATTGATAGAATAACCAAACGCTGTTCCTACAATGGCACTTTCACACAAAGGCGTATTTCGTACTCTCTCTCTGCCATATTTTTGAACAAGCCCTTCGGTAATTTTGAATGCTCCACCATATTCGGCAATGTCTTGTCCCATCAGTATCAATTGCGGATGCTTATTCATCGCCAATCTCAACGCATCAGAAATTGCATCAATGAATCGTTTTTTAGAAGTTTTGTTACTCTCCGGTTGCTTTTCAACAAAGTAAAATGGCTTATACACATCATTTAATTCCTTGTTGGTGTCAACTTCCGGAAATTCTTCACTAAATGTGACTTTGAGATGTTCTTCTATTTCTTCTTTGAATTTCTGACGAATTGTCTGAACATCCTTTTCAGTTATGACGCATTCTTCTAATAAAAATTTTTCAAAGTTTAAAACCGTATCCTTTTTGCCCCATATCTCAAAAAGTTCTTGTGGTACATATTTTGTACCCGATGCTTCTTCATGTCCACGCATTCTGAAAGTAACACATTCAATCAAAATCGGTCGTGGTTTCTTGCGAATTTCTTCTGCATAATGATGAATGGTTTCATACACTTTGAGTATATTGTTTCCATCAATGGTAATGCCTTCCATGCCGTATCCAATGGCCCTATCAGACAATTGTTTACAACGATATTGTTCGGATGTTGGCGTACTCAGTCCATAGCCATTATTTTCAATGATAAATAACACCGGTAAATCCCACACGGTCGCCACATTAATACTTTCGTGAAAGTCGCCTTCACTGGTAGCGCCTTCTCCTGTAAATACGGCGGTACATTTGTTTTCTCTTCTTAACTTATGAGCCAACGCAATACCATCGGCTACACCCATTTGCGGCCCCAGATGAGAAATCATTCCAATGATATTGTATTCCTGTGTTCCAAAGTGAAACGATCGGTCACGCCCATTTGTAAAGCCCCCCGGTCTTCCAGTAAATTGAGAAAAAAGCCGGTGCAAAGGAATATTTCTTGTGGTAAAAACGCCCAGATTTCTGTGCATTGGGAGTATATACTCATCTGGTTGCATTGCTGCTGCAACACCCACGGCAATGGCTTCTTGTCCAATGCCACTAAACCATTTGGCCAACTTTCCCTGCCGAAGGAGAATCAACATTTTTTCTTCAACTAATCTTGGCTTCAAAATTTTTTTATACAAATCTATTAGTTGTTCATCTGAAAATTTTTTTCGGTCGTATTTAACAGGTGTGGTAGCGGTGATCATACATAGGTAATTATACTGGCAAAAGTACAGATTTTTTTGCAAGAAGAGGAAGGAATGAAAGTAGAGTAAAAGGAATGATTAAAATTAAATACCACACAGAATTTACAGATACAAAAAATAACTTTTATGTTACATTAAAAAAACATACCGGACTAACAATAAAATTTTAAATATTCACTAATCTACGAATTTTTAGCAGTTTATGTTCATACATGTACAATTTACTGATACTTTCGTAATCTAAAAACTTTATTCTCTCACTGAGTTCTTTGAATGCACTTGATTTCAATTTTTTCTCATACTCTCCCCTTCTTTTTTTATCGCTCACAATAAAAAATTTTGAATGAAAATCTCTTAAATCAAGAAACTTAAGTAATGCCTCATTAAAGTTTGTTGTATATTCTACTTCAAAGAAATATTCAGGCATTTTGCGTTCATTGAACCAGATTACATCTGCAGTTTGAGCACGCTGTACAAATTCCGTATAAGAAAATAGTGGTACTTTAATCAGTTTAGTATACGAACTAAGAGGCTTGTTTAAATAAAGTTTATTTTTATCTTGTGAAGGAACGTATGTTTCTATATCTTTTCTCAAATTGCCTATTTCAACAAGCAAACCTTGATAGTAAGTGTGATTAAAAATTTCATCTTTATTAATGGTCTTTAAGTCAATTTGAAGTAAATTTAAAACTTCTTTTTGTTTATCCTTTAAAGCCCACAAACCTGGTCTTATTTTGAAAAAAATCTTGTATCTTGAACAATGCGTCTAATTGAAGCAAAGGGAGTTTTAGTACCCCATTTAGAAAAATTTACATGATTATACAAATATCCTAAAGTGGCAAAACCACCATTTTTTTCCATTACATTAATAACCTGTTCGTATTGGTTCATAAACTAAAATTTATTTAATTTAGAAATGTTTGAATATTCCTTAAAGGATTAATTTTTGATTTTTTTTAATAATTTTGAATAAACAATTAAATTTTATTGGTACTAACATACATAAAATTTTTCTTAATGCCTTATACAGTTAAAAATAAATTTTTAAAAGAGATATTTTTAATAAGATAAATCTAAAAATGATTAAAACTGTCATTAATCTTTAAGTAATATTCATAAAAAGAACAACAATGAATATAATGCAAAAATATCAACTTATTGTCGAATAATAGATCGTATAAATCTTTTTTCTTTCCCTTCAACATTGAGAAAATAAAATCCCTCTGGTATATTGGTAATGCAAATTTTCCCTTGATGGATTTCGTACCATTTTATTTTTATTAATCTACCAGTAATGTCGTAACATTGTAACCCTTGAATTACAAAATTTGTCTTTAAATAAATTTCATCACCTTCTGTAGGATTCGGATAAACTATGCATTCTTCATGAGTAGAAGATGTTTGAAAAGTTTGAGAAAATAATGGTGAACAGGTAAATGTGGAAAGTCCGTCTAATTTTCCATATCCCCATTTATTATTTGGCAATGAAGTTCCTGTAAAAATATCGGAATAGGCACAATTTGTGACAGCATTCTTAAACTGTTGATTAGTAGCGTTCGGAAATGCCTGTAAATACAGCAAGCCCAAGCCAGCTACTACTGGTGAAGCAGCAGAGGTGCCTCCGCCCAATACATGATACCCTCCCGGTGCCAAATAATTTGGATAATTCGCAATTAAATTCGCTTGCATCCCCATTGCCACACAAGAAAAAATGCTATTTCCGGAAGCCGTAATGTCCGGTTTTATCAAACCCGTACGTGTAGGTCCGGCACTGCTGTGATAGGCCAATTGTCCTGCTGTTTCTGAGGTTGTTTGTAAGGTATTATTGTAGTCGTAGTATTGTTTGAGGTTAACGTAATTCCCCACCGTGATAATTTCAGAACTGCATTGAAAACCGCTGACAATAGAAGATACTGTGTCAGGCATAACATAGTACAGCATTTTAGGAAACTGAGAAATGGTCGGTAAATTGTTACTCTTAAAATCAAAGTTCCATGATTGATGTTGTCCAATTCCTTTGCTTTCAATGCTCCATAAGTAACCTATACTATCTGCATTAATTTGAATATACAATTCGTACACACCAAAAGAGTTAATACTTGCAGATGTGTGAATAATACCTATTCTTTGATTATTGCTATTTTTTAATGTGTCGTGTTGGATGGAAGATAAAGCGTAATTGTAAGGTTTAAAGCCAATGTTCCCTATGTAAGAGTAATTTGCCCGATGACAACCTACACTCACTTGTACATTTTTTATATCATTCGTATCGGCATACAACCAATAGTCAAATGTATTGATAGAATTGTTTTCCAGCCATGTAAACAAAGTATCATTGGAATTAGTACAAATAGTATGTGTATGAAACTTTACATTGCCGGCGTTTCCGGCGGCGGCACTCATCAAGCGTCCGGGTACGTTAGAAATTAAAGCAATGATCATTTGAGATTGTAAGTCCGTTGCGTCGTGGCTTCCGTAATAATCACCTACACTAGCGTTAATGGAAATAGGCATACCAAGTGCTGTAGATTTATTCACAAGGTATTGCACGGCATCGGCAATAACAGGTGCAGAAGTATTAAAATCAAGAGCCACTGCTATAATCGTGGATTTGGGGGCACAACCCTGATGAGTACTGGTGGCAGAACCATTGCCCGCTGCAATGCCAGCTACATGTGTTCCATGTCCCCAATAGTTTAAATCACTATGCGTACAGGTGCCGTTGTTAATGCTGGTAGAATCCCATTCCTGACCGTATCCAAAAGGGGCAGGAACATTTGTGGGAGTGGCGACCGATTGATCCCAGATGTAGAGGATGCGTGTTTTTCCATTGGTGTCTTTAAAGTCGGGATGCGAAAAGTCAATTCCACTGTCAATTAATCCAAACAAAACACCGGTACCGTCATATGCTTGTGTTAAGGGCGAAACGCCTTGTTTTAAAGGTAAAATGCGATTTCTCACAAGCATGGTATCGTTTAACACCTGAAATTTTTTTGGACGAAATAATTCAGCACGTGAGATGTATTTTTTACGAATTAACGTCATTAAAGCACTGGTATCATAGATAATACAACGGACAAGATTGTTTGTAGAATAAAGAATTTTAAAGGAGTTTGGAAATTGTTGTGCATATTGGTAAAGTTTAGGCAAAGAGGACGATTGAACGATAAGGTGTAAAGGTTGTTGGTGATAGTATTGCAGAGCCCATTTAAGTTCGTTATTCATTATTGTTTGGGCACTGATGGATAAGGTGATGTAGAAGAGAAGCAAGCAATAATTTTTTTTCATAAAAAGAAATTTAATGTTATGAAGTGTGAAAGATAAGAAAAAGTTTAGAAATGAATAAAAGTATTTATGGGTGTTATTTATAGAAAAATCAGATTTAAATTAGAAGGAAAAATATTAATTATATTTGAGCACTTAAATATGAATTTTAAGCTAACCATAACTTTTATATTAAACATTCTTTTAATAGTATCTATTTATCCTATAGTAGGATAATACTTAATAAATCATTTGAAAAAACAGTATTTACTGAAGGCGTTGAAATGGAAGAAGAATCAAGCGAAGAAAGTAAAAGCGATAATACTAAAGAAAATGATTTTTTATATGAAGGTGTATTGAAATTACAATATACTTGTTATTATTCGACGCTGTCTTTGAATTTAAATCTGGATAACACAAAAAATTATTTTCTTGAAGTGTTGAGCAAGTTGTTTTAAACTTCCTACTTTTTATGCATTATAGTGTGTCTTTTCATCTTTTTAATAGGTTCTTTTAATTTCTTAACTTAAAAAAAATTTCTGTATGAAAAATAGAATTTATGTAGAAGACATAAGTGCTTCTGTAGTTGTATTTTTGGTAGCATTGCCTTTATGTTTAGGCATTGCTTTGGCCAGCGGTACACCTCCTATAACTGGAATAATAGCCGGCGTTGTGGCTGGAATAGTAGTAGGGTTGATCAGTAATTCTGCATTAGGTGTGAGTGGACCTGCTGCGGGTTTAGTGGCTATTTGTCTTTCGGCGATAAACGATTTGGGAGGAATTGAAAAATTCTTCCTTGTTGTGAGTTGGGCAGGTGTTCTACAATTGGTATTTGGACTTATAAAAGGATGGAAATTGTCGTATTACTTTCCATCTTCTGTTATTACATGAATGTTAACAGCAATAGGCATAATTATTATACTAAAACAATTGCCACATGCTTTTGGTTATGACAAAGATTTTGAGGGCGATGATTCGTTTGTTTAGCCAGATAATGAAAATACTTTTTCTACGTTGATACAATTGTGGAAATATATTCATCCTGTTTCATCAATGATTTTTTTATTTGGCATGATTATTTTTATACTCTGGCAAAATAAGATAGTGAAACTATTTCCAAAATTAGGGCGGATTATTCAGGACCCTCTTGTAGTTGTGATATTAGGAATAATAGTAGTGAAATTAGTCCTACAATTTAATTATGGTGGGATATAACCTTAGTAAGCCACAAATCTTTAAAGTAATGTATCAGAAAGGATGGAAAGAGTTTATTCCTTTTATGGTAACAGTTATTGTTATTCTCTTTACAGACTTATTAATCGGTACCCTTATAGGATTGATAGTTGCTATTATTATACAGTTTTATATGGCATCATTAAAAGCAGTAAAAATTTTAGAAGAAAAAGACAAAATTATTTTAGAAATTGATGATTCTGCTTCTTTTTTAAATAAAAATAGAATCACTGAAATTTTACATAACATTGCTTATCCTTGCCGAATAGAAATATATTACAAAGGAACGGACTTAGATATTATACAACTATTGCAAAATCAAAAACAGATTCTTGAATCTAAAAATATTCAATGTACTATTTATTCATCAACAAACATAAATTTTAAAGAATATGAAAACACTCAGCATTGAAGAACGAAAAAAATTACACCACAAAATGCCTTAAAAATTCTTCTAAAAGGCAATGAACGATTTATTAATAATTTAACATTCAACAAGGATCATCTGGAGGTATTGTCAGAATTTTCAAAAGAACAAAAGCCCTTTGCCTTTATTTTTCCGCACGGGTGGCAGGGAATGTGATCAATGAGGATATTATTGCCAGTGCAGAATTTGCGGTTAATATCGTGGGTGTAAAATTAATACTCATTTTAGGACATACAAGATGTGGCGCTATGTCTGCTTGTTTGAATAATATCAAAGACGGATACTTAAAATATCTGGTTGAAAAAATAGAACCCACTTATTTAAAATATAAAAACGAAATTGATACAGACCACTCTTCACAAGATAAATTAGCAGAATATAATGTATTGGAAAGTATGGAAATTTTGATAGGTAAAAGCGAAATAATTAATAAAAATCTGAAAGCAGGCAATATTGCTCTAGCCGGTGCCATTTTTCATCTCAATTCTGGAAAGGTAAAAGTATTGAAAGTCCTTAATCAACTATGAAAAACTAAATAATTAAACTTTAATCACATCATCATAGATTACTTAAAAACAAAACACGATTCACACTGTACTATTAAGACGATTTAATAAAACCTTCTTCTTAAATTTTCACCGAGCTGTAAATTTCTGATAATACACTTACAACTTGATCAAGTTCTTCTTTGGTATTATACTTACTAAACGAAAAACGAATGGCATGTCTTTCAGGTGTTGTCCCAATGGCTTTCAATACGTGCGATCCAACATTACTTCCGCTACTACACGCACTTCCTGCACTTGCACAAATTCCTGCAATGTCCAATTTATACAACAGCATCATCCCTTGCGGATGTGGAGGAAAAGAACAATTTAATACAGTGTACAAAGATTTGTCATTCGTAAAGCCATTGAATTGCATGTCCGGAATAACGTCAGTAAGCCGTTGAACTATATAGGATTTCAATTCACTAATGTATTTCATGTCTTCATCTAAATGTTTATATGCTAATTCCAACGCTTTTGCCAATCCTACTATTCCAGCCACATTTTCAGTTCCTCCACGCATATTACGTTCCTGAGCACCGCCATTGATAAATGGCTTTATTTTGGTATTACGATTGATGTAAATAAAACCAACGCCTTTTGGGCCATGAAATTTGTGTGCCGATGCTGCTATAAAATCAACAGGAATGTGTTGTAAATCTAAATTAAAATGCCCAACGGTTTGAACAGTATCCGAATGAAAATAAGCATTATACTTCTTACACAATTCTCCGATTCGCTTGATAGGATTCAATGTGCCTATCTCATTGTTGGCATGCATTATTGAAACCAATGTCTTTTCTGTTTGTTGTTTAAGTAACTCCTCTAATTCATCAAGGTCTATTTGTCCATTTTTATTAACAGAAAGCCAGAGGGTTTTTATCCAACCTCTTTTTTCTAATGAATGAATGGTATGCTCAACCGCATGATGTTCAATAGGAGTGCTGATAATAACTTTTACTCCTAAATCTAAAACAGATTGCACAAGCGCTGTGTTATCTGCTTCAGTGCCTCCCGATGTAAAGAAAATTTCCGACGGATGGGCATTTAATAACTCTGCCACTGTTTTCCGTGCTTGCTCAATAGCGACTCGTGTCCGATTGCCCAATTGATGTATAGAAGAAGGATTACCATATTCTTCTTTCAAAAATGGCAACATGGCCTCTACTACTTCGGGAGCAATTGGTGTAGTGGCAGCATTATCCAAGTATATTGTCTTCATAATAAACTGCTTTGTTTTTCACGAATAAATTCTTTGATGTCGACCATCATTTTTTTAGCCAGATTATCGGCCGTAGTTTGTGTCTGACTTTCTGTATAAATGCGAATAATGGGCTCTGTGTTAGATTGTCTCAAATGAATCCATTCTTTATCATTCAATTCAATTTTTAATCCGTCAATTGTGTTTTGTGGATATTTTTTGTATTTTGATTTAAAGTAATCAATAATTTCGCTGTTAGGTATGGAAGGATCAATTTCAACTTTATTTTTGGAGATATAATAATGCGGATAACTGTCTCTGAGAATAGAAACAGTTTTTTTAGATAAGGCCAGATGGCTCAAAAATAAAGCAATCCCAACCAAAGCATCTCTGCCATAATGCAATTCAGGTAAAATGACTCCGCCATTTCCTTCACCGCCAATGATTGCATTCACTTCTTTCATTTTTTGAACAACATTTACTTCTCCTACAGCAGAAGCGAAATATTGTCCTTTGTATTTTAAGGTTATATCTTTTAATGCCTGAGTAGAAGATAAATTGGATACAGTATTTCCTCCTTTGTTATATTTTAATATGTAATCTGCAACAGCAACTAAGGTGTATTCTTCTCCAAAAGGTTCACCGTCTTCACAAATAAGTGCTAACCTATCTACATCAGGGTCTACACTAATTCCCAAGTGGGCTTTATTTTTTTTCACGGCTAATGACAAGTCCATCAGGTTTTCAGGTAATGGTTCGGGATGGTGAGCAAAATGTCCATTCGGTTCACAATTTAATTCAATGATATTTTCTACACCTAATTTTCTCAATAATTTTGGAACAGCAATTCCTCCTGTTGAATTCACCGCATCCACAACGATCTTAAACTTTGCTTTCTTAATAGCATTCACATCCACATACTTTAATTCCAATATCTTATCAATGTGTTTATCAATAGCTTCTGTATCAAAGAATAAACGACCTAATTTTTGAATATCTGCAAATACAAAATTTTCTGTCTTTTCTGAAAATTCTAAAATTTTTTTTCCATCTTCGTCGCTTACAAATTCTCCATCAGCATTCAGCAATTTCAAAGCATTCCACTGCATAGGATTATGAGAAGCTGTAATAATGATTCCTCCATTGGCTTTGTGTTCTTTTACCATCATTTCTACAGTGGGCGTGGTGCTTAAGTCCAAATTCACCACATCAATTCCACTCATTAACAGGGTGTGTATCACTAATTGTTGTACACTTTCTCCTGAAATTCTTGCGTCTCTGCCTACTACCACTTTTAATTTAGGAACTGGCTCAAATAAACTTTTCAACCATTTGGAATAAGCAATGGTGAACTTAACAACATCTATAGGCGTCAGATTTTCTCCTGCTTTACCGCCAATCGTTCCGCGAATACCTGAAATACTTTTGATAAGCATACAACGACTTTAATTTAGTGCAAATTTACTGAAAAAATTATTTATGTAATTTGTAAAACAAGTAATTCTATTTAATTTAATTTTAAATGTATAATTACTACAAAATTAAAAATTATCCAAGATCCATTGTTAATTATTTTTATATTCTCTTTTTGAAATATGTTGCAAATTTGCAGGAACTTATTGAAATTTAATTTATGGAAAAAATCAGAGTTGGTATTTTATTTGGCGGCTCTTCCAGAGAAAGAGAAGTTTCTTTTGCAGGTGGAAGAACGGTTTATGATAATTTAGACAAATCGATCTTTGAACCCATTCCTATTTTTATAGATAGTTGGCATCAATTGATTGTATTGAATTGGCAATACATTTACAAAGGTACTATACGCGACTTCTATCCGCCCGTTTCTGCTCTTCAAAATAAGTCCATTCATTTTCAGTATTATGTTGAAAATTTAGACCCACTTGATTTAAACACACGGCAGGAAATGGCGACCTCTATTGGAAAAAAAATAAATGTTGAAGAACTTTCTTCTCTGATAGATGTGGCCTTTTTGTGCTTACATGGTAAAAACGGCGAAGATGGAAGAATACAGGGCTTGCTGGAGTTTTATGGCATTCCCTATACAGGTTCTGGTATTTTACCATCTGCATTCGGAATGAATAAAGCCATCCAAAAAAAATGGATGACACAGTTTAATTTTAATGTTCCTGATTATGTAACCATTCAAAGACACGAATGGAAATCAAAAAAAATACAAGATTTGTTTCAAACAGCCAAAGAAAAAGTAGGATTATCTTTTGTTATCAAGCCCGCCAATCAAGGTTCATCAATAGGTGTAAGCGTCATTAAATCAGAGCAACTTGATCAATTTACAAAAGCAGTTGAAAAGGCATTTTTTGCTTACACATTAACTGCCCATCAATGGAAGAACTTCTCCGATGATAAAAAGATACAATGGGTCAAAACATTTTCGGATATTCGTGAAAACATCGGATTACCGGCTATTATTGAAAACACTTTGATATATGACCCACCGTCACTCATTAATTTTTTAGACAACTATCTGAACATACATCCTGAGGTGTTGATTGAAGCACTGGACTCAGAAAATGAGATTATCATTGAATCTTACATTGACGGAAAAGAGTTCAGTTGCATTGTTATTGAAGATGAACATGGCAAGCCTATTGCATTGCCACCAACGGAGATTATTAAAAAAGATGTGCTGTACGATTACAAAAGTAAATACTTGCCCGGAAAGAGTAGAAAAATTACACCAATTCATTTACCGGAAGAGCAAATTCAGTTGATTCGCGAAGAAGCACAACGAATGTACACGGCTTTTGGATTTCATGTGTATGCCAGAATAGATGGATTTATTGATCAACAGGGAAAGATATTTCTGAACGACCCCAATACAACTTCCGGCATGATGCCATCTTCTTTTTTCTTTCATCAGGTCGCCGAAATTGGTCTCAATCCGTCTCAATTTCTTACCTACATTCTTTTTATTTCACTCAAAAAAAGACAGCAGCAGTTCTTACAGACCAATGCGTTTGCGTCCATTATGGAACGCCTTCAAAACTATCTCTTTGAAAAAAAATATTCGGATAATACCAAGAAAATAAGAACGGCTGTCATCATGGGCGGATATTCTACTGAAAGACACATATCGGTAGAAAGCGGCAGAAACGTTTATGAAAAACTATCTTCTTCCGAAAAGTATCAAGCGTTCCCGGTATTCCTGATGAAAGCGGAAAATGAATATGGTTTTGAAATGTACACGATTCCCATTCGTTTAATGTTGAAAGATAATGCCGATGATATTCGGGATAAAATTTTAAATTACACCGTACACCCTGTTATCGAAAAAATTATTCAGGAAGCATCTGACATTACAGAAAAATTTGGTCAGGTCAGAAATTTAGAAGCGCCGCAAAAGATCGACTTTAACGCATTGAAAAAAAAGGCAGACCTTGTATTTATTGCTTTACACGGACGTCCTGGTGAAGATGGCACACTTCAATCTTACATCAATCAATTCAACATACCTTACAATGGTTCAGACGCCCAAAGTTCTTCTATTACTATCAACAAATATCAAACTAATGAGTTATTGAAAAAAAACGCTTTGTTAGTGGCAGAACATCTGCTTATCAGAAAAGAAGATTGGGAAAAATATCCGCATCATCTTAAAACGGTTATACGCGATGAAATAAAATATCCTTTGATTGCCAAACCAGCAGATGATGGCTGTAGCAGTGCTGTCAAAAAAATTAAAAATGAAAAAGAACTGGATGCCTACGCTCAAATGATGTTTAGAAACACTGAAGAACTATCGGAAGAAATTAGAAACACTTTAAATATCCAACCCAATGAAGAAATTCCTGTGAAGACAGATTTTTTGATAGAAGAACTTATCCAATCAAATGGCGCCAAACGTTTTTTAGAAATAACCGGCGGTATGCTGATACGCTATAACGACAAAGGTGAAAGAATTTATGAAGTATTTGAACCGTCCGAAGCATTGGTAGAAGGCGATGTATTAAGTTTAGAGGAAAAATTTTTAGCAGGAGAAGGACAAAACATCACGCCGGCACGTTTTTCAAAAGATTTGAAAGAACAAAAAATGATTTCAGATTATGTCAAGGAACAATTGCGCAAAACTGCAGAAATTCTGAATGTGGAAGGTTACTGCAGAATAGATGCCTTTGTGAGAATATATACTCCACAGCATATTGAAGTAATTATTATTGAAGTAAACTCGTTACCGGGTATGACACCAGCCACGTGCATTTATCATCAGGCGGCGATTCATCAATATAAACCATACGAGTTTATAGATGCTATACTTACTCAGGGAATGAAAAAGAAAAAAAATGTAAAGTGCTGATATGAAAAGACATCTGGCTATTACAGGGTTTATGGGAAGCGGAAAAACAACGCTTGCTCAAAAAATAGCAAAACAAGCTGGTCTTCCTTTGATTGATTTAGATCATTACATTGAGCAAAAAGAAAAAAAAACGATTCTACAAATTTTTGAAGAAGCAGGAGAAAGTTGTTTTAGAGAGATGGAGAAAAAATATCTTGATGAAGTAGTCGGTATAAAGGGAAGCAGAGTGATTGCATTAGGTGGCGGTACCATTTGTTTTAATAATACCCTTGAAGTGGTAAAACAGAATTGCTGGTTGATTGCTTTAATGCCAGCAGTGGAAGTATTATTGGAACGGTTGTGGAATGAAAAAGATAAAAGACCTTTGTTGAAAAATATCACGACTAAAGATGCATTAAAACAATTTATTGAAAAGAAATTAAACGAGCGAAAAAGATATTATACACAGGCCGATTTGATTATTTAGAAATTATTTATAAATAGTGGCATGGTTTTGAGTGCGCGAGATATACTGTATTCCGCCATTCTTAAATAATAAGTGTTTAATTATGGAACTATATTTATCTTTCAGCCCAAAATATTTATGGAACGATTGACTGGATTCATTGGCATTATATTGATTTTGGGAATTGCTTACTTGGTTTCCAATAACAGAAAGAAAATCAATGTTCGTTTGGTGTTAAGTGGTTTGGCACTGCAGGCCTTCATTGCTGTTTCCATTATGAAAGTTAAATGGGTACAGGTGTTTTTTGAGCAGTTAGGCAAAGGAATGCAGAAAATAGAACAGTTTGCAAAAAGCGGGGTTGACTTTGTGTATGGTGGGTTAGCGGCAATGTCTGGTCAGGAAGTGGTGGATTATCGGGCGCCGCATACCTTTGTATTTGCGTTTAATGTAACGGCAACTATTGTGTTGGTAACAACTTTGGTAGCGATATTATATCATCTCGGCATTATGCAACGTGTTATTTCTGCGATTGCATTTGTAATGAATAAAATTATGCGGGTGAGTGGAGCAGAAGCATTAAGTAATGTGGCAAGTGCTTTTGTAGGACAGGTAGAAGCACAGGTGATGATTCGTCCGTATTTACCGAGTATGACAAAGAGTGAGTTATTGGCTTCTATGAGTGGTAGTTTGGCGTGTATAGCAGGAGGCATTCTCATAGTATATGCCAATATGGGGGCACAGGCGGGCATGAATCTGGCGCCGAAATTGATTATGGCGAGTTTAATGGCGGCTCCCGGTGCCTTGGTTATTTCAAAAATTGTTTTTCCGGAAACAGAAACACCGGTGACTATGGGAAAAGTTAAATTAGAAGTAAAAAGTGAATATAGCAATTTGATTGATGCCATTACTCATGGTGCCGGCGATGGCTTTAAAATTGCGATGAATGTTATTGCCATGCTCATCGGGTTCATAGCGCTTATTACTATGACCGATTGGCTGTTAATGAAAACGGGGCATATTTTTAATCCGGACTTGAATTTAAGTTTAAACTGGTTGTTTGCCAAATTGTTTTATCCGATGGCGTGGGCAATGGGCACACCAATTGAAGATGTTAATAATGTAGCAACTTTGTTGGGACAGAAACTTACTATTAATGAATTTGTGGCATTCAGCAATTTGACTTCTCACAAAGTACCGGTGGTAACTGAAAAAGGGCTGATGATTGTAAGCATTGCTATTTGTGGCTTTGCCAATTTCAGTAGTGTGGGAATGCAAATAGGTGGAATAGGTGTATTGGTTCCTGAAAGAAGAAGAGATTTGGCCGAGTTAGGAATGAAGGCCTTACTTTGTGGTACTTTGGCTTCCTATTTATCAGCTACCATTGCCGGCATTTTGATGTAATGTGGAACAAACCATCTTTTGTTGGCTTTCAAACCTTTATATTCACCGCAAAAAATCTTGAATAAGGTATTTAACATAATTGTTTTGTTTGTCTTGATAAGTAAAAAATATCTTTCACAGGAGTTGATATGGAATAAAAATTTAGTGCCCAATGGTAGTTTTGAAAACCACAAAAAAAAAACTTCCAGTATCAAGTCAGCTATTCCCTGGACACAAATTGCATCGGTAGATTATTATCAAAAGCCATTGGATAATGATACCACTAAAGAAAAGGGAGCATTGGATGGAGAATGTTACATCGGGCTTCGGTTTCAGAAACATTACAAAGAATTTGCGCAGGTAAAGTTGGTAGAGTCCTTGAAGTACAAACATCTTTATTATTTTGAAATGTATATTCGTCTGACGTTCTGGAGCAACGCGGTAGTGAAATCTTTTGGTGTACTGTTTAGCAAAACGGGCTATAAATCTCAAAAGGATGTGGATAAAGCATTTATGATAGATACAATAAATGTCAAAACGGGCTTAAACAATAATTATCGTTGGATAAAAATCAGTGGTTATTACAAAGCGTATGGTGGTGAAAAATATATTACGATTGGGAATTTTTCGCCAGAGATAAAAAAAGATATGATTCGTTTAAATTTTTTGAAGTATGGGTTTAGAGTATTTGGTTTTCTGGAAGCGTACTATTTTCTGGACAATGTCCGATTAGTTCCGGTGAAAGAACCTGAAGAGCCCATTGAAATAGAAATTGTGGGAAGTGTGTATGTTGAAAAACAAAACCATCAGGCAGATAGCATTAAATCTGTAAAAGAAACTCTAAAGGCAGGAGATAAAATTCTTTTAAAGAATATTTATTTTGATGAGGGCAAGTCGTATATACTTCCGGAGTCCTTTCAGGAATTAAATAAAGTAGTAAAATATTTGCAGCAACATCCGAATTGGATGGTGCAAATCAATGGACACAGTGATAATACCGGAAGTAAAAGAAAAAACATGAAACTATCGGAAGAACGTGCCAAATCTGTGTTTTTGTATTTTATTGAAAAGGGAGTACAAAATAAAATGTATTTTAAGGGCTTTGGTGATACAATGCCTATTGGCGATAACAGCACTATGGAAGGGCGGATTAAAAACAGAAGAGTGGAAATTGAAATTTTGAAAAATGAATAGTCATGAAGATAAAAAATAATAAAAAAGTGATGCAGGGCTGGGTGTTTTATGATTGGGCGAACTCTGTCTTTCCTTTGGTTATAACATCCGCCATATTTCCAAACTATTATGAATACATCACTTCGCATCATCCTGAAACAAAAGAATACACCGGCACCATAGTGGAATTTTTAGGGCGTAAATTTCAAAATACAACGGTTTATTCTATGACGTATTCGGTGGCCTTATTGGTGGTTGTTTTAACCGTTCCGCTCTTGAGTGGTATTGCAGATTATTTGGGAAATAAGAAAAAATTTCTTCAATTTTTTTGTTATGTAGGCGCCATATCCAGTATGTTGTTGTATTTTTTCAACAGACAACAATTGGAGATGAGTGTGATACCATTTATGATGGCTACTATTGGTTATTGGGGCAGCTTAGTGTATTATAATTCCTATTTGCCGGAAATTGTGGAGGTTAAATTTCAGGATAAGTTGAGTGCTAAAGGGTTTGCGTATGGTTATTTTGGCAGTTCCCTTTTATTAATCCTTTGTTTGTTGCTCATTATGTCATTCAAAGTACCGGTAAAATACACGTTTCTTTTAGTGGGATTGTGGTGGGTAGGATTTGCCCAGTTTACTTTCTATAGATTGCCGGAAATCATAGGTGGCAAAGGATATTCGTCCAGGAATCTGTTGTGGAAAGGATATGTAGAATTATCCCAGACATTGAAAGAAGCACTACGCAATTCATCTATTAAAAAATTTTTAGGAGCTTATTTTTTTTACAACATGGGTGTGCAAACGGTCATGGTAATGGCGGTATTGTTTGCGAGACAAGAAATTTATTGGCCGTCCGAAAACTTTAAAACGACAGCGTTAATTATCAGTATTTTAATCATTCAGTTTTTGGGGATTGCCGGTTCTTACTTTTTTTCATTTTTATCAAACAAGTGGGGCAATATTGGGACCTTGATAGTGTCTGTTAGTATCTGGATTTTTATTTGTTTGTATACGTATTATGAAGTGTTTTATCCTGAACAGTTTTATATAGTGGCAGCTTTAGTAGGTTTTGTCATGGGGGGCACGCAGGCGCTTTCACGATCTACCTATAGCAAGTTATTACCAGAAACACTGGATCATGCCAGTTATTTCAGTTTTTTTGATGTGCTTGAGAAAATAGGAATGATTTTAGGGACTTTGTCGTTTGGTTTAATTGGCGAATATTTTGGCGGATTAAGAAGTTCTGTTCCTGTTTTAAGTATTTTTTTTATAGCAGGATTAGTTTTATTATTTTTGTTGCTTCCTGAAAATAAAACATTTAAAGTAAAAAAAAGGAATGGCTGAATCTTTACATTCCCCAAAATTATGGTTTAGTATTCTGTCAAAAGATGCGCAATACTCTTCTGAAGAGGTGCGGTTTGTTGATTCGTCGGTTTTTGAATGGGCAAAGGATGGGGAGAAAGCGGCAAAGGAAATACAGGGAGAATTATTGAATTATTTATCCCATCATTCACTTCAGTCGTATTTTAATACAAAAATGTCTGATGATGTACGCAAATGGAAAACCGTTTCTTTAAAGTGGTGGGGGTTAGAGTTTTATTACAATCAAAAATATTTCCCAAAAACTACGGCATTTATCAATCGCATTCCCAATCTCGTATCGGCTTCGTTTAATTTATTAGAGCCGCATACCAGAATTTATCCTCATTGTGGAGATACGAACGGGATTTTTCGTTGTCATTTTGGCTTAGTGATACCGGCAAAATTACCGACGTGTGGGTTTAGAGTAGAAGATGAAAAAAGAAGTTGGGAAGAAGGGAAGTGGTTGATATTTATAGATGCTAAAGAACACGAAGCATGGAATGAGAGTAACAATAGAAGGTGTATTTTAGTGTTGGATAGTATTAGACCTGAATTTATTCAGTGGAAAACATTTATTAATCTTGTGGTTTTGACGGGTTTATTTTTACAGAGGCTGGCAGAGAAGTATGGATTTCTGTATAAATTTCAGAAGGTTTTATGGTTTAAAAAATTTCTGGTGTATGTTTTAGTGCCTTTTTGTTTTGTGGCGAGTAAAATAAGAAACAGCTTAAGTAGATGGGGATTAGTAAGTTGATATTTGGATTTAAGTTATCAAAAATTAAAATTTCCAAAAATGCAATTAATGTACGATTAAACCTCTATCTTTACGCCGATGTGGGAATTTTTGAAAACATTAACCGATCCTGAAAGCATTGTGCATTATGGTGGGTTATGGCTTTTACTCTTTGTTATCTTTGCTGAAACGGGTTTGTTTTTTGGATTTTTTCTACCGGGTGATAATTTGATTTTGATAGCCGGGATAATTGCGGCCACACATCCGGAATGGTTGTATAATTTGCCTTTTCCGGTGATTGCATTGCTCATGATCGTATCGGCTATATTGGGTAATACAGTAGGATACTGGTTTGGAAAAAAAGTAGGTTACAAAATTTACGAAAAAGAAGAGAGTTGGCTTTTTAAGAAAAAACACGTTTTAAAAACCAAATTGTTTTATGATAAGTATGGAGCTATGACATTAATTGTAGGGCGATTTATTCCAATTGTGCGTACGTTTGCACCTATTTTAGCAGGAGTTATACAGGTACCTTCTCAAAAATTTTTGGTTTATAATATCAGTGGTGCTATATTATGGATTGGCAGTTTAGGTACAATTGCGTATTATCTTGGTTCCTATTATGCTGAATGGATAGAACACAACATTGCTTACGTTTTTATAGTGCTCATTGTTCTTACAGCTATTCCTGTTATTTTTACAGGATTTAAACAAACTCTTACAAGTAATAAAGAAGAAACAGAAGTTTAAAGTATTATTAAGTCACACTCTTTCAGTCAAGGTATTAAAGAAGAATGCTTTTTTTGTACTCGTCGGCGCTCAATAAATTGTTTAATTCGTCTGGGTTATCAATGGATATTTTGATAATCCAACCTTCGCCATAAGGGTCCTGATTGATTTTTTCAGGACTGCCATCCAGAGCAGAATTAAATTCTAAAACCTTTCCTGTAACAGGGCTAAATAAATCGGACACGGTTTTAACGGCTTCAATGGTGCCGAATACACTGTCTTTATTTACGATTTCTCCGATGGTTGGTATATCTACATACACAATGTCGCCCAGTTCTTTTTGAGCAAAATCTGTTATGCCTACAATTCCAATATTGCCTTCTATTTTTATCCATTCGTGTTCTTTGGTGTACTTTAAATTTTCAGGAAATTCCATAATTTAGTTTTTATGATATTGGGTGCAAATTAAAATTATTTAAAGTGGATTTTCAAATAATTTCATTTCAAATATTGAATAAAATTTTTTAGTACTATTTAGTAAGTAAAGTTCTTTCTGCTTTGCAGAAAAATAAAACACATTGTGAGCAGCAATCCGTTTTTTACTGTACTTGGTTGGATTAAAATTTTGCAAGAATCATTAGATTATTGATTTAAATCATATTCTGATTTTACTTCTTCCTGCTTATTTGCGGAAAAATTTTAAATGAAAACCATTATTGAACCTTTTAAGATTAAAGTGGTAGAGCCCATTCGCTTTACAAGCAAGCAGGAAAGAGCAAAAATACTTAAAAAGGCTTTTTACAATCCGTTTCAAATAGATTCTGATTATGTTCTTATTGATTTGCTTACGGATAGTGGTACATCGGCGATGAGTCAGCATCAATGGGCCGCTATGATGCAAGGCGATGAGTCGTATGCGGGGGCTAAAAGTTATCATAAATTAGAAAAAGTGGTACATCAACTCACCGGTATGCCTTATTTTTTTCCGACGCATCAAGGAAGGGCGGCCGAAAGGATTTTGTATGGGGTTTTGGCACAAAGCAAAAACGTATTTATCAGCAACACACATTTTGATACCACACGTGCTAACATTGAATATGCCGGCGGGACGGCGATTGATATTCCTTGTCCGGAAGCAAAAGATACGGCCTCTGAATATGCTTTCAAAGGTAACATTGATTTGGAAGCGTTGAATCGTCTTTTGAAAAAGTATAGAAATAAGGTAGGGGCAGTTATCCTGACAGTTACTAATAATAGTGGCGGTGGTCAGCCCGTTAGTATGCAAAATTTGAAAGAAGTCAAGCGGTTTTGTGATAAATACGGTGTTTTATTGGTTTTAGATTGTTGTCGGATTGCTGAAAATAGCTGGTTTATCAAACATCGTGAAAAAGGATATGAACGGAAGTCGTATTATCAGATTGCACAGGAAATGTTTCGCTATGCGGATGCTGCGATAATGAGTGCCAAAAAAGATGGGTTAGTGAATATGGGTGGCTTTCTTACTTTAAGAGATAAGAGTTTGGCAGAAAAGTGTCAGAATTTGCTGATTATTACGGAGGGTTTTACTACTTATGGTGGATTAAGCGGAAGAGATATGGAAGCATTGGCGGTAGGTTTGCAGGAAGTATTTGATAAAGATTATTTACATTATCGTATTCGTAGCACGGCGTATTTAGGAGAACATCTGGAGAAAGCGGGAATACCTGTATTAAAGCCCTTTGGAGGCCATGCTATTTATATTGATGCTAAAAAAATGTATGATCATATTTCGCCTGAGTATTTTCCGGGGCAAGTATTGGTGTGTGATTTGTATGTAAGGGGCGGAATCAGAACAGTTGAAATTGGTTCTTTAATGTTTGGGAAGAAAATAAATGGAAAATTTCAGCCGGCGCAGTGGGAATTGGTGCGGCTGGCTATTCCGAGAAGGGTGTATACACAAAGCCATGTAGAATATATCCTGGAAGTGTTTGAGGAAGTGAAAAAAAACAGTAAGAAATCAAAAGGGTTTAAGATTATTTACGAACCGCCTTTTTTAAGGCATTTTACATGTCAACTAAAGAGATTGTAAGAGAATAAAGAATAATTACTATTTTTCTTTTATATGCAAAAGATAATGGGCGATGGCATTGACCAGGCTTGGAAATTCGAGAGTGGGGGCATATACGTCTACTCTGTAACCCAGTTCTTTGAGTTTATTGGCAGTTAAAATGCTGTAAGCTGCAAAACGGTTTTTGGTTTGTTTAAATTTAGGAAAGTATTGGTGCAATGCATCTACTGCAATGGGAGTAAAAAAAACAATCATATCAAATTTTTCCGGTTTTAAATCTGAAATGTCTTCGGGAACGGTTTTGTAAACGTCTACAGCAGAATATTGTAAATTCATGGAATCTAAAATACCGATGACTTTTTCCCGAATGGTGTCGGAGGCGGGCAATAAAATTTTTCCGCCCGGATGTTTTTTTAATATGGATTTCAGGTCGTCTATTGGTCCTAATCCCCAGAAGATTCTTCTTTTTCTCAATTCCATGTATTTCTGCATGTAATAAGCAATTTGTTCGTTGAGGCAAAAGAAACGGGTAGTATCGGGTAAAGTAACACGCATTTCATTGATAATTCTAAAAAAATGATCAATGGCTAAACGACTTGTAAAAATGATGCCGGTATATTCTAAAACATCTACTTTTTGGTTTCTGAATTCCTGTGCGGTTAGCCCTTCTACTTTAATAAAAGGACGAAAGTGAATCTGAACTTTGTATTTATCAATGAGTAATTGGTAGGGATTTTGTAATTCAGAAGGTTTGGCTTGAGTAATGAGGATATTTTTTACGGGTAATTTTGGATAATTGCTAACTTCAAAAGTGGGTAGTTGTTTGGCTTTTTCTTCCCATGTTTTCACTTTCTTTTTTCGGTTTCTTCTTTTTTTTAGTACCTGCACATCATCGCCGGACGTTTCTGTAGTCGCATTAGGAAGATTTTTATCTTTTTCTGTGTTGTTGATTTTACTTGTTTTCTCTTCTTCCAGTATATTGGAAGTGGCTATTATTTTGATAAGATTTTCATTGACCGCGGTGGTTTGATTAACGCGTGTATTGTTTTTATCGGATAAATTGTTTTTTATTTTTTTATCTGTTTTTTGTTTTTTGCTGTCAGGATTTGGCTTTTGAGAGGTTGATTTATTTTTTTTCAGTTTTTTTTGCACCGATTGATTTTTGGGAAGAAGTGTTTTTTTCTTGGTTTCTTTTTGAGCAATCGTTCTTTTCACGGAACGTTTTTTTGTGTCTGAATTTTTATGTTTTACTGTATTTTTCTTGGTTTTGCTCATTATCAATTAAATAATAATTTCAGAAAAAACAACAACGGTATAATTTCGAGGGCACAAAGGTACAAAATAAAATTAATATAATCTATCCATACCTTATGTGCAACAGAAGCAAAACTTAAAATTAAGAATAGTAGGTATATTATTATGTTTAATGTCATAATGAAATTCAAGATAAAAGGCGATTGTATGATATCAAAGCTATATGCAAATATTACGGGAAATGTGATAAGTCCGAAAAATTTTTGAAGCATATCCATATTAAAAATAAAGATATAATACCGCTGCATTTCATCAAATAATTGTGCTATTCCAATAAAAATTTGTTTTTTTATAATCAGACCTAATGCACTCGCACCTAAAATGAAAAAATATAAGGTTATTTCTGGTTTATTAAATAAAAAAGGCAAAGCAGAAAGTACTTCTGTTGTGCTTGGTTTATCTCGCATCAAAAAGTACAATAAAAAAGAAAGACTAATAAGAAAGACAAGATCTAGTAAGTAAAGCAATCGGTACTGAAATGATTTTTTGGACTCCAGTAATTCTCTTCTTATTCGATGGTCTATTAAAGCCCTCAAAGGCATCCACAACAATTTAGGTGAGTATAGATACAAATAAAGCAAGAGTATTGTCTGAATGAAGAGAAATATAACTATCCAGCTTGGTACATAAGGCAAAGGTCTTGATGTGATTTGAAATAAAAATAAATTTTGCAGATAAAGCATTTTTAAATTTTACAAAAAAACAATGGTTCAAATGTATAAATAATAAATGTTATGATAATATGGTGTTATGAGTTGTTGTTGTCTTGTGTTAGGTTTTTCTTATAGAAATTTTTTCATTCTTGTTTGATATTAAAATATTATCGTCCACCATTTCACGAATGGCTTGAATGACAAGGTCTTTAGAGTATGGTGTAAAATGATTACATAATTCTTCAATACTCATCGGTTGATTTTTTTGTTGAAAAAAATGAAAAATTTTATTTTTTATTATCTCTATGTTTTTTAATCGTTTCCTTTCTAAACAAATATCACAATGACCACAAGCTGCTGTATTTAACTCATCAAAATAATGCAACAAAAATTCTTGTCTGCACGTGTGTTTTTGTTCTGCATATTCAATCATTCTTTCGGTCAAAAATTTCCTTTTTTCTTTTAGGAAATAATAAAGTTCCTCGTTAACCCTCAACTTAGACAATAAAATTCTGTCCTTCAAAAATGTCATCTTTGGAAATCCCGTCATTGGCTTATAGTGCAACACACCTTCTTTATCTAAAAATTTTAATTGTTGTACTACAAATTTTTTATCTCGTTTAATTCTGGCTGCCATTTCATTCTCATTTATAAAAACAAATTGTGATAATATGCCATCGTAACTTCGCAATAAAACTTTAAATATTTCCTCGTACTCTGGATACCTTAAATAAAAATCATAAATATCTTTTTTTGATGAATCAATAAACACTTGCGAAGGATGATAATGTTCTTCTTCAATAGATATTAATTCAAACATTTCAAGAAACTTAACGCTATGAAAAACGACATTCATCGGTATTTTGTATAATTCTGAAATAGCACGAATATCAAAGTCAAAAACCATTCCTTCGCCTTCATCTATTGCTAATTCATAATAATTGCAGATATGATTGTATACACTTTTAATTTGTTCAATTGTAGGAAAACTTTCCTCGTACATTTTCCACAACTTTTCTTTATCCGCTTCTGTGTATAACAACACGGCATACGATGTTTTCAAATCTCTTCCGCCTCTCCCTGCTTCCTGAAAATAACTTTCTAAACTATCACTTAATTCATAATGTATGACGTAACGTACATCTGATTTGTCAATGCCCATTCCAAAGGCATTGGTGGCTACCATCACCTGATATTGATTTTCAATAAATTTTTGTTGTTTGAAATACTTTTCTTCTCCGGTCAATCCGGCGTGATAATAATCCGCCTTAATGCCTTTACTATTCAATACTTCTGCAATTTCTTTTGTTTTATTGCGACTTCTCACATAAATAATTCCTGCTCCGCCTACTTTTTGAATAATCTTTTGTATTCGTTCTATTTTATTGTCATCATACAACACAATGTAGTGCAGATTTTTTCTGGCAAACGATTGCCTGAATAGGTTGGGTGATTTCAATTCTAATTTTTGTGCAATGTCATCAATAACCTTTTGTGTAGCACTTGCTGTCAGAGTAATAGTAGGAATGTTAGGGTTGTACAAATGTTTTCTGACTTCTGCAATTTTCAGGTAACTTGGACGAAAGTCGTATCCCCATTGCGAAATACAATGCGCTTCGTCAACGGCTAAGAGTCCTATTTTTAATTCTGGTAGTATTTCAATAAACTGCTGTGTTTCCAATCGTTCCGGCGATACATATAAAAATTTATATTCATTATTTATTGCGTTTTGAATTACTTTTTCCACTTCTTTTGGATGCATTGTTGAATTGATAAACGCTGCCGGAATAGAGCGTTTTTTCAGGTTCATCACCTGATCTTGCATTAAAGCGATGAGCGGCGATATCACTAATGTCATTTGATTTTCAATAGCCATTCCGGGTACCTGAAAACAAAGAGATTTACCGCCACCTGTTGGTAAAAGTGCTAATGTATCTTTTCCTGACAAAACGGATAAAATGATTTCTTCCTGCAAAGGCCTGAACGAATTGTATTTCCAATACTGCTGTAATATCTGATAAATTTTTTCTTTCACTTGCTATCCGTTTTTATTCGTAAAATTGGCAAACATTTTGCTCAAAATTACACATTTTTAATGATCAACAGTTTACTTCACCGCTACAAAGTTTTAATTTTCTGGTTGTTGTATAATTTGTTTTTATTTCAATTGACCCGATTTTTGATGTATGTGTATTATTATGAACATTTCAAAAATTTAACTATCTCTCATCTGTGGCGTATTTTCATTGGTGGCAGCCGTTTTGATTGGGTTGTCATTATTATTGGAAATGCATTATTGATATTACTCTTCCTTTTACCTTTGTCATTAATAAAACATCGTAAAGTATTTTTTATACTATCCTATTTTAGTTTTGTAATTGTTCAATTGATGCTATTACTCAATCTGGCGGATATTCCGTATTACACCTTTATTCACAAAAGATCTACTTTTGATTTGTTTTTTCAATTAGCAGGGCAAACTGATGTTCTCAAACAAATTCCTGCTTATTGGCGGGACTATTGGTATTTTTTTCTATTATTTTTTGTTTTGATTTTTGTCAATCATAGAATTTATCGCAGATTAATTAATCACTTAAAAGAACAACCGCATTTTGTTTTTTCAAATTTAAAAAATATCTTTATTTATTCAATTGTTGTAATTGGCACCATTGGACTTTCTGTAATTTCCATTCGTGGCGGGCTGCAAAGAATTCCATTGGATATTGTAGACGCCGGGTTTTACGCAGAATCTGAACACACTGCACTGGTATTAAATACACCATTTTCCATTATTAAATCACTTGAACAAAAAAAATTACACACTTACCATTTTTTTGACGATACTGAAAATACTCAATACCTTCATCAAGTTAAGCACTATTCGTTTGAAGCAATGCGTAAAAAAAACATCGTGATAATCATTTTAGAGAGTTTTTCTAAAGAATACACAGCATTAGGCAATAGAAAATCATATACTCCTTTTTTAGATAGTTTGATGCAACACTCTATTGTTTTTGAGAATTGCTGGAGCAATGGCACTAAGTCCATAGAAGGTATTCCTGCTATTCTTTCTTCAATGCCCAGTTGGATGGACAATCCATTTATTAACTCACTATATTGTAATAATAAGACATTTTCGCTTCCTGTTTTATTAAAAAGAGAAAATTACTTTTCTGTGTTCTTTCACGGCGGAGTCAATGGTACTATGAATTTTGATGCTTATGCTAAACAAGCGGGATTTGATAAGTACTTTGGAAAAAACGAATATGCTAATAACAAAAATTTTGATGGATTCTGGGGAGTATGGGATGAACCCTTTCTTCAATTTGTTGCACAAAAACTCACTCAATTTCCGCAGCCATTTTTAGTTAGTATTTTTACTTTGAGTTCACACCATCCTTTTAATGTACCTGATAAGTATAAAGATATTTTGCCCAAAGGTTCATTACCCATTCATAAATGCATTGCGTATACGGATTGGGCTTTAAGAAAGTTTTTTCAAACCATTCAACAAGAACAATGGTACAAAAATTCTGTATTCATTCTCACAGCCGATCATACTGGAATGTCTGAAGACCCTTATTTTTCAAGTATTGTAGGCAGGTATCAAATTCCATTACTCATTTTTGATACACAAAATCCTAATCCACAAATAGAAAAAAATGTTATTCAGCAAATTGATATACTTCCTACTTTGCTTTATCTTTTGAAATATCCACACTCTTTTTTTTCTTTTGGAAACAATTACTACGACAGAAAAATAAACCATTGGGCTTTGTTTTATGAAGGTGGCAATTATTATTTGGCCAACGATAGTGTGATTCACTTTTTCAAACATCTTTCTTACCAAAAATCCCTTGATTACAGAAACCAATCCATCAAAGAAACTACGCTTCAAACATTTCAACAAAAACAATGTGAAGAACTACTCAAAAGAATTATTCAATCTTACAACAACAGATTAGTG
Organism: Sphingobacteriaceae bacterium; assembly: GCA_037447455.1. GTDB lineage: Bacteria > Bacteroidota > Bacteroidia > B-17B0 > Aurantibacillaceae > BPGX01. Next base: position 50,012 of record JBBIGQ010000001.1, on the reverse strand, counting down.
AATAACAACATTTCGGATGCGCTTAATTAATACCACCAGAATTCATAGAAGATATAAATACTTATCATCATGCTTTATTAAAAACAATTATTCTATAAGAAAAAGTAAATAAACAAACTCTCACCTCAAAAAATCGTTACTTTTGCCTTATGTTCTTTTATCTTTCTAAAATACTGGCTTTTCTATTTATGCCGCTTTTCTGGGCGTTTGTATTATTCATCTATTCATTTTTTTCCAAACATCGTAATAAAATCCAAATTACCGCCTTATTGTTATTATATTTTTCTTCCAATGCTTTTATCATTGACGAAATTGGCAGATGGTGGGAAAAATATCCCATTCCTTCACTCCATCAAACTTATGAAATTGGCATCGTTTTAGGCGGTATCGGAAAAATTGATCCTACCGAAAAACGAATAGAATTTACCAGCAGTGCCGATCGTTTACTTAAAGCATTAGAATTGTATAAATTGGGTAAAATCAAAAAAATCCTCATCACAGGTGGCTCGGGAAGTGTATTACATCCTGAAGATAAAGAGGCAATTTACATTTACCACTATCTCAAAAATATTCAGATACCCGACAGCGATATTATCCTTGAAAACGAATCTAAAAATACTTATGAAAATGCTGTGCTTTCGAAACACGTATTAGATTCTCTGAAACTTCCAACTAAAAATATCGTTCTGATTACTTCTGCTTATCATCTGCGAAGAAGCGTGGCTGTCTTTGAAAAACAAGGATTTCAAAACATTATCCCTTATCCTGCTGAAAGAACCAGCGGACCACGAAAGTTTGAGCTAGACCATTGTTTACTTCCTCATCCTGATGCAATGAGTACACTCTACAAGTACATTCACGAATGGATTGGATTCATTGTCTACAAACTCAAAAGATATGCCTAATGAACAATTACTGTCTGTCATCTGGAAATACAAGATCTTCAAAACCTATCCGCTAAAAACCATCAGTGGCAAGACTGTTGAAATCATACATCCCGGTGAGCAAAATCCCAATGCAGGTCCCGACTTCCTTAATGCCCGCATTCAATTAGATACTATTCAGTGGGCCGGCAATATTGAACTCCATCAAAAAACTTCTGATTTCTTTAAGCACCAACATCAACACGACAAGAATTATCATTCTCTTATTTTACACATTGTTTACGAACACGATGCAACATTACCTCTTCCATATCCTGTTGAAATCATTGAACTTAAAAACTATATCTCCGAACAAGCTTTACAGCAATACCACTCACTTATCAAAAACACTACTTCACCGACTTGTTTAAATCAATGGAATAGTATTGATAACATCATTACTCAAAACTGGCTATCCCGATTGTTTGTTCAACGATTAGAACAAAAATATCAGCAAATTCATCAATACTTTGAAAAAACTAAAAGTTATCAGGAAACGTTTTATCGCTTATTCTGCCGACATCTTGGCTTCAAAGTCAATAACGAAACATTTGAAAAATTAGCAGAAAAACTTCCTCTGAATAGCTTATTAAAACATTCCGATAGATTGGATATAATAGAAGCATTGATCTACGGCACAGCCGGATTCCTGAATAAACACTATAAAGATGCTTACCTCACGCATTTACAAAACGAATTTGAATTTTTGAAGAAAAAATATTCCATAGACCCCATCGAAGAACACCTCTGGAAATTCGCCAGAATGCGACCAGCCAACTTCCCTTCGCTGCGCTTGCACCAGCTTGCACTTTTCATTCATCACTATCCATCACTCTTTCACGACCCTGCTACTTTTTTTACAGATAAAAACAATTTACAAAAATTATCCCTTACCCCACAAAACTATTTCAAAAATCATCTCACTTTTGATGAAGATAAATTCACCAACACCACCTATCACTTTGGAAACACAGCCATTCATCTGTTATTTATCAACGTCGTTATTCCCTATCTCTTTTTCTATGGAAAAAGTACCGGTAATGACTTTTATCAAAATCTGGCTTTGGATTATGCCGAACAATTACCTGCCGAAGATAATGTCATTATCCGAAAATTTTCATACGTCTCAAAACACATTCAAACAGTTACACATTCTCAAGCATTGTTGGAATTATATCCTAATTACTGTGAGAAAAAACGTTGCACAGAATGTAACATTGGTATCAAAATCTTATACTCTTAATAATCCCTTAATATTTCACTACTTCCTCAATAATTTTATTACCTTTGCCCTAACAAAAATACTCTATGATGACCACTAAATTAGATAGTCAATATTTTATTGATTTAGAAGATCAATACGGAGCACATAACTATCATCCCTTACCGGTAGTATTAAGCAAAGGAAAAGGTGTTTATGTTTGGGATGTAGAAGGAAAAAAATATCTGGATTTTCTCTCTGCGTACAGTGCTGTTAATCAAGGACATTGTCATCCTGAAGTTATTAATACTCTGATTCAACAATCACAACAATTGACTTTAACTTCCCGTGCTTTCTACAACAATGTGTTAGGCGAATACGAAAAATTTCTCACACAACTTTTTGGTTATGATAAACTTTTACCCATTAATACCGGTGTAGAAGCCGTTGAAACCGCTATCAAACTCGCCCGTAAGTGGGGATATCTCAAAAAAGGCATTCCGGACAGCAAAGCACAAGTCATAGTATGTGAACAAAATTTTCACGGCCGGACTACAACCGTCATTTCTTTTAGTTCAGACCCAACAGCCAAAAAGAGATTTGGTCCTTATACTCCAGGCTTTATCTCCATTCCATACAATAACATTGAAGCATTAAAAAAAGTACTCCAAGAACATCACACCACCATCGCAGCATTTTTAGTAGAACCCATTCAGGGCGAAGCAGGCGTCATTGTACCTAACAACGGCTATTTAAAAACGGCTTATGAACTTTGCCAACAATACAATGTTTTATTTATTGCAGATGAAATCCAAACAGGACTGGGAAGAACCGGCAAATTGCTTGCCTGTGATTATGAAGAAATAAAACCGGATGTTTTAATTTTAGGTAAAGCGTTGGGAGGCGGTGTTTTCCCGGTATCTGCAGTACTTGCTAACGACGATATTATGTTGTGTATACAACCCGGTGAACACGGTTCAACCTTCGGCGGTAATCCGCTCGCTTGTAAAATAGCCATTACTGCCGTGAAAGTAATTTTGAATGAACACCTCACTGAAAATGCCTTCAGGATGGGTAAAATTTTTCGTGAAGGATTAAAAGAAATTCAAAAGAAAACGGACATCATCAGTATAATCAGAGGGAAAGGATTGCTCAATGCTATTGTCATTGAGGAATCTAAAGGAAGAACAGCGTGGGATATTTGCCTGAAATTTGCAGAAAATGGACTACTGACCAAGCCAACACACGGCAATATCATTCGTCTGGCGCCACCGCTCCTTATCTCCGAAGAGCAAATCAGAGAAGGATTAGAAATAATAGAAAAAGGTATTTTAGAGTAATCTGAATTTTTAAGACACTAAAAACATTCGGTTATCATTCATTATTTAATGCGAGAATTAAAACACATTGGAATAGCAATAATATCCTTAACCTTTTTTGACAAAAATCATTTGATTAAAATCTAACAATTCACTTAAATTAGCCGCCAAATTAAAACCTCTAAAAACAAATAACTATGAAAGTATCAATCATTGGAGCAGGAAATGTTGGTGCTACCTGCGCCGAAGTCATTGCGTATCGTTCTATTGCAAGCGAAGTTGTTTTACTGGATATTAAAGAAAAACTGGCCGAAGGAAAAGCCACCGATATGGCTCAGGCCTCTAATATCACCGGTTACAATACTAAAATTGTTGGAAGTAATAACGATTATAGTTTAACGGCTAATAGTAATGTAGTAGTGATTACCAGCGGTATTCCCCGAAAACCCGGTATGACCAGAGAAGAATTGATAGGTACCAATGCAGGTATTGTGAAATCCGTGGTTGATAATGTTTTAAAACATTCGCCTAATGCGACTATTATCGTTGTGTCCAACCCTATGGATACTATGACTTATTTAGCCGTTAAAGAAAGTAAATTGCCTAAGAATAAAATCATTGGAATGGGGGGTATTTTGGATAGTGCACGCTTTAAATTTTATCTTGCTCAAGCGCTCCACGTTTCTGCTACCGATGTAGATGGCATGGTAATTGGTGGTCACGGAGATACAACGATGATTCCTATTACACGTTTAGCAACGTATAGATGCGTTCCTGTATCTCAGTTTTTGGATGCTGAAACATTGAAGAAAGTTGCTTCGGATACAATGGTCGGTGGGGCTACACTTACCGCAATGATTGGAACTTCTGCGTGGTACGCGCCCGGTGCGGCAGTAGCCACATTAGTAGATGCCATTTTACACGACAGAAAACGTTTATTCCCTTGCAGTGTGTATTTAGATGGCGAGTACGGACAAAAAGACATTTCTCTTGGTGTGCCTGTTATTATTGGGAAAAATGGTTGGGAAAAAATTGTAGATATTAAACTCAATCAAGAAGAACAAGAACTTTTCAACAAGAGCGCCGATGCTGTAAGAAAAATGAATAATGTTTTGAAAGAACAAAACATAGTAGTATAAGATTATTGATTATTACTAAATCATAAAAAGCCCTGTTTCATAACAGGGCTTTTTATTTGGGAATTGATAAAATAATAGACATTTGGGATTTTTTTTACTACTTAGCTCCTTTTGATTTTTTCCTAAATACTAAATATAATAATTATTTTTTTCTACGTGGATTTCACCACAAAGTGCACAGAGTTTTTTCACGAAGGACACAAAGAAAGTTTCCTCTCGGTGTTCTTTTTGGGTATTGTTTTTTCTGTTAATATAAATCAATTTCCAAATTTTACATTTTATTAAAACAGAACTTGTCCTGATTTATCAGGAACATCACTCGCTCTTCCATGCTTCTCAAATTATGGAAATTTGAAGGGGCAGTAAAAAAGCAGAATTATTTTTTTGATTTTATTACTTGGATACTGATTAGTAATGATTTTTTTCATAGAAAAGATCTCAATACACACTTCAAAATTTCTTCACTCGTTTTGAATAGTAAATTTGTTCTCAGGTGCAAGTGAATTAAATAATGTCTATTAAATTTGCAATCCCGGTATTTAAATGGTTTTTAAATTTTATTTCTTTTGCTTAAATCCCATACTCACGCACAGGTATTTACCAAGGTAGATTCCATTGCCTTTTCGAATGCTCAGATTTGGGGTGTTTGTTCAGATAAAGGGAAATAGAAATGTCTGATTGTAGATTAATTTAAAAGTAATTTAATCAGATTTTTACTAAATTGCAAAAAATTAAATACAACATAAAAAACATTCTGACAGAACTTAAGTGGGCAGTGATATTTTCGGTAGTGGCCTTATTGTGGATGATGCTGGAGAAAGTTTGCGGACTTCAAGGAAAACACATTGATTATCATCTTTATTTAACCAATCTGTTTGTTATTCCGACTATTATCGTAATGGTGATGGCGCTAAGTGAGAAAAAGAAAAATTTCTATGATGGACAAATGAATTACAAACAAGGGCTTACTTCCGGAATTTTTTTGTCTGTTATCATTGCCTTTTTAAGCCCCCTGACACAATGGATAACTTCTAATATCATCACGCCTGAATATTTCCCGAACGTCATAAAACGTTCCGTTGAATTAGGATATTACAAAACTGCTGAAGAAGCCGAAGTATATTTCAATTACAGAAATTATGTCATTCAGGGTGCCATCGGATCATTGGTTATGGGAAGTATCACTACATCAATTGCAATGATTTTTATACGAACAAAAGAGATGAAATAAAAACGACTCGTTAACACGGTTTTTGCGTCAAGCAGGGTTGCTCCGACCTATGGAATTTAAAGATAACTAACAGTTTTAAGTTCAGAATTGAAAACTACGAGCACTTAAAAATTTTAAATTTGTAAGTAAAACTTCTGAACACAAAACTTGAAAATTGAATCTGCACATAATAAAATTTACTACTCTCCTAATCCTTTCAGCAACTCTTCTAATTGCTGGATGTCTTTGATTAAAACTTCCCGCTGCTTTGAACCTTCAAACTTTCCAACAATCCCTGCTTTTTCTAATTCATCTACCAACCGGCCGGCTCTGTTAAATCCAATTTTCAATTTTCTTTGTAAAAAAGATACACTGCCTTGTTGGAATTGTACTACTAAACGGGCTGCCTCGTCAAATAATTTATCCCGCTCGGATAAATCAATTTCACTCAGAGTACTTTCTTCGTTTTCGTCCACATACTCTGGCAATAAGAAGGCACTTGGATAGGCTCTCTGTAACCCAATAAATTCGGCCACTTTTTCCACTTCAGGGGTATCCACAAAGGCACATTGCAAGCGAATTAACTCACTACCTGCACTATACAACATATCCCCACGCCCTATCAATTGCTCTGCTCCGCCGGCATCCAGTATAGTTCTGGAATCTATCTTGCTGGATACTTTAAATGCGATGCGGGCCGGGAAGTTCGCTTTTATGACGCCGGTGATGATGTTGACAGAAGGTCGTTGTGTAGCAATAACCAGATGAATACCTACTGCTCTTGCTAATTGGGCAATACGCGCAATTGGGCTTTCTACTTCTTTTCCGGCTGTCATTATTAAATCGGCAAATTCATCTATCACCACCACAATGTAAGGCAAGTAACGATGGCCGTCATTTGGATTTAATCGTCGTTTGATAAACTTCTGATTGTATTCTTTGATATTCCGCACCTGCGCATCTTGTAATAAGGCGTAACGATTGTCCATTTCAATAGTGAGCGAGTTCAAGGTATGGATAACTTTTTTAGTATCGGTAATTATGGCTTCTTCGGAATTGGGTAGTTTGGTCAGAAAGTGTCTTTCTATTTTATTGTAAAGTGTCAGTTCAACTTTTTTGGGATCTACCAAAACAAACTTTAGTTCTGCCGGGTGTTTTTTGTACAACAAAGATAACAAAATAGCATTTATTCCAACGGATTTACCTTGCCCGGTAGCGCCCGCCATTAATAAATGCGGCATTTTAGCCAAATCGGCAATATACACTTCATTGCTAATTGTTTTACCCAAAACTACTGGTAAGTCAAAATTTGTATGTTGAAATTTTTCTGAGGACAAAACATTTTTCATTGAAACAATTTCAGGGCTTTGATTAGGCACTTCAATGCCGATTGTGCCCTTGCCCGGCATGGGGGCAATAATTCGTATCCCCAGTGCGGCTAAACTTAAAGCAATATCATCTTCCAGATTTTTAATGCGGGCTATTCTAACGCCGGGCGCCGGAACAATTTCATATAAGGTGACGGTGGGACCAACGGTCGCTTTTATTTCCTGTATTTCTATGCCATAGTTTCTTAATGTTTTAACTATTTTATCTTTGTATTGTAATAGTTCTTCCTGATTGATTTTTCCTATTCCGCTGCCATAATCATTCAGTAAATCTAATCCTGGATAAACATAGTCCGATAATTCTGCGAGCGGATTAAATTCTCCTTGTTCTGCTATTTGCTCTGCACTTTTTTCTTCTTCAATAGTAGCGCTATCCACTTCTTCCTGAAGTTCTGTATCGGGTTGTTCAATTGTAAATTTAGGATCCTGATTTTGAACTTCTGTTTGTTCCATTGTTTCTTTGGTGTTTTCTATTGAAAAAGTAATTTCATTGGGCTGCTGCTCAACCAGAATTATTGTATCGTCTGTTTCTGGCTCGTCTTCTTTTTCATCAGAGTTATTTTTAGTATCACTTTGTTCATTTATAGGAATTTCTTCAGATGATTCGTTTTGTATTTCTTTATCCTTATTGGTTTCTGTTCCCCAAATAAACTTTAATGCCATTAGATAATTCGGGTGAATGATAAAATAAAGAATAAGTGAGCAAACCAACAAAGTCGCTAGTCCCCATTTGCCAATGTGATGCATGAGTGTCGTGTTCATAATATCACCGTAATTTCCGCCGGCAATAGGATAGTTATTACCAAAGAGGAAATTTAAACTAAGAGATAACCAGATTAACCAAAAAAAAGTATGTAATAGCAAATTAAAAGAAGTGGGCAAAAGACGAATTTTATTTATACCTAAAATGAGCAATGCAATTGGTAGTACTAAACTCGCTACACCATAAAACTTATAGATAAAAATATGCCCTAATAAGCCCCCCCAGGCGCCTCCCCAGTTTTGAATTTCAGTTTCATATCCAAATAAGTTACTAAAAGAAGCAGTTACTTTATCAAAATCTTGTTGCCACGTAAAAAAATAGGATATAAATGAAATAAACAGATAGATGGATAAAAAAATAAAAAAGCCGCCAAGAATAATCTGGTAAGCCGGATTTGCTTTAAATTCTAAATAATAATTTCTGAGATTATGGAGTGTAGAACGGGCAGATGGGTTTTTACCGAGTTGGGAAGTGGGCTTATCTGCTTTTTCGTTCAAGAGTGCATCATCGTTGGTGTCTTCTACGTAAGAATCTTCCAATAATGGCGTGGACTTTAGTTTATTTTTGGTTTTTGCCATTCAGATAAAATAGAGTGCAACAAATTTAAGCAGATTTAGGGATACAATAGCCCTGCATTTTATCAAAAACTTATCCCAAATGGAATGTGAATAAAGTATTAAAACTAAAAAACACTCATTTAATTTACCAGCAATTTCATTATTTTTTGATGTTTACCATTATTTAGGTGCATCATATACATTCCTTCTCCTAATTCATTCAATTTTATTTTTGCTTTTCCTAAGTAGAGTTCTACATTCTCACTTTGAACCATTTTTCCAGAAATATCATAAATGTTCATACCCAATTTTCCTTGACTTTCTGAAGAATAAATCACCACTTCTTCTTTTGTTGGATTAGGATATAATTGAAAATAAACGGGCTGATTTAATTCTGAAACAGAATTAGCATTTAACAAGTCACTTCTTAGTCCGGTTAAGGCGGTAAGCATCCAATTCACCTGTCCCTGAGTAAACATATTCATACAATCTTCTGAGGAATAATCCATGTAATTTTCAACTAAATCAGGCATATCCACAGTTGTCCATCCAAGATTTGTATCTACGCATGTATTTTTTGAAGTATTACAATCAAAGTTTGATTGATTATTAGCATTAGGTGTATCCTGTATTCCATCATCTCCAGTGCAATTATTGTTACCAAAAGTAGATCCATCACCCCAGATGTGTCTTAAACCAAAGTAATGTCCAACTTCATGAGTAGGAGTACGCCCTTTAATTGTAATGGTTTGGCTTCCTATAGTAAGCACATTTGGGTTATTTCTTCCAAAGCATCTGTAATCAATGACTACTCCATCTTCACGAATATCGGGTGCAGCCGAGTTTGCAGGCCAGTTAGATAAATTATTAGGAGGAAAAGCAAAGCCAAGAATTTGTCCTAATTGAATGTTTCCTATCATTATGGGTTGTATCTTGCAAACCCAGATGTTCAGGTAATGCGTTGGGTCAAGTGCGTTAGATCCTCCTAATGAATCATACTTCATTTGATTAGGCATTCCACCGGATGTTAAACTTACATTAAATAATGTATTGGTTTGTTTTCTAATAATTTGAAATAAATTTAAATGAATACCTGCACGACCAACAATAGGATTAAATATAGAACGTAGGTTCACGGTGTCTGCATTTAAACGATTGTAATCTTCGTTTAATACCTGTATCTGATTGTAAATAATACTGTCTGCAAGGTTTTCGGCGCTGTCTTTCCAAACCACATGTACCACCACATTGACAGTATATTGTGTATTATTTGTTTTCAAAAGTTGATTGCTTTTCATTTGTTCAGCAATTTGCTGAAGCGTTTTCTGGTAACTTTCTTTAAACCCGGGATATTTATAATTAAGGTACTCTTTATACAAAGTATCACCACAAAGTATTTTGGGTACCTGGGACTGTAAAGAAAAAACAGTGAAAAATGCTAAAGCAATAAACCCCATTGAGAATTTTGATTTCATAATGATTATTTTCTGCAAAGGTAAAGATTTGTTTGCGGAATTATTTTACCGTTTATAAAAATTCATCTCATCAATGTATTCCCAAACTTTGGGATGTAAAAAAAAACGAATGTCTTTTTTTTCTTTTATAGCATTTCTGATAAAAGTAGAAGAAATTTCTATTTGTGGAGCATTAGTAAAAATGACATGAGGATGATTATCAAATGTGGATTTTTCGGTATTGGGACGAGGGTAGATGTATAAGGAATAATGTTCTAAAATCACTTCAAAGTTTTTCCATTTATGAAATGTGCTTAAATTGTCTTGCCCTAAAATCAATGCAAAATCATTTTTTGGGTATTTTTCTTTGAGATGTGCCAGTGTGTGAATGGTATAAGAAGGTTGTGGTAAATGAAACTCTATGTCTGAACTCCTAAATTTTGGATAATCTTCAATGGCTAAATTTACCATGCACAGGCGATGATGTTGAGCCAATAAACTTTTCTTTTCTTTTAAAGGGTTATGAGGAGAAACCAAAAACCATATTTCATTTAAATCGGTATATTCTGCAAAATAATTGGCAATTGCAAGGTGTCCAATGTGAATAGGATTAAACGATCCAAAAAACAGCCCTACTTTTTTATTAACTGGCATTATTAAATTTTTTCTAATGCCTGATTTAAATCTTCTATTAAGTCCTCTATATCCTCAATACCTACACTTAATCTCAATAAATTATCTGTAACACCCACTTTTTCTCTTTCTTCTTTTGGAATAGAAGCATGGGTCATGGTAGCAGGATGATTGAGCAAAGATTCTACACCGCCCAAAGATTCTGCTAAAGAAAATACTTTGAAAGAAGAAGCCAATTGAAAAGTTTTCTCTAAGGTAGCATTTTTCAATGTAAAAGAAACCATTCCGCCAAAATCTTTCATTTGTTTTTTAGCAATGTTATGATTGGGGTGTGTTGGTAATCCTGGCCAATACACTTTTTCTACTTTTGGATGCTGTGCTAAAAATTCTACAATTCTTCTTCCATTGTAACAATGTCGCTCCATTCTTAAGTGCAAGGTTTTGATGCCTCGCAACACCAGGAAGGAATCCATAGGACCGGGCGTTGCACCACAACTATTGTGTATAAATGCTAAACGTTCGTGAAGATTATCATCATTTACTACGAGTGCGCCCATTACTACATCGCTATGTCCTCCTAAATATTTTGTAACCGAGTGCATCACAATATCCGCACCTAATTGCAATGGGTTTTGTAGATAAGGCGAGGCAAAAGTATTATCAACTGCAAGAATCAGATTGTGTTTCTTTGCAATTTCACTGCATGCTTTAATGTCAATAATTTGCATCGTAGGATTCGTAGGTGTTTCAATCCAGATGAGTTTTGTTTTGGGGTTAATATGCTTTTCAATATTGGAAACATCACTTATATCAATGAAATGGAAGCGAATTCCTAAGGGCTGAAAAATTTTGGTAAACATTCTGTACGTGCCCCCATACAAATCATTTCCTGTTATCACCTCATCGCCGTGTGATAATAATTTGATTACCGCATCAATAGCCCCCATTCCGCTGCTAAAACACAAGCAATGTTTTCCATTTTCAAGTGCAACTATATTTCTTTGTAAAGCATCTCTGGTTGGATTTTTCCCTCTTGCATAGGCATAGCCCTTGTGTTTTCCAGGATATTCCTGAACATAAGTAGAGGTTTGAAAAATCGGTGTCATAATAGCACCGGTGGAGGGATCGGGCTCTACACCTGCGTGAATGGCTTTTGTTCCAAATTTCCAGTTTTTATTTTCCATAGTTTACGATAAGTACAAGAATTATTTAGAATGCTTATTTTGCAGTTGCTTTTACGTATTGATATTTTTCGTAAATTTTTCTTTTGTTTTCCTGGTCTTTTCTATTAATATTACAAGGAGGACCTTGTACTTTTGGAGTGATTTGGAATTTTAATCTATTGGTATTTCCGCCTTTTTCTTCTACTGCTTTGAGGATTTTATCTTTTAGACGCTCACCTCTTAATTTGGCTAAAACAGGATTGGTCATGAGAGTGGGCACTTTGGAAGCAGAGGACTCAATAAAGATATTTACTTTACGAGATTTAGATTTTACTACGATGTTATCAATAAATTGTATCCAGTTGTTTTCGGTGGTATCAATAGCATACTTTAAGTATGTAAAATAAAATTCGTATTTAGTAGGTGGTAGTTTTTTGGGTTGTTTTACTTCATCAATAGTATTATTCACATTATTTTTTGCAATTGTTTCTTCAATATATAGTGTTTTTTTGATGAGTTTGTCTTTTACCTTTTTAAGGTTAAGGGTGATTAAGTTAGATGTTTGACCATCTTCTGTAGATGCTATAGCTTCGTATACTTTGTCTTTTTCTGCATCAATAGTAACGATTCCTTTTTCATCTGTAATATATTCCTCTTTATTCCCATCCATATCTTTTAGTATTACTTTGGCATTTGAAAGCGGTTTTTTCAATTTTTTATTTAAAACTGCAATGTTTAATTGAACAACAGGTGTAGTAGAAGTGGGTTTGGATTTTAGATAAATTACTTTTGAAATAGATTTTGCTTTCTCTTCTTTATCTGTTGAAAAACTCATAGATTGAGAAATTCCTTCAGAATTTACAGTAATGGTATAAGCAGTTTCTGGCGATAAACTGATTTGATTAACCGTTCCTTTATTGTTTTCTGTAAGTGTGTAATCTTTTTTATTACCTTTATTATCTGTTATGGTAATTGTTCCATTTTTAGCAAATTGCTTGGTTTTTGGATTATCTAATACTGAAATATTGAGTTGATATTCTTTCTTTTTTACAGCTACTTTACCAAGTAATTTAATTGGTTCTAACTCAAGCCCTTTTTGAATTTCTTTATAGGATGCTTCCTTATCTGCATAGATTTCATCTTCGTAGAATTTTTCTCCGTTGGCTTCATAACTAATGTTATACTCTTTTCCCGGTTTTAGTATAAAAACAAAGTTACCATTTTTTTGTGGTTTGTAAACTCCCACAATATCCCCGGTTTCTTTGTCAGTTACAACGATTGAAATATCGTCCGGTAGCTCATCGCCTTGTGATGGAATAAATTGACCTTTGTACAATACTACATTTTTTTCAGTAGATTCTGGAATCGTTATCATATAAATATCCTTATCGCCGTATCCATTTTCTTTAAATGATGAATAATACGCTCTCTTGCCGTCAGGGGAAGTTACATAAAACACATCATCATCGGTGGTATTAATAGGATAACCGATATTAAAAGGTTCAGAAAATTTTCCTTCTTCATCAAGAATAGAGAAAAATATGTCAAATCCACCCATGCTTTGGTGTCCTTTTGATGCGAAGAATAAAGTTTTACCATCAGGATGCATAAATACACCATCTTCATCATAAGGGGTATTAATAGTTGGGCCCAGATTTAACGCTTTGCTCCATTGACCATTTGGTAGTTTTACAACTCTGTAAATATCTCTTCCTCCAAAGCCGCCGGGTCTGTCAGATATGAAGTATAGTGTTTGTCCATCTGTGGAGATGCAAGCGTGTGTTTCCCAGTATTCTGTGTTGATGTCTGAACCGAATTTTTGTAAAGATGTCCATTGACGACCGTCCCATTGCGTGAAGAACAACTCACCATTTCCGTTTTCATCTTTATACACAATGAGTGTTTGACCATCGGGTGTTAAATTAATAGATGCTTCGTGTCCACAGGTATTCACATTTTCACTTAACAATACGGGCGCTGACCATTGATCATTATCGTCTTTGTAGGACACTACTAAATCCTCAAAATATTGTCCATCGGGTGTCCGTTCACTACATTGTACATTCGGGCGTCGTGTAGTGAATATGAGCATTCTTTCATCGGCTGTAAGAACCGGGCTGTAATCAGGATAAGGGCTATTGATGCTGTCTCCCATATTAATTAACTTCACATTAATAGGATTTGCCACCATTTTTTTAGCAAAGCTGCTTTGATTCTTGTAATAATTTATTTCATTTTGCCATTCTTTAGCGGCTTTGGGACCTATAAACTTTAGGAAGTTGTCATAGTTTTGAAGTGCTTCATCAAACTTATAATTGATGTGTAATGCCTGTGCATAATGTAGATAAGCGTGCGGAGGAGCGGCTTTTTCGGATGGATCATTGGGGCTATATTTTTTCTTAATATTTTGAACGGCTTTTGCCAAATAATACTCTGCTTTTGATTTTTCTAAAGCAGAGTGTAAATAACACTCGCCAATTAAAAAATTAATGTTGGCATTACTTGAATCCAATTCGTATGCTTTCTTAAGATTGGTTAATGCTAATGGATAGTTTTCTTCTAAAATTAAATAACTGCCTTCTGTAAAAGAATCATTGTATCCCTTCTTTTCATCAGAGGATTGAGCGAAAGAAAATAAACAAATACAGATAGCAGAAATTGAAATAAAATACTTCCGCATAAAAAATTTTTTCGCAAGTATAAGTAATTTTTTACGACAAAATTCAATTATTAAACGATAAGTTTAATTAAGAATCCTTTATTACAATCAAAGACGATTGAGTGAAGAACATAATTTTTTGAGTGAAGTGTAACTTTCATTGAGCGAAAAATTTGTTTTTTGCATCTGCTTATTTTTATATTTACGCAGATGCTTGCCTTTATAGTCCAACCTTTAATCTAAATAACCAATTTACGCTTTATCCTAATCCAGTAAAAGATAAACTTCATATACCTTCTGCATCTTCTATTGATAAAATAGAATGTTATGACGCATTGGGTAACAAGGTGTTTGAAATAATGCACCCTGATAAGAATATTAATCTCTATCACTTACCAAACGGTGTTTATTTTATTAAAATCTATTCCGATAAATCTATAGACAATCAAAAAATTATCTTACAAAAAGAATAACAATATCTAATCAATTTTACTCATTGCTCTTCAGAAGTGTTGTACATTTTAGCGTGCAACACTTTTTTATTTTCTAAAATCCCGTGCTTCTAAATACACATAATACCCAGCATTAACTAATCCAATCACAAATAATATCGCAGAGATAAATTTATATTCTTCTTTCTGAAAAAATTCCAAAAGCATCCAAAACGCATTGGCCAATATCCAGAACAATGTGGCCACATACACATAAAATTCCCGTTCCTGAACTGTTTTTATGCAAAACCAAACAGCAAATCCAACAGTTGGAATAATCATCGCTATACCAAGCAGCTTCCAGATCATCACCCAACTTAAATCTTTTATGAGCCAAAAAACTATATGCAGATTTTCGTAAAAACGTGTTTTAGACATATTGAAATAACTTTAAATGTTGATATAAAAGATGAACAGGCAATCCCATCACATTAAAATAACTACCTTCTATTTTTGAAATGACCACAGCTCCTATCCATTCCTGTACACCATAAGCCCCCGCCTTGTCAAATGGTTGATAGTGCCGAACGTAATAATCAATTTCTTCCTCTGTAAGTTTTTTGAAATATACTTTTGTCTCATCTGAAAATACCACTTTGTTATTAAACGTCCGCAAACACACTCCTGTAAAAACGCTGTGAACATTGTTGCTCAACATACGCAACATTCGTTTAGCATCTTCTACATCCTTAGGTTTATTAAATACTTGCTGATTAATCCAAACAATTGTATCTACTGTAATCAATAACTCGTTTTCTTTCAAAGAATATCCAAATGATTTTTTCTCTGCCAAATACTCTGCAATTTCCTCTTCCTGCAGATCATAAGGAAAAATTTCATCTACATTTAATGACCTGCTTTCAAAAGGAATATCCAGCATCTTCATTAATTCTCTTCTTCTTGGTGACTGCGACCCAAGTATAATTTTATATTTCAATTTCAACATATCATTAAAATTAAAAAACATAATAAAACACCACTCCTGCTATCATTATCAACTTCATTAATAATGATAACCAACGATATTGCTTAATATCTTTTATGAATATGTTTAATACTATCAAACCAATGGATGGAATTATCAATAAAACAACATTGTAAACAATGGCTGAATAATTATTTTTCAAAGCATAATATACATTAAAAGGTATTAAAAAAATCATGAGTAGTACTAACAAAAAGAAAACAATGATTTTAGAAGGTAATACGCCCCAAATCACAGGTATAGTTTTTCGCCCGCCTTCTTTATCACCTTCCATATCCTGAATATCTTTTATCAACTCCCGAATAAGTGTTGTAAAAAACGCAAAGGCACTTAACGATAACAAAGCATTCAAAGTAAGTATGGTCATCTGTGGATACATCGCATTGACATAAAAATAAGGCAACAAAGGCAATAAGCCCGTCAACAAGGCAATAGATAAATTCCCTGCAATAAAAATTTTCTTTAATACATTTGAATATACTATCAACAAAATGATTGAAGCCAATTGAACAATCGCCAAAGAAATATGTCCTACTTTTATTCCAAGATACAATCCACCCAACAAGCCCATCAATGAAAAAAACAAATGCCACAAAATTGCTGCTTTTCTATGAATACTTCTTTCTAAAATCACATCATCAGGACGATTAATTCTATCAATCTTTAAATCAAAATAATCGTTAATCACATAACCACCCGCTGCAATAAGTGCTGTGCTTGCTATCAAGATAATTAAATAATTCAACGGCAATCCCACTCCTTCTTTACGAACAATGTACTCATTAGCTACATACAACACCAAAGCAATCATCAGCAAATTTTCTATTCTGATAAGTTTTGCAAACGAATAAAGCAATGTGTATTTACTTTTTTTTTCTTTCATTAATTATCACTTTTGAAATGTATTCTGTAAAACTTTGATAAATAGATAGAATCTCAGGATAATCTTTCAAGTATTCTAAATGTTTAGAAATTGTTTTTTCATCGCCACGAATCGCAGGTCCTGTCTGATGAAAGGCAGGATTCGTACTTTTTAATCTACGCAAACTTTGTAAGGCAAAATCAATCATTTGATTGTAAACATCAAACCCATCTATTTTTTTATCTTTTGCTAAAGTATAAATACAATGACTCAATGCCGTTGTAAAATTATTTGAAAATACTGCTAATAAATGTATCATTCGTTTTTGCTCATCATCAATCGGATATACCATTGTATTATTCAAGCATTTGGCAATACTCAAAATTTTTTCTCTACTAAAATCGTTACAAGCAACATAATAAATAGGCACTTGCTCCCATTGAATGGCACTTTCTTCAAAAGTAAATGAATACAATGGATACAACACTCCATAATTATTAAACCTTTTCAAAACATTTGATTCTATTGTTCCAGATGTGTGAAGTACCACAGCATCTTTGCTAATACTGCTATTCACTTGATTAGCTAATTCTTCAATACTATCATCTTTTATGCAAAAAATAACAACATCCGCTATACTCAATAATTCCCATCTAACACCCGTTTGAATACTTTCGTTTTTCAATTTTTGTAACCCCTCATTCTCTTTGCGATTCACCACAGATATCTCTTTATTACAAGTTTTCAATCTTTTCGCTAAGTGATACCCTAATCTTCCTGAACCTACAATGACAATTCGCATTTTATTTCTTTAATGATTGCACTAAATATACCACTAATCCTGCACACATCACAATACAACCCAGCCACAAGAGATTAATCATCGGAAAAACACTCGCTTCCATTACAATAAAATCTTTGCTTTGTTTTTTCTCTGTAACAGCCATTTCTATCTCTTCGGTATCAGGATACAACTTCCAAATTGTAAAAGCCAATCCAAGATGGTCCAACTTCTCTGTTGATGGTACCACAGTTTTATTTTTTATGAAATACTTGGGATAAACATACGAAGACATTCCAGATGCTTCAACAACCTTTAATCTTATTGTAATTTCTAATTCATCTGGATTTTTTGAAAACTCTTCATATGTTTTATTCGCATATAATGAATCTAAAATTACAAAAGCATTACTTAAAAATATCGTATCGTGCAAATGCCCTTTGTAATTCGTTGGCAATTCAGATTCTTTAGACAATTTATCTTCTGATAAATCTGCATAGGTAATGTGCGTATAAATATCATACCACAAAAAATGCTGAGTATCAGGATCAGCCGCCTTTCCCATAATAGGATTGTCCTGAACTTTTGGATACAGTGTAAACCAATGTTCTTTTTGCTTATTTTTATTTTCTCTGAAATAATTGACCTTAAAGTAATAATTATACCCTTTTTTCTCTTTTCCTTCATATTGCAGAAATAAATTTCCTACAACAATAGTATCTCCTTGTGTAAGCACAATGCTTTTTTGTTTATCAAAGCTATCGCCCAAACGCTCCGATAATACCGAAAGACGGACAGGGATTAAATTATATTTTTTAGATGTAGAAATCAACGCCCCCATTATTAACAAAGCAAATCCAATATGTGACAATGCAGCAGCAATTTTCTTTAAATTTAATTTTGTAAAACTTTGCCAATAATGAGCATTCGCAACCACAGAATACATTGAAAAAAATAAAAGTAAAGTATACATTATTTGTTGATACACTGAAATTTTTGTGTCTTTGAAATAAAGTATGAAATAGATTAAAACACTCACTATAAAAGAAATGACAAAATCATTCAGAAAAAATTTTTTCAATGAGGCAACATTTGTTTTAGAATACCTTAAATATTGCGAAACGCCTGTTGTCAGAAATATCAATGCTGCAAACGGAATCATCCACGCATTGTAATCTTCTGGTTTAATAGGAGCTTTATTAGTATTGAATAATTTATTAAATACTGGAACAGATGTAAAATAAGTAATAATAAGCCCCGCTATAAATAACAACAACGAGCCTAAAAACATCCAGAATTCTTTGGATGTCCAATCTTCTTCCTCTTTTTGATAAAAGTACTTTGCATACGTATAGCCCACCAGACCAATACTCAACACACTCCACACTAATAAAAATATCTTATACTGCTCGTTTATCACCGCAAAAAACAACATAATGACAGATGACAACCAATAAAAATTTTTTAATAATAAATCTTTCAAAAACATCCAAACACTCAATCCTATAAAAAACAATATAAATATCAGCAATTGCCCTTGCATTCCAAGATCCGTAAAAGCGTGAACAGAAGCATTACCTAAAATTCCACTTCTCGTCAAAAAAGTAGAATACAATACTAATATAAATGCCGCTAATGAAAAAAAATGCGTTGAAAAAAAACTCCCTTTGTTTTTGATATTCAATAACATTAAATGCGCTGCGGCTACAATCAATAGCCACGGTACTAACGAAGAATTCTCAACTGGATCCCACGCCCAAAAGCCCCCAAAACTCAATGCTTCATAAGCCCACGCTCCACCCATCAAAATACCTGCTCCTAATACTAAGACAGAAAAAAATGCCCATTTGACACCTTCTTTTTGCCATCTTGAATATTCATTAGAATACAAGCCCCACAACGCTAATGTATAAGGTATTAAAGTAGAAGAAAATCCTAAAAACAATGTAGGTGGATGTGTCGTCATCCAATAATTGGCCAACAATGGATTCAATCCTCTGCCATCTAATGTACTTAAATACTCCGGATTTTGTAAAAACGGCAAATTCATAAAATTCGGATGTTCTCTCAACAACAAAAACATACTGCTTCCTATCTTCACATCACCCACATAAACCCCTAAAATCATAGTAGATAAAAATGTTTGCACCAACATATACACACTCATCACAAAGGGCTCTTTTTTTCCCAACGTTCTATAAAAAATTAAACTCAACAACCCTTGCCAAAAAATCCACAACAAAAAACTCCCTTCTTGTCCTTCCCACAAACACGATAAAATAAATTGTTTATCCATTGAACGATTGCTATGCTGCCACACATATTGATATTCAAAATAATGATTAAATAACATCCATAACATCAAAATAAATATAGACGCTACCGAAAAGAAATGCATATACAAAAACATCCGTGCTGTTTTTAATAATGTCGCATCTTTTTTTGAAAACCAATAAGCCACGACACTAAACAAAGACGAAGCAAAAAGTAAAATAACTAACCAATGCCCCAATTCTCCCGCCCATAATCTTTCTCCTACATATTGAATTTCATCCATAATTCTTACAATAATGATTGCTTGCAAAACTAAACAATTAAACAATGCTCTTTTCTGAATAATTTTTATAGGACATTTGATAACATCTATATTACACCATTGCAACCAAAAATCACAACATCTCAACAATCTGCAAATTCCTCGTTTGAAACAATTGTGAAATCCGTTCCTTATTCGTATCTGTAACAAACACTTGTTTGATAAAATCAGCATTCAATAGATGTACAAACTGATGCAGCCGATGTTCGTCCATTCTATCATACACATCGTCTAATAATACTATCGGACACACTCCCGTTTTTTGAAAAATATGCAACAGCTCCAACCACTTCATGGCAATGATAATGGTTTTTTGTTGTCCTTGCGATGCAAAATTTTTTGCCGGATAAGCACTTAATACAATCTCAAAATCATCTCTGTGAATGCCCACAGAAGTATACCCCAGCCGAATGTCTTTTGGAATAACATTTTGCAGTTCCTTGAAAAAATCATTTTGAATCGTAGAAACATACTTAAGTTCTAAAACTTCTCCACATTTTTGTAATTGTGTGTAGGTATTCGTTATCTTATCTTTTATTTCTTCAAAAAACAATTTTCTTTTAGATAAAATCAACTCTCCATATTGTGCCATCTGCAAGCCATATACATCTAATAAATCTATCTGCTGATAAGCAATATCGCCTTGTTTTAATATCGCATTTCGTTGCTGCAGTGCTTTATGATATTGAAGAAGCGCATTCAGATATTCTTTGTCAAATTTTGAAATCAACGCATCCAAAAATTTTCTTCGTGTATCGGCGTATTCAGTGATTAATTTCAAATCTTGTGGGGCTATGATGACGACAGGTATTTTACCAATATGATCTATAATTTTTGAATAGGGCTTTTGATTCAACAACATCTGCTTCCCATCTGATTTACTGACACTGCAACTCACATCCCAATCCATTCCATTATTCTGAAACTTTCCATTAATCACAAAAAAATCTTTACCGAACTGAATGTTTTGCACCTCCGTTGCAGAAAAATAACTTTTCGTCATAGACAAATAGTAAATGGCATCTAACACATTCGTCTTACCTGTTGCATTATTGCCGACAATAGCCACAAATTTTTCAGAAAAACGAAACTCTTTATCTTCTAAATTTTTAAAGTATAAACAATGTAACTGCTTCAGAAACATCCCTGCAAAGCAATGAATTTAATAAAAGAAAAACAATAGCCATTATAAAATGAAAAAGCCCCTTCAATAAAGGGGCTTTTGACGCTTACCAATGCATCTGTTAGGTTGGACTTATTTTGGAAAAACGGCTTTTTTCTCTTCTTTCTTTTGAGTGGGTTCTGCTGGTTGTGCTTCCTTGCTGGAAGAAGCATTTGTCTGTGTTTTTACGTTAGAAGATTTTTGTTTAATAGTAATTTCTTGTTTGGGGGCATCTTTTGATTTTGTTTCTTCTTTTTTAGGTTGTTGTTTACCTCCATCTTGTGCATACGCACTTATTGTAGTTATCACCCCTGCTACTACTAACATTTTAATTGTTTTCATATTTTTAATTTTTAGCAAATATAAGTAATAAATGTATTGTAAAATTAATTTTTTAAATATTTTTAAGCATTTTAAAGTGTAAAACTTATAAATTGAACTTACGTATTAAATTATTTATTACCGAATCAATTTTTATTGAAAAAAATTGAAGGAAGAAGTTTTAACTCAACTGTCAAGCCATCCGTTTCTTGGAAGGTTGAATCTGCAACAAAAATTTTCTTTTCCTATTTTTACCCCTTATGTTTTGGCGAGTTGTTACAATTTTTATTTTGATAATCTGTTTGTACTTACATAACTTCGCACAGGATTCTATTAGAATTCAAAGAAAACAAAAATTTTTTACGGCTTTTTTCACAGCATCTGCTTATACAGGAAGTTTAATTTATCTGGATCAAATTTGGTACAAGCCCTATCAAACTTCCAATTTTCATTTTTTTAATGACAACAATGAATGGTTTTTAATGGATAAATGCGGGCACACTTTTACAGCATTTTACGGAACATATTATCTCAATCGCTTATTTCAATGGGCAAATTACAAACATTCCGATAAATGGGCATCTGCCATAACACTTACTTACTTGTTGAACATTGAGATTTTAGATGGATTCAGCACGGGCTGGGGCTTCTCGTGGGGAGATTTTACAGCCAATTCTTTGGGCGTTGCCCTTTTTTATGTACATCAACAATTGCACGAAAGATTATTTATTCTCAAATTTTCTTTTCTTCCTACCCATTATGCTGCCTTAAATCCCACTCTTCTTGGAAAGAAAATTCCAGAACAAATACTAAAAGATTACAATGGCCAAACCTATTGGCTTTCCTTTACACCATTCTATAAATGGAAAAAAAAATTAGAATGGCTTTGTCTTTCAGTTGGATCTAGCATTGATGGAGCAATTGGCGCACGTAGTAATGTTTTTGAAAGAAATTTCGTCGAATATGATTTTAGCAATATACCAAGATGCCAACAATTTTTTTTAAGTATAGATCTGGATCTATCCAAAATTAAAACAAAAAAAATCTGGCTCAACACACTTTTGAAAACCATTAACTTCATTAAAATACCAGCCCCTGCTCTTGAATGGAAAGGGAATAATCTCTACTTTCGCCCATTATTATTTTCAAATTAAAAGTTTTTGTATGCAACTCTATTCTATCCCAACGGGCTTTTTCAAATTAGATGGCGGAGCAATGTTTGGCGTGGTGCCCAAAAGTATCTGGAACAAACTTAATCCTGCCGATGAGAACAATATGTGCACATGGTCAATGCGCTGTCTGCTCGTAGAAGATAATAACCGCCTTGTATTGATTGATACAGGTATTGGCAACAAACAAAATGAAAAATTTTTTCGTTTCTACTATTTACACGGCGACGATACGCTTGAAAAATCCCTCAACAAACACGGATTTACCACTTCTGATATAACCGATGTTGTTCTCACCCATTTGCACTTTGACCATTGTGGCGGTGCTATTTCTTACGATGCCTCTAAAAACCTTTACTATCCTACTTTTAAAAACGCTGCTTACTGGAGTCATTCTAAACACTGGGAATGGGCTATTCACCATAATCCGAGAGAAAAAGCCAGTTTCTTAAAAGAAAATATTTTACCCATACAGGAAAGTGGGCAACTAAAATTTGTGGATAAAGATAATCACAACTTACCATTTGAATTCATTGATGTTTACGGACACTCCGAAGCTATGATTTTACCTGTTATTCAATACAAAAATCATAAAATTATTTACATGGCTGATTTAATACCTTCTGCCGGACATATTCCCATTCCTTACGTAATGGCTTATGATGTACGCCCATTAGAAACACTTAAAGAAAAAGAAAAAGTGCTGAACACCTTGTTGAATGAAAATGGTTTTTTATTTTTTGAACACGACCCACGTATTGAACTTTGTAATCTACAAAACACAGAAAGAGGCATTAGAATGAAAGAAGAATTAAAACTCACTGATTTATAAAATTTATAAAATATCCAACGTATGAAAAACAATAGAGTTTGTCAGCTATTCAACATTCAATACCCCATCATTCAAGCTGGTATGATTTGGTGCAGCGGCTGGGAGCTGGCTGCAGCCGTGAGTAATGCCGGTGGACTTGGACTCATCGGCTCCGGTTCAATGTATCCCGATATTTTAAGAGAGCATATTCGTAAATGTAAAGCAGCTACCGATAAGCCCTTTGGTGTGAACGTTCCTCTCCTTTATCCAGATATAGATAAACACATGCAAATTATCGTGGAAGAAGGTGTGAAAATTGTATTCACATCTGCCGGAAATCCTAAAACATGGACACCTTTTCTGAAACAACACGATATTACAGTCGTTCACGTTGTGCCCGGGACAAAATATGCGATAAAAGCTCAGGAAGCAGGCGTGGACGCAGTGGTAGCCGAAGGATTTGAAGCCGGTGGACATAATGGAAGAGAAGAAACGACGACACTCACACTCATTCCAACAGTTCGTAGAACCCTTTCTATTCCGCTTATTGCAGCAGGTGGGATTGGCACCGGTGCTGCCATGGCTGCTGCCTTTGCCCTCGGTGCAGAAGGCGTACAAATAGGTAGTCGATTTGTTGCTTCTGTTGAATCCTCTGCTCATCTCAACTTTAAACAATCGGTCGTTAATGCCAAAGAAGGAGATACAATTCTCACTCTTAAAAAACTTACTCCCGTACGTTTAATTAGAAATAAATTCGCATTGACCTCTCTTGAATATGAACAACGTGGTGCTAGCGCAGAAGAATTACAGCAACTTCTCGGCAGAGCACGGGCTAAAAAAGGCATGTTTGAAGGAGATTTAGAAGAAGGCGAATTAGAAATTGGACAAGTGTCTGCTCTCATTGATGAGATTAAGCCTGCAGCACAAATTGTTCAAGAAATTATACAAGAATACAATCAGGTAATTGCAAAATTGTGTGAACTAAAAATAGATACACACTCATAAATAAAACTACCAAACTATGATTCATTATCAAAAAACCACATTATTTAATGGATTAACTGTTATTGTAAATGAAGATTTTTCTACGCCGATGATTTCTGTTAATATTCTTTATGATGTTGGTTCAAAAGATGAACACCCTGAAAAAACGGGCTTTGCGCATTTATTTGAACATCTGATGTTTGAAGGAAGCAAGAACGTTCCTAATTTTGATGAAGCTTTACAGTTAGCCGGCGGTGAAAACAACGCCTTTACCACTAACGACATTACTAACTATTATTGCACTTTACCTGCTCAAAACATTGAAACGGCCTTGTGGATTGAAAGTGATAGAATGTTTGCACTGGATATTAATCAGGAAAAATTAGATGTACAAAAAAGTGTAGTTATTGAAGAATTCAAGCAACGGTATCTGAATAAACCTTATGGTGATGTGTGGTTATTACTTCATCCGCTTGTCTATAAAACACATTCGTATCAATGGGACACAATAGGAAAAGATATTTCACATATTGAGAAGGCAACGCTTCAAGATGTGCAAAATTTTTACAATACCTACTACACGGCTTCTAATGCGATATTATGTATTTCCGGTAATATTCAAGCCGATAAAGCATTTCAATTGGCAGAAAAATGGTTGGGCGATATTCCTAAAAAAGATAAACCCATCCGCCAGATACCGCAGGAGCCACCGCAAAATGAAAAACGCACACAAATTGTATACAGAGATGTCCCGAATGATGCTATTTACTTAGTATTCCGGATGACTGGGAAAAATGCTACAAATAAGGATTTATTAAAAAAATTTTATGCTACTGCTTTGTTACAGGATATTTTGAGTTTTGGCGAATCCTCTCGTTTGCATCAATTATTAGTAAAAAATCAAAAAATATGTATTTCTTCATCCGCCTTGATAACTGATACAATTGAAGATGGTATGTTTGTTGTAAAATCTAAATTAGTCAGTGGTATTTCTGTTGAAGATGCTGAAAAAAAGGTTTATGCCGAATTACAAAAAATAGCTCAGGATGGAATTGATGAAAAAGAATTAAAAAAAATCAAAAATACAGTAGAAACTTCTAACACCATTCAGGAAATGATGGTTAGTGCTAAATCTTTTTCTTTAAATTATTTTACTCTTCTTGGAGATACAGAGCTTATCAATAAAGAGCAGGAAATTATTGATAGTATAAACCCACAAGATATTCAACAAATAGCAGAAGAAATTTTTCAGGAAAATAATTTATCGGTCTTGTATTATTTGAAGGAAGGTGCAAAACAAAATGGAAGTATAAACTTAGCTTGAGTAACGAGTAAGATATTAGATAGTGTTGTTTTTTTTACGCAAGTTATTTACTAATAATTTTAAATTCTGTTCTTCTGTTTTTGGCTTTGTTTTCAGGGGAATTGTTGGGTACTTTTGGTTTTGTATCGGCATACCCTTTATAAGTGAGTCGTGATGGATCAATGCCCCCTTCTTTGATTAAAGAATCATACACAGCTTTTGCTCTGTTGGTGGAAAGGGTTTGATTAAACTTTTTATCGCCGCTGTTGTCGGTATGTCCGCTTAGTTCAATTTTAATGGAAGGGTTTTGTTTTAGAAACATTACAAGTTTGTTTAATTCTGCTTTGCTTTCGGGTTTTAAGTCCCATTTATTGACGTCAAAGAAAACATTTTTCAATTCTGTGATAGAGCCGGTATCAATAGGCATAAGTGGAATATCTAATAAGAACGGATGTTCAAAACTAGCTTCAGAGCTTTTTAGTGAAAAATGATCGCTGTAAAATAAATACCCTTTTTGATTGACGTGTACCATATACTCTTTACCGGAATTAAGAGTGAGTAAGAAATATCCTCTATTATCTGAGAATGCTTGTGCTACTTTTGTTTGACTGGAAAGATCGTAGAGTTCAAGATTTGAAATAAGAGCTTGCTTTGTGATAGCATCGTACACTTTACCTTTTACATACGTTATTTTTTCAGGACGAATGTTTTCCGGTAACTCAAAATAATAGGCATCTAGTCCACCTGATCCGCCATTTCTGTTGCTGGCAAAATAAGCAATTTGACCAGAAGGATCTACCAGCAAACTATTTTCATCATTATGTGTGTTGATGGGGTATCCTAAATTAACGGCTTTTCCCCACGTGCCATCGGGCTGTCGTTTACTCATATAAATATCCAGGCCGCCCATTCCCACGTGGCCATTGCTTGAAAAATAAAGTGTTTGATTATCCGGGTGAATAAAAACAGATTCTTCATCTCCGTTTGTGTTAATATTAGAATCCAATTTAACCGGTTCGGTAAATTTTCCGTTATCGTCCAGCACAGACATATAAATATCCTGTTGTTTAATTTCACCACGCGTTACGATTCCTCTGATAAAGTAAAGTGTTTTTCCATCCGATGAAAAAGAAGGTTGTGTTTCCCAGTGTGCTGTATTAATGGGTGCCCCGACATTTACCGGTTTTGACCATTTACCATTGATGTTTTCAGAATAGAAAATATCACAACTACCGTAACCCTTTCTATCGGGTGATCCGTAATTACCTTCTAGGTTAATGCAAGAAGCAAAAAACATCATCTTTCCATCTGCAGAAATAGAAGGGGCGCCTTCATTGCCATACGAATTAATTTCTTTGAGCGGCACTGCTGCCTGCCACTTGCCATTTACTTTATAGGATATATAAAAATCTTCCTGATCCCCTACTTTTCTTGTAAAGATAAACGTTTCGCCGTCTGCGGTAATAGAAGGAAAATACTCATCGTTGGGGCTATTGATGGCATTTCCGATATTAATTGGCTTAAATTGAACAGGGTGTTGAATAGCATTTTTTCCAAATTCAGCATTTTTAATTTCCTTTTCAGCAATGGCTTTCATTTCCGGATGAATGTATTTATAAGATAAAAATTTAGAGTAGGCCTGATAAGCCGTTTCATAATCTCCAATAAGTAAAGATACACTAGCTAACATAAAGTGATTGGCAGGAAATAAATCCGGGTTAATGTTAATGGCTTTTTTCAAATGCTTGACAGCTTCTGCATAACGTTTTTGTCCAATGAGTAATTGTGCGTAAGCAGCGTGCGCTTCTATAAAATTATCGTCTTTTTCAAGGGCTTTCAGCACATATTCTTCGGCTTCTTTGTCCATATAATTGGAAAAGTACTTTTTACTCATTTCATAATACTTAATGGCTTTTTCATTAGAAGTACTATAAGTAACGGGTTTCTTTTGAGCATTGGCATTTATAGCAAAAAACAAACTCACTAAAACGATAGAAAGGTATTTACAAGGCATTTTTTGGCTTGAATATAAAGAGAAAAAGAGGTACAAAGAGTAAAATTAATAAAAATTATCATGTCTTGTTTTTAATTATACTTGTTTTTAATTATATTTGCGAGCAGGATGTTTTTAAAGTTTATCAAAGAATTTGGATTATTGGTGTTTATTATCCAATTTATTTTTTCTCCGGTGTTTTTCTGGGTTCAAAAAAGTAAAATTCAAAGTGAAACGTGGGAACATATTTTAAAATCAGAAAGCATAAAAACAATTGAAATTTCTTTGGAGAAATTTAATGCTTCTTTGTTATCTAATAAAAAAGAAATAGTGCTTAATCAGAAATTATACGATATCGTGTCTTCTTCTATTTGTGGCAATACTGTGAAATTAAATGTGTATGAAGATACTGAGGAGCAGGAACTAATACAGCATATTATAGATTTCCTGAAAGTATTGAAAAAAATTTATGTTGATGGATTATTAATTACAATAGTGGAGGAACAAAATATAAAGTTTAATTTATTTTACGCATCATTTCAATATGGGTTATGTTTTAGTTTATTCGTAACCAGTGTTTTTCACAAGATTCCTTGTCCGCCGCCGGAATTTTTCTGATTGGGCTTAAAAAGCTCTGTTTTTAGTTGATAGTTCTTTTTTAAGTTATTCTCCTATTTTATTTAAAAAACAATCAAAAACAATGTATTATGAAAACAACTATTTTCAAATTATCTACATATTTTTTAATAATAATCTTTTCTTGTCAGAAAATAATTTCTCAAATGAATCCGGATACACTTCTTGTAAATTCCCTGCAGGAAGTGGAGGTGAGTGCCAATAGAATAAGCGAAAAAAAATATACTAATGCACAACAAATTCATATACTTGAAAAGGACGACATACAAACAATCCAGGCACAATCTACTGCTGATTTGATGCAAAATTCAGGAAATTTATTTGTTCAAAAAAGTCAGCAGGGTGGTGGGAGTCCTGTTATTCGTGGTTTTGAAGCGAGCAGAGTGTTGTTAGTAATCGATGGGGTGCGAATGAATAATTTGATTTATCGTGCCGGCCATTTACAAAACATCATCACAACTGATAACAATGCCTTTGAAAAAACCGAAGTTATCTACGGACCTTCTTCCACTATTTATGGGAGCGATGCATTAGGCGGTGTCATTCATTTATATACGCGTCGTCCGGTATTAGCAGAGGACTCTCAGCAAATGAATTTCAAGTTGAATTTTTTTTCCCGCTATGGTTCTGTAAATAATGAAAGTACCAATCACATTGATTTTAACTTTGGATTTAAAAAGTTTGCATCTTTCACATCTTTCACCTTTTCAAGATTTGGAGATTTGAGAGGTGGAGAAAACCAAAATCCTTTCTATAACGGAACATACGGTGAGCGGCCTTATTATGTAAAGCGGTTTGGGAACAGAGATTCTATGGTTAAAAATAGTGATAAATACCTACAAGTGCAAAGTGGTTATAGTCAATACGACTTTGTGCAGAAGTTTTTGTATAAACAAAGTGATTGGGCGCAACATATCTTAAATATTCAATATTCTACTTCTTCTGATGTGCCACGTTATGACCGCTTATCAGAATATGCTGGCACTAATTTACGCTTTGCGGAATGGTACTATGGTCCGCAAACACGCTTGATGACGGCTTATGATTTTACGTATTCTAAATCTACAAGGTTATCCGATTACGTGAGAATAATTGCTAATTTTCAGGATATTCAAGAAAGCAGATATAACAGAAGATTTAATAACAATAATTTAAAGGGACAAATTGAAAAAGTGAATGTGTATGGCTGTACGGCGGATTTTCTGAAAAAGTGGAAGCATCACCATCTGCAGTATGGAATAGATGCTCAGTACAGCACGGTTAAATCTACCGGAACCATACGAGATATTGTGGCAAACACTGAAAAAGCGGGAGCTACCAGATATCCTGATGGTAATAACACAATGATGTGGGGCGCTGTTTATTTATCGCACAAATGGTTTATGAAGAATGAAAATCTTATTTTAGTGGACGGCATTCGTTTGGGTTATGCTTACTTACATTCTACGTTTATTGATACTACTTTCTACAAATTTCCGTTTAGAGAGGCACAGCAAAATAACTTTACATACTCCGGCAATATCGGAATAATCAATAATATACCGAATGAATGGAAACTGGCTTTTCTTGTTTCGTCAGGATTCAGAGTGCCCAATGTAGATGATTTGGGCAAAGTATTTGATACACAGCCCGGTGCAGTCATAGTGCCTAATCTGGATATTCAACCGGAAAAAACAATTACAGAAGAAATAAACATCACCCGATTTTGGGGTAAAAACAGTAGTTTTGAAAATATTATTTATTACACACAAATTTTTGATGCAATTGTAACAGATAAATTCAAATACAATGGGCAAGATTCTATTATGTACAACGGTGTGAAAAGCCAGGTCCTTGCCAATCAAAATAAACAAAGAGCATATATATATGGCTTCTCTTCACAATTGACAACAAGTATCAATGATCTATTTATACTGAAAGTTAGCTTTCATTATACGTACGGAAGAATTAAAACCGATAGTATGGATTATCCTTTAGACCATATTCCGCCTGTGTTTTCAAGAGTAGCACTAACCTACAAACCGGGTGCAAAATTAAATTTTTCTCTATTTACTTTATTTAATGGTAAAAAAGATATAAGTAATTACAATATGTTAGGAGAAGATAACTTTAAATATGCTACTCCAGTTGGAATGCCGGCCTGGGTTACATTAAATTTTAGAGTGCAATGGAATTTCTGGAAATATTCTACATTTATCTTTGGAATAGATAATATCTTTGATACACAATACCGCGTTTTTGCAAGTGGAATCAATGGTCCGGGCAGAAATATCTTTGCAACATTAAAAATCCACATTTAGTTCCACTTTTTACCACTAAAACGCAAATTAGCAGTAATTTAGTACTAAACTTGTCTCAATTTTTAATTCTTAAAAAAACACTTTATCCACAATTTGTCGGATAAAGTGTTTTTTATTGGTAGGGTTAGTCGTGCCAAAATCCTTGTTATACAAGTGTTTCAAAAGATATTTTTAGTGTAGAGATATTAACAAAAAATGTTGGTAATTTAAATTTATCCACAGAGTGGTAAAAAGTGGTAAAAAGTGGTAAAAAATAGAAAAATTGTCCGTATTTTAGTGCCCAAAATCTGTTTTTACGTTTTTATGTTCACCCTCATTGGAGAATACGACTGTAAGGTAGATGCCAAAAATCGTCTGCTTTTTCCGGCTGATCTCAAAAAGCAGTTGGGAAGTGCTTTTGACAGAGGGTTTGTAGCTAACAGAAATTTACACCATCCGTGTTTAACCTTATATCCGATGCAGGAATGGGAAGCGCTGAATGATCAACTTCGCCAGCTCAATCGTCTGATAAAAGCCAATGATATTTTTATCCGAAAATTTATGGGCGGCGCCACCCTATGCCATCCGGATAACAATGGCCGAATACTTATTCCAAAGCCACTGGCTGAATATGCACAAATAAAATCTGATATTAAAGTAATAGGCAGCAATAACATTATTGAAATTTGGGATAGGGATTTATACAACAATTTCTTAAGCCAGGATTTTGACATTGAAAAAATGGCCATTGACATTTTTGGTAATTCCACTCATCCAAAATCTTAAACGCACTCATTTTTAATATAAAGCATTCGGATGAATTCTACTCAAACCTATCATACCCCTGTGATGCTCAAAGAATGTATAGAATATCTTAACATACATTCTGATGGAGTATATGTGGATGCTACTTTTGGGGGCGGCGGGCATTCTCGTGCTATTCTTGAAAAACTGTCTGAAAGAGGAAAACTCATTGCTTTTGATCAAGATAAAGATGCTCAAAAAAATATCATTCAGGATAATCGTCTTCTTTTTATACCATACAACTTTTCTCACCTTACACAATGGTTGCATTTCTATAAAATCTATAAGGTCAATGGTATTCTTGCCGATTTAGGCGTTTCGCTTCATCAGTTGCAAACAGCAGAACGCGGCTTCTCTTATCGGCTTAATTACCCATTAGATATGCGAATGAATCAAAAGCAAACCCTTACAGCCCGTGAAGTAGTAAATAATTACAGTGAAACCCAATTGGCAAAGTTGTTAAAAGAATACAGTGATTTAAAAAACAGTAAAAAAATTGCCCATGCCATTGTTAAATACCGATTTCACCAAACTATAGAAACCACCTTTGATCTGGTAGAAGCAGTAAGGCCCGTTTTGCCTAAAGTAAAAGATTACCCTGTGCTATCTCAAATTTTTCAGGCCATACGAATAGAAGTCAATAAAGAAGTAGAACACCTGAAAAATTTTCTGAATCAGATTTATGAATTATTAGAAGACAAGGCTAGATTGGTGATTTTAACGTACCATTCTTTAGAAGACAAAATCGTTAAACATTATATGATACACGGACATACCGATAAAGAACTAATGCCGGATCTTATTTTTGGAAAAACACATTACCCGTTTCAAATTTTAACCAAAAAAGCCATAACCCCCACCCCAGAAGAAATACAGAAAAATCCATCATCCAGAAGCGCTAAACTGAGAGCTGCAGAAAAAACAGCACAATTATGAGTAAAAAGAATAAATTATTAATAAAAGAACAAGTACCTGATGCGAAATCAACTAAAGAACAGGACACGGCTACTATTACTGAAAAGAAAGAAAAACCCCAACAATCCAGAGGGCTTATAGTGCGATTATTGGCTTACATCTTTGGGGCCAGGTATTTAGAAACATCCGATACACAAAAACATATTTACTACTTTATTTTTCTAGTGATTCTTGGGGTACTATACATTACAAATGGCAACATCGCCGATAAAAAAATCAGAGATATTAATAAACTCAATAAAGAATTAAAGGAACTGCGCTCACAATATATTATTACTAAATCGGAACTAATGTTTTTAAGCAAACAAAGTGAAGTGGCGAAAAGAGTGGAGCCATTAGGATTAAAAGAACCTACACAGCAACCTTACTTAATACTCAATCAAGATACCACTATTCAGATATACTGATACTTATGAACAACTCTATTAACATAAAAACCAACCTGACTTTTGTTTTTTTCCTGACGATTGGTTGCTTTATATTTTATAAAATATACGTTATTCAATTCAAAGACGGAGAGTATTGGAGAAAAAGATCAAAAGAAATTACCACCAAGTTTGTTGAAGTAGAGGCGTCCAGAGGGAATATCTATGATCAACACTACAATCTTTTGGCAACTTCTTTACCATTCTATGATATAGGCATTGATGTGAATGTGCCCGGATTGGATGATAAAACATTTAATCAAAAAAAAGATTCATTAGCACTTATGCTCAGTAAACTGTTCACACAAAAAAGCAAACAACAGTATTTAAACCTATTAAACAAAGCCCGACAGGAAGGAGACCGATATATTTTAATCAAACAAAAGGCAAGTTACCAACAGTTACAAGAAGTGAAAAAATTTCCCATTTTGAGAAATGGCAGAAAAGGTGGATTAGTTGTTTTTCAAACCAGCAAAAGAATTTTGCCATTTAAATACCTGGCCGCACGCACTATCGGAATGGCCAGAGAAAACATCAAGCCCGTTGGCTTAGAAGGAGCGTATGATTCTATTTTACGCGGTGTATCCGGAAAACGTTTGATGCAAAAAATTGCCGGTGACGTGTGGCGCCCAATTAACGATGATGAGGAAATACAGGCCAGACACGGTAAAGATATTGTTACAACACTGGATATAAACATACAGGATGTAGCAGAGCATGCCTTACTAAAAGCATTGATAAAAAATCAGGCCACTTATGGCAGTGTAATACTCATGGAAACTAAAACCGGAAAAATCAAAGCCATTGCTAATCTTGTAAAAAAAGACAGCATTACCTATGAAGAAACTTTAAACTTTGCAATAGGATATCCTTCAGAGCCGGGCTCTACATTTAAACTTGCTTCCATTCTGGCATTGTTTGAAGAGTACGATGTAAGTATAGATGAAAAAATAAAAGTAGGTAATGGTGAAGTGAGTTATTACAATCAAAAAATGAAAGATGCCCATCCACCACACAATACCATCATCACTTTAAAAGAAGCTTTTGAAACATCGTCTAATGTGGGAATTAGTCAGATTGTTACCAAATACTTTTCAAAAAATCCGGAACGCTTTGTTTATCATTTATCACGTTTTCATCTGGATAAGCCATATAACATAGAAATTCCTGGTGAAGGTATTCCGAAAATTAAAAAGCCAAAAGATAAGGATTGGTATGGAACAAGCTTACCATGGATGAGCATTGGGTATGAGACATTATTGACACCATTGCACATTTTAATGCTTTACAATCTGGTGGCTAATAATGGCACGATTGTAAAGCCCATGTTTGTGGAACGTCTGGAATACAATGGTAAAGCCATCACTTCTTTTACACCACAAATTCTTTCTCAAAACGTTCTCAAATCTTCTACCATTCAAAAAGCCAGAGAATTATTAAGAGCGGTAGTAGAGAGTGGGACAGCTAAAAGCTTAAACATCACAACATTTAAAGTAGCCGGCAAAACTGGAACCGCACAGATTGCCAAAAAAGGTAGATATTACACGAATAATAACGACAAAACCTATTTGGCTTCTTTTGTTGGATTTTTTCCTTTTGAAAATCCTATTTATACCTGTGTCATAACCATTCATTCACCAAGTAAAGGTATTTATTACGGCGGACTTGTAGCGGGACCGGTATTTAAAGAAATTGCTGAAAAAGTTTATGCCATCAATGTACAAACCATTTTACCACTTAATGAAAGAAAAAATCAGATTATACACTTGCCATTTATCAGCGGTGTTCCAACAGAAAAGTTAAACTACTTAAGTAATATATTGGGCTTACCAATTCCGTCGGTTTCCAACAAAGCAACTCTTCTCTCAAGTATTCGTGAAGATAGCATTCAGTACCATCAAAATCCGGAACATCCAATGTATTTAATTCAGAAAAACAGGATGCCTAATCTTAAAGGAATGTCTGTGTGTGAAATATTACCTGTTTTGGAAAATAAAGGATTAAATGTATTTGTTAAAGGGCAAGGATGGATAACAGATCAATCCATTCCGCCAAATACTCCAATCAGAAAAGGGCAAAAACTTATTCTTACCTTAAATTCTAAAATTTGATATTAGCCAATGAAGAAATTAAAAGATATAATTCGTTCTATTCAAACCATTCAGATTTTAGGTAAAGACGATATCGGCATTTATTCTATTTCTAATAATTCTAAGGAAATTGCTTCCAACTCTTTATTCATTGCAGTAAAAGGCAGAACAGTAGATGCACATCAATTTATTCCAGAGGTAATAAAGAAAGGCGCGATTGCGATAGTATGTGAAGAGTTACCCGACAAAATCCTACCTTCTGTTACCTATATTCAGGTAAAAGATACAGCCGAAGCATTAGGACAAATAGCCCATGCGTTTTATGATACACCAAGCCATAAGTTACATTTAATAGGTGTTACAGGCACTAATGGAAAAACAACGACGGTTACTTTGCTTTACCAACTCTTTCGGGCTTTAGGTCATTCATGTGGACTGATTTCAACGATAGAAAATAAAATTAATGATCACGTATTACCTTCCACACACACAACCCCTGATGCTCTTCAGTTCAATCAATTATTACATCAAATGGCACAAGCATCTTGTGAATATGTGTTTACAGAAGTAAGTTCCATAGGCGTGCATCAAAAACGTATTGCCGGGCTTCATTTCAAAGGCGGTGTTTTTACTAACCTGACACACGATCACTTAGATTATCATGGAACGTTTGACAATTACAGAGATTGTAAAAAAATGTTTTTTGATAATCTATCTCCAACAAGTTTTGCTTTGACAAACAAAGATGATAAAAATGGTATGTATATGATACAAAATACCAGAGCAGAATCTTTCACCTATGCTTTACATTCCATGGCTGATTTTAAAGCCAGAATTTTAGAACAGCACATACATGGAACACTCATTCAGATAAATGGTAAAGAGCTCTGGATAAAGCTGATTGGAAAATTTAATATTTACAATATCCTGACGGCATATAGTGTTGCTAAAATCATGAAACAAGAAGAAGATGCTGTTTTGAAGGCATTAAGTAATCTGAATCCGGCAAAGGGACGCTTTCAGATAGTACATCACAATGGTATAACAGGAATTGTAGATTATGCACATACGCCCGATGCACTTGACAATGTTTTGAAAACCATCAAAGATCTTCGTCAAGAACATCAAAATATTATAACCATTATCGGATGCGGAGGAAACAGAGATGTGGCGAAAAGACCCATTATGGCAAAAATTGCCTGTAGATACAGCGATAAAGTGATACTTACATCTGATAATCCAAGAAACGAAGATCCAAAAGAAATCATCCATCAAATGGAACAAGGGCTTTCTTTTCAAGATAAAAGAAAAACAATCAGTATAGTAGATAGGGATGAAGCAATACAAGTGGCAGTACAAATGGCCCAAAATGAAGATATCATTCTCTTAGCCGGCAAAGGACATGAAACCTATCAGGAAATTAAAGGTGTAAAGCATTCTTTTGATGATTATCAAAAAATTGACGATTACTTAAAACAATTGAACTAAAAACTATGTTGTACTATTTATTCAAATATCTACATGAGGTCTACAACCTTCCCGGGGCCGGTGTTTTTCGTTACATTACATTTCGTGCCGCATTGGCCTTGATTTTTTCCTTGATTATTTCTCTTGTTTTTGGTAAAAAAATTATAGAATTTATCAGAAAAAAACAAATTGGTGAAACAATCCGTGATCTTGGTTTAGACGGTGAAAAACAAAAAGCAGGCACACCGACGATGGGCGGTATTATCATCATTGCTGCTATTATCATTCCCAGTTTGTTATTAGCCAAATTAAATAATATTTATATTATTTTAATGCTGATAACTACTTTATGGCTTGGCACAATTGGTTTTTTAGATGATTATATTAAAGTTTTCAAAAAAGATAAAGAAGGATTAAAAGGAAAATTTAAAGTAATTGGTCAGATTGGTATTGGTTTGATTGTAGCGATAGTATTGTACTTTCATCCGGATGTAGTGATACGGGAACGAATTATTTCCAATCAGAAAGAAGCGTGGGCATACATTGATGATAAGAAAACCGAAAATCAGGAAAAAATAAATATCCCTATTTATGCAAAAAATGAATCAAAATGTTTAAAGACCACTATTCCGTTTGTAAAGAATAATGAATTAAATTATTCTAGCTTGATAGCATGGTTGTGTGATGAGTGTGAAAAATATGGATGGATTGTTTTTATTCCCATTGTTATTCTGATTGTTACAGCAGTTTCTAATGGCGCCAACATTACCGATGGAATAGACGGATTGGCAAGTGGAACAAGCGCTATCATTGGTGTAACGCTCGGGATATTAGCATACGTATCCGGTAATAGAATATTTTCAGATTACCTTAATATTATGTACATCCCTAATACTGGCGAATTGGTGATTTTTATTTCAGCATTTGTAGGGGCGTGCATTGGTTTTCTTTGGTACAATACCTATCCGGCACAAGTATTTATGGGCGACACCGGTAGTTTAACGATTGGTGGCATCATTGCTGTTTTTGCCATTGCTATTCGGAAAGAATTGTTATTACCAATACTCTGCGGAATATTTTTAGTGGAAAATTTATCCGTGATATTGCAGGTGACCTACTTTAAATACCAAAAGAAAAAAAGAGGTATTGGATATGCCAAAGAACATCGCTTATTTAAGATGGCACCGCTGCATCATCACTTTCAAAAACTGGGTTATCACGAATCCAAAATTGTGATGCGGTTTTTAATCGTCGGCATCTTGCTGGCAGCTTTATCTATCATTACTCTGAAATTACGATAAATCTATGACTCAAAAAATCGTCATATTAGGTGCTGGTGAGTCGGGAGTTGGCAGCGCTATTCTAGCTAAAAAGCAAGGGTATGATGTATTTGTTACAGATCATGGTACCATAAGTGATGATTATAAAAAACAATTGGAAGAGCATTCTATTTTGTATGAACAGGGACAACACGATGAAACCATCATATTATCTGCACATGAAGTTATTATTAGTCCGGGTATTCCTCTGAATGTGCCTATTGTAAAAAAACTAAAAGAGAAAAATATACCGGTAATTTCTGAACTGGACTTTGCTCAACGTTTTACAAATGCCAAAATAGTGGCTGTAACCGGTACAAATGGTAAATCCACTACCACTTCCTGGATTTATCATACCTTTAAGTTGGCGGGATATAATGTTTGTCTTGCCGGGAATATTGGCGTCAGTTTTGCAAGAGAAGTGGCGACACGAGCGTATGACTGGTATATTCTGGAAGTCAGTTCATTTCAGCTGGACAGTTCGTATTCTTTTCATCCGTACATCGCCATTCTTACCAACATTTCAAGAAATCATCTGAATAGATACGATGGCTCAATGCAAAATTATATTGAATCAAAGTTCAGAATACTTCAAAATCAAAATGAAAAAAATTATTTCATATACAATGCAGATGACGACACTATTACAAGCACTTTAAAAAAAAAGAACATACCATCTGTTCAGTTACCTTTTTCTATTGAAAGGAATTTAAATACAGATGGTGCCTGGATTGAAAACCAACACATCATTATACAAACCAATCAATTAAAAACCAATCTTATGAATGTAGTAGAATTAGGATTAAAAGGAAGGCACAACATTTACAATGCCTTGGCCGCCGCTCTGCCATCCAGAATAGCAGAGATTAAAAATGAAATTATTCGTGAAAGTTTCAGAACCTTTGAAAATCTGGAACATCGTCTGGAGTATGTTGTAACTGTAAATGGGGTTGATTATGTCAATGATTCCAAAGCAACCACTGTGCATGCCGCGTACTTTGCATTGAGCAGCCAGACAAAGCCGGTGATATGGATATGCGGAGGACAAGATAAAGGAAATGATTACAACGAACTTTTAGAAGTGGTAAAAGAAAAAGTAAAGGCACTTGTGTGTTTAGGTAAAGACAATAAAAAAATTATTGAGGCATTTAAAAATAGTGTGCCTGTGATTGTTGACACGCATTCTATGGAAGATGCGGTACGGTCCGCTTATCGTTTAGCCAGAAAGGGCGATGTGGTATTGTTATCGCCGGCCTGTGCAAGTTTTGATTTATTTAAAAGTTATGAGGAAAGGGGAGAGCGCTTCAAAACAATTGTAAAACAATTGTAATTTACTTATGCGTTTTTTGAATATTATAAAAGGAGACAGAACTATTTGGTTGATAGTTGTTACACTCTCTATCTTTTCTACATTAGTGGTGTACAGTTCTTCCATTGCTTTGGCTTATCGCTACAAAGATGGACATTCAGAATATTTTTTATTTAAGCACGTTAGTATTACATTGGTGGGTTTATTTTTTATTTACATTATTCATAAGATTAAAATTGATGCCAAACATTTTAATATCATTGGTGTTGTTGGTTTTCTTTTAAGCATTCCATTATTACTTTATACATTTGTATCTGGTGTTAAATCAGGAGAAGCAAGCCGGTGGGTAGAAGTTCCCGGCTTGGGTATTACTTTTCAATCTTCAGATATTGCAAAAATCATGTTGATTTTTTTCATAGCAAGAAATCTGGCTTTTAACAGAAAAAAACTAATTGATGTAAGAAGTGTTGTATTAAAAGTACTATTCCCCACTTTAATTATTTGCGGTTTAATACTTTTATCTAATTTTTCTACTGCATTTCTTCTTGCAGTAACAGTGTTTTATCTGATACTTTTAAGTGATATTGAAGTAAAAATTTTGCTCAAAATATTGGGTATTTTATTGGTTACTGGAATGGTTTTTATCTCTGTTGTATATTTTTTTCCGGATACTTTTCCAAGAGGAAGAACATGGAAATCCAGAATTGAAAATTTTTCAAAACAAGATAGCAAAACAAATTATCAGATTGAACAAGCCAAAATTGCCATTGCAAACGGGCCTATTATTGGAAGAGGCCCCGGAAACAGTGCACAAAGGGCATTTTTGCCGCAAGCAAACTCTGACTTTATTTATGCTATACTTATTGAAGAGTATGGTTCAATTGCCGGAATAATGGTTGCATTGGCATTTTTGACTATCTTTTTTCGTTCTATACGAATTGCTCAAAAATCAGATAATTTGTTTTATACATATCTTGTATCCGGCCTGTCGTTTAATCTGGTTTTGCAAGCTATTGTAAACATGGCAGTTGCTGTTAATTTAATACCAGTGACAGGACAGCCCTTGCCATTTATCAGCATGGGAGGGACTTCAATAGTATTTTCAAGTATCAATATTGGCATTATACTCAATATCAGCAGACAAATTCATGAAAAAAGAATATCTAAAAAAACAATATTGGAAACTGTTCCGGAAGATAAATTACCTTTAGCAACATCCTGATGAAAGCATCTTTGAATATTATATTAAGCGGAGGCGGAACGGGTGGCCATATTTATCCTGCATTGGCTATCGCCCGTTCTATTCTTGAAATCCAGTCAAATGCCAATATACTATTTGTCGGGGCTAATGGAAGAATGGAAATGGAAAAAATACCTGCAGCGGGCTTTACAATAAGAGGTATTGACATTATCGGACTGCAAAGAAAAATAAGCTTAAAAAACTTTTTTCTTCCTTTTTATCTTTTAAAGAGTATTCAACAGGTCAAGCACATTCTTCGCGCGTTTCAGCCCGATATTGTAATTGGAACAGGAGGATATGTAAGTTTCCCGGTATTACTTATGGCGCAATTACAAAATATTCCAACCTATATTCAGGAACAAAATGCGTATGCTGGACTTGCCAATAAACTACTGGCAAAGCGAGCAAAAAAAATCTTTGTGGCTTTTGAAAATATGGACATGTTTTTTCCAAAAGATAAAATTGTGTTTACCGGGAATCCTGTGAGAAATGATTTGCTGAATTTGAATAAGGAAAAAGCACTTCAACATTTTCAACTTAATTCGTCGCATCCTGTTGTATTGGTATTGGGTGGAAGTTTGGGTGCTAGAAGTATAAATGAAGCAATTTTAGACAATATAGAGTATTTTATTCAGAATCGTGTTCAACTCATCTGGCAAATGGGGAAAAATTTTTATTCTCAATTGTCTTTTGATGTGAAAAAGAAATTAGAATGCCCGTATGTAGTTTACAAAGAGTTTATCTATGAAATGGATAAAGCGTATGCCGCTGCTGATGTAATAATTTCAAGAGCAGGCGCCAGTACAATCGCAGAATTATGCGTGGTATCAAAGCCATCTATACTTATTCCTTCCCCCAATGTAACAGACGATCATCAAACCCAAAATGCACGGGCGATGGTTAATCAACACGCTGCATTTATGATAAAAGATGCTGAAGTAAACGAACAATTGGTGAGCACATTAGATCATCTCTTGAAAAACAAAACACTGCAAGATGCCTTATCCAAGAATATCCAAAAATTTTCAAAACCAGAGGCCTCTAAAAACATTGCACAAATCATTTTACAAGATTTTAATCATAACTCTGCACTATTATGAAATCGGTTTTGAATTATAAATTGTATTATTTTTTAGGTATTGGTGGCATTGGAATGAGTGCATTAGCACGATATTTTAAATGGAATAAAAAACAGATTATTGGTTATGATAAAACGGAAACAGAATTAACCAAACAGCTTTGTGAGGAGGGAATAGAATGTTATTATTCTGAAAAAAATGAAGACGAATTAAATGAGAAATTAAACAACTATTCACCACAAGATGTTTTAGTAATTTATACACCTGCCATACCAAAAGATTTAAAAGAATGGATGTGCTTTAGGCAGCATACTTATGTGATTAAAAAAAGAGCAGAAGTATTAAGTGAGATTGTAAATCAACACCATTGCATTGCAATTGCAGGTACTCATGGAAAAACAACTACAACAGCGTTAATTACACACATCTTCAGGAGTGCTTCTAAAAATACTATTGCTTTTGTTGGTGGTATCATGTCTAATTACCATACAAACTTTATACATGAACTTCCATCACAAGATGAAGAAATATATACTATTGTAGAAGCCGACGAATACGATAAATCATTTTTAACTCTAACGCCGGAAGTAGCCGTCATTACAAGTGTTGATCCGGATCATCTGGATATCTATCACACACACGAGCATCTGATTCAATCGTATCAGAAGTTTGCAGAAAATGTCCGTCCATCAGGTCTTTTGCTTGTTAATAAATCTGTGGATAAGTTTTTTCAAAATCGCGAAAGTATAAGCACCTTCGCCGTAAATTTGAATGGGCAAATTATGGCTCAAAATGTACAATTTTCAAATCATCAAATGATTTTTGATTTATACATAGAAAACAACTTATTTCCAAACGTAGCATTAGGAATTCCGGGCATACACAATGTACAGAATGCACTGGCTGCTATTGGTGTAGCAAGACATTACAAGATTCCCTTTGAATCTATTTTTGATGCATTAAAAACTTTCACAGGTGTTAAACGACGCTTTGAATTTCACATAAAAACAGCTCAACTGGTTTTAATTGATGATTATGCGCATCATCCGGAAGAGATGAAGAGTTTTTTAAGCGCTGTTAAAATGTTATATCCGGATAAAAAAATTACAAGCATTTTTCAACCACATTTATACAGTCGAACCAGAGATTTTATGGAGGCGTTTGCAGAAGTATTGGCTAACTATTCGGATGAAATTATTTTATTGGACATTTATCCTGCCAGAGAATTACCGATACCGGGTATTAGTTCAGCAAGCTTATTAGACAAAATCAAGCATCCCAACAAAAAAATAATTGCAAAAAACGAATTACCAATCTATTTAAGCCAATCGCATCACGAAGTTATCTTAACAATAGGTGCAGGAGATATTGATGCATTGATACCATCTATAAAACAACAGTTAATAAAAGAATGGCATTAAAAAAAATATATAAAACAATTTTAATGGTTACAGGAAAAATTATTTTCCTGTGCTTTGCCCTATTATCATTGGCCTTTGTAAATCATGAATACAAGAGAAAAACAGTAGAGGTGGTCAATATTAAAATTCATTCTCAAAATCAACCTGCCTTGTGTAGTGTTGAAGAAGTTGAGCAGATGATGAGAACCAATAATCTGGAATTGGAACATAAATCCTATCGTGAATTGAACTTTCATAAAATAGAGAAAATAATCAATGAAGGGGATGAAATAAAATATTCCAATATCTACTTTACACTAGATAAACAATTATACATTGAAGTTACAGAGCGTAAGCCCATTGCAAGATTATTATCAGGAGGTATAAATCACTATATTGATGAGGAATGGAAACTCTTTCCTGTGAGCATTTCGTACAAAGTTCCTTTGATTATAGGTGAATTTTATGAAAATATAGAAAGGTATAAAAAATACTCTATAAAAAATTGTTTGAAGTCCAAAGCATTGTCAGAAATTTCTGCTTTGGATGATGTGTACATAGTGCTTCAAAATGTTGTGTCAGATACTTTCCTGCTTAATTTTATAGATTACACCTATATTGATAAAAATCAAGACATTACTATTTATCCTGTAGTAGGAAAATTTAAGGTTCACGTTGGCTCATCCGGATATTTTCATGAAAAAATGAACAAGTTAAAACTTTTTTTGAGAGAAGGATTAAATAAAAATGATGGATGGAATAAACATGCTGAAATCAATTTAAAATTCAAACATCTTATTTATTGTACTAAAAAATGAATATATGGAAATTTTGAACAACTCAACATCTTCTAATTTTTCTGAAGGGAATTATTCAGCCGATTCTCCGGTGGTAGTAGCATTGGATATTGGTACTACTAAAATTGTTACGCTGGTTGGTGTAAAAAACAAGTTTGGGAAAATAGAGATATTAGCTTATTCGAACGTACCATCAAAAGGTGTGTTAAGAGGTGCCGTAGCTAATATAAAAGATGCTACTGAAAGTATCGGTAAATCTATTAAAGAAGCCGCAACAAAATGTAATGTTGAAATTGCAGAAGTGGTAGTGGGCGTAGCCGGACAATACATAAAAAGCATCAATCAAAGTACGTCCTTAACCATTGCTAATGACGAAGTAATGGAAGTGGACATCAAAAAAATGATTGAAGATATAAGGCAAATTTCCAATAAACCTGG
Source organism: Sphingobacteriaceae bacterium (assembly GCA_037447455.1). Taxonomy (GTDB): domain Bacteria; phylum Bacteroidota; class Bacteroidia; order B-17B0; family Aurantibacillaceae; genus BPGX01. The sequence continues at coordinate 5,887 of JBBIGQ010000001.1, read as the reverse complement.
CGAAAAAATCATCTCCATAATTCCGCAGGATTTTATCATAGATAATGTGAATGGAATTACGAATCCTATTGGCTATTCCGGAAAGCATATTAAAGGTAACTTTCATGTAGTGTCTGTTACCGAATCCATCATCAAAAATATACATAAATGTATAGAAGCTAATGGCTTGAGTATTCAGGAGTTTTTTCTGGAACCAATAGCCAGCGCCGCCGCTGTACTCACAGAAGAACAAAAAGAAGCCGGCGTGTGTTTGATTGACATAGGAGGTGGCACTACAGATATTGCCATCTATCATGGCAACATCATTCGTCATTCGGCGGTCATACCTTTGGGAGGTAATGTTATTACAAATGATATTAAAGAATTGTGTAAACTCACAGAAAAGCAGGCAGAAACTCTGAAAACCAAAGAAGGATATGCGATGCCTTTTGATGAATTAAAATCAAAAAATCTAAAACTTATTCGTCCAACTGAAAATCTTTTGGATAAGACAGAGCACTCCAAAACAGTGAATGCACACTTATTGGCAGAAGTAATCTGTGCCCGTCTTCATGAGATTATCGGTTTTATTGATGATCAATTAGAACTTTCCGGATACAAAGAAAAATTATCTTCTGGTATTATACTCACAGGGGGCGGAAGTTTATTGAGAAATGTTCAAAGCGTATTTATGGCTAATCTCGGAATAGATACAAGTGTTGGTATTCCTAATCAGCACATTACTACCTCCATTGAAGAACTTAAATCACCGGTTTATTCTACGGCTATAGGACTTTTAATTTTAGGTTTTCAGAATTTAGAGGAAAAATCTGAAACTTCTAAGGATAAAAATAATCTGAATTCTAAAACAGAAAACAGTGCATTATCAGAAGATAAAGATATTTCGAAACAAGTAAGTGAAAAAAGAAAAAAGAAATTTCTTTCTGGCCTGTACAAAAGCATTAAAGAACTTTTTGACACGCCCGACAACTTAGATAATACATAAATTATACTATCATTCACTTAAAACTTACAACTATGAACACTCAATTTGAAATACCACAAAATTTAAATCCAATGGAGAATATAATTAAAGTACTTGGCGTAGGTGGCGGCGGAAGCAATGCTGTAAAATATCTGTATCAGCTCAATGTTAATAATGTGGATTTTATAGTGTGTAATACAGATAAACAGCATTTGGAATCAAGCCCCATCCCTAATAAAATTCAACTTGGGAAAAATCTTACAAAAGGACTTGGAGCGGGGTGCATTCCGGACAGAGGAAGAGAGGCTGCTATTGAATCAAAAGAAGAAATCAAACAAATGCTGGAAACTAATACTGAAATGCTTTTTATAGCAGCAGGATTAGGCGGAGGTACAGGCACCGGTGCGGCACCTGTTATAGCAGAAGTAGCCAGAAGTTTGAATATTCTGACCGTGGCTATTGTAACATTGCCCTTTAATTTTGAGGGCAAGAAAAAAATGATGTATGCCGAAAAAGGATTGGAAGAACTTAAAAAATATGTGGATAGTATTATTATTATTCCCAATGAAAAACTAAAAGAAATATATCCCGGGATGAAAATGTCCGAAGCATTTGCCAAAGCCGATGATGTGGTCTCTACAGCCGCAAAAAGTATTGCAGAAATTATAACCAATAATCTACATATTAATGTTGATTTTAACGATGTAAGAACAGTAATGCAAAACAGTGGTACCGCACTGATGGGAACGGCTATTGCAAGAGGCGAAAACAGAGCATTAGAGGCCTTAAGAAATGCCATCAATCACCCATTACTCATCAATAATAAAATTGAAGGGGCTAAACATATACTTTTAAGTATCACTACAGGCACAGAAGATCTTACTACCGATGAATTTGAAGCCATTACAAATTATATTGAAGAAGCATCGGGCGGCCTTGTTGATGTTATTCCGGGATATGGCAATGATCCCTCCTTAGGCGATGCGGTTTCTATAACTATTGTGGCTACCGGCTTTAATTCGGACACCTCGTCAGAAAAGAAAGAGCCCACCATGAGAAGTTTTACTAATGTAACTAAAGTAGAAGACATACAATTAAGTGAAAAAACTGAAACAGAATTAAGAGAAAGCAACGTTCTGCTAACAGAAGAACGGTATGATGCTCCAGAAACACAACCAGAATCCACCACAGATATTCGCATAGAAGTAATTCCGACAAATGTTGAAAACAATGATTTAAAGGCTTTTGAAAATACTATCTTTCCGATGGAAGCAAAGGAAAGTGACAACGAACCAGATAGTTCAATGTCAGAAAGCAATGACTTGAATGTTGGGATTTTTGACTCATCGTTAAAAGAAGACATTTTACCATTAGATATGCCAACTAGTTCCAATGAAACATCGCCTGTGGCCAAAATAATAGAGCGGGGTCCTAATTCATCTGAACATTCGGATGCAAACAGTGCTCTGGAACAATTGTCTGAAAACATTAAAAACATCACTGAAAAAACATCCAGTTTGAGAAAACAAATCATGGATTTGAATAACCCCATCGTTTTTCATGAATTAGAAAGCAAGCCGGCCTACCTCCGAAAAAAAGAACAAGAAAATCAGAAAAATACGCCATCACCTAATCGCTTTTCAAATGATCACTCCAATTATACAGTGGACGAAAATGGCAACATTAAGCCCAATAGTCCTTATCTAAACGATCAAGTAGATTAGATTGAAAAGGAAATGGATGGATGTTTTTGATAAACTTATTTATGAATTAAGATTATGCGAAAATTAAGTAAGAAAGTGCTGAATGGAAAATGAATACATTGAGAAGAAATCATTAAGGACTTTATTTGAAAAGAGACAGAAAAAGTGGAATGAATTAGCAAAGGATTGTGTTTGTTTTGCAAATGCAAAAGGTGGAAAAATTTATATTGGCATTGAAGATGATGATGAAATGCCTCCTAAAAGTCAAGTCATAGAAGAAAATTCAATAAATTTAATCAGAAAAAGAATTTCGGAATTAACAATAAATGTTGGTGTAATTGTATCGAAAAGGACTGCACTTAATGGTGGAGAATACATTGAAGTAGAGATAAAACCAAGTCAACAATCCGTTGCGGCAACAACAGATGGAAGGTATTACATTAGAATGGCTGATGCTTGCAAACCCGTGTTTGTTTGGGAAACAAAGGTGGTGCAAAAGATAACGACTGAGCAATGTGATAGAGAAAAACTTCATCAATTTATTAAAGATATAAAAAGTTCAGAACGTGTTAGTAATTTTGTGAAACAAAAGTCAGAGGAAGAATTGCTTTCTCACTACCAGATGTACAATGGACAATATCTTACCAATCTTGGTATTTTATGGATTGGGACGAGACAGCAAAGAGCACAGTTGCATTATGCGCCTGTAGTACAGTTTATTAAGTATGATAAAAATGGTAATAAAATTAAAAAGGAAATTTGGGATGATTTTACCTTAAACCCCAAAGAATTAATTCAAAGCATCTGGGATAGGATTCCTGAATGGAAAGAAGGAATAGAAATCTCGAAAGGATTATTTGGTAGACCGATCTTGTACCACTATAATGAGAATATTATAAGAGAATTATTGGCAAATGCATTAGTACATCGTCCATATACAACACGAGGAGATATTTTTATTAATCATTTTCCTGATTATATCGAAATACACAACCCTGGATTATTGCCATTAGGCGTAACTCCAAACAATATTTTACATCAGTCGGTAAGAAGGAATGAACATCTTTCAAAAGTATTTTATGATCTTAATTTAATGGAACGTGAAGGGGGTGGCTACGATAAGATATACGAAATATTAGTAAGTGAAGCCAAGCAACTACCAATTGTAGAGGAAAAAGACGATAGGGTTATTGTAAGTGTTTTTAATACTTTAATAAATAAGGATATTATTCAAATTATTGAAAACATTACCTATTAAAGTTATCAAAACAAATTACTTTTAATTACTATTAAAGGAGGTAGTTAAGTTATGATTTTTCTTAAATCAAACCCTCCATATAATTCTCTGAAAAATATACAACTCTATGCTAATCAAAATTAGTTCTGACAAGCCACAGGAAAAGGAAATTGAAAAAGTCGTTCAGGGCTTAAAAAATGGTGGTGTAATCATTTATCCCACCGACACGGTTTATGCATTAGGATGCGATATTTATCAAACTAAGGCAATTGAACGAATTGCACGATTGAAAAAAATAGACCCGGAAAAAGCACTTTTTACTTTTATATGCTCGGACATTTCGGATATTTCAAATTATGTGCTTCCAATACCGAATTCTGTATTTAAAATTATTAAAAAACTCATTCCCGGACCGTATACTTTTATTTTGAACGCTAACAACAATGTGCCTAAAATTTTAAAACAAAACAGAAAAACAATTGGCATTCGTGTGGCTGACAACAATATCACTCGTGAAATTATCAAACAATTAACGCATCCGATACTTTCATCAAGTTTGGTAGATGAAGAAGACGATATTAAAGAATATTACACAGACCCCGAAGAGATATATGAGCAATACAAAAACAAAGTAGATTTAATTGTTGACGGCGGTTATGGCAATGTAGTGCCTTCTACCATTTTAGATTGCACCAAAGAAGAAATAGAAGTCATTCGTGAAGGTGCCGGAAAAGTGGAGTGGTGAGAAAAAGAGTTATTAATATATGAGCATTTTATAAATTATTTTAATATTCTTGCTTTACATAAGAATTACTATCATTTTTCTTTTTGAACAATTTCTCATCCGAAAAGTTTTATAGTAAAATAAAATCATATATATATTTTTTTTTATGAGTTGTTTGTAAAATAATCTGAAATATGTTTAACTTTATAAAGTTTTAAAATGTTAAATTTGTAGATTTGACGAAAAAAATCATTTTGAAGGATCCAAAAAATGTTGTATCTTTGTCAAAAAAAACTATAGATTTCAATAGTTTAATTTTTGAAGCACATAAATATACAGATATAACAAAGTCACCTACTAGATACATGGTAAAAGGAAAGCCGTATAATAATTATATTGATTACAAAGAATACAAGAGAAATTTTTTCTTCGCAAGTTATGAAGAACTTCTGAAAAAACTTGAAAAAGCGGGGCTATCATCTAGAATAAAAGAAAGAATGTTTAAGGAAAGCAGAAAAATTGAAATTGCACCAATTGAAGAAGTATTAGGTTATTACAATTTTATTGAGAAAAAAATAGTGCTGTTTGCAAAGGGTATCAATTGGTATGCACAAAGATTTTTAGTAAGTGAAAATGCACTATTCAATGTAGTTCTTATTCACGAAATAGGTCATTGGATTACTAATGCGTTGAAACATCAAAGTTCAGTAGAATGGGATACTCAGATTGACATATTAGAGCTTCGCCATCTGGATAAGCTGGACATTAACCAGTTTCTTGAAGAACCTAACAAATAAACCTAACAAATAAACCTAACAAATAAACCTAACAAATAAACCTTATGAAAACACTCCATCAAAAACATCATGGGATAGTGGGAGCATGTCTTATCGGCATGCTCTCAATCGCCACAGTTGTAAATGCTCAATCCAAGCGCTTTCACCCTGAGCTCCTCGGAAAGTGGACGGTGGACGGTGAATATTACAAACATAGCCTGAAGGGAGATAATGGCGACTCCGTATATGTAGCCGTTCCAAACAGGGATACGCTAACCTTAATATCTAAGGACAACGAACATAAGGTGAGCATCGTAATGCTTGGAGGATATACTAACGCTGACGACGATATAACGAAGACAGCCTATGTTCATATCTTGTTTGACCTGGTAGATAGGGAAAACAAACCCATCAAATATGCCCAAAAATCAAACGTATATGTCGTGTTCTTCCCTGACAACCCAGACCTCACTCAGCAGGAAT